>NZ_CP010054.1:1291548-2583097 GCF_000801315.1 Hymenobacter sp. DG25B | reverse complement strand
CCGCCGCAGCAATTATCGGGATGACGACTATGATATGCGCGGCCGCGGCCAGTACTCCGGACGATACGAAGATGACGACCGGGGCATGCGCAACCAATATGGCTCCTCGCAAAACCGCAACCGCTCCGACTACGACCTGGGCCGGGCAAGTGGCTATGGCTCGTCGGGTTACGGATCTTCCAGCTATAATTCCTCCGGCTATGGCGGCATGAGCGACCGTTCGTCGGGCTCTTCCGGCATGGGCCGCGGTAGCCGCCATGACCAGTACGAAGACCGTTCGCGCAATCAGTACGGCCGCTACGAGTCCGATGATGACAGCCGCCGCAGTCGCAGCCAGAGCTGGGGCAACCCCTACGGTAGCGCCAGCAGCCGCTATAATGATGCCGACGAATACCGCAGCAGCCGTTCCGATTTCGGGATGGGCCAGGGCTACGGCAACGACATGTACGAAAGCAACTCGCGCGGCCGCAGTCAGTACGCTTCTTATGACGAGGACGACCGGGGCAGCCGCTCCTCTGGTTATGGCAGTGGCCGCGGCTCCAGTGCCCGCTATGAAGACCGGGATGAGCGCGGCCGTTTCCAGTCCTCCGACGATGACCGGAACCGCAGTCAGTATGGCCGCCGCCACGAGGATGACGACGACCGGCGCGGTGGCCGCTCCGGCCACGGCGGGTATTATGGTGATTCGGAAGGGCACGCCCGCAACGCCCGTGGCGGCCGGTAACCTACCGGCGTTATTTTAAAAGTTAAACAGGCCCTGGTACATGCCAACGTACCAGGGCCTGTTTGGCCTTTACTGCCCGCCGGAAGGCAATAAGATAGTTCCTATACTAACTCTAAAAGGCTATGACAAAGGCTCCTTAAGACGTTGTATCACGTGTGATTCTATGCGGCGGGGCCGGCCGGTGCCGGGGTCCAGTAAAACCCACCAGGTTTGGGCTTCGCACAGCAGTACATTATCGGAGATGCGCTCTATCCGGGTAAACCGCTGCGACAAGGCCCCGCGCACGTCGCCCAGCCAGGTAGAACAGCGCAGCTCTTCGCCCTCCAGTGCCGGGCGCAAATACTTTATGCGGTGCTCCTGCACCACCCATATGTACTTCTCCCGCTCTCCGGAAGGGAAAGCAGCCAGCCAGTGGGCTCCGGCGGTGTCCTGTACCCAGCGCACGTACTGCACGTTGTTGGCGTGGTTCAGCTCATCAATATCCGACGGTTGCACCCGGATGATATGGGAGAAGAAAAAGGGTGCGGGAGCTGGTACCGGCATAGAGTGCAAAATAAAGTTGGGTTAAGTACAGACAACAACTGATAACTAGGTGGAACTTCTAAGAGAAGTTGTATATTTGACGCAACTTAAGAAGATGAGTCTCGCTTAGCTTGCCGAATAAACAAGGTTTCAGCAGTAGTACAGTACCCATTTCTTAACGAAACCTTATATCCTTCCAACATGCAGACGGGAACTGTAAAATTCTTCAACGACGCCAAAGGCTTCGGATTTATCAAAAACGACGAAACTGGCGAAGACATCTTCGTACACGTAACGAACCTGCTCGTAGACGAGATTCGTGAAAACGACAAAGTTCAGTACGAAGTAGCTCAGGGCAAAAAAGGCCTGAACGCTGTGAAAGTACAGCTGGCTTAGTCTAGTCGTCGTTAGTTATCTAAGAACTAGAAACGACCTTTAAAAGGCACTCCTCAGGAGTGCCTTTTTTTTATGCCGTGAATAGTAGCGCGAAGCGCCGGCTTCGCGCACGAGCAGCGCGAGTTACTACGGCGTTAGTACAAGCGGCGCGTTTCCGGCTATTCGCTGCGCTCGTGCGCGAAGCCGGCGCTTCGCGCTACTATCCATCTGGCGCTTCGCGCTGTAATAGAACCTCAGTTCGCAGGATATTTCGGCGGCTATCCATTATTCTGCTCGTAAAGGATAGATGCATAATTCAAGCTCATCTGGCAAAATTGTAATCTTTTACGTACCTTTGCAGCCGCATTGAGAACGGCCCTGTTCCGCGCAGCTGTAGCTGCCCAGTAAAAAATTGTAGGCCGGCTTTATCTTCCGTCCGTTGCTTCCGTCACTTGTCGTTGTTGTAGAGTGGGAGAAGAGCGTCGCTGAATTCGCTGTTTTCAGAGCTATACACTCTCCATAACCATCGACATGGAAAAAGAATCGGAAAAAATGAAGTTCAGTGAGCTGACGCTCTCTGAAGAAATGCAGCGCGCTATTGCGGAAGTAGGCTACGAAGAAGCATCCCCCATTCAGGCCGCCGGTATTCCGGTGTTGCTGCAGGGCCGCGACGTAATTGGCCAGGCCCAGACGGGTACCGGCAAAACGGCCGCCTTCTCCATCCCCGCCATTGAGCGCATTGATACGGACTCCCGCGAAGTGCAGTGCCTGGTGCTCTGCCCCACCCGCGAGCTGGCCGTACAGGTATCAGGCGAAATCCAGAAACTGGGTAAATACAAGAAAGGCCTGGCCGTAGTGCCAATCTATGGCGGCTCCAGCTACGACCGGCAGTTCCGCGCCCTGGAGCGCGGTGTGCAGATTGTAATTGGTACCCCTGGCCGCGTAATGGACCACATCGAACGTGGTACCCTGAAGCTCGACTCCTGCAAGATGATCATCCTCGATGAGGCCGACGAAATGCTGGACATGGGCTTCCGCGACGACATCGAGACGGTGCTCAAGAAAATGCCTGAGGACCGCCAGACGGTATTCTTCTCCGCCACGATGAGCAAGCCCATCATGGAGATGACCAAGCGCTACCAGAAGGATCCGCAGATTGTGAAGGTAAACCATCAGGAAATGACGGTTACCAACATCGAGCAGAGCTACTTCGAGGTGCGTGGTCCCCAGAAGAAGGACGTCCTGACGCGCCTCATCGACATGTACAACATCAAGTCGGGCATCGTCTTCGCAAACACGAAGCGCATGGTAGACGAGATTGTGGGCGACCTGCAGGCGAAAGGCTATTTCGCCGAAGGTCTGCACGGCGACATGGGCCAGCAGCAGCGCCAGAACACGCTGGATAAATTCCGCAAAGGCACCCTCGAAATCCTGGTAGCTACCGACGTAGCCGCCCGCGGCATCGACGTGGACAACGTGGAAGTAGTAGTGAACTACGACCTGCCCGCCGACGAAGAATACTACGTGCACCGCATTGGCCGTACCGGCCGCGCTGGTAAACTGGGCAAAGCCTTCACCTTCGTGAGCGGCCGCGACATTTACAAGCTGCGCGACATCATGCGCTTCACTAAAGCCACCATCAAGCAGGAGCGCGTGCCTTCCTTTGAAGATGTGTCGGAGGTGAAAACCACCCTCATGCTGAACTCCATTAAGGAGGTCATTGTGAAGGGCAACCTGGACAAATATCTGGCCCGCGTACAGCGCCTCATCGATCAGGACCAGGAAGAGGCAGTAACGTCACTTGACATTGCCGCCGCCCTGCTCAAAATGACGATGAAGGAAGACAAGCGTGCGCAGGAAAGTCTGGATGCCAGCCGCACCCAGGGTGCTGCCCGCGCCGGCTTCACGCGCCTCTTCGTTACCATGGGTAAGAAGGACCGTTTGCACCCCCGCGACATTGTAGACCTGATTGCCGAGAACACCAGCCTCACGGCCGGCAAAGTAGGGGACATTGCCCTGTACGACAAGTTTAGCTTTGTAGAAGTACCGAATGATTTCGTACAGGAAATCATTGACCAGCTGGGTCGCAGCTCCATTCAGGGCCGCCCGGTAGCTTTCAACATTGCTACGCCGCGCCAGGAAGGTGATGCGCAGCAGGAAGGCAACACCCGCGGCTTCGGTGGCGCCAATGAGAACCGTCCGGCCCGTCGTGGTCCCGGTGGATTTGGCGGCGAGCGTCGCGAAGGCGGCAGCAGCTACGGCGGTGGCTACAAAGGTGGTGACCGGCGCGAAGGTGGCAGCGGCTACGGTGGAAACCGTGGCGGCAGCAGCTATGGCGGTGGCTACAAAGGTGGCGAGCGTCGCGAAGGCGGCAGCAGCTACGGCGGTAACCGCGGTGGCAGCAGCTACGGTGGCGGCTACAAAGGCGGCAGCGGCTCCGGCGGCGGCTACAAAGGCAAGCGCGACGGCGGCTACGGCGAATAGAACAAACCATATTATATGGATGGGTAAACGGATAACACCCATTATGTGCGTGTTACCTCCATCAAGGCCAACAAAAAAGCCCCTCATTTGAGGGGCTTTTTTGTTGATAGAATTTATCGAACGGTATCCGTTATATCCGGTTACCAATCCGTTAAATCTGAGGGCTTACTTAGCCGAGTCGCGCATGGCCCGGATGTTATTGTGCGCTTCCTGCACACCCTGGTACTGCTTTTCAATCACAGTTTTCAACGTGCCGGGCAGGTCCTGGGCTTTCAGGGCCGTCTGATAAGCGGTTTTGGCGTAGTCTTCCCCACGCTCGCACTCACTCAGAATGCTCTTGTTGTCTTTGCTGGTGAGGGCACCTTTCAGATTAATCCAGGCCCGGTGTACGGTGCCGGTGATGGAGCTTTCTTCGTCTGGCTTCAGGTCCAGCTTAAACATCTGGTCTTCCAGCTCCGTGATATAGCTGGCCCGCTGGGCGGCATATTTCTTAAACGTGTCTTTCAGCTGTGCATCTTCCACGTCGGTCATGGCTTCAGCATAGCCTTTCTGGCCGTCCTTTAGAGTTTCAATCAGTTCGTTTACGAGGGCCTGGGTTGCTTTGGCTTCCATGGGGTAGGAGTTTAGGAGTTGAGGTTCTAGGTTGTGTCTCCCTTTACTGCCGACTTGCCCGGAAGGTTGCAAAGTTGCACTTATCAGCTTTGCTATAGCACCAGATTGGGCCAGGCACCTTCTGGGTTAAGAAGGTGCCTCGTGAAATCAAGCGCATGCCTGATGCAGCCGCGTTATCCGGCACCGGCCCTTTTCCTGATTTAACGGTTATTTATTCAGTTGCGGTAATACTGCATTGGCCATAGCCTGGCCGGCCAGATACCCGGTGGTCCAGGCGGCCTGGAAATTGAAGCCGCCCGTTATACCGTCAATATCAAGCACTTCGCCGGCAAAATATAATCCCGGCACCAGGCGGCTTTCCATGGTTTTCATGTTGACTTCGGCCAGCGGAATGCCGCCGCAGGTCACAAACTCTTCCTTGTAAGTGGTTTTGCCCCGCACGGCCAAAGGCTGGCGCAACAGTACCTCTATGAGCCGGTTTTGCTGCTTGGCAGGAAGGTCACTCCAGCGGGTTTCCGGGCCTATGCCTGCCAGTTCCGTAAGGGCGCGCCACAACCGTTGAGGGAGCCCCAGCAAGGCGTTGCTGACTACGCCTTTGCGGCCGTTTTCCGCACGAAAAGTGTGCAGCCAATCGCGCAAGGTTTCCTCGGTATATTCCGGAATCCAGTTGATAAGAGCCGTACCCGTGTAGCCCAGCTGGGCCAGGCGGCGCGCTCCCCAGGCCGAGAGTTTGAGCACGGCGGGGCCACTTATACCCCAGTGCGTAATGAGCAGCGGGCCCTGGTATTCCAGCTTCTCGCCGGCCAGCACCACGCGCGCCTGCGGCACGCTCACGCCCGGCAGCTCTTTGAGCGGCGACTGTGGCACGTTGAAGGTAAACAAAGACGGAACCGGCGCTTCCACGCTGTGCGCCAGGGCCTGCAGCCAGGCATACTGCTCCGCTTTGGGTGCGCCGCCGGTGGCAACCAGCAACTTGTCTACCGCCAGTGGCTCCGCTTGATTTCCGCTCAGATGCAGCCGGAATCCACCCTCGGGCTGGGGTTCAATTCGCTCTACAGCCGTGTGCGTAAGAATGCGCACGCCTGCTTTGCGCGCGGCTTCCAGTAAGCATTGCGCAATGGTTTCGGAGGAATCCGTAACGGGAAACATCCGGCCATCCGCTTCGGTCTTCAGCGGCACACCGCGGCTGGCAAACCAACGCACCGTGTCCGGCGCGCCAAACTGCTTGAAGGGTTCTTTCAGCTGTTTGGCACCGCGGGGATAGTGCTGCACCAGCTGTGCGGGGGTGTCGGCGGCGTGGGTTACGTTGCAGCGCCCGCCACCGGATATGCGCACTTTGCTGAGCAGCTTGCCGGTTTTCTCCAGCAGATACACCGTCAGTAGGGGGTTGGCTTCGGCGCAGGCAATAGCCCCGAAGAAGCCAGCCGCGCCGCCGCCCAGAACGGCTACAGTATGAGTTACATTCGTCACCCGGCAAAGGTACGCCACGGCTGGCGCCCGAGCTGCGTTTTAGCAAAAAGCAAGGGCGGCCACTACATCATCATACCGGAACTGATAGCCGGTTGCCGCCCGTAAATTGCTGCTGCTGATGGTTTTGCTGCCTTCCAGAGAATCCATAGCAAAGGTGGGTGGTGCCAGCCCCAATGACTGGGCCGCCAGTGGGTAAAACTCCCGGCGCAGAGGATGCTGCGCGGCGCAGGCATTAAAGGTTTGGGCCGGCTGTGGGTTTTCAATCAAGGTATGCAGCACGCCCACACAATCATCTAAATGAATCAGGTTGACCGGCGCCGTTCCCTGCGGCAACTCCTGGCGCCCCGCCAGGAAGCGGCCTGGCGCCCGGCCCGGCCCCATTAGCCCCGCCATGCGAATAACGGTGGTGCTGATACCGGGCAAGTTCTGAAAAAGTGCCTCGGCCTGTAACATCTCCGAGGTGGAATCGGCGGAAGCCACGGCATCCTGTTCCTCCATCGTGCGGTTAGCTTCCGGATACACGCCAGTAGAGCTGACAAAAAGGATCTGCTTTACCTGCGAACCAACCACGGCCGCCGCTACGGG
This sequence comes from Hymenobacter sp. DG25B, assembly GCF_000801315.1. NCBI lineage: Bacteria > Pseudomonadati > Bacteroidota > Cytophagia > Cytophagales > Hymenobacteraceae > Hymenobacter > Hymenobacter radioresistens. The sequence continues at coordinate 2,576,325 of NZ_CP010054.1, read as the reverse complement.
GCGGAGTAAATCCAAATACGGAATGCCTTGTTTAGCCCTCGGCGGGACGTTGAGCACCAAGATGTCGGCTTTGGAAAATAACCGCTGCAGCGTACTATCAGTAGCCGAAAGGGTGGGGCTGAGCTGCAGCAGATGGGCGCTGATTCCGGCTTCTTTCAGTAAAGGCAGGCGCTCGGGGGAGGTAGTAGTGCCGATAACGGAGTAGCCGTGTGCCAGCAGGTGCTTGGCCAGGGGGAGGCCCAGCCAGCCGCAGCCTAATACTGCTATGGTTTGTGGCGAGTCAGCGGAAGTGGGAGAAGGAAGCATCGGACAAAAGTCGGAAAAAGCTATTACTACTTTTCTGCAGGAAGCCGCGGCAATTTGCGTAATTGCGCTGCTTGCATCCTATTTTGATTTAAACCCCACTCACCCATGGCCTCTACGCATCCCTATGCCCAACCCATGCTCCGCGACAATGCCCTTCAAGGAAAAACTATTGTTGTAACGGGTGGTGGCACCGGCCTGGGCCGCGCCATGACCACGTATTTCCTGCAGCTGGGCGCCAACGTCACCATTACCAGCCGTAAGCTGGAGGTGCTGGAAAAAACCGCCACCGAACTGCGCGAGCAAACCGGCGGCAACGTGCTGGCCGTGCAGTGCGACGTGCGCAAGTACGATGAAGTAGAAGCCATGCTCCAGCGCACCATTGACACCTTTGGCGGGGCAGATGTGCTGCTGAACAACGCGGCCGGCAACTTTATCAGCCCTACGGAGCGCCTCAGCCACAAGGCGTTTGATGTCATAGTAGATATCGTTCTGAAAGGCTCCTACAACTGCACGCTGGCCTTTGGCAAGCGCTGGATAGCGGAAAAAAAGCCCGGTACCATTCTCAATATTGTTACTACCTATGCTTCCGTAGGCTCGGCCTATGTGGTGCCCTCCGCGGCGGCCAAAGCCGGCGTACTGGCCATGACCCGCTCCTTGGCCGTGGAATGGGCTAAATACGGAATCCGTTCCAACGCCATTGCACCCGGCCCTTTCCCCACCGAAGGCGCCTGGAGCCGCTTGTTTCCGGAGCCGCTGGCCAAAAAGCTGGACCCCGCCGCTTCCGTGCCGCTCAAGCGCGTGGGCGAACACCAGGAACTGGCCAACCTGGCCGCCTATCTGGTATCCGACTTCTCTGCCTACATGAACGGCGAGGTAGTGACCATTGACGGCGGCGAGTGGCTGAACGGGGCTGGCGAGTTTAATAAGCTGGAAGCTATTCCGGCTCCCATGTGGGACGAAATTGAAAAAGCCATGCGCCGCTAAATCACTTATTCATTCGGATTAGACGGATGTAACGGACTTTGTGGACGACTATTCCCGATAACAAAAAAGCCTCGCAGTCTGCGAGGCTTTTTTTGTTAGGACTTAATTAAAGTGGAATCAATTCCATCCGTAAACAATCTGTAGAATCTGCGGGCCGTGAAATCCAGGTGAAGCCGTGGTTACAGCTTGTAGCCTTTATAATCCTTACTGAATTCGGCCCCTGGAATAGGCTGATTGGCAATGACATCGAAAAACTCGAATTTCTCGAACAGACCTTTGTCATCAAATACCTGCACGGCCATGGGCAGGAACATCTTCTGATCCACGCACACAATGGTGCGGCGGCCGTAGGCGTTGGGCACCTGCAGGGTGCGGCCGGCGGCTACCACTTCGGTGGGGCTGAGGTGGTTGCGTTCCAGAATGCGGTACTCGCCACTGCCAAATTTATCGGCAATCTGGGCGGGGGTTTCGGGCTTGGTTACTTTATAGCTGACGTAGCGGAACTGAGGAAAATCGGAGCGGAGAATAAAGCACGGGCGCCCGGCTACCAACGTGTCGCCGGCGTAGCGGAAGCTCCGCTCAAACTCCTGATCCTGGCGCTTGCCGGAGCCGTGCAGGATTTCGGCAATAGTGCCAAAGCCGGCATCCAACACACTGTGGTGTTGATTTTTGCGCATCAGCGTGCCGTTGGGGTCCAGGCTAAGGGTCACGTAGGGAAAGCTGTTGGGATACACCCAGGCATCACCATCGTTCTGCCCATGCACCCAAAGCACTTCAATGCCTTTCTGGTTGCGCAGATAAACGCGCAGCGGAGCGTAGGCAATTTTCATTTGCGTGCGCGCCTGCTGGTAGTTTCCCCCAATGCGTTCCTGGGCCCGCACATTACAGCGCAGGGTTTTGAGGTTGCTGATAGAAGAGCTCAGGCGGGTAACCAGCTGGGCGGTGGTTATTTTTTCGGCCGGAGCAGAGGCTGCGCCCAGCAAAGTTGCCAGGATAATAGCCAGAGAAGTTTGCCGAAGAATACGCGTCATAGACAATTGAAAACAAAACACATAAGCAGGCCTTCTGCATAAACCAGGCCGAAGCCCGGCAAGCAGAAATATACCTAATTCAGACTGATGCGAGGAAACCGGGAGGCCGAACTATCAAACAAAAACAGCTCATCAATTTCAATCTGCTTAAAGAACCGGTACAGGGGCAGCTGCTCTACAATAGCCCGAACAGCTTCGCTGGACGGTCCGTTCATCGTTATCCAGCCCCGGGAACGGTCGGCGCTGATGGCATACACCTCTACCACGCTTTGCTCAATCAGCTGATTGACAAAGGTGCGGTGAGCCGGAATAAGGGCAACAAACTCCTCATCGAAGAACTCCGGGAGCCGCACCGATACAACGAACTTGGACATAGAAGCTAGAGACACTTGGTTAGCTAACGCCGGATACAAGTGGAAAGTTGACTGCCCGCCGCGGGAGTAACTTTTTTGGCCTATATCCGATAGAGCACCCATGCACTTCGTCGTAATTACTCCCACGCACAACCGCCTGCAGTTTCTGCCGGAAGCCGTTGCCAGCGTAAGGGCCAGCGTGCTGGCTCCGCTTAAAATTTCCGCTGAACACCTCATTTGTGAAAATGCCTGCACCGATGGCTCAGCCAGCTGGCTGCAGGAAGCCGCCGGGCAACCGGGTTTAGCGCTCCGTTACTGGCCCAGCCAGCAAAAGCTGCTGCCCGGCCCGGCCCGCAACCTACTGATAAAGCACGCCCCTGCCGATGCCTGGATTGTACCCCTGGACGACGACGACCTGCTGCTGCAGCGCACTCTCTACCATTATGGCGCGGAAGTGACCCGCAACCCCGCCGCCCAATGGTTTGTGGCTGATTTTCTGCGCATTGACCAGGAACGGCGCTACCTGCCCAACGAGGATTATTACGCCTGGCAGTTTGATTCTCCGGCTGATATGCTGCGCGCTATTTTTAAAGCCGAGCATTTTATTCAGGGCAACGTCTGCTACAGCCACGCCTTGTTTCAGGAGGTGAAAGGGTACGATGAGGAGCTGGCCATGGCCGAAGATCTGGACCTGTACGTGCGGTTTCTGCTGGCCGGGCACCTGCCCGTTATTTGTCCGCACATCAGCCACCTGCACCGCTTTCATACCAGCAACATCAGCATAGGAGTAGATGCCGACAAGCATGGCCACGACCTACAAGTGCTGTATGATAAGTATGCGACGCAGCTGGCCGCCGTAGGCGTAGAGTGGCCATAAGCCTAGGGCTGCTTATACAGTACCCCACCTTTCATCACCAGCTGCACGCGGCGCAGGACCTGAATATCCTGCGTGGGGTTTCCCTGCACGGCTATAATATCGGCCAGCAGACCGGGGGCCAGGCGGCCACGGTCTGGTAGGTGGAAGAGGCGGGCGTTGCCGCTGGTGAGGCCCGCCACTACGGCCTGCGGCTTCATTCCGTATTCGTGCACCAGCAGCTCGGCCTCCCGGGCATTGTCGCCGTGGGTGAACACGCCTACATCGCCGCCAATGGCCAGGGCTACTCCACTGCGCAGGGCCGCGGCCATGCTGCGGCGCTTTTCCTGAATGCGCTCCGGCTCCGGGTCCTGGCCTTTGCGCCAGCCTTTGTACTGGGCGCTGGCGTCGCCGGCGGCTACGGTGGGGCAGAGGGCCACGCCTTTTTTCTTCATCAGCTGAAACACTTCCAGCGTGCCGCCGTCGCCGTGCTCAATGGTTTCTACGCCGGCCAGCATGGCGCGGCGCATGCCTTCCGGAGTGCTGGCGTGGGCTACCACGGGGCGGCCGGCGCTCCGGGCCGTCTGCACAAGGAGGGTAAGCTCCTCCTGGGAAAAAGTAGGCCGACTGGGCTCATCTTTGCCCCAGCGGTAGTCGGCGTATACTTTAACAATATCAACTCCCTTGCCTATCTGCTCCCGCACAGCCCGCACAAGGCCATCAATTCCATCAGCTTCCTGCGCCCCCTGTGGTACGGCAACATCAGCCGTAAGCTTGGGGCCGTAGCTGCCGGTGGCCACCAGCGCCGGGCCGGCTACCAGCATACGCGGCCCCGGGATAATACCTTCGTTGATAGCCTGCTTTAGCGAGACATCGGCGTAGCCGGCGCCTTCCGTACCCAGGTCGCGGGTAGTGGTGAAGCCGGCCAGCAGGGTTTTCTGGGCATGCACCGTAGCGCGGGCAACCCGCAGCGCCTGGGATTCCTGCATCACCTGCTCATTCCAGGTGGCCTCGTTGTAGGGGTGCAGCAGCAGGTGGGAGTGGCCCTCAATTAAGCCCGGCAGTAAGGTGAGCCCGGGCAGCTCCAAGGTGTGCGCCCCCGCTGGTGCCGTAATCCGGTCGGCCGGTCCGCAGGCTTTTATCCTGTCGCCTTCCACTAGTACTACCCAGCCAGGATGCAGGGTTTCGCCATCAAAAATGGCCTCGGGCTGTAGCAGAATGCTGGTAGTGGCCGTCTGACCGGCCGTCTGAAAACTAAACAGCAAGAGACAGAGCATCAGGCGGAAAGCGTGCCTTAGCCGGATGTGCGGAAACAAGGAGTATACCATAGCAGCACGAAGGAAACGAAAAGCGCCGCCTTCCCCAATGGAAGACGGCGCCCAACGCAAATAAAGTAAAGTCGGAAGGCGGTGCTTAGGAATGACCCAGCTCTGCCACCGCACCGGTTATGGTAGCATCGGTAGCGGCGGGCACGGCCGCGGCAACGGCCGCAGCCTCAGTTGCGTGGGTACGTTCCCATTCCTGGAAGCTGACCAGCTCATCCCGGAACTTGCTGATAAACCAGCTGATCAGAGCCAGATCATCCATCAGACCCACAACCGGAATAAAGTCAGGCACCAGGTCCAGCGGGGAGAGAACGTACAGCAGCACGGCCAGCCCGGAAATAATGGTGCTGGTTTCGATGCGGCGGTAAGTGCCCGTTACATAAGCGTTTACCAACCGGATGAGGGTGCGCACCATGTCAATGGTTTGCTGGAAGGGGCCTTTTTTGCTGTTTTCATCATCCAGCTTGGCGGCAACTTCGCGCAGGGCAACGGCTACGGCAAAGGGTTTGCCCAGCAGCCGGGTAGCCCGTTTTAAGAACAGGCTGAACACGGCATTCTTGGCAATTTTCACCCCTTTTTCGGCAAGAGTTGACATAAGGAAATAAATCGAATGGAAAGAAGAGTACGACTGCATGTACGTGCCAGTGGGCCAGGTGTTGTTGCCGGCAGAAGCGCATAAAAAAAGCCCACCGAAACCGGCGGGCTTTTTTAAAAGTGTCAGAGGAGCTTATTGCTTCTGCAAACGCTGGGTATACACCTTGCTACCGCTGGTGATGCGAAGGATATACAGGCCGGAGCGCAGCTTGCTGAACTGCTGGTTCAGGCGCTGATTTACCTGTTCCAGAGTGCCGGTAGCTTCTACCACCGTGCGGCCATCAATGGCGCTTACCTGCAGGCGTACTGCCTGAGCGCCAGCCTGGGCCAACTGCAGCCGTACGGCGGTGCTGGCGGGGTTGGGGTACACGCTCAGCAGGCGGTTCTGCGCTGCCGCGGCCTGTTTGTTAGGCAGGGCAACGTTGGCCGTATTGTAGCGCGTCATCACCGGATAGTGGTCGGTGGTGGTGGTGCCGTAGTTCTCAATCATGGCGGCTACATCCGTGCGGATGCGGGCGGAGCCGGGCAGGTAGAACTGCGCCATCTCATTGGACAGCACCACGTGGTCGATGATATCATTGTAGGAAACCGTCGACTTTTCGCCGGCCAGGCTGAGGGGCAGCGTAACGGCCGTGTAGTTGGTAGCATCCTCGGTGAAAGCGCTGTAAGAAGAAGCCGTGGTGCTGATACCGGTGGTAATGGTTTTATCCAGGTCGTCGTTGAAGTCGCCGAGGATAATCACATTCTTGGTAGCAAAGTCGGCGTCCAGCTTGGCCTTCAGGGCTTCCGCACCCTTTTTGCGCCGGTCGTAGGACTCGGCCAGAGGCGTTACGTTGGCTTTGGCGTGAATCAGGATGAAGTTGATGCGCTGCGTTACATTGTTCAGGGTTACATCAGCCTCCATCAGGTAAGGGAAGCGGCCCGATGCCCAGTAGCCGTAATCGTCGCAGGAGGTGCAGCGCAGCAGGCCGGTGAACGTAGGGTTCTTCACCACGGAGGCGCGGTATACAAAGGCCAGCTTCTGGGCCTTGGCATATGAGTTATCATCGGTTACGTTAGAGCCAAAGTCCGACACCATGTACTTATAGCCACCCAGCTGCCGTACAATGGTGCCCAGGCGTACGGTATCCACTACTTCGGCCAGCGCAAATACATCGGCATTCAGCTCCTTCAGAATCTTGGCGGCGTTTTCCTGCTGCAGGTTGTCATCTTTGGGATTCTGATCAGGCGAGCCAAACCATTCCATGTTCCAGTTAACAACTTCCAGGGTCTGGGCTGCCTCAATGGTGTTGCCCTGCAGGGCTACCGTAGCGCTGGTGGCGCCTTCCGAGGCAATGGTCACAGTGCCTTTGTAGGTGGCCATGGATACGGTAGGCATAAACAGAACCTTCACCGTAACCTTGCCCTGGGCCGCTTCGGCGGGGGTATAGGTAAGGGAAGAAACGAAGTTGGTGGTGCCATCTTTGGAGAGCACAAACTCCGGGTTGCTGGAGATGATAGTGGCGTTGGCCGTGAGGTTTTTCAGCGTGGCCACAAAGGTCTTGTTACCACCGGTGTTCACCAACTGATAGCCGAAGTCCAATAGCTCGGGGGTGGCGGCCAGGATGGTGGCGGCCGGCGTGCTGGATTTGCGCAGGCGCACATCGTCCAGCGTCCAGCGGGCGGCGCCGGTGGTGGTGCTGGTGTAAACAAAGGCCAGGTATACGGTTTTGCCTTTGTAGGCCGAGAGGTCGATGTCGCCGGAATCCATCCAGGTGTCGCCGGTGGCGAAATCAGCATTCAGGTCGGTCCAGGTTACGCCGGTGGCGTTAGGGTCGCCGGTGCCGGTGTAGTTGGTAGAAACCCGCAGCGCCAGGCCGGGGCCGGTAAAGGCCACGCGGCTCCAGAACGAGAGCAGGGGATAATCGGTAGCACTCAGCGCCAAAGCCGGCGAGATAAGCCAGTCTTCGTTTTCCTTATTGCCGCTGGAATAGCCGTTGATCTGCACGCCATAAGGCTTGCTGTCTTTGCCGGCAGCATCGGCGGCATCATGACCAAAAGTGGTGCAGGCCCAGGTCTGGGTGCCCGTTACGCTGTAGGCCATCCAGCCATCGAAGTCCGTGCCGGAGCAGTCATCAAAGGAGAAAAGGTTGTCGTTGGGGTCAACCCCGTAGCCCTTCACAGTTACCGTTTTATCATTGGCGCCGGTGCTGGCGTTGGTGATGGTACCCGAAACCGTGCCGCTGGCAGTGGGGGTGAACCGCACATACACGGGCAGGCCGGCCGTAAGCTCCGCCGGCGTAAAGGTGACCGAAGTAGCAAACGTAGTATTGTCTTTTGATACCTCAAAAGGGGCAGGAGCCGTCACAGTTGCATCGGCGGTCAGGCTGGCGGCAGTGAGGGTATAAGGAACACCGGCGGAGGCGGCCCCTATGGTCTGGCGGCCCAGATTCAGGGTGTTAGGCGTTACGGACAGGGTAGGGGTGGTAGAAGTGCCCGCCGTCCAGCTCAGCGAGAAATCATCAATGGCAGTAGAGGCACGGCTGCCCGAGCCGGAAGTAGAAGCCAGAGCAACAATGCGAATCCATACCGGGCCGGTTTGGTTATCCAGCTTATTTTCAAAGTCAACGGTAATGGTGTTGTTAGAGAAGGTACTGCCACCCGTGGTTACTGTGCTGCCTACTGCGGTAAAGGCAGACGGTGTAGCACCCACGCCATAATCAACTACCCAGGTAGTGGTACGGGTGGAGGCCACATCCAACGACTGCAGCTTAAAGCTTAGGTTGAAGTTGGTTTTCCCCGTGGTGTTCTCAATCGTAAAAACAAAAGCCCCGCCGGGGTCACCAACGGAGCCAGTCTGGCGCAGACCCAGTGCCCGATCTGTGGAGGCATCCTGCTCTGTTGCGGTAGCGGTCTGCGTAAGACCATCAGCGGAAGCAAAGTTTTTGAAAGCGCCGCTGGTGTTATTCCAGGCCACTTTAGCCGTGCTAAAGGTAGCAACCGGTGTTCCCGGGGCCGTAGCACTTGCTCCCGTATAAACCGAGAAGCCCGTGGGAAGCTCCGTTCCGATACCATCAAAGGTTTCCGTGTAGGGGCTGGTACCCAGGGATACCTGAGCCATGGCGCTACCGGCGGAAAGCAGCACCGCCGCACAGCCCGTCAGGTACCGAAAGAGTAAAGTGTTTTTCATGCGTAATGGATTAAGAATTACTGAAAAGCAAAAGTACTGGCCCAAAAATAGTCTAAGATTAAGGGAATGTTACCAAAACGAGGATTTATTAAATATATGCTAATGCAGGTAGCATCTGATTGGGTGAATATGCTTCATGAATAATGGCTGCCAGGCATCCGTTTTGCCAACTCTCTGTACATTGTCCTGCATTTCATGTTTCCCCTCCGTTATCCAGCCGCATGCTTACCAACCGCCCCACTGCCGGCCAGTACGCCCCCTACTACGATACCTACGTTCGCCTGATTCCGGCCGACGCCGACCCCCTGGCCTTTCTGGAGCAGCAACCCCGGGAGCTACGCCAGCTTCTGGAGCCCCTCACCGATGATCAGGCTCTGTTTGCCTACGCGCCCGGCAAATGGACTATTAAAGAGTCGTTGGTGCACATGATGGATACGGAGCGCATTTTCGCCTACCGCGCGTTACGCATTGCGCGCGGCGACCAGCAGCCGCTGCCCGGCTTCGATCAGGACAGCTACGTGCCCGCCTCCGGAGCGAATGCCCGCGTCCTGACCGATATTCTGCAGGAGTATGATACCGTGCGGGCTGCCACGCTCAGCCTGTTGCGCTCTTTCCAGCCCGATGCCTTTGAGCGCCTGGGCTCCGCCAGCAATAACCCGGTAAGCGTGCAGGCCCTGGCCTATATTATTCCCGGCCATGAGGCCCACCACCTGCAATTGCTGCGCGAGCGGTATTTGCCGGCCCTGAAATAGGCCCCTCCACAACACAGAAAGCCGCCTTCTCGTTAGGCACTAAAACCCGATTTACTTACCTCAGTCCTCTCCATCATGGCAAAAGCACAAGAACCCCGCAAAGAAAAAAAGAAGGAGCCTGCTAAAACAACTAAGGAAAAGAAGGCCGCTAAGGAAGAGAAGAAAAAAGCCCGCGACAGCCGCCAGGATTAACTTTTCGACATAATACAGCCGCCGCCAGATTTACCAGATCTGGCGGCGGCTGTGTTTGTAACTCATTAGGACTGGCCAGTACTGCTGTCAGGAACGATTCTGATAACAGACCAGCTTGGCACTTACAGCGTGTAGTACACTTCTTTCTGTTTGTCGTGGTGCTTGATGTAGCCGTGCAGCGTGAGCTTAATGAGGGTGCGGTGGGCGCGGCGCTGGCCAATGTTGAGCAGCTTCATGTACTGCGCCAGCGTAATCCGCGGATTTTTGCTGAGATAATCCAGCACGGCCAGCTCCTCCTTATTTAAAGGCAGCTTCTCCAGGCCGGGCGCGTCATCCAGCGTCAGGGATTTTTCAGTGAGCTGACTGGTTTGCACACTTTCGTCGCGCACGCGCACATAGCCACGCCAGTCGCCATCGGCCACCTGCGCCCGGTGGGGCTTGTGCGCACTCTCGCGCACCGTTACAATTAGTACGGTGCGGCCATCTTCCTCCACTTCCTCAAAGGCCAGCGGCACCGGTGGGTCTGTGTACAACTCTGAGGCCAGCCGCAACACATACATTTCCTCCTCAGGTTCGCGCACGCCCACCACGCGTCCATCATCATCTACCCCCACCAGCACCTGGCCGCCGTGCGTGTTAGCCAACGATACGATGGTGCGGGCAATGCGGGTAGGGTGGGTGGTTTTCTTTTTGAATTCCAGCCGTTCCCCCTCGCCCTGCGCAATCAACTCCAGCAGTTCAGACATGGGAAATAGTAAATGACGAGGCCTGAAAAAGTGGTAATAACCAGTACCGCTACAACAGCTCAGCAGCACGGCGGTTAATCTGATTTGGCCGCCTGGCGAGCTTACTCCATACCGGTTTCTTCTTCTGAAATGCGCCAAAGCCGGCTGGCTTCGGCTCGGCTCTGGGCTTTGGCGGAGCTGCGGCCGGGCTTATTTCGCTTGAAATATTTACCGCTGATGCGCGCTACCTCCGGGGCGGAGGCCAGATAAATGCTGGTTTGGGCCCCCCGCTCGGTACTGATCATAAACGGCAGGGCCATGTACCACATCGATTTCATCAGCAACGGCGTTTGCGGGTTCATCAATCCTGAGTTCACCATGCCGGGGTGTACGCAATTGGCCGTAATGCCCGTGAGCTCCAGGCGGTGAGCCAGCTCGTTGGTAAACAGAATATTAGCCAGCTTGGAATCACAGTAAGCTGTAATGGCGCTGTATTTATGCGGGTCGTTGCGGGCTTCCTGCGAGGCTTCAATCTGGCCCAGCCAATGCGCTTCTGAGGCCAGCGTAATAATGCGGGCCTGTTCCGCCGCCATCAGCTGGGGTAGCAATAAGTTGGTCAGCGTAAACACCGACAGATGGTTTGTTACCCAGCTCAGCTCATGGCCTTCTTCGGTCACGGTAAGCGGCCCGGGCATAATGCCGGCATTATTAATCAACACATCCAGCCGGGGGTAGCGCCGGGCCACCTCGGCGGCCAGGGTGCGCACGTTGCGCAGCAGGGATAAGTCGCACAGCAGTACATCCACGGGGGTTTCCGGCCCGGCGGCCTCCTGCACCGTGGCCCGGGCCAGCTCGGCTTTTTCCGGGTTGCGGCACACCAGCACCAGGCGGGCGCCTTGCCGGGCCAGCTGCCGGGCCGTAGCCAGGCCAATACCCCCCGAGGCCCCGGTAATCAAAACCGTTTTGCCGTGCATGTCAGAAATGGAGGGGGAGGAGGCCATTGGAAATAAAAAATCGAAACTCTGCCGCATAAACGTGTAAAGACGGGCCCTGAGTTTACCATTTATTGATTTTTAGCAAAACAAAATGCCGCTCCCCGGAGAGAGCGGCATTTTGTTTGTGGAAAGCGAAGCTGATGAAACCTAGAAAGGCAGGTCGTTGTCGTCGTCGCCGGCAATAGGAGCCGCCGAAGGCTGAGCGCGCAGATTCTGGTTCTGGTTGGCAGCCGGACGTGGTGCGGCTTGCTGCTGATTGTAGCCACCAGCTGAAGCACCACCGCCGCTGGCACCACCGGAAGCGGGTTCCAGCTTCCAGGCTTCCAGGTTGGTGAAGTACAGCATCTGGCCGTTTTTGTTGAAGCCGCGGCCGCGCAGGTTAAAAGTTACCTTAACTTCGTCGCCCACTTTGTATTGGTCGATGAGAGCGGTTTTGTCTTGTACCAACTGGAATTTGATATGCTCAGGGTACTGGCCATCTATAACTTCCAGCACGAATTCGCGCTTGCGGAATTTCTCGCTCACCTGCTGCTCGTCAAAAATTTCGTGCAGGCGGCCGGTAGCATCGTAAGCCATAAGAAAGGATAGTTTGGGGAAGTGAAAACAGTAGGTCAAACCTACGAAAAAAAAATGACCCTACCGGCACCTGGGCTGTCAACTTGCCCGGCCCGGGGCCGTAGGCTTAGCTACGTATTTTTCACCTTGCAGGTAGTACTCTTATGATAAATGAATTGGCGCTGGCCTTACACGGCGGGGCCGGAACCATAGCACGGGCCCGCATGACGGCTGCCCAGGAACAAGCTTACCGCACCGCGCTGCAGTCGGCCCTGGAAATTGGCTATGCGGTACTGGAGGCCGGTGGGCCCGCCCTCGATGCCGTGGAAATGGCTGTCCGCTCGCTGGAAGACTGCCCTTTGTTTAATGCCGGCCGCGGCGCCGTGTTCACCCACGATGGCCACCACGAAATGGATGCCGCCATTATGGACGGCCGCAACCGCGCCGCCGGCGCGGTTGCCGGCGTGCGCACCGTGAAAAACCCCATTCAGGCCGCCCGCCTGGTGATGGAGCATACGGAGCACGTACTGCTGGCCTGGCCCGGCGCCGATGAGCTGGCCAAGGAGCACGGCCTGCCTACGCAACCCGCCGCCTACTTTTTTACCCAGCACCGCTACGACCAGTTACAGGAGGCCATTCTGGAGGGCCGCGTACGTCTGGACCATAGCCAGGCGGTAAAAGAGCCGGCGCCCCTGGTAGAGCCCGGCGCTTTCCCGGAAGATCCCAAAAAGAAGATGGGCACCGTGGGCGCCGTAGCCCGCGACCGGTATGGCAACCTGGCCGCCGCCACCAGCACCGGCGGCATGACCAACAAGCGCTACTCCCGCATCGGCGACTCGCCCGTTATCGGGGCCGGTACCTTTGCCGATAACGCTACCTGCGCCATCAGTTGCACCGGGCACGGCGAGTTTTTCCTGCGCGCCGTAGTGGCCCATGATATTTCCTGCCTCATGGAATACCGCGGCCTAAGTTTGGCAGAAGCCTGCCGCATTGTGGTGCACGATAAGCTGGCGCCGGTGGGGGCGAGGGCGGCCTGGTGGCGGTAGATGCCGCTGGCAACATCTCTTTGCCCTTCAACTCCGAAGGAATGTACCGGGCCAGCCGCACCTCTAACTCTCCCCTGGAAATTGGTATTTACGCCGACTAGCTACTCCTTATATATATAGGTGCATTGTGGCTGCCTGTTTCAGCCCAACAAAAAAGCCCGGCATCCTGTCTCGGACGCCGGGCTTTTTTATTGGGCTGAAGGAGGGACTAATGGCCCGCGTGCGAGCTTTCCGCCAGCGTAAGCATGTGTTGCTGGTGCGTTTGCCGGTCGCAGTAAAAGCGCCGTTCCTCGATATCATACACGTTGCCTTTCGCCAGCACGTGCATCGTCATACCTTCCAAAGAAAGGGCAGTGCCATTCTTCACGGTAGGGGCGTTGTTATGGCCTATGTTGTGGCCATCCATAATAATAACCAGGTTGGAGCCGATGGTTTCAATCAGATTGCCATCTGTAATCAGCACGCCGGTATCCTCGCCCAGGCCAATGCCAATGAGCTTGTGATGCAGGCTGACGGCTTCAATCAAACGGCCAAAGCGGCCCCGCTTTACAAAGTGGGAGTCAATCACCACATCATCAATCAGGGCCAGGCCGGTTCCGATTTTAACGGCACCTTTCAGAAGGGCATCCGGCACACTACCGCCGGTAATCATGATTTGCGACATAGCCATGGCGCCGGCACTTGTGCCAGCCACCACAAAGTTGGGCTCCGTGTAATAGCGGCTGGTCAGCAGGTCCAGAAACGGGCTGTCGCCAAACATTTGTTTCAGCCGGGACTGATTGCCCCCGCTGAACATGATAATGTCGCAGGTGCGCAGGCGCTCCAGGTATTCCGGCAGGCGCGCGTCTTCCGGGGTGCGGATATCCATCACGCCCACATTGTGGCAGTTCAGCATCCCGAAGGATGACGTGTAGATAGTACCCACTTCCACCGGAATCATGGAAGCCGTGGTCACCACCTCAATGCGCGGGTCGGTTTTGTGCGACTCGGTTACCACCCGCTTCAGAATGCCCAGCTCAAAGAAATTGAGGTAGTACTTCTTCCGTACCCGGGGGCTGGAGTAAGTGCCCTTATCTTCATTGCCTCCAACGGCAATCAGTTTCCCAAGAGGTTTTTGTGTTTTCAATTCAAATACTACTTTATTACTCAACAAGGCAAAGCTAGTACCTGCAGGCAAGCTTCGCGCCATAAAAAACGGCGGTGTTGGCTTTGGTTTACGAACGCCCCAGCAGAACATCCAGTGTTCCACTGGCTACGGAGTGGTAGTTGGGGCGGGCCTGCGTATATACGGCCTGCGCCCGCTCATGACCATCGGGCGCGGCTAAAAGTGCTTTGTAGAGGGGCACCAGAAACTTGCGCCGCCCTACGCGGGTCAGAAAAGATTCCAGCGCGGCATCGGCGGGGTGGTAGCCAGCGGCCAGCGTGTGCGGAAACCAGGCCGCCAGAATTTCGGAGTTACCCGAATGCGTAAGCTGAAAGGCCGCATCCAGCTCGGCCAGCTTGTCGGAAGACAACGGATCCGGCAGGCCCTGCAGGAAATGAACCCATTCGTGGCTGCTCCAGCCTTTGGTGGAAAGCAGGGTAGCGGGCGTACCGTCCAGCCAATCCTGCCGGGCCTGTTCTACCAGCGTGAAACGCTCGGAGGTTACGGGCGGCGCTACGGTGGGAATGCCGGGGGCATCCACCCAGGCCGAAAGCTGGAGCTTTTCTTCCAGGCCCGAATGCTGATTCAGCAGCTGGCGCCGGAGGTAGGCCAAAAACGAGGCGGTATCCATAGACTGAAAACGGTGCCGGGCAAAGTATTCCTTAATAAAGGCATCCAGCTCGTCGCGGCCCACCAGGTGCTCCAGGGTCAGGAGAAGGTAGTCGCCTTTTTCGTAGGCAATTTCATTCAGCCCTTCGTCGGGGTCGCGGCCGGCCAGGTTCAAATGCAGATGGGTGTCGGCGCTGGCCGGGCCTAGCTCTGCCAGGGTGTGCAGCAGGGAGGTGTGTCCCAGTACCTGCAGCATATCCGCGTAGGGGCGGCCGTAGAGCTTTTCCATAATGCGCCGCTCAAAGTAAACGGTAAAGCCCTCGTTCAGCCAGAAGTCGTTCCAAGTGGCATTCGTCACCAGGTTGCCGGACCAGGAGTGGGCCAGCTCATGGGCCACCAGACTGGTCAGGCTTCGGTCGCCGGCCAGAATGGTGGGCGTTACAAATGTTAAACGGGGGTTTTCCATTCCCCCGAAGGGAAAGCTGGGCGGAAGCACCAGCAAATCGTATCGTTCCCACTGATAAGGTCCGTACAGCTCTTCGGCGGCCGCCACCATTTTATCAAGGTCTGCAAACTCACTGGTAGCGGTGGGCAGGGTTATCGGTTCTGCATAAATGCCGGTGCGCCCGCTCAGGGGCGTGAAGGCCAGATCCCCAACCGCCAGGGCCATGAGATAGGCCGGAATAGGCTGCGTCATGCGAAAATGGTATTCGCCCAGCGCGTTGCGCATCTGCGGGTTTTCGGCACTCATTAAAGCCAGCAGGTGGGAGGGCACGCGTACGGTGGCTTCATAGGTGAAGCGCACCCCGGGCGAGTCCTGGCATGGCAGCCAGGTACGCGCCAGAATTGCCTGCGACTGGGTAAACAAAAAGGGCTGCTGCTGCCCGGCCGTCTGCGCCGGCGTCAGCCACTGCAGAGCGGCGGCCCCGGGCGCGGTGCGGTAGCGGATGGTGACCTGGCTGGTGCCGGCCGGCAGCGCAATGCGCAGGGACTGGCCCAGGATAGCATCGGGCTGCCCCAGCTCCCAGGTAGTAGATGTGTCATGCTTGTGGTCGCCCACACTAACGGCGTCTATCTGCAGGTCGCGGGTATCCAGCCACAGCGTGGCGGCCTCGCTCAGGTCTTGCAGCTGCCAGGTAGCTTCTCCGGAAAGTATATGGGTACGGAAATCAACACTCAAATCAAGCATCAGATGGCGCACGCTCACCTCCGTAGGGCGGGCATAGCTGTGCGGATCGGCGGGCAGCGGCAAGGCAGCAGAAGTAGGCATAGAAGACCGGCAGAAAGAGGATGGACGAAAAGGGCAGGACGTAAATATAGCCAATACGCTACGTGGCCCAGCCGGTTAAAATAGGTGAAAAGTGTATCTGCAAAAGCAGTAACTTGCGACATGGCGTAGCTTGACCCTATCCCAGGGAAACATAACCTTACCCGGTTATTTAAAGTAGAACGACCGACCAGCAAAGCAGCAGCTTTTGGCCTGCCTGGTCTATCACCGTTCTATTGGCTTCTGAGCCGCTACCCCGTTCCTGACATGAAATCACCGTTTGCATCATCTTTTTTTTCCACTTTTCTGCTCTGGGTGCTCAGCCTGTCGCTTTTAGCGTCGACGGCTGCCTGCAGCGATGATCAGAAAAGTAAAATCCAGAGTGCCCTGCCGGGTATTGTTTCCAAGCCCGGCGGCCCGCAGCCCAAGCTGGATAGTGTATATGTGGTTCGCCAGATGCTGGCCGAGCCCGCTTTTAAAGACCAGCTGGACTGGGCCAAGAAATTCTACCGGGAGCGTGACTTTCGCTTAGGCTGGTTCCGCAACCATGAGTTGGTTCCGCAGGCGCAAACCATGCTTTCCGTCCTCGATAAAGCAGCCGAAGAAGGCCTGGACCCGAAGGATTACAAAGTAAAAGACTTCAATAAGCTGTTTGCTGAGCTGGAAAAAGCCCAGCAGGATACTACCCGGCGCAATGCGCTGGAGAAGGAAATTGATGTAGCCCTTTCCGGTACGTATTTTAACTATGCCTCTGATTTTTACCGCGGTACGGTGGACCCCCGCAAGACAAAAGGCGTGGATTGGCGGGTGAAGCGCAACAAAATCAAGTTGCACAAAGCCCTGATGACCATTCTGAAGGAGCGCGAAAGCACGTACCCGTACTACGAGTTTGAGCCTCTGCACCCCGAGTACGACCGGCTGAAAAAAGCCCTGGCCGATTACCGTGCTCTGCAGCGTAATGGCGGTTGGGTAAAGATCCCGGCCACGCTTAAGCTCAAGCCCGGTGATGCCTCAGCCAGCGTACCGCTGCTGCGCCAGCGCCTGCTGAACGAGCCAGCCCCGGCCGCTACTCCCGTTACGCCGGTATCTAATGGCGGCCCCAATACTCAGGCGGCTCCGGCACCTAAGTATGATAGTGAGCTGGTAAATGCCGTAAAAGAATTTCAGGAGCTCAACGGCCTGCGCCCCGACGGGGTAGTGGGTGGCGAGACGCTCAAGCAGCTTAACGTTCCTTTAGAAGACCGGATTGAGCAGATTATGCTGAATATGGAGCGGTGGCGCTGGGTGCCTAAGCGCTTCGAAGCCGACTATCTGTTGGTGAATATTCCGGACTACAAGCTACACGTTATCGAGAATAATAAAGAGGTTTTTGACATGCGGGTAATTGTGGGCAAGACCCTGAACGCAACGCCCGTGTTCAGCGACAAAATGGAATATGTAGTGCTGGCGCCTTACTGGAATGTGCCCTACAGCATCATCGATAAAGAGTTGCGTCCGAAGCTAGCGGCTGATCCTTACAGCACGCTGGATCGTCTGGATATGGAAGTAGTGAAAGGCTCCGGCGCTAAAGCTACGCCGGTTGACCCGGGCACCATTGACTGGGCCAACCTCACGGAGAAAACCTGGCGCTATACCCTGCGCCGCCGCCCCGGCCCGCAGAATGACCTGGGCAATGTGAAGTTTATCTTTCCGAATTCAGATGACATCTACCTGCACGATACGCCGCATGATGAGCTCTTCAACCAGACCAAGCGGGGCTTTAGCCACGGCTGCGTCCGTGTACAAGACCCCATCCGGCTGGCTACTTACCTGCTGCGCAATAAGAGCGGCTGGGGAGAGTCGAATATCATGAGCACTATCTCGCAGGGGCAGGAAAAATATGTGAGCCTACCGGAAAAGCTTCCGGTTTATCTGGTGTATTTCACCTCCTGGGTAGACGAAGCAGGGAAGGTGCATTTCCGCGACGACATCTACGGCCACGATAAATCTTTGGCCCGCGAGTATTTTGATTAGCGAGTAACGCTAACCTGGTAGCACCGGGTCTCAGCCATAGGTCTTTCATAAAAAAAGCCGGCGCTGCCTTCACGGGTGGAGCCGGCTTTTGCATTTTGAAATCCTCTGATCGAAGGGGTGCGAAAACGGGGGCCATAGGAGCCGTGCAGAATATCGGCACAGTCCAACTCCCTACAAGGCTAGCCAGCAAGAAGGTGGCGCTGTTGTTACCCTGGGCAGACGGCAGCAAGAAAAGCTGCATTATAGAAGAGAAGCACTGATTACATATGCAATACAATTGTAAATAGAATATGCCTAAGTTTACTATTGTTATTCATATCGTAATTAAGTTACATAAGTAATCAAAGGGAGGTTCTGAGCAGTTGTGTACAGATTACACGGGATATTCTACATTTGTAATCAAAGCTGTAGCTATTTTTCTTATTATGGTAGAACGCATTAAAACCCTGCTGGCCACGCGCCAGCTTACTCCTACCCAGTTTGCGGATGCTATTGGAGTGGGACGTCCTATCATCAGCCACATTTTAACTGGCCGGAACAAGCCCAGTCTGGAGGTAGTGCAGAAAATCCTGGCGGCCTTTCCTGATTTAAGCGTTTCCTGGCTTCTTTCAGGGCAAGGAGAGATGCAGGGCCTGGGTACAAGCTCAAATGGAGACAGTGAGCTTAAAACAGCGCAAAAAACTGTAGTGAAGGAAAAGCCTCCTAAGCAACAGTCTGCCAGACCCTCATTATTTGAGCCAGCACAGCCTGATGTGGGTAAGATTATTGTGCCCGAAGTAGCGAAAAACGTGGTTCCGGAAGCTGCTCCTCAAAGCACCCCGGCCCTGGAGGCTCCTTCTGCTCAGGTTACAACTTTGCCGCTCCCGGTATCTCCGCCCACTCAGGACAACGCCTCCGCTTTACTGACTGGAATAGCTGAACCAGGCAAAGCTATCCGGCGCATTGTCATCTTTTATCAGGATGGTACCTTCTCCGCGTATCAGCCAGAGTAATAGGGTTGTTGCCAACTCTGGCTTAGCAAAGACTATAACCGTTTCGTTAGTATTTATAGTCAGGCCTTGGAAACGGTGCAATTTGGCAGAGTAGCTTAAGGAAGGCTTGTCTGGGAACAAATACGAAGCCTTTTTAGATAGATTAGGTCGAGCTGTTATACGTCTTTTAAATGATAAATTTATAATATCTGACAGCGAAATGAATTATTGTTTAAAATTATGTATTGTGCTTTAATACTGGTTATATATCAATTACTTATGGGTTATAAGTTCAATCTTTAGTAGTGTGTTTATATGATTGATTTTGCAAATCCTTTTACATGGAATAATTTTATTTATACCGCAGTTGAGGCTATGTATATAGGAAAGGTGTAATGCTAATCTGGTTAACTAAGTTGTAAGATTGAAATTGTTATATAAATCTTGGGATTGTAGATGCTAAAATGTTTGGTAGTGGTTTTTGCAAAGTAATAGCCGTTATTATTGTTACAAAAGTAAATAATGGTGTTTTGCCTCATCATTAAGGATGAGCAGATATAGCTTGCCTGAACATTACATTTGTAGTGATAAGCCAGCAGAGCTTAAGGCGCATTCGCACATTCCCTAACTGTCGGCGGGTTTTGCGCTCCTGCTTTTACTGCGGAAAGTGGGCTTGTTGGAAAGAAGCGGGCTGCTTACCTTTGGCGCATGAAAAAATTCCGTCTGCTCCTGTTGTCCGCCGTCGGCGCTTCCCTGTTCCTGTCGTCCTGCACTCAGGCTCCCGACGCCGAGAAAGATCCTAATGCTGATGCCGCTTACAAGCGCAGCCATCGGGCTGAGCAGTATCGTGAGGCACAACGCAGCAACGTAAACTACTAACCGGAGCTAACTCTGGGCTGCGCTACGGCGTGATGTCCACCTGTCCTGGTTTAATTTCATAATTCCGTAAAACCCACAGCCCCGCCAGACATGTTCTGGCGGGGCTGTGGGTTTTCGGGGCTAGGCTTATTACTATGCGTTAACTAAGCTGGCGGAGGCAGGAGCGGACGTTTGCGCAAGCTCCGGAAGCTTGATGGAGGCCACCAGCTCATCTTCCAATATCTGGGCCCAGGTACGCAGATAAAGGACTACATCGTCGCGCTGGTTGTGGCGCAGGGCGTTGCGACGCTCCAGAGGCAGCCTGGAGGTAATGCGAGAGTCGGAAAGACGCTCCAGATAAGTTAAATCCTGACGGGAAAATCCCAGGGCCAGCATTTCATCAATGGTTTGGTCAATGGGGAGGCCACTGGTGGGGCAATAATCCGTGAGCTGCTGCTCCCAGTCGCCGTGGCGCTGCATAGCGCGGGCATGAATTTCGCCTTTCGTGAGGCGCGTAATGGTTTGGGCCAGATGGCCGCAGTTGCAGCTCCCCATATGCCCCCATTGATAGGGAGCCTGGGTCTGCAGGCGCTGAGCCGTGTTTCGCAGCGCCTCAATAACCGGAAGAGTGCTTTGTGCCATAAGCTGAAGGGCTGATGCAGAGTCCAAAATGATACTTCTCTGGTGGTACAATGCCGGAAACGGCCAATTTGTTTCAGATTCCCTGGAAAGAAAGCTACTAGCCCTATATGCAAAGAGCACAGCCGGCTGGCTGTGCTCTTAATGACTTTCCTTTAAACGAGTAGTTAGCGGGTGCCTGCGCCGGTACCGCCTGAGCGGTTGCCGCCGCGGAAGGAGCGCCGGGGGCCGCCATTGCCACCGCTGGCAGCACGGTTGCCGGAGCCACCACTACCATTCCCTCCTGAGTGCCCGGAAGGCCGTGAAGGGCGGGAAGTAGCATTGGAATCAGAATGGGAGCGGGAAGGGCGTTCCTCCCGGGGCCCACGGCCAGGGCGTGCGGGGCGGCCAGCCGGGCCTTTGGGCTTTTTAATGGGCGCTCCGCCATGCAGCGGCACGGGCGCTACCGCGCTGCTGGTGTAGGGGTGCTTATCCACCACGTCAATCTGCCGACGAATCAGCAGCTGGATATCCTGCAGATAGGCGCGCTCCTCATCTTCCACAAAGGAAAGCGCAATGCCGTTGGCGCCAGCGCGACCCGTGCGGCCAATGCGGTGCACGTAGGTTTCGGGCTCGTTCGGAATTTCGTAGTTGATAACGTGGGTTAGCTCATCCACATCAATGCCGCGGGCCGCAATGTCGGTTGCCACCAGCACGCGGGTGGAGCCGGCTTTGAAGTTGGACAGCGCACGCTGCCGGTGGTTTTGCGACTTGTTACCGTGAATGGCCTCGGCCGGAATGCTGGCTTTGGCCAGAGTTTTCACCACCCGGTCGGCACCGTGCTTGGTGCGCGTGAAAACCAGTACCCGGCGAATGGATTTATCACCGAGCAAATGCTCCAGCAAGGCGGGCTTATCATTTTTCTCCACCAGGTATACGGCCTGCTTTACCGTTTCTGCCGTGCTGGAAACGGGCGTAACCGCCACCTTCACGGGGTTGGGGCGCAGAATGCTGTCGGCCAGCTGCTGAATCTGGCTGGGCATAGTAGCCGAGAAAAACAGCGTTTGGCGGCTGGTGGGCAGCTTGGGCAGGATGCGCTTAATGTCGTTGATAAAGCCCATGTCCAGCATGCGGTCGGCTTCATCCAGCACAAATACTTCAATGTGACGCAGATCCACAAAACCCTGGCTCATCAGGTCAAGCAAACGACCGGGGGTGGCAATGAGGACTTCCACCCCGCGGTTCAGGGCATTGGTTTGGGGCAATTGACCTACACCACCGAAAATAACGGTGTGGCGCATTTTCAGGTGCCGGCCGTAGGCGGCGAAGCTTTCCCCAATCTGAATGGCCAGCTCCCGGGTGGGCGTCAGCACCAGGCAACGAATACGGGACTGCGAATGACGCTCTACCTGAGCAGTCTGGTGCAATACCTGCAGGATAGGAACGGTAAAGGCGGCGGTTTTGCCGGTGCCGGTTTGCGCCACGCCCAGTAGGTCGCGGCCATCCAGCACGTGCGGTATAGCTTGCTGCTGAATAGGGGTAGGAGTAGTATACCCTTCTTCTTGCAAGGCGCGCAGAATAGGGTCAATCAGATTCAATTCGTCGAAAGACATCAACAGGAAATAAGGGAAGGAAATGGGTTGCAGCCCTCTGCAGGCAGAGCAGCAGCAGGTAATATCCGCAAAGGTCGGGTTTTTAACCCAGCTATAGCCACTTACGGCTATATTCAGGCCAACCTCGCGGTAGCAGGCCCAGTATAGTGGGACACGGCAGCGCCTTATTTGGTTCAACCTCTTCCTTCTCGCTATGCACGTTACGCACCGACAACTACTCCATAATGGGCATTATAAGCTTAGCCAACTGACCGTTCAGGATGGTGCTTGTGAGTTGCGACGGGAGCGGTTTGAGCCTGGCCAGGCGGTAGCCGCGCTGGTTCTGGACACTCATCGGCAGGAATATATTCTGGTGCGCCAGTACCGGGTGGGGGCCGAAGATGAGATGCTGGAAATACCGGCCGGCGTGCTAGACCACGAGGGAGAAGCCCCGGAAGAAGCCATGCGCCGCGAGATTATGGAAGAAATTGGCTATCAGGTAGATAAAATGGAGCTGATAGCCGGCTTTTACCCTTCGCCCGGCAATAGCGCCGAGTTTATCCATTTGTATTACGCCGAAGTAAGCCGGCAAACCGCGGAAGGCGGCGGGGCTGCTGCCGAAAATGAGAAGATAGAGATAGTGCGCCTGCCATTGGATAAGCTACTTCAGCAGCCTATTCAGGATGGCAAAACCTGGCTAGCTATTCAATGGGCGCAGCTGCAATCTAAGCCGGATTAAACCTGATTAGGTGTTTATACAGATGGTTAAAAAGAAGTCCCCTCTCTAACTTAAGAGCGGGGACTTCTTTATTTTTATATAGTAGTGGCAAGCTGCCTGTTTACTGCGTATTTACTACGTATTCAAAGTCTTCCTTTAGCTTGGCATCGTTAATAAACACCCTTACCGACTGTGGAGAATCGGTTTTAACAAATGGAATAACCCGTTGGCTCTTGTACAGGTCGCGGTTCCAGAAGCGCCCTTCCCCGGCTGGGAGTGAGGGAACGTTCAGTAACTCTTTACCCTCCTTATCCTTCGCTACCACGCTCAGGTAGGCGGGGTCCGCATTCTGAGAGCCCCGACGGTACATGGTAACCGACAGCTGGCCACCGGCCGGAAGGCTGTTCAGCTTGCGCTGGTAGGTACTATCGGCCCAGCTGTTCATCTTTTTCAGCTCGTTTATCTCCGTCAGCAATTCTGAGTAGGGGCGGTAAACCAGCCGCGTTACGCTGGCCGATACTTCCGCGTCTTCATCGGTGTTCTTGGTTACGTTCAAAACATAAGGGCATTCCGAGTCCTTCTTTGGGACCATATACCGCTTGCGCTCTGATTTTACCTGCGCGGATGCCGCCAGCGTGCTAATGAGAAAGAGAGCGAGAAAAAGTTGTCTCATGAGGCCAATTTAAGTATATCCTTATGTATTTATCCCAAGGGGATAACAAAGTTAATGAGAAAATTCAGGGTAAGGATAATTTTTGAAGCATTTCCCGAAATAGAAATGCTTCTTGGCTTAGTTCAAAAATCATATTTCCCCGGGCTAAAAGTACGGAATGTTACTTCCCGCTCAATCCAAGGAACAGTTGACAATAAGCGCTCTGTAGACTTTGGCGCTGTCTTTCTTTGGTACCTTTGTGTGGCTACTCATGGGTGTGTTGCCCGCGTCAGCTTATTTCTCGAATGAATATACTTTTCCTGACTCCCTATCCGCACGGGAAAGCACCTTCCCAGCGGTTTCGGTTTGAACAATATTTACCCTTGCTGACGGCGGCTGGCCATACCTATACTCTGGCCTCCTTTGTCTCGGAGAAAACCTGGGCTATTTTATACAAGCCGGGGCAT
This sequence comes from Hymenobacter sp. DG25B, assembly GCF_000801315.1. Taxonomy (NCBI): domain Bacteria; kingdom Pseudomonadati; phylum Bacteroidota; class Cytophagia; order Cytophagales; family Hymenobacteraceae; genus Hymenobacter; species Hymenobacter radioresistens. The sequence goes on along the minus strand of NZ_CP010054.1, from coordinate 2,552,536 downwards.
ACGTTTGCCAAGGCCCTGGGTATTCTGGGGGGCTTTGCTTCCCGCATCGGTCAGCTGTTCACTTTATCTGGCTACGATTATGTCTTTATTCACCGGGAGGCGTCCCCCATTGGTCCGCCGGTATTTGAATGGCTGATAGCCAACGTCTTCCGGAAGAAGATTATTTATGACTTTGATGATGCCATCTGGATTCCCAACACTTCGGAAGCCAATAAGATAGTAGCCGGCATCAAATGGCACGATAAAGTGGGCAGCATCTGCCGGTGGGCCTATAAAGTGAGCTGTGGTAACGCCTACCTGCGCAGTTTCGCGGCCCGGTACAACCCGCAGGCCTACATCAATCCTACCACAATTGATACCCTGCACCTGCACAACGAAGTAAAAGACCAGCAGACAGAACAGATAGTAATAGGGTGGACGGGTACGCATTCTACCATGAAATACCTGGAGCAGGTGGTGCCAGTGCTGGCCCGGCTGGAGCAAAAGTATGCTTTTGAATTCCGGGTCATTTCTAACCAGGCGCCCACCTTACCGCTCAAGTCCTTGCGCTTTCTGCCCTGGCGGAAAGACACGGAAATCAAGGATCTGTTGAGCTTTAATATTGGCCTGATGCCTTTGGAAGACGACCCTTGGGCCAAAGGAAAATGCGCCTTCAAAGCCTTGCAGTATATGGCCCTGGGGGTACCGGCCCTGGTTTCGCCGGTAGGCATGAACACAGAAGTTGTAACGGATGGCGTAAACGGCTATATCTGCTCTACACCTGAGCAATGGTACCAGGCCCTGGAAAGGCTGATTCAGGATGCACCTTTGCGCACACGCTTTGGCGAGGCTGCCCGAAATACCATTGAAACCCGCTACTCTGTTAAGTCAAACGAAGCCAATTTCCTGTCCTTATTCAGCTAAGGCTACTCTCGGGAACGGCGAATACAACAAAAAAGGGATGCCTGCTCCATGGAGCAGGCATCCCTTTTTTGTGCCTCGGGCAAGCCCTCAAGCGATACTCGTGTTAAAAGCAAAAGGCCCCTCAGATTGCTCTGAGGGGCCTTTGCGGTCCGGACGGGACTCGAACCCGCGACCTCCGCCGTGACAGGGCGGCATTCTAACCGACTGAACTACCGAACCGTTTTACTTACCGGAAGACCGTGTGTTTTCCGTTATTGTGATGCAAATGTAGAGGGCCTTTCCCGACTACACAACTCCGGCGCTAAAAAAACCGCAAAATAAATGCCGGGAAGCACTCTAATGGCTGTTTATCAGGCACAAAAATTTTAACCCTAGCCCACACAATTCCCTGCAAAAGGGGCGCGGCTCTTCTCCGTTGCTTCACTTACCTTTGCTTCCCTTCTCAAAAAGACTACCCAACCCAGACGTTCCCCTTCTTCGGCCAATGCTCCTCGATTTCGAACAACCCATCGCCGCCCTCGAAGGCAAGCTCCGCGAAATGCAACAACTGGCGCACGATAGCCAGGTAGATGTATCTGAAGCGGTAGCCGCTCTCGAAGCCAAAATAAAAGCCCTCAAAAAGGAAACCTATGCCAACCTCACCCGCTGGCAGCGCGTGCAACTCTCCCGCCACCCCGACCGTCCCTACACGCTCGATTACATTGATGGAATGACCTCCAACTTTGTAGAGCTGCACGGCGACCGGACCGTGGGCGACGACAAAGCCATGGTAGGCGGCTTTGCTGAGCTGGGTGGCCGCACCGTCATGGTGATTGGGCAGCAGAAAGGCCGTAACACCAAGCAGCGCCAGTTCCGCAACTTTGGCATGCCCAACCCCGAGGGCTACCGCAAAGCCCTGCGCCTGATGAAGCTGGCTGAAAAATTTAACAAGCCCATCATCACCCTTATTGATACGCCCGGCGCATTCCCCGGCCTGGAAGCCGAGGAGAGGGGGCAGGGCGAGGCCATTGCGCGCAATCTGAAGGAAATGTTCCTGCTGAAAGTGCCCGTTATCTGCATCATCATTGGCGAAGGCGCTTCGGGTGGTGCGTTGGGCATTGCCATTGGCGACCGGGTACTGATGCTGGAAAATACCTGGTATTCGGTTATTTCGCCGGAGTCCTGCTCCAGCATTTTGTGGCGCTCCTGGAACTACAAAGAGCAGGCCGCGGAAGCCCTGAAGCTGACCGCTACCGATATGCTGCAGGCCAGGCTGGTAGACGGCATCGTGAAAGAACCACTTGGTGGTGCCCACACGGACGCTAAAAGGATGGTGGATACGTTGAAAAAGACCCTCCTCAAAACCCTGGAAGAGCTGGACGCGCTGCCCTACGATGAACGCATCAGTCAGCGCATAGACAAGTTTGCCGCCATGGGCGTAGTAGTAGAATAAGTTGCATTGGAGGGGAGACGCACGGCGGCAACGCGGCGTCTCCCTTCATTTTTACCTGTACCATGACGATTCATCCGCTCGATACCGGTCTGTTTAAGTTGGATGGCGGCGCCATGTTCGGCGTGGTGCCCAAATCCATGTGGCAGAAGCTCAACCCGCCCGATGCCAACAACATGTGCACCTGGGCCATGCGCTGCCTGCTGGTGGAGGATGGCAACCGACTGGTACTGGTGGATAATGGCATTGGCGACAAGCAGGACGAGAAGTTTCGTGGGCATTTTTACCTGCATGGCGAAGGCTCCCTGGAAAAATCACTCCGCCAGCTGGGCTATACCTCCTCTGATATTACGGATGTGTTTCTGACGCACCTGCATTTCGACCATTGTGGCGGTTCCGTCATTCGAACAGCCGAGAATAAGCTGGAAGTAGCCTTTCGCAACGCTACGTATTGGTCAAATGAGGCGCATTGGGAGTGGGCCGTACACCCCAACGCCCGCGAGAAAGCCAGTTTCCTGACGGAAAACATTTTACCCATTCAGGAAAGTGGGCAGCTGAAGTTTATCCAGCCCCGAGCCGGGGTGCCGGAGCCGCTATCTGTGTTCCGGGAAATCATTTTTGCCGATGGCCACACGGAAAAAATGATGGTGCCCCTGTTGAAGTACAAAGGCCGCACCGTGGCGTTTATGGCCGATTTGCTGCCCAGCACGGGGCATATTCCCCTGCCGTATGTTATGGCCTACGATGTGCGGCCTCTGCTAACGCTGGATGAAAAGGAGCGGGTGCTCCGCCGCGCGGCCGATGAAAACTGGGTACTGGTGCTGGAGCATGACGCTACGGTGGAATGCTGCACCGTACAGCACACCGATAAGGGCATACGCCTGGCGGAAACCTTCCGCTTCGCTGATTTATAAACCCTCACTGTTAACCTGGAAATGCCGCAGCACTTAGCCATAGCATTGTCAGGGGGCGGCGCGCGCGGTATTGCGCACTTAGGAGTGCTGGCCGCGCTGGATGAGCTGCAAATTCCCGTAGGAAGGCTGGCGGGCGTCAGCTCCGGGGCCATTGCGGCCGCCTTTTACGCCGCAGGTTATCCGCCCGCAGATATTCTGCGCATGCTCACCAGCACTAACGTGGCCCGCCTGATGCGCCCGGCGTTCAGCAGTTTTGGCTTACTGCACATGGATGCCGTGGAGCAGCTGTTTGTGCGCTATTTAGGCCCGGGCTGCACCTTCGCCGCCCTCCATTGCCCGCTTACCCTGGTAGCTACTGATTTACGCGAAGGCATCTCCGTGTTTTATGATCAGGGGCTCTTAATTCCGCCGTTGCTGGCTTCCTCGGCGGTGCCCATTGTGTATCGGCCGGTCGAGTTTGAAGGTCGTCAGCTGGTGGATGGGGGGCTGTTGAACAACCTGCCGGTGGAGCCCTTGCTGGGGCATGGCGTGCCGGTGGTGGGCGTGCATTGCAACCCCGTAAATCACACGGCCCGCATTACCACATTCCGCCGCCTGGTAGAGCGTACGCTGCATCTGGCTATCAATGCCAACACGGCCGCCCGGCAGCAACTCTGCCAGTTGCTGATTGAGCCCCCGGAGCTGCATCAGTACCGGCCGCTCAGCTACCGCCTGGCGCCCGAGTTATTTTCTATCGGGTACCAATACACGCTGCAGCTGGAAAAGGAGCTGCGGGCTTTGCTGGAGGAATAAGCTGCAGATGGAGCAGAGAGGAATAGGCAGCCCATAAAAATCCTCTATTTTTACCCCTAACTCTCCCTCAGTGTCTTTCCACCTCCATGCCCAAACCTGCCAACACGCCCACTTTTTGGTATCTGTTTTCTAAATTCTGGTTCTGGCTTACGGGCTGGAAGCTAGCCTCCGTAGTTCCACCGGATATCCGGAAAGCTATTATGATAGCCGCCCCGCATACCAGCAACTGGGACCTGCTGTATGCCCGCGCGGCTTTTTTCCTGATGGGAGTGCCGGTCCGCTTCACTGTAAAAAAGGAGTGGGTAGATAACCCGATAGTAGGCGGGCTGATGAAGTCCCTGGGCGCCCTGGCCGTAGACCGCCGCCGCAACAACAGCCTGGTAGACGGTATGATTCAGCTATTTAACGAGCGGGAAGAACTCGTTATCATGATTACGCCGGAGGGCACGCGCAGCTACCAGCCCAAGTGGCGCAAAGGCTTCTATTTTGTGGCGCAGGGCGCGCATGTGCCCATTCTGCTGGGCTTCCTGGATTATAAAAACAAAGAAGCCGGCGTAGGTCCCGCTGTGTACCCAACCGGCAACTATGAGGCGGATCTGGAGCAAATTCAGGCTTTCTACCGCACCAAAACCGGCCGGTTCCCGGAGCAGGGCGTACGCTAGCGCAACTCCGCAAGAATCGGGTTGATGTCGGGCGGCAGGCAGCGTAGCTTTGATTATCACGTAGCATTTCAGCGTATGGTCACTACCCCAGCCACCCTCGATTATCAACGTATTGCGCAGGCCATTCAATTTCTGGAAGCCAATTTCCGGCGGCAACCCAGCCTGGAGGAAGTAGCCGCGGCCGTGCACCTGAGTCCGTTTCATTTCCAGCGGCTGTTCAGCGAGTGGGCCGGCATCAGTCCCAAGCGCTTTGTGCAATACCTCACGGCTGATTTTCTGAAGGCGCGGCTGGCCGAAGCCGCCCCGCTTGCGGAGGCCGCCGAGGAAGCCGGCCTGTCGGCCCCCTCGCGCCTGCACGATTTATTTGTGACCCTGGAGGCTGTAACACCCCTGGAGTACCGGACGGGCGGTGCCGGCGTGCAAATCAGCTACGGCTTGCACGACACTCCTTTTGGCCCGGCCTTGCTGGCCGCTACGGAGCGCGGCATCTGTGGGCTGCACCTACTGCAGCCGGAGCAGCCCGACCTCGACGCTGCCCTGGCGGCGCTGCGGAAAGCCTGGCCCCAGGCCAAGCTTCAGCCCAATGCCGCCCGCACGGCGCCCCTGCTGGCCCGGGCATTTGCGCCGGTAGCGGGCCAGCCCCTGCATCTGCTGGTGCGCGGCACTAATTTCCAAGTGAAAGTGTGGGAGGCGCTCTTGCGGGTGCCGGTGGGCCAGGTAGTGAGCTACCAGCACGTGGCGCAGGCCATTGGGCAGCCACGGGCCCTGCAGGCTGTTGGCTCGGCCGTAGGCGCTAACCCGGTGGCCCTGCTGATTCCCTGTCACCGGGTTATCCGGAAGGAAGGCATATTGGGCGAATACCGCTGGGGCTCTACCACCAAAAAAGCCCTGATTGGCTGGGAAATGGCCCAGGCTGAACTACATGCCGCGCAACTTGTGTAGATTGCCTGGCGCGTAGCCTGTAGTAGCACGCCACCTGCCGTATGCCCGAAAAACTCCAGACCCTGCTGTTCATTGCTATTGGGCTATTTATCTTTATAGTGCGCATGTGGCGCAAGGCGCAGGAAACCATGCGTCGTGAAGCGCAGGAGCGCCCTCTACCCAAGCCGGTAGCCCCAGCACAAAGGCCTGCGCAAAAGCCTGCAGTCAATTTTGAAGAGCTCCTGCAGCAGATGATGGAGCAAAACCAGCCGCGTAAACCACAACCGGAGGTAACTCCCGCTGGCCGGGCTATTCCGCAGGAGTCCGCCCGGCCGGCCCGTTCGCTGGAAGTAACTGATTCCACTGCCCGCAGTCTGGAAGTACCCGCCATGCAGCGCCAGGCCCGGAGCCAGGAAGTGGAAGCCGGGCCCACCCGCCGGGCGGCAGTATTACCGCGGGCGGCCGTAGCGCATGGGCAGGAGGACTATTGGAGCCGCCAAAGCGCCGCTGCCAACCGCCCCCACACCGCCGCCGACGTGGCAGCCCACCTGCGCAACCCCACCGATGTTAGGACAGCTTTTGTGCTGGCGGAAGTGCTGCAGCGCCGTTTTTAGCGCAGCCAACACTTCTGGAAAAAGCTAAGCTGAGTATTAGTCCTGCGTGAGGGCATAAGCCACCAGGTTGGCACCCATACGTAGCGCCGCATCATGAATAGCGGGCGTGTCTCCGGGGTAGGTGCCTACATCTTCCCAGCCATTGCCCAGGTCGCACTCATAGGTGTAGAAGCACACCAGGCGGCCTTTATACAGCAGGCCAAATCCCTGGGGGCGCTTGCCGTCGTGCTCGTGTACTTTAGGCAAGCCCCGCGGAAATTGATATTTTTGGTGGTAGATGGGATGCGTAAAGGGAAGCTCCACAAACTCCAGCTCCGGAAACACCTTCTTCATCTCGGGCCTGATAAACCGGTCCAGCCCGTAGTTGTCATCAATATGCAGAAAACCGCCGCCCGTGAGGTAATGGCGAAGGTTTTTAGCTTCGGCTTCCGTAAAAGAGACGTTGCCGTGGCCTGTCATGTGCACAAACGGGTACGTAAGCAGCTCCGGCGAATCCAGCTCTACGGTTCCTTCCTCCGGATCAATATTGGTGTTCAGGGTACGGTTGCAGAACTGAATCAGGTTCGGCAGGGAGGTTTTGTTGGCGTACCAGTCGCCGCCCCCGCCGTAGTGCAGCTTGGCAATGCGGAAGCTGGGGGCTGCGGGGCCGGCTGCCAGCAGCGGCAGCAGAAGTAGCACGGTAATCAGCAGTCTTTTAAACATACTTCAGGGAGTAAGTCAGATACTTAGGCTACAAAATTTGCGCTATTGCAGTTCGTGGGCTACGTGCACGGTATGTACCGCCGCCAGAGCCGCCGTTTCGGTGCGGAGGCGGGAGGCACCCAAGGTAACCGGCCGGATGCCCCGGGCAAAAGCAGCTTCAATTTCCTGCGGGGTAAAGTCGCCTTCCGGACCAATGAGAATGCAACATTCCGGGCCGCTGGCGGCCACGTGGGAAAGGGGCGTCCGCTCTCCTTCAGCCAGGTGCGCAATAAAGGTAGTTTCGGGGGCTACGGTGGGCAGAAACTGCGCAAAATCTGTCAGCTCGGTTAGGTCCGGCAGCCAAGCCTGCCCGGATTGCTTTAGGGCACTCACCGCAATTTTCTGCAGGCGCTCCAGCTTCAGTTCCCGCCGCTCGGAGCGGGAGCACCGCAGGAAAGTAATTTTATCCACCCCCATTTCGGTGGCTTTTTCCACCAGCCATTCCATTCGGTCGAGGTTTTTGGTGGGGGCCACGGCCAGGTGCACCTGGTAGGCGCGGCGCGGAATCTGCTGCTCGTGCAGGATGCGCAGGCGGCAGCGCTTAGCATCAGCTACTTCCACTTCGGCCTGAAAAATACTGCCCCGGCCGTTTACCAGCTCCACAGCATCGCCGATGCTCAGGCGCAGCACCCTCACGGCGTGCTTGCTTTCGTCTTCGGGCAGGGTATAGCCGGGTAGGGTAAGATCAGGGGCGAAGAAGGTGTGCGGCATAAAACAAAGCTACGGGAAACGAGGGCAAGGCAGCAGCGCTACTGCATAACAAACCCCGGCACGAAACTCATGCCGGGGCTGCTGAATGCTTCTATAAGCGGAAGTGGCTAACCGAATGTTTCGTTCAGTAATTCCGCCAAACGAACCCCGGCCTGCTGAATCCGCTGCTTCATCAGCTCAGAATGGGCCGGGTAGTAGTTATAGTCGATATCGGTGCCGTTGGGTGCCTCCTGGTAGATCTTCTCGCTGCTCTGGTACGATTCCCAGAACCACTGCTCTATAGGCGTGTGCTGCCACTGGTGCACCAGTTGGTGCGGCAGCTTATGGTCGTACTGGCAGCCCATTTCGGTGTAAGTCAGGCCCTGGTAATCAATCAAGCCACTATCCCAGAGGCTGTGCAGGTTGGTGTCCTTGCCCCGGAATTTCAGTTTGATATCGTTGCCGCCTTTGTCCTCGGCGTGGCCGGCGTGCAGAGGCTGGTGGGCGTCGCCTACCAGGTGCACCACAAACTTGAGGGCGGCCACCCGCTCGGCCTGCGACTTACCAGGGTCTTTCAACTCCTTCAGCTTGGCCTGCAGCATATTGTAGGCGTTGGGCTCGGTCTGGCCTTTCAGGGCCTGCAGGTATTGCTCCTGGTTCAGGCCGGAAGCGGTGTTTACATAGTGCCAGGGGGCGGTATGCTTAAAATCAGGGTAGTAGCGCACTTCATCCGGCCAGGTGCTCACCATGGTCAGGGTTTCGGTGCCCAGCAGGCGGTGCACTTCGCGCTTGGCTTTGCGGGAAAGATGCTGCTCGGCAATACGACCCACGGCCCGATGGCCATCTACTCCCCAGGCACCAACAAACCCTGGAATAAGGAGCAGCAGGGCTGCCGAAAAGAAACGTTTCAACATGAAAATAGAGAAGAAGTAAACGACGCCGCAAATTACCCGCTTTTTGGCGGATGGCTGCACCGGAAGGCGCTCCTCCTGTAGGGAGCCATATTTTATACTGTCAGGGTGCAGTTATTTCCGTAAATGCAAGACCAACATTCTATTCTATCCATCTAAAGCCAACCTGCTGATGACACCAAAATTGAAAAAACTAAAAGACCAGGTTATTGTAATTACCGGGGCCTCTTCCGGCATAGGGCTGGTTACGGCCCGCATGGCCGCCGAAAAGGGAGCCCGCCTGGTGCTGGCCGCCCGCAGCGAAGATGCCCTGCGGGAGCTTACCCATGAAATAGAGCGGAAAGGCGGCCAAGCTACGTACGTGGTGGCCGATGTAAGCCGGCAGGAAGACGTCCATAACATTGCCCGCAAAGCGCTGGAGCGGTTCGGAGGCTTCGATACCTGGATAAACGACGCCGGAGTATCCATCTATGGTAAGCTCACGGATATTCCCATTGCGGATATGCGCAAGCTTTTTGAAACCAACGTGTGGGGCTTGATTTATGGCTCCCTGGAGGCCGTGAAGCACCTGCGGAAGCAGGGTGGGGCTATTATCAATGTAGGTAGTGTTCTCTCCGAGAGCACCGCTATTCTGCAGGGCATCTACAGCGCCAGCAAACACGCCGTAAAAGGCTTTACCGATGGCCTGCGCATGGAGCTTTCCCTGGATGAGCTTCCCATTGTCGTTACGCTCATCAAACCCGCCGCCATTGACACGCCGTACACGCTGCACGCCAAAAATTACATGGAGCGCGAAGCCCAGCACGCGCCGCCCGCCTATGCCCCCGAAACCGTAGCGCAGGCCATCCTGCACTGCTGCGAATCGCCGGAGCGCGAAATAACCGTGGGTGGGGGCGGCAAAATGATAACCGGCATGGCCCACTGGACCCCTGCTCTGCACGATACCTTCCAGGAAAACGTGTTTGTAAAGCAGGAAAAAGCCGATTACGCCCCACGTCCGCTGGCCCAGAATGGCCTGGACCAGCCCTCCGGCTCCCTACAGGAGCGGGGCAACTACCCCGGCCACACCCGCGAAACCAGCTATTATACCGAGGCCAGCACCAGCAAACCTATTCTGCGCACGGCCCTGGCTGTAGGAGCGGGTTTGGCGCTGGTGTCGCTGCTGGGCCGCAGCAAAAAAGGCAACGGCCATACCAATGAGCACGAGAACAGTAGCCACCGGGATGCTGTTGACCTGGACACTCAGTTTAAGTACCCGATAACAGATCCAAACCCGAGCGTTCATTAACCCCGCCACTCCAACCGTCAACAAAAATCCCCACCGGCAGCTGCCGATGGGGATTTTTTGTTGAAAGCAGTAAGCCTTATACGCCAGCTTCAGCGGCCACCTTTGGGGCGCCGGCCAGAATTTCTTCGTTGGCGAAATCGGCATACTTCTGGAAGTTGTGCACGAATTTCTCCGCCAGCGAAGCAGCCGTTTTATCATAAGCTTCTTTATCCGACCACGTGTTGCGCGGGTCCAGTATTTCGGCAGGAACGCCAGCCAGCGAAACGGGCATTTCTACGCCGAATACCGGGTGCTTCACAAACTCCACATCATCCAGCTTACCGTTTAGGGCGGCCGTAATCATGGCGCGGGTGTAGGGAAGTTTCATGCGGGAGCCGGTGCCGTAGCTACCGCCCGTCCAGCCGGTGTTAATCAGCCACACGTTTACATCGTGCTCCTCCATCTTCTTGCCCAGCATCTCCGCGTACTTAGTGGGGTGCAGGGGCAGGAATACCTGGCCAAAGCAGGCCGAGAAGGTGGTCTGGGGCTCCGTAATGCCTACTTCTGTGCCCGCCACCTTAGCCGTGTAGCCCGACATGAAGTGGTACATAGCATGGCTCTTGTCCAGCTTGCTGATGGGAGGCAGTACGCCAAAGGCATCGGCGGTGAGGAAGAAGATGTTCTTGGGCACGCCGCCCACAGAAGGCTCTACCGCATTATCAATAAAGCCGATAGGATAAGCCGTGCGCGTGTTTTCCGTTACCGATTTGTTGGTGTAGTCTACCGTGCGGGTGCCGGGAATAAAGCGTGTGTTCTCCACAATGGAGCCAAAGCGAATAGCATCCCAGATCTGGGGCTCCTTCTCCTGGCTCAGGTCGATAACCTTGGCGTAGCAGCCGCCTTCAAAGTTGAAGATACCGGCGTTGCCGGGCATCCAGCCGTGCTCATCGTCGCCGATGAGGCCGCGGTGCGGGTCGGCGGAGAGGGTGGTCTTGCCGGTGCCCGATAGGCCGAAGAAAATGGCGGTGTCGCCCTGCTCGCCAATGTTGGCCGAGCAGTGCATGCTCAGCGTGTTTTTCTCGTGGGGCAGCAGGTAGTTCAGCACGCCAAAGATGCCTTTCTTCATCTCGCCGGCGTAGCCCGTACCACCAATCAGAATCATCTTCTTCGCGAAGTTGATAATAGCGAAATTGCTCTGGCGGGTGCCATCCACGGCGGGGTCGGCCTCAAAGCCAGGGGCACAGATGATGCTGAAGTCCGGCGTCCAGGTAGTATCAGCGCCTTCGGCGGGGCGCAGGAACATGTTGTAGCAGAACAAGTTGTGCCAGGCTAGCTCGTTTACTACGCGGAGCTTCAGCTGATAGTCGGGGTGGGCACCGGCATAGGCATCACGCACAAACAGCTCTTTGTCGGCCAGGTACTGCACCATTTTGGCCTGCAGCTGATCAAATTTCGCTGGATCAAAGGCAATGTTGATGTCGCCCCACCAAACGCTGTCTTCGGTGCTGGCATCCTTCACTACAAAGCGGTCCTTGGGCGAGCGGCCGGTGAATTTGCCGGTGTCAGCCATGAGGGCGCCATTGTCGGTGAGGGTGCCTTCGCCGCGGCGCAGGGCCTGTTCTACCAGCTCGGCGGGGGTAAGGTTCAGGTGGACCGGACCAGAGGTACGCGTAAAGCCCAGAGGCTGAAGGCGGGGGAGGACGTTGGCGGCAGAATCTTGCATAGGGCCGAAAACGAGGTTAAAGGGTGGGTGGGAAAAATGGGGAATCAGGAGACAAAAATAGACAAAAACCCGACTTAGTCAGTACCTAATAAAAAAGAGCGAAAATTCGCTTATGCTTTTTGCACGCTTTTTCCGGTTTCCAGCGAATTAGTCCGGTAATGTCTGCAGTTTGGAAAGTTTTGTAGATTTACCAACCCTCGTTCGGTTGCAGCGAACAGGAACCCTGTTTTCATCTTTCCTTACTCACTCACCATTCATGCAAACAACATCTGCTGCTCTTCATCAACAGCCGCCCGTAGCCGCGAACAGCGGACACCCGCGGGGCCTGTACGTACTTTTCGCCACAGAAATGTGGGAGCGTTTCAGCTATTATGGCATGCGCGCCCTCTTGTCGCTGTACATGATCAAGGCCCTCCTGATGAACAAGGAGATGTCGTCGCTCATTTATGGTAACTACACCAGCCTGGTGTACCTCACGCCGCTGCTGGGCGGCTACGTGGCCGACCGCTATTGGGGCAACCGCCGCTCAATTCTCATTGGGGGCCTGATGATGGCCGCCGGGCAGTTTGCTCTTTTCTTCAGTGCATCCCTCTACCAGACGGGCCAGGCCGATGCCCCTCAGATGCAGCTGCTGCTGTTCTTTCTGGGCCTGGGCCTGCTGATTTTCGGTAACGGCTTCTTCAAGCCCAATATCTCCTCCATGGTGGGTACGCTGTACCCCGCCGGCGACAAGCGTATTGATGCGGCCTATACCATTTTCTACATGGGTATCAACCTGGGCGCCTTTATGTCGCCGCTGGTGTGCGGTACCCTGGGCGACACCGGCAACCCCGCCGACTTTAAGTGGGGCTTCCTGGCCGCTGGTATTGGTATGCTGCTGGGCACCATTACGTTTGAGCTGCTCAAGCACAAATATGTGGTAACAGCCACCGGCGCCCCCCTTGGCGCCAAGCCCGAGCGCAGCGTGGAGCACTCCCCCGTGGTGCCTACCCAAACCGATGCTCCGGTACGGGCCGAAACCCTTGCGCAGCCCAGCAAGAGCTTCGCCAGCAAGCTGCCCATGCTCATTGGCCTGTTTGTGGTTATATATGCCGCCATTGCCTGGCTGATGAACCGCGACTGGATTGGCGCGCTGGTATTCTCGGCTATGATTGTAGCGCCCATCACTATCCTGACCGACTCTACGCTCACGGCCCGCGAAAAGCAGAAGATCTACGTTATTTTCATCCTGAGCTTCTTCGTTATCTTCTTCTGGGGCACGTTTGAGCAGGCGGGTGCCTCGCTCACCTTCTTTGCCGATGAGCAGACGGACCGTACGCTGGGTTCGGCTGTAGTACCAGCTTCTTATTTCCAGTCGGCTAACGCCCTGTTTATCATTATATTCGCGCCCATCTTCGCGGTGCTCTGGACGTGGCTGGGCAAACGGGGCGCCGAGCCTTCCTCACCCCTGAAAATGTCGATCAGCCTTATGCTGATGGCCGTTGGTTACCTCATCATTGCCTTCGGCGTGAAAGGTGTGGACGCTACCACCAAAGTGAGCATGTTCTGGCTGATTACCATGTACATGGTGCACACCTTTGCAGAGTTGTGTTTGTCGCCCATTGGCCTGGCTCTGGTGAATAAGCTGGCGCCCGCCCGCTTTGCTTCCCTGCTGATGGCCGTGTGGTTCCTGGCTACTGCCGCCGGCAACAAGCTGGCTGGCGTACTTTCCGGCCTGTATCCTCCCGGCCCCGGCGAGTTTGCTAAAGCAGCTAAAGAAGGCATCAACCTGCCCAACATCCTGAACGGCACCACGCAGGCCACCGCCGACATTACCGCCAAGCTCAGCAGCCTGGAACTGACCTCTCACTGGCCTACTTTCCTCGGCTTTCAGATCACCAGCCTCTACGATTTCTTTATGATTTTCGTGGGCATGTCGGCCGTTGCTTCGCTGATTCTGTTCGTGCTTTACAAGCGCCTCTACACCATGATGGAGGAGCCTGTAACTGCGTAAAGCAGCTTCTGGAGTGATTATCAAAAAGCCCTAATGACATGTAATGTCATTAGGGCTTTTAATTTAGCAGCAATACTGAAATGGCTTGTTTTGCGGAGTTATCCATTGTTTTTAAGACTTACCCACTTTATGTCAGACCGGGTGCATACAGTCCTGATAATATTCTCCAGCTTCGCAGTTCTGTGCGCGGGGTTGAGCTTGGTTAGCGTGCAGGTCAGCCTAAAATATGAAACCGGGGCGGACAGTTGCCTTTCTCTTGTGTCAGGCCGCGACTTATGTGCCGACTATAGATTTATGAAATGGGTAACCGGAGGCTTATTCGTTTTAGTGATGCTGTTAATCGGGTTTAGTAACCAGCTAATCAATAAAAAGTGAGTTGCTCCTCCAAATAAGAAAGCCCCGCTGGACAACGTCCAGCGGGGCTTTTTATAGTCTAGGCTAGTAATGCACCAGACGGATGATCTTACATCATGCCACCCATGCCACCCATGCCGCCCATACCGGCAGCAGCGGCACCAGCGCCACCTTTGTCATCTTCGGGCTCATCCGAAATAACGCACTCGGTGGTCAGGAGCAGGCCGGCAATAGATGCGGCATTTTCCAGGGCCAGACGCGTTACTTTGGTGGGGTCGAGGATACCAGCGGCCATCAGGTTTTCGTAGCGGTCCTCGCGGGCGTTGTAGCCGTAATCACCTTTGCCTTCGCGCACCTTCTGTACTACTACCGAGCCTTCGCCACCGGCGTTCTGCACGATGGTACGCAGGGGAGCTTCCAGAGCCGTACGGATGATGTTTACGCCGGTACGCTCGTCGCCATTCAGCGTATTCACGCCTTCCAGAGCATCAAGAGCGCGCACCAGAGCAACACCGCCGCCGGGTACTACACCTTCTTCCACGGCCGCGCGGGTAGCGTGCAGGGCATCGTCCACCCGGTCTTTCTTCTCCTTCATCTCTACTTCCGTAGAAGCACCGATGTAGAGGATAGCAACCCCGCCCGACAGCTTGGCCAGACGCTCCTGCAGTTTCTCCTTATCGTAGTCCGAAGTGGTTTTCTCCACCTGAGCTTTGATTTCGTTTACACGGGCCGTGATGCCTTCTTTCTCGCCTTTGCCATTGACAATAGTGGTATTGTCCTTGTCAATGATGATTTTCTCGGCCTGGCCGAGATATTCCAGCGTAGCGTTTTCCAGCTTGTAGCCGCGCTCTTCGCTGATAACGGTACCGCCCGTGAGAACGGCAATGTCTTCCAGCATCGCCTTGCGACGGTCGCCGAAGCCGGGAGCTTTTACAGCCGCAATTTTCAGCGAGCCGCGCAGCTTGTTTACTACCAGCGTAGCCAGGGCCTCACCGTCCACATCTTCGGAGATGATAACCAGGGGCTTGCCGGTTTGCACCACTTGCTCCAGCACGGGCAGGAGCTCCTTCATGGTGCTTACTTTCTTGTCGTAGATCAGGATGAAGGGGTTCTCCAGCTCCACTTCCATTTTCTCCGCGTTGGTCACGAAGTAAGGGGAGAGGTAACCACGGTCGAACTGCATGCCTTCCACCGTTTTTACTTCGGTTTCAGTACCACGCGCTTCTTCCACGGTAATCACGCCTTCTTTGCCCACTTTGTCCATAGCATCGGCAATCATCTGGCCGATTTCCATGTCGTTGTTGGCCGAAATAGCGCCTACCTGAGCAATTTCCGAAGAGTTTTCAATCTTCTTGGACTGCTGCTTCAGGTTAGCCACTACTGCGTGCACGGCTTTATCGATACCGCGCTTCAGGTCCATGGGGTTAGCACCGGCGGCTACGTTTTTGGAGCCGGCCGTGTAAATAGCCTGGGCCAGTACGGTGGCAGTAGTAGTACCATCACCGGCCTGATCAGCAGTTTTGCTGGCTACTTCCTTCACCAGCTGAGCACCCATATTTTCAATCGGGTCTTTCAGCTCAATTTCCTTGGCAACCGTCACACCGTCTTTGGTAATGGTGGGGGCGCCAAATTTCTTGTCGATAACCACGTTGCGGCCTTTAGGGCCCAGGGTTACTTTCACGGCGTTAGCCAGTTTATCTACGCCGCGCTTTAGCTTATCGCGGCCGTCGGTATCAAATTGGATGTTCTTAGCCATCTTATTTTACAGAGGTATGAAATCAGGAGAAAGAAAAGGCAGGGCTTAGAGCACCGCCAGGATATCGGACTCACGCATGATGAGGTAGTCCTTGCCTTCAATGGTGATTTCCGTGCCGGCATATTTGCCATACAGCACCTGGTCGCCTACGCTCACCTGGGGCTTGAGGGTGGTGCCGTTGTCGGCCACTTTGCCTTCGCCTACGGCTACTACTTCGCCACGCTGGGGCTTTTCCTTAGCCGTATCGGGGATGATGATGCCCGATTTGGTTTTCTCCTCGGCAGCAGCTGGCGCGATGATGACGCGGTCAGCCAGTGGTTTCATGCTAAGTGACATAAAGTATGTTTTGGATGAAGGGTGTACACAAAGGTTGCGTGTGCCCGCAGTCCGCACTTCTTGTGCCAGCCCTACTAAACCTGACAGAATGAACGCCGGACCCGGATTTGTGACTAGTTTTTTCCTTGAAATCTGCCACTCGTGTCAGGTTTACCGGCCATGCCCGCCAGATCAGTTAGCCTTTGCCAGGCTTTGTGCACGGTCAGCGGGAGGCGGTGTAGCCTGCAGCATAGCCGCAAACTTATTAAAGGCTGCCGGGGTAATGCTCCAGTCCGGGGCCTGAATATTGCCCCAGGCCTCCGGCAAGTCTTGCCAATTGAAGTAGCAGGCGCCAACCACTTCCGGGTGTTCCCGGAGGGTCTGGGCAGCACCCTGGAGCCACTGTTGCTGAAAATCATCGGGGCCTTTCACCCCAAATTCAGTTATGAAAATAGGCTTGTGGACAAATTCCATCCGGCAGGTTTTGCGCAGGAATATGTCACGGAATGTTTCCTGCTGCGTATGATCGGTAATATTCTTGTCCGGAAGGCCATAAATGGCAATACTGATATAGTCCACCACATCGTCGCCGGGCCAGAAATCCAGGGAGCCCCGGTCGCCGGCCGGACCCCACACTAACCGGATATCAGCGTTATTCTCCTGGTTGAATAAGGCAAAATAGCGGTACGCCTTAATGTAGGTCAGCGGGTTCTGGCTTTGCCAGGCGTAGCGCGTAATAGGTATTTCCATCTCATGGGCCCAGCGCAGGTATATAGTGTGCCGCGTATTGGCCAGCAGGCCATACAGGGTTTTGAGCTGCTTATCGTAGTGGCCACGCAGGATATTAGCCAGCACATTCGGGTCCCGGGGCTTGTCAGGCCCATTCCAGGGCTCCACGGTCAAAATAACGTCATGATTCCTGCTGAACACGCCCTGCAGGTCTTTCTGCAGTCCACCGTTCATTATCTGGAGCCAATCCGTGAACAGATGCTCTACCCGGACCGCCGGCTGGTCTACCAACAAATGGTTGCGGTCTAGTACGCCCAACACGGGTGGCGTATCTGCTGCTTTGCTTTGAATGGACCGGCGCAATGCGCGGGCAGAGTGTGCGCTTTGTGCCATCCACTGCTGATGGGCGCGCATGTCCCGGGCGGCGGCTACCAGCCACTCTCGCTGAAAGCTCTTCCGCGGTACTGCCGGGGAGCCCAGGATGACCACTGGTTTCTCTACTATAGCCACGCGGTGCAGCTTTCGCAGCAAAGCATCCGGCCCGGTACTGCCGCCCGGGTAGGCCGGGGCCTGCGCTTCGGAAGCACTGCCCAGCGTAATGCTGACCAGATCCACCACATCGGCACCAGGCCAGAACTCTAAGTCGCCGGGGTAGCCGGCCGGGCCCCATACCAGCTTGGCCTGCGGGGCCAGCTTGCGGCAGCGCTGTGCGAAATACCGGTAAGCATTGCTGAAGGATTTGGGTGCCTGGTTTTGCCAGGGATACACTTTAGCCGGTACCTCCATTTCCGGGTTTAAGCGCAGGTAGTACGTATTCTGCTGGGCGGCAATACGGGCGCAAAGCTGGTCTATCTGCTGATCGAAAGCGCCTTGCATCAGTTCCTGCATTACATCATTGGGAGCCGTAAGCAGGTCTTTTTCGGGCCATAGCTCAATGGTCAGTAACACGGAATACTTTGCCGGGAGTACGGGTAGCTCAGTCCTGATGGGTAGAGAATAGGCAGTGGCGGGGTTCCAGCGCATTGAGTAATGGCGCAGGTTGCTGCCAACTGAACCCTGTGCTCTGGCCGGAACAAATGTGCCGGCTTCTACTACTTCTAATACGGGCTGAGAAAGCTGCTCCTGCAAAGGCAGGATGGTGGTATATCGTTTATTAATCCACGTAAAAGCCGCCAGTAGTAGCAGAAGCACGGCTAAAGCAGTAGAAACCCCAGACTTTTTCATCACCGGATAGAATAACAAAGAGGCATGGCAGGCATCAAAACCGAAGTATGGCACTGCGCCGGTGGAATCCGAGCAAGAAGTAACTAACCAGGAAGTAGTTTTCCGCTTGACTTAAAGGCTGCCATAATTACGAAATGGTACTCAGTAAATGTATAATTTAATCTTGAAATAAAAATATATTTTAAATAAGACACAAAAAAACGGGTGGCTCCCCTAAGGAAAGCCACCCGTTCAAAATCTAAAAAGCAAATTGCTTAAGGAGCCGGCGTGGTAGCGGGCGCAGTAGCCGGTGCCTGCTGTGCAGGGGCAGAAGGTGCGGGTGCGGTAGGAGCCGGGGCGGGCATGGTAGCAGGAACCTGCGTTTCCATAGCGCGCTGCTGGTTTACACTCCGTACCGGAGCACTATCACCAGAGGCGCTATTTACCATCTGGGTGCCCAGCGACAATACCATCAGGGCAATGGCAAAGCCCCAGGTCAGGCGTTCCAGCAGGTCGCCGGTGCGTTTCACGCCCATAAGCTGGGCAGTGCCGCCGGCGCCAAACTGGCTGGAAAGTCCGCCTCCTTTAGGATTCTGGGCCAGCACCACCAGGGCTAGCAAGAAGCACACAAAAATGATTAGGCTGATCAGGGCAATGTACATCTACTCCGAAAGTTTCAGTTGATTAATTTGGTCGGCAAAGTACGTCTTTTTTTCGGGCTGGCGCACCATCAGCTGTTCATATATTTCAATGGCTTTGGCCACCTTGCCCTGCCGGACCATTATTTTGGCCAGGCTTTCGGAGGCCAGCTGCGGCACAATGCTGGTACTGCGCACCGATAAATCCTGCTGTTCATCCACGGGCGGCAGCGTAGCCGGCGCTTTCAACCGGGGCTGAATCTTCAGGAAACGGTTGATCAGCTCGAAGGAGGAAGGAGCCGGTGGCGCCGCAGGACGATTGGCCTCGGCATGGGCCAACAGTACGGCATCCGGTTCAAAGAAAGCTGATAGCGGCAGATCCACCGTTTCTTCGCTGCGCGGCATTAGGGCAAAGCCCATTCTACTGCCGCAAGGCAAGCCGTAGCCCAACTCATTATCGGCGAAAAAGGCCGGAATGCCTGTTTTGGGAGTGGCATCTTCCAGTTCCGGCAGCTGATACAGCACGGGAGGAACTAACGGGGCCGGCTCTTCAAAGCCATACTCAAAGCGGGAAGAGCCGGCATCGGCCGGCGGCCGGATAGGAGGGGCCACCGGGGGCAGCTCATCCAGAATGCCGCCGACAAGGGGTTCTGTTTCAGAGGAGGCTACTGAGGAAGTGGTGCTTTCTTCTTCGGCAAGAATAAGCACAGCCGGCTCTGTAGATTCTTCTACTTCCGGTTCTGACGAGTTTTCCAGTGCTTCCGCCTGTGCTTCAACCTCCGCAGGCTCTTCAACCGCTTCGTTTATAACTTCATCCGAAACTATCGGCACTTCCTCCGGAGCCGCTTCAACTGGGACTTCTGGCGTAAGGGTTATTGCTGCTAGTGTTTCAGGCTCACTTTCCAGGGCAGGGTTTTCCGGGGTTATATCTGCTTCAGGGACCAGCGGGGAAGCTAACTCAAGTGACGTGGGGTCCGCTACGGGCAGAAGGGAAATTTCTTCCTCCGTGGGCACACCGGGCGCTTCCTCCGTTACCGCTGGCTCCGGTACAGCCATGGCGGCTGGGGCCGCTATAAATGGTGCAGCAGGTTGTGGCTGCCGCTCAATCAGTTCACGCAACAGCTGGCGGTCGGTGGCGTAGGTGGCGGCGTGGCGCAGGCGCTGGCTGGCCAACATGCTGCCGTGGTCGTGCGCAGCTTTGGCCAGCAGCAGGTGCGCCGTTTGGCAATACGGAAAGGTGGCCGCCAGCTGCTCCAACTCCCGGGTTTCAGCTTCTGAAATGGAAGTTACATGGTCCAGAATCTGCAGCAGGGACGCACGGGTCATGGAAAACTAGGGTTGCGGCGGGTGATAGGGCGAAAGACGGAAGCCTTCCGGTGCAAAAAAGAGCGATACGGCACGGCACCCGTACCACGGGCACTACCGAATAACAACAATACAGCAATTTAGCCAGTAAAGCACGCGCGGCGGCTACCAGTTGGCTACGGATTTATTAAAGGCATCCGTAATAATGCGCTCCGTAATGCGACGTACCTCGGTCTGGTTATTATTGATTTGCGTGGCATCCTGGGAGCCGGGAAAGTCACCGTAGCTCTGGAAAGTCTGCTCGAAATCCTGCTTGGGGTCTTTGGTATTGGTGAATTTTACCCGCACCTGAATGGTCAGCCGGTTCAGGCCTGCCTGGTCGCGCCCTTCGGTCTTCTCAATAGCCGCGGGGGCAATATCGTAGCCGATGATGGCACCCTCAAACTGCAGGTCACCATCGCGCGCTATCAGCTTCAACGTGGTATTGCGCTGAAAATAATCCTTGAAATCTTCCGTAAAGCGCTGGGAAAGAGACGACGGGCCGTTGGGGGCGCTATTAGGGAAGGTAAGAATGGATAGCGTCTTAACGGTGGGGTCGATGTTGGTGCCGGTGAAGGAGTACACGCGGCACCCCGCCGCGCCAAAACCAATCAATACGATGCAGCAGCTAATCAACCACTTATAGCTGTTCCAGGTCATATTGTTTGAGTTTGCGGTAGAGGGTACGTTCGGATATGCCCAAATCGTGGGCGGCGTATTTGCGCTTGTGGTTGTGTTTCTTCAGTGCCTTAATAATCATCTCCTTTTCCTTCGCATCAAGGGACAGTGTTTCTTCTTCCGTCTCGTGCGAAATGTCTTCTACCCGCTGGCTTTCGTCCTCATAATCAGCGTCTTCCTCCACGGAGGGAATGAAATACTCCGAGCCGGCCTCGCTTGGCTGCCGCAGCGGGCGCCCACCTTCATAAGGGGCCACGTTTAGGTTGGTAAACAAGTGGCTGTTTTGTCGCACCAGCTCCTGCGCTTCGTGCGGCCGCTGGCCGGCGGCCAGCTCCAGCACCAGCTTTTTCAGGTCCGTTACGTCCCGGCGCATATCAAACAACACCTTATAGAGCAGGTCGCGCTCCGAGTACGCATTGCCGGCGCCATCGGTGGCGGTGCCGGCCGCGTGCACCAGCATGGGCAGGCGGCTGGTTTGCTCGGCGGGCAAATACTGGCGCAAGCGGCGCAGATCTATTTCCCGCTCCGTTTCCAGCACCGACATCTGTTCGGCCACGTTCTTCAGCTGCCGGATGTTGCCGGGAAACTGAAAGCGCTGCAATTCCACTACCGCATCCGGCGTCAACGACACTGGCTTTACGCGGTAACGCTCGGCAAAATCCGTAGCGAACTTGCGGAATAATAGATAGATATCGTCGCCTCGCTCACGTAATGGTGGAACCGTAATGGGAACGGTGTTGAGGCGGTAATAGAGGTCTTCCCGGAATTTGCCTTCGCGCACGGCATCCAGCAGATTCACGTTGGAAGCGGCTACCACGCGCACATCGGTCTTCTGGACTTTGCTGGAGCCTACCCGAATAAACTCGCCGTTTTCCAGCACGCGCAGCAGTCGGGCCTGGGTGCCCAGCGGCATTTCCCCGATTTCATCCAAGAAAATAGTGCCGCCGTTGGTTACCTCAAAATAGCCTTTGCGGGCTTCCTGCGCCCCCGTAAACGAGCCTTTCTCGTGGCCAAACAACTCCGAGTCGATGGTGCCTTCCGGAATAGCGCCGCAGTTAATAGCAATGAACTGCCCATGCTTGCGCGGCGACAGGGCATGAATGATCTTGGAAAACGACTCTTTACCCGAGCCGCTTTCGCCGGAAATCATCACCGTCATGTCCGTAGGCGCCACCTGAGCCGCCACCTGAATGGCGTAGTTCAGCGCCGGCGCATTGCCGATGATGCCGAAGCGTTGTTTGATGCTTTGTATTTCGGAAGGTGTCAAAATCAGGAGGGGAGTTTCGTGTGGAAGACGAAAAGCAGCGCGGCTTATTTTACTTTGGGCAGAATAAAAATCTTCATCCTGAGCTCCCCGGTTACTTTTTCATATGAGCACCAGTACTGGTAATAGTAACCGCGCTAACGTGAGAAGGTCCTTCGTGAACTCAGGATGACAGAAAGTTACACCGCCTCGCCCAGCAGGGTACTGGCCGAGCCACTATGAACCAGCACGTTCACATAGTCGCCTTTTTTGTAGTGCTTTTTGGGGAAGATGACCACCTGGTTCTGGCTGTTGCGGCCGCTCAGGTGTTCATCAGAGCGCTTGGAGAAGTTCTCAGCCAGTACTTTATGCACTTTGCCCACGCCCAGTAGGTTTCGCTCGCGGCTGTGCTGCTGCTGGAGGGCAATGACCTCAGCCAAGCGACGCTTTTTCACCTCCAGCGGAATATCGTCCTCCAGCTTGCGGGCAGCCAGCGTGCCGGGGCGCTCCGAGTAGAAGAACATATAGGCCATGTCGTACTTCACGTACTCCATCAGGCTGAGCGTGTCCTGGTGCTCTTCCTCGGTTTCGGAACAGAAGCCCGAAATCATATCAGAGCTGATGGCGCATTCGTCGCCTAAAATGCGGCGGATGGCCTGCACCCGATCCTCGTACCAGGGCCGGTCGTAGGTGCGGTTCATGAGCTTGAGGATGCGCGTGTTACCGCTCTGGGCGGGCAGGTGAATGTACTTACAGATGTTCTCGTGCCGCGCCATGGTGTGCAGCACCTCATCGGTAATGTCCTTGGGGTGGGAGGTGGAAAATCGGACGCGCAGCTCGGGGCTGATCAGGGCCACGCTTTCCAGCAGCTGGGCAAAGTTTACCTGCTCGGCGCCATCTTCCGAAGCCCATTTGTAGGAGTCCACGTTTTGGCCTAGCAGGGTAACTTCCTTGTAGCCGGCAGCTACCAGGTCGTGGGCTTCCTGGATGATGCTGTGCGCGTCGCGGCTCCGCTCGCGGCCGCGGGTGAAGGGCACTACGCAGAAGGAGCACATGTTGTCGCAGCCCCGCATGATGCTGATGAAGGCCGTAATGCCGTTCGAGTTCAGGCGTACCGGCGTGATATCGGCGTAGGTTTCTTCCCGGCTGAGAAGCACGTTCACGGCTTTCTGGCCGCCGTCTACCTGCTGAATCAGCTGGGGCAGGTCGCGGTAGGCATCAGGGCCCACTACCAGGTCTACCAGCTTTTCTTCTTCGAGAAACTTGCTTTTCAGACGCTCGGCCATGCAGCCCAGCACGCCCACCAGCAGGCCGGGGTTGCGCTTTTTATGGCCGTTGATCTGCGACAGGCGCATCCGCACCGTTTGCTCGGCCTTCTCCCGGATAGAGCAGGTATTGAGCAGCACCAGATCGGCTCCTTCCAGCTGCTCCGTGGTGTCAAAACCTTCATTAAACAGAATGCTGGACACAATTTCGGAGTCCGAGAAGTTCATCTGGCAGCCGTAGCTTTCAATATATAGCTTGCGCTTACGGCCCGTGCTGGTAGCGGCACTCACGCGCACCTCCCCGGATGGGGTTTCGGCGTGGGTGGTAGCGTCCGTGCTCGGGGTGGGCAGGGCAGGCGTATCGAGGAAATCGAGGGTAATCAGCGGTTGGGACATGGGTGTTCGTCGCAGGGTCAGCTTCTCAGCTGGTGAGCGGGCAAAGGTAGCGGTTTTAGGGCAAAAATGACAGAATGGCAGAGCGGCTGAGCTTGCAAAAAGCCGTTGTTCAGGCGCTTTTTCTGCTATTGGGAGGCCGGAACGAAAGGAACTGCCTGACTGATAAGGCCAATGGAATCTGCTTCTTGGGTTGATGAAAGTTTGTGCTTTACCAGCGCAGGATTTCAGGCTCAATTGCTTTTAGAAAGTAGAAAATCAATCAATTACGGCGCCTAATACATCCAGCATAGCTTGGGCTTTGAGCAGGCATTCCTCGTATTCGCGCTCTGGCACGGAATCGTAGGTAATGGCCGAACCCACCTGAAAGCTGAGGTAGCCGGTATTCTGGCGGTATTGCAGGGAGCGGATGACGACGTTGAAATCAAAGTCGCCGTTGGGCAGCACGTAGCCGATGCTGCCGCTGTAGAGGCCGCGCCGGGTGCGCTCATACTGCTCTATCAGCTGCATGGCCCTGATTTTAGGTGCTCCGGTCATCGAGCCCATGGGAAATGCGGCCAGCAATGTGTCAACCACGTCAGTGCCGGGGCGGGCCTGGGCCTGCACGGAGGAAATCATCTGCCAGACGTGGCGGAAAGGGTACAGGCCGAAGAGCTCGGGTACCTGCACCGTGCCGGTTTCGGCTACCCGGGCCAGGTCGTTGCGCACCAGGTCCACAATCATCAGATTCTCAGCGCGCTCCTTCTCGTCGTGCAGCAGGGTGTGGCGCTGCTGCGCATCCGTTTTCGCAGTGTTGCCGCGGCGGATGGTGCCTTTAATAGGCTGGGAAAGCAGCGTAGCACCTTCGCGGCGCAGAAAGCGTTCCGGCGAAGCACATAACAGGTAGCGGTCTTCCCATTTGTAAAACCCGGCAAAAGGAGTGGGCGAAGCCGCATTCAGCCGCTGAAACAAGGCCACCGACTCCAGTTGCACCTGTTCGGCATAAAACTCCTGACACAGATTCAGCTCATACACTTCTCCGTTCAGAATGTCTTCCTGAATGTTCTCCACAGCCCGCAAATAATCTTCCTTGGGCATACGGGGCCGCACAGTGGGAACATTGGGGGCCGTATCAGTCAGGGGCGTACTCAGAATGTCAGCTAATACGGTTGCCGGGCCGTGTATTTCTAAGCTTTCCGAGAGAAAGCGCAGCCAGGTTTCGGCCTCAAAGAAATGCAGAGCCGGCCACTCCAACCCATCTGGGTGGCCGCTATTCAGGAGCGGTTCAATTTCGTTTTTTAGCTCATAGGAAAGCATCCCGCATCGGGGAGCCATGGCAGGCTGCCGGAGCCAGCTCCGCAGCTCAGCCAGCGACGATGGCGCAACTGCCGGCGTGTGCCGCACGGCCAGCATGGACTGGAAACCGCCGTAGGGATACGCCAGATCATTGGAGGTGTAATAGGCACAGCACCGGAACCGGGCAGCCCAGCCCAGCGCCAACTCCCGGAAACGGGCCGCAGAAACAGGAAGATCAGTGTAAGGAACTACAAGCACGGGGCAAAGGTAGCGCCGCGCCACCGACAGCAAGTACGAAACGGGCGTGTTTACTTCAAACCCGCCAGGGCCACTTTAGCTTTGGCATCGGTGCTGTTCTTGTACTCGTGCCGGGGGTAGCTCAGGGCTTTCTGAAAATAGGTGCGGGCCGTGTTTTTCTGCCCTTCGGCCAGGTAGAGGTAGCCTAGCTGCAAGGCCGATTGCGGGGCGAAGTAATATGGCGCCTGCCCGGCCAGGGCAATGGTTCGGGCATAGAGCAGGCGGGCCGAGTCCAGCTGCCCCAGGCCGTGCCAGGCGCGGGCCGCCCGGTAGGGAGCTTCCAGCTGGTCGCGCAGCTGGGTGGTGCGGGTGCCGTGGAAGGTGGCCAGCGTGCGCAGGGCCTCTCGGTAGTAGCCGCCATCTATCTGCAGGCGGGCGCGGGTAAGGATGCGGTTCAGCGGCAGCTTATCCTCTAACACCCGCTGGGCGTAGCTATCTTCTTCCACTACGGTGCGCCCACCATCATTAATCTGCCCGTAGTACTGCCGGGCTGTGGGGGCATCGTTCGAGAGCCAGGCGGCCAGATACAGCTTAAAGGCAGCGTCCTTGCGGTAGTGCAGGCCCCGGTTTTCACGCAGGAACTGGAGATTTTCCCGCTCCGAGGCCGCATAGTTTCCTTGGTACAGAAGCAGGTCGGCGGCCATGTGGTGGAGGTAAGGCACGGCCAGGTAAGCCGCGCCGGTAGGGCGGGCCCGATAGGCGGCCAGGGCCTGGTTGGTCTGGTGCTGTTTTTTATGCAGGCTGATGAGCAGGTAGCTGAACAGCAGGTTATCGGGCTGCTGAGTTGCTAAACTGGTGGCCAGCTGCACGGCTTCTTCGCTTTTCTTGAAGTAGGTTTCCTCCACCAAAGCCAGGATAATGCGGGTTTCGGGCTGGAACTCGTGGGGGTGCCGGGCGGCTGTACGCAGGTTTTGGAGCCCGGACTCCACGCTACCCGGCAACCCCAGCAGCTTCAGAAACCAACGGTAGCCCTCCGGCAGAGAGCCAATGAAAAACTGCAGCATGCCCAGCGTTTTGCGGGCCGGCAGGAAATTAGGGTACTGCCGCACGGCATCCTGCATTTGCAGATATGACTGCCGCAAACTCCAGGCTCCCTGAATTTCGTGCTGAAAGGCTACCTGCGCCGCGGCCTGATGCAACCGGATTTCGGCCAGCGTATACGCCCGCAAAGCCGTACGCTCCTTCGATTTCGCCAGCAAAGCCAGCCGCTTGTCCTGCTTCTGCACCACGCCCTCGTACAGGCGCGCATCCTGCGAAATCATCAGCTCCGTGAAATCGATACCGTCGGCTACCAGCAGGGTGCCGGCGCTGGAAGGCGCCTGTAGCAGCTCGGGCTGCAGGCAGGCACGGGCAGCCGGTATCCGCAGCTTCAATAGCTCAGCGTAAGCCCGACGTGCAGTGGGCGTAAGGGGCCAGTTGTAAGAAGGAGCAAAGACAGCCTCCGGCGGCTCCTGCCGGCCCAGGACCGTTGTTCCCATTAGCAGGCATAGCAAGCCAAGCATCAAGCCAAAAAACAGGCGGATGCAGGATGAAGCTGGGCGGAATGCTAACGGTGGATGAGGCACGTGGGCACTGAATGACAACAAAAAAGGAACGGCACAACACCGTTCCTTTTTCTGTAGTACTGATTACCGGGTGGTTATCAATTACACGTTTTTCACTTCTACGTCGGCCAGAACCCGGCCGCAGTGCTCGCACACGATGATTTTTTTGTGGGCGATGATGTCTGCCTGGCGCTGTGGGGGCACCGTGTTAAAGCAGCCACCGCAGGCGTCACGCTTCACCGTTACCACGGCCAGGCCGTTGCGCACGTTGCCGCGGATGCGGGTATAAGCCATCAACAGTCGGTCTTCGATAGGCTTCACGGCCTTTTCGCGCTCCGCCATGATTTTTTTCTCGTCGCTTTCGCTTTCACCTACAATGGTTTCCAGCTCCGACTTCTTATTATCGAGGTCTTTCTTACGCTCATCGAGGCGCTGCTTGGTACCGCTGATTTCGTTGTTTTTCAACTCAATCTGGTACTGGGCTTCTTTGATTTTCTTTTCAGAAATCTGGATTTCCAGTTTCTGCAGCTCAATTTCCTTGGCAATAGCCTCGTACTCGCGGTTGTTGCGCACGTTCTGCTGCTGGTCCTCATACTTTTTGATGAGGCCATCGGCATCCTTGGCGTTTTGCTTGCGCTGCTTAATCTGCTCGTTGAGGCCGGCAATTTCTTCGTCGAACTTGCTTACGCGCACTTCGTAACCCGCAATTTCGTCCTCCAGGTCACGTACCTCTTCCGGCAAATCGCCGCGTACACGCCGGATTTCGTCAAGCTGCGAGTCAAGCTGCTGCAGGTTCAGAAGGGCTTCCAGCTTGCTGGCAACAGTGGTTTCCACAGAGGGGTTAGAAATCATAACGGACAGGGTTGGTGAGGGTCTCGGCAATGAAGAGCGCAAAAGTACTTCCAAAGTTGGCGGTAAGCAAATCCCGGAAAACCTCGCCGGTAAATTGTTCGCTCTCAAAATGGCCTACGTCGCAGAGCATCAGCCGGCCTTCGGCGCCAAAATATTCGTGGTATTTCAGGTCGCCGGTCACGTAGGCATCGGCACCGGCGCTACGGGCTTTACCAATGAGGAAACTGCCGGCCCCGCCGCACAGCGCTACTTTCTGGATGGGCCGGGTAAATTCTGTGTGCTTTACCACGGGCACGCCCAGGGCCTCCCGCAACCGCTGCCGGAACGCGGCCGGTTCCATGGCCTCAGGTA
The DNA here is from genome assembly GCF_000801315.1 of Hymenobacter sp. DG25B. NCBI lineage: Bacteria > Pseudomonadati > Bacteroidota > Cytophagia > Cytophagales > Hymenobacteraceae > Hymenobacter > Hymenobacter radioresistens. The sequence goes on along the minus strand of NZ_CP010054.1, from coordinate 2,524,739 downwards.
GCTCGCCTACCATGCCGGAACCCACTTCCTGGTGGGTGTTTTCCAGCTTCACTAATTCATAAGCAACCTCCTCATAAGGGTGGGCCTGCCGCAGGGCCTGCAGTATGCTATGCTGCAGATACAGGGGCAACAGCACCTCTATGCGCTGCTCGTACACGGTTTCCGGCTGGCCCGGCTGGCCGATAAAGGGGTTGGTGCCCGCACCGGGCGTGAAGGTGCCGGTGCCTTCTATCCGGAAGCTGCAGTCGTGGTAGTTGCCGATGCGGCCGGCGCCGGCCGCGTACAGCGCCTGCAGCACCGCCTGGGTGTGCGTGGGCGGCGTGTAGGTTATCAGCTTGGCCAGGGTGCCGGCTTTGGGGTCGAGGATGCGCAGGTTTTGCAGGCCCAGCTTTTCGGCCAGCTTGCGGTTTACGCCGCGCTGCACATTGTCCAGGTTGGTGTGGGCGGCGTAAATGGCAATATCGTTTTTAAGCGCTTTTATCAGGGTTTGCTCTACCTCGTTAGCTCCGGTGAGGCGCTTGAGCGGGCGGAATATCACGGGGTGATGCACCACTACTACGTTGCAGCCACGCTGCAGCGCTTCCTCCAGCACGGCCGGGGTACAGTCCAGCGCAATCAGCACGCCGCTTACTTCCATAGTTGGGTCGCCGCATTGCAGGCCCGCGTTGTCGTAGGTTTCCTGGTAGGCGAGGGGCGCCGCGGCTTCCAGCACCCGGGCCAGGTCAGCTACAGTGGTTGTTTTCTGGGTGCTTATGGGAGCAGGGCTGGGGGCTGGCTGAGTATACATAGGACGTGGGATGATGGGGTAGAAGCGCGCCGCAAGTTGCAGTACCTAGCTTAATTTCGACTTGGTGGCACACGTTTATAATGGCAGAATGCTGGCTGAGCACCTATTGAATAAGCGCACTAAGTACTTCTACGTAGCGGGCTACGTGCTGCGGCAGCTCCCGCCGTTTGTATTGCATGAGGTAGCGCGGGTGGTCCAGCACTTCAATATGCTCGAAAAGCCTGAGTTCCTGGTTTAGCTGCTGCAGATATTTGGCGTTGCGCCGGCCCAGGCATACCACCACGGTGCGGCGTAAGCCCACCTCGTGTACCTGCTGGTGCAGGGAAAGGCGCAGATCATCGGCCAGGGCGGCCGTGAGGGCCGGCGCGTCATAATAGTTATAGTTGCGCTCCTCCCGCAGCAGCACCAGCGGGTATAGGGAGCCCAGGTAGAAATCCTGGTAGAAACGGGCGGGCCCGCCCATGGCCGCCACCACCTGATAGATAAACTGGCTGGAAAGCTCCCGCTGCCGGGGCAGCGGGTTGGCAATGCCGCAGTTATCGGCCAGGGCAACCGGGTCGGTGAAGGCCACGCCGGTGCGGCCGCTCCCAAAGCGCCCGGGATTGATACCCAGCAGAGCTATGCGCGGAGCGGGGCTGGCGTAGTATTGCCGGGCAAAGGCCGTGAGCAAGGGCTGCACAGCGGGCTGCTGGTAGGGGCTTTCTGCCGAAACCCCCGCGGGCAGCGCGGCCGGCAGCGGAAAGCCGGTGAGGAAGGAGAGGAGGCGGTCGGCAAAGGAAGTCATCATCAAAGAATAGTGCGCCACTCCATGGCGGCGCAGCGGAACAGAGGCGGGTAAAGTGGGGCTTTCTGGCCGGAAACCAGGCCAGCCGAAAAGGTACTCAGCCATGGCGGCAAAATCCCCGTATTTTTGCCCGCTCTGTTTTTCGCTTCTATGGCCCGATTGGTTACGCTCTTGCTGCTGCCGCTAAGTTGGCTCTACGCCGGCATTATGGGGGTGCGCAACTGGCTATACGATGCCGGCCTCCTCACCGCAGCCCGTTTTCCGGTACCCCTTATTAGCGTGGGAAACCTGCGGGTGGGCGGCACCGGCAAAACCCCGCACGTGGCCTGGGTAGTGCGGCAACTCCTCCAATTGGAAGCAGAACCGGCTATTCTAAGCCGGGGCTATGGCCGCCGTACGCGGGGCTACCGCCTGGTGCAGCCCACCGATACAGCCATTACGGTGGGCGACGAGCCTCTGCAGCACTTTCAGGATTTTAGCGGCACCGTACCCGTAGCTGTGTCCGAGGACCGCCGGGTGGGCCTGTTGCATCTGCTGACCAACCAGCAGCCCAGCGTCATCGTCCTCGATGATGCCTACCAGCACCGCCGCGTTCAGCCAGCGCTTTCCATATTGCTAACGGAGCATCAGCGGCCTTTTTACACCGATGAGGTGCTGCCGGCGGGTAGACTACGGGAAAACCGGGCAGGCGCAAGCCGGGCCGACGTGGTGGTAGTTACAAAATGCCCGGAACAACTCCCCCCATCCGAGCAGCAGGCAATGCAACAGCAAATTGGCCGTTACACCAGGGCCGGAGTGCCGGTACTGTTCTCCGGTTATAGCTATGGGGCCCCGGTAGCGGTAGGCCAGCAGCCCACACCCGCCAGCGCCGAAGTGATTCTGCTTACGGGAATTGCGCAGCCAGAACCCTTGCGTACGTACCTCACCTCAGCGGGCTACCAGGTAGCACACCACGCCGTTTTTGCCGACCATCACGCCTTTACCCCCGCGGAAATTAAGGCCGTATGTGCCCAATTACGGCCCGGACAAAGCATCTTTACCACGCAAAAGGATGCCATGCGCCTGGCGCAGCCCGCTTTGCGGCAGGTGCTGGCGGGCGTGCCGGTGTTTTATATTCCCATTGAAGTCCGGTTTCTGGCCGATGGCGCCAGCCGGCTTCGCGCTTTCCTCGTGTCTTCTTTTCAGCCCCAAGCTGTTGTCTGATCTGTCTTCTTTTTCGTTTATGCGGCGCGCAGGCCGGTTGCCGTGGCGGTCCACCCGTTGTGGGGGGCTGCTGCTGGCCTTTCTGCTGTGGCTGAGCGTGGTAGCTCCGCTGCACGCCCAAGTGCTGGACGATACCACCAAAGTGTTGTATGGTCCTCTCACCACCAAAGTTATTCGGGAGCGGAATGTGCTGCGCGACATCACCACCGGGCAAACGCTGGACACCACGCTGCTCACGTTCCACAACATTCGGCGGTACTGGCTGAATGATACCACCTATCAGCAGGACCTGGGCAACCTGGGCACGGCCTCGCGCAAGCTGCTCTGGGAGCAACCCACCAAGCTGGGCGCCCGCCTGGGCCGCACCGTATTTGATAAATATGCCCGCACCGCCTCCGATGTGGTGTATTACGATACCCGCTCGCCCTACACCTTCTTCCGCTATTTGCAGGGCGGCCTGGGCGAGCAGATTTTTCAGCTCTCTTATGCCCGCAGCCTAAAGAAGAATGCCAACCTGGGTGTTTCCTACGAGCGGCTGGCTTCTAACAAAGTACTGGCTGCCTCGCCCCGCGAAGGGCTGATTCGCCATTCCGGTATTACAATCTTTGGCCGCTATCAGACGGAGGATGAGCGGTATCATTTGCTGGCCAATTACATCATTACCCGGCACGAGGCCGTGGAGCAGGGCGGCATCCGGCCGCTGAATGATGCCTTGATTCCGCTTGCCCAGCGTGATACGTCGTTGAATCAGTTGTTTGATTATCAGCGGGAACGGGTATGGCTGAGTCAGGCCCTGAACCGGGACAACCGCGACGATGCCCACCTTGCGCATACCTACCGATTGCTGGGTAAAGGCCTCACCGCCTTTCACGTCTTCGACTTCAACCGGCAGCAAAACCGCTACAACGACGAGGCTATTCCCTACGATGCCAGCGGCAATATCCTGTACTACCCTCGTTTTAGCACCAAACGGCAAACGCAGTTCGACTCGACCAAAACCGAGGACCGGGCTTTATTCCGGCAGATAGAAAACACCGTGGGCGTGCTGGGCCACACCGATGCCGTGGACTACCGCGTGTACGGCCGCCACCGCAATGCCCGCCTGGAAACCCGCTCTTTGATTGGCGGAGAAAGTAATGATACGCTGCCTATACGCACGTTCAACAATTTTTTTGTGGGGGGCAACGCAGCCTTCCGTTACCAGCAATTTGCCATTCAAACGGCTGGCGAGTATAAGATAGGCGACGAATACTGGGTGCGCGCTTCGGCCCGGTTAGGATTTCTGACCGCGGAGCTGTTCAGCTCCTCCTATTCGCCTACGCTTACGGAGCAGCAGTTCAGCGGCAACCATTTTGCCTGGTCCCACATTGATACGGCTAAATTCAAAAATACCCAGACCAACCAGTTGCTGGTACGGCTCGAAAAGCAGCTGGGTGCGCAACGGTTTCTGGCAGAAGGTTCGGTGGTGAATATCAGCAACTTGATTTTTTATAACCAGGATGGCAAGCCGGAGCAGTTAAACAAGCAACGCCAATTATATATCGGCCGGCTGCGGCACCGCTTAGTGCTGGGCGGATTCTACACTGACCATGACCTGACGCTGACTGGCAACGGTGACGGCGAAGGCCTGCGCATTCCCACAACGGTGCTCACCAGCCGCATTGCTTACCGGGGTTTCCTGTTCAAGAAAGCGCTGTTTGGGCAGGTAGGGGTGGAGACGTACTTCCAGTCCCGGTGGCGGGCTTATGACTATAGCCCCAGCACGCAGCAATTTTTTGTGCAGGATCATTTCACCGTGCGCAGCTACCCCCTGGTGGACGTATTCCTGACTGGTGACATTAAAACGGTAACTGTGTTTCTGAAGATGGCCTACCTTAACCAGGGGTTGCTGCATAACGGGTATTTTGCCACCCCTTACTACACAGGTAATCCACGCAGCTTCCAGTTCGGAATCAAGTGGAATTTCTTTGATTAATCTGCTTTGGTAGGCTGCTTTTACCAGGCCCGCTTCAAGCACTGCTTTAGCTTCTCATGACTGACAATATCCTGCCTGACTCCAGCGCCGAAGTAGCCCGGCAGCGCGAGAAAACCATCCTCAAGCTCAAGCTCAATACCGACCCGCGCTGGGTAGATATTGCCAGCAAGAACATTGAGGATATTCTCGTAGACCATGCCTACTGCGAGCAAAAGGCGGCCAGCACCGGCATCAGCCTCATCCTGAAGTACCCCGAAAAATCCCGACTGGTAGACGAGCTAACGGCGTTAGTAGCCGAGGAATGGGCGCACTTTGAGCGGGTGCTGCTGGAGCTGCGCAAGCGTGGACACGAACTGGGCCGCCCCCGCCGCGACGAGTACGTGGTGCAGCTCATGACGCACGTACGAAAGGGCGGCGCCCGGGAGCGGCAGCTAATGGATCAGCTATTGGTAAGTGCTCTGATAGAGGCGCGTAGCTGTGAGCGGTTCAAGCTTTTGTGGAAGCATATTCCCGACCCCGGCCTGAGCAAGTTTTACTATGAACTGATGGTGTCAGAAGCCGGCCACTTTGTTAGCTACGTAGACCTGGCCAAGGAATATTGCGACGCCCGGGAGGTAGATGCCCGCCTGCAGGAGCTGCTTAAAATTGAAGGCGAAATCATAACCAACCTGCCAGTGCGCAACGACCGGATGCATTAGCGGTGAGATAGTGAAATGGTGAGTTTGATGTTCTGGCGGCACCAACGGCGCAAATAGAACATCAAACTCACCACCTCACCATTTCACTATCTCACCATCTCACTGAGAAGCCAGCAGGCCGGCCGGTACCTCCAACTCCCCGGTATGTGGGTCAATCAGACCGTTGCGCTCATCCTCAATGTTGGTGGCCTGCGTGTACACGTCGCCGGCAATAGGGTGCTTGCGCAGCTCTCGCTTGTACTGCCGAATCTGCTCGGCCCGGGCGGCTATATCCTGGGGGCCACCGTAATCAGGGAAGCCAAAACCACCCCACTCGCTGACAATCAATGGTTTCTGGCGACGATAGAAGAATGGGTCGCCTACTACTAAAGGGAAGGCAGCTACTCCTAAATCTCCCTGCACCAGGCGTTCCAGTACATTTTGCCATTGCGCCAGCTCCGGGGTATACAAGTGCGCTGTCAGTAAGTCCGACATCAGGCGGCCCCCCGCCGAAACGTGCTGCCATCCATCATTATCCACCACCAGAAACTGCGGATGCTCAATCTGCATGTAATGATACATGTCGGTGATGTAGCGACGCGTTTCGGGGTTGGTGGCAATATCCTGGGCGCCCCAATCCTCATTATAGAGGCTCCAGATAACCACCGAGGGGTGAGACTCAATGAGGGCCAGCATGCGCAGCAGCTCGGCCCGATGATTTTCCCGGCTGCGCGGTGTGGAAGTATGCGGGCTGGGAACTTCTACCCACAGCAACAGGCCCAGCTCATCGGCCAGATTATAGATTCGGGGGTCTACGCCCGCAATGTGCACCCGCACCAGGTTACAGCCCAGGTCACGCATGGCATACATGTGCTTGCGCATTTCCTCATAGGTGGCCGTACCGGGCTGATACAGAATGCCATCCAGATAAAGGGGCTGATTATTCACGTACACGGACTTGCCCCGGGACTCTATCTTTCGCAGGCCAAAATGCGTTTCAATCTGGGCAGTATAGCCTTCACTATCAATCAGAAGCGCCACCAGATAGTACAGGTTTGGAGTGCCGGGCCCCCAGGGCTTGGCGCCGGGCAGCTCCATCACTACCCGCTGCTGCCGCTGCCCTGATTCCAGGCGCAGGGGGAAATCAGAAGTAGCCAGGGGCTGCGGCGAAGGATTACTCCGGTCAAAAACCTGCAGACGCAGGGTGTATAAGCCGGGGTCGTGTATGCGGGTGGTAATAGTGAAGCGTACCAGTTGGTCTTCAATCACGCTGTCGATACCCACCCGGGAGCGGAGGCGGTTGCGCTCCACCATCTCCAGCCAAACGCTGCGTACGGCTCCGGTATAGGTCTGGTACCAGATGCCGCCGCGCTTATACACGTGCGACTCCTGCTTGCCGCGGGTAGTTTCCGCGTCCATGGTATCCGCAATACGCACGGTAATGCGGTTAACGGGGCGCAGGTTTTCTTCCTTAAGCTCAAAAGAGAAGGAGGTATACTCGCCATAATGCACGTCTTCGCCTTCAATGGTGCGCAGCTGGTGGCCATTCAGCCACACGCGGGTTTCGTAGCCACAGGCGCCAAAGGTGAGCTGGAACATGGCATTAGAACCATCATCGCCCCGCTCCGGCAGCGGAAACTCCCGCTCGTACCACACCACTACCTGGTCCTGCCAGCCGGCCGGGGCCTGCTCGCCCTTCACGCTGGCCAGGTGGTCTTCCACGGAGCCGGGCCAGGGGGCGGTATCGGTATAATGGTGCCCTACATACCAGTTATCCCGCAGGCCGGTATCATGGATATCATGCTCAAAGCGCCACTCCCCGTCCAGGAGCAGGTAATTATTGGTGCGCAACACAGCGCGAGGCAATGGATTGGCGGTGCGCAGCTCTCCTTCAGTGCGCGAAAAACCGTAGTTCTTTTGATCAGAATCCATGAAAGCTGCAAAAGGTGAAGCCTTAACTAACGTACCGCACCCGGTGACGGATGCAGCGAACTACCAATTAATAAGTCGGGGAGAGGGCCAACGGCTTAGGTTTTCTGCTTTTTCTTCTTGGCAGCGGGAAACAGCACGTTGTTGAGAATGAGGCGGTAGCCGGGCGAATTTGGGTGCAGCGACAAATCGGTGGGCTCTTCTTCCACCAGGTGCTGGTAGTCTTCCGGGTCGTGGCCGCCATAAAACGTCCAGGTGCCTTTGCCCAGCGTGCCATGCATGTAGCGCACTTCTCCGGAGGTTTTATTGTCGCCCATGGTCACTACATCGGGCTTAATGAGCTGCTTGCGAAACGCGGTGGTCTGGCCCATGAAGCCCTTAATGGTCTTCTCGTGGTTCTGGGTGAGCATGGTGGGCACGGGGTCGTACTTGGCCGAGAAGGTAAACAGCTGGAAGTAGTCGTTGTCCTCGTACACGCCGCGCTCCTGGGGCTGCATGTCGATGTTGCTGTATTCGTACTGGTAAGGGTCGCGTACCAGCTGGAAGTCCTTGAAAGCCAGCGTGCGGTTAAAGTTGAGCTTTTGCTGGGCATTGGGGTCGGCGGGGTCACCATCATACATGCTTTCCACCATATCCACGCCCAAACCGGCCAGGGCAATATCATACGTATCGGTGGCAGAGCACATGGCAAACAGGAAGCCGCCGCCGGCAATAAACTCCTGCATGCGGGCCGCCACGGCCCCTTTCATCTGGCTTACTTTGGTGAAATTATGGCGGCGGGCAGCGGCTTCCGCATCGTGCTGCTGCTGCTGGTACCAGGGGCGGTTGCGGTAGGTGGCGTAAAACTTGCCGTACTCGCCGGTAAAATCCTCGTGGTGCAGGTGCAGCCAGTCGTACTTAGGCAGGGCGCCGTCCAGCACCTCATCGTCGTAAATCTGGTCGTAGGGAATTTCGGCGTAGGTCAGTACCATGGTTACGGCATCGTCCCAGGGCTGCTTGCCTTTGGGCGTGTACACCGCAATTTTGGGCACCTTCTCCAGCTTCATAATATCCATGTTGGCGTTGGGGTCGGCTATTTCGGAGAGGATGCCGGTGTACTGGGCAGCGCTGATCACCTGAAAGCTCACCCCCCTTACAGAAAGCTCATTTTCCAGACCCTGGGCATTCTTGCAGGCAAAGGCCCCGCCCCGGTAATTCAGCAGCCAGTCTACTTCTACCTGTTTAGTGAGCAGCCAGTAGGCAATGCCATAGGCTTTCAGATGCTCTTTCTGGGCATCATCCATGGGGATGAGGATATGATTGGCCCAGGCCGAAACCGGCCCCGCCAACCCTGCCAGCAGGAGCGCTACCACGAGAAAAAAACGCTTCAATACCATCGCTAAAACCGGAAAAACTGCCGCCTAAACAAATGTACCAAAACCGCTGGGCTTTTACCCGAAAGCGGTTACCTTGCAGGACCCGCCAACATAGCTAACCCAAATAACGGGCAAGCTTCGGCTTTTGAGGGTTTCTGCCATGCACCTGCTAGAAAACATCAAAGAGGCATTCCGTTCCATTCACAGCAATCTGCTGCGCACGGTTCTCACTGCCCTCATTGTCAGCATTGGTATAATGTCGCTGGTCGGTATTCTAACGGCCATCGATTCTATTAAGTATTCCCTGAACCAGACCTTTGCCAGCTTGGGGGCCAACTCTTTTGAGATGACCGCCAAAGGCTATACTAACCGTATGCGGCGGGGCGGCATGCAGACCAAAACCTACCCCGCCATATCGTATCTGCAGGCCAAGAAGTACAAGGAAGAGGTAGGGGATGAGGCCCAGGTGGGCATTTCGGCCTTTATTGCCGGGGCTACCGAGGTGAAGGCCAATGGGGAGAAAACCAACCCCAACATGAATGTGGTGGCAGGCGATGAGAATTACCTGATGATTCAGAATTACGCTTTAGGCACCGGGCGGGCGTTTTCGCAGGCCGAGCTGGATAATGGTACCAACGTAGCCATTGTGGGCTCCGAAATTAAGGACAAGCTTTTTCCGCAGCAGAGCCCGGTTAATCAATATATCTATTTCCTGGGACGGCGCTTTCAGGTAGTAGGCGTGCTGGAAAAGAGCGGCTCTACTATGGGCGGGGGCGGCGCCGACCGCACCCTGCTGATTCCGCTGGAAACCGGTAACCAGATGCCCCGCCAGCGCGCCCTCACCTATGATATTAAAACGGCGGTGGTGCAACCCGAAAACCTGGGCTTTGTGATGGGCCAGGCCACCGGCATTATGCGCGCCGTGCGCCACGACCAGCTGGGCCAGGAGAATTCCTTTGAAGTAGAGCGGAGCGATTCGCTGGCCAGCAAGCTGGATTCCCTCTCGGGCAACCTGCGCATTGGCGGCTTTCTGATTGGCTTTATTACCCTGCTGGGAGCCAGTATCGCCCTCATGAATATCATGATGGTATCGGTAACGGAGCGTACCCGGGAAATCGGAATCCGCAAAGCACTGGGCGCAACGGCCCTGCAGATTCGCCAGCAGTTCCTCATCGAGGCCATTGTTATCTGTGTGTTGGGCGGCACGCTGGGCATCATTTTAGGGGTGGCCATGGGCAACTCCATTTCCCTGTTTATTGGCGAAGGCGCTTTTCTGGTACCGTGGCTGTGGATGTCTCTGGGGTTGATGATCTGTATTAGCGTAGGGCTGGCCTCGGGCTATTATCCCGCCAGCCGCGCCGCCCAACTGGACCCCATTGAGTCCCTGCGCTACGAGTAAACTCCTGTAAGCGGAGTTGCGCTGTGATGGTTTACCGCCGCTCCAATTCTAATTGCTTCTGATTTTTCGGGGTGCGTAGTAACGTACTTTCCTGGCTTGATATAAGCCAGGTGACAGGATATTTCCGGCATTAAGGAGAGCAGAGGGAGGGTGGTGCCGGTCAAACACTTTTGTGTAAGCAGGTCGAACAAGGTCGTGTTTAGGAATTGTCATGCAGGGTTGTTGGGCAAAGAGCGTCTTTCCTATAGCCCGTCATGCGGAGCGAAGTCGAGGAATCTCTACCGCTTCGTTGCCATGTTGGGGGTTAGCCAGAGGTTGAGATGCTTCGGCAAGCTCAGCATGGCGGTCTTTTTTAATTGTTCGTTTCCCAACAACATCAGCACGCGAGATGTCTCGGTCCCTGGCTTGATGCGCCACATGCTCGACATGACGGAAACGACGTTGTAGTATTTGCGCTGGATTAACGTCTGGCTTTCCATACTTAACTTAAGCGTTACCAATAATTTCTTAATGAGGGAAGAGGGGAATACAACGCTGATCCTTCTTTATCAGGAAAGGCTCCCGGTAGCTGTGAGGTTGATTTGAGGCATGCCTTCCATGAGCACCTGTGGTGAATAGTTGCAGAGGCTTTTCGTCGATGAAATAGAAGCTTTGCTATAGCACATATTTTAAACGTACTGTCGCAAAGTTGCCAGGAAGGTTGGGGCCGGGGCTCTACTGCCGACTGTTCAGCAAGCAAAAGCACCGTTGTTTTTTATGACCATTTGAGTATATTTGCAGTGAGAATTTTAGTTACTCATTTGGAAATATGACAAAAGAAGAAACTATAGGTCAGCGTTTTAGTCAGCTCATTCAAGAGTTGGGAATGACCAAAAATGCCTTTGCTATATCCCTGGAAAAGACGGCTACCGTTATTCAACATTTGGTTGAAGAGCGTAATAAACCGGGTTTTGATCTTTTGTGTAAGGTTTTTGAAATATATCCAAATGTATCAAAAGACTGGTTAATGCAGGGGGCCGGGCCTATGTTTACAGGTGCTGTGCAGGAAGTTAGAAGCTCTTTGCCTGTGAATGCAGCCCCTAAGCATTCTGCACCAGCGGAAGCAGTGCCGCCTGCTACCAGCCATGCTGAAGCAGCTACTAGCCCATCGTCTCTTCCTTCTGATTCTGCAAAGACAATGGAGCAGCCAGCGGAAGCTCCAGACCCGGCTTCTATAATGAGCCAACCATCTGCCGGGAGTTCGGTTTATGCCGCAAATGCAGCACCCGCTACTATAGTCCCAGTCGTTGCCACGGTAGACACCGGCTGGCAGTCGGCTTTATATACCCAGCAAATGGCACATCAACTGGCTATGGCCGAGCTGCGCAATCAGCACCTGCAGGAGCAGCAACGGCTCATGCAGCAAATGATGGATCTGATGCAGCGGCAACTGGTTAAGTAAAGTTGGTTAAGGCTTCAATAAACGAAAACAGGGACCTGGCAATAAGCCAGGCCCCTGTTTTCGTTTTTAGCTTTTCAAAGGGCAAGAATTGTGTGTTACTATTACCTAGTGCAGATATACCCTTTTGAATAACTCCTGAAGTTCACCTTTCGGTGCCGACTTTTAAAATCCGAGAACAGACATTTCTTTATACTCCGCAGCTAATGTTGCAGCACCTCAAAGCCTACTTCTTCGGCTTCCATCAGGTTCTGCGGGTTCACGCTGGTCAGGCGCAGACGCTTCATTTCCCCCACCAGCAGCGGGTCGTACTTGGCCGTGACGCGGATGTAGTTGGGCGTGAAGCCTTCCATCTGCCCGTTGGTTACATCGTCCTCAAACAGGACTTTGGTTTCCTGCCCTATATGCTGCTCGTAGAAAAAGCGTTTTTTCTTCTCCGAGAGGCTGCGCAGCTGGGTGGTGCGTTCGTGGCGGTGGCGGTCCTGCACGCGGCCGGGCAGCGTGGGAGCCAGCGTGTTTGCCCGCTCGGAGTATGGAAATACGTGCAGGTAGCTGATGTCCAGCTCATTCAGAAACTGGTAGGTTTCCAGAAAGTCCGCTTCGGTTTCGCCGGGGAAGCCTACTATTACATCCACCCCGATGCAGGCGTGCGGCATCACTTCCTTAATCAGCTGCACCCGGTCTACGTAAAGCGCGCGGCGGTAGCGGCGGCGCATCAGCCCCAGAATCTTATCGGAGCCCGACTGCAGCGGTATGTGGAAGTGCGGCATAAACCGCTTGGATCGGGCTACAAAGCGGATAATTTCATCCGTGAGCAAATTCGGCTCGCAGCTGCTGATGCGGAACCGCTCAATACCTTCCACTTCATCCAGGGCCTGCACCAGGTCGTAGAAGTTTTCCTGCCGTTCCCGGTCGGGGCCCTGCAGGCCGAAGTCGCCGAGGTTAACGCCCGTCAGCACAATTTCCTTTACGCCGGTTTCGGCCAGCTTCTGCACCCGCTCTACCACGCTCTGCACGGAGCCGGAGCGGCTTTTGCCGCGCGCCAGCGGAATAGTGCAGAAGGAGCAGGAGTAGTCGCAACCATCCTGCACCTTCAGGAAGGTGCGGGTTCGGTCGCCGTAGGAGTGCGCGGCATGGAATTCGGTGGCCTCGGAAATGGGGGAGGCAAACACCCGGCCCGGCTGCCCGGCGGCTGGCTTCTGAAAGCCCGCCAGCGTTTCTACCAGTTGAAATTTCTCGGCAGCGCCCAGCACGGCGTGCACGCCGGGAATTTCCGCAATTTCCTGGGGCTTAAGCTGGGCGTAGCACCCCACAATAGCCACAAAGGCCTCGGGGTTATGCTTCAACGCTTCCTTCACCACCTTGCGGCACTTGCGGTCGGCGTGGTCCGTGACGGAGCAGGTATTGATGACGTAGATGTCGGCTGCGTCCTCGAAGGCTACTTTGGCGAAGCCGTGTTCTTCAAACTGCCGGCCAATGGCCGAGGTTTCGGAGAAGTTGAGCTTGCAGCCCAGCGTATAAAAGGCAACTTTTCTGGTGTTCATAAGCAAGGCCGCAAAGATACAACGCCTTGGCGGAGCTGCCGAATCAAGTTTTCCCGCGCTGCCGAAGCTTCCTCTTAAATCCCGCTGCCCTAAGCTTACAAGCCAGGCAGGGAGGCAGCTTTACCGATGAAGAAAGTCTTCGAAAGTGGTCTGCTGGTAGGCTTGGCCCAGGCGCAGCTGCGCATTGGTAACGCTGTCCGTCTTGCTGATGACCTGCCGGGCGGCGTTGTCATATGTAAAGGTGTTTGCTGGTGTTACGAGCCCAAACCCATCCGTAAAGCAGTAAAAAGCAAAAGGCTTAGTGCCTGGTTGAAGCAGATTGCGGCTGAACGTGTAGCTGGTGGCCGGTAAATGCAACTGCGCTAGGAGGGTGGCGGCAACATCGGTCTGCGAGCCTAGCTCGGGTACAATCCGGCCCCGTGCAGCGGGGAGCAAGGCGCCACCCGTAAACAGCAGCGGAATCCGGAACTTGGCCGGGTCGTGGTTGGGGGAGTTGCCGGGCAGGGCGTGGCCGTGGTCGGCTACCAGTACTATCAGGGTATTGTTCCACCAGGGCTGTTGCCGGGCCTGGCGCAGGAACTGGCCCAGGGCATGGTCGGTGTAGTAAACGGAGTTGCGGAACTGGTCGGCTTCACTGGAACCCTTGAACCGGGTGGGCATGGGCACGTCAAACGGTTCGTGGCTGCTCAGGGTGAAGGCCGTCACGAAAAAAGGCTGCTGCTGGGTGCGCAGGTCGGCCAGCACGCGGCGGAACAGGATGTGGTCGTGGGCGCCCCACTTGGAGTTTTGCTCTTTGGCGCGGAAGTCGGTGCGCTCCGTAATCCGGTCGTAGCCTCCGGCCACCAGGTAGCTTTTCATGTTGGCGAAGGCCAGCTCGCCGCCATAATAATAGTGCGAAGAATAGCCTGCCGCCTGCAGACTACGGTTAAGCTGCGGCAGCTGCTCCGTTTTGCGGGGGTATTTAATAATGCTGGTGTTGGGCTGATTGGGGTACCCGCTCAGCAGGGAAACCAGCCCTTTCTGGCTCCGGTCGCCGGCGGCATAAATATTGGTGAACAACACGCTGGAGCTTTGTAGGCTGTCCAGCGTGGGCGTTACACCCCGCTCCCCGCCCAGGCTGCCCACCAGTTTGGAAGTGAAGCTTTCCAGAATAATAAACAGCACGTTTGGGCGCGGCACCCGCAGCAGCGTTGTGGCTGAATCCGGGGTGGCGGGCTGATATAGCTGCTGCACCAGGCGCCGGGCCGTGGTATCCGGCATGTACTGATACGGATTGTCCGTGGCACCCTGCTGCGCCAGCGCATTTACCACATTCCAGGCTACGTTTAGGGCGGCATGGTTGGCAAAAGGCTGGGGCGAGAAGTAAACGTCGCTCTGGTTTACGGGTATCTGCTGCACGCCCCCACGCAGCGGCACTATCAGCAACAACAGGTACAGCAAGCTGACCAGGACCGCGCGGCCGCGCCCAAACCCATTGGGTAAGGCAGGCAAACTTCCTACTACCTTATTATATAGGAGCCAGGCCAGCAGCAACAGGCCAACAAACAAAGCCAGCAGCAGCGCCCACGGCGCAGCCCCGGCCGAGGCCAGCATTTCGGAGGGCGTGTTCAGGTATTGCAGGGGCGTGGCATCGAGCCGAAACCCCCAGGCGCGGTACAGCTCCAGATCAGAAACCACCATAAAGCTGACCACCACGCCCGCCACGGCCGTGGGGAAGCGCACCAGCTTTTCCATGGGGAAGCGCGGCCCGGCCAGGCTGCCCAGCAGGAATACCACAAATGGCAGTAGGCACAAATAGGCCGCCGCCGAGGCATCCAGCCGCAAACCGTACCAGAGCAGGCGGGGAACAGTGCCGACCGCCAAACCTCTGAGGTGGTCTGCCTGGTAGCCCAGAAAAAGCAGCCGGGCCAGAATAAAGTACGCCAGCCAGAAGCAAAAGAGGCGCGGCTGAAACGTAAAACGGTTTCTCACGCCGCAAAAGTAAGATGAACCATTGGGGAGTAGGGCAGGTTACTAGCCTTTCATCTAAAAATAGCGCGGCGGTATAGTAGTAGGGGTGGAGTATAAGAAAGAAGGGGGTGCTGCCTGAATTTTGGCTTAATATTCAGATAACACTGGTATTCTGAATGGGTGTTATTGAAATTTAATACATAATTTCAGAAAAACACCCTTGTTTTGGAACTGCCTGTTTGGAGAATAGCCTTTTGCCGCTCTACCTTTGTGCCTACTCAACAGTAGCACCACGTTAAACTCTATATGGCAATTCTTCGCTTCAAAGCCCTTGAACTCGTTGACCAGCGTAAAACCGTTGAGGTCATTTCCACGGGTGAGCGTCGTTCCGACTCGTTTGGCAAAAACGTGTTCAACCTGGACGCCATGCGCTCTACCATGCCCGGCGAATACTTCAAGAAGCTTCAGGCTGCTATCAAGCAAGGCTCGCCGGTAGAGCGCAGCGTGGCCGATGCCGTGGCTTCCGCCATGAAAACCTGGGCCATGGCCAAGGGTGCTACGCACTACACGCACTGGTTCCAGCCCCTCACCGGTGCCACCGCCGAAAAGCACGACTCCTTCTTTGATCTGAACTCGGATGGTCGTCCGATTGAAAACTTCAAAGGCTCGGCGCTGGTGCAGCAGGAGCCCGATGCTTCCTCGTTCCCGAACGGCGGCATCCGCAATACCTTCGAGGCCCGCGGCTATACCGCCTGGGACCCCACTTCGCCGGCTTTCATTATTGAAACGGCCGGTGCCAAAACCCTGTGCATTCCTACCATTTTCGTTGCCTACACCGGCGAAGCCCTCGACTACAAAGCACCCCTGCTGAAGTCCTTGGCGGCTTTGGAAAAGGCGGCGGTTGATGTATGCCAGTACTTTGATAAGGATGTAAACCGCGTGTCTACCACGCTCGGCATCGAGCAGGAGTACTTTGTGGTGGATAAAGCGCTGTTTGATGCGCGACCTGACCTGGTAATGACCGGCCGCACGTTGTTCGGCCACGCACCGGCCAAAGGCCAGCAGCTGGAAGACCATTACTTTGGCTCTATCCCCAGCCGCGTGCATGCGTTCATGCTCGATTTCGAGGAAGAAGCCAACAAGCTGGGCATTCCGCTCCGCACCCGTCACAACGAGGTAGCGCCCAATCAGTACGAGTGCGCGCCTACCTTCGAGGATGCCAACCTGGCCGTAGACCACAACCAGCTCCTGATGGATATCATGGACCGGGTGGCTGAGAAGCACAACTTCAAAGTGCTGCTGCACGAGAAGCCTTACGCCGGCGTAAACGGCTCGGGCAAGCATAACAACTGGGCCATGAGCACCGATACCGGTGTTAACCTGCTGGCTCCGGGCAAGCGCCCCAAAGAGAACCTGCAGTTCCTGGCTTTCTTCATCAGCACTATTAAAGCAGTGCACACGCACGGCGACCTGCTGCGCGCCAGCATCGCCTCGGCCAGCAACGACCACCGCCTGGGCGCTAACGAAGCGCCGCCGGCCATCATGTCGGTATTCGTGGGCTCTATGCTGGATTCCGTAATGGATGAGCTGGAGCGCACCGCCAAGCTGCCGCTGGATAAAGGCGACAACATTTACCTGAAGCTGGGCATCGATAAGATTCCTGCTATTCTGCTCGACAACACCGACCGTAACCGCACCTCGCCTTTCGCTTTCACCGGCAACAAGTTCGAGTTCCGGGCCGTGGGTTCCTCGGCCAACAGCTCTTCGTCTATGACGGTGCTGAATACCATTGTGGCCGATCAGCTCATCGAGTTCAAGAAGTCGGTGGATGCCATGATTGAGCAGGGCAAAAAGAAGGAAGTAGCCATTGTGGACGTGCTGCGCGACTACGTCATCACTTCCAAGAACATTCGTTTTGAGGGCAATGGCTACTCCAACGAGTGGAAAGAAGAAGCCGAGCGTCGGGGTTTGTCCAACATTCCAACCACACCGCAGGCGCTGGACGCCCTGATTACGGAAGCATCAACCCAGGTTTTCCAGCGGCATAACATCTACTCGCACGTAGAGCTGCACGCGCGCCACGAAATCCTGCTGGAAGACTACATCAAGAAGATTCAGATTGAAAGCCGCGTAATGGGCGACCTGGCCGTGAACCACATTATTCCCACGGCCGTGTCTTACCAAACCAAGCTGGTAAACAATGTGCGCGGCCTGCGCGAGCTGGGCCTCGACGATGAGTACACGCAGGTAACGGTTGATACCATCAAAGCTATTTCGCGCCACGTAGCCACCATCAAAACGCAGGTAGATGAGATGGTGAATGCCCGCAAAGTGGCCAACAAAATGGAAGACACGCGCGAGCGGGCTATTGCCTACTGCGACAACGTGAAAGCGCATTTCGACGTCATCCGTCGCTCCGTTGATAAACTGGAGCTGATGGTGGCCGATGAGGACTGGCCCCTGGTGAAGTACCGCGAACTGTTGTTCCGGCACTAAGCCCACCAGGGTCAGAATCGAACCGAAGTTGGGTGGGAATTTTCTTCGGTCTCGATTTCGAAAAAGCCGTTCCGGGTGGGGCGGCTTTTTTTCGTTTATGTCACTCCCATTCATTAAAAAGCCGCTTCTGCATCCGTAGAAGTGGCTTTTCTGTTTAGAGTTAAATTTTCATAAAAGAGCCAGTCCAGTTATATATAAATTTTCATATACGATTAATATATTGGCAGCGTGGTGCGGTATCCTGCCGTTGCTGCTGATCTAGCTGATGCGATTCTGACAACCTTGTAGGCCGCTGCGGCATTACAGACCCATACTTTCATACTACTTTTCTACCTCCCACCTAACCCATCTATGCCTGCTTTCCGGTACCTGACTCTATTGGCCTCATTAGCCATACTTCCTTTTCAGAAAGGGGTAGCGCAAACAACTGAACAAATTGCGCAAGCTCCCGGGAAAAAAGCAACCGGGGCGCGTCTCCTGGTGGGAGGCGCTTTATCGTTTGGAGGGGACCGGGTGGCTGAAGTGTATTTCACGAACGGTAATACCCAATCCGTTAAAGCGGGACAAGGCATTTCCGTTGCCGTGGGCGGGGAATTTCAGCTTCCGAAGGTCGACAAACTGCTTTTACGGGCTACAGTGGGTTATAAATATGTAACCACAGCGGCTGAAAACGCGCATATCCGTTTAACCCGGGTACCCATTGATGTAACGGCGAACTGGATGGTCTCCAACCGCATCCGAATAGGCGCCGGGTTGGCTATGCACCGAAGCATTCAATTCAAGGCCGATGGAATTGGGGAGGACATGAAGTTCAAAGGCGCCAATGGCCCCATCGTTGAAGTGGCGTACCGGGGAGTGGGTTTGCAATACACTTCCATGAAGTATACCGATCAACAGAACCACTCCTATGCGGCAAATTCTATTGGGCTGGCTTTTACTGCGGTGATACCTCGTCGTTAGAGAGGTTCATATAATCCCCTTGGTCGCCTTATAAAATGGAAAAGCCCACCTCATTTAGAGGTGGGCTTTTCCATTTTAATAGTAAGCTAAATAGCCGAATTAATTCTGCGGTGTAGCGGGTACTTTATCTACCACACCATCGGTTTCTTTATTCGTAACTACGGCCGTATCACCGGGTTCACGGGCCATATCCTCTTGCACTTCATTGGCAGCATTTTCAGTAGCTGCACCGGCCTGGTCGGCGGCATTTTCAGTCGCGGCTTCGGTGTTTTCCTGCTGCTTTTCGGTGCAGGAAACAGTAGTAAGGGCGGCAAAAGTAGCGGCTAACAGGATGGATTTAAATGGCAGTTTCATAAGTGTCAGGGTTGGTTGTTAAGGTCCCGTGTACGACATCTTTAGCCCGAAGGCTACAATGCCCGGTAAATTTTCTGCTTTATCCGGCGGAGTAGCAGCAGCGACAAACTTTTCTGTACCAGTAAAAAAGCCGGCGGAGAGATAAAGAGCAATGTTTTAGTTATTTCCCTACTCGCAGTAAAAATGGCGGAGCGGTATCTATTATTACCGGTTGGGCTAGGTCAACTGCCGGGGCAGCTCCGCGTCATCGTCCAGTACTTCAGCGCCGGTGCCCGCATCCGGCAGAATCACTTTCAGGGTGGCGCGCTTCAACTCATCCAGGCGGTGGAGCGCATCAGTAACCGTGTCATTCGCCTTAATCTTCTCAAAAACTCCTGCTTTGTTGGCCAGCTGCAGCAGCTTTTCCAGTACAAACGGCAGTACCCAGCCCACCACGTTGGAGGCCAGCACCCCACGCAGCCCAATGCGCACCAGCAGGCGGGCGGCCATGCGCTCCAGCAGCAAGGTGCGGGCGGCGGGCATAGCTTTATTCGCCAGAAAATCGGCTACCAGCTTCACGTTGCCCTTCTTTACTTCCGACCGAAGTACTTCCTGAATGGATTCCAGTGCTGCCAGGGCAGTTTTGCGGAATAGCCGTCCGGTTTGCCAGGCGGCCAGCCCCGAAACCCGGGCCACATTATGTAGAAAGGGAATAACTCTTTTGGGGTATTTCATAAGGGAGAAAAGAAGTGCCGGTTATCGGCACCGGAAAGAAAGGTAGCAGGAGAATAGCCAACGGCCACACCAGGGAATCTTTATACGCGGAATGGAGTTGAAAAGGGCCTATTACCACTCGCACATGCATATTAGGAGAAAAATACGGAGGAGCTTCCCACGTATTTTTTACGGATATCCATAGTTTTGTGCGATTAAGACGCCTCTATGCCCGATTTGCTGCTTGACATAAACCTCCAACAATTGCCCGATGAATATCTGGCAGGTACATGGCGAGTTTCCGACCGGGTACTAAATCAAACCAATCCGAACAGCGCGCTGGCCCTGGCAACCAATTTTGTGTTGCAGCCGGGCTTATTTCAGTTGCAGGCGCCCGGCCGCACCTCGCAGGGCGCCTGGACTGTGCAGCGCGATGAGCTGCTGAACCGCCCTTATCTGCAGTTGCAGCTTTCGGAAGAAGATACCCGGGCCCTCATTACCCGTATGCGCCGCTCCCCCAATGGGGATTTCAGTTCCCTAAACCTTTATTTTCAATCAGGAATGGAAATGGAGCTCACGCGCCCCTAAGGCGGGTTTGGGTCACATTTTCGATAGATTCTACTTTTGTTTTTGCCATGGCAAATAGTCTAGTTCCTTCCGGTGAAGATTTTCCATTAACTCAGGATGACACCCAATTTCGGTTTCTGGCTGAGCTGATTCCGCAATTGATCTGGATAACCGATTCCGTTGGTTTTCATACCTACTTTAATCAGCGTTGGATTGATTACACCGGGTACGATGTGGAGAAAAGCCGGGGTACGGAAATGTGGAACAACCTGCTGCACCCTGCTGACCGTGAGCGGGCCCGTGAGCGGTGGAATCATTCCCTGCAAACCGGCGAGTTCTATGAAATAGAGTACCGCTTTATTTCCAAGGAAGGCACTTACCGCTGGTTTCTGGGGCAGGCCTTGCCACAGCGCAATGAGGAAGGCAAGATTATTCGTTGGTTTGGCACCTGCACGGATATCACCGAACAGAAACGCCTGCAGGAACAGCTGGAGCGCTCTTATTCCGACCTGGAAGCCAAAGTAACCTTCCGAACGCTGGAGCTGGAGCATCAGTTAAAATCTCTGCGCCAACAGCTCAGCAAGGAGGCATAGGCATCCGAGAAATTAGAATATTGGAATAAAAAGAACGGCCCCCATAGGCCGTTTTTTTATGGCCGCCATCGTAAGCTGCACTTCAACAG
The DNA here is from genome assembly GCF_000801315.1 of Hymenobacter sp. DG25B. NCBI lineage: Bacteria > Pseudomonadati > Bacteroidota > Cytophagia > Cytophagales > Hymenobacteraceae > Hymenobacter > Hymenobacter radioresistens. The sequence continues at coordinate 2,503,946 of NZ_CP010054.1, read as the reverse complement.
GGAAGTGAATTCATACTTTTGAAGATGCAGACAATTGTGATACAGCAGCCCGGCGGGCCCGAAGTACTTCAGGTGCAGGAGCAAGCCATTCCGCAGCCAGCAGCGCATGAAGTGCTCATTAAAGTGCAGGCGGCCGGCGTAAACCGGCCCGATGTATTGCTCCGCCAGGGCAAGTACGGCGGCAGCGGCGACGTAAGCGGAGTAGTGCCCGGCCTGGAAATAGCGGGCACCGTAGAGCGCTGCGGCCCCAGCGTAACCCGCTGGCAACCAGGCAACGCCGTGTGCGCTTTGCTGGCCGCCGGCGGGTACGCCGAATACGCGGTGGTAGATGCCCGCCATTGCCTGCCCGTGCCCGCGGGCTGGAGCATGACGGAAGCGGCTTCCTTACCAGAAACGGTGTTTACCGTGTGGCACAACGTATTTCAGCGGGGCGCGCTGCAACCCGGCGAAACCCTGTTGGTGCACGGGGGCAGCAGCGGAATTGGCATTACGGCCATTCAGCTGGCACATGCTTTGGGCAGTAAGGTGGCCACCACGGTAGGTAGCGCCGCCAAGACGCAGGCCTGCCAGGCGTTGGGCGCCACGTGGGCCATCAACTACAAAGAGGCCGACTTTGAAGAAGTATTGCGCCCGGAAGGCGTGGATGTGGTGCTGGACATGATAGGCGGCGACTATACCCCCAAAAACCTCCGCTTGCTGAAGGATGATGGCCGCTTGGTGTTTATAAACGCCATGCACGGCGGCCAGCTCGAAACCAATGCGCTGGATATTATGCGCCGCCGCCTCACCATAACCGGCAGCACGCTGCGTCCGCGCTCCGCCGAGTTCAAGGCCGCCTTGGCTGCCGCCGTAGAAAAGCACGTGTGGCCCTTACTGGCCGCCGGAAAATTCCGGCCGGTTATTTACCGTACCTTTCCGCTGGCAGAAGCCGCCGCCGCGCATCGCCTGCTGGAAAGCAGCGAGCATATTGGAAAAATAGTGCTGGAGGTAGCAGCAGGGCAGAACTAAAAGTAACCCTGTCATCCTGACGCAGGAAGGACCTTATCAAGCTGGAACGAATCGTATTTACGAAGGTCCTTTGGCGGTGATAAGGTCCTTCCTGCGTCAGGATGACACGGCTATATTGTTGATACAACTACTCTTTACTTAAGATATAAAGCAGGGCGCTATTATGCCTTCTTACACTTAATGGTGCAGCTAATAGCTTTGGTAGAGCTGATAGGAGCGGGTTTGGGATAAAACAAGCTTGTATACCATTGATTCCTATGCTGCAAAAGGTGCTATAGCACGAGGGTAGGCCCTAATTCACAAAGCGACAGTCCAAGAATTCTGTTTAAGCATCGAGGGAAAGCCTCGTACCTTTGTAGCTAAGCAACTTTACCAACCCCTAAGCAGTTTTTGCTACGCATATTCTGCCTGCCGTATGACATCAGCTTCCGCTTCCAAGATTTACTGCCCCAGCCGCACCGAGTATAAGCGCCGCCTCAGCCGCGAAGTGAAAATTGGCGACGTGCCTATGGGAGGCCTGAACCCCATTCGGGTGCAGAGCATGACCACCGTGGATACCATGGACACGCTGGGCTCGGTGGAGCAGACGCTGCGCATGGTAGAAGCCGGCTGCGAGTATGTGCGCATCACGGCGCCCAGCGTGAAAGAGGCCCAGAACCTGCTGGAAATCAAGAAGGAACTGCGCAAGCGCGGCTGCCACGTGCCCCTCATTGCCGATATCCACTTCACGCCCAACGCCGCTGAGCTGGCCGCCCGCATTGTGGAGAAAGTGCGCGTAAACCCCGGCAACTACGCTGATAAGAAGAAGTTCGACATCATTGAGTACACCGATGCCAGCTACCAGGACGAGGTAAACCGCATTCGGGAGCGGTTCCGGCCGCTGGTGCAAATCTGCAAGCAGTACGGCACCGCCATGCGCATTGGTACCAACCACGGCTCCCTGTCCGACCGGATTCTGAGCCGGTATGGCGACACGCCACTGGGCATGGTAGAGTCGGCGCTGGAGTTTTTGCGCCTTTGCGAGGAAGAGAATTACTACGATGTAGTGCTCAGCATGAAGGCCAGCAACACCCAGGTAATGGTGCAGGCCTACCGCCTGCTGGTGCAGAAACTGGACGAAGAAGGTCTGCAGCCCTACCCGCTGCACCTGGGCGTAACAGAAGCCGGTGAGGCCGAGGACGGCCGCATCAAATCAGCCGTGGGTATTGGCACCCTGCTGGAAGATGGCCTCGGCGACACCGTGCGCGTTTCCCTGACGGAAGCCCCCGAAGCCGAAGCACCCGTGGCCAAAGCCCTGATTGACCGCTACACCCACCGCGCCGCCGAAGCCAAGCCTATGGCGGAGGTAACGGAAGTGCCCATCGACCCCTTCCAGTATCACCGCCGCGTAACGCGCGAGGTGCTGAACATAGGCGGCCAGAATGTGCCCCGCGTGATGGTGGATATTTCACGCCTCACCTCGGTGGAGTATGCGGATTTGCGGGCCGTAGGCCACTTGTACTCGGCCTTTCTCGACAAGTTCCAGATGAATGACCTCGGCGCCGACTACCTCTACAGCGGCCAGCGCCCTGTGCCGTTCATGCTGCCCAACGGCCTGAAGGAAGTAGTAGACTACAGCGCCTGGCTGGATGCCGGCCACCGCCCCGACCACTTCCCCGTGCTCACCCAGGCCGAGTACGCCGTGGCCGCCACCAGGCACCCCGAGCTGAACTTCGTGTTTCATAACCTGGCTTCCCTCACCACCGCCGCTCTAGATCAGCTACGCGAGGACAGCACCGCCGTGGTGATTCTGTATACCGATAACGCCCACGCCATGCCTGAAATCCGCCGCGCGTTTTTCGAGCTGATCAACAACGGCGTCTCCAACCCGGTCATCATCAACCGCCAGTATCCGGCCCTCACGCCCGAGCAAACCCAGCTCTACGCCGCCACCGACGTAGGCGGCCTGCTGCTCGACGGCCTCGGCGACGGCGTGGTACTAAGCACCGAGCTGCTGCCCGAGCGCCCGAAAGAGGAGTGGCTCCAGAACATCGACCAGCTCAACCAGCTCAGCTTCGGCATTCTGCAGGCGGCGCGCACCCGCATGAGCAAGACGGAGTACATCAGCTGCCCCAGTTGCGGCCGCACCCTGTTCGATCTGCAGGAAACCACCGCCATGATCCGAAAGCGCACCGACCACCTGAAAGGCGTTAAAATCGGCATTATGGGCTGCATCGTGAACGGACCCGGCGAAATGGCTGATGCTGACTATGGCTACGTGGGCGTGGGCAAAGGCAAAATTGCCCTCTACCGCGGCCAGGAAGTCATCAAGAAATCCGTGCCGGAAGCCCAGGCAGTGGATCAGCTTATTGAGCTGATGCGTGAGGATGGCCGCTGGATTGAGCCGGTGTTGCTGGAGGAGCCGGTGGGGTTGTAGGCTCAAGAAGAAATAGAACCGTATGGATCGACCTGCCTTTTACCAGCGCTGCAAGCTCATTATTGTAGCTTTTTTAACATTATTGATAAGTTCTTATCAAACAACAAAGAAACCGGATGTGCCCTTGGTAGTTTCTCTTGAGAAGGCCAAACAGTTGCTAGAGGAGTATCGGGGAAAGCCGGAGGATTTTATTCTGGCAGTTTCATTAACCAAACAGTTGACCCTGCAAGGCAAGGATGTAGACTTTGGATTGGGAATGGCCATAATCACCGAATATGTTTTGCAAAAGAGCTGGATGCCCGATGGCTCTACTGATAAAAATGGGGTGCGCTATTTTAGGTTTAAGGAACTTTAGCACACTTGCAAGTAAGCCCTGAATCAGTGCTTGTCCTTATTTCTACTGCATGTGTTATTGCTTGTATATCGAAGCCGCCGCCCAGTTGCCTAACACTGGCAAATGGAGTTAGAGAATAAATCCCGTTTAAAATATCCGCGCCACTCACCCGTCTACCTCCCTATGAAGATCAAAGCAATTCTGACCGGGGCAACCGGCATGGTGGGCGAGGGGGTACTGCACGAGTGCCTGAACCACCCGGAGGTGGAGCAGGTGCTGTCCATCAGCCGCAAGCCCAGCGGCATTACCCACCCCAAGCTGCGCGAAATCCTGCACGAGGATTTCCTGGATTTGTCGCCTATTCAGGACCAGCTGACGGGCTATAACGCCTGCTTTTTCTGCCTGGGCGTGTCATCCGTAGGCATGAAGGAGCCGGAGTACCGTCGCCTGACTTACAACCTGACCCTGCATTTCGCGCAAACGCTGCTGCCCCTCAACCCCGGTCTCACGTTCTGTTACGTATCGGGCGCCGGTACCGACAGCACCGAAAAAGGCCGGCAGATGTGGGCCCGCGTGAAAGGGAAGACAGAAAACGAATTGCTGCATATGGGCTTCGCACACGCCTACATGTTCCGCCCCGGCTTTATGCAGGCCACCCCGGGCTTGCAGCATACCTTGCCGTATTACAAATACTTCGGGTGGCTATATCCGGCGTTACGGAAGTTCCTGCCGCAATATGTCTCTACCTTAAAGGAGCTGGGGCTGGCCATGATTAACGTAGTACAAAAAGGCTACTTCAAACCGGTGCTGGAAGTGCCCAATATTGTGGCGCTTGCCAAGGGGTAACAAGGAGGAAAAACTTAAAAAGTCATGCTAAGCTTGCCGAACCGAAGGTCGCCGTAGGCAAGCATCTCTACCGCTTCGCCTGTCATCCTGAGCTTGCGAGGGACCTTATCACGCTAGAACCAGTCGTTGTAACGCTGGTCGTTCAGCCGTGACAAGGTCCTTCGCACGCTCAGGATGACAGATAGTTTGGCAACATCAGCACGCGAGATGCTTCGGCTCTGCCTCTGCATGACACCCTTTTTGCTTTGAGGAGGGCAGGTAGCCGGGGCCAGAGGCTATTCGCTACATTTGCCCACCCACTTCCCATTCCCACATGATTCGAACCGTCATCTTTGATATGGATGGTGTGCTGGTTGACACCGAGCCACTGCACCACGACGCCTTCTTTCGCCACTTTGCTGAGCTGGGCATTTCCATGACGCGGGAAGAATACGCCACCTTCCTCGGCTCCTCCACCCGCAACGTGTATCAGCTGCTGAAAGCGCAGTTTGGCCTGCAGGAGGATGTAGAAGCGCTGATCAGCCGCAAGCGGGAGCTGTTTGGGGTTTCCTTTGAAGAATCGAAAGCGCTGGATTTGCTGCCCGGCGCCCGCGCCTTAATTGAGGAGTTGTTCCGGGCGGGTCTGCCCCTGCAGCTGGCTTCCTCGGCTTCCAAAGAAACCATTGGTCGGGTTTTTACCCGCTTCGGGCTCTATCCCTATTTCGACAACCTGGTGAGCGGGGAGGACTTTCCGAAGTCGAAGCCCGACCCGGCCATTTTCCTGCACGCCGCCAGGCTAAGCGGTATGCCGCCCCGGGAATGCCTGGTTATTGAAGACTCGGCCAACGGCGTAACGGCGGCTAAAGCCGCGGGAATGTTCTGCATTGGCTACCGCAGCGAGCATTCCGAAGGCCAGGACCTGCACCACGCCGACCACGTCGTTTCGCACCTGAGTCAGCTGGATGCCGCCACTATTCAGACGTTCGGCGTACCGGCGTACTAGGCTGTTCGTATTTGCATTATAATGCTTTTAATAAAGCAGTTATCAATTAAATATTACAATAATACTGTCATCCTGAGCTTTGCGAAGGGCCTTATCACGCTAGAACATTTGTTATAACAACAACTCTTTCTTACCCGATAAGGTCTTTCGCAAAGCTCAGGATGACAGGTGCTTTAATGGAGTATTAGTGTGTGCATTAAGAGGAGGACCATACATGCAGGTTTGAAGCAGTCTGTGTTTCTCCTGTAGCTGCGTAGGTAGCAATGGACAAACTCAGTAAGCTTGCCCGATGAATAAACGCCCTCTAAACCTGCCGGAGCTGGGGCTGCTCTTGTTTTTACTGCGCGGCAAGCCCGGCGCGGAGCGTTTGTTAGCGGAACTGCATACCGTCCAGGTAACGGAGTTGAACACCGGCGAAACGGCCAGTCTTCGATTTAGCAGTGGGCTGCCGGGCCGACAGCTGGGCGAGCTGATTGCCCGCACCCGGTTTCTGGACGAGGACGGAATAGCTGTACTGGTTTCGCTATACCTGGACCAGGCCGGGGACCTGTATGAGCTGGACTGCTGGAAAGTAGACGACACCGCTGTGCGGCGGATTCCGGCATTCTAGCCCGTCTGGTTACTTGCACTTCTCCTTGCGGCGCGTGTCAATCACGTGCGCAATCTTCCAGCCCTCGGCCAGCTTTACCAGCTGAAAGGAGTTGTAGCCGCAGTGGCTGAACGTGGTGCCCAGATAAAACTCATAGGGCGTCCAGACGCTGGCCAGGTTGGCATCAATCAGAATTTTATCGAAGCTGATGCGCTCATCCCACACTTCCTTGTGGGGTGTGCCTACGGCTTTCACGAAGTCATTTGGATTTTCGGGCCGCAGCTCCGTGGTGCCTTTGCGGTTTACAATGGTGTGAAATACGGCACCGGGCGCCAGCGTGGAGCGTACCAGGGTGCTGTCGCCCTGGCGCATCCCATTAAAGAACGTGGCTATGGTTTTCTTCACGGCCGCTTGTTCCGAAGCAGCTTTTTGGGCTTTAGCCGAGGGAAGAAACGCTAAAAAGGAGCAGAGCAGCAGCAGACTTTTCATACAGGCAGGGAGTAAACGGGAATAGGCGAAGATAAGGGAAACCAGCCCTCGTTGCCCACCCGTAGCTTCCTGCGGCCTAATTTATCTGCGTTGCTTCCTCCTGCACGGGCAGCTGCTGGGGAAGCAAATAGGGTTTGGTGGGCCAGGCTGCCTGCAGGTCGCGGGGAGTCAGCTCTGACTCTTCTGATGCGGTCCGGGGCTCCGGCGTATGCAGGGCCACAATAGGAGGGCTACGCTGGAAATAGCGCGAAAGCAGTGCGTTTACCGAAGCCCGAACCACGGCCAGAACCGGCTCTTTGCTGTTCAGCACCAGCACGGGGTTGCCTTCCAATGTGTATATGGGCAGGTTGTTGGTGGTTTCGTCCTGCCGGTACTCCACCACCCGGGCGTAGTACTGGCGGTGGGGGTTCAGGTTCCGGATCAGCACATCATTATCCTCCTCATTGCTGACCACAAAGGTTTCCGAACCCAGTCGCTGGCCCAGCCCGAAGGAGGTATGCGCCGTGTAGCTGACGCCATCCTGAGGGAAGGCATTTACCGGTGTATCGGCTTTCACCAGCACCAGGCGCCGGGTGCCGTTGCCATTGGTCCAGCGCAGGCGGGCGGCCTCGGTTTTAGAGGTGGTGGCGGTGAGCTCAGAAGCGTTGATTTCCGGCGGAAACAAATCATGCCGGGGCCAGCTTTCGGCGCCCTGCACGCAGGTGCGGCCCAGCTTATCCAGCGCCTTCCAGAAGGCCGCCGGGTTGGCGTTGGAGTTCAGCAGAATAGCCCAGGTGTAGCCATCGGGCGTGCGCGCCAGGTAGCTGGCAGTGCCATCAATAAGGCCGGTATGCCGCCAGGTATCCTGGTTTAGCATCCAGCCTTTGCCGTAGGCCGGGTTGGCGGCCGATGGCGAGGTCATGGTTTCAATGGTAGAGGCTGAGAGCAGATCAGCCCGGGAGTTGAACCCATCGGCGGCCAGCAGCAGCCGCACCAGGTCGCGGGCCGAGAAAATCCAGCCGCCATGGGCATTCATGGCTTCCAGATTGAAGCCACCGTAGCTGAGGGGTACTTTTTGCCCGGTGCCGTAGCAGGAGGCCCGGCGGCCGCGGCCCTGATACTCGGTTTCCCGCTCCTGGCGGGCATCGGGCAGGTTATGGCCCAGGTGTGCCTCCAGCACGCCGGCCGGGCGTAGCACGTGCTCCGTCACCCAGGCCTCATACCGCTGGTGCGTTACCTGCTCTATTATCTTGCCCAGCACCAAATACCCTATGTTTGAATAGGCATAATGCTTACCGGGGGCCGTGTTCAGCCCACGCTTCAGCAGGTAGCGGATGAGGGTGGAGTCGCCGACGGGGTTGGGCGCGTGCATGGCCTTGCTCACGGCCAGGGGAAAGTCGATAGGGTCGCAGCCGGAGTGGCCGTCGCAGGGTACGGCCCGGTCCCAGCCGGCGCTGTGCTCCAGCAGCTGTTGCACCGTTATATCATAGATGCGCTTATCGGCAATAACGCTGAGGTAGTAAGGACTTTGCAGGTAACCAGCGGGGCCAAATGCCTTGTGGCTGAGGCTGATGCGGCCATCTTCCACCAGCTTCATAATGGCAATGGCCGTAACGGGTTTGGAGAGGCTGGCCACCCGCAGCAGGTGGTAGGGCTGCATAGGAAGCTGGCGGGCCTGGTCGGCGTAGCCGAAAGCCCGGTCGTAGACCAGCTGGCCATCTTTGCTGATGGCCACGGAAGCGCCCAGCACGTCCCAGCGCTTCATAAACTGCAGGATAGCCGTGTCGCAATGCGCGAGCTGGGGAACGGGGATACCGGTTTGAGCAGATGCACGCAAGCCCAGCAGGACTAGCAGAAGCGTAAAAATTTGTTTCAAATGTTTGCCGACTACACGTTCCAACTTCGCGGCTTAACCCCGCTTAGGGAAGCCTGATAGTCAGGCAATTTATTTGAATATTCCGCGAAATAAAATTTAATAACGGGATAATTTTTATGAATAATTATGGATGAATTTGGTTGCTTCCAGCGCCGGTTAGTCAGGAGGGAAAAAGGGGTATACAGCTCATAAAATTCTATTTGATAGAAGACTGTGTTGGCTCGTTTCCAGCAAATAAGCCTTCTTCAATTACCTTCTGGGGGGCATATCATAGTTTAGGGCTCTGCATTCAGCTATATAAATATGCTGATAAACAGGAGGTGGCTTCCATGCCTCGAATTAATCTGTTCATTTGCGGAATGCCGGCGCAGCAGCGAGACTCAAAACGCAGAAAATGGTGAGGTTGATAACTGTAAAACTTATTAGAGAACCCCGTTCCTGTCATGCTGAGCGCAGTCGAAGCATCTCTACCGCTTCGTTGCAGTGGTATACCACACTAGCGAGATGCTTCGACTGCGCTCAGCATGACAATGGTTTGATGACATCAGCACGCGAGATGCTTCGACCAACCCAGCAGGCCATTCACCTCAGTTTCGATAAACTTCTTTAAGCATCTTTAGCTAAGAGTATATACCGGGGAAGCTGATAGCTGCTGACATATATTTCTCCCAGCGCCCGCAACTATGGCCCCGGGCTACTTGTTTCATTGGAAAGCATGCAGGTGCTGGAAAACGAGGGCGGCGTTTGTCTTATGGTTAGGCTTAAGTGCCCTTCTACCAAAGCCTGGTTAGCTACGGGCGGGGCTTTTTATCCCGGCAAACCTTACAGAGCCTGAATAGCTTTTTGTTGTAGTTTTACTTATTCACTCCCTTCCTCGGCGGGGTATTTTGTCAAGTTTATGCGTTCCAAAGGCCTCTTCGATTTAGGACCCGTGTTTGGTTATTTCTTCCGCAAGAATGATCCTAACCGTAAAACCAACTTCAACCTGCGCTCCATGCACTTCATCAATAAGCTGAGCATGGCCATGTTCGTGGTTGGCTTGCTGGTGCTGCTCTACCGCTGGTTTGTCCGGTAAAATCAGTTGCCAGTTGAAAGTTGCCGGGTATCAGAGCTCATCGGATGAACTGGCAACTCCCCACTGGCATCTGTAAACTGAATTCCCATGAATATTGAAGACTTCCGCGACTATTGCCTGCTCAAGCCCGGCGTATCGGAGGAAACGCCCTTCGGCCCCGACACTCTGGTGTTTAAGGTGGGCGGCAAAATCTTTGCCCTCACGGATATCGACACGTTCGGCAGCGTGAACCTGAAGTGCGACCCGGAGTTTGCCATTGAGCTGCGGGAGAAATATGATTACGTGCAGCCCGGCTACCACATGAATAAGAAGCACTGGAACACGGTGCAGGTAGGAACCGGCGTAACCAATGAGCAGCTGCAGGAGTGGATTGATCATTCCTATAACCTGGTACTGGCCTCGCTGCCCCGCGCCGTACGGGAAGAAGTGGCCGGGCCGCAGGAGTAGACCGGCCAGCCGCCGAAGTCAGTGTGTTGTTAGGGCAGTAAGACACCTCTAATCAAACCTATAGCCCGTATGCGGGGCCGGCCACTCCGGCACGGGCTGGCCGGCCATTTCGCGCAGCGTGGTTTCAATCATGTAGCTCATGGAGTTGAGGGCCAGGTCGTTGGGTTGCGTGCCGAACGGCTCTTCAATTTCGCTGATAATGGCATCCAGTGCCATAAAAGTGTAGCCGATGAATACTACCACCAGCGGCGTGGCCCAGGTGATGCTTTCCACCAGCCCAAACGGCAGCAGAAAGCAGTAGAGATACACCGTGCGGTGCAGCAGCACGCTATAAGTGTAGGGCACGGGGGTGCTGGCCAGTCGCTCACAGCCGCCCACTATGTCGGAAATCTTATTGAAGTTTTGGTCGAAAGCGAGTTGGGTGTTGGTATCCAGCAGGCCGGCGGCGCGGGCCTGCTGCAACCAGCGGCCCATTTCGCGCAGCAGCATAATGGGCTTAAAATGTGCCTGCTGCACGGCGTCGGCCAGATGGGGCGGAAGCAGGCGCTGCAAGTCAGCCGAAGGGTCAGTGAGACGCAGCTGATGCCTGAGGGTATGGGTGCAGGCTATGAGCAGCTGCATGAAGTGCGCCACCTCCGCCGAATTGGGGGGGTAGCCGCTCATGGTAAGGGCCTGGCGGGCCAGGGAGCGGCTGTCGTTGAGCAGGGCACCCCACAGCTTGCGCCCCTCCCAGAAACGGTCGTAGCTGACGGTGTTATAAAACCCCAGAAAGATGGCCAGCGCCACCCCAAACAGCGTGAAGGGAGCCGCCGTGAGAGGTATTCTGTACTGAAAAATGGTGCCGTGGTAGTACGTCACCACCACCGACAATACAAACAACAGGAAGAGCCGGGGCAGAATCTGCGGCAGAACCGAGCCCTGCCACACAAACAGCATCTGAAACCAGTTGTACTTAGGTCGGATAATCATACGCCCGCTTACGGTTGAACCACGGATTTGGCTGCTGCTCGCCAGCCACAACTTTAGTAACACCAGAGGTGTTCCCACGCCCCTCTGTCATCCTGAGCTTGCGAAGGACCTTCTCACGTTGGAACGAGTCGTTGTTACGCAAGTCGTTCAGCCGTGAGAAGGTCCTTCGCAAGCTCAGGATGACAGAGGGGCGTGGTGAGAATAGAGGAGAAGATGAAATAAAAAAGGCCCGCTGGAGCTAACCAGCGGGCCTTTTGCTTTCGTGTAGATGGGTACTTACACCACCACGTTTACCATGCGGCCAGGTACTACAATTACCTTTTTGGCTTCTTTGCCCTCGGCGAAGCGGGCCAGGATATCCGTGGCGCGCACGGCGGCTTCAATTTCGGCGGGGGTGGCGGTGGCGGCAAACTGTAGCTGCTCGCGCACTTTGCCGTTGATGGCTATCGGGTAGGTAACCGTGTCTTCTACCAGATACTCTTCCCTGAACTCTGGGTAGGAGGCGGAGCTGATGCTGCCGGCCGCGTGGCCCAGCTTCTGCCACAGCTCCTCCGCCAGGTGGGGTGCGTAGGGCGAAATCAGTACCACCAGCGGCTCCAGCACGGCCCGCTTGTGCGAGTCCAGGGCCGTTAGCTCGTTCACCGTAATCATGAGGGCACTCACAGTGGTGTTGAAGCTGAACCGCTCAATGTCTTCCTCTACCTTCTTAATGGCCTTGTGCAGCGCTTTCAGCTCCTGCGGCGTAGCTGCCTCATCGGTAACCGCAAAGTCGCCATCCTGCGGGTGGTATAGGCGCCAGAGCTTCTTGAGGAAGCCGGAAACGCCGCTCATGCCGTTGGTATTCCAAGGCTTGAACTGCTCCAGCGGCCCCAGGAACATTTCGTACAGGCGCAACGCATCGGCCCCAAACTTCTCAATGAGAACATCGGGGCTCACCACATTGTACTTCGACTTCGACATCTTCTCCACCTCGACACCGCACACGTAGGTGCCGTTATCTTCGAGGATGAACTCAGCGTTGGAATACTCCTCGCGCCAGTTCTTGAAGGCTTCAATATCGAGTACATCGTTTTCTACAATGTTCACATCTACGTGCAGGGGTGTGAATGCCGGGTTGCCGAAGGTGACGCTAGCAAATGAAGCGTTCGTATCTACTGGGTTCATCAGACTCCGCATTATTTCCTTAAGTCTGCTCCGGACTTTGCCGGTTTTGTCATGCAGAGCTTCAAGTACGCCTACACCGCTGAGTTCTTCATAGATGCCTTTCGATACAAACACCACTGGACCATTCAGCTTCTGCATTTCATTTGTTTCGTCGGCTTGAGTGTAGATAATATTCAACCGATACACGAAGTTCGAGCGGCCCAAAATCATACCCTGGTTAATCAGCTTCTGGAAGGGCTCATCGGCTGTTACCAGGCCCAGATCTTTCAGGAACAGGTGCCAGAAGCGGGAGTAGAGCAAATGGCCCGTAGCATGCTCTGCACCACCGAGATATAAGTCTACGTTCTTCCAGTATTTCTCGGCTTCTTCGCCCACAAAACGGGTTTCGTTGGTGGGGTCCATGTAGCGCAGGTAGTACCAGGAGGAGCCGGCCCAGCCGGGCATGGTGCTCAGCTCGTACTCGTACTGACCTTTATATTTCCAGTCCTTGGCGCGGCCCAGGGGCGGCTCGCCGGTTTCGGTGGGCTTGTACTCGTCAATTTCCGGGAGCACCAGCGGCAGGTCGGCTTCAGCCACGCCGTAGGCTACACCGTCCTTGTAGTAAATCGGGATGGGCTCGCCCCAGTAGCGCTGGCGGCCGAAGATGGCGTCGCGGATACGGAAGTTGGTTTTGCCTTTGCCCTGGCCTTTCTCTTCCAGGTAGGCAATGAGCTTTTGGGTAGCCTCTTTGTAGCCGAGGCCGTTGATGATGCCCGAGTTGATGTAGTGGCCTTCCTTGGTGGGGTCGGCCTGCTCTTCCAGGTTCTGCTGCGCGTCGGTTACCTGAATAATGGGCAGGTTGAAGTGCCTGGCAAACACATAGTCGCGCTGGTCGCCGCTGGGTACGGCCATTACGGCGCCGGTGCCGTAGCCGGCCAGCACATAGTCGGCAATCCAGATCTGCACCGGCTCGCCGCTTACCGGGTTAATGGCGAAGCTGCCCGTGAAGGCGCCCGAAACGGTTTTAGTATCGGCCATCCGGTCGCGCTCCGAGCGGCGCTTGGTGGCGTTAATGTACTCCTCAATGTGCTCCTTCTGCTCAGGCGTGGTCAGCTCCGTTACCAGCTCGTGCTCGGGAGCCAGCACCAGGAAAGTGGCGCCGTAAATGGTGTCTACGCGGGTGGTGTATACCTTAATGTGGGCGCTGGGGTGGTCCTGCACCTCAAACGTCACTTCGGCGCCAATGCTTTTGCCAATCCAGTTGCGCTGCATTTCCTTCACGGCTTCGGGCCAGTCGATGAGGTCGAGGCCGCGCAGGAGGCGGTCGGCGTAGGCCGTGATGCGCAGGTTCCACTGGGGCATGAGGCGGCGCTCTACGGGGAAGCCGCCGCGCTCGGAAAGCCCGTCTTTTACTTCATCGTTGGAAAGCACCGTGCCCAAGCCCGGGCACCAGTTCACGTAGGTGTCCTGCTGGTAGGCCAGGCGGTAGGGGTGCACGGCCTGCAAACGCTGCTTTTCGCTGAACGACTGCCACTGGCCGGCTGTGAAGCTGTGCCGCTCCTCCTCATCCCCAGCCGCGCGGATTCCTTCGCTGCCATTGGCGGCAAACTTATCGAGCAGGGTTTTCAGCGGCTCGGCGCGGTCGGTGTCCAGGTTATACCAGCTATTGAACAGCTTGAGGAAAATCCACTGCGTCCACTTATAGTAGCTGGGGTCGGAGGTGCGCACTTCACGGCTCCAGTCGTAGCTGAAGCCCAGGGAGTTCAGCTGCCGAATGTAGGTTTCAATGTTCTGCTCCGTAGTAATGGCCGGGTGCTGCCCGGTCTGGATGGCGTACTGCTCGGCGGGCAGGCCGAAGGAGTCGAAACCCATGGGATGCAGCACGTTAAAGCCCTGCAGGCGCTTGTAGCGCGAAACAATATCCGAAGCAATGTAGCCCAGCGGGTGCCCCACGTGCAGCCCCGCCCCGGAGGGATACGGGAACATGTCCAGCACGTAAAACTTGGGCTTATCCGAGCTGTTTTCGGCTTTGAAAGTATTCTGCTCTTTCCAGTGGGCTTGCCACTTCTTCTCGATATCCTGGGGGTAGTAGCCGGGCATGGTAATCTGCTTCGTTGACAGGGGCGAAATTACGGAAAGAACCGCACCGCCTCATGTTCTGAAAATTCTTTGTGTAATACCAGGCTTACCAGGGAGTTGCCTTGTGCTCTACTGCTTTCGTGCTTAGAAGCTTAGGGCCATGGAGGAGGTCAGGCTGCCATAGGTATGCGTGGCAGCGCCCATAGCAGTTGGATCAAACAGGGCAGCTTTGCCGCGCCACACGCGGCCTTCCAGCCGCACCAGCAGCTGCGGGGTAGGTGCATAGCCGGTAGTAAGGGAGGCGGCAGCCACCTGAAACAAAGGAGAAGCTGCCAGGGGGCGGCTGGATTGAATAACCACGCCGTGCCGGGAATGATAGTATTCGGCCCGGGCAGTGGCTTGCCATTGAGCGGAGAGCTGAAAGCGGGCCAGGGCTGCGCCGGTATGCCAGGTGTCGGCCACCCGGTTGGGCGCTTCCTGCAAGCCCACATCAAACACCAGGGCTAGCTGCAGGCGCTTTGAGGTTTCATAAGTGACGTAAAAATCATGGAAGAAGCGCCGCCGACGTGCCGAGTCCTGGGGCTGCTCGTTGCCATAAAAAGTGCTGCTGTTGAGCAGGAGCCTGTCTGTTAGTTTCCACTGCAGCTGCGTGCCCAGGGCTTTGCCGCGGTTGTTGTCCCGCAGGTTTTGCCAGCCATTCAGCACCAGTCCGGTAAGCGTAAGCCGGGGCGTGGGGGTGTAAGTGAGGCGCACCCCGGCCTCATAATAGGGCGAGTTTTCCGCCATAACTGAGCGGGTCAGCGTCCAGTTATCTTTGCTGATGGCCGACTCGAACCCAATGTGCGAGGAGAAAATCCCCATATCCAGCCATATATTTTGGGTAGGCTGAAAGCCCGCATAGGCTTCGTACACATGCCGGAGCGGCTCCGGCTCGGCCGCATAATTCGCTTCTACATAGGTGCCGGCCTGCAGAGCCAGCGCCCCCCTTATGCTACCTTGCTGGTAGCGGATTCCCAGCAGGCCATTGTTGAGCGCAAATTCATTAGCCCGATTATGGGAGTACAGGAAAGCGGGGCGCTGTTGTCTTTTAGTAGGAAAATCGAAGCCGTAATACGCGTCTAAAAACCCATAAACCGTTACGGGACTGACTGCCGTGGAGTCGGTAGGAGGGGTTTGGGCCAGGCCAATCCGCGAAAAAAGAAGCGCAGATAGGATGAGTAGCGTGTGTTTCATCAATGGCCGGTCAGCGTACTGTAGGTGTTGGGGCGGATAAATAACGTTTGATTCTACCGTACGGCCGGGTTCAGTCCGTCCCAGGTTCCTTCCGTGCTCAGCACCCGAAACCGCGCAAACAGCTCCTCGCCGTACCATTTCTCCTGGCGCGTTAGCCGGATTACCTCTTTGTGCAGCTCGTTGCGGTAGGCAAACGTCTGCATGGCCTGCACCGACTCCCAGATACTGAACGTGGCCTGCCGCACCACCGGCAGCTCGCCCAGGCCAATAGAAGCCTGCACGCCCGGCGCCTTGTTGGCGGCGGCCAGACTGGGCGCTACGTAGCGCCAGAAGCGGGGCGTTTTTTGCCACCGGATAGAGGCCCGCGTAAGCACCGCTACCGGCCCCTCAGTGGGCAAAACCTCATCCGTGGGGTACGCAAAAGGGTTGCTGCCATCCCAGAGGCCGTGGGCCTGCAGTGGGGCCAGCCGCGCCGTCCATATTTCCTGGGTGCGGTTCCGGTATTCCTGCCACAACGGGTGCGTGTCAAAAAATGAATCAGCGGCCTGCGCTGATTCCCACACGGCCATAAAGCCGTAGCGGTTCAGGTTGGGCAAGAACTGATACTGCTCGGCCCCGCTGCCCAGCAGCTTCTGGAAACGCAGCCCCGGCACCTGCTGCAAAGGGCGTTGCGCGGTGCCCATCTGGGCCAATGCCCAGCGGGCATTGCCGGGGCGTAGGGTTATAATGGAGAGGGTGGTCAGTAGCACTGCTAAAACTAAAAGTTAGTCTCTGGTCTTAAAACAAGGATGGGGTAGTTGACTGATTGGCAGAGCTAGTCCAGAATTAAGAAACCAGACTTAAAGCTAGTTCCCCTCCTCAGTTGAGGAGGGATTAGGGGCGGTTGACCAATCGTTGAAAGAACAACTAGCTTTAGATTTCTAATTCTAGTCTTTCAACCACCCCTAGCCCCTCCTTAACTAAGGAGGGGAACTAGCACTTTAACTCTAGTCCTAAAACAACAAAAAAGGGCCGGAACTGCTTCCGGCCCTTTTCAGAAGTGCGCAGTTAACTTACTTAACCTTCACCTGGGCGTGCTGGTTTACGTCATCGTCCTTGCTGGGCTCGCCGGTAACTACGGCGCGGGCGTAGGCATAGGCCTGCGTGAGCAGGGAGCTGGGCGTATCCCAGTACTCGCCTTTGTCAATTTCCACCTTCAGGATCATGATCTGGGGGTCGTCTTTGCCTTTGGGGAACCAGGCGCGCATGGGCTCACTCCAGAGCTCGTCAATCTTGGCCTGGTCGCGGAAGGCGTTGGCGCGGCCCGAAACCGAGACGTACACGTTGCTGTCGGGGTTGGCGTAGCTCAGGTTTACCTGGCTGTCCTTTTTCACCTCGTATATCTTGGCGGAGTTTTTATCGGTCAGGAAGAGGAGAGAGCCGTCCGCATCGGGCTTCTGGGTAAACATGGGGCGGCTATGCAGGCAGTGCTGGTCGTCGGTGGTGGTGAGCATGGCAATGCGCACGTCCTTGATTTTTTCCAGCAGTTTCGAAAGGTCGTTGGTGACGGGTGTTTGGGCTGACATAAGCAGATGTGTAAGTTAGAATGGGGTATTAGGTGGTATAGGGAGTTCCTGAACTTACGGCCCGGCCCGCTGCCGGGTTTGCTGCCCACCTCCGTTCTACCCGAAACCCACTTACCTTGCACCCGTGAATTTCTTGGCTCATCTGCTGCTTTCCGGCCCTTCCTCGCACCCCAACTACTCTGATATTGTAGTAGGCAATTTTGCTGCGGAGGCAGTGCGGGGCCGCGCCGGCCTGCTGGCTTACCCCGAGGCCGTGCAGCGCGGCATTGTGCTGCACCGCGCCATCGATACCTTCACCGATAGCCACCCCATAGTGCGCCGCACCACCGCCCGCCTGCGCGAGGCCGGCCTGGGCAAATGGGCCGGGGTAGTGTCCGATATCGGATTCGACCACCTGCTGGCCCGCAACTTCTCGGAGTTTCATGACGATGCCGCCGAGCCGCTGCCTGCTTTCAGCCAGCGCATGTACACGCTGCTGCACGCCCGCCGTGAGGAGCTACCGGAGCGCCTGCAGCACATGCTCCAGTACATGCGCCGTGATGATTGGCTCACCGGCTACGCCCAGCCAGAGGGCTTACGCCGTGCGTTGTTGGGGTTGAGCCGCCGCGTGCCAGGTGCGGAGGTTCTGGCAACTGGAGCGGAAGCGTTTCTTGCGGAACTGCCCGCGTATGAGGCGGATTTTCGGGAATTTTGGCCGGAGCTAATTAGAGAGGTAAGTTTACCAGTGCATATGTAAAGTGTAGTGCATCTGAAGTTTCTTTCAAATCATGTTTTTTATACTCAAATCGATAAGCAATTGATAGATAAAAATAAGCGCTTAGCAATGTGGGCATGCCTTTCATGTATTTTACCTGCTTGGTTTAGTCAGTTTGCCCCCATTTTTCTTTTGGCTGCTTTGTTCAGCCTATTCATCTTCATTCGCTGCTTTTACTCGAACACTTTTAATATATCTACAGCTATTAAGATGTCTTTAACTTTTATAACTGTTCTTGGTGTCATTTCTAGTATCATCCTGACTTTTGAGTTGAGTAATTGAAGTTGCCTAAATGCAGGAGTAAGCTCTACTTCCTTTGATCAGGAATGAAACTTTAAACAAAAAACGGGGCCAAGTGGCCCCGTCTTCATTTCTAATAAAGCGCAAAAAGCCTAGTGGTGATGCCCACCTTCGCCGTGCACGTGGCCGTGTTCTAATTCTTCCTGCGAAGCTTCGCGCACGTCAGCTACTTTGCCGTCGAAGTGCATCATCATGCCGGCCAGGGGGTGGTTGAAGTCCATCTTAACGTTTTCTTCGCCGATGTCCACGATTTTGCCCTGCATGTGGTGGCCCTGGTTGTCGGCCATGGGTAGGAAGTTGCCTACCTGCAGCATTTCCTCGTCAATCTTACCGTCGATTTCGAATACGTTTTTCGGGATGTCCACTACGGCCTGCTGGTCGTAGTCGCCGTAGGCCTGCTCCGGGGTGAGGGAGAAGCTGAACGCGTCGCCGGGCTGCTTGCCGTTGAGTTGGCGCTCAAACTCATCGGGCAGGCCGCTCATGCCAAACAGGAACACCATGGGAGCATCAGCCTCCGCCGACTCCACGAGTACTTTTTCCTGGTTTTCGTCGGTTACGCTGAGGTCATAAGTGATAGTGACTACTTTGTTTTCGCTGATGTTCGCCATACGTCGGGGAGGACGGGTGTGTCCGGGGGTTGGGTTGGAAAATGTGTTTGGAACGGCTAATTACGGAAATGGGGCGGAATTGTCGGTACAATGCCCGGCCCATCCCGCCGGGCCGCGCACGGGCCGCGGCCGGTAAAATTTTGGTATTCCTTAACGCAGCCGCAGCCAAATCGTTAAGCCTAACGGCCATCTTTCTTTCGGGCCAATCCTCCTTTTTGCTGCCTTCGAACCCATGAAAACTGCCTTTTCTACCTTGCTGGTGAGTGGTGCGCTGCTGGCCGGCTGCCAGTCCAACACCACCACGTCGGAAACCACGACTACGGCCACCGCGCCCGCTGATACTGCCTCGGTGCCCGCGTCCACCGCCCCGGATACCACCGCCAACATAGGCAGCCCCCAGCTGCTGCACACCCTGGACGAGGCCCACAACACGCCCGATGGACTGGCCCTGGCGCCCAACGGCCGCCTCATCCTCTCCGTGCCTAACCTGGCCGATAATACCAAGCCCGCCGTGCTGATGGAAATGACCGATACCGGCATTAAAGATTGGCTGACTAACCTGCCCGTGGAGCCCACCACCCAAAAAGCCGCGCCCATGGACCTGGCCTTCGGGCCCGATGGCAACCTCTACTACGCCGAAAACCAGTATGAAAATAGCAAGGATTTTAAATCCCGCCTGATGCGCGTGCGCATGCAGAACGGCAAGCCCGGCAAGGTGGAAACCGTCGTCGATAACTTCGCCCTGGCCAACGCGGTGGTGTGGAAGGGCAATACTATTTATGTGACCGACAGCCAGTGGGACATGCCCAATGATGATAAAGGCAGCGCCGTACTTCGCTTCACACTGGCCGAGCTAAACAAAGGCCCCGTGCATCTCAAGCCCAAAACCATGGACCCGCACGTGCTGGCTTATTTTACCACCCAGGTAAATGAAACCGGCGTAGACAACGGCGCCGATGGCCTGGACTACGACAGCAAAGGCAACTTCTACACCGGCTCCTTCGGCGACGGTACGCTGTACAAGCTTACGCTGAAGTCCGATGGCAGCCTCGCCAAAAAAGAAGCCCTGCAGCTGCAAGGCAAGAAAATTCCCTGCGTCGATGGCCTCATCATTGACCGCGCCACCGATAAGCTCTACCTCTGCAACTCCCGCCAGAACGCCATTGAAGTAGTAAACCTGAAGGATAATACCGTGACCACCCTGGCCCAAAACGGCGACACCGATGGCCGCAACGGCCTGCTGGACCAACCCGCCGAAGTGCTGCTAAAAGGCAGCCGCCTCTACATCTCCAACTTCGATAAGCCCGAAAAGAACTTCGTGAACACGAAATCCGACGCCCCACATACCATGTCGGTGATTGATGTAAAGTAGTGCGGCTGACTGCACAATAAAAGCCCGTCATGTCGAGCGAAGCCGAGACATCTCGCGTGCTGAGGTTGGGATAGTACTCCAACTATTCACCACACTAGCGAGATGTCTCGGCTTCGCTCGACATGACGGGCTGATTATTTTAAGATTTTCTTTATTGCATCTCCCAGGCGGTGCGGTAAGCCCCTATTTTTTCAGTGTAATCCAGAAAAGCCTTGTAGAAAGGGTGCGAGCCGAGCGTTGAGGAGTCGCCGACGATGAGCAGCTTGCGGCGCGCGCGGGTCATGCCCACGTTCATGCGGCGCACATCGGAGAGGAAGCCTATTTCGCCCTGCGGGTTGCTGCGCGTGAGGCTGATGGCAATGATGTCGCGCTCCTGGCCCTGGAACGAGTCCACCGTGCCAATGCTGAGCATGCGGTGCTCCATAAGGCCGGTTAGCTCGTCGTTTTCTTCCACGGCATCCTTTAAATAGTTAATCTGAGCGCGGTAGGGGGCAATTACGCCGATGGTGAGTAGGTCTTCGGTGTGGTCGGCCTGGTCGTAGGGTTCCAGCAATTGGGCCAGGCGCTTGAGCAGCAGGTCGGCTTCCTCGGGGTTGGCAATGGAACGGCTTTCATCCAGGCCCAACTCCTGAAAGCCGAAGCCGGCCGTGTCCAGAAACTCCACGGCCGTGTCGGGGGCAAAGCGAATATCGTAGTCGGGTAGGTCGGCGTGGGCCACGGTGGGGGCGGCAATCAGCTTGCCGTGGTAGAACTGCTCCGAGCTGAACGCCATAATCTGCTCGTGCATGCGGTACTGCACCTGCAGCATGCGGGCTGTGTGGGGCTGGCGCTTAATGCACTTCTCAAACAGCGTTTCGCGCAGGCCTTCACTGGCGGCTTTTTCGCTTTTTACCGTGGGTGGCAGCTGCTGGTGGTCGCCGGCCAGCACCACGCGGTTGGCTTTGGTGATAGGAATCCAGCAGCCGGGCTCCAGGGCCTGGGCGGCTTCATCAATGAAAACGGTTTCGTAGGTGAGGTGGCGAATGGCGCGGTTGCCGGCCCCCACCAGCGTGCAGGTTATCACCTGCACCTGCTCCAGCAAATCCTCCGTGATGTAGCGCTCCAGCTGGTCAGATTCCTGCAGCATTTGGTGGGCCTGCTCTTTCAGCAGGCGGCGCTGCTCGCGCTCCTCCCAGCCAAAGTGGCGCTTGAATTTGCCTGCGGCTTCGCGGTACTGCTCGGCCGTCTGGCGCATGCTTTTCAGCTCCGGGTAGCTCTTGTGCGCCATAATCTGGGCATCCAGGGTATGCTGCAGAAGCAGATCAGACACGCGCGAGGGGTTACCCATACGAATGACGTTCACGCCGCGCTCGGCCAGCTTTTCCGTGAGCAGATCCACGGCCGTGTTGCTGGGGGCGCACACCAGTACCCGCCGCTCGCGCCGGATGGTTTCCAGAATGGCCTGCACCAGCGTGGTAGTTTTGCCGGTGCCGGGCGGGCCGTGAATAATGGCTACATCCTGGGCCGCCAGCACGTGGCGCACGGCCGCCAGCTGCGACTCATTTAAAGGACTAGGGTAGTAGAGCTGGGCTTCGGTTTCTGATTTGTAGCGGGCGGGTTTAGCCCCCAGCAGAATGTCGCGCAGCTCCGCCAGGCGGCTGTCGTAGGCGCCCATCACCTTGCCCAGGGCGTATTCCATCTCGCGGTAGCTCACCTCATCAAAGGTGAGGTCTACGCCCAGCTTGCCTTCATCTACCCAGTCGGGGAGGTCTTCCTTGTTGGTGGCCAGCAGGATTTTATTGCGCTTCACGGCCGTGATAACGCCGCTGAGCGTGGGGCGGTCGGAGCCGGAGCGGCCGGGCACGTTGCCGAACAGCGCGGCATTTTTGCCCACCTGAAACAGGTGCAGCCCGCCCTGGCCGGCGGGGCGCTCCAACTCCAGCACCAGCTTGCCCCCGAAGCCAATATCTTCCTTGGTAATATTTACGGGGTACCAGGTGAGGCCGCGCCGCTGACGCTCCGCAATGGTAGACTGGGCGCTTTTAATCTTGAATTGCTCCAGGTCCTCTTTTTGCTCCAGCTGCATGAGGGCCTGCACCTTGCGCAGCTCTTTTTCCAGCGCGTAGGGGTCGGTATACGTAGGTTGTTCAGTCAACAGTACAAGGGTATTGGGGATTCGTTGATAACAACGAAAATGGCCTTTTGGTGGCCGAAGGTCGGGAGGAAAAAAAGATAATTCACTTCAGCGCTAAAAGCAGGGAAAGCCGCGAAGCAGTAGGCAAATAGACCAAAGCATACAGGTCAGTTCTTTAATCTGCAACGCCAGAGCATAGATTTGCGTCTCAACAGCATTCCATATCCTAACGCTTTATGCCCTATCAACCCAACCCTAGCCGCTATTCTTCCATGATTTACCGCCGCTGCGGCCGCAGCGGCCTGAAACTGCCGGCCGTGTCCCTGGGGCTGTGGCACAACTTCGGCGACGTGGACGTGCTCAGTAATTTCCGCGCCATTCTGCACCGGGCATTCGATAGCGGCGTCACGCACTTTGATCTGGCCAACAACTATGGCCCGCCTCCCGGCTCGGCCGAAACCAACTTCGGGCGCATTCTGAAAGAAGACTTTCGCGGCTACCGCGACGAGCTGATTATCTCCACCAAAGCCGGCTACCACATGTGGGAAGGGCCCTACGGCGAATGGGGTTCCCGCAAATACCTCATTTCCAGCCTCGACCAGAGCCTCAAGCGCATGAAGCTGGAATACGTGGACATCTTCTATTCCCACCGCCCCGACCCCGAAACGCCCCTGGAAGAAACCATGCGCGCCCTGGACCACGTGGTGCGCCAGGGCAAGGCGCTGTACGTGGGTATTTCCAACTATCAAACGGAAGAAGCCGCCGAGGCCATCCGGCTGCTGCAGGAAATGGGCACGCCCTGCCTCATCCATCAGCCCAAATACTCCATGTTTGAGCGGTGGGTGGAAGGCAGCCTGCTGGATTTGCTGGGCGAAGCCGGCGTGGGCTGCATTCCCTTTTCGCCGCTGGCCCAGGGCCTGCTCACCAATAAATACCTGCATGGCATTCCCGAGGATTCCCGGGTGGCGAAAGGAGTAGGCTTCCTCACCGAAACCCAACTTACGACGGAGCGCCTGGCGCAGGTGCAGCAGCTGAACAGCCTGGCCCAGAAGCGCGGCCAAAGCCTGGCTCAAATGGCCCTTTCCTGGATTCTGCGGGATGAGCGGGTAACTTCCGTCCTCATCGGCGCCAGCAAACCTGATCAGCTTTCCGATTCTCTGCGCTGCCTGGATAACCTGCAGTTCAGCGCGGATGAACTGAATCAGATAGAAGAGATTTTGCAGGAGAAATAAATCCAATTAGCCCGTCATGCTGAGCTTGTCGAAGCATCTCTACCGCTTCGTTGGGTTACTTCCACAACGTCAGCGGTAGAGATGCTTCGACAAGCTCAGCATGACGTTCTTAATGTTTTCTACTCGAAAAAGTCGCTGGGGTCGGTCTGGCTGAAATACTTGTTTAGCTTGCCCAGATCCGCGAAAATGGGGACGATGAGCTGCATAAACCGGCGCACCGCGTCCTCGGAATCAGCATAAAAGAGGAGAGTAGCGGGCGTGGAGAAACCCTGAATCTGGTCCAGCAGGACGGGGGCTTCTTCTTCCAAAATAGTGGTGATATGCTCTTCCCAGGATAAGCCGCCGCCCCCGAAACCATACTTCTCAAACAGGTAGAAATACCCCTCCAGCGCCGGGTCCGATTCCACGTTGGCCGTGATGCCGAAGAGGGCATTCTCCACGCGCAGGTGTTCGGGAATGGCGTAAACCTTAAAAGGAAAGATATTTTCCATAAGAAACGGAGGCCGCGAGTATCGGCGAAGCTGTCTAATAATTTAAAAAATGTCATCCTGAGCTTTGCGAAGGACCTTCTCACGTCAGCACGACTCGTTGTGACGACTTGTTCAGCCGTGAGAAGGTCCTTCGCAAAGCTCAGGATGACAAACGACAAAGGTGGCGAAGCACGCGTTACGGAACCACTTCAGCTTCCAAACTCCTCCCCACAATTCTGGCACCGGTACAGCGTAGTGCCGGCGTAAAAAACACGTTTCCACCACGCGGGCCGGGGCACGGGCAGCGTCTCAGGAGAGCCGCAACGGGGGCAGCGGAGCACGGCGGGCAGAATGCGCTGGCGGGCGAATTCTTCCACTACGGGCTGGGCGGCGGGCTGGTCGGTTTCCTCAATCAGCAGCTGAAAATAAAGGCCGTCGCCGAAGGGGAGGGTGGCGGGGCCGTAGTTTTTAACCAGCGCCACCACCTCGGCCTCATCCAGCAGCCGGTTATAGAGGCTAACGGCCTCGGCATAGGTCAGATACTCGGCTACGGCTACCAGCATAGCGCAAGTTAGCGCCGCTTGCGGGAAGGAACGGCAGCCAGCTGCTGGCGCAACCGGAAAACATACACCAGCAGGGCTACGCTGAGCAAGGCCAGCCCAACGGCAATCATTTCGCGGGAGGTGCGGGCCTCTTCGGCCTCTTTAGCGGCGGTTTGGGCTTCCTGCAGCTTTTTCTCTCGCTGTTTTTCGCGCTGCTCCAGGTTCTGAATCTGGTTTTGCAGGTCGTAGAAGCGCTGGCGCACGCTGCTTTGGTCGGTGGTGGCCACGGTAACCTGCTGCTTGGCCTGCTGATTTTCGGCTACCACGGCGGCCGTCTGGCGCAGGGTGCTGGCCTGCACGGCCCGCACTACCTCGGTGTCTTTACGGATAATGCCTTTGAGGGCATCCACTACTTCCTGCAGGTCTTTTTTGCTGGGCTTGTTGCCGAAGAGGCTGTTGCGCTGGGCATTGGCTTCTTCATACTGGCGCACCAGGGTTTCGCGCTCCTTAATCAGGCGGGAAACTTCGTTCTCCGGGGCCGGGGAGGTGGTTTGGGCCAGAGCAGCCTGACAGGATAGTGCGAAAAGGAGAGGGAGCAAGCGTTTCGTCATAGAGCAAAGTAACGACGAAGTGAGCCGTGTAGTTTATGAGACGGGAATTGTAGCGCGAAGCTCCGGCTTCGCGTACGAGCGGAGCGAGTCGCCGGAACCGCGCCGTTTGCGCTAACGCATGGAAACTCGCTCTGCTCGTGCGCGAAGCCGGAGCTTCGCGCTACTATGGCTTACGTCAGTTTTGTAGATGTCTTGCGCTCTGGCTTGATGCGCCACCTGCTCTCCAGAACGTTCTTTTTTCTGCATTTCACCCCATACTACCCGCCAAGCACCGGCACGGGCTGGCGGATTTCCTTGGGCTTGTGGCGGTAGAAATACAGAATCAGAATGGGTAACAAGGTCAGCTCGGCTACCACCCCAAACAGCAGCGTGAGGCTAATGAGTAGGCCCACATAGAAAGTGCCATCGAAAGAAGAGAAAATGAGCGTGGAGAAGCCACCTACCAGGATGAGAGAAGTAACGATAACGGCTTTGCCCGCCATGAGGTAGGTTTTACGGACGGCTTTAAACAGGCTTTTCTCCTTCAGCAATACCAGCTTAAGCTTGCTGATGAAGTGAATAGTATCATCCACAGCAATACCGAAAGCAATAGTGAAGATGATGCTGGTACTCACCTTCATGTTCACGCCAGCCAGGCCCATGACGCCGGCCACAATGAGAATGGGTACCAGGTTGGGGATGAGTACCACCAGCGTCATGCGCAGGCTGCGGAACAGCGCCAGCACAATCAGCGTGACCATCACAATATCGATGGTCATGCCGGTAATCATGTTGAGCGTCAGGTTTTCGTTGTTTTTGTCGATGAGATTGGCCGAGCCGGTGAGGCGGGTTTGCAGCACGGTGCTGTCTACCTGGGTGCGCAGGAAGCGGCGCAGGTCGGCGTTCAGGGCATCGGCTTTTATGCTGCCCACATCGGGCATGCGGCCGGTGAGGCGGCCTTCGGTGCCATCGGGGAGGGCCAGAGCCCGGAACTCCGGCTTCTTGCGGAAGAGCTTCACCTTGCGCACCAGCCGCTGCAGCTCCGCCTCCGAATCGGGCAAGCGGTATTCCGGCAGCTGGCCACCGTTCAGAGCCTTGCGCACTGACTTAATGATGGTAACCGGGGAGGCCACGAAATTGAGCCCGTAGTGGCGCTGCAGGTAGTTTTCTATTTTCTCCGTCTGCCGCAAAACGGCCAGATCATAGATGCTGCCCCCGGCGGCGGGCTTCAGATCCAGCTCAAACGGCCGCACGCCGGCAAACTGCTTTTCAAAAAACACGAAATCCAGCTTCACCGGGTCGTTCTGGGACAAATCGTCCAGCAGCGCCGAGTTGATGCGGATGCGGGAGGCCGGCGCTACCGACCCCAGCAATATCAGGGCGCTGATGGCTACCACCCAATGGCGGCGGGCCAGCACCGTGCGGAACAGGCGGCCCAGCACCCCGTCCCAGCTGTGGCCTTCCTGGCGCGGTATGCGCAGCTGGGGCTTGCGCAGCAGCACCAGCATGGCGGGTAGCAGCGTAAAGCTCAGCACAAACGTGAGCAGCACGGAAATACCCGTAAACAGCCCGAAGTTGTAAATGGGCCGGATGGTGCTGGTCATCAGCGTGAAAAAACCAATGCTGGTAGTCAGGGCCGAAAGCCCGGAGCCAAACCCCGATTCCTTGAGGGCAATGAACAGGGAGTCCCGCTTGCTGGCCCCGTAGCCCAGCTCCGTGACATAGCGCGTAATGATGTGAATGGTATCCGACATGCCCACCACAAACAGCATCACCGGCAGCAGGGCCGTCATCAGGTCAATGCTTATGCCGCAGGCACTCATCAGCCCCAGGCCCCAGAGAATAGCGCCCAACACCACCACCAGCGGCAGCACCACGCCCCACCACGTGCGGAAGGTAAGCCAGAGCAACCCCGTCACCAGCAGCACGGAAAGGCTCATAAACACCATAAGCTCGTTCTGCAGCCGGTCCACAAACACCGACTGCGCCACCATTTTGCCGGCCAGGTGCACCTGGCTATCGGCAAAGCCCTGGCGCTGCAGCTCCCAGCGCACGGCGGCCAGCAGGGAGTCGCCGGGCGGCTTGCTGAGGTTGGGCGAGGTCTGGAACAGGATGGTAAGGGCCCGCGCATCCCGGGAAATCAGGTTGCCCACAATGCCCGGGGTTTGATAGAGCAGGGTGGAATCCTGAGCGCGACGGCTGGGCTCTTGGGGGTGCAGGTACGGAATGTTGAACACGCCCAGGCCTTCTACCACGGGGTTGGTGAGCGTGGTGGGCGAGGAAACGTGCGTCACGTGCCGCCGGGCCTGAATAAAGCGCGTCAGCGTATCGACTTTGGTGAGGAAGCGGGCGTCAAAAACGGTTTGGCCAGCGGGCGCCTCCAGGCCCAGCAGCACGTAGTCGTTATCGTTGCCGAAACGCTCGGAATACTTCAGGTAGTAGTCCAGGTCGGGGTCACCGGCGGGGTAGAAGTCGTTGAAATTATAGTTGAAGCGCAGCTGGGCCACAAAGAACACCGCCAGGGCAGTGAGCAGGGCCAGGGCCAGCAGGGTAAGATGAGCGAGTTTGCGAAGCGGCATAAGCAGAAGCCCGATCCGGAGAAAAGCATAGCCTGTTTGCCCCGCTTTTCTTACCTTAGAGTCGGCGGGAAGCCAACCCCCGTTTTACCGCTTTTGTTTCCATTTCCTTCAGCTTCTTCGATATGAAAAACGTTCTGTTAGCCCTCGCCCTGTTCGCCTACGTTGGTACTGCCTCCGCTACGGAAGGCGAGAAAGGCGCCAAGAAAACCAAGAAAGCCTGCACTACCGAAATGCAAGCCAAGTGCAGCAAGGAAATGGCGGCTTCCGGTGCTTCCTGCTGCGTGAAGAAAGGTGCTAAAACCACTACTGCTTCGGTGAAGCCCGCTCCAGCGGCTAAGCCGGTGACGAAGTCGCTGTAAATTGACTTTAATATTTTACATAAAGAGCCGCCTCATTTAAAGGCGGCTCTTTATGTTTGTAGAATTCTTAATCCCAAACGAATTATGATTACACGTTTTACTTTAATACTAAGTTTACTACTCTTATTTAGTTCATCCATTTCGGCACAGGAAACTCAGTGGCAGAAGGTTGATTTAGGTGATTCAGTTACCGTAGACTTTCCCGGGCAAGCAACTATGCTTGAAGTGCAGGGCCAGAAAGCTTATCGGCTTATTGATGGGGAGACCATCTATCTGGCAGTAGTTCAACAAAATTCATATAAAGTTAATCCTTCCTCAGCGGAACTGGATGAATTCTACAACGGAGTTATAAAAGGCATTCTAGATGTAGTGGAGAACGGTAAGGTTATTAGTAAACGCCCGTTTACAATAGCAGGGTACGATGGATTAGATCTTCAAATCTCCACTCCTGATCGTGCCGATTTACCTGCAGTCAAGTTTATGCGGATACTACAGATAAATGGGAATGGCTATACATTACACTATTATACAAGTGAAGCAGGAGAAAAAGCCGAAGATTCAAAGGCAAACCGAACAAAATTCTTTGCTTCCCTTCAGCCTGCTACAAACAAGGAAAGTAATTCGAGTCTTGAATCTGCGAAGGAGTCGTCGGCTTATAAATTGGGGCATATAATGGGTAAAGTCTTCTTTTATGGCTTGCTAATAGCAGGTGGCTTTTTTATAGTGCGTCGATTCAGAAGAGCTTGATATTTATGGTAGTAGTTTATTACCCATGAAAGCAATATTGCTCGCTGCAATAATCTGTCTATTCAGCTTCTCCCTCAGCGCCCAAAGCAAACCAGTGGTCGGCACCAAAGCCCCGGCTTTTACCCTTCCTGATATACAGGGCCGCCCCACTACTCTGAAATCTTACGCTGGAAAGTACGTGCTGCTGGATTTCTGGGGTCATTGGTGTAATCCCTGCATCAGATCATTTCCCGCTCTGAAAGCCCTGCATCTGGAATACCCTAGGCTGGCGCTGGTAGGCATTGCGGCCGAACATGCTCAGGACAAAGCGTTGTGGATACAGGCCATCAGAGGCAATGGCGTCAACTGGACGCAGCTATGCAATCTGGATGGTGATGAGGGCCAGGTGATGAAGGACTATAGCATCATGGGATTTCCCACCTATGTGCTGCTGGACCGGCAGGGAAATATTCTGGAGCGTACTTATGACCTCGCCCAGATACAACTAAAACTGGCCGCTTTAAAGGATTTATAATGCTGAGCGTTGGATGGAAGGGCGACAAGTTTTCTGGAGGTGCTCAACTGAAAATGAGGCATCGGCCCGCCGCGTTTTTCTATACTTTTGACTTTCCATCCGGCTGACTAGCTCTCCGACTTACGCTCACCTTCCCCCATGCGCCAGTACCAAGCCCTCCTTCAGCACATCCTCGACCACGGCACCCAGAAAACCGACCGTACCGGCACCGGCACGCTCTCCGTGTTTGGCTACCAGATGCGCTTTAACCTGCAGGAAGGCTTCCCCCTGGTCACCACCAAAAAGGTGCACCTCAAAAGCATTATCCACGAGCTGCTGTGGTTTTTGCGCGGCGATACCAACAACAACTCCCTGGAAGAAGTAGGGGTGAGCATCTGGCGGGAGTGGGCCAATGCCGACGGCAGCCTGGGCCCCATCTACGGCAAGCAATGGCGCAGCTGGGAGGCCCCCGATGGCCAGAGCATCGACCAGATTGCGCAGATGGTGCACCTGCTCCACACCCAGCCCGACTCGCGCCGCATGGTAGTATCGGCCTGGAACGTGGCCGAGCTGCCGCTCATGCGCCTCACGCCCTGCCACGCCTTATTCCAATTTTACGTGGCCGATGGCAAGCTGTCCTGCCAGCTTTACCAGCGCTCCGCCGATGTATTCCTGGGCGTGCCCTTCAATATTGCCAGCTACGCCCTGCTCACGCTCATGATGGCGCAGGTAACCGGCCTGGAGCCCGGCGAATTTATCTGGACCGGCGGCGACACCCACCTCTACAGCAATCACCTGGAGCAGGCCCGTCTGCAGCTCACCCGCGAGCCGCGCCCCTTACCACAAATGCGCCTCAACCCGGACATAACCGATATTTTCGGGTTCCAATACGAGGATTTTCAGCTGGAAAACTACAACCCGCATCCCGCTATAAAAGCGCCGGTAGCGGTGTAGTGTGGGAAATATAGGGAGGGTATTATATAGTAGCGCAAATAAGCTAATTTCGCCGCGTGCGCATCCTCGTAAAGTACAGTTCCGTAGAACGGGCATTGCAGTACAATTGCCCCTGGAACATGATTACCCGTACGCCCGTTTTGGCTCCTGAATTATCCCGTAAACACCGCACCTGGATTGCGCTGTATGATCTGGAAGCGGCCCTTCTGCCCCGCCAGGAAATTCTCCAGCGTAACGAAGTAACCGAAGAGGACCTCCAGCTTTTTGAGGAGAGCTGGCAGTGGATGCGCACCCGCCGCAGCCTCACCCCGCTGGTTTCCAGCAACTAATCCAAGCTAAAAACAATTTTTAAAGCCTAGTTCCCCTCCTTAGCTAAGGCGGGGCTAGGGGTGGTTGATAATCGTTGTTTCCCAAGCCCGTCCTGTCGAGCGGAGTCGAGACATCTCGCCTGCTGATGTTGTTGGGCAAAGAACATCATTTCCACAGCCCGTCATGCTGAGCGCAGTCGAAGCATCTCGCGTGCTGATGTTGCCAAACTAATTACCACACTAGCGAGATGTCTCGACTCCGCTCGACAGGATCATCAAATGAAGAAAACGTCCTGACGCATGGTCAACCACCCCTAACCCCGCCTTAGCTAAGGAGGGGAACTAGGAAGTGTTAACAGTAGCAATTATGTTAGCGTATGGACTATTTGTTGACGGAGGCGCAGTGGGCGCGGATTGCGCCGCTGCTGCCGGGTCGGGCAGGCACGAAAGGCGGTCGGGCAGGCACGAAAGGCGGCCGGGGCCAGGACAACCGCCGGTTCGTGGAGGCCGTGCTGTGGCTTATGCGCAACGGGTGCCGCTGGCGGGCCCTGCCGGCCGATTGGGGCAACTGGCACACGACGTACACGCGCTTCCAGCGCTGGAGTGCCTCGGGCGTGTGGGCCCGGGTGCTGGCAACGGTGCAAGAGGACGACGCGCTGCACACGCTGCTGGTGGACTCGACCACCGTGCGGGCGCACCAGCACGCGAGCGGAGCGCGCAAAAAAACGGGCCGCAAGCCCTCGGGCGCAGCCGCGGCGGCTTGACCACCAAGCTGCACGCGGTGACCGACGCCCGCGGCCGGCCCGTGCGCCTGGGCCTGACCGCCGGCCAGCGCCACGACGCGCCGCAGGCCTTGCCGCTGCTCGACGGGCTGGCCCCGGCCTACCTGATTGCCGACCGCGGCTACGATTCCGACCCGCTGGTGGCGGCCCTGGTCGCCCGCGGCACCTGTGCCGTGATTCCGCCCCGGCGCAAGCGCCGGCACCCGCGCGCCTACGACGCGGCCCGCTACGCCCAGCGCCACCCCGTCGAGCGACTTTTCAGCCGCCTCAAGCAGTTTCGACGCGTGGCCACGCGCTACGACAAGTTGGATGCACATTTTCTGGCCTTTATTCATCTAGCGGCAATTGTGCTCTGGCTACGCGACTGTTAACAGGTCCTAGCTTTTAGCTGTATTCTTATAGTTCTAAACTCAGGCTGCTTAGTAACCCGCGGCTTCCCACTGACGCAGGTTCTGCAGTAACGGGTGGGTGTCGGAGGCAAAAAGGGTATTGTCTATTTGCTGCAGGGGCCGGATGGCGGCCACGTTGGCCGTAAATACGGCTTCGGCCTGCAGCAGCTCTTCCGGCTTGGCCAGCACCTCGTGCACGTACAAATGCTTGGCACGCGCCAGGTCCAACAAATGGGCGCGGCGTACGCCCGCCACACAGCCCGTTGTCAGGGCCGGGGTAAACAAGCGCCCATCCCGAATCCAGAACACGGCGGCAGCGCTTGCTTCGGCTATATGGCCGGCAGTGTCCAGCAGCAGCAGCTCGTCCAGCTCGCGCCGCACCCGTTCCTGGGCCGCCAGCACATACAGCACCGCCTGTGGGCCCTTGCAGAAAGACACCGGCGAATACAATGCCCGCACGCGCTGCGCAAACCCCGCCCGCTGCACCGGCGACTCCCGCAGCTCAAAAGGCAGGGCCGTAGCCAGCCATTCCACTTGGTTGGAAGCTGGTGAATATAGACCACCGCCGCTGCGCCAAACCTGCACGCGCAGGCGGGCTTCGGGCAGGCGCAGGGCATTTACCAACTCCCGCAAGGCCCATTCCAGGGCACCCTCGGCCACCAAAGCCGTGGGCAGCTCCAGCTCCAGCGCATTGGCGGCCGCCTGCATGCGCTGCAGGTGCTGGGAGCGGTAGCGCAAGCCGTCGTTCGACCAGATCAGGGTTTCAAAAAAGCCATCATTAAACTGCAGGCCGCGGTTGGGCAAGGTCAGGCCAAAACTATCTGTTGAGTAGAGCTGGCCGTTATAAAGCAGGACTGCAGTAGGAGTAGAGCTTACTTCCATAGAGGAGGTTGAGAGGAAACCTATAGACGGAATAAGTCCTGTATAGTTGGCGCCTGGGCAGCGCCTTCAGCACCAGTCATTTACCCATAAAATGCCGCTTTGGGCACTTTTATCGCCTCTCAATATTCTAAAAAACCGCCTGAAACGAAAGGAAATGGGGCTATAGTAATCCAAAACGTTTTCCGGGCATAGCCTTCACCACGCCGCCAAACTCCAGGCTCAGCAGCAGGGAGGCTACCTGATGGATAGGTAGTTGCGCTTTCCAGGCCAGCGTATCCAGGTGCTCCTCGCGGTTGGGAGCGGCCTGCAAAACTTCAATTACCTGGTATTCTTCCGGGGTAAAATTGTCGGCGTCATAAACGGTTGCTGCTTTAAACTTGCCCTGCAGGTGCAGCGCGGCATCCCAGTTCAGGAGCTGCTCTAAATCCCGGGGCTCGGAGTACAGGGCGGCTTTGCTGGCTTTGATGAGCTCGTGGCAGCCTTCGGAAGCCAGCGAATTTAGCGGTCCGGGAATGGCCAGCACGTCCTTATCGTAGCTCAGGGCCAGCTCGGCGGTGATAAGGGCGCCCCCTTTGCGGGTGGCTTCTACTACTACGGTACCATCCGACATGCCCGCAATAATGCGGTTGCGGGCCGGGAAGTTGTATTTATCGGGTGGGGTGCCGAAGGGAAATTCCGTGAGCAGCCCGCCCTGCTCGCGCATTTTCTCGGCGGTTTTGCGGTGGGCGTGCGGGTAGATAACGTCCAGCCCGGTAGCCATAACGCCCACGGTTTCCAGGCCTTCCTGCAGGGCCGCGCGGTGGGCGGCAATGTCGATGCCGTAAGCCAGGCCGCTTACTACCAACGGGCGGTGCGGCACCAGGCCGCGTACCAGCCGCTCGGTTTGCTCCCGGCCATAGTCGGTGGCCTGCCGGGTGCCTACCAGGGCAATGGTTTTGGGTTGGTTGAGGTCGGCGGTGCCCTGATAGTAGAGCAGCACCGGCGCATCGGCAATGGTTTTGAGGCGGGAGGGGTAGGCTTTGCTGGTGTAGAACAGCAGCTGCACGCCGTCTTTTTCGGCTTTAAGCAGCGTGGCCTCGGCTTGTTTTAAGGCATTGGTGCGCTCCGCACCGGTGAGAATGGCCACCGTGGCGGGCCCCACGCCCGGAATCTTGCGCAGCTTGCCCGGCGGCAGGTGCAGTACGTTCTTGGCCGAGCCACCATAGCTCATCAGCTGCCGCGTGAGCTGCGGACCAATGCCGGGGAAAAGGGTGAGGGCTACTTCGTGCAGCAGGGTATCAGTAGGGGTAACAATAGACATTCAGAACTCCGATAAACTAAAAATAAAATAACCTCAAATCTTCTGTCATCCTGAGCTGGCGAAGGACCTTCTCACGCATGCACAGGTCGTTATGAGTAAAGTCGTTCAACTGTGAGAAGGTCCTTCGGCTACCGCCTCAGGATGACACAGAGGGTTTTTGAAAAGGGAGTTTATGCTACTCCGCCTTCCCCGCCGCGTCCACTTCCTTTTTCATCTTCACTAAGAAGCCGCGGATTTTCTCCAGGCTTTGAATCACGTCGATTTTCTCTTTTAGCTGGGGGCCTTTCTGGCGGAGCATGTCGCGGGCGCCGGGAATAGTGTAGCCGCGCTCCTTTACCAGGTGGTAAATGGTGCGAAAAATATCAATGTCCTGCGGGGTATACAGGCGGTTGCCTTTCTTGCTTTTGCGGGGGCGCAGCTCGTCAAACTCCGTCTCCCAGAAGCGAATCAGCGAGGGAGCCACGTTGAATTGCTGGGCTACTTCGCCAATGGTGAAATATTGCTTCTCGATGTCGCGCTCTTTATAGGGCATTTTGTAGGGCTTAGCGAGTTAGACCTTAGGTCTTTGGTTGGGGCTTTAGCTCAGGGGGTTGGCCGGAATTCAGGTAGTCTTTGGCTTTTCAGCAAGGTGCTCAACTGCCCGGAGCGGGTTGCCAAAATCCGGGCTGGGGCTGAAGACCTAAAATCTAAGCCCTAATACCTAATGGCTAATCCCTATTTTTGCGAAAAGTAGCCAAAATCCCGGCGGCCGCCAATTCATTGTCCGGCCGGTTTGTTCTAAGAAATTAACTATGCGCCCGGCCCTGGCCGGCGCTTCTGCCCATGTCACTTCCCTCAGCCTCCCACGTCCGCCAGCAGTTCCTGGATTTCTTCGCCTCCAAAGGTCACCACATTGTGCCCTCGGCGCCTATTGTGGTGAAGGACGACCCCACGCTGCTGTTCATTAACTCGGGCATGGCCCCGTTCAAGGACTATTTCCTCGGCAACAAGCCCGCGCCCTACAAGCGCATTGCCGATACGCAGAAGTGCCTGCGCGTGAGCGGCAAGCACAACGACCTGGAAGAGGTAGGCTACGACACCTACCACCACACCATGTTCGAGATGCTGGGCAACTGGTCGTTTGGGGATTACTTCAAGACCGATGCCATTGCCTGGGCCTGGGAACTGCTCACGGAAGTGTACAAGCTGCCCAAAGAGCGCCTGTACGTGACTTATTTTGAAGGTGATGCCGGCGACAAGCTGGAGGCTGACACCGAAACCCAGAACCTGTGGCGCCAATTCACCACCGACGACCGGATTTTGCCCGGCAACAAGAAGGATAACTTCTGGGAGATGGGCGACACCGGTCCCTGCGGCCCCTGCACCGAAATCCATATTGACCTGCGCGACGAGGCCGAACTGGCCCTGAAAGGCGGCGCCGAGCTGGTAAATGCCGACCACCCGCAGGTAGTCGAAATCTGGAACAACGTGTTCATGGAGTTCCAGCGCAAAGCCGATGGCTCGCTGGTGAAACTGCCGGCCCAGCACGTAGATACGGGCATGGGCTTTGAGCGCCTGATGATGGCCGTATCGGGTGTGAAGTCCAACTACGACACCGACGTTTTCCAGCCGCTCATCCAATTCATTGCTTCGGAAGCCGGCCTGAAATATCATGGCACCGCGCCGGCCACCGTCAACGACCAGCCCGCCACCGAAGAGGAGAAAACGGACATTGCCATCCGCGTCATTGCCGACCATATCCGCACCATTTCCTTCGCCATTGCCGATGGGCAGCTGCCCAGCAACGTGAAGGCCGGCTACGTAATTCGCCGGATTCTGCGCCGCGCCGTGCGTTATGCGTTTTCCTCGCTGGGCTTCAAGCAGCCCTTCCTCTACAAGCTGGTGCCCGTGCTGGCCGACCAGATGCGCCTGATCTTCCCCGAGCTGAAAGCCCAGACGGCTTTTGTGCAGCGCGTGATTGAGGAAGAGGAAATTGCCTTCCTCAAAACCCTGGAAAACGGCCTGCGCCGCATTGATGCCCTGGAAGAATCAGTTCGCGCTCAGGGTGGTGTAATTGATGGCAAAACCGCTTTCGAGCTGTCGGATACCTTTGGCTTCCCGTTGGACCTCACGGCCCTGATTGCCCGTGAAAAGGGTCTTTCAGTGGACGAGGCCGGCTTCCAGAAGGCCCTGGAAGAGCAGAAAACCCGCAGCCGCAACGCCCAGGAGTCGGAGCAGAGCGACTGGACCATTGTAATGCCCTCCGAGGAGCAGCCTGCCTTTGTGGGTTACGATTTGGAAGAAGCGCCGGCCCGCATTCTGCGCTACCGCAAAACCACCACCAAAGGCAAAACCGAATACCACGTGGTACTCGACCAGACTCCGTTCTACGCCGAATCAGGCGGACAAGTAGGCGACACGGGCTACCTGGAGTCGGACTTCACCCGGGTGCGCGTCATCGACACGAAAAAGGAAAACGACCTCATCGTGCACACCGTGCTGGATTTGCCGGAAGATCTGAACGTGCCCTTCAACGCCCGCATTGACCAGGCCCGCCGCGACCTGATCCGCAAAAACCACACGGCCACGCACTTGCTGCAGGCCGCCCTGCGTGAGGTAATTGGCACGCACGTGCAGCAGAAAGGCTCGTTGGTAAACGAGAAGCTGCTGCGCTTTGACTTCTCGCACTTCACCAAAGTAACCGACGACCAGCTGCGCGATATTGAGCGCCTGGTAAATGAGCGGGTCCGGCAGCAAATTTCCTTGGATGAGCGCCGCAATGTGCCCATTGAGGAAGCCAAGCAGCTGGGCGCCATGGCCCTGTTTGGCGAGAAGTACGGCGAGTTTGTGCGCGTTATCACCTTCGGCAAGGACCACTCCGTAGAGCTGTGCGGCGGCACCCACGTGCGTACCACGGGCGACATAGGCTTCTTTAAAATCACCTCGGAAAGCGCCGTAGGCGCGGGCGTGCGCCGCATTGAGGCCGTAACGGCCGGCGTAGCCGAAGCCTACGTGAACCAGCAGCTGGATGTGCTGCAACAAGTGCGCGAGGCCCTGGGCAACCCCCAGCACCTCATTCCTAGTATCGAAAAGCAGACGGAGGAAATGGCCGCCCTGCGCAAGCAGCTGGAGCAATTTGAGCAGCAAAGCATCAATCAGCAGAAAGACCAGCTGGTAAGCCAGGTAAAACCGCTGAACGACGTGAACTTTCTGGCCGCGCAGGTGCAGGTTTCGTCGGCTGATGGCCTCAAAACGCTGGCGTATAACCTGCGCCAGGCCGTTCCCAATCTAGTGGCGGTGCTGGGTGCTGAGATAGATGGTAAACCGCAACTAGCCGTGATGCTGGACGATGAACTGGCTAAAGCCGGCAAGCTGAACGCCAGCACGCTGGTGCGCGAGCTGGCCAAGGAAATTCAGGGCGGGGGCGGCGGTCAGCCGTTCTTCGCCACTGCCGGCGGGAAAAATGCGGCTGGTTTAGGCGCGGCTATTGCCAAGGCTGAGGAGCTGGTAGGTAAAACACTCCAGTAGATTTGATGTCAGTTCGTTAAGTAAACGGCTATTTTAATGGGCGTTATGTTGCATAACATAGCGCCCATTTTATGTAAATAATAAAGTGAAAAATCTGATTCTAGTTGTAAGCCTGTGTTTGCTGGCGCGTTTGAGCAGTGCCCAGGCAACACCCAGCAACAAACTCTATTCTTTGCCCAGCTAGACTCAGAAGCTGTAGACGAGCAGGAGGCCATATACCATGTGGTGCGGATGGAGGTACCAGGAAAATCCCGCTTGGATAGTGTGTTCTTTGTGGCCTCCCGAAAACTATTAAAAGTTCGAAAAAGCCTTTGGCAGCCCAACGGCGATACATTGACTGAAACAGTTCAATGGCGGGCAAACGGTAAAAAGCAATTCATACGGCACGAAGTAGGGAGTAAAACGCACGGCGAATACCTGAGCTTTTATGATAAGGGCTCAGTTCAAAAAAGGGCCCTCTATGATCATGATGTGGAGGTAAGTGCCGAATGCTTTTCAGAATCCGGTTCTTCCATTTCCTGTAAGGAATACAAATACAGTGAAAGGATGCCTGAGTTTCCCGGTGGTCAGCGTGCGTTGCTAAACTTCATTGGTAGTACTATTCGTTATCCAAAAGCAGCACTAAAGAGGCACCAGGAAGGGAAAGTATATATCACATTTGTGATTGACGAGACGGGTAAAGTCCGAAATGCTCAGGTGAAACAAGGTATTTCGCCGGAGCTGGATGCAGAGGCTCTTCGGATTATAAAGGCTATACCTGCCTTCAAACCAGGGCAGCAAGACGGTGAAAATGTGCCGGTTTACATGACTGTCCCCATAACTTTTGCTATTCGATAGTAGTCTGAATAGGAGCAGACTACTTTAAATTGTTTGGTTGATTCACTGCATTAGCTAGGGGCTACTTGCTTAACAGGCCGCAGTAGGCTGTCCTTTTCTGGGAACAGAAAAAAATAAAACCGTGGCCGTGCTATTTTGGCCGGTCGGTTTTGTGCTCTGGATATTTTAAGTTCAGCGTCACCAGCGCATGGCGCAGCGTACTGGCCACAACGTAGGCTTTGTACCAGTTCTGATCAGCGGGTACTATGTGCCAGGGGCAGCTCTCGGGGTTGCAGTAACGAAATACGTCCTCGTATACCTTCTGGTACTGGGGCCACTGCTCCGCTTTTTTCGTGTCGCCGGCTTCGTATTTCCAGCGCTTTGTAGGATCGGTGACGCGCTCCATCAACCGCTCGTGCTGCTCCTCCTGGGAAATATGTAGGTAGAATTTGAGGATGGTGGTGCCGGCATTCTGCAGGAGCTTTTCAAAGGCATTGATAGCCGCAAAGCGCCGCATGGCTTCCTCGGGAGTAATCAGGCCGGCTACCCGGGTAATCAATACATCCTCGTAATGTGAGCGGTTGAAGACCTGCATCATACCCCGGCGAGGCGTATGTTGATGTATCCGCCATAGGAAATCGTGGGCTAGTTCCTCATCGGTTGGCTCTTTAAACGAATGTACCTGCACGCCCTGGGGGTTTATTCCACTGAATACCTTTCGGATGAGGCCGTCTTTCCCGCTGGCATCCATTCCCTGCAGAATGATAAGAATACTGTGCTGGTTTTCGGCGTAAAGGCAGTTTTGGAGCGCAGACAGCTCCTGCACGAGGCGTTTTAACTCCACTTTGCTGGGCGCCTTGTGCATGGTGAGCGGGGCCCGCGTAGGCAGCTTGCTCAGATCGAAGCCAGTGGTAGCGTTATCCATAGTTCAGGTAGAAAAAGGGTTGGGCACTCAATCACGCATCAGACTAGCTTCATTATACCATACTACCAAGCCTGCTACGAATGTTGCTTTGCTTTTTGCCTGAATTAGGGCAGGAATAGTTTTTATCTTGCAGCCCGGTTGCAACTTCAACAGTTGTTCCCGCTCTCAATCTGCCCTCATGGACGAAAACATAAAATCAAAATACCAGCCCGTCATCGGCCTCGAAGTACACGCGCAGCTGCTCACGCAGAGCAAAATGTATTCTTCGGATGAGAATGAGTACGGCGCGCTGCCCAACCACAACCTCTCGGTTATTACCCTGGGCCACCCCGGCACGCTGCCGCGCGTGAACTACTCCGCCGTGGAGTTTGCCATGAAAATGGGCCTGGCTACCAGCTGCCACATCACGCGCACCAACCTGTTTGCGCGCAAAAACTATTTCTACCCCGACCTTCCTAAGGGCTACCAGATTACCCAGGACAAAACTCCCATCTGTACGGGCGGCCACGTGGTTATACGCCTGTCCGATGGTACGGAGAAGAAAATCGGCATTACGCGCATTCACATGGAGGAAGACGCGGGCAAAAGCATGCACCTGGCCGGCGAAACCGAAACCCTGGTGGATTTGAACCGCGCCGGCGTGCCGCTTATCGAAATTGTGTCGGAGCCCGACATCCGTACCTCGGAAGAAGCCTACGCCTACCTGGCCGAAATTAAGAAGCTGGTGCAGTACCTGGGCATCTGCGACGGCAACATGGAAGAAGGCTCGCTGCGCTGCGACGCCAACATTTCCGTAATGCTGAAGGGCGCCGACCAGTTTGGCACCAAGGTGGAGGTGAAAAACATGAACTCCTTCCGCAATGTGCAGCGCGCCATTGAGTACGAAATAGAGCGGCAAATTGCCTTGGTGGAAGCCGGCGAGATAATCGACAGCGAAACCCGTGGCTTTGACGCTACTACCGGCACCACCAGCGGCCAGCGCAGCAAGGAAACCATGAACGACTACCGGTACTTCCCGGAGCCGGATCTGCCCCCCGTAATTATTGATGATGCCTGGCTGCACCGCATGCAGCAGGAGCTGCCCGCGTTGCCGCACCAGCTCTACGCCCGCTTCACCGGCGAGCTGGCCCTGTCGGACTATGACGCCTCGGTGCTGACGGTGGAGAAAGACGTGGCCCTGTTCTTTGATGAGCTGACCCGCCTGACGCCCAACGCCAAAGCTGCCGCCAACTGGGTGCAGGGCCCGGTGAAGTCGTTCCTGAACGAGCGCGCCCTCACGCTGGACCAGTTCCCGCTCAGCGCCCGCCAGCTGGCCGACATCATCCAGCTCATCGACGACAACAAAATCAGCCACTCCGTAGCCGCCAAGCAGCTGTATCCTTATCTGCTGGAAAACCCCACGCAAACGGCGGCCGCTGCCGCTGAGGCGCAGGGTTTATTGCAGCAGTCGGATGCCGGGGCGCTGGAAGCCATGGTGCAGCAGGTGCTGGACGCCAACCCGGCCAAAGTGGCTGAGTACCGCGCCGGCAAGAAGAGCCTGACGGGCATGTTTATGGGCGAGCTGATGAAGCTGACCGGCGGCAAAGCCGACCCCAAGCTGGCAAACCAGCTGCTGCGCCAGAAGCTGGACGCATAGCTTTTCTTACCAATTACAGTAAACTGAAAAACCGCCAACAGTCCCATGCTGTTGGTGGTTTTTCGCTTTTAAGTTTCTCTTCTATACCTTGTTGTACAGGCTGGCTGCCAGGCTTTGCTGACAGCAGAAACCGCCGGAATGTAATTTGCAAAAGGCATGCTGCCCGGATAAACCCGAATTCAAACGAAAACCGGCAACTTGCAGCTCCAAACCTGGTCTTTGACCAAACGGCCGGTAAGCCCGCAGCTTGCCAAGACGACTGATGCTGAAAAATCCGAAAAGTCTGCTCCTGATTGGGTCTGTGCTGTGCATGGCCAATGCCTGTAATAAATCCAATGTGCCCACCACTACTGCTACCACTCCCGGCGCTGGCTACCAGATCAGCGGGCAGCTGAGCAATGCGCCGGCGGGTACCAAAGTGTATCTGGCGGAGCTGGGGGAGGCCCAGTTCGTCTCGCGCGATACCGCCTCGGTAGATGACAAAGGCCACTTCACCTTTAAAGGCACGGTGCCGGAGCCTAGCTTATACCAGGTAAAGCTGAACGACCAGAACCAGGCCCTGGTAGCCCTGGATAACAGCACCAATCTGGAGTTGAGCGGTGATGCCACCCGCCTCTCGGAAGGCTATACCGTGAAGGGCTCCGAGGACTCCGAGATGCTGCGCCAATTGGGTGCGGTGCTGGGTAAAGGCCGGGCTTCGGCGCAGGCACTGGAGCAGCGCTACAACGCCGCCGCCTCGGCCGGCCGCGCCGATTCTATGCAGGCCATTGAAGCCCAATACATGGCGGCCCAGGCCCGCAACTCGGCGGCCATCAAAAAGCTGGTGCGCCAGCGGCCTACATCGGTGGCCTCGGCCTTCGTGGTGAATAACCTCATCAACCCCGACGAAGAGTTTGCCTTCGCCGATTCTATGGCCACGCTTTTCAAAAAAGCCATGCCGGAGTCGCGCTACACCAAGGCCCTGGTAGCGCGCCTGGACCCCATGCGCGTAACGGCCGTGGGAGCCGAAGCCCCGGAAATTAACCTGAATTCGCCAGATGGTAAGCCCGTAGCCCTCAGCAGCCTGCGCGGCAAATATGTGCTGCTGGACTTCTGGGCCTCGTGGTGCGGCCCCTGCCGCAAGGAAAACCCCAACGTGGTAAAAGCCTATCAGAAGTTCAAAGGCAAAGGCTTTGAAATCTACAGCGTATCCCTGGACCAAAACCGCGACAAGTGGCTGAAAGCCATTAAGGACGACAACCTGACCTGGACCCATGTTTCGGACCTGAAGGCCTGGGACAGCGCGGCCGGCAAAGCCTACGGCATTACCTCTATTCCTATGTCTTTGCTGCTGGATCCGCAGGGACGTATTATCGCCAAAAACCTGCGCGGCCCCGCCCTGGAAGCCAAGCTGGCTTCGGTGCTGAAGTAAGTCTACCTATTTAATACATAAAAAGGCCTGCCAACAATGTTGGCGGGCCTTTTTATTATGGATATTTGATGAAATTCCTAGCTCAAAAACATGCGCTGCATGGCCTGCCAGAGTAGCTTTTTGCGGCTGTTGTCTTCTTCTATCAGCTCTATTTCGGCGGCGGGCAGGTAGGCAGCGTCGCCTACCAGCAGCACGGGTTCATACAGCTGGGTTTTGTGCACGGCTACGTCCAGCAGGTTTTTGCCGAAACCGATAATTTGTTTGCCGGCCAGCTTCTGCCGCAGCGTGCTCAGGGCCACCGGCAGGTGCGACTCCACATTTATCAAAACCACATCTTCCATCACCAGCCGAATAGCTTTCAGTAGGTTGTTGAGGAAGAAGTTGCGGGGCAGGCGCTGAAACCGTACGGGGTCCATGCGCACCAGGATAAGCAGGCCGTTGGGGTTGCTGCCCAGCGTAGTGAAGGGCGTTTCGGTAAGTGGGGGAGCGGTGCGTACCGGTGGCGCCGGAGCCGCTGGCACCGGTACGGCGGATGGAATGGGCGCGGCCATGGGGGCTACCGGTGGGGTTGGCTGAGGCTTTAACTGACCTAAGGAAGGCAGTCGACTTACGCTAACGGCGGGAGCAGGAGCCGGAACAGGAAGGGGGGCGCTACCGGCAGAACCGGCGTGGCTACTGGTGGGGTCACCAGCGTAGGAGCCATAGCCGGAGCTGCCACCGCCGGTTGAGCAGTGGGTTCGGTGGCTTCTTCCCCCACCGTGTACAACGTCACGTTGGCGTAGAACTCCTGAAAAAAAGCAAGGTTAGCTTCCTGCATGGTGGTAGCTCCGCGGGGGCTTACTACAGTTCGAAAAGGGCTTTCAGCTCGGTAGCATCGGTGGGCTGCATGCGGCCGGCCAGAATCAGACGCAGCTGGCGGCGGCGCAGGGCGCCATCATACAGCTTAATTTCCTCGCTGGTTTCGGGTACGGCCTCGGGTACATCAATCGGGCGGCCCGACTGGTCTACGGCCACAAACGTGAAGAAGGCTTCGTTGCTTTTCACCTTCGTGCCGCTGGGAATGTCCTCGGCCCACACATCAATGTGCACTTCCATGGAAGAGCTGAAGGCCCGCGTAACCTGCGCCTGCAGCGTTACCACGTTGCCCAGACGGATGGAGTCGCGGAAGGAAACGTTGTCGACGGAGGCCGTGACCACAATGCGGTTGGAGTGCTTTTGCGCGGCAATGGCGGCGGCTATGTCCATCAAATGCATCATGCGGCCACCCATCATGTTGTTGAGGGTATTGGTATCGTTGGGCAGGACCAGCTCGGTCATGTTTACGAATGAGTCTTTGACGGGCTTCTGTTTGCGCGCGAGCATGTATCGGTGTTAGGCAGGTTAGAGGTACTAAGGCCGCAAAGATACGAGCGGTGAAGTGGTGAAATAGTGAAAGGGTGAGTTTGTTGTTCTGGCGGCGTGGCCTTGCGTAATCAGAACATCAAAACTCACCCTTTCACTATTTCACCATCTCACTTCTGCCAGCCGGCTTCGCCCAGCAGGGGCACAAACCGGAAAACCTCAAAATCTTCCCGGGCAAAGGATTCTTCTGACTCCCGCACCACGCGCACCATACGCTGGCTGTTGGCGTCGCCCACGGGAATAACCAGCGCGCCGCCCACGCGCAGCTGGCGCAGCAGGGGGCGGGGCAGGGTAGGCGAGCCGGCCGTTACCAGAATCTTGTCGTAGGGGGCGTAGTCGGGCAAGCCCAGGGAACCATCACCACAAAACAAGTGGGCGGGCGCCTGCATGCGGGCCAGCAGGCGCTGCGTGCGCTCAAACAGCACGCGGTTGTACTCTATGCTATAAACCTGCGCCTGCAGGGCCAGCAGCACGGAGCACTGATATCCTGAGCCTGTCCCGATTTCCAGTACCCGGTCGGTGGGCTGCACCTGCAGCAGCTGCGACTGATAAGCCACCGTATAGGGCTGCGAAATGGTCTGGCCCTCGCCAATGGGAAACGCCTTGTCCTGATAGGCATGCTCCCGGAAGCCGGGCTCAAAAAACAGGTGGCGCGGCACCTGCTCTATGGCCGCCAGCACCCGCGCATCCTGAATACCTTTCTGGCGCAGCTCGGCAACCAACGCTCGGCGCTGTCCACGGTGCCGGTAAGTGTCAGTTTGCATATGCGCAGCAGGTTTAGGGTTCACCAGAATGCCTACCTTTGCGCGGCCCACCGGCACTTCGCAACGGAACTGGAGTCAGCAAAACTATCATTTGCCGGCCAGAAAACCGCGTTTTACTGGCCAGGGCTTCTTCATTTCCTAACCCGTATTTCCCTCGCTTGATCCGTACTTTCCAGAAGCTCAAACTTATGGCCGCCGACTTCGCCGGTGCATTCCTGGCCTGGATGGCGTTTTATCTGCTGCGCAAATACCTGCTTGGCGAGCTAGTGGAAGGATATCAGTTCACCAGCGGGGAGCTGTTTACGGTGGTGGGCTCGGCCCTGATGATTGCCTGCTTCTGGCTTATTCTCTATACCCTTATCGGCGAATACCGCGACATTTTC
This sequence comes from Hymenobacter sp. DG25B, assembly GCF_000801315.1. Lineage (NCBI taxonomy): Bacteria > Pseudomonadati > Bacteroidota > Cytophagia > Cytophagales > Hymenobacteraceae > Hymenobacter > Hymenobacter radioresistens. The sequence goes on along the minus strand of NZ_CP010054.1, from coordinate 2,459,299 downwards.
CGCAAGTCCAGGCTGGGCGAAATCATCCGGCTGGCGCAGATGTCAATGCTGGGGGCGCTGGTAATTTTCTTTGCCCTGCTGCTCGATGACCAGGGCGTGAGCAACTACCGGCTGTACTACCGCACCATTACCTCCTACTTTCTGCTGCATTTCCTGATTACGGCCGTGTTTCGCACCTGGGCCGTTACCAGCGTGCAGCACCTGGTGCGCCGGGGAGTTATTGCTTTCAATACGCTGATTGTGGGCTCCAACGGCCTGGCCTGCGAGGTGCACAAGGAGCTGAACCGCACCACCCGCTACCTGGGCCTCAAGGTTATCGGGTATGTGCCGGTGGGCAACTCGGTGGCCCCGGCGCTGGCGGAGGTACTGCCGCACCAGGGCAACTACCAGGAGTTGCCGGAGCTGATCCGAAGCCTGCAGGTGGAGCAGATTGTTATTGCCATGGAGCCCGGCGAGCATCGACTGGTGCAGGATATTCTTACCCTGCTGGAAGGCACGCCTGCCCGCATCAGCATTCTGCCCGACCTCTACCAGATGCTGCTGGGCTCCGTGAAGGTGAACCACGTGTTTGGCACTCCGCTCATTGAGATAAAGCAGGATTTACTGCCCGTGTGGCAGGAGGTGGCCAAGCGCGGCCTGGATGTGTTAGGTTCGGTGCTGTTTCTGCTGGTAGCCTGGCCCATTTATGCCTTCACCGCTATTATGGTGAAGCTCTCCTCGCCGGGGCCTATCTTCTACAGTCAGGAGCGCGTTGGCCGACAGGGCATTCCTTTCCTGATTTACAAGTTCCGCTCCATGTACGTGGATGCGGAGGAGCGCGGGCCGGCGCTTTCCTCGCAGAACGACCCGCGCATTACGCCCTGGGGCCGCTTTATGCGCAAAGTGCGCCTGGATGAGCTGCCCCAGTTCTGGAACGTGCTGAAGGGCGACATGAGCCTGGTAGGCCCGCGCCCGGAGCGCCAGTACTACATCGACCAGATTATGCTGGTGGCCCCGCACTACCGGCACCTGCACCGCGTGCGCCCCGGCATTACCAGCCTGGGACAGGTGAAATACGGCTACGCCGAAACCGTGGAGCAAATGGTGCAGCGTCTCAAATTCGATATCCTCTACATCGAAAACATGAGCCTGGCCATGGACTTCCGCGTGATGCTGTACACCCTCAAGATTATTCTGGAGGGCCGCGGCCAGTAGTTATTGATTTTTGAAGGGATTGGTCAAACAGTTTCGGCCCCAATCTATTTCATAGCGCAGCATACATACTTCATCAGCTAAGAACAACCTCATGTTCACCGGAATCATAGAAGGGCTGGGTACCATCCAGGATATAAAGCGCGAAGGCACCAACCTGCATTTCACCGTGGCCTCGCCGTTTGCCGCCGAGCTGAAGATTGACCAAAGCGTAGCCCACGACGGCGTGTGCCTGACCGTAGTGGCCGTGGATGGCATAGCCGGCACGCACGTAGTTACGGCCATCGACGAGACCCTGCAGAAAACCAACCTGAGCCAGTGGCAGCCCGGCCGCCGGGTAAACCTGGAGCGCTGCCTGGCCGCCAACGGCCGCTTTGATGGCCATATTGTGCAGGGCCACGTGGACCTCACGGCCACCTGCACCGCCGTGGAAGACCAGAACGGCAGCTGGGTTTTCCGCTTCCGCCACGAGCCCGGTCCCGGCCGCGTTACCGTAGAAAAAGGCTCCATCTGCATCAACGGCACCAGCCTCACCTGCTTCGACAGCACCGACGACACCTTTGCCGTGGCCATCATTCCCTACACCTACGAGCACACCACCTTCCAGGACCTGAAGCCCGGCGACAAAGTGAACCTGGAATTTGATATCGTGGGTAAGTACGTGGCCAAGCTCCTGGGGCGCTAGAGCGCTAGTGCTCAACATAGTACCGGGCATCTGCGTAGCAAGCTTTTCACCAGCCTTGTTATCCTATGTCTAAACGCGAATTAATAGAACCGAACGAAGGAGATAAGCGCTACATCCGCCGGGATAAAGACGGGCGCATTGAGCAGTCCGTTGACCAGCATAAGTCGCTTTCCCAGGATGATCAGCATAACTCTAAAAAGACCAGCCAATCCGGTCAGGGTGATAAGGGAGACGGCCACACCGGCAACCGGAAGCCGGCTAAATAAACCCAAATGCCTCATAAACAAACAGCCCCGCCTGATTCAGGCGGGGCTGTTTGTTGCTGTAGTATGATAAAGATATTTTCTCAGGCGTTGGAACGCTCTTTCTGCACGGCATGTGGCACTCGTACTACCAGCCGCTCATACAGCAAGGCAGCCAGCCAGGCCAGCAAACTGCCTAACAAAGCCCCGGCCGCAACGTCGCTGGGATAGTGCGCCCCCAGGTAAATGCGGCTATAGCTCACCAGGGCCGCCCACACAAACAGGATAACCTTGGCGAGGCGGAAGCGCCGGGGGAGAATAATGCACAGAAATACCGCCAGGGCAAAGGAGTTGGCCGCGTGCGAGGACAGAAAGCCGAATTGCCCGCCGCACCCATGCACCAGATTAAGCGTAGCGGAAAGCTCCGGGTCGTGGCAGGGACGCAGGCGGGCGAAGTACGGTTTGAACAGGCGACTGGAAATGCTGTCGGCCAGAGCTACCACCAGACCCAGCAGAGGCAGCGCCACCAGCGCCCGCCGCTGCAGGAAGTAGCCCAGCACTACTATAATGACAAGGTAGGACGGAAACCACACAAAGCGTTCCGAAAAGAACACCATCAGGCCATCAAGCCAATGCAGGTGGCGGGAATTGGCGGCTACCAGCAGCCAGCGGTCTAAGCCTTGCAGCAGTTCAATCAAACTTAAGAATGGGTGGCAAGCCAGTCTACTCCTTTGCGCAGCCAGGTTTGGGTGGCAGCTTCGGGCGAGCCGGGCTCGGGTTGCAGGTTATAGTGCCACTCGCACTGGGGCGGCAGGCTCATCAGAATGCTTTCGGTGCGGCCACCGGTTTCCAGGCCAAATTTGGTGCCCCGGTCGATGGCCAGGTTGAACTCGGCGTAGCGGCCGCGGCGCACCAGCTGCCATTTTTTCTGCTCTTCTGTGAAGGGCAGGGCCGCGTTGCGGCGCATGAGCTCCGTGTAGCTGTGGCCATAGACTTCGCCTACTTCGCGCACGAAGGCAAATAATTCTTCCTGGCTGCCGTCTTTGCCCACAGTGAGGCGGTCGAAGAAAATGCCGCCTACGCCGCGCGTTTCCTGGCGGAAGGGGATATAAAAGTACTCATCGGCCCACTCCTTGAAGCGGGTGTAGTAGGCAGGGTTGTGGCGCTGGCATACCTCCGCAATCTGCTCATGAAACCAGCGGGCCTGCTCCACATCCACGTAAATGGGCGTGAGGTCTAAGCCGCCGCCAAACCAGGCTTCCCCGTTGCCGGCCTCAAAATAGCGCACGTTCATGTGCGAGATGGGCACCATGGGGCTGCCCGGGTGTTGTACCACCGATACACCGGTGGCAAAATACTCCGGGTTAGGCATCAGCAGCACGCGGGCCGCCTGCTCGCTCATGGTACCCGATACGGCCGAAAAATTTACGCCGCCTTTCTCCAGAACATTCCCGTTGCTGATTACGCGGGAGCGGCCGCCGCCCCCACCGTGGTGTTGCCAGGCATCTTCCTGAAAGCGGGCCAGCCCATCGGCTTCTTCCAGCTGCTGGCACAGCCAGTCCTGAAACTGGCGCATCCAGTCGGCTACCGAGTCGCGGAAGGCAGGAGCGGGGGTGGGAATGGGGAAAGTAGGAGCGGAAGCGAGCATAGTATGCATAAAACAGTGGGGCTTAAGTTTGGGGCAAACCTCGGGGGTAAAAAGAACCCGAAACCTGATAAAAGTCAGGGCCGCCGCTGTTTTTTATTCTGCAAAGATAGGCAGTTTGGTCTGTAGCGCGAAGCTCCGGCTTCGCGTATGAGCGAAGAGAGTAATCCGGAAAGGAGCCGCTGGTATCAACATGCTGGAACTCGCTGCGCTCGTACGCGAAGCCGGAGCTTCGCGCTACTTATCGTTGTGACAGCTATCCACCTTAAATAGCTTTTTCCAGTACCAGCAGCTCCAGGGGCTGGCGGGGCAGGCCAAAGCGTGGGTCGGTGGGGAAGGGCACGGTGGCGCCGGTGCGCTGGTAGCCATGCCGCTCGTACCAGGCCAGCAGCTCGTGCCGCACAGAAATAACCGTCATGCGCACCAGCGGCAGGCCCAGCTGCCGGGCCCAGTTTTCGCCGGCCTGCATCAGCTGTTTACCAATGCCCAGCGCCTGCTTATCGGGGGCCACGGAAAGCATCCCCAGATAAAGCGCATCAGGAAGGTGCTGCAGATATACGCAGCCCACCAATGAACCATTGGTGGTGCGAGCCAGCAGAATGGTAGCGTTTTCCGGGGCCAGCAGGTCGCGCAGGTTATCGGCATCGGTGCGCTGCCCGCCCAACAGGTGAGCTTCGGTGGTCCAGCCTTGTTGAGATGCCTCGCCGCGGTAGGCGCTGTTTACCAGGGTAACAAGTTCTGGAATATCGGCTGGGGTAGCGGGAGAAATGCGTAGAGGGGTTGGCATGGGACAAAGGTAGTGCCTGGAAGATTTTTAGGATTCCTGCAACGCCTGGTTCTTGTTGGGGCTCTCCCCATAACAATCTTATACATTTTGCTCTATGAAGAAGAAACTATGTTTTAGCTGGCTGCTGGTCGGTAGCCTGGCATCAAGCGGAGCGGCGCAGGCCCAAACAGCCCCGGCTGGCGAAGCTCCCACCGGAAAGCCAGCCTTCCTCCGGCTGGGGTTAGGCACGACCTACGACATTGAGGGGTACTACCGCAGCGCCCGGGTGAGCGTGGAATACGCGCCCATGCTAACCCGGAAAATTGGTCTGGCCAGCCGGGTAGTGGGCATTGGGGGCAAACCCACCAGTGGTATGGAAACCCAACTGCCCAACCAGAACTACAAGGCCGGCTATCTGGAGCAGGAAGTGGTGTTTTATCCCTTCGGGAATAGCCAGCGGCTGAACCTGGGCATCGGAGCCGGCGGCTTTGCTGGTTTCTATCGGCTCAATGGCTTTAACAACTTCACCGCAGAGTCCGGCAAAGTCACGGACTACACCTTGGAGCGGAAGCAGGGCTTTCATGGCGGCTACCTGCTGTCTCTTAACCTAGACGTAGCCCTGGGCCAGGAGCAGCGCTGGCGGGTAGGAACGAAAGCCACGCTGCAAAACGGCGCGCTGGGCAACCGCCACAGCTCTACCTACAGTCTCACCCTGGCTCGCCGCCTCTAACCGGCCATTTTAGTAAAGTCAGCCACAAAAAGCCCGCTTGGCCATTCTGGCTAAGCGGGCTTTTTGTTGTCTTTTTTCAACGGGAAGCTGCCGGTACGGTATTCTGCAGGCAGCCTGTTAGCACCCCATCACCTTCATTCCGTAACTTCGCGCCAGCACCCACCCCTTGCCCATGACTTCTGAACCTGTTGCTGCGCTGAAAGCCGAAGTTACGAACACCCAGCCCAACCGTGCCACCCTCACGCGGGCCTACCGCCTCATGCGCACGGCCGATGAGATGGCCCGCCTCTACGAAGAAAACAAAGCCGTAACGGCCAAATACGTGCACGCCACGGCCCGTGGCCACGAAGCTATTCAACTGGCCGCCGCCTTTCACCTCACCGCCCAGGACTACGCCGCCCCTTATTACCGCGACGACGCCATGCTGCTGGGCATGGGTCTGCAGCCCTATGAGCTCATGCTGCAGCTCATGGCCAAGCGCGACGACCCCTTTTCCGGGGGACGCACCTACTACAGTCACCCGTCTTTGCGCCGCGCCGGCTTTCCAGTGATTCCGCACCAAAGCTCGGCTACCGGTATGCAGGCCATTCCGGCCACCGGCACGGCCCACGGCATTAAGTATCTGGAAAGCCAGGGGCTGCTGACGGATAAAAATGGCACGCAGCATTTCCCGGTTTCGCTGTGCTCCATCGGCGACGGGGCCATGACCGAAGGCGAGGTTTCCGAAGCCCTGCAAATGGCCGTGCTGCATCAATTGCCCATCATCTATCTGGTGCAGGATAATGATTGGGGTATCTCGGCTACCAGCCGCGAGATGCGCGCCATGGATGCCTATGAGTTTGCGGCCGGCTTTAAAGGCCTGCACCGAATGCAGTTTGATGGGGCCGATTTCCTGGCCAGCTATGCCGGCATGGCCGAGGCTTTTGAGTATGCCCGCCAGCGCCAGGGGCCGGTGCTGGTGCACGCTAAGTGCCCGCTGCTGGGCCACCATACCAGCGGGGTGCGTAGGGAGTGGTACCGCGGCGACGACCTGGCCGCGCATACCCTCAACGACCCGCTTCCCCGCTTCCATCAGCAATTATTGGAGCTGGACTTCACGGAAGAAGAGCTGCAACAGCTGGGTGAGGAAGCCCGCGCCACCGTGGCCGCCGACTACCAGCGCGCTCTGGCCGCGCCCGCGCCCGATCCGGCTACTTTCCAGGACCATGAGTTTGCACCCCCGGCCGTAACGGCAGAAGCCGGCGAGCGAAACCCCGCCGGCGCCGACAAAGCCCTGATGGTAGACGCCGCGCTGCACGCCGTAGATGATATTCTGAGCGAATTCCCCGAAGCCCTGTTTTACGGGCAGGATGTGGGTGGCGAGCTGGGCGGCGTGTTCCGCGAAGCGGCGCTGCTGGCTAAAAAGTACGGTGATGCCCGCGTGTTCAACACGCCCATTCAGGAGGCCTATATTGTGGGAAGCACCGCCGGCATGAGTGCGGTGGGCGCCAAGCCAATTGTGGAAGTGCAGTTCGCCGACTACATCTGGCCCGCTCTCAATCAGCTGGTGGAAGAGCTGTCGAAATCCTGCTACCTCTCCAACGGCAAGTTTCCGGTGCAGTCGCTCATTCGGGTGCCCATTGGGGCCTACGGTGGGGGCGGCCCTTACCATTCGGGCTCTATTGAAAGTACCCTGCTCACTATTCGGGGCATAAAGGTGGTATATCCCAGCAACGCCGCCGATATGAAGGGACTGATGCGCGCCGCTTTCCTGGACCCCAACCCGGTGGTCATGCTAGAGCACAAAGGTCTCTACTGGAGCAAAGTGCCCGGCACCGAAGATGCCAAAACCACCGAGCCTGCCACCGGCTATGTTATTCCGCTGGGTAAAGCCGCCGTTGCCCAGGAAGCCGCCCCCGACAAGCTTCGCAACGGAGAAACCTGCGTGGTGGTAACCTATGGCATGGGCGTTTACTGGGCCAAAACTGCCAGCAAACAGTTTCCCGGTCAGGTTGAAATTCTGGACCTGCGCACGCTGAACCCTTTGGATTTTGAGGCGGTACAGGCTGCCGTGCTACGCCACGGTAAGGTGCTGGTACTAACGGAAGAACCCCTGATGAATTCCTTTGCCGAAAGCCTGGCCGGCCGCATTCAGCGCCACTGCTTCCAGCAGCTGGATGCTCCGGTATTTACGCTGGGTGCTGCCAACCTGCCGGCTATTGCTCTCAATGTAGATCTGGAAAAGCAAATGCTCCCAAACCCTGATAAAGTGGTTACTGCTTTAGAAGAGCTGTTGGAGTACTAACCATAGCACGAAAAGTAGCGCGAAGCTCCGGCTTCGCGCTACTTTGATATACACCGCTTGCTAGAAAGGGTAGCCTATACCTACGTTTAGCGTAGGCGTGTTTTGCCAGGGTTTGTTCTTGTTGCGCCAGATGGCAAAACGGTTAATAGCCCACTTGTCGCCGTCTATGGCCGTAGGGTCATAGATTTTGGTGGCAATATCCAGGCGAATAATCAGGAAGGTGAAGTCGAAGCGGAAGCCAATACCGCTGCTCACGGCAAACTCTTTATAAAAACGGCCGGGGTCGAACTGGGCCCCGGGGCGAGGGTCGTTCTTCTGCAAAGACCATACGTTGCCGAAGTCCGTGAACAGGGCGCCATCCAGGTAATCATACAGCGGGAAACGGTACTCAGCGCTACCTTCCAACAAAAGCTCCCCGGGCTGCTCTACGTTCTCATCCTGAATAGGCTTGCCGCGGCTGTCTAACTGCACCACGCCATTGGTGGTAACTACCGACGTGTGGGAGCCCGGACCAAGCCGCCTGGGACGCCAGGCACGCAGGCTGGTACCTCCACCGGCAAAGAAATATTTGTCGTAAGGAATGATATAGGAGGTAGTGGTGCCGTTTTCCCCGGTGAAGCGCGTAGGCGTGAGGGCATGCGCCAGGCCACCATTCAGGCGCCACACAAAATAGGTTTGGGGCGTGAGCTTGTGGTAGCGGCGGAAGTCGGCATTGAAGCGGGCGTAGTCCAGCACCAAAACGCCCCCGATAGTGGTTTCCGCCGTGGCATCGGGCCGGGTATAGAGGCGGCGGCCCAGGCCGCCTACTTCCGCCGTGGCCCGGAAGGAACGGGCATCCCGGGTCTGGTTGAAATCATTGCTGTTGTAGTAGGATGTGGCATTGGCGCTGGGCACCAGCAAGCGGCCAAAACTGCGCAGCAGGGCCCCATTGTTCGCCAGCTTTTCCAGGGCCACCCGGTAGGCGCTATCCAGGCGGCTGGTATTCACCAGACTGATATTCTGCAGTGTGAGCACATACTGCTGGTAGGCACTCCGCTGCCAGATATAGTCGTAGCTGCCTTCCAGGTTGGTGCGCGTGTACTCGGGCCGGTCTACGTACGTGAAGCTGGTGGATATGCGCGTTTTCGGGTTGTACCGGGTTAAGAACCGGTTGGTGCGCCAAGGTACCAGAAACTGCGGTAGAATCAGGCTGGCATTTGCTCCCAGCTGGGTAGCATAGGCCGTAGGAATTCGGCTGCCTGGCTCTGCGGTTTGGCCCAGCCGGATCTGCCCTTCCAGGCCAGCGCGCAACCCCAGCTCCAATACCTCCGCACCGCCAAATACGTTGCGGACTTTCAACCTGAAATTAGTAAATGGGCCCGGCAGGTTGACCACAACGGTACCGCCCAACTCCGTGGTTTCCTGATATTTTTTTAGCGGCGAAGCATTTACTACTGCATCCAGCCGGTGCAGGCCATTAACTGAATCCCCGGCCACTTTCTGGTAGCTCACCGTATTAAAGCGGAACATGTCCAGATCAGCCAGCTGGCGCTGCGTGGTCTGGGTATTGTTGAGGCTGTAGATGGAACCAGGCCGAACTTCCACCCGCTGATTCAGCACTTTACTACTGATGCGGTGCTTGTAGGCTAAGAAGAAGATAGAATCCCGCACCACCGTGTCGCGCTTCACGCCAAAGCGGTTGGTGCCGGCGTCGGTGAGGAAATTTACGTGCCGGATGGTGTAGATATGGTGCCGCTCGCCGGGGGCGGGGTTGGCAATGAGGGTGCGCAGGCGCACGGTGCCGGGCTCAAAACTGGTATCGGCCTCCAGGGTAATGTACTGCTGCCGGAAATCGAAGTAGCCCGCGTTTTTCAGCAGGTTCTCCAGCCGGGCCCGCTCCAGCCCAATGGCTTCCTCGCTGTATTGGTCGCCTTTGTGAATGAGGGCCAGTTTCTGGTTCTCCAGCACCACTTTGGCTACCGCCGAGTCCGGAATATCAAAATCGAGCTGTGTGTAGTGGAAAGGCTGGTTTTCGGTTACCTGATACGTCACCGTCACGCGGCGGTCCTGCACGGCATCCCGCGCCGTTACCGAGCTCCGGAAAAATCCCTGCGACTTCAAAAACGTGCTCAGCTGCTCCGTGGTGCGTTCCGTGAGGGTAGAGTCGTACACCACGGGTGGCTCACCCAGGCGCATCAGGGCATTGCCTTCGCTCAGAACCAGCTGGTGGCGGCGCGTGTGCCGCTCGCGCTTAATCAGCAGCTTACCCACCGTTACGGAGTCGCGGCCGGCCTGCCGGATAAGGGAGTCGTATCGGGTGCGCTCCTCCTGCAGCTTGCGCTGCAGCTCGTCGGGTTTATAGAAATACTGCCCTAGCTGGTAGATTGCTAGCTTTGGGATGGGAAACCGGTTGTTGGGCTTTTGCTGATACAGGGTTTGCAGCCGGTCAGCGTTGGCCTGCTTCACGCCTTCCAGCTTTATCTTATACAGCAGGTTTTGCCCCGGCAGCAGCAGCCGGGTAGGAGAGCAGGCCGGCAACAGTCCACCTCCGGTCAGCAGCAGAAAAACAAGTAGAACTCGCCGGCGCGCGGTCAGCACAATAGAAGAATATGATTTCAAAAGCAGTTGCCAAGTACGTGCATTCTTTGCAGCAGAAGAAATATCGACTGCGCAACGGCACCTTTTTAGTAGAAGGCGGCAAGAACGTATGCGAGTTGCTAAGTTCCGGACTTCTAACGGAACGGCTGTTTATCACGGCTGAATTCGCCGACAAAAATGCGCATTTGCTGCCAAAGGGCGTGCCCACCGAGCTGGCCACGGAGGATGAGCTGACCAAATTAGGTACCCTGGCCACCAACAATACGGCCTTGGCCTTAGCCCGCATTCCGGAAGAAACCCCGCTGCAGCCCGCTTCCAACCAGCTCCTGCTGGCCCTGGACCAGGTGCGCGACCCCGGCAACCTGGGTACGCTTATCCGCCTGGCCGATTGGTACGGCCTGGCCGGCGTAGTGTGTTCCGATACCTGCACGGATGCCTGGTCGCCGAAAACCGTTTCGGCCACCATGGGCTCTTTCAGCCGGGTAGCCATCTGGCAACGCAACCTGCCCGAGTGGCTGGACTCATTGCCGGCCACCCTCCCGCGCTACGGCGCCCACCTGGAAGGGGATAATGTGCACCGGCTCAGCCTGACGCCCGGCGGCGTGCTCATCATGGGCAGCGAGTCGCACGGCCCGCGGCCGGAGGTACTGGACCGGCTGACGCAGCGCTTATACATTCCCGGGGCTGGCGGGGCCGAGAGCCTGAACGTAGCCGTGTCAGCCGCTATTCTGCTGGATAATTTTCACCGCCACTTGTAGGCATTCAGGTAAGTGCTAAGCAAAAAGGGCAGCCTACGGGCTGCCCTTTTTGCTGTTAAGATGTTAAAATACACCGGTGTAGATTAGAGGAAGGAGATGCCGAAGCTGACGGTTTGCCCACCCGGCCCCCGGCCCGGCCGGAAGGTTTCGGTTAGGTTATACTTGGCAAACAGACTTAAGCCTCTGTAGCCAATCATACCCTGCAATCCGCCCTGAAAATCTTCCAGGTTGTAAGAGTTACTGTCTTTGAACTTCTCAGTGCGGCCCTCCAATTCGTATTTAATCTTCACATGACTCCCGAGGCGGTAGCCAACATAGCCGCCAACTCCCACCCGGAAAGTAGACCTGCCCTCATCATTTCTGAAGTGTAGCTGAAACATAACGGGCAGGTTCAGCGTGCTCATGGCCAGCTTGCTTTTGCGCAGATTGCGCACCGTATCCGTTATAATGTAAGTTGTAGGGATATTTTCGTAGACGGGAGGCAGCGTAGCAGTATGTCGGTTATCATTAAAGAAGTACTGATTGTTATCCAGCATGAAGTTGTTAAACGCTAATTCAGGTCCGGTAACCAGATATAAGGGAGAACCTTTCTTGCCTAGCCGCATATTGTAGTGCCAGTTCAGGCTGATATAGCGGGAAGAAAGAGGCTTCAGGTCAAAGGGTTGACCGCTGATACCAGTTTCAGCGGAAGGACGGCTCACCAGGGTATTCACCCCCAGATCAACGGTGAAATCCTGATGTACGCGGCGGTTGGCCTTCTCCTCCTGCCTGGCCTTCTTTTCCGCGTTGCGGATAGAGTCCTGGGCCGGCGTGGAGCCAATATGCACCGATATGTGGTCGTCCTCATCATTGCCGGATTCAACTACCGTCACACCGAAGGCTTTGCCCATGATTACCTCCACCTTATCGGCCTTGGCTTTGCTTTTGGCCGTGCCGGGGGCGTCGTTGCGGACCGTGATGCGCACCAGCTCGGCCTGGGTGCCGGGGTGGTCTTTGGAGGGCTTGAACTCCAGCGTTACCTGGTCGGTTTTGGAATTGGCCCCGGCTTCCACGGCCTGGTTAATGTACCCGTCCAGCATGCGCATCAGGGAGTCCAGCTTGTAGGCCCGGAATTCGCGCAGCTGCTCTTTGTTTTTGACATACAGCGTCATGGTGGCCTGGTTGGGCAGCTTTACCATGATGGTATCATAGAAGGAAGAAGGAGAAATAGGGCCGGCAGCGGCCTGGGCGTGGCCCGGGGCCAGCACTACCAGCAGCAGTAGGGCCAGCAGTGAGAAGAGGCGTTTCATGACAAGAGGAAAATTAGAGTTGAATGACTTTGGTTAGGGTGTGACCGGCCACGCGGGCCTGTACCGTCACGGTTTCCGGCAGTCCGGCTTCGGCCAGGGTCACCTGGTCGCCGCGGAGTACGTTGCGGGCATGCCGGATTAGGGAGCCCAGCAGGGGCCGGGATGCCGGGCCATTGCTGGCCAGGGCTACCGGTGCCTGCGTTTGGCGGCGCACCTCTACCTCAATGGGACCAAGCGGCGCCGCTGGTTCCGGGGTGGTAGTGGTGCTGGCCAGGGCGGCCGGCAGGGGTTCAGGCGTAATGGTTGGAACAGGCTCGGTTTTCACTGTGCGCTCCGGTTGCGCAGGACGAGGCGTAGCGGCCGCTACGGCCCGGTTTTCAGTGGCTGCCAAACGCTGAGTATTGCGGGGGGCAGAAGCTGTTGTAGTAGTGGTTTGCTGCTTGGCCGGAGCCGGGGCAGCAGTGGCTACTGCTTTCGAAAGGCTAGATGCAGAGGCGGGAGTGGCCGTTGCCTGAGCGGTAGAAATTTCTTTTTCAATGGCCTCATTAGCAGACTGTGGCTGCGAAACAGCCGGCGCCGAAGGCCGCGAAACCACCGTGGCCATGTCAGCCGGGGCGGGCGTGAGGCCACCGGTGCGCAGCAGCCAGGCGCCGCCCGCTACGAGCAGCAGCGTGAGCACCGCCGCCGAGGCATAAAGCCACATAACAGGGCGCTTCTTACGGGCGGGCTGCAGCTCTGCTTCCAGCTTATCCCACAGAAAGGCGGGAGGCGTGGGCGCGTGGCCCTGCAGCCGGTCCCGGAACAGCTTATCAATATCTTCCGGTTGCATAATATTCTTTCGTTGAAGGGTGAGGAGCCGCTACCGTATTGGCGGCGGCTACGCGGCGCTGCAGCATGGCGCGGGCCTTGCTGAGCTGGGATTTGGAAGTACCCTCAGAAATACCCAGCAGCTCGCTTATTTCGGGGTGGGAGTAGCCCTCCAGGGCATACAGGTTAAATACAGTGCGGTAGCCGGCGGGTAGCTCTGCCAGCAAAGCCAGCAGGTCTTCGGCATTCAGTTGGCTATCGGCCTCGGCGGCCGTGGCGGGCACGTCGTGGGTCAGGTCATCAATAGCCAGGTGCAGGGGCTCCTTGCGGCGCAGCTGGCCCAGGGCTTCGTTCACCATAATCCGGCGAATCCAGCCCTCAAAGCTGCCCTCGTGCCGATACTGCTCCAGGGCCCGGAACACCTTCACAAAGCCCATCAGCATTACCTCCTCGGCGTCGTCGCGGTGGCGCAGGTACCGGATGCACACGCCCAGCATCATACCCGCAAACTGCTCATAGAGCTGTTTTTGGGCACGGCTGCTGCCTTGGCGGCAGGCGGCTATCAATTCGGCCTCGGTCACAACAGAAAAAGTAAATGTGGAACTATAGCGGTGGCGTTTGAAAGGGTAGATGCAGCCGTTAGGGTACCGGTTGCCTGAAGGAACACAAATTTTTATCGGGCTCTAAAAATAAACCCCGCTGCCGGTAGTACCGGGCAGCGGGGTTAGTCAGGAATACGCCTCAGGTGCAAGCCAGGGCTAGTATTGGCCGATGGATAGCATCACCAGCGTGCAGGCTTCTTCCGTTTGAATGCCGCGCTGCTGCGCCAGCTTCTCCAGCTCCGGGTTTTCAGTGCCGGGGTTAAAAATGATGCGCTTGGGGTTCAGGTCCAGGATGTAATCATACCAGGCGGGCTGGTTTTGCGGGCCTACGTACAGCGTTACGGTATCAATATCGGCGGACTGGGGCCGGTCGAGGGCAATATCCAGGCCGGCCACCTGGCCTTTTCGAATGCCGACGGGCACTACCTCGTGGCCGTGATTTTTCAGTTGATGAACTGCGCGGAAGGAGTAGCGGGCGGGGTTGTCACTAGCTCCCAGAACAAGGGTTTTTTTAGAAGACATCAGAAAAAAGTAAAGTCAGCTTAGGAGAGGCAGCTAAAAGTACTGCCTTCGCCTTATACGCAGTAGCCCCGCCGTAAGCTGCGTATGGCCGGGCTTTAGTGGTGCGGATGCACCCCGGCACTCAGCCGGGCCAACGACCACGCCCCCACGGCCATGGCCAGGTCGCGCACAGCCACATCCAGGTAGCGGCCGCTGGTAATCAGCGTGAGGGCAATGGCAATCAGCCAGGCCATCACCACCCAGGCGCCCACGCGGGGCCGCCAGAGCACCAGTACACCCGCTATAATCTCAATAATGCCCACCAGCAGCATGAAAGTATGCGCTGAAAAGGGAAGCATGCGCACCAGCGCCGGGTTCAGGTAAGCCTCCCAGTTGGTGAGCAGGTTGGTAAACTTGTCGGCCCCCGCTACTATGGGAATCAGGCCATAGGTGAAGCGTAGCACCTGGGCTACGCTGGGAGCGGCCGTAGGGGAGGAAGTCGTCGGGAAATGAAGGTCGGTTTGCATGACAGTTGGCGTTGGGTGAAAGATGTTTTGTCGCCATTGGATGCACGATATATAGCAGAGGTTACATATTTTTTCTTTGTAACTTCTGAAGGGTTGCCGCATCTATTGAATTGCCAGGTAAGAAACCGGCCTCCAGCACCTGCGTCATGCTACCCGTCCTTGTTCCCATGCCTTATACCCCGCTATCTGATCTGGAAGTAATTGAACGGGTGCTGGCCGGCGAAAAGCAGCTGTTTGAATTATTGATGCGCCGCTATAACCAGCGCCTCTACCGCACCGGGCTGGCCGTGCTGGGCGGCAACGTGGCGGAAGTGGAAGAGGCCATGCAAAACGCCTGGATAAAGGCCTTTCAACACCTGAATCGGTTTGCGGGCCGGGCCGGCTTTGCCACCTGGCTCACCCGCATTCTGTTAAACGAGTGCCTGATGGCCCTGCGCGGTCGGCATCACTTTGTGGATCTGCCCGAATCCAATACCCTGATAGAAGCCCCCCTCCGCGAAGAGCACACGCCCCTGCAGAATGTTATGGACCAGGAGCTGCGCCAGGCCCTGGAAAGCGCTATAGGCAAGCTGCCCGATACCTACCGCAGCGTATTTATGCTGCGGGAAGTGGAAGGCATGAGTGTAGGAGAAACCGCCCAGTTGCTACAGCTCTCCGAAACCAACGTAAAAGTGCGTCTGCTCCGGGCCCGGGAGCGGCTCCGTCACCAGCTGCAACACTACGCGCCCGAGCAAACCTTTACCTACATGGGTGCCCGCTGCGACGGCATGGTACGCCGCGTATTGGCTCGCATAGGAGAGCTTCCCGCCGAGCCAGTAATTCGTTAAACACCGCAAAGTGAGTTTAGCGCGTCCCCACCAGTGCTGCAACGGCTTCCGCGCACCGCTCGCCATCCATGGCTGCCGATACAATACCACCCGCGTAGCCGGCGCCCTCGCCGCACGGAAACAGCCCCGCCAGCGTGGGATGCTGCAGCGTATCCCGGTCGCGCGGGATGCGCACGGGCGAGGACGTGCGGCTTTCTACCCCCACAATCTGGCCCGCGTTGGTGGCGTAGCCGGGGATTTTGCGCCCGAAATTCTGAAAGCCCTGCCGCAGCCGCTCGGCCAGTCCCTGGCCCAGCACCTCATCCATGGAAACCGAAACCAGGCCCGGCTGATAGGAGGTTTCCAGCAGCTCAGCAGATACTTTTCCTTTCAGGAAGTCGGCCAGGCGTTGGGCGGGGGCCACCTGGGTGTTGCCGGCCAGCAGGCAGGCGCGTTGCTCTATTTCCTGCTGCAGGCGCAGCCCGGCCAGGGGGCCGTGCTGGCGCAGGTCCATTTCTTCCAGCTCAATGGCGGCCACAATGCCGGAGTTGGCAAAACGGGAATCGCGCCGGCTGGGGCTCATGCCGTTTACCACCACCTCGCCCTGGGCCGTGGCCGCGGGCACAATAAAGCCGCCCGGGCACATGCAGAAGGAAAACACGCCCCGCTGCTTGCCCTGCCACTGGGTTTGGTGCACCAGCGCATAAGAGGCCGCCGGCAGCTGGCCGCGGTCGGGCAGGCGGTACTGGGCCTGGTCTATCAGCTGCTGCTGATGCTCTACACGCACGCCCAGTGCAAACGGCTTGGCCTCAATCAGCACCTGGCGGCGGTGGAGTAGCTCGTAAATATCCCGGGCCGAGTGGCCGGTGGCCAGAATGGTGGCATCGGCCTCCAGGGCCTCGCCGGTGGCCGTTACCACGCCGCGCAAACGCTTTTGCTCAATAATCAGGTCTGTTACGCGAGTATCGAAGCGTACTTCGCCGCCGGCCTCGCGCACACTCTCGCGCAGGGCCGCTACCACGGCGGGCAGCTTGTTGGTGCCAATGTGCGGGTGAGCATCTACCAGAATATCGGGGGTGGCGCCGTGCTGTACAAAAAGGCGCAGAATGCGGCTTACGTCGCCGCGCTTGGAGGAGCGGGTGTAGAGCTTGCCATCGGAATAAGTACCCGCGCCGCCTTCGCCAAAACAATAGTTGGAATCGGGGTTCACGAGGTGCTCTTTGTTAAGCGCGGCCAGGTCGCGGCGGCGGGTGCGCACGTCTTTGCCGCGCTCCAGCACAATGGGCTTTATGCCGAGCTCAATGGCGCGCAAGGCCGCAAATAGACCGGCCGGGCCGGCGCCCACAATAATAACGGAGCGCCGGGCCTGGCTTACGTCCGGAAACCGGAACCAGGGCCCGAACAAGTCAGCTGGGGGCGCATCATGGTAAATATCGGCCCGCAGGCGTACCAGGGGCTGGCGGCCGCGCGCATCAATGGAGCGTTTGCGCAGGTGCACAAAATCGGCCTGGCCGGGCTGTAGGCCCGCGGCCTGCAGCAATGCGCGGTAACGCGCGTATTCGTTGTAGGCCACCTCCGGCGGGAGCATGACCTCAATTTCCTGTTTATCGGGCATCGGGTGAAAGGTGTTTAGCCTTTAGACCATAAAAGCAATGGAGCGGCAAAGATACAAGCTTGTTTGCGGGAGAAATAGTGCCGCCAGCCGGAGGAATTACCGGGCTGGCAAAACCCAGGGGCCCCTCCGGGAGTTGAACAACCCAAACGCCGCCAACCGGCCGCGGCTCTATCTACTCTCACACTACGCTATTCAAATACATGGCTGATACCCCCAAACATTGGTTTATTACCGGCGTGAGCACCGGTTTTGGCGCGGCTCTGGCCGATTTGCTGTTAGAAAAAGGCGACAAAGTAGCCGCCACTTTCCGCCAGCAGGAGCAGGCCGATGAATTCACGAAGAAAGCCGGCGCCAATGGCCGCGGCTTTGTGGTAGAAGTAACCGACGAAGCCCAGGTGAAACAGGGCGTGGCGGACGCCATTCAGCACTTTGGCCATCTGGACGTCATCGTAAACAACGCCGGCTACGGCTCCCTGGGCAGCATTGAGGAAATCTCGGCTGAGGAAGTGAAGCGGCAGTTTGAGGTGAATGTGTTCGGGCCCCTGCACGTGCTGCGGGCCGTGCTGCCCCACCTGCGCGAGCGACGCAGCGGGCACGTGCTCAATATCACCAGCATAGGCGGCCTGAAGACTTTCCCCGGTGTGGGCGTGTACAATGCCAGCAAGTTTGCCCTGGAAGCCATTGGCGAAAGCCTGGCCCAGCAGGTAGGCCCGCTCGGCATCAAAGTAACCAACATCGAGCCCAGCGGCTTCCGTACCGATTGGGCCGGCCGCTCTGCCAACATTATTACCACCGGCATTGAGGACTACCAAGCCACAGTGGGCGAGAACCTGAAAGGCATTCAGGGCTACAGCGGCCGCCAGCCCGGCGACCCGCAGCGCGCCGCGCAAATCATGTATGATTTGGTGCGCCAGGAAAATCCGCCGCTGCATTTGCCCCTGGGCAAAGCCGCCGTGAAAGGCGCCCGCGACAAATTTGCCAGCTTGGTAAAAGAGCTGGAAAGTGTAGCCAGCATCGGCGACTCTGCGGACTTTCCGTCGTAAACACGTTTTTAAATACCAAATGGGCCCGGTTGCATGCTGCTGCCGGGCCCAGTTGTTTTTCGACTGGCTGGTAATAGCGCTCCTTCGCCACAAAGTAGTTTCCCAGCACGGTGTAGAGACGCATACTTGCGTCTCGGCGTTGAACGATTGTAACGGCACCGAATAAACAACGATGAGACGCAAGTATGCGTCTCTACACGTTCTGAAAACTGTTTCAGCCTCAATGCGGCACACCCGAATGAAATGTTTTCTTGAAATCGTACCTTGGTAGTATTCGTTTCACTAACTCTCTTTCCGCTATGAAAAACACCCGTTTGCATTTCGCAGCGCTTTGCACCCTGTGGCTAGGTTTGCTGCTACTTTCCGTGCGAGGCTACGCGCAGGACACGCAGCCCGAAGATAAGTCCAAGCGGCCCAGCCCACCCGCGGTGGTTGCCGCCAAAACCCCGGCCGCCACCATCAGCATCGACTACAGCCGCCCCTCGGTGCGGGGCCGCAAAATTTTTGGCGAGCTGGTACCCCTGGGCCAGGTATGGCGCACGGGCGCCAACGAAGCCACCATGTTTACGGTGGATAAAAACGTGAAGATTGAAGGCAAACCCCTGCCCGCCGGTAAATACAGCCTGTTCACCATTCCCGGTCAGGACGAGTGGACTATCATCTTCAACAAAGTACCGGTGCAGTGGGGGGCCTTTAAATATGATGAAAAGCAGGACGCGCTGCGCGTGAACGTGAAGCCCCAGGTAACGCCCAAACTCACGGAGCAAATGACTTTTACCATTGATAAGAGTGGTAAAGTGTCTATTCTGTGGGAGAATACGCAGGTAGATTTTATGGTGAGTGCGGCTAAGTAATCTACTGCCTTAAAACCCATTGTCATCCTGACGCAGGAAGGACCTTATCCCGCCTGAACGAATCGTTTTTACGAAGCTCGTTCGGCGGTGATAAGGTCCTTCCTGCGTCAGGATGACAGTGCGGGTGAGGCTTACTTTCCTTCCCCCAATACGCTTTCCACCCAGGCTTTGCCCCACTCTTCGTGTTCCTGCTCGCTCCATACCTGGGGGTAGAAGATGCGCTTCTGGAACTTGGGAGGCAGGTATTTTTTCCAGTTAGTGCCACCTGTAGCGGCCAGGGCGGTGGGGTCGCGCTCCAGGTAGCGCACCGCCGATTTATAGTGCATCAGCGGCCAATTCACGTTCACATTCACATCCAGCTGGCGTAGCTGCCGGAGCAGGCGCGGGTGCTGCTGGTCTTCCTCGGGCAGGCGCTGCACCACGCTCCAAAGGTTGCGGTTCTGGAAACGGCGGGCGTGCTCGTGCAGAATATCTGTGTATTTCTCTTCGAATTGCGTCAGGGTAAGTGCCTTGGCGCCGGTTTCCTCAATGGTGGCGCCGGCTTTCCAGTAAATGCAGCCCATCAGGTCTTCGTGGGCGGCGGCTTCGCCCAGCAGGCGGCGCTTCTCCTTGTCGGCCAGGTTATAGAGGGAGGTGCTGGCCAGCTCTATCATGCGGTATTGCGCGCTCTGAAAGCCAGAGGCCGGCATCAGCGTCATTCGGAACTTCAGAAACTGCGCCTTTTCCATGCCATCCACCATCACCTCAAAAGAGTTGATGAGGTTCTCAAAATAGCGGTTGATGCGCCCTACCCGCAGCACCAGCTCCTGGAGCGTGGGCTCCTGCAGGTCCCCAATCTGCTCGTACTCACAGAGGCAGAGCTTGAAGTACAGCTCCGTAATTTGGTGGTAGATGATGAAAATCCGCTCATCGGGGAATTGGGTGAGCGGGCGCTGCAGGCTCAGCAGCGTGTCCAGCTCAATGTAGTCCCAGTAATTAATGTAGTCGGCGTAGTAGAGGCCTTCGAGGTAGCCGGCCAGGTCTTGGCCGTCGGCGGCATATTTCTGCTGCAGCCGACGAAGCTGCTCCAGCACGGCCGGAGAAAATTCATCGGGTGGAAGAGAGGTGTTCATGCGGGTGGGAGGGTGGTTAAGGCCTGCAAAGAACAAAAAACCAAGCAAAAGCACCATCACCAGGCCACCTCTATGGCTTTATCGACATCTATTAACAGAGAATAATAGCGAAGCTCATCCCGACAGTGCAAAATTCCCGGGCGAAACTTCTACTTTTAGCCCAACATGGCAGAAAAAAGCAGCATTTTTGATATGATTGGTCCCGTCATGATTGGACCCAGCTCTTCGCACACGGCCGGCGTAGTGCGCATTGCCAGTGCGGCCATCCGCATTCTGGGCTCCTTGCCCACCCACGCCGTCATCACCTTTTACAACTCGTTTGCCCGCACCTACGAGGGCCACGGCTCCGACCGCGCCATTATAGCCGGCCTACTGGGCATGGCCACCGATGATGTGCGCATTCGGGAGGCTTTTGACCACGCCAAAGCGGCTGGCCTGCAGTACACCTTTCAGAGCGTGGGCAATGCTTCCACCATGCACCCCAACACCATTAAGGTGCAGCTGCGCGATGAGCGCACGGGCCACGCGGTAGAAGTGGTGGGCCAGAGCCGGGGCGGCGGCGTAATTCGCATTGTGGAGGTAGATGGCTTCCCGGCCGACTTCTCCACCGCCCTGCACACGCTTATTATTGATGCCGATGACGTGCCGGGCTCCATTGCTTTCATTGCCTCCGTCATTGCCCACGATGACTGCAACATTGCCACCATGTCGGTGTCCCGAAAGGGTAAAAACGACGCGGCCCGTCAGTTTATTGAAATGGACTCCAGCCTGAAAGACATTACCCTGGAGTATCTGCGCCAGCTAAGCTGGGTGCACCGCGTTACTTATATTGCCGCCGCCGATTAAGTTTTTTTTGACTCTATTCATGCTATGAAAGCAGTTTTTACTCCCCGTTTGATTCGCTGGGCAGTGGCCGGCGCGGTACTGGCGGCGCTGCCGGTGGCGGCCCAAACCACTTCCCCCACGCAACCGCCCGCCGGCGCGCTGGTAACCACCCAAAGTGGCGGCTGGACGCTGCAGCGCGCCGTAGACTACGCCCTGCAGAACAACCTCACGGTGCGCCAAAACCAGCTTTCCGCGGATCTGGATGAGGCCGACCTGCGCCAGAGCCGCGCGGCGCTGCTGCCTTCGGCCAACCTCAGCGGTTCGCAGTCCTGGAACTTTGGTACCAGCCTGGACCCGCTCACCAACGACTTCATCACGCAGACTATTCGCTCTAATAACTTCTCGGCCTCATCGCAGGTCACGCTGTTTTCGGGGTTTCAGCTGCGCAATACCATCAAGCAGAACCAGCTTAGTCTGGAAGCCAGCCGCTTCGATATTACCAAAGCCCGCAATGATTTATCGTTGAACGTGGCCTCAGCTTTCTTGCAGCTGGTGCTGGCTGATGAGCTGGTAAAGACCAACTCCCTGCGCGTAAACAGCGACGAGCAGCAGATTGAGCGCACCCGCAAGCTGCTGAAAGCCGGGGCCGTTGCTGAGAGTAATCTGCTCGATAGCCAGGCCCAGCTGGCCTCAGACCAGCTAAACGTCATTACGGCCCAGAACCAGCGTGACCTGGCCCGGCTGCAGCTCTTGCAGCTGATGAACATGGATCCATCGTCGACGGATTTTCAAATTGAAGTACCCGTGCTCGGCGACCCTGACGAGGAAACGGAAGTGCGCCTGGATGTGAACGAAACCTACCAGACGGCGCAAACGCTGCTGCCAGAAGTTAAATCGGCGGAGCTGCGGGTGCGTAGTGCCCAATACGGCCAGGAAATTGCCCGCGGCGGCTACTATCCGCGCCTTACGTTTGGGGCCGGTATTTTCACCGGTTATTCCACGGCCCGCTCGTCCTTTATTCCTACCGGCGAGTTCACCCGAACCTACATTCCGGTCGTTGACTCGGTTACCAACCAGCCCTCCGGCACACTGGCCCTGCTGAATGTGCAGCCCAAGTACGATATCAAGCCCACGGCCTTCAACAGCCAGATTAAGGACAACCTGGGCAAGCAGCTGCAGATTAACCTGACCATTCCTATTCTGAATGGCCTGCAGGCCCGCACTAACGTGCAACGCTCCCAGATAGCCGTAAAACAGGCCGAGCTGCGGGCCGAGCAAACCCGCCTCACGCTGCGCCAGAGCATTCAGCAGGCTTACGCCGATGCCGTGGCGGCGCAGCGCAAGTTTGTGGCCGCCAAGCGCCAGGTAGAGGCCCTGACCACCTCTTACCGCAACGCCGAAATCCGGTTTAACAATGGCCTGCTCAACGGCACGGAGTTCAACATCTCCAAAAACAACCTGACGGCCGCCGAGTCCAGCATGATTCAGGCGAAATATGAGTTCATCTTCCGCCAGAAAGTGCTGGAGTTCTACCAGGGTAAGCCCGTAAGTCTGTAGCCCGTGGGCAGTCTGCCGCCTGCATGTGTTAGCCGCATGCCCGGGTGCTGGTTGCCGTTCCCATAAGCTCATCCATTCTTTGCCGCCTGCCCCGCTAAACTGCGCGCATTCGGCTGAAACACCAAGAAAATAAGTTCTCAAGAGCCTAAATCCCTACAATGAAAAACAACCGCCTTTTATACATCCTGCTGGCCGTGCTGGCTGTGTTGCTGATTGGATTTGTCGTTGCGAAGAAACAAGGCTGGGTGGGTGGCCCCGCCGGCATGGAGGTAATTTCCGCCAAAGCCAAGCCGGCCACCATTGTGGAGAAAGTAAGCGCCTCAGGCAAAGTGCAGCCCGAAACCGAAGTGAAAATCTCGCCCGACGTATCCGGGGAAATCATTGAGCTGTATGTGCACGAGGGCGACTCGGTGAAGAAAGGCCAGCTGCTGCTGCGCATCCGGCCCGATAACTACACGGCCATGGTGAGTCAGCAGTCGGCTATGGTGAACTCCCAGCGCGCCGGCGTAGGGCAGGCCAACGCCCGCCTGCAGCAGCTGCTGGCCAATGCCCGCCAAACGGAGCTGAGCTACCGCCGCAACGCCTCGCTTTACAAGCAAAAAGTTATTTCGCAGGCTGATTTTGAAGCCAGCAAGGCGGCATATGAGGCCTCGCAGGAAGAAATAAACAGTGCCCGCCAAAGCATTCGGGCGGCGCAGAGCAATGTGGCCAGCGCCCAGGCCTCGTTGGAGGAAGCCCGCAAAAACCTCAATAAAACCACCATTTATGCCCCCGTTAGCGGCACCGTTTCCAAGCTGAACGTGGAGCGCGGCGAGCGGGTAGTGGGTACTTCCCAGATGGCCGGTACCGAAATCATGCGCATCGCCAACCTCAACTCCATGGAAGTGCGCGTGAATGTGAATGAAAATGACATCATCAACGTGCACCTCGGCGACTCCGCCATTGTGGAAGTGGACAGCTATGCCAGCAAGGATGAGAAATTCCGGGGCATTGTAACCAGCATTGCCAACACGGCCAAAGATGCCCTCACGGCCGAAGCCGTAACGGAATTTGAAGTGCGCATCCGCCTGCTGCCCGAGTCGTACCGCCACCTGCTGCGCAATGTAAACGGCCGCACGCTGGTGCCTTTCCGCCCGGGCATGACGGCCTCTGTGGATATCATTACCGACCGCAAAACCAACGTGCTCAGCGTACCGCTGGCCGCTGTTACCACCCGCTCCGACAGCGCCTTTACCAAGGGTGGCGAGGATAAAAACGGCGCGCGTGAAGGCGGCCCCCGCCGCAGCGGCGGTGATGCCGAAGATGATAACGCGGCGCCCCGCGCCGATATTCAGGAAGCAGTGTTTGTGGTGAAGGATGGCAAAGCCATTCTCACGCCCGTTAAAACCGGCATCAGCGACTTCCAGAACATTGAAATTGTGAGTGGCATTACCAATGGCACCGAGGTGGTGAGCGGTCCGTTCCGGGCGGTATCCAAGAGCCTGAAAGATGGGGCTGCCGTGGTAGTGAAAGATGCCAAGAGCATCAGCAAAGTAGACATCAAGGAAGAAGAAACCGAAGAAAAGTAAGCCGCTAACCTCCTGAGAGGCACCGCGTAGGAGAGGCCGGTACCCGAAGCGGGTGCCGGCCTCTCAGTTTTTTTGGCTAAACTCGTCCCTTTCCGGCGGTTTGGGCATTTTAGCCGCCCTGGCCCGAACCTAGATTTAGCACCTTCTTCCGGTGTTTTACAGCATTTCCTCGTGGAAAAAATAGCCATGATTGGCGGCGGCTCCTGGGCCACTGCACTTACCAAGATTCTCTCTGAAAACGGGGCCCGTGTGGGCTGGTGGATGCGCAGCAAAGACGACGTGCAGCACCTGCAGCGCACCCGCCATAACCGCCGCTACCTGTCTTCGGTGGCCTTTGACCTCATGCGTGTGTTCCCCTCCACCGACCTGGAGGCCACCGTGAAGGAAGCCGACTGGCTGGTGCTGGCCGTGCCCGCCGCCTTCGTGAAGGAAGCCCTGGACAAGCTGGACCGGGACTCGCTGAAGAACAAGCGCATAATCTCGGCCATCAAAGGCATGATACCGGGCAAGAATATTCTCGTCACGGACTACGTGGCCGAGCGTTTCCGGCTCCCGCACACCCAGCTGGGCGTGGTGGCCGGCCCCTGCCACGCCGAGGAAGTAGCCCTGGAAAAGCAGAGCTACCTCACCATTGGCGGCACCGATATGTTGCTTGCTGAGGACTTCAGCCAACTGCTGCGCAACCGCTACACCAAGGCCTATCCCATGGCCGACCTGGATGGTATCGAGTACTGCGCCGTGATGAAAAACATCATTGCTCTCACCAGCGGCATAGCCCACGGCCTGGGCTACGGCGACAACTTTCAGGCCGTGCTGGTGAGCAATGCCGTGCAGGAAATGCGCCGGTTTGTGCACGCCATCAACCCTCAGCCCCGCGACCTGTCGGCTTCCGCTTACCTCGGCGACCTGCTGGTAACGGCCTATTCCCAGTTCTCGCGAAACCGCACCTTCGGCAACATGATTGGGCGCGGGTACTCCGTGAAATCAGCTCAGATGGAGATGAACATGGTGGCGGAAGGCTACTATGCTGTTAAGAGCATTCACGAGCTCAACAAAAAGCTGAACGTGTCGATGCCCATTACCTCGGCGGCTTATCACATTCTCTACGAGAAGATTTCGCCGGCCGTGGAGCTGGAAATACTGAAGGAGAAGCTGCGGTAAAGAGCCTGCTCAGCCAGAAGTTGTTTAATAGCTAATCAGAGGGTATTGATGAAGGTTTCCGGTTTCACGTTTGTGCGCAATGCCGTGCTGTATGACTACCCGGTGGTAGAAAGCATTCAGTCCCTGCTGCCGCTTTGCGACGAGGTGGTGGTGGCCGTGGGCAATTCCACCGATGATACCCTGGGCCTGATTCGGAGCATCAACTCCCCCAAAATCCGGATTATCGAAACTACCTGGGACGATACCCTGCGGGAGGGTGGCAAAGTGCTGGCCGTAGAAACCGATAAAGCCCTGGCCGCCATTGCGCCGGATGCCGACTGGGCCATCTACCTGCAGGCCGATGAAGTACTGCACGAGCAGGATTACCCGGCTATTCGGGAAGGCATGGAGCGCTGGCTGGCTTATAAACAGGTAGATGGGCTGCTGCTGAAATACCGCCATTTCTATGGCTCCTACGACTACCTGGGCGACGCCCCGCGCTGGTACCGCCGGGAAATTCGCATTGTGCGGCCCGGCGCCGGCATCTATTCCTACCGCGACGCGCAGGGTTTCCGCAAAAACCACGATGAAAAGCTGCGCGTGAAGCTGCTGGATGCCACCGTGCACCACTACGGCTACGTAAAAGCGCCCGCCGCCATGCAGCGCAAGCAGGAAACCTTTGGCAAGCTCTGGCATTCGGATGCGTGGATGGCCGAAAACGTGGTGCCCGCCACTGAGTTCGACTACAGCCAGGTAGACTCCCTGCAGCGCTACACCGGCACGCACCCGCAGGTGATGCTGGCGCGCATCAAGGCGCAAAACTGGCAGTATGAGCACGATATGTCCCGCAACCGCTACCGCCGCAAAGACCAGCTGAAACACCTGGTGGAAAAGCTAACGGGCTACCGCCCCGGTGAATACCGCAACTATAAGCTGGTGTAGACCACTGCGGAACAGCGTTTATCCTTCGTTTCCCCTGTATTGTTATGCCCTGGTTTCTGCTGGCCCTGCTCACGGCGTTTTGTCTGGCCCTCTACAACTTTTTTATCAAGCTGGCCTCTGACCATATTCCCGCCGCGGTAGGGGCGGTGGTGCTGCAACTGGTGGCAGCCCTGCTGGGCGGAGGGTGGCTTTTGTGGCTGAAGCTGCAGGGCCAGCCGCTGCCCATTTCGGGCAAAGGGCTGGGGCTGGCGGCCTTGGCAGGCCTGGGGGTAGGGCTGGCCGAGATTCTGACGTTTGTGATTTTCAGCCGGGGCGTTCCTTCCTCGGTGGGCACGCCCATAATTGTGGGTGGCTCCGTGTTGCTGACGGCGGCCTTGGGCTTGCTACTGCTGCGCGAATCCCTATCCATCTCGCAGGCGCTGGGGCTGCTGCTGATTGTGGGCGGCATTGCGCTACTGGCGCGCGGGCACTAAGGGGCACTAACTGCTATCGATGCCGCGGGGGCATAGATGCGTACATACTCATCTTCGAGCACGGGCACCCAACTCCGGCTGGGACACACATTGGGCTGCTGCCTGTCTAAAACCAGGTAATCGTAATGAGCCCCAAACTGATAGGTGGAGGAGAGATTCGGAATGCCCTGATTCTGCTTGGCATAGTAGTAAAAGAAGAACTGATAGTGGGGGTTCTCCACGTACACCTGTTGCGCATGCCGGGCTGCTAGCCAGGCGTAAGTGGCTTCTACCTGTAGCTGGCGTCGGCTCTGCCGGTTGGCGGTGCGCTGGGTGTGGTAAGCCTCGTACCCGGCATAGACTAAGGTAAGTGAAATTGCCGCCCAAAGCAGGAACCTGTCCGGTAGTTTCAACCGATGGCCCACCTGATTGTAGATAATGCCGAAACCCAAAAACAGGTAAAACATCAGATACATCAGGGTCCGGGCGGGGGGAATACTGATTGCCAGGTAATGATGCCATAAGGTAGCAGCAACACCAGTACTATTACCCCACCATACTGCCGTAACCAGGTGCCTGGCTTAGCTATAAATAGCCCAATCAATAAGACAACGTGAATCAGAAGCACCGACGCGGTTCCAATGCGCTCCTGACCAATTAAATACTCCAGCACAACGCCGGAATGGCTTGCAAAACCGCGGGTAAAAGTGGCAAAAGGCAAGGCCTTCAGATACTGATTACTAAATAGCATCCGGGGGCCGGATACCAGCATCACCGGCGCGTACAGGAGCGCACAGGCAACCCCGGTCAGCAGCCCGGTGGCCAGCACGGCTCCCGGAGCCACCTGCCCGGGGCGCCACAGGCTTCGGGTAGCCACCACCAGCATCAAGGGCAGAAAGGCGTAGGCGTAGGTGGGAATGGTGTAGAAACCTAGAATGCTGGTAACCAGCAGCACAAACCAATACAGCCGCAGCCGCGTGGGCCGATAGCAGATTCCCAGAACCGCCAGAAAACCCAAGCCGGAGCAGATGGCCTGCAGGAAATAGCCCCGGCCCACAAAAGAATAGTAGATGCTGTAGGGCGTAAAGCAAAACAACCCCACCGTGAGCAGCGCCACCGTGAAGCTGGTAAAGCGCAGCACGGCGGCAAACAACAGCACCGTGCCTCCCAGACTGATCAGAAAAGTAGGCAGGCGGGTGGTGAAGTGAAAACCAGTATTTATCTGGTGAAAGAATGTGCTGATGACGTTGTAGAGCACATGATTATTGGGCAGCGGGTAAAAGCTGGTGGCGGCCACTATTCCTTCGCTGCCAAAGCAC
Source organism: Hymenobacter sp. DG25B (assembly GCF_000801315.1). NCBI lineage: Bacteria > Pseudomonadati > Bacteroidota > Cytophagia > Cytophagales > Hymenobacteraceae > Hymenobacter > Hymenobacter radioresistens. The sequence continues at coordinate 2,431,462 of NZ_CP010054.1, read as the reverse complement.
ATGTAGCTCAACACTTCGTCGCCTTCCTGCGGGAAGTAGAAAAAGAAATAGGTCCGGACGGCGGTAAGCAAAGCCAGCAGCAATAAAGCGGTAAGCTGGTAGGAGCGGGGCAAGTGACGTAGTGAGTGGCCTAGGGCCCGCCAGCTGTCCCGCAGCTCGGCTACCAAGGCTTGCATTTCGTGATAAAGCTTTTGTTTGCGGCGCTGTACCAGCACGAATGCAAGGGATGTTACTGCCCCGGCAGCCCACAAAGCCCAGCGGAAACCCTCGAACCCGGCCTTGCTCAGCTTCACAGGTAAAAGATGGTAGCCACTTTCCGGGTAAGTAATTTGCTGCAGGTGTTGAATTTCCGGGTACCCCCGGAAGCCAAACACCGCCACCAGAAACAGCAGAACAGCCCAGATAACCAGCAGCCCGCAGGCGCCAAAAAAGGCCAGGCCCGGGCGCATAGGCTGCCCGTGCGCCGCCATTAATCGGGCGAAAAAACGACTCATACGGGCAACGGCAGCCCGAATTTGTGCAGCTCTTCCCATACCCGATGGACGGGTAGCCCCATCACATTGAAGTAAGAGCCTTCCAGCCGGGTGATGGCCACCATGCCCACCCAGTCCTGCGCGCCATAAGCGCCGGCCTTATCCAGAGGCTGATACTGGCGCACGTAATAGTCGATTTCTGCCGGGCTAAGGGGCTTAAAATGCACCCGGGTCTGGTCGGAAAAGACCACCTGGCGGCCGTTGCCGCCCAGCAGGCATACGCCCGTGAATACGTCGTGCGTGCGGCCTTGCAGGCGGCCCAGCATCTGCCGGGCTTCGGCTTCGTCAGCAGGCTTATTCAAAACTTCGTCTTCCAGGCACACAATGGTATCGGCCGTGAGCACCACTTCATCCGGGGCCAGGCCGGCGGCATAGGCGGCTGCTTTATGGGCGGCCAGAAATTCGGCTATTTCGGCGCGGCGTAAATGGGCCGGGAAGCTTTCGTCTACCTCCTGCAGGCGCACCTCATAGGATAGGCCCAGGTCGGAGAGCAGCTGGCGGCGGCGCGGGGAGTTAGAAGCAAGCAGTAAACGCATGGGTGTGCTCGTCGTCGCGGATGGAGGTGAACAGGAAGCCACCAATGGTTTTAGGGTAGAAGAACGTGGATTTGGGCGGCATTACGGCGCCGCTGTGGCACACGCTTTCCACTTCCTCCATGGTTACTTCATTGGTAATGATGGCCGCGCGCGCTTCGTGGCGGTCTACGCGCGTGAGGCATTCGGAGAAGTTACGCACGTAGGCAATGCCCGTCCACTGCCGCTGGGCATCGGGGCCCACAATACCCAGTGCTTTTTCCAGCACAAAGAAATGCAGCACCGTCAGATCCAGCGCTTTTACTTCCGGGGTGGTGGGCCAGTTGAGCTGGGGGTGCATTTCCGGGCGCAGGCGCAGCTTGTAGGCCTGGCCATCTAAATACAGTCCAAAGGCCCAGCGCTTGCCCGCAATCAATTCCGGCAGGGAGTAGGCATCGTCCTTGGGCAGAATGATAAAGTAAGGCTCCAGGCGGGCAAGAAACTCAGCGTCCGTCAGGCCCGCCGGCAGTTCCAGCAGCAGCCGGTGCGTGGGCAGAATGCGCAGGTCATCGGAGGCGGAATTGGTGAGATACATCAGGTGATAGTTCCAGGCTTCCTGGCCGGTGGCGGCGGGGCTGGCCAGCTGGCGTGCCTGCCGGTAGGCCAGGGAGCCCTCGTAGCGGTGGTGCCCATCGGCCAGTATCACTTCCCGCTGCTGCAGAACCTGACGGAAGCGCTGAATAACGGCGGCATCCTGAATAACGGCCAGCACATCCCGCGCACCCTGGTAATCTTCGTCCGTTTCGTACAAAGGCGCTTTCATGGCCTCGTCCATAAACGGCTCCAGCTCGTGCAGCTCGTCGCGGTATAGGCCGTGGGTGGCGCTGGTCTGGAACTGGGTGCGGGCCAGCAGCTCGGCGCGGTCGTTTACGGCTACGGGAAGGGTGTTTTCGTGGCGCAAGACCACATTTTCGCTCCAGTCGTAGGCCCGGATATGGCACATAAAGCCCTTGCGGCAGTATTCGCGGGTGCTGCCCGGCAGCCGGAAATACTGGTAGTAGATATAGATGCCCGGCAGCTCATCCTGCACCAACACTTGCTTCTGCTGCCACTCCGTGAGCAGCGCCAGGGCCGCGCCGGCAGCATCTTCGCCCCGGGGCACGGAGAGATGAATGCTGTTCAGCGGGTTGCGGTACAGGGCTTCGCGCTGCTTCGGCGAAACCACGTCGAACAGCGGGGATACGTAGTCGTCTATGGCCGCGCTGAGCGCCGGATTATAGCGCCAGCCGCGCACGGGTTGAATTTCAGCCAAAGGAGCAGGTTAATTATTGCAGATGTAAAGGTATAAACCTGCCTTAGACGGTGGCGCTATAAAACCGGAGAACCTCCTCAATTATCATGGCCTGCTGAAGCGCTTCCAACTCATAAAACAAAGGTAACCGCACCAGACAATCCGCATAATGCTCCGCCCAAGGCAGTATGCGGCCATCATGCTGCGCCTGGTAGTAGGGACTCTGGTGCAGGGGTTGATAGTGGAATACGGCCAGCACCCCGCAGGCGCGCAAATGAGCAATAAGAGCGGTGCGCTCCGGTAAACTGCGGCACACCAGGTAAAACAGGTGGCCATTATTGGTGGCATAATCCGGCAGCACAGGCAGGCCCACGCCCAGCTCCCGGAGCGAGGCCAGACCGGTGGCATATTCCTGCCACAGCTGCTGGCGGCGCTGCTGAATGTCGCGCAGGTTTTCCAGCTGCGCGTACAGAAAGGCAGCAATTATATCGGAAGGCAGAAAGGAAGAGCCAATATCCACCCAGGTGTACTTATCTATTTCTCCCCGAAAGTAAGCGGAGCGGTTGGTGCCTTTCTCCCAGATGATTTCGGCCCGCTGGGAAAAGGCGGTGTCGTTAATGGCCAGTAAGCCGCCTTCACCGGAAATTATATTCTTGGTTTCGTGGAATGAAAAGGCCGCCAGATGACCAATGCTGCCCAGGGGCTGGTCTTTATAAAAGCTGTCGATGGCGTGGGCCGCATCCTCTACTACCTTTATATTATACTTCTGTGCCAGGTGCATAATGGCCTCCATGTCGCAGGCAATACCGGCGTAATGTACGGGTACAATGGCGCGGGTGCGGGGCGTAATAAGCGCCTCCAGCTGGGCAACGTCCAGGTTCGGGTTTGCTTCGGTACTGTCGGCAAACACCACTTTTGCCCCGCGCATCACGAAGGCATTGGCAGTGGATACAAAGGTGAAAGAGGGCATAATGACCTCTTCGCCGGGCTGAATGTTCAGCAGCAGGGCCGCCATTTCCAGCGCGGCGGTGCCGGAGGTGGTCATTAGCGTTTTGTTAAAGCCCAGCTGCTGTTCAAAAAACGCGTGGCACCGCCGGGTAAAAGCTCCGTCCCCGGATATTTTCCCCATCCGCACGGCCTCTTCAATGTAGCGGGTTTCCCGGCCGGAGAGATACGGCTTGTTAAAGGGAATCATGGGCAGGGGAGTTGGAGCGAAATTGAGAATTCAGGGTGATTAGAACTAGCGCTTGCTGCTTGATAAATCAGCTTGTAAATCCTGATCAATTATATAAAGGGGCCTGTTTTTCACGCCTTCAAACGTTTTACCGATGTACAGCCCTACCACGCCCAATAGGAATATAATCAGGCCGGAGAAAAACCAAATGGAGATAATTAAGCTGGCGTAACCCAACACAGTAATTTTGCCTTCCAGCCACCGGAACAGCGTGTAGAACACTCCAATAAAAGCCGTAGCCGAAATGAGTAAGCCCAGCTTAATGGTGAGCCGTAGCGGCTTGTCGGAATAAGCCAGGATAGTATTAATGGCTAAATGTAGCTTCTGGCTTAAGCCATACGAGCTTTTGCCGGATGGGCGTGGGGCGTGCGTGACTGGTAGCGTAGCGCTTTGAAAGCCCACCCACCGAATCATGGTGGGGAAATACCGGGCGCTTTCCCGCATCTGGCACAAGGCATCCACTACCCGGCGGTTATAAATGCCAAAGTTGGCGGTAGTGCTATCCTGTCGGGTATCGGTGAGGTAAGCCAAAGCGCGGTAAAACAGGCTGGAGAGGCTTTTCTTAAGCCAGCTGTCCTGGCGGTTGGCGCGCCGGGCAATAACCAGGTCAAACCCTTTCTGAGCCTCCGCATAAAGCGCCGGAATTTCCTCGGGGCGGTCCTGCAGGTCGCAATCCATCACCACTACCCATTGGCCCCGGCTATGATCCAGCCCCGCCGTAATGGCGCTGTGCTGCCCAAAATTGCGGCTGAGGCGTAGGCCGCGCACGCGGGGGTACTGTTGGGCCAACTCCTCCACCACCTGCCAGGAGTGGTCCGGGCTCCGGTCATCTACCAGAATAATTTCGAAATCCTCCGTAATCGGCCGCACGCTGGCTTCTATCCGGGCCACCAGCTCCGGGAGCAGCTTTTCGGCCAGATAAACCGGACTGATAACGGAGAGCAAGGGGGAGACGGTGGGTAGCAAGAAACGGAGGATATCGAAGGCAGACGCTGCAAGTTAACAGGGAATGGAGCAGGGCAATGGCGCCCGTTTACGGCGCCAGCCGGCTAATCATCCAGGTGTCGTCCGGGTTACGCTCATACACAATCCGGTCGTGCAGGCGGGAGGGGCGGCCCTGCCAGAACTCTATGCGCTGGGGCTGCAGCACGTAGCCCCCCCAGTGCTCCGGGCGCGGCAGCGGGTCCTGGGCCGCAAAAAGCGCGGCCGTATCCTGCTCCAGCTTTTCCAGCTCTTCCCGGCTGCTGATTTTCTGGCTTTGCGGCGAGGCCCAGGCACCTACCTGGCTGCTACGCGGGCGGCTCTGGAAATATTCCGTAGAAACACTGGCCGGCGCCTTTTCTACCCGGCCCTCCACACGCACCTGCCGCTCCAGGCCGGGCCAGAAAAAGGTTAGGGCCGCCAGGGGCTGGGCCGTCAGATCCTGGCCTTTGCGGCTGTCGTAGTTGGTAAAGAACAGAAACCCGGCATCATCAGGCAGACCTTTCAGCAGCACCACCCGGCCCGAGGGTTGCCCGGCAGCACTCACGGTAGAGAGCAGCATAGCCGTTGGCTCATCCAGGCGCGCATCCAGCGCCTCCTGCAGCCACGTGCGGAACTGCTGCACGGCATGGGGATGTACTTCTGCTTCCGTGAGGGTATGCTGCGCATAGGTTTGGCGCAAATCAGCCAGCTGCTGGTCATTCATAACACAAAAGGAAATGGTGGTGGGGTTGCGCGTGCGTTGGTGCGGTGCTGTAAAGGTAATGCGCCCGCAAGGTAATGGAATGCGGCTACGCCGGGAACCCTGGGACCTTGCTCACACGTACTGAACTTGGGAAACAACCATATCTTTTCCTGCATATTGATGCGAATCTGTGCATCTTTCGGCCCCGGCGGTGTTGCTGTTCGCAGGGCGTCTTTTCCAAGCCTTTTTGTGTATGAAACCCGGTAGCTTGCTTATCTCGCAGCCCTTCCTGGGCGACCCTAACTTCGAGCGTACAGTACTGCTGCTGTGCCAGGATTCGCCGGAAGAAGGCTCTTTTGGTTTAGTGTTAAACCGCCCCTCGGCCTTAATGCTGGGAGATGTCATGCAGCTGCCCGGCGGAGACGGATCCGCAGCCGCGCAGCTGCCCCTGGGCATTGGCGGCCCCGTGCAGGCCGATACCCTACACTACCTGCACCGCCGTTCCGATGTGCCTGGCGCCGAGCCCATTGGGCAGGATGTGTACTGGGGCGGAGACTTTTCCGTACTGCTGGGGCTGATAGAAAGCGGCAGCCTTGGGCCCGACGCCGTGCGCCTGTACGCCGGCTATTCCGGCTGGACAAACGGGCAGCTGGCCGAAGAAGTCCGGGAAAATGTTTGGATAGTGCATCCCAATGCTGCCGGGAAAGTATTTACTTTGGAAAGTGATGCATTCTGGCAAGCTATTTTGCGTGAGAAAGGCGGACGCTACCGCATGCTGTCCAATTACCCTGTAGACCCCCGGCTTAACTAATACCTCTGCCGGCCGCCTCCCATTCCCTGTGCCCCACAGGGCTTTTCTGCTGAAGTTATGGTACCTGAAAACGAACAAGCCACCCCTGTCAATCCCACCAACGGCACTGCCCCTGCGTCTGACTCCCCCATGAGCATTCTGGAGCGCCGGCTGGCTGAGATTAATGCCCAGGGCCAACCCGAGCAGGCTGCTGCTCCCGACCAAGCCCCTGCCTCTACACCCACCGAAGAAATTCAGGAGCAACCCGGGCAGGGAGCCCCGGCCCCGCCCGCCACTGAGCCAGTTGGCGCGGGTACTGCCGAGGCGCCCGCTCTATCAGAAACAACCGCTGCGGACCCTGCGGAAGAAGCCGTATCTGCGTCCCAGGCCCGTTCCCTGGACCACCCTGGCCCTCAAAACAAAGAAGCACTTATCACCGAAGAAATGGCGGCTGCCCCGGTTCCCGCCACGGAAACCAAGCCCACCATTGCCGCGGTTGCCGATGACGCCCTAAGCCCTGCTCCGCCGGCGGCATATGCCCCGCTGGGCACCCCAGATTCGCCTTCTTCTAATGCTGCGGCCCATGCTCCGGCCAGCGAAGAGGCCGGCGAGGAAGAAGAAGAATACGTTCCTGAAACTCCGGCGCCGGATTTTGCCACCCTGGATCTGGCCGGGCAGAGTGCCCACCTGCTCACGCTGCTGCGCCGGGCCGATGCCCGCCAGAACCGCAAGCAAATCTTCGACCTGCACCGCCTGTATGAAACGGCCGTTACCACCGACCGCAACGCCGCCCGCCAGCGCTTTCAGGAAGCCGGCAATGAGGCCGATGACTTTGCCTATGCCGGCCCCGAAGGCTACCAGGAAGTGGGCAAGGCCATGCAGGAGTTCCGCGAAAGCCGTGCCCGCGACGTAAAAGCCGAGGAAGAGCAGCGCGCCAAAAACCTGGCCCACAAACAATACCTGCTTTCCCAGCTTCGCCAATTGGTGGAGTCGGCGGAAACAAAGGATAGCTCGGCCCGCATTAAAGCCCTGCAGAACGACTGGAAAGCTACCGGCCCCGTGCCGCAGAAAGACGCCCAGGACCTGTGGAACAGCTACCACGCCCTGCTCGATATCTTCTATAACAACCGTGGCCTCTTCTTTGAAATGAAGGAGCTGGACCGGCGGCGTAACCTGGAAGCCAAAGAAGCGCTTATCCTGCGGGCCGAAGGTTTGCAGCAGCATACCAGTATTAATAAAGCCCTGCAGGAGCTGCGTCAGCTCCACGAGGAGTGGAAGCATATTGGCCCCGTGCCCCAGGAGCAGCGTGATGCCATCTGGACCCGCTTTCTGGCGGCTTCTGAAAAAGTGCACGACCGCAAAAAGGAGTTCCTGGATGCGCGCTCCGCTCAGGAAAATGCCAACCTTACCCGCAAACAGGCGCTGCTGGAGCAAATCAAGCCGTATGCTGATTTCCAGACGGACCGCGTAAACGAGTGGCGCAGCAAAACCGATGAGCTACAGAAGCTGAAAGAAGAGTGGGATGCCGCCGGCCTGGTGCCGCGCGACAAGGCCGAGCAGATGAACAAACAGTTCTGGTCCTCCTACAAGGGCTTTTTCCAGCGCAAAAATCAGTTCTTTAAGGCCCTCGACGAGGAAAAGAATGCCAACCTGAAGCGCAAGCTAGAGCTGTGCGAACAGGCCGAAGCCGCCCTGCAAAACCCCAATTGGGAAGAAGGCCGCGAGATTGTCATTCGCCTGCAGAAAGACTGGAAAACCATTGGCCGGGTACCGGAAAAACAGTCGGATAAGGTCTGGAACCGCTTCCGCACGGCCTGCGACGCCTTCTTTGAGCGTAAACACGAGGAAAGCCGCCAGCGGGAGACGCAAGCCCAGCAGGTAACCAAGGAGCAGGCCGCTTATTTAGATAGAGTGGCCGATACGGTGGCCGCGCTAACGGTAGATGAGCCCGGCACGCTGGAAGGCTTCCGCCAGCTTACTTCCGAGTGGCAGGCGTTTGCCGGCACCGGTGGGCGGGCAGAGTCGGAGCGGGCTGATGCCCGGTTCCAGGCCCTGATGTCGAAGTATCTGGATATGGTGCCGGCGCTTTCCTATGCCGAGCGGGCCGACCTGCTGTTCCAGCTGCAAATTGACCGCCTCAAGTCCTCGCCCGATTCTCAGCAGCAGCTCTATAAAAAGGAGCAGACCCTGCGCCGGGAAATCAACGAGCTGGAAAACGACATTTCCACTCTGAAAACCAACCTCGAGTTCTTTGCTCGCTCCAAAAATGCCGGTCAGCTGCGCGAGGAATACCAGGGCCGTATCGATGAAGCTCAACAGCGCATCGAAGGCTTAAAAAAGCAGCTGAAAATTGTTCGTGGTTAGCGCCGACTGATAGATAAAAAAAGGGAGCCCTGGCGGACGTCAGGGCTCCCTTTTTTATTGCCTCATCCAACAGGCTAAATGGCTCGGGAACTTGCAGACGCGAATTTCCGGGCCATTTAGCCATTGTAGTATGTGCGTCCACCTGCCGCAGCTCATTCCACAAATTCAAAAATCCAGCGGGGAAGAATACATTTCGTTAGGTGTGCTCCCTAATGGCGCCTGGTCTAAGTGCTTTGCATGAGGGTTTTTCAAAAACAATAGCCTCATCTAACCAGTCTGGGCCTGTTTTCCGCCGTGCTTGCCAGTTCACTGCAATGCCAGTCCAAAACCGGGAGCCGCCCTTTTAAATATGGCCGCGCGTGGCTAGCCCCAGCCTCCATTCCAGTCAGGGGTGCCGTGCGCCCGGCTGCCTTATACCGCTTACTTAAAAGCTGTTTGAGTATGCGAAGAGCTATTAGAACGATGACGAGACGCATGGTTAGGTCTCGTCGACCGCGCCTGTCGCACGATTGTCGTTTAACGCCGGAGAAGCAGCTATGCTTCTCCCCACTAATTCAAGAACCTGAAAATCTAGCGCAGACAGCTTCTTAAAGGATCTGCTCACAGTAGGGTAGATGCTTGCTTGGCTTAAAAGGTGGTGCAATAATCCAATAGCCTGTTGTACCCCAGTTCAGTAAACCCATATAGCTATCAACGACACCTTTGCAAGGTGAAAGTTTAATGGCCGAATTGACTATTTTTTATTATTCCTCAGAAGGGATTGGTTTCGAAAGTTGGCATTAGACTTGTCTTATACCTTGTCAGAAGCAGAAAACAAGCTGAAGCGCTGCTTGCTATACTGCCCTTTCAAACCAGACAAATCTAATACGACGTCCATGAAAAACATCCTTGTTCTCCTCGCCGCCTTCACCCTTTCCACGGGTGTGGCCTCCGCTCAGAGCGAAGTAACCCAGCAGCATAAAGTAAAGACCGAGCGCGGCACCAAAGCCCATAAAACCCCGGAGCAGCGTGCAGCGCACTCCGCCAAGCACATGGCCAGGCAACTAGGTCTATCTGCTCAGCAGACCGAACAGGTGCGCCAGCTGCAGCTCAGCCGCTATCAGGCCCAGCAGGGCCATGTAGCCAGCACTGGCGCCGTCAAAAGCAAGGGCCAGAAGCAGGAGCGTAAAGCCAGCAAAGCCCTGTATCAGGCTAAGCTACAGCAAATCCTGAGCAAAGAGCAGTATGCCAAATTTGAGCAGCTTCGCGCCGACCAGAAAGCTAAAAAAATGGCTGCGCATAAGGCCAAAGTGTAACCTTTCAGGTCTTATTCTTACCTGAATCGATGAAAAGCGCCGGCCGGTAGGCCGGCGCTTTTTGTGTGCCGCGTGGGTAGTTTGCCGGTAGGAGCACTCCCATTGGTTTTGGCGCCGCGCAGCAGGGGGCGCAGACGCATTTTGGCGGAGTACAGCCGGGCAATGCACGTCGTACGCACCGCTAGAGCGCCGGGCAAAAGGGTAGCTAAAGGCTTTTCGAACAGGATGCGCTGTGGTCGACGCGTTGGGCAATTAGTGCTCACGCCGGGCGCAGAGGCTAGTAACCCCAACGTCCCGCGCTGCTGACGGTCTTACCTGGGCAACCTGGCGCGGCCATGGCTGTCAAGGCTTATGATTCCAATAACGTGCTCGGCACACTGGTCCGGCATGGGATGGAAGCATTATCCCGCCCAAAGCCAAACGGCTTAATCATCCCTTCTACAATAAAAGCCTCTACACGGACCTCAACAAAGTCGAACGCTTCTTTGGTTGCTTCAAAGATGCGGGCCGCTTTGCTACCTGCTACGAGGAAACCGCCACGTCCTTTTTAGCGGTGGTGCATGTACAGACCGCACGCCATTAGTTGCGCTGGCTGTCTAAACAGGAGTGGGAAACCTACTGGCTTTTGTTAAACTCGCCGATATGCCACAGGATGCCGGAGGGGTCGTGGACGAAACCCTCCTTACCCCAGGCTTCCTGCCGAACAGGCAGAATTCGTACGCCCTCGTACTTGCCGGGTAAGTCTAGTGCCGCTAGTTCAGCCCAATACTGCTCCACATCCGCTACCTCCAGAAACAGCATGGTGTTATCCACCCAATCTTGCACGTATGCATCCTGCAGGTAAAAGCCTACGCCCTGTAGCCCGAAATACGACATAACGGGTGAGAGCACTATTTCAGTGAAACCGAATGCGCGGTAGAAGCTTCGCGAAACGGCGAAGTCGCTGGCTCCGATAAAAGGACGGATGGAAAGGGCTTGTGAGGGCATGTTTTCAAAAGTTGAAAAAGACTAATGCGGAATGTAGCCGGCATTGCAGCGCAAGATGGAGCTTCTCATCAAATTAAGCGTTTAAGCGGAGGCGGGCTATGAAATTTTCATTTGGAGCCTCATATCCACAGTTGTCAAGCTGCTGGTAGTCATCCTCCGGGCCTTCATCGATTCCCTCCGCGTGCCCGACAAGCCCGACGCCGCCGACATCCTCGAAATAGCCGACACGCTGGCCCACACTTACACCCACGACAGTCTCAAGGACATTATACCAAGCCATCGACCCCGCCCGCATCTACGAGCTGCTGCACGCCTACTTCGAGCGTAAGGCCCAATATCTGGAATCCCAGCACCTCGACCAGAAAGCCCACAGCGCCGGCGAGCAGGCCGCCACCCTGCACCAGCTCCAGCAAATAGCCCCACAGCTCACCACGGGCATCGGCCGCCGCATCCCTTCGGACCACCCCAACATCGAACACCTGCGCCTCAAGCTCACCATCATCAAGCAAAAGGAGCGCCGCGGCCTGCTCACAGTCGAAGCTGCCGAGCATCAACGCCGGCAGGTGCAGCTGGCCGCCCAGCGCCACCCGCGCCCCAACTGGCCGCCTCCCCCTGAAGCCTGACCAACTACCCAAGCTACTTAACGCGCCCACCTCCGCCAACCGCCCGCGAAGTATCCCGCTGGCCATGTTGCCGGGCCCTATGCACTTATCTAACAGGCAACGCCTCCAACGCATAGGTGTGCCGGAGCGTGTCATGTAGAGCACTGTCAGGCCCATAAACCCTGATGGAGCCATACGGACGTATCTATTGCCAAAAGCGGAAAGGGAAGGCGTCACTATTCCACCTCCACCCGTGGGCGCGCTCTGCTTTTTCGCCTACGCCAGGGCAGGCGGAGGAACCAGTGTGCGCAGCTTCGCCTGCAGTTCCTGGGCCGCCAGGCTGCAGGCCGCCTCAATCTTGGAAAACATAAACAGGAGCCCGGCCATTGCTTCCGCGCCGGCCCCTTCTCCGGTGGCAATCAAACGGTCCGCCTGCTCCTGGAGGGCTTTAGCCATGCCCTCCAGTTCAGGGTTCATCCCCATGGTGGCAAACGTGGGAATGATGGAATGCGTGGCGCCTTTTAAACCTGGCCAGTCTTTTTCGGCAATAGCCTGCTTCATGGTTTGCACCAGCTGGGGAATTTCCTGCAGGTAGAGGCCTATCATTTCAGCCATGCGCGCATCACTTTTGGTTATCCGTTTCAAATAATTGAAGTTGACGCAGTTCTCGGCCTGTGTGGTGGGGCTTTCCACAGCGGCTCCGGCGGTTTGGTCAGCGCCAGCCAGCTTCAGATACTTGATAATTTTGCTGTAAAGCAGCTTGTCATCAATGGGTTTGGAGATGTAGTCGTTCATGCCTACGGCCTTGCACTTCTGCACATCCACGGTCGTCACGTCAGCCGTCAGGGCAATGATGGGCACGTTCAGGCGCAGTTCCTGGCGTATGTGTTCCGTGGCCTCAAACCCGTTCATCACGGGCATTTGCAAGTCCATGAGCACAATGTCGTAACGGGTGGTGCGCAGCTTCTCCAGGGCTATTTTCCCGTTGCCCGCCACATCCATCGCAAAGCCGAAGTCTTCCAGCAGCGTCTTCATCAGCAGCTGGTTCAGGGCAATGTCTTCCACCACCAGAATCCGGACGTCCTGGAACCCGGCTTCCCGCTCCAGGATCAACCCCGATTCAGCATCCACTTTTTCGCTCGTTTTGCCAAAGCTCAGGATAAAGCTAAACGTGGAGCCCACGCCTACCGTGCTTTTCACGTGAATGGTGCCGCCCTGGGGCTCCACCAGGTTTTTAACAATGGCCAGGCCCAGGCCTGTGCCGCCGTACAGGCGGCTGGTGCCGCTGGTGGCCTGCTGGAAGTCGTCAAACACCGTGCTCAGCTTGGCTTCTTCAATGCCAATGCCCGTGTCGGTCACCGAAAACTCCAGGATGACTTTTTCCTGGTCCTGCACCAGCATGCGCACCCCCACCGTAATAGCGCCTTCGCTGGTGAACTTCACGGCATTGCTCACCAGGTTGAGAATAATCTGGTGCAGCCGCACGGGGTCACCCAGCAGCACCTCCGGGATTTTGGCGTCGTAGTCCATCACCAGGGCCAGGTTCTTTTCCTGAATCTTGGTTTCGAACAGGTGCACCATGGCCGATACCGACGCTGCGAGCTTGAACGGAAGTTGCTCAAACGTCATTTTGCCCGCATCCACTTTGGCCAGATCCAGAATGTCGTTGATGAGCACAATCAGCGTATCGCCGCTGAGCTTAATGGCCGTCAGGTATTCCCTTTGCTTATCCGTCAGTTCCGTACTGAGCAGTACTTTCGTAAAGCCGATAATGGCATTCATGGGCGTCCGAATTTCGTGGCTCATGTTGCTGAGAAACTGCTGCTTGGCTTTTACCGCGCTTTCCGCTTTGGCCTGGGCCTCTTCGGCCAGCACGGTAGCACGCTCGGCCGCGAATCGGGCTTCAATCAGCTCGGTGGCAATGCGCTTTTGGTCGGTCACATCCCGGGCCACAATCACCACGCCCAGCACCTGGCCCTCGTCGTTCTTATAGACGGACCCATTGAAGAGCACGTCGGTGAGCTTGCCGTTTTTGTGGCGCAGGGTGAGAGGTGAATCGGCCACCGCGCCCTTGGCAAATACTTCCTGATACACCTCGCGCGCCATCTGCGGGTCGGTGAAGTACACGAAGAAATCGGACCCAATCAGTTGTGCCCGGGGCATCCCGGTAATTTTCACCGTGGCTTGGTTCATGTCGGTGATTTTACCTTCCGGACTAATGGTCACCAGCGGGTCGCGGCTGGCTTCAATCAGACCGCGGGCATAGTTAGCCACGCGCAGCTCGGCGGCCCGCTTTACTTTCTCATCGTTCTGAAAGGCCAGTTCAGTGTTGGCCAGGACCAGCTCGGCCGCGCGCTTCTCCTTCTCGTCGTTCTGGAATGCCAACTCGGTGTTGGCAATACTTAATTCCTGGGCCCGCTTTTCCTTCTCGTCATTCTGAAAAGCCAGTTCTTTGTTGGCTACCCGCAGCTCCTGGGCCCGCTTCTCTTTTTCCTCATTCTGGAACGCTAGCTCCTGGTTGGCAATGCTGAGCTCGTCGGCGCGTTTTTCCTTTTCGTTGAGCTGAAAAGCCAGTTCCTTGTTGGCAATACCCAACTCGGCAGCCCAGGTCTTCCCGGCCGCTTCCCGGGCTACTAACACCGCGCCCAGAACCGCGCCCTGCTCGTTCTTATGCACGAAGCCGTCCAATAAAACCTCCGTCAAAGTGCCGCTGGCGTGGCGGATGGTGAAGGGCACGTTTCGAACCACGCCCTGCCCCATTGCCTCCCGGTAGGTATTCCTTACCAATTCCGGCTCCGTAAAAAAGGCGGAAAAATCAGCCCCCACCAGGGCGTTGCGTTCCACGCCTGTCAGCATAACGGCGGCCTCATTGCTGTCCATGATGGCGCCCTCCAGATTAAGCGTGACTAAGCAATCCTGGCTGGCTTCGATATACCGCCGATATTTTTTTTCGCTTTCCTGCATGGAGTCTGTATCACCAGCCTGACTGGCAAGTGCGGGTTGGTTGGTAGGAGGAGGGGAGTAGCCGATGCGTAGGGCGCAGCAGGCTGTCAGCCGGATAAAACCGCGGGTCCGGACTTCCAGGGCAAAGCTTTATAGCACTATACCTGGCTATCCGCTTGCCTGCCAGGCAAGATACGACCTTTCAGACGGAATAGCGGCTACGCTGGCCGGCATGCATCCTGATTAGCAGGACAACCGGTAGCGTATACGCTAAGCGGTTTCGCACCCCCGGCGTAACAGCGCGGGTAAACCAATCAGCCGGCTTAAAGGCTTCGGCAGCGAATTTTGACTTTTTTGAATAAGAATACCTACTCCACCTGGCTTTTATTTCTACCACCCCAACCCTCAACCCTCACCATTCCACCCCGCTTTTCAGTAGCTTGCCCGGCTATTTCCTTACCCCGTTTATCCGCTCGCATTGCTACCTAAGCTACTCACCCCCGCTCAGTCCCTCGACCTCGCCTACCGCCGCCAGAAACCCACCCGCGAGCAGCTCGACACCTTTGAAACCGGCCGCACCGCCCTGCTGCGCGACGTGGCCCACGCCGTGCAGCAAAACGAAACCGAGGAGTACGTCAAAAACCTCGTCGTCCGCTTCCTGACGAATACCAACTTCGGCGCCTACGACGTCAACGTGCGCCAGAAGCGCGACCTGGTTATCCGCACCGGCGCCCGCCCCCAGGACCCCGTCGGCGTAATCCTCGAGCTCAAGCGCCCCCAAACTGCAGGGGAAATGGTCACCACCACCAACCTCAACCGCCGCGCCTTCCACGAGCTGCTCTACTACTACCTGCAGGACCGCGACAAGCACGCCGACACCGACAGCAAAAGCCTCAAGCGCCTGGTCATCACCAACGGCTACGAGTGGTTCCTATTCGATGCCCTCGACTTCGACCGCCTCTTCTGGGCCAATACCACCCTGAAAAGCCAGTTCCGCGAGTTCGACCGCAAAGCCGCTTCCTCCAGCAAAACCAGCTTCTTCTACGACAGCATAGCCGCGCCCTTCCTGGAGGCCCTGCCCGCCGAGCTGCCCTTCACCTACTTCAACCTCACTGCCAAAACCACCCAGGAGCGCGACCAGATACTGCTCTGCAAGCTGCTTTCCCCGCCCCACCTGCTCAAAGAGCCCTTTGCCCAGGACGCCAACACCCTTAACCGCGCCTTCTACGAGGAGCTGCTCTACCTCATTGGCCTGGAAGAAGTAAAGGACAAGGGCCGCAAGCTCATCCAGCGCTGCGCCCCCGAGCGCCAGCAGCCCGGCTCCCTGCTCGAAAACACCCGTCTCATCCTCGACAGTGAAAACGAGCTGACCAACCTCACGCCCGCCTAGGCCGCCACCTACGGCGCCACCCCCGAGGAGCGCCTCACCGGCGTCGCCCTCGAGCTCTGCCTCACCTGGGTAAACCGCCTGCTCTTCCTCAAGCTCCTCGAAGGCCAGCTCCGCCGCTACCACCCCGGCCACGATGCCCGCTTCCGCTTCCTTACCCCCGAGCTCATCCCCGAGTACGACACCCTCAACAAGCTCTTCTTCCGCGTCCTCAACACCCCGCCCCAGGAGCGCAAAGAGCCCGTCAAAACGCAGTACAGCCACATACCCTACCTCAACTCCTCCCTCTACGAGCCCTCCCTGCTCGAAAACAAAACCATCAAGGTCAGCGCCCTCGAAGACCACCTCGCGCTGCCCCTGCACCGCAAGTCTGTGCTGCGCACTGCCGGCCCGGCGCCCCAGGCCCTGGCTTACCTGCTGCGCTTTCTCGATGCCTATGATTTTGCCTCCGAAGGGGAGGAGCAGGTGCAGGAAGACGGCAAAGCCCTCATTTCCGCCGCCGTGCTCGGCCTCATCTTCGAGAAGCTCAACGGCTACAAGGACGGCTCCTTCTACACGCCCGGCTTCATCACCATGTATATCTGCCGCCAAACCCTGCGGCGGGCCGTGGTGCAGCACTTCAACAAGCAGTACGGCTTTGGGGTGGAAACCATTCCCCAGCTGGCCGATGCCCTCGATGGTAAAAAGCGCCCGGAATACAGCCAGCACTTCAACCAGCTCACCGTCTGCGACCCCGCCGTGGGCTCCGGCCACTTCCTGGTTTCGGCCCTCAACGAGCTGCTGGCCATCAAGAGCGAATTATCCTTGCTCCTCGACGACGAAGGCCGTCGCCTCCGCTACTCCCTCGTCGTGGCCCGCGACGAGCTGGTGGTGAAAGACGAAGAAGACCAGCTGGTGCAGTACCGCGCCACCCTGGCCCCCAATGGCACCCGCACCGTGCCCCCGGAGCACACCCGCCTGCAAAGCGCCCTGTTCCGCGAAAAGCGCCACCTCATGGAGCACGCCCTGTTCGGCGTCGACCTCAACCCCAACTCCGTGCGCATCTGCCGCCTGCGCCTCTGGATTGAGCTGCTCAAGCACGCCTACTACCGCCCCGATACCCACTTCCAGGAGCTGGAAACCCTGCCCAACCTCGACCTCAACATCAAGCCCGGCAACTCTCTGCTCAGCCGCTTCCCCCTCGATGCCGACCTCTCCGAGGTGTTCAAACAGGGCAAGTTCTCCCTCAAAGCCTACCGCGAAACCGTCCACGCATACTTCAACAGCCGCGGCCGCGAGGCCAAGGATACCCTCCAAGACCACCTCCGGCAGATAAAGCAGCAGTTCACGGCCGTGCTGCACAAAAAAGACAAAAAGCGCGAAGACCTGCGCCGCTACCGGGGCCAGCACGCCGCCCTCGAAACCCAGCACTTCCTCATCCCTGAAACCGCCAAGCAATTGGAGGCGCGCCATTTTGAGATGCGCCGCCTGGAGCTCCTCGCCGACCAGCTGGAAAAGGAAATTACCGCCTACGAGCAGGGCGCCCTCTTCCGCGAGGCCTTTGAGTGGCGCTTCGAGTTTCCCGAGATTCTCGATGAGAAAGGCCAGTTCCGCGGCTTCGATGTGGTAATTGGCAACCCGCCCTATATCCGGCAGGAGGAGCTGGCACCCACCGCTAAAAAACACCTGAAAGACCATTATGAAACCGGTTCCAGCGGCGCCGACCTCTACATCTACTTCATGGAATTGGGAGCCAGGCTGCTGGCCCCCGGAGGCGAACTATCCTTCATCACCTCCAATAAGTGGCTGAACACCGGCTTTGGCGAACCACTACGGCGCTGGCTCCCTGTTTCTCACACCTTAGTTGAGTTCACTGATTTTGGTGACCTGTATGTGTTTCCGCAGGTCAAAGCCTATCCTGCTATACTTTCTTTCAAACGACAGCGCCCAGCCGAAGACACGGTTTTTCGCACCGCTTTAATTCCTTCGCTGCCTGAGTATTCACTTGAAGAGCTGGTAGATGAGCACGCCCGCTTGGTACTGCAAAGTACCCTCCTCGAAACGGGTTGGAGCCTGTCGGAAGCACCCAAGCAAAAGCAGGTTGATGCATTGCTAGCGGCCGGGGTTCCCTTAAAGGAATATGTGAAGGGTAAAATTTTCTATGGCATAAAGACAGGGCTTAATGAAGCCTTTGTGCTGGATGCCTCGACGTGTGAACAGCTTATTGCAGAAGACCCCGCTTCCGAGGAAATATTGAAGCCCTTTCTGGCAGGCCGAGACCTGAAGCGTTACCAGATGCCCAATAGCAAAACGTACTTGATTATGCTGCCCACTGGTTGGACACGGCGTCAGTTGGGTTGGCAGAAGGACAAGCGTGGAATCTATAATGTACCCCCGGTTACACCTGCACACGCAAACCCTTGGGAAGCACTAGAAGCCCGATACCCGGCTATTGCTAGGCATTTGTTACCCTTTGAAGCCGCCGCCTCTAAACGCACCGACAAAGGGCATTACTGGTGGGAGTTGCGCTCTTGCGACTACTACAACGAGTTTGAAAATCCGAAAATTATCATCCGCACTTTTGCTACAAGTGCACCCTATACCTATGATGTAAACGGAACATACTCAAACGATAAAACAACCATAATTCCCACAGATGACCTTTATCTTCTAGGTGTTCTTAACTCTTCTATCACCGACTCTTATTTCAAATCGATTGGAGCCAAATTGAAAGACGCTTTTTTCGAATACAAGCCTAAATATATTTCCCAACTTCCCATCCCCACCGCCACGCCCGAGCAGCAAGTCGAAATAGCGGCCTTGGTGGAGCAGGTGCTGGCCGCCAAAGCCACCCAGCCCACCGCCGATACCCTCGCTCTGGAACAGCAAATCGATACCCTGGTAGCCCGCCTCTACGGTCTCACCGAAGCCGAGCAGCAGCTCCTCACCGCGTAAAGCCACCCACTATTCCCCGGCAACTTATTTGTAAAAACACTTCCCGCTGGGTTATCTCAGAAAAGCCCGAAAAGCCCGACGTAACCGTTGGGCTTTTTTATTCACCAGGATAAGGCGTGTCCCAGGTTGTATCTTGGGTTCCTATCGTTACCCGTTGGTCCAGCTCATGGCCGTTACCTATTTACTGCAATCCGCCCTGCTCGATGTGCAGCTTGATGAGGAGCACGCCTGGCTCTACATGGCCTGGAAAGGCCCCCTTGCTATGGCCCCCGTGCAGGCAGCGTGTGCGCAGGTGCTGGGCTTTATTCAGCAAACCGGCGTCCGGAAAGTCCTTAATGATAACACGCTGGTTACCCAATCCAGCTGGGAATTGGCCCGGTGGGTAGCCGAGAACTACCTGCCCCGGGCGGCGCACCTGGGTATCGAAAGTGTTGCCTGGGTGCAAAGCGCCGATATCTTCAGCCGGGCCTATATCAACACTATAGAAGCAGCGGCCGGCCCGTTGCCGCAGCTGGCTCTTTTTGAGGATGTGGCCTCTGCTTATGAGTGGCTCCGCCTGCCCACTATTCCACTGCCATCTTAAGCCCTTTCCGCTTCCTCCAGCCGAAAACCTGAGTCATTCAGTTTTGGCCGAAGGGGCGGTTAAGATTACTTTCATCGGCAGGAGGGAGCTATAAAAGCATTTACCCCTTACGTCGCACCTTTTGCAACCAGTCTTGAGCCTCCGCCAGGCTGATAAACACGCGCATCTCCACCTGTTCACTAATAGCCCTGTACAAGACGTCTGCCGAAAGGGAAGTCGGGGATTCCGCCCGAATGACCTGGGCATAGTGCGTCAGCCCGGCGGCCAAAGCGCGTGGCAGCCACTGCGCCACCACCCACTCCACGGCATAGTCCCAGTGCTCAACCGTGTGCCGATTGTCATTGAGCAGCAAGGAGCAGGAATGTTTCCGCAGCAGCTTTAAGCCGGCCTCGCTGCCGGCCATGACACTGGCCAGGTCTTGCGGGCCTATCCAGTTATTATACACCCAGTTATTCACGGTATCATATTCCGTGGTCATATGTACCCTGCCCGCCGCGTTGAATAATTTTTTTTGCATAAAAGAGAGGATATAGCAGAGGATATAGTTAAGTAAATAAAGGGTATTATGGCTTAAGCTTCCCTTCCAGCACTGCAACATTTCCTAAACAGGAAATACAAACCCTGGTAGAGCAGGTGCTGGCCGCCAAAGCCACCCAGCCCACCGCCGATACCACCACTCTGGAACAGCAAATCGATACCCTGGTAGCCCGCCTCTACGGCCTCACCGAGGCCGCGCGGCAACTCCTCACCACCTAACCTGGAGGCAGGCAAAGCACATCAGCCCGTATGCTTTACCTGTCACCCATGTGCCTACCCTTTATCTTAGTGCCCGTATACCCTATTTTTCCCTGTCATTTATGCCCCAGGCTCCTGACCACACGGCTCCCAGTGATTCCCTGGCGGCAGAAAACCTAGCTTTGCGCGAGGAAATCCGCCAGCTCCGCGAACAACAGCTCACGGCTACCCAGCACCAGGCGCACCACGACCGGTATGAGCAAAGCCAGGCCCGCTTCCGCACCGTCTTTGAGAATTCCCCCCTGGGGCAGAAAATCATTACCCCCGACCTGACCATCCGCCAGGTCAACCAGGCCGTGGTGGCCATGCTCGGCTTCACCAACCCCCAGGAGCTTATTGGCCGCAAAATCCGGGAGTTTTCCCACCCGCAGTACAGCGCAGACTGGCAGCACTTACAGCAGCAGCTGTGGCAGCATAAGATGCCCCACTTCACGCTGGAAACCTGTATGATCCGGGCCGATGGCACCAGCTTCTGGTGCCAGGTCACCTCGGTGCTCTTCCCCGATGAGGGTGGGGAGCTGGGCTATACCATTCTGGAAGATGTTTCCGGGCGCAAAGGCCTGGAAGCTTCCCTCAAGCGGGTGTATGATGCGCAGGAAACCATTCTGCAGCTGGCCACCCACGACATCAAGAATCCCATTGCGCAGATTGAGCTATTGGCCGACCTGCTTCAGCGGGAGCTTATCA
This sequence comes from Hymenobacter sp. DG25B, assembly GCF_000801315.1. NCBI lineage: Bacteria > Pseudomonadati > Bacteroidota > Cytophagia > Cytophagales > Hymenobacteraceae > Hymenobacter > Hymenobacter radioresistens. Next base: position 2,410,859 of record NZ_CP010054.1, on the reverse strand, counting down.
GCCGCAACGGGGAGGCGCCCCCACCCCCGGAAATGGTGCATTACCTGTCCCTTATCCAGCATGCCTGTACCCATGCGAATACCTTGCTGGAGGATATTCTCTACATCGGCGACCTGGACGAGCACGGCCTGCAGAAGAACCCCACCGACCTGAACGCCTACCTGACCCAGCACCTGGCGGTACACCGCCTGGCCGCCCAGGAAAAAGGTGTGGCCCTGGCCCTGGACCTGCCGGACGAACCCCAATATGCGCCCATCCAGCCGGAGAAGTTTGGTCGGGTGCTGGACAATCTGCTCAGCAATGCCATTAAGTTCACGCCGGCCGGGGGTAAAATCACCATCGGCCTGCGGGAAGAAGGCGGGAAGGCGCGCATCACCGTCCAGGATACCGGCATTGGCATCCCCGGCAAGCTGCACGCCAACCTCTTCGAAAAGTTTAACCCCACCCGCCGCGCCGGCCTGCAGGGAGAAGTCACCACCGGCCTGGGCCTGTTCATTGCCCGGCAGATTGTGGAGCTGCACGGCGGCCATATCTGGCTGGAGAGCAAGGAGAAAGATGGTACCACCTTCTTTGTCGAACTCCCTTAGCCAGCCTTGCCTTATCTTTACGACCAGCAGGGGCGGCCTTTTGGGCTTCCCCAACTGCATCTGCCGCCCAAGTCCCGCTTTTCATGCTCAAGCTTTCCAGTGTGCTGCTCGTCGACGACGACCCGCTCACCAATGACCTCAATGAACGCCTGCTCCAGCAGCTCGGCGTCGCCGACCAATACCTGGCCGCTACCGATGGCGTGGCTGCTTTTGCCGCCCTGGAGCAACTCAGCCAGCAGGCCAACCCAACCAGTCCGGTGCTGGTACTGCTCGACGTGAAAATGCCCGGCATGGATGGGTTGGCCTTTGTTGAAGCCTACCAGCAGCTGCCCCCGGCCCAGCAGCAGGCTGTGGTCATCGTCATGCACACTTCCTCCATGAGCTCCGTGGACCTGGGGCGCATCGAGGCCCTGCCCATTGCCGGCCTGGTCAGCAAGCCCCTCACCGAGGAGAAAGTCGATACCATTCTCAAGCTGCACTATCAGCGCCAGTTTCCGGCCCGCTAGCCTTCGGCACTCCAGCTGGCACTGGTACCTATATGCAGCCAAGGCCCTTGGCCTGGCGTTTACGACCACGATTCCTGCCTCTTAGGGAAAGGCGCGTTGGCGTTTAATGCCTATAAGGAATGCATGCCGGATTGATTCGGCCCGCAAAAGCACCAAACCTCAGCCCTTGAAATAGACGCTGAATATACTACCCACGCCGGGCTGGCTTTCCACGGCAATGCGGCCTCCGCTGTTCTCCACCATTCTCTTCACCATGTAAAGGCCCACGCCCGAGCCATCCACGTGCGCGTGCAAGCGCTGAAACAAGCCGAAGAGTTGCGCCTGCTGGGCTGCGCTTAGCCCCAGGCCGTTGTCTTCCACCTCCAGCACGCAGCCCCCGTTTTCCATTCGGCTGCGTACCTCCACGCGCGGGGGCAGGCCGGGGCGCTGGTACTTGATGGCGTTGCTGAGCAGGTTGTAGATAATGCTGCGCAGGTTGCTTTCCGGGAAGGCTACCGCCGGGCACGCGGCCACATCCACCTCCACCTGCGCGCCCGTCGCGGTGATGGGCAGCGCCAGGTCCAGCAGCACGTCCCGCACCACCTCCGCCAAACTCACCGGAACAGGGGGAACGCCCAGGGCAGGGGCTAGGCGGGTAATGGCGGCCAGGTGGCCCAGGGTACGCTGGAACCGCTCCACCGAATCGTGCATCAGCTCCAGAATACGGGCCGCTGGGCCCGCCTGGCATTCGTCCGGCAACTCTTCGCGCAAGACGCCCAGCAGCCCTTCCAGGTTGGTAATAGGGTTTTGCAGGTCATGCGAGGCCGTGTAGACGAAAGTATCCAGCTCAGTGTTGGCGAAGGTGAGGTGCTGGTTGCTGTCACCCAACTGGTCGTTGGCGTCCACGAGTAGTACATTGGCGTCCCCCAGCTGGGCGTTGGCGGCGTAGAGCTTTTCGTTTACTGCCGCCAGCTGCTGGTTTAAGGCCAACAGCTGCTGCCGGTTGTCGGCCAGCACTTGCCGGGCCAGCACCTGGGCCGTCACGTCGTAAGCGAAGACCAGGATGCCATCGATGCAACCGGCCGCGTTCTGGGTAGCCTGGTAGATGTAGTTGAAATATCCCATCTGCAGCTGGCCCGTGTTGGTGCGGTCCAGGGCGGCGGGCTCATCGGTGCCGTGGTAGGTGACACCCGTGCGGTACACGGCTTCCAGCCGCTCCCCAAACAGTTGGCCCGCCAGTTCAGGCAGCGCCTCCCGAAAGGGCTGGCCCATCAGGGTGCGGTTTCCAAGCAGGTGTTGAAACGCCTCGTTAACCAGCTGAAAGCGGTGCTCCGGGCCGGAAAGAACGGCAATCAGGGCGGGGGCCTCGGCTACCAGCCGGTGCAGGCGCTGGCGCTGTGCCTCCGCCTCGCGCCGGGCCGCCTCCACTTCCTCCACGGCGCTGGACACGGTTTCTACCAGTCCATCGTTGGTAAGCATCAGCTCGTCGTTGAGCTGGCGCACGGCCGCCTCGGCCCGGCGCAGCTCCGCTGCCTGCAGGCAAATTTCCTCGTTGGTGGCCCGCAGCTGCTCGTTGGCGACCGAGAGCCGCTCATTGGCCAGGGCCAGTTCCAGGTTAGTGACGCTCAACTCGTGGTTGCTCACCGTCAGCTCTTCGTTGGTCACGTCCAGCTCCTCGTTGGTGATGGAGAGTTTCTCGTTGGCCACGGCCAGCTGCTGACGGGTACGGGCGGCGTACTCTTCATGGGTTTCCACCCACTGGCGAGCCAGCACATGGGCACTTACATCGTAGGCAAACAGCAATAGTCCGGTCACTGTGCCGTCGGCATTCCGCACGGCCTGGCCAATGAACGTGAAATGCACGGGATTATGTCCGGCGCGGCCGTGGTAAGCTACTTCCTGAAGGCCGTAACAAGTGCGCCCGTTGGCATATGCCTCGTCCAGCAGGCTGAAAAAGGGCTGACTGGTCAACTCTGGCAAGGCCGCCCGCAGCGGTAGGCCCACCAGGGGCCGGTTGCCGAACAGTCCGCGAAACCGCTGATTGGTCACGGTAACCATATGGTCAGGACCGGCCAGACTGGCTAGGCAAGCCGGGGAATCCCGCACCAGATCCAACAATTGACGCGCCCCGGCACTATTCGCCTCATCCGGCTCGCGGCCAACCAAAGAAGCGGCCGGTGGAGTGGGGTGGGGGGTGTTGTTGTCAAACTGCTCTATATCAGGCATTTTTGCTGGGGATACCAGTAAGGTACAGCTTTATTCGGGGCAAACCGGCTATTCTGGTGGCGTACAGACTACCCTTCTTTCTTTTTCTGGAACTGCAGGTCACCGCTTAGTGCCTCCTGCTTGAGAATGGAGTCATGCACCACGCGGGCCTGGTGGCCGGTTTCGTCCGCTTTGCGGAAAAATAACGCGGCTACAGCCGGTTGTTTTTCCTGCTCAAAGTGCTGCCCCAGGTTCAGCAGCAGCAGCTTGGTTTCCTCCAGCCCGCGCATGGATTGGTAGAGCAGGCTTTCCACTGATTGGGTAACCTCGCTCAGCAGTGCGCTGATGGTGTAGGCGTGGCCCGTATGGCAGCGGTAGCGAATCAGCTTGCCCTCGATGAGCTGGGTGAGCGCCCCGTGGCAGTCGGGGCAGGTGAAGGACGTAAGCTCCCCCTTGTCGATGATACCCAGCTCAAAAGCGTTGTTTTGCTTGGCAATGGTAAACTCGATTTTGAGAAGGTCCAGCTGGGCGGCCGGCAGCCGCGTTTTGGCCGGGGCCAGCTCCAGGGTCAGGCGCACCAGCAGCGCGCTTATCTCCGCCAGTGGCACAATGTGGTCGGCCTGAACAAATTGCAGCGCATTTTCCGGCATGGCCGGCTGTTGCGCATCATGCGGATCCTGCACCACGGCCAGCCCGCCCATGCGCTGCACGCTCCACAGGCCCGAGGTACCATCGTCGAGGTAGCCCGTGAGCACCACGCCAATCACGCGGGGGCCATACATGTAGGCGGCCGAGCGAAACAGCGCGTCGATAGAGGGCCGGAAGCGGTTTTCCTTCGGGCCCCGCGTCACCAGCACCCGGTCGTTTTCTACCAGTAAATGGTGGTCGGGCATGGCCACGTAAATCACCCCAGGTACCATGATTTCCCCATTCTCGGGGTGTTTTGCAAGCAGTGGCCCTGCTGCACTGAGCAGTTGCGGCAGAATGCTGGGCGAGTCGGGCCCCACGTGCTGCACCACGAAAATAGGAGCCGGAAAATCGGCTGGCAGGGTTTTCACCAAATTCAGCAGGGCCGTAACGCCGCCCGCCGAAGCACCAATCACTACAATATCCCGGCGGTGTTTCCGGTGGTCTTTTGTTCTGGAAAGGGCCATATCTGTTACGGTTGGAGCCCAATTGGCTCACGGTGAGGTTTAGTATTGCCCAAAAATCATCGGTAATAATGCCGCATGTAAACCTGCGCAGTGCATAGCCCTGTCTAGGCTATGCCCCCTGAGGCAGCCGTCGGGGAGGGGCAGTGCATCTTTTCATGTATACGGACAAGGTCCCGCATACGGTCCGGCTTTTCTTCTTCCCGTTCATTGTTCGCTTACCTCCGTATATCCCTATTGCCGGGTTCGCGTGGACGGCCGCCCGGCTTGCCTTCCGCCCCCGGAGGCCCCTCCACCGCCTCAGCGCGGCCGTCGGCCCTTTTCGCCCGCAGTCTGCGCCGCTGCTTTCCTGGCTCCTGTTTTCCCCTGGCGCATCCGGCGCCGCTATGTCAAATTCCCCCCTCGGCACTCCCACCCCCCTTAACATTGCTCCGGGCTCTCCCGGGCAGGTGCAGCCAAACCAAGAGCTGGCCACGGTTATCGACCTCCTGCAGACTACCAACCAAGATTTGCTCACCAGCAATGCCGACCTGCATGCGCACATCCAGCACCTGGAAGGCCAGGTCTTGGCATCAACCCGGTTTGCTCAGGCAGCCCAGGCCGAGGCCGACCATCAGCGGGCCAGCCTCGTACGCTTCCTGAGCCAGACCCGGGCCGCCGTGTGTATCCTGCGCGGGCCTACTCACCAGCTCGATTACGGCAACCCCGCTTTTCAGCAGCTTTTCCCCGACCACCCCATGCCCCTCGGCCGTTCTGTGGCCGACTGGCACCCCGAGGCCGAAGCCCTGGGCCTAGTGGCAGAGCTCGACGGCGTGTACCGCTCCGGTATCTCGTACTTCGGCGTGGAAACGCCTCTAACCCTGGTACCGCCCGCGGGGCAGGCCGCCCGCACCCAGTACTTCACGTTTTCCTGCGACGCCTACCAGGAGCAGGGCCACACGGTCGGCGTCTCTCTCTTCGCCTATAACGTCACCGAGGCGGTGCTGGCCCGCCGCCTCAACGAAACCCTGCAGGCCGACGCGCTGGCCGCTACCCAACGGCAGCTGAACGAGCGCGAAGCCTTTCACCAGGTGTTTGAGCAAACGCCCGCTCTGCTCACCCTGTTGCGGGGTCCCGACCACCGGTTTGAGTACTGCAATGCAGCCCAGGAACGGGTGTTTCCGGGACGCCAGCTCCTGGGCCAACCCCTGGCGGAAGTGCTACCCGACGCCGCCACGCCAGACTTTGTGGCCCTGCTCGACCGGGTGTACGCCACCGGCGAGCCGCAAGTAGGGGTCGAAGTGCCCGCCGACCTCGCCCAGCCCAATGGCCTGCCCCCCAGGCGCCATTACTTTAACTTCACGTACCACCGGTTTGAGGAAGCCGGCCAGCCGGCGGGCATTGCCGTGTTTGGCACCGATGTGACCGAGCAAGTGGCCGCCCGAAAGCAACTGGCCCAGGCCAACGCCGAACTGACCGCCGCCAACAGCCAGCTCACGCGCACCAACGCCGACCTCGACACCTTTGTCTATACCGCCAGCCACGACCTGAAGGCCCCCATCAGCAACCTCGAAGGGCTGCTACACGCGCTAGGCGAAGAACTGCCCGCCTCCGTCAAGCAGTCCGACCACGTGCAGCCCCTGCTTGCGCGTATGCAACAGGCTGTCGACCGCTTCCAGCTTACTATTGCCCAACTCACCGATGTGTCCCGGCTTCAGCGGGGCCAAACCCAGCCCCGGAAGCCGTGGACCTGGCTGCGTTAGTGGCTGAAATCCGCATCGACTTGGCCGCCTCATTGATTGCGGCGGATGGCTGCCTCACTCTGGATATCACCACCTGCCCTAGCATTTCCTTCGCCCCCCAAAACCTGCGCAGCATTGTCTACAACCTGCTTAGCAACGCCATTAAGTACCAGCGCCCCGGCTGCCCGCCCGAAGTACGACTGCATTGCCGCAGTACCAAATCCACCATTGTACTCGAGGTGCAGGACAATGGCTTAGGTCTCAATGAGGTTCAGCAGGGCCAGCTCTTTGGCCTGTTCCGCCGCCTCCACGACCACGTGGATGGCTCCGGAATCGGCCTCTACATGGTCAAGCGCATGGTCGAAAATGCCGGCGGCAATATCGCGGTGAGAAGCGAGATAGGAGTAGGCTCAACTTTCATTATCACGCTGCCGGCAGGAGCAACAGCTGAATAAAGTCTTCCTTTCCTGTTATTGCTACGCGTCTTATGAATAAGCTTTCCACTGTGCTACTGGTTGACGATGATGAAACCAGCAATTTTCTCCACCAGCGGCTGTTGCATCGTTTGAACATAGCCGACCAGGTGTTGGTAGCCCTAAACGGTGAGCAAGCCTTGGAAATGCTGGCCCAACGCGGCACCTTGTTCAGCCCGGTCCGCCCCGCCCTGGTGCTGCTCGACCTCAACATGCCCGTGATGGGTGGCATTGAGTTTCTGGATGCCTTCCAGGCCATGCCCCTGTTGCAGCAACAGGCCGTTGTCATCGTAGTGCTCACCACCTCCATGAACCCTCGCGACCTGAGCCACGTCAATTCTCTCCCCATCGCCGGACTAATTAGTAAGCCCCTGACCAAGGAAAAATTGAGTGCGTTACTGGAAGTGCACTTTCCATATCTCATCCCGGTCAGCTAACCGTCCTTACTTTCCCAAACCCACCTGAACGGCCTAAGGAAAAGGCCAGGCTAAAAGCTGGTATTAAGAGGGAAATATTATGGGTAAATGACTTCAAAAAATTAGCTGCGCCTCCCGCATCAGGCTTTACGGCGTCACTACTCGGGCCTGGACCTATTCATTGCCCGGCAGATTGTGGAGTGGCACGGCGGCCACATCTGGCTGCAAAGCCGGCAGCAGGAAGGCACTACCTTCATTATCGAACTCCCTTGGCCGGCCTTTTTTCATGTTGCAACCTAAAGCGTAGAACCCTTTTGGTTGCGCCAGCCTCTCCGGGTACCACAAACGCTCTATTCATACCTCCTCCATGCCGAGGCTGCCCATAGCTGGCCTGGTCAACCAGCCCCTCACCAAGGCGAAAGTCGATACCATTCTCAACCTGCACTATCAGCGCCAGTTCCCGGCCCGCTAGCCTCGTGTTTCGCTTCACGCTGACTTGGCAGGCAAAGGCCCACCTGCTTGCCTACGCTTCTGCTTATAAATAACCAGGAGGGTGCGCCGCTGTTGATTATCCCTAGGCCTGCTCTTGGTAAACGCTAAAAACACCAAAACCAGCAGCCCGCTGGGGTCGTTGTCTTTAATGTTTTTAGCGTTTTTGCCGCCCGCTAAGGGCAGCAGTCCGTCCCCTGAGACAGCCGGCCATGGTACTCCCTTCTTTCTTTTCGCTGCTAACCGCAGCGTCCCGCCACCTTCTACTATGGCCCAGCGCATCCTTCACCAGGTTCCTTCCCTAACGATTGCCTACGATTACACCGATGACTGTCTCTACCTGGACTGGCAAGGCAACCTCACCGATGAGGAAGTGATGCACGGGGCCCTGAAGCTGCTGGAACTCCTCCGGCAGGAACGCTGCACCAAAGTGCTGAACGATAACACCCACCTGACGGGTCTGTGGGCGGAGGCAGCCCGCTGGGGCGGGGAGGTGTTTTTTCCTCAGCTCCACGAGGCGGGTTGCCACTACTTTGCCTGGGTGCACTCCCCGAGCGCTACAGCCAGCTTTCGGCGCAGCTAGCCATTCAGCATACCTCGGCCGGCATTGTTTTCATGACCTTCCAAAGCCTGCTAACCGCTGCCGAATGGTTACGCCTCCAGCCGTAGACTACCCCAGACGGAACGAACCCACACGTTGCTAGGTTAGATGAGATACCTTTACCAAGGTACCTTTGCCGCTGCTCCCGGATTACCGCGCAGCTTCCTGTTTCATCATTCTTATGACTCAAACCATTACGGAAACAGGCCGCCTTTCCGCCCTGCAGCGTTACAACATCCTGGATACGCCCGTCGATGGCACCTTTGAACGCATGACCGCTATGGCGGCTAAGGTCTTCAACATGCCCATTGCCATCATCAGCCTCGTCGATGAAGACCGGATCTGGTTTAAATCCCGTCACGGGCTGGAGGCTAACCAGATTGACCGCAACCCGGGCCTGTGCGCCTCCGCTATTCTTTCCGATGAGGTGTATATCGTAGAGGATGCCCGCCGCGACCCGCGCACTTTGGCTAACCCCTTAGTAGCCGGGGAATTTGGGTTACAGTTTTACGCCGCCGCCCCGCTCATTACCCACGATGGCCACAAGCTGGGTACCTTCTGCATTATTGATCGGAAGCCGCGCTACCTCACCGAAGCCCAGAAGCTAATCCTTCAGGATATGGCGGCTATTGTCATGGATGAAATGGAGCTACGGCTGGCAGCGCTGACCTCCCTGGCGGAGAATGCCCGTCAGACGGCCGAGGCCCTCCGCCGCGTAGCCGAGCTGGAAAAGCAGCTGGCCACCAAATCCTAAGAGCCGGCGGTTAGCTAATTACTGACGAATTAGGCCGCCGGTACCTGTTTTAACCAAGCCACCGCGGCTGCCTCATTGTCGAACAGGCGGTATGTCAAAGCTGCAGCCTGGGCCTCCTGCATCACCTGATTGACGGAAAGGCGCGCAAATTCATCTTCGGGCAGAATAACGGCGCCATACACCGCCTGCCCTTGATTCTGGTGCGCCAGCCAGTATTCCACAATCCACTGGCTTTCTTCCGGCGTGTAGGGCGACATCAGGCGCTGGTCACCCAGCAGCCGATTCCAGCCATGTAACCGTAAGAGTTGCCCGGTATGCCGTAAAAAGGCCTGCAGGCAGTCTAATGCCCGTTCACCGGCATGGTACTGGATGACCGCATACTCATCCGGATGCTCCATAATCCGGCCAACCGGATTCTCAAAATACACACGGGAAGGTAAGGGCATATTGGGGTGGCAGGGGGAAAGCGGCGCGAGGCTACTACGGTAGCGCTAGAATTTAGTTTTGCCCTCTCGGCTAAGAGTTTCCAGGCCACTACCTTGCCTTTCACCCCAATTGCTACCATTCACTACGGCCCCCTTCAACAGGAGCAAGACGGCACACGCCTTAATGGCCATGGTAAAGGGCAACCGCAAAATGAAGAGTAGATCCATTTGGATATTTTTTAGTTAATAAATTTAGAAATTAGGGAGTAAACGGTGACTAGTTTGCCTGTGATTATTGCCCTCCCTATGGATACTTCCTACTTGCTGTCCCAAATAGAGTTCCAAGGTTCCGCCCTGGATGAAGCGCTGTATATGGTCGATGGTAGCCGGCAAAGTCCGCTGGAGCTGGCCCGTGCTTTTCTGTTCTCGCACCTGGCCCAGGAGTCTGCCCTATCGCGCGGAAGAAATCCTGGCGCTATTGGCGCCTTCTCCCCACAATCACCAAAGCTGAGAAGCACAACAGGTCCTTGTTCTGGAGGGCCTGGCTATTCTCCGGCATCTCTGGCAGGGTACCCTGGTTTCTCGCTAGTTAATCTCCAGCCAGCTACTTCCTGGTAAAGTTAGTTTTCCTTCGCACCCGCTTGGTATACAGGTGCATCCGGAAGCCTACCCGCCAGTCGCTTCTGTTTGTTCACCGGTGCTGATGCGCAGCCGCTTCTGATTGAAGTGAGCCAGCAGGTACACAACGGACCGGCCCAGGGCATCCATATTCTCCGTGCGGTGAATAAATTGGATAGTCATAAAGTGAGGCGTGTATTGGGGCGTGAATAGGGGATTACATAGCGCGGATAAGGGATTTGACCTAAACGCAAAAAAACCGGAAACCCGCTTCTGTTGCCAGATATGCGGACTTCCGGGTTTTCCGGGATTAAATTGTTGAGCCTCCTGCCGGGATCGAACCAGCGACCTACTGATTACAAGTCAGTTGCTCTACCAGCTGAGCTAAGGAGGCCTGAATGGTGGGACAAACCTACGCCATTCGCTGCAAAGGGCCAAATATTGGGTTGAAATTTCCCTGACAAATTATCTTGGTCGCGCATAAAGTGTTTGCTGATGCGCGTTTCATTGGTAGCCCTTCAGTGACTGAAAATGCAACTATGCCAGCCGGAGATTCACAATCCAAAGAAAATCCGGCGTTTAGTAGGAGGGAGGCCAGCTTGTCCCGGCAGATTCGTTGCTTTGTGGCTTGGCAGCGGTAAGCTTCCTCTTCCCGCTGTTTCTCCATTTCTTTACATTTCGCCGTTGATGAATAACTCAGAAATTATTGCTAAAACCGCTGCATTCATCCGGGGAAAATTCCTGAACGAAGGTTCCGGCCACGATTGGGAGCATATTCGCCGGGTATGGCAAACGGCCGCAACCCTGGCGCAGCATACACCGGCCGCACAGGTAGAAGTAGTAGAGCTGGGCGCCTTGCTGCACGATGTAGCCGACTGGAAATTCCACGGCGGTGATGAGGAGGCCGGGCCCCGTGCGGCGCGGCAGTGGCTGGCCAGCCTGCAGGCCGAGGAAGCCACCATCCAGCAGGTAGAGGCCATCATCCGGGAAATCAGCTTCAAGGGCCTGGGGGTGCCCACACCCATGAGCACGCTGGAAGGGGAACTGGTGCAGGATGCCGACCGCCTCGATGCCATTGGCGCCATTGGCGTGGCCCGCGCCTTCACCTACGGCGGCCACAAGGGCCGCCCCCTGCATGACCCCGCCGTGCCCCCCGTGTCGCATGACTCCTTCGAGAGTTATAAAAAGAACACGGCGCCTACCATCAACCATTTCTACGAGAAGCTGCTGCACCTGCGCGAGCGGCTCCACACGCCGGCCGCGCGGGCGGTGGCCGAAGAGCGTCATGCCTTTATGGAACAGTTTCTGGCCCAATTCCTGCGCGAGTGGGAGAGTGCCGATGTAGGCCCGGCCGCTATACAGGCTTCCGAATAGAATCGTACATTTGACCAATGACCACTCGTATTGTTGTGCTTCGGCTCCTGGTGCCACTGTTTGTGCTGCTGGGCGCCAGTTCCTGCCGCACGTGCCCCATGTTATCGTGCCATACCCGTAAGGTGCACTACCATAATGGAGCCCGTTACCGCGGCCAGCCTATCTGGAAAAAACAGAACCCCGCTATTGGTGAAAAAATTAAGGTGCACCAGCAGCAAAAGGGTAAGAATAAAGCGGATAAAAGCAAGTCGAAAACCTAGCAGAGCTAGGCAATAAGGCCGTTTTTTTTGTATCTTGCAGGCTTAATACTGTAACCACCAACTAGCCACCAGCCCGCAGGGTTTGATTGGCTTTTCCGACCTCTTATGGCAGAAGCAGAAGGCGAGAAAATCATCCCAATTAACATTGAAGATGAAATGCGCGGCGCCTACATCGACTACTCGATGTCGGTTATTATCTCCCGGGCTCTACCCGATGTGCGCGACGGCCTGAAACCTGTGCATCGGCGCGTGCTCTACGGCATGAGCGAGCTGGGCGTCTCCTACAACAAATCCTATAAGAAAAGTGCCCGTATCGTGGGTGAAGTGCTGGGTAAGTACCACCCGCACGGCGACTCCTCCGTGTACGATACCATGGTGCGCATGGCCCAAGACTGGAGCCTGCGCTACCCGCTGGTAGACGGCCAGGGTAACTTTGGCTCCGTAGACGGCGACTCGCCGGCGGCCATGCGTTACACCGAAGCCCGCCTGAAGCGTTTGGCCGATGAGCTGCTCAGCGACCTGGACAAAGAAACGGTTGACTTTCAGCCCAACTTTGACGACTCCCTGGAGGAGCCTTCCGTATTCCCGGCCAAGTTCCCCAACCTGCTGGTAAACGGCACCTCCGGCATTGCCGTGGGTATGGCCACCAACATGGCGCCGCACAACCTCACGGAGGTAGTGAGCGGCATCATTGCCTACCTGGATAACACCGAAATTACCATTGCCGAGCTGATGGAGCACATTGTGGCTCCCGACTTCCCTACGGGTGGTACCATCTATGGCTACGAAGGCGTACGGCAGGCATTCGAAACCGGCCGCGGCCGCGTGGTAGTGCGGGCTAAAGCCAGCGTAGAGGTGCAGCCCTCCGGCCGGGAGCAAATCGTGATAACCGAAATTCCCTACATGGTGAATAAGGCGTCCATGATTGAGAAAACGGCGGCGCTCATCAACGAAAAGAAAATTGAAGGCATTTCCGACCTGCGCGACGAGTCTGACCGCGACGGTATGCGCATTGTGTATGAGCTGAAGCGGGACGCCATGCCCAACGTGGTGCTCAACAACTTGTATAAGTACACGCAGCTGCAGTCTTCCTTTGGGGTAAACAACGTAGCGCTGGTGAAAGGCCGGCCGCTCACGCTCAACCTGAAGGACCTTATTGTATACTTCGTAGAGCACCGCGCCGAGGTGGTTATTCGCCGTACACGCTATGAGCTGGCCGAAGCCCAAAAGCGCGCCCACATCCTGGAAGGTCTGCTGATTGCGCTTGACCACCTGGACGAGGTAATTGCCCTGATTCGCGGCTCCCGCGACCCGGAAGTGGCTCGGGGAGAGTTGATTGAACGCTTTAAGTTAAGCGAAGTACAGGCCCGCGCTATCCTGGATATGCGTCTGCAGCGCCTTACCGGCCTGGAGCGCGACAAAATTGTGAAGGAGTATGATGAGCTGATGCGGCTGATTGACCACCTGAATGCTGTGCTGGCGTCGGATGAGATGCAGCGCCAGATCATCAAGGACGAGTTGATTGATATCCGGGAGCGGTACGGGGATGCCCGCCGCACCACCATTGAGTACGCCGGTGGCGACTTCTCGATGGAGGATATGATTGCCGATGAGAGCATGGTAATTACCATCTCCCGCGAAGGTTATATTAAGCGCACGGCGCTGGACGAGTACCGGGCACAAGGTCGGGGAGGGGTTGGCGCCCGCGGGGCTGCTTCCAAGAACGACGACTTCACCGAGCACCTGTTCGTGGCTACCACCCATGAATACCTCCTGTTCTTTACCGAACTGGGCCGCGTATTCTGGCTGAAAGTATACGAAGTACCAGAAGGAGGGAAGAACACCAAAGGCCGTCCGATTCAGAACCTGATTGAGATTCCGCGCGAAGACTCTGTCCGCTCGGTATTGAACGTGCGCGGCCTGCGCGACCCGGACTACCTGGAAAATACCTTCCTGATGTTCTGCACCGAGCAGGGCACCGTGAAGAAAACCCCGCTGGAAGCTTACTCGCGCCCTCGCACCGCCGGTATCAACGCCATTTCCATTAACGAGGGTGACCGACTGCTGGACGTGCAGCTTACCACGGGCAACAGCGAAGTTATTGTCGCCCTGAATACGGGCCGCGCGGTTCGTTTCCACGAAGGCAAAGTACGCTCCATGGGCCGCAATGCGGCCGGTGTGCGCGGTATCACGCTGGTGGGCCCCGAAGACCGGGTAGTGGGCATGGTCTGCATATCGGACCCCACGCAGGAGCTGCTGGTAGTTTCAGAAAATGGCTACGGCAAGCGCAGCGAGCTGGAAGAGTACCGCATCACCAACCGTGGTGGTAAAGGGGTTCGGGCCATGAAAATCACGGATAAGACGGGTGCGCTGGTTGCCATTAAGGCAGTGAACGACTCCGATGATCTGATGATTATCAACCGTTCCGGCATTACCATTCGTCTGCGGGTGGCAGATCTTCGTACCATTGGCCGGGCCACGCAAGGCGTTCGGCTGCTGAAGATTTCGGATGGCGACGCCATTTCGTCGGTGGCTAAAGTAGAAGCTGAAGACAAAGTAGAGGAGGCCCTGGAGGAAGCTGCCACCGTGGAGGCGGGCGGCACCGATTCAGGAGCCGAATCTGACCTGGGTACGCTCACTGATCCTGATGCGCTTAGCTCCAACTAACCGTAAATTCAAAAGCCCGGGCCTGAACCCGGGCTTTTGTGCTTTCGTTTGTCAAGTAATTCCCAATTCTCTCACTCGTTATTCTTCGACAACCCTATGAAGAAGGTCATTTTAACCTGTCTGGCTGCTTTATCAATGCAAGTGGCTATGGCTCAGAACTCAGCGGTAACGAATGCCGTGCTGTATCAGCGTCAGGGTACGCTGGATAAAGCGCGCACAGAAATCGATAAAGCCGTTCAGAATCCCAAAACTTCGGATAAAGCGAAAACCTGGTATACCCGGGGCGAAGTTTATGATGCTATGGCTGCCAGCCCTATATATGGCAAAACACTGGCACCCGGTGAGGGCGCCAAAATTGCGTTTGAATCGTATCAGAAAGCCATTCAGCTGGATGGTAAAGATGGCGAGTACGGCAAGCTGGCTACCGCCAAAATGGACAACCTTTTTGGTATGGCCCTGAACGCCGGGGTAGAAAGCTACAACGCCCAGAAGTACGATGACGCCATCAACTCGTACAAAATGGCTCAGCAGATTCGTCCGCAGGATACCACGGCGTATTTGTATGCCGCGTATGCCGCCGAAGCCAAGCAGGATTTTGCTTCGGCCAAGGAGAGCTACAACAAGCTGATGGGCATTAACTACAAGTCGCCGCAGATGTACAACCGTTTGCTGCAGATTGCCCGTCAGGAAAAGGACGAGAAAGCGGCCATGGATGTTATCCAGCAGGCTTTGAAAGCGTATCCGAACAACAAAGGCTTTATGCTGGAGGAGCTGAATATGCTGCTCAGCGCCGGCCAGGGCGCGCAGGCCATGGATAAGATTGACAAAGCCATTGTGGCCGACCCAACCAACGCCAACCTGTATGCCGTGAAAGGCTCTATTCTGGACCAGAATAAGCAGCCGGAGCAAGCACTGGCTGCTTATAAGAAAGCCGTAGAGATTGATCCGAATAACTTCGACGCACAGTTCAACCTGGGCGTTTACAATTACAACAAAGCGGCAGACCTGTATACTAAAGCCAGTCGCATGAACCTGGCTACGTATCAGAAGTCGGGCAAGAAGATGGAAGCCGACGGCAAGAAGTATTTCGAGCTGTCGTTGCCATACTTTGAGAAGGCGCTGCAGCTGCAGCCCAATGATCGGGCAGTTATTTCTTCGTTACAGAAGGTGTACGTCCGTCTCAACCGGAATGCCGATGCTGAGCGCATGAACGCCAAATTGGAAGCCCTGAAGAAGTAAGGGGAGGTAAGAAAAGCGGCCCGATGAACAGTCGGGCCGCTTTTACAATATACTACTTAACATAATATAAATTATAAGACAATTAAATTAGGTTTGATTGGGGTATGATTTAGGTTGTTATGGCTGGCACGTACAGATTGGTATCGTATAGTAAGTAGCGTTTGATATATAATGGGATGGCTACTATTTGGTGTTAAGATGGATAGTCTGCTGCTATGAGTAGATAAGATTAGCGGTGACCTCATGTTACAGGCACTCGCTATCCTATTAAGTACTCTGCCCACAAAGTAATAGCAGTGTA
This sequence comes from Hymenobacter sp. DG25B, assembly GCF_000801315.1. Classification (NCBI taxonomy): domain Bacteria; kingdom Pseudomonadati; phylum Bacteroidota; class Cytophagia; order Cytophagales; family Hymenobacteraceae; genus Hymenobacter; species Hymenobacter radioresistens. The sequence goes on along the minus strand of NZ_CP010054.1, from coordinate 2,395,093 downwards.
GGACACTATTATAAAGGCGCCGCCGCCGCCCAATATCACGCCGCAGAAAGTAGCCGAACTGTCCCAGGAAGCGCTTCAGAACAGAACGAGTATTAAGATATAGCCTGATGGTTCGGCAGCAACTGGCATAAGTCTATGATTACTTTGTAGTGCAGATTCAGCCAAGACCGTTGATCAGGGGCTTTATAGGAATAATCAACCCTTTTCTCTCAGAGGTCCGGGCTTGGTAACTTCAGATTAGGATCCATCAAGTAAAGAACTTACTCTTGAGCATGTCTCCTTTTTAAAGATATAAGGTTAAAAGTCTATTAAAGAAAGGATTCATTCCTGTGCGTTGGCCAGCCATTAAAAGGCTTGGCAGAAAGGAATGCCGCGGCTCTCTCCTTTCGAGCAACATGTGTTTTATCTGTAGTTATGTTAAGTAACCACGTAGCTCTTCAGGTTTTGGTTCGTCTGGTGATTGAAGTCCTGCTTAAAAAATAGCGAAATTTCTAGCCTGGCTGAACGCTTATTTGTATCGGTTACAGCTAAAGGTAGGATCATCAGTGGCTTATACAATGCGTTTATAAGTCATTGAGAGGCCTTCCCTCCTGCCCCGCCCATGACGTCTGGCCCCATACGTTAGTTTGGTAATTATATAATAGTAGAATGAGTAAATGGTTATTTCAAGTTTGGTAAGTAAGTAAAAGCTTATAATAGTATAAAAAAGTTTAATAAAGCATTACTTATCTATACCTTTTTATACTTTATACTACTTTCATATACCATTCTTATTTCCTATTCTTGTATTACTCTTTATTATTCTCTTGTCTTCTATGCCTAAAACCATTGATTATCCACGCACTTCCTATGATAGTGCCTGGGAAGTAGCTGAGATTGTAGATGATACTGGAGGTAAGTGTGCCATTGAAATGGCTGCCCGTAAGCTTAATCGTAAGGTTAGTGGTTCTTTTAAGGCAATTATAGGTTCTGCTGTTAAGTTTGGATTACTTACCAGTAAGCGTGAGATTCTCACTACTACTAATCTCTTCCGCCGAATTAAGCATGCCTATGATAAGCGGGAAGAGAAAATCTATCATCGGGAGGCTTTTCTGCATCCCCCGCTATTCACCCAGATATGCCGAAAGTTCCGAAACCGGGAACTGCCGGTCCATATGCTGGATGTAATGCTCATCCGGGAATTCAATGTAGAGGAAATCAATGCTCAGGGTGTAGCCAAAGCATTCCTGGACGGGGCCCGCATGGTTGACATTCTGGATGAGCGAAACGTGGTGGCAGATATTGACCAGTTGGCAGCCCAGCAGGGGCCACGGCGGGAGTTATCGGCGGGGGAAATGCCTATGAACTTATTTAAGGCTGATACGAGTACTCAGTCCCCCGGCGGTATATCTTCTCCCTCCCTATCTTATACCTCTCCGGCTTCCCTTATCAACAGTTCTATTCCTGGCAATAAGGAACCAGCTGCTTTTGTACCTTCATCTGTAGCAGGTGGGGACGCCATTTCCCAGTTATTCGGTTTAGATATCGAAGACATGGACTTCCAGCAGGTACCGTCTCATACGGAGCGAACTACTCTGAATAATGAAAACACCACGAAGCCCGGCGAAGAATACCCAACCCCGCCAGCACCGGCCCGCGAATTCCAGAGCGCCCCATCTGCGCCGTTAGAACCAAGCGGGCCGCCGGCTTATACAAATGCAAAAGTGGCGGCGCCCCCTGTTGCTGCCCCATCCATAGATTCCGGATTCCGAATCCTGATTTCCGGACCCGGAATCCATACGGAGTTAAGCATTCAGGATGCCGATGACTTACTGATCGTGAACAGTCTGATAGAAAAGATCCGGCGCCAGGTAAGCAGGTAACCGCAAAAAAGATAAGGGCCACCGAAACTAGTGAATAGTTTCGGTGGCCCTTTATTTAACTGATTATCAGAATTATATACTTATTCCTGCAATTTCACCAACTCAACATACCACTGACCAGACTTCCGGTCACGGCCTAGAAAGAAACTGTCTACCGGCAGAACCGCCAGCCGGCTGGCATTAACACCCAGTTCTTCGCGCCGGACCGGTGCAGGTGAAAAAAGGAGAAAAGGGGTAGCGGGCAGCGCCCGCTCCTGGATATTCCACAGCGGTATAGCCTTGCCCGCAGCCCATACCTGCTTGATCTGAATTTCGGTCAGACTGTGCCAGGAATAGGGTTTCCAGCGGGCATCACGCCTTATATCCGCCATACGTCGGAGGCCGGCTTCGGCTTTTCGGTTTTCCCATACCGGATAGGCTGGCATGAGAATAGCCATGCCCGCTGCCATTAGAATAAACGAAGCCAGTACCAACCGAAGCGGCCTGGGCGCCTGGTGAGCACCCCGACCTTTTAAGATGCTATAGCTGATCAGGCCGCCCAGAAGCAGCACCGCCCAGAACCGGGCGGTACCAAATTCAAAACCCGGCAGACCAATTACCGCCATTGCCCCGGCCAGGCCTACTCCCACCACGACCAAAAGAACCGCCCATGCCCACAAAAGTCGGTTGTCGGAACGGGTAAGGCGTTGCTCCTGCGCAGCGGTTTCCCAGGCCCGCAGCATGCCCGTCAGGAGCATGACCAATGGAAACAACAAGGGTAGCATATAGCGCTCCTTTTTCTCCGGTACGGCACTGAGCAGAAAAAACGAAACCAGCAGCCAGACAAAACCCAAGGCATAGGGCACATACCGACCCGCGCGGCGCCGGGCGTAGGGTACTACGAGCGCCGCCAAGGCCACCAAAGCCCACACCCCGGTGAACACGGGGAAGTTGAAGTAATACCAAAACGGCTGCACATGCCGTCCCTGCCACGAGGATACTTCGGTACGAGCTACCGTAAGGGCAGTGGGCGCCACATGCTGCCACACATACCAGGGCCAGGAAACGCCCACTATTAACGCCACCACCACCAGGAAAAGAAGGCCGCTCCACTCCTGCCGCAACCGGCCGACTGCCCCCCCAAACCGGGGTTGGTAATAGCAGATAAGAAACGGTAGCCACACCCCATACAGCGCCACCGGGCCCTTACTGAGGATAGATAACCCCAACAGCAACCCGGACGCTCCCCAGAGCACACCCCGGTCAGCTGTTCGACTCGCCCGGACCAGCAGCCACAGGGAGCCTATCATAAAACTATGGGAGAAGATATCCCATTGCGCATCGCGGCCCACAGTAATCATCAGCAGGCTGCTGGCCAGCACCAACGCCCCCACCCAGGCCGTGCGGCCCGGAGCCTCTGCTTCGCCGGGGTAAAGTTGGGTTAACTCCCGCAACAGGCCCCAGAAAAACAGGATAAGCACGGTGGACATAACAGCGGCGGGCAGGCGCAGCCAGAAAAGCTGATCCGGCCGCGGAAAGTCGATCAGTCGCATCATACCGGCTACGGCCCAGGTGGGTAAGGGTGGTTTAGCCAGGCGTAGCTCTCCATTCATGGTTGGGAGAAGCCAGGAGCCTCCAGCAGCCATTTCCCGGGCGGCCACGAAGTTTCGGCTTTCCATCAGCCCCACCTCCTGCACGCCCAAATGCAGGAAGAAGTAAAAGAAACATACCACCAATACCGCCAACAACTGCCCCCGCCACGACTGGAAAAACGTAATTCGCATGAGCTAAGCTCGCATATTATGGCCCGAAAGCCCGGTGAAGGACACTGTCTTTATAACGCTTATGCTCCCTTTGCTTTGCTGCGCAGATGCAACAACTGGCGGAGATTATCAACTTCTACGGCATCGGGCTGGCAGCATAATATCCGGCGAATAGCCCGCGATGAGCGGCCTCCGAAGATAACGACTTTCATACCGGCGCTATGCACCCGGGCGCTACGCTCGGGCGTGGCCACATACTTGGACATTACCACGGACTGTACCCCGTTAGACTGTGCCAATTGCAGGCCGGCATCAAAATCCTGGGTCACTTCCAGGCCCCGGGCTACTTGGGGCATTTGCTCATGAATATACTGCAGAGTAGCTGGCTGGTTGGTTAGAATCAGCACCTGCCCGGGTGGCACCTGATACCGGCTGAGTAGCGTAGCCAGTGCCCGAATAAGCATACGGGAACGGCGCCCGTCATCATAGCCGGTACAGGCATCTTCTTCGTGCAGATCCAGATGCAGATAAGGGAACGTGGGGCGTTTGACCAGGCGGGCCAATAGGGTATCCAGGCGTTGGGGACGCTCCTGCTGAAACCAATCGTAGGGCCAGCCAGGCCGATAGCGCAGACTGGTAATAGAGGCAGCCGTACGGGTGCTGATGCAGCCTTCCCGGGTATTGGTGAGGGTGGCCAGCTCCCTGTTATGATAAAGCATGGGCACACTGTCCTGACTGAGCTGAATATCTATTTCTATTCCATCAGCACCCCGCTTTAAGGCCTTTTCAACACCGCGCAGGCTGCTGGGCGGCAAGGCATTAAATGGGTTGATGGGGGTGATAAAACCAGACCCGGCGTGCCCCAGCACCTGAACCTCTTGCAGCGGTACGGCTGCTACCGGAGTATTGGCTCCCGATTGAGCCAAGGCGGCACTCAGCGGCAGCCAGGCACCACAAAGCAGCAGCACCTGGCGGATAGGTTGTTTCATAGATCGACAAGCTACGTAGAAAGCCCGCTCAGGGTATCAAATTCAGGTTACCTTTGCCAGCCTGCCGGGTTTCTGACCAGTGGCTCTCTCCTATTCTATTGTGCATATGGCGTCTATTCTGGTTACGGGTTGTGCGGGTTTTATTGGCTCCCACCTTTGTGACAGGCTACTACAGCAGGGCCACCGCGTGGTGGGCCTGGACAACTTCGACCCATTTTACCCGCGGGCCATTAAGCAGGCTAACATGGCCAACCTGCTTACCCAGGAAAGGTTCAGCTTCCATGAAGCCGACCTGCAGGATGGCCTTGATGCCCTGGTAGACGCCCTCCCCGCCGACCCTATTGAAATAGTGGTGCACCTGGCCGCCAAGGCTGGCGTGGGGCCTTCCGTGAAAGAGCCGGCCGCCTATCTGCAGAATAACGTCATCGGGACCACCCACCTGCTGGAATGGATGCGCCTGCGCGACATTCAAAAGCTGTTCTTCGCCTCTTCCTCGTCGGTATACGGCAACACCCGGGAGCTGCCCTTCCGGGAGGATATGAACCTGCAGGCTACCTGCATTTCGCCCTACGCGGCCTCCAAGCTTTCCGGCGAGCAACTGACCTATACCTACCACCACCTCTACGGGCTGGATGTGCTCAATGCCCGGTTTTTCACGGTGTATGGCCCCCGCCAGCGCCCCGACCTGGCCATTCATAAGTTTGTGCGCCGCCTGCGGGCCGGGGAAGCCATTCCAGTTTTCGGCGACGGCAGCACGGCCCGCGACTACACTTTTGTGCTGGATACGGTAGATGGCATTGCCCGCGGAGTAGACTACCTGCTGAGCCATTCCGATGTGTATGAAACCATCAACCTGGGCAACCATCGGCCGGTAGCGCTGCTGGAACTGATTCAGGCCGTAGGCGAAGCCGTGGGCTGCAAGCCGCAGCTGGAGTTCCAGCCCATGCAGGCCGGCGACGTGGACGTGACCTACGCCGATATCTCCAAAGCCCAGCAACTACTGGGCTACTCCCCGCAAACTACCCTGCAGGACGGCTTGCGGGACTTTGTGCAGTGGATGGATCAACAGGAAGACTAACCGCACAGCTATCCTTAAAAAAGGCCTGACAAATACGTTCTGTCAGGCCTTTTTTAAGGATAGCAATTAAATCAACCGGAAGCTAAACCACGGACGTCTCGGGTTGCTGCTGCAGGCGGGCCTGCTCGCGGCGAAGCAGCACAATGTTGCGGGCATACACCACCGTGCCAAACACATTGCCAATGATAAGCACCACATCCTGGCGCAGCAGTGCATACACCAGAATGAGCGCGGAGCCCAGCAGGCTGATAACCCAGAAACTCAACGGCAGCGTTGATTCGCCCTTGCGCTCGGAGTAAAGCCACTGATATACAAAGCGCAGCAGAAAAATGGTTTGACCAATTGCACCCAGCAGCAGCACCCCGCCCGGAATACGGTTATCCAGCATGGTGCGCAGGCTGAAATGCTGATTACCGGCCACAAACCAGGCCAGCATAGCTACCGGAAATACATATGCCCCCGCCCGAAACCAGGGGTTCAGCTTGCGCCACTCGCCCAGCAGCTGCAGGTTGCGGATGTAAATACCGTAGCTGATGATTTGCGCCGCCAGGATAATGGGGTCGTGGCGCAGAATGCCGTACACTATCATCAGAAACGATGATATCAGGCTGATCTGCCAGAACAGCGTGGGCACCAGCACCCGCTTGGCCCGCTCGCTCTGTATCCATTGCAGCACAATGCGGCTGGAAAACAAGAGCTGCGAAACCAGTCCAATGCCCAGCGCTACGGTCTGTGTGGTCATAGTATCCGGCTGAATTAGCGCCCCGTGGTTTCTGCGCGGTGATGCTCGCCAATTTCGTAGTTTTTCCAGCGGGAACGTATCCAGCGGAAGCCAAAAGTATCAACCAGGGGTTTCCAGGCGCGGTTCCAGAGGTTGTATTTGGCCGTGCCGGCAAAGCGTGGGAAGTGCTGCACCGGAATCTGCTTTATGCGGCCGCCCTGCAACTGCACCAACGCCCCCAGAAAGCGGTGCATGCCATGAAACAGGGGCAGCCGGCGGGCATACTCCATCTTCATAATCTTGAGCGGGCAGCCTGTATCCTGAATGCCGTCGTTGATGAGCGTGCGGCGCACGGTGTTGGCCACCTTGGAGGAAAGCTTCTTCACCACCGTATCCTGACGCTTGGCCCGGATGCCGTTTACCATATCATATTCCGGGAAGAACTCGAAGAACTTCAGAAAGTCCATGGGCGAGGTCTGAATATCGGAGTCAATGTAGCCGATGAGCGTGGTGCGGCAGTGGTCTACCCCTGCTTTGATGGCCGTGCTCAGGCCCCGGTTCTGGCTCAGGGATATGTATTCGTAGCGGGAATCATGCCGGCAGATGTCGCGCAGAATGGGCAGGGAGTTGTCCGTAGAGCCATCATTCACAAAGAGGACGGTGGTAGCTACCGGCGTTTTTTCCAGAAACTTATTCATCTCCACCACAAACTGCTGCAGGCTCTCTTCTTCGTTGTACACGGGAACCAGAACGGTCAGGGTTTGCAGGGCCAGGTAAGCGGAGGCGTGGTTGGGCATAATAAAACGATGAAACGGCGAGCAAGGTAAGCAGGTTTTGGCGGCGCAGGCTGCTTATCGAAGCGGGAACAGCGTTCCGCGGCTATTCTTCCCGCCGCACGCCCCCGGAAATAGTGGAATGGCGCTGCCGCAGCACGGCCACCACATCTTCCAACGACAACCCCGAGGCAGTAAGCAGCACCAGCAAATGGTAGAGCAGGTCAGCCGCTTCGCCTTTCAGCCCTTCCACGTTGCCCGCTACGGCATCAATAACCGTTTCTACGGCCTCCTCTCCCACTTTCTGGGCAATTTTGGGCATTCCCTTCCGGAACAGAGAAGCCGTGTATGACTTCGGATCTTCCTCCGGAAACTGCTGCCGGCGCTGCACCAGCCGTTCCAGCTCGGCAATAAAGCTCACTGCCGGCGCCGGGTAAGCCGTCTGATCCAGCTGCTCAAAGCAGCTGGTGGTGCCGCGGTGGCAGGTAGGCCCATCGGGAATGGCCCGTATCAGCAGCGCATCCTGGTCGCAGTCGGGGTGCTGGCTGACCACAGTGAGGTAATTGCCGGAGGTTTCGCCCTTGGTCCAGAGGCGCTGCTTGGAGCGGGAATAGAACGTTACGCGGCCGGTATCCTGGGTTACGCGCTGCGCTTCCTCATTCTGATAGCCCAGCATCAGCACCTGCCCGGTGTGGGCATCCTGCACAATAACGGGAATAAGCCCATCGGGCATTTTAGCAAAGTCCATGGAGGGTAGTTAATGAATGAAAACGGCCTTGTTGTTGAGCGGAAGCGAAGCAACCGGTTAGGGCCATAAGCCTCAACGAAGCGGTAGAGATGCTTCGGTTGCGCTCAGCATGACACGTTCTATTTGAGTCATAGGGACTGTTGTTCAGATCCTACAGCCGGACGGGAATACCATCCCGGCGCAGGTGCTCCTTCAGTTCCCGAATTCCGATTTCACCAAAGTGGAAGATGCTGGCGGCCAGTCCGGCATCAGCGTGGGCCTGCAGGAATACGTTGGTGAAGTCCTGCTTGGAGCCCGCCCCGCCGGATGCCACCACCGGCACCGACACGGCCCGGCTTACGGCGCCGGTGATATCCAGGGCAAAGCCATCTTTGGTGCCGTCGTTGCTCATGGAGGTCAGCAGGATTTCGCCGGCGCCCCGGTCTGCGGCTTCGCGGCACCATTGCACGGCGTCGCGGCCGGTGTTGTTGGTGCCGGCCCGGGTGTAGACCTGCCAGCCGTCGGCATCGTTATAGCGCGTATCGGCGGCCACCACAATGCACTGGCTTCCGAAACGGGCTGCCAGTTCATCAATCAGCTCCGGGCGCGCCAGCGCGGCCGAATTGATGCTTACCTTATCGGCTCCGTTCATCAGCAGTACCTCTACATCCGCCACGGTGCCAATGCCGCCACCTACCGTGAAGGGAATGTCCAGCTCGCGGGCCACATCACGCACCAGCGCTACCAGCGTGGCGCGCTTCTGGTTGGTAGCGGTAATATCGAGGAACACCAGCTCGTCGGCACCTTCGCGAGCATAGCGTGCTGCCAGCGCCACCGGGTCGCCGGCATCGCGCAGGCCCTCAAAACGCACGCCTTTTACGGTGCGGCCATCTTTTATATCCAGGCAGGGAATGATTCGTTTGGTCAGCATGCTGCTAGTGCTTGAAGCGTTTCGGGCCTCTTCTGATGTTCGAGGCTTGATACTGATTGTAGACCAGGGCTACAGCCATGGCTGTAATTCCTGCAGGGTGATAGTGCCCTCGTAGATGGCCTTGCCAATGATAGCGCCATGCATGCCAACGGCAGCCAGAGCTTCCACATCGGCAATGGTAGTAACACCCCCACTGGCCACCAGCTTAGCCGTGGGCAGTTGCTCCCGCAGCAACTGGTACGTGCCGAGCGAAGGGCCCTGCAGCTTACCGTCCTTGCTTACATCGGTACAGATAAACGTAGTAGCGCCTACCGTCAGATAATTCTCTACGAATTCCCGCAGCGTCCGCTCGCTCTGCTCGGCCCAGGCGTTAATGGAAATATAGTTGTCGCGGAAGTCGGCTCCAATAATGATGCTATCCGCCCCGAAGGTGCGCAGCCAGCCACTCACCGTTTCCGGTTCCCGTACGGCAATGCTGCCGGCGGTTATCTGCCGGGCTCCCGCATCAAAAGCCTGCCGTACGGCCTCCTCGCTCTGCAGTCCGCCCCCAAAGTCAATAACCAGGTTGGTGTGGCGGGCAATGCGTTCCAGCACTGGCAGGTTTACGGGCTGCTTGGCGCGGGCACCATCCAGGTCTACCAGGTGCAGGCGCTTTACGCCATGCTGCTCGAAGCGCTGGGCTACGGCTACGGGGTCGGCATCATAGGTGGTTTGCTGCGCGAAGTCTCCCTCCGTCAGGCGCACGCACTGGCCGTTTATGAGGTCAATAGCTGGAATGATTTCCATAGAAGTTGTCAAAGGCAATAAGCTGGCAGGGCTCCGCTGCCCGGTATTCCGGGAAGCGGAGCCACAGGGGCTGTTAGAGTTTCAGAAAGTTCTCCAGAATGCGGGTGCCCACCGGACCACTCTTTTCCGTGTGGAACTGCACCGCGTAGAAGTTGCGGTGCTGCACGGCGGCACTGAAGGGCGCGGTGGGGTATTCCGTCTGGGCAATGGTGTAGTCGCCTACGGGTGCATAGTAGCTATGCACGAAGTACACATAGTCTTCCTGCTGCAGGCCATTAAACAGCGGACTGCGGAGGGCTTGCAACGTGTTCCAACCCATGTGGGGCACCTTGTAGTCCGGCGAAGCTTCAAAGCGCACTACATCGAAAGGAAGAATGTCGAGCATGTCGGTACCGCCGCCTTCCTCGGTATGACGCCCCAGCAGCTGCATACCCAGGCAAATGCCCAGGAAAGGCTGCGTCAGGGTGGGCAGGAATTCATCCAGCCCCTGGGCCCGCAGCTCCCGCATAGCGGAGGCCGCCTCCCCCTCCCCGGGGAACAATACTTTGTCTGCCCTTCTGATTATTTCATGGTCAGCGGTCAGAATAGCTTGTACCCCCAGGCGCTCCAGCGCAAACAACACCGACTGCACATTGCCGCCTTTGTAATCAATTACCGCTATTTCCATTTGTTAAAACACAGGGAAAACATACTGAAACCAATCGATAAACATTTGGATAACATTAAGGACAATGTTTTTTTCATCTTTAATAATGGATGACACTGAAATCAACTTAAAGAGTTGAAAGAAAGTCTCATATCCGAATTACCCAAATGTTTATACAAATGAATAACCTATAAAACACCCTTCGTGCTGGGGATTTCCATGCGGCCGGCATCACGCACCAGCGCCATCTTAATAGACTTAGCCACGGCTTTGAAAATGGCTTCAATCTTATGGTGCTCGTTCTGTCCTTCGGCTTTTATGTTGAGGTTGCAGCGGGCCGCATCAGAGAAGCTCTTGAAGAAATGGTAAAACATTTCCGTTGGCATATCCCCTATTTTCTCCCGCTTAAACTCGGCGTCCCATACTATCCAGGGACGGCCGGAGAAATCAATAGCCGCTTGCGCCAGCACATCATCCATAGGTAACAGAAAACCATAGCGAGCCAGGCCGCGCTTATCGCCCAGGGCCTGAGTGAAGGCTTCGCCCAAGGCAATGGCGGTGTCTTCTATGGTGTGGTGCTCATCAATGTGCAAGTCGCCCTGCACCGTGATTTTCATATCCACGCCGGAGTGCTTGCTGAGTTGATCCAGCATATGGTCGAAGAAACCCAGACCGGTGTGCATCTCTGGTCGGCCGCTACCATCCAGATTCAGCTCGATGCTGATTTTGGTTTCGTTGGTATCACGCTGCACCACGGCGGTGCGGGCGGGCAGCCGCAGGAACTGGTATATTTTTTCCCAGCTGGTAGTCGTAAGGGCAGCACGCTCGTCGCCCTCCCCTTCCGGCCGCATCAGGATAGACTGGCACCCGAGGTTCTCGGCCAGTTCCACATCCGTTAGCCGGTCACCGATGACGAACGAATGCGGCAGGTCATACTGGCTGGCATCGCCCAGGTATTCTTCCAGCATGCCGATGCCGGGCTTGCGCGTGGGCAGGTTCTCGTGCGGGAAACTCCGGTCGATGTGCTCCCGGACAAATTCCACGCCTTCGGAGCGCAGAATGTCCAGCATCATCTGGTGGGCCGGCCAAAAGGTATGTTCGGGGAAGCTATCGGTGCCCAGGCCATCCTGGTTGCTTACCAGCGCCAGCTCGTAGTCAAGCTCCCGGGCAATGCGGGCCAGCCCGGTAATGGCGCCGGGCACAAATTGAAATTTTTCCCGGCTCAGGGAATCCACCTGAAAATCCGTGGGGGGTTCGATGAGAATAGTCCCGTCGCGGTCAATGAAGAGTACTTTTTTCATGAGTTTATAAAAGTGTTGGTCGCTCAGGCGCTATGCCAGGTCTGACGTATTGTTTGGTATCAAACACACCACTTCAGCAGATTGGGCGATAATGAAGGCATCCAGGCCGACCGCCGAATCCAGCGTGCAGGTGAGGTCGGCATCTTGTTCATCAAATTTCAAACTGAAGATGACGTTTTGATGACCGAATCCATCAAAGTCAATTTCCTTAACGCCTATAAACCGAAGTTCGATTTCGCAGCATTTTGCCTGACGAAAGTATCCTAGCTCATCGGTTGACGTTGTCATCTCACTTGCGGCAATCAGAAAAGTAACCGTCGGATAATAGCCCGGATTGGCTTCAAACGTTACTTTCTTCACTTCCGCGTCGTGAAAATTTGGCCAGTAACCGAAGTACTCAAGAACAAGTGACGCATTAGCTATTCGGCGAATCCCGGGACTTTCGTTCATGGCTCTTGCTTGATTAGCGAATGAAACGGTAGAGATGCTTCGACAAGCTCAGCATGACGTTCTTTAGTATATACTAACCTTGAAACTCCTGCAGTGCCTGCAGCAGCTGCTCGTTTTCCTGCGGAGTACCAACGGTCAGGCGGAGCGTGCCGGCACAGCCGGGCTGCGTGGTGCGGTTGCGCACTACAATGCCGCGGCCCAGCAGAAAATCATACACCGCCGTGGCATCGGGCCGGAAACGCACGAGCAGGAAGTTGGCATCAGAAGGAAAAACTTGCTCCACGATAGGCAGCGCAGGCAAACGTGCCTGCAGCCAATCACGACCTACCAGCAACTCCCGGCGCATCTGCTCAAAACGGGCCGCATCGCGCAGAGCTTCCAGTGCATGCTGCTGTGTGGCCTCCGATACATTATAAGGAGGCTTGATTTTATTGAGGTAACGGATGACCTCCGGCGAGGCGAAAGCCATACCCAGGCGCAGCCCCGCCAAGCCCCAGGCTTTGGAAAATGTCTGCAGCACTACCAGGTTCGGAAACTCATCCAGACGTGTAGTCCAGCTGGGAGCATCGGCGAAATCGGCGTAGGCTTCGTCTACCACCACCAGACCCCGGAAGCCGCGCAGTATTTCCTCTATGGCATCGGCATGCAGCAGGTTGCCGGTGGGGTTATTGGGGGAGCACAGGAATACCAGCTTGGCTTCAGAAGCCAGCACGCCGGCCACTGTTTCGGCGGAAAGCTGAAAGTCGGCCGTGAGCGGCAGGCGCTCAATGCGCACATCGTTCAGGTTAGCCGCTACCTCATACATGCCATAGGTAGGCGGCAGGATCAGGATGCTGTCCTGCCCGGGAGTGCACGTGAGGCGAACCAGCAAGTCAATGGCTTCATCGGAGCCATTACCCAGGAAAATCTGCTCGGGGCGCACGCCTTTCAGTAGGGCCAGCTCGGCCTTTACGGCGCGCTGCATAGGATCGGGGTAGCGGTTGAACCGCTCGGGACCAGCGCTGCCCAGGCTGTTCTCGTTGGCATCAAGCATCACATGCGCTTCGCCCTGAAATTCGTCGCGGGCCGAAGAGTAAGGCTTCATGGTCCGGATATTGGGCCGCACCAGGCTATCTAGGTTAAACATCACAAAGGGGAAGATTGGGGCGCTCATGATGCGCTTTCGTTATTGACTTCGCCGGCGGCCAATGCTTCCAGCCGAAGCGTAATGGCGCGGGCGTGGGCCCGCAGGCCTTCCGCTTCGGCCATGGTTTCTACCACGGGTCCTACGTTCAGCAGGCCTTCGGCCGTGAGTCGCTGGAAGGTGATTTTCTTGAAGAAGGAATCCAGGGACACGCCGCTGTAGTTGCGGGCGTAGCCATTGGTAGGCAGGGTATGATTGGTACCCGAGGCGTAGTCGCCGGCTGCTTCCGGAGTGAGATGCCCCAGGAATACGGAGCCCGCACTGGTCACTCCTTCGGCCAGCTGCTCGGGGTTGCGCACCGCCAGGATCAAATGCTCGGGGGCATACTGGTTGGAGAAGTAAAGCATTTCCTCCGGCGAGCGAAGCAGAATAACCCGGCTCTCAGTCAGCGCCTGCGTCGCTACTTTGGCCCGGGGCAGTTCCTGCAGCTGGCGGGCCACTTCGGCCTTAGTCTGTTCCAGCACCGTCATGGAGTCAGAGAGCAGAATCACCTGCGAGTCGGGGCCGTGCTCAGCCTGACTCAGCAGATCTGCCGCCACGAAGGCGGGGTTAGCCGATTCATCGGCAATAACCAAAACTTCGGAAGGGCCGGCCGGCATATCAATGGCCACGCCGTAGCGGGTAGCCAGCTGTTTGGCCGCCGTAACGTAGCGGTTGCCGGGGCCAAAAATCTTATCCACGGCCGGCACCGACTCCGTGCCCCCGCTTAAAGCAGCTATGGCCTGGGCTCCGCCGGCTTTTATAATAATGGAGATACCCAGCAGCTGAGCGGTGAACAGGATAATGGGATTAACGGAGCCGTCCCGCTGGGGCGGCGTGCACAGCACAATTTCCGGACACGTGGCCAGACGGGCGGGCACGCCCAGCATGAGCAAGGTGCTGAACAGGGGTGCCGTGCCGCCCGGAATATACAGGCCCACCCGCTGCACCGGCACCGCCCGGCGCCAGCATAGCACGCCCGGCATGGTTTCTACCCGTTCTTCCTGCGGCACCTGGGCTTGGTGGAAGCGCAGAATGTTGGCATGGGCGAGGCGAATAGCAGTCTGCAAATCGGCGGGCACCTGGGCGGCTGCGGCGGCCAGCTCTTCCGGGCTCACCCGCAAACCATTGGCTAGCTCGGCGCCATCAAACTGTTGGGCGTATTCCAGCAGGGCCGCGTCGCCGCGCTGGCGAACGTCGGTAAAGATTTGCTGCACGCGCTGCTCCACGTCCTGAGCCTGCTGCTGGGCGGCGCGCTGCTGCAACGCGCCCCACTCGGCCTGGCTGGGATATTGAAAAAGTTGCATCTGTTGGTTGCTACGGGCTAATGGTTGGGCTCCGGTGTATTCTGGTTGCGGAGCCGGAGGGTTAATTCCGGCTTTTATAGAAGACTACAGCGAAACCCTGTCCTAGATCTAGGCAATCATCTTTTCAATGGGGAGCACTAAAATGCCTTCGGCGCCCACTGCTTTCAGTTGGCCCGTGATGTGCCAGAAGTCGTCCTCGTTCACAACGGACTGCACCGACACCCAGCCTTCTTCGGCCAGCGGCGTTACGGTGGGCGACTTAATACCGGGCAACAACTGCTTCACGGCATCCAGCGCAGCTATCGGGGCATTTAATAGAATGTACTTGTTGCGGCGGGCGCGGCGCACGGCCTGCATCCGGAACAACAGTTGCTCCAGCAATTCCTTTTTCTCCGCGTTCAGACTTTGGTTGGCAATGAGCACTGCCTCCGAGCGAAACACGGTTTCTACTTCGCGCAGCCCATTACCCAGCAGCGTAGAGCCGCTGCTCACAATATCACAAATGGCCTCGGCCAGCCCAATGCTGGGGGCAATTTCCACCGAGCCGCTAATGGTGTGCAGGTCGGCCTGCACGCCGCGCTCGGCCAGGTAGCTGCCCAGAATGAGCGGGTACGAGGTGGCAATGCTGCGGCCCTGCAGGTCCTGCACCGAATCATAAGCGGCGGCGCGGGGCACGGCCAGGCTTAGGCGGCATTTGCTGAAGCCCAGACCTTCGATTTCCAGTTCCGGGAAGCCGGCTTCTACCAGCACGTTCTGGCCCACAATGCCCAGGTCGGCCACGCCGTCCTGCACATAGCCGGGAATATCGTCGTCGCGCAGGTAGAGTATTTCGAGGGGGAAGTTAGTGGCTTCGGTCTTGAGCTTGTAGGACGAGGTGAGGAAGCTGATGCCGCACTCCCGAATCAGATTCAGGGAGTCTTCGCTGAGGCGGCCCGATTTCTGGATGGCCAGACGGAGCATATCGTTGAATTAAAAAGTATGATCTGAAAGGAAAGCCCGGGCTACTGCCGGAAGCTTACTTGCAAACCGAAGATGTCTTGAAAAGAAACGGGGAGCAGGACCCTTTCGTTGGAAAACGGCAAAAGCTTGCCGTGGCCACCTGTTTGCGGGGGCCGGGGAACCTGGTGCGGTTCGCCCAACGGGTCAATATGATTCGTTCATTCCTCTAGAAAGAGGAATGGTGGCCATGCAGATGATGGTGCGCCGCGCGCAGCCAGCCAGCGGCCGCAGGGGCGGCAGCGCGGGGGCTGATGGTGCATACAAAAGGCGCGGCGAGCGGCATGGAATTGGCTTTGGTGGTGCAATACTACGGTAGAAGTGCCAGATAAAATCTTTTTCTTGAAAAAATCTTCGAAAATCTGACCTTTGAAAGGCTTTCTTCTCCCCAACTCTATAAATGGCACCATTGTTTCGGGTAGTAATCGAAACGTTTACATGGTCATTAGTTCTTGCGTATGCATAGCTCTTTTCATACTGTTCTAGCGGGGTGTGTTGGTTTAGTGGTTAGCCTGGGAGTAGTAGCTCCCGCCGCGCAAGCGCAGCAAGCCAGCGAACCTACCCTACAGCTCCCCCTGCCGCAGGCCAGCCCCCACGCCCTGGTGCAGCAAACCATTGGCCTGACGGATATTACCGTGGATTATCATGCCCCGGGCGTAAAAGGCCGCACCGTATGGGGACAATTGGTGCCCTACAATCAGATATGGCGGGCTGGGGCCAATGAAAACACCCTGGTTAAGTTTTCGGCGCCGGTGCGCATAAATGGTCAGGCCGTGCCCGCCGGCAGTTACTCGCTGTATGTCTTGCCCGTCTCTGATCAGGACTGGCAGTTTGTGCTGAACCGGGTTACCACGCACTGGGGCGCGGAAGGCTACGAGGAAAAAGATGACCTGGTCCGCATTCCGATTGTGCCGGAGGCCTCGCCATTCCGCGAAACACTGCTTTACTGGTTTTCGGATGCCAAAAACGGTACGGCGCGCCTGAACCTGAGCTGGGAAAAGCTCACCGGCTCGGTCTACATCACCACCGACGTACACGCGCAGGCCCTGGCCGGCATTGAGCAAACCCTGGCCAAGCAGCCGCACAACTGGCAACTGCTGGCCCAGGCCGCCGAGTACCTGATTCAGAATAACATTCAGGCCGAGCTGGCGCTGCGCTACATCAATGAATCCATCCGCCTGAATGATGCTTACCTGAACAACTGGCTGAAAGCCCGGCTGCTGGCCTCCAAGGAAGATTACAGCACCGCTATTGTCTACGCCCGCAAAGCCCTTAAACTCGGCGACAAAGACGATAACACCTTTAAGTCGCAGCAGCCTACCATGCGTATTGCCCTTACCGAGTGGCAGGCCAAGGCTTACTAACTGCATTTCATTCTTCAAATCAACGGCAAAGCTGCTTCTATTGGGGCGGCTTTGTCGTTTTCTGCTTGCCGGTTATCTTACCTGCCATGGAAGTCTTTCTTGCCCTTTGTGATGCTATACAGCCCCTGTCAGAGCCCTTACGGGTAGCCGTCGGGCAGTTAGTAAAGCAGGAAACGGTACTCCACCGCGCTTATTTGCTGCAACCCGGCCAAACAGCTAACCGGCTCTACTTTCTGCAACGGGGGTTAGTGCGTGGCTTTCATTTAAAAGATGGTAAGGAGGTTACTGCCTGGTTTATGCAGGAAGGCAACTTTATCATCTCCATACACAGCTTTTTTGCCCGGCAACCCTCCCATGAGTACCTGCAGGCACTAACCGACTGCATGCTCTGGTCTTTAAGCTATGAGCAGTTGCAGCAGCTTTATCGGGATTTTCCTGAGTTTAACTTTATAGGCCGCACCCTCACGGAGAAGTATTATGTTCTTAGTGAGCAGCGGGCCCTGCACCTGCGCATGTATTCCGCCGCCGAGCGTTATGAAAAGCTGCTGGCTGACTTTCCCGATATCTTTCAGCGGGTTCCGCTTAAGATGCTCGCTTCCCACCTGGGCCTTACCCCTGAAACCCTGAGCCGCCTTCGGGCCCGCCGAAGTGCCTAGCGGCTTTCTTGATATATATCAAGCGTATTGGCTAGTGCTTGGCTGACTTTTGAGCTATGGTTTCACCCTATAGCGCACATGTCATGACAACGCTGAAGCATTTACTATCCATAGTCCATGGTAGCCCCTCCATTTCCCTGGGCGGGTATCCACCGCCCATGCTCACCCTTATTTTCGGGGCTTTTATATTCTGCTTAATTCTGGAACGGGTAGTTCCGGGCTGGAAACTTCCCTGGGTGCAAACCTGGCCGCTGCGCGTACTGGTGGTAAACCTGGCACAACTTCTTATTGTGGTGGTAGCCGGGGTTACCTGGGAAAAGTGGTTTTCTAAGTACTCTGTATTTCACCTCTCCCAACACCTTGGCCCCTTCGCCAGTGGCGTTCTGGCCTATGTGGTTGCTACTTTCATCTTCTACTGGTGGCACCGCTGGCGCCATACGCAGGATTTCCTGTGGCTCCACTTCCACCAGATTCATCACAGCCCCCAGCGAATTGAAGTTATTACCTCCTTCTACAAGCACCCGCTGGAAATGGCCGTCAACTCCATTATTGGAGGCCTGCTGGTTTACACCTTCCTGGGGTTAAGCCCGGCAGCCGGGGCTATTTATACGCTGTGCACGGCGCTGGGAGAGTTCTTTTATCATACCAACGTGCGTACGCCCCGTTGGGTGGGCTACATTTTCCAGCGCCCGGAAATGCACCGGGTACACCATCAGTACCAACAGCACAGCCACAATTACGGCGACCTGGTAGTGTGGGACTGGCTCTTTGGCACTTACCGAAACCCCGCCCTATTTGAGGCTACCTGCGGCTTCGATAATGAAAAAGAACAGCAGCTACTGCCCATGCTTCTTTTCAAAGATGTGCATGATGGGTCCTCTTAACCGCCCGTGCAAACAAAGCCTGACCGTATTACGATTAGAGCGGCGTGTTAAAACCGGGCAATAACCCGCGCATTGATGACCCGCCGGGAAAGGTAGTTTGGTACCGAATACGTGCGGCCATTAAGGTCCTGGATGTAGTTATACCCGCCTACGTTGTTGGCATCAATGATATTGAGTACTTCCAGGCCCAGCCACAGGCTTTCCAACTGCCCCGCGCGGTGGCTGCCTTCGGCCGCGGGCATGGAAATGACTTTGGTAAAACCCAGATCCACGCGCTGGTAGGCGCGGGTGAGCTTTGTAGTACCGCGCAGTTCCGGCAAGCCGGGCGGGCTAAAGGGCAGCCCGGAACCAAACACCAGGTTCACGTAGCCTTTCACGGAAGGGTTATTGGGCAAATGGTCCTGAAAGAATATACCCAGGTTCACGCGTTGGTCGCTGGGGCGGCGGATGTAGCCTTTCGCATCCCGGCCCAGTATCTTGCCATCAGCATCGTAACGTGTAATGGAGTCGCCCTGCAGGTTTTCTTTGGTGGTCAGAATCCCCAGGCTAAACCACGACTCTGCTCCTTTTACAAACTCGCCGCTCACGCGGGCATCAATACCGGCGGCGTAGGCCGTGGCATTGTTGCGGGCAAAGTAGCGAAGCCGCACATTGTCTACATCATAGGGCACTACATCCGTCAGGTATTTATAGTATACCTCCCCTGAAAAGCGGAACGGGCGGCCCCACTGCTCAAACTTCAGGTTAGAACCGGCAATGAAATGCAGGGAGCGTTGCGCCCGCAGCTCCGGGTTTAGCACACCCGTATAAACCAGTACGCCGCTGGCGTCGCGCTGGCTTTGCTGGTCGCGCAGCTCCCGGTAGAACGGCGGCTGGTAGTACACGCCCGTCCCAAGCTTGAATGATAGGTTGGGGTTGCGGCGCGAAATCATAGAATACTGCACCCGGGGACTGATAGTGAGTTTCTGGTTCACCGTCCAGTAACTGGCACGCAGTCCGTAGGTTAGAGTACGCAGTGAGTCCAGGGTAATGGTATGCTGGCCGTATCCCTGGTAGCGGAAACTGCTAAGGCCCAAATCAGCCTGCAAACGGGTGCGGCGGTAATCGGGCACAAAGTCGGCGGAATCCACAAAGCTGTATTCGCTCAGCTTATCGGTTATTTTTTCCCGACCCGCTTTCACGCCGGCCAGAATAGTATGGCGCGTACCGGGTGTCCAGCTGCCCCGGGTTTCCAGGGTGCCGATGCGGGCCTGCAGCGTATTGCGGGAATGATCAAAGCGGGAACCCAGGTTGCGCTGACGTACTTCCTTGTTGAAATCCGGTGAGTTGGGGTCCCGGTCAATATCAGCCAGGGAGTAGGCCGCTTCTACATCACGGTATTCCAGCTCCCGGGAAAGCAATACGCCTGCCAACACTTCAGCCTGTAACTCCCGGGTAAAACGGTGGCGCAAATTCAGGCCCGTCTGGTAGGTATCATACTGCATCCGCTCGTGGCCATCATAGTAAATAGTCAGGCGCTGAAATTGGGCTGTTCCGGTACTAAAGGTCGACTGCCCGCTTTGTGGTGCAAAGTCAAAGTCGTTGTGCGCTACCGTGGTAAGCAGGCCAACGGTGGTGCGGTCCAGGTCTGTAGTATCACGGCTTAGCGCGGCCGTTATATATACCTGCGCATCATAGAACGTAGGGTTATAATTGCCCTGCGCGCTGCGCAATGAGTTGAAAACGTAAGTCGGGTTTTTGTAGCGCACGCCGGCCAGGTAGCTGATGCGCTTATTGGGCGAAACCGCTTCCACATGCGCAGTAGCCCCCGTGAGGCTGGCCGAAGCGGAAGCTGCAAAGCGCTGGGGTACTTTGTAGGCTACATTCAACACGGAGGAAAGCTTATCTCCATACTTTGGCTGCCAGCCACCGCTGGAAAAGTCTACCTTATCAACCAGATCCGGGTTTACAAAGCTCAGGCCCTCCTGCTGGGCCGAGGTAACCAGAAACGGCCGGTACACCTCAAAGCCATTTACATACACGAGGTTCTCCTCGTAGTTGCCGCCGCGCACTGAGTAGGTACTGGTCAGCTCATTATTAGCCACCACGCCCGGTAGTGTGGTCAGGATCTTGTTAAAGTCACCGAAGGCGGAAGGCAGTTCCTTGGCCGCGCGCGGGTCCAGCGGGGTTATGCTGACCTGCTCCCGGGGGTCGGCATTCTCCGAGCGGCCCCGCACGGTAACGTTGCGCAAGGAACGGGAATCGGTTTTCAACGTGAGTTTAAGCTCCCGGTTATTGATCAGGTTTAGGGGGTGGCGCAGGGTTTGGTACCCCAGGCGGCGCGCCACCAGCATCAGGCTGCGGGTTTCGGTGGGTGGCGGCACTTTCAGCATGAAGTGCCCCTGCTCATCGGTGGTGCTGGCTCCCGGCAGGCCTTCAATGCCTACCACCACCAGTTCCAATGGCTGCCCCGCGGCATCCCGCACGGTGCCTGATACCTGCGTGGGTCCTGCTTGCTGCGCCACCGCTGGCTGCAAGTTCCAGCTAAGCAGCACCAGCAGGAATACGGCCGACCACGGAAATCTCATCCAAATTGCCCTCACCTGACTGCCCCGCATTACTCGAGGTCGGAAGTCAGGGCGGTAGTCAGCATCTCACGCATATCGGCCAGCGTGGCTACGGGGTCAGGGGAATTGAATACGAAGCTACCCGCCACTAATACATCGGCCCCGGCCTGCACCAAAGCCGTGGCATTCTCCGTGGTTACGCCGCCATCAATTTCAATCAGGGCGCGGCTGCCGCAGTCCACCAGCAACTCTTTCAGGGCGGCTACTTTGCGCAGGGTGTTGGGAATGAAGCTCTGTCCGCCAAAGCCAGGGTTTACCGACATAATGCACACCAGATCCAGATCGGCAGCAATATCTTCCAGCACCCACACCGGCGTGTGGGGATTAAGCGCTACGCCGGCCCGGCAGCCCAGGCTTTTGATTTGCTGAATAACGCGGTGCAGGTGGGTACAGGCCTCGTAATGCACCGTCAGATTAGCCGCACCGGCATCCCGAAAAGCCGCCAAATAGTGCTGCGGCTCTTCAATCATGAGATGTACATCCAGGGGCTGACGGGCATGCCGATGGATAGCCTGCAATACCGGCATGCCGAAGGAGATATTCGGAACAAACCGGCCATCCATCACGTCGCAGTGCAGCCAGTCGGCGGCACTGTGCGCCAAACGTTCAGTTTCAGCCTGCAGATTTGCAAAATCGGAAGCCAGTAGAGAAGGAGCCAGCAGCGTGGCCGGGCGGTGCGAATGGTTCATGCCACGAAGGTAGGAGTTGCCTGGAATTCTGAACAGTAGCTCCGGCGCCTTCCCACGAAAAAAGAGTTACAGCCGGACAAACCGCACGGTGCGCTTTACGGCATCGGCCGTGACGGTGCAGGTATAGGTGCCACGGGCCAGCACGCCGGTACGCACCCGCATTTCGGCGCCGGCCTCGGGCATGCTGCGGTCCAGTACCAGAGCCCCGCGGGAATCATACACGCGCACGCGCAGGGTTTTCTGCAGGAGCTCCTCGGGTATGGTGAGAAACAGCTCGTTGCTGGCCGTAGGGTTGGGATACACCATCAGCCCAGTAGGTTTGGTCGGCAGGCTTTTACCCGGGTTAGCCAGCTGATAGGCCCGCACAAAGCTGGGAACACCATAACCCCGCTCATTGTCCGGAGTGGCGGCCTGAGAGCCGGAGCGCTTCAGCGTTTCAATTACCTGCTGCGCACTCAAAGCCGGGCTCGACTGCCACAAACCGGCTACCATACCCGCCAGCACCGGGCAGGCATAAGAAGTACCATTGCCGCGCACGGCCACGCCACTGGGCCGGATAACCGCCGTCAGGTAGCCCATGGCCATTAAATCAGGTTTGATACGCCCATCCGACGTAGGACCCACGGAGCTGAAGCCTGCCCGCACGCCCAGGGAATCCACGGCGCCCACGGCAATAACAGAATCGGCATCGGCCGGCACATCAATGTAGCGCCAGGGTTTGTCGCCGTCGTTGCCGGCGCTGTTCAGCACCACCATGCCTACGCGGGCGGCCAGCGTGGCGGCGCGGGTACCAATGGCCGTGCGGCCGTTCAAATCAGGATAAGTGTGGTCTACGGAAGGCTCATCGAAGGTGGTATAACCCAGCGAGGAGCTGATAATGTCTACCCCTACCGAATCGGCATACTCCGCGGCAATCAGCCAGTTCATTTCCTCTACCGGGTGCTCGGAGCCGGCATCTTCGGTGATGTAAAGATGATACGTAGCCTTGGGAGCGGTGCCTACAAAATAACCGGGCGCATTGGCGGCCAGGGTGGAAAGCACACTGGTGCCGTGAATGTCGCGCTCAAAAACTGCCTTGGTTTTATCAACAAAGTTAAAAGTGCTGCCCAGGCGCTTTTCACTGAAAAGCGGCTTAAATGCCTCCAGCTGATCTACGCTGGGAAAGCCGGCATCGAATACGGCTATCTGCATCCCCTCGCCCTTATACCCGGCATCGTGCATGGTCACGGCATCCAGCTGGGCGGCCTGCGCATAGGCCAGGCCGTAGTCGGCGCGGCGGCTTTGGGTGGCTTGCTTGTGGGGAAGAGCGGGCGTGAGGGCGGGCCGGGCAACGGGCTGCGGCTGGCGGTTGAGGGTTTCGGCCTTATTAATGAACGGCAAAGCCTGCACCTGCGCCAGGGTGGCAGAGTCGCAGCTGATCATGGCGGCGTTAAACCACCGCGAGGTATACCAGAGCTGCACACCCGGCACGGCCCGCACCTGGGCTATGTAGGCCGGGGCTACGGGCAGGTCGCGCGGGGCAATGGCAATTTTCTGTTTGCTGCGCCGCTGTAGGGCCCGCGCTGAGAGAAAAGCTTCCGGGCGGGCGGTGCTAAAAGGCGTACCAGCTTTGTCCCGAAAATACACCAGGTGCTTGCGCACGGTACCGCCAGCCACTGCCGGCGGGTTGCCCAGGGCCACTACGTAACTACCAAAGGAAAGAAGCAGCAGAAGCCACGCGCGCATATATCGGCTTAAAAAGATCAACAGCTACCTTACCAACACTAACCCCGAAAAAAGGATGCAGGTCAGCCCCTATAACTTACCCGATTCCAGCAGCGTTTCGCGGTGCTCGCGCCCGGCCAGAATATAACCGGTGCCTACCTGGCACCCCTGCCCTGTGGTGCTGCCGTCGCAGTAAATAAACCGCTTGGTTTCCCGGAATACGGGGCCTTCGTTGCGGGCATAAACCTGCTTGCGCTGGGTGAGGTAGTAGAGGTTATTCTCCACGTCGTCCAGGGTAGTAATGGTTTCGGTGTACTCCTTTTCTCCGGCCTGGAAGGACTTGCCCACATTCTGGTATTGGCGGCCCACGGTATCCAGGGCGGCATAGGCGTAGGGGTTCCAGCGCTTGCCTTCGCGCACCGGGAAAACCAGCTCCACCGTGCGGCGGTTGCCGCGTAGCAGCTGCAGGCTCTGGCTGGTGGGTGTGAGCACAAATACGCTGTCATCGGCCCATTCCTCGGCGGCTTTTTCCCGGCGGGAGCGGATGATGCGGTAGCTCAGCAGGCCGGCGGCATCCGTAAAAGTTTCCTCCACTCGTTCGCGCAGCTGGTACCGGGTAGTGGTAGCTACGTTATCATCCCAGATAACGTCTTCGGCGGCAAAAGTGCGGTAGGTACCGGTGGCCACCGGGTAGTATTCCTTACCCAGTGGCGCCGGAGCCTCCGTTTCACTTTTGCAACCAGCAACTACTCCAACCAACAGCACTGCCCAGCGGGCGTGCCGCTGCAATCTTACGAATTGAGTCATGAGGTAGCAATAATATCTTCTGTGGCTACGGGCGCCACATCCATAACGTGCCGTTCTATCCAGCCGCCGCCCAGCACATCATTGCCATCATAAAAAACGGCAGCCTGCCCGGGTGTTACGGCATGAACGGGTTCTTCGAAATATACTCGAATTTTATCACCAATCTGTTCTAAAAATGCCGGGGAGCCATCATGATTATAGCGGATTTTGGTGCGGCTGGGCACCAGGCCCATGCCTTCCAGGGAGGCGTACTTCCCCATGTTGAGCTTGCCTACTACCGTGGCGGTGCTGGCCAACTCATCAAAGTTGCCTAATACTACCTGGTTGGTCTCGGGGCGAATTTCGGTTACGTACACCGGGAAGCCCAGGGCCACGCCCAGGCCTTTGCGCTGGCCAATGGTATAGAACGGGTAACCCTCGTGCTTGCCTACCACCGTGCCATCGCGCATCACAAACTCGCCCCCGGCCACGCGCTCCTCCAGGCCCGGCACGCGGCGGCGCAGGAATCCGCGGTAGTCGTTGTCGGGAATAAAGCAGATTTCGTAGCTCTCGGGCTTATTAACCAGCTCGGTGAAGCCCCGCGCCCGGGCCATGTCATAGATTTCGGTTTTGCGCAGACTGCCCAGCGGGAACATGGTGCGCGCCAGGCTCTCCTGGCTGACGCCCCAAATGGCATAACTCTGGTCTTTGTTTTCGTCGATGCCTTTGCTGACCACATAGCGGCCGTTTTCCTGGCGCACGTT
Source organism: Hymenobacter sp. DG25B (assembly GCF_000801315.1). Lineage (NCBI taxonomy): Bacteria > Pseudomonadati > Bacteroidota > Cytophagia > Cytophagales > Hymenobacteraceae > Hymenobacter > Hymenobacter radioresistens. The sequence goes on along the minus strand of NZ_CP010054.1, from coordinate 2,370,169 downwards.
GGCGTAGTGGCCGGTGGCAATAAACTCGCAGCCCAGTTGGTCGGCGCGGCGCAGCAGGGCATCCCACTTAATGTGGGTGTTGCAGAGCACGCAGGGGTTGGGCGTGCGGCCCGCCAGGTATTCATCGGTAAAATTACTGATGACGAAGTCGCCGAACTCTTCGCGGATATCAATGATGTAATGTGGGAAGCCCAGGTCCACGGCAATCTGCCGGGCGTCGTTGATGCTGTCCAGGGAGCAGCAGCCGGTTTCTTTCTTGCTGCCGCCCGCCGAGGCGTAATCCCAGGTTTTCATGGTCATACCAACCACTTCATAGCCTTGCTCGTGCAGCAGTACGGCTGCCACGGAGCTGTCGATGCCGCCGCTCATGGCTACCAGCACCCGTCCTTTCGTTGTGTTCATACGTGAATCAAATTGCGCCCGAAGCGTGAAAGGTTCCGGCCGAATAAACAAAGGTACGGAGTTCCCCTCTACGCACCTCAGCTTCAGCCAAAGCAGCGGGTATAGTGGAGCTTAAATGGGAGCCGGCAGAATTTGTTGGACTATCACCCTAACCAATTTCACCAGGTTTCGGATATTGCAGCGGCAAACCTGCCTTCCGGCCTTCGCCGGTACCTCTCTGCTCTGCTAGCCACTTCCTTATGTCTTTGATTACGTCCGTGCTGGTGCGCGGTATCAATAACCTGTCTGATGCGCGCTACTGCGCCGGGATGGGCGCCGATTACCTTACCTTTAATCTTGACCCGGCCCTGCCGAACCACCTGGCCCCCGAGGCGGTGAAAGAGCTGGGCGGCTGGGTAGCCGGCATTAAGCTGGTAGGCGAGTTCAGCACCCTGCCCGCAGCTGAAATCAATGCTATAGCCCGGGACTGTGGCCTGAGCTATGTTTTGCTCACCCGCATACGCCCCAAAGAGGAGCTGGCCGGCCTGGAGCTGCCTGTGCTGCAGCTGATGAACTGGATACCGGATATGCTGCCCGAAGACGTAGATATGCGCTTTAAGCAGCTGAAAGGGCACGTAGCGGGGTTTGTGCTGCCCACCATTCCGCCCCAGCCGCTCACCGGCGTGCAACTGGCCCATCTCACGGAGCAGGCTCGCACCTATTCTATCTGGCTGGCCGCGGGCTTTGCCACCGGCAAGCTGCGCGACCTCCTGAACACGGTGCAGCCCGCCGGCATTGTGCTGGAAGGCGGCGACGAAATAAAGCCCGGCCTGCGCGACTTCTCCGAAATGGAAGCTGTGTTTGAGGAGCTGGAAGACTAAACTTGCTGCCTTAGGCCATTACCGTTAACATACTGAACAGCGGCTCTGCCAGGCGCGCCTCGCCGGAGGTGTGTACGTGCTGCTCGGCCTGCGGGCGCGGCAGGCTTTTAGTAAAAAGCCGCCAGGCTACGGCTCCGGCCAGCGTAATATGCGTGGTGGGCATTTGCGTAGTGACCGGCGCTTCCAGCTGCCACCCAGCAGGAAGGCGGCGCAGCAGCCAGTGGCCGCCGCCTTCTCCCGTAATCGAAATTAATAGGGTAGTACCCGCTACAGCTTCCGTATTTCGGTATTGATGCGGTAGCGCCCGCAGACAGGTATCCAGAAAGGGATAGTACAGCTCGGCGGTGAACAAGGCGGCCTCCTGCCCCACTGCCTGCCTTATTTGCTGCTGATGATGCCACTTCTCGGTGTACTCACGCGCTATGTGAAACCAGTTAGCCGACTGCTCCTCCCCGGCCCAGGCCACGGAAAATACGGCCGGCGCCTCAGGATCAAGTGAGGCCAAATACTGCTGGTATTCGGGGCCGGAAAGGGCCAGCAGCCACGTAATAACTGCCGGACTCAGGCGCTGGCCGGCGGCCACCCAGTCGGCGTTTAGCTTGTTTAGAAAAGAAACTACATCGGCGTAGCTCCCACTGGCGGGGGCCTGCCCAAAGTAACCGTCGCGCAGCATGGACAGGGTGCGCAGGTTGCCATCCAGCAGGTGCAGGGCCACGTCGCGCACCCGCCAGCCGGGGGCCAGCGTGGGCCGCTCCCAATCCTCGGGGTGCAGACTGCGCAGTAATGCCAGTAGCTTTTCGTCGAGCAGTGGCAGCAAGTGCACGGTGTGGAGGGGAGCCATCAGCAGCAGAAGTTAGCTAAGGCGGAACTGCAGGTATTTGATGGGAATACCGCTGGCGCGGTACCGGCCTTCGTAGTGCGTCTGAATGTCCTCGGCGTGTGGTAGCAGCTCAGGCGTGGCGTAAAGGTCCTTGGTTTGGGCCAGAATGGTAGCCCCGGGGCGGGCTTGCACCGTTTCCAGTGAAAAATCATACAAGGCCTCGCTGTCGGTTTTCAGGTGCACCAGCCCCCCGGGGCGCAGCACCTGCTGATACAGATCCAGATAGCGCGGGGCGGTGAGCCGGCGCTTGATGTCCCGGTCGCGGGGGCGCGGGTCCGGGAACGTAATCCAGATTTCGCTCAGCTCGCCGGGCGCGAAATGCTCCGTCAGGGTTTGGGCCTGGGTGCGCAGGAAGCCCACATTGGTCAGGCCCATGGCGCGGGCCCGGGTGCTGCCGCGCCAGATTCTTTCTCCTTTGATATCGAGGCCCAGAAAATTGCGCTCCGGATAGCGCTGGGCCAGCCCTACGGTGTACTCGCCCTTGCCGCAGCCCATTTCCAGGGTAATGGGTTGGCGGGCAGGGAAAAAGGCTTCGTTCCACTTGCCGGCCAGCTGCAGGTAGGTTTCCTTGCCCGGCTCTACAATCTCGGCGCGGGTGGCATTTTCAGCAAAGCGTACTAGTTTGATTCTACTCACGAAAACGAAAAAGAGTGGCGCCCAGGGCGCGGTTAAAGTTGGAAGCGAAGGTGGCTGCTGCTCAATTAAACAGGTCTTCTATCTCCGCTACCACAAAGGTACTGCCCCCAATAAAGACCACATCATTGGGCGCGGCGGCGGCGCGGGCGGCCTGCACCGCCTGCATTACCGACCCAAATATGCCGCCCGAAAGCCCCACTCCCGCAGCCAGCGTAGACAACTCGGCGGCCGGCAGAGCCCGCGGAATGGCCGCCTGGCAAAAATAATACGTAGCCTCCCGGGGCAGCAAAGCCAGCATGGCGGCTACATCTTTATCCGCTACCGTGCCCAGCACTATATGCAGCCGGTGGTAATGCAAACGGCGCAGCTGCGCCACTATGGAGCGAATACCGGCTTCATTGTGACCCGTATCACAAACCACGAGCGGGCGGCGGCCCAGAATCTGCCAGCGGCCCCGGAATCCCGTCAGGCGCCGTACGTCGCGCAGCCCTGCCTGCAGTGCCGCTTCCGTAATCAGAAAGCCTTGCTCCCGTAACTGATCCAGGGTGGCCAGCACGCCGGGCAGATTGTAGCGCTGATAGTCGCCGACCAGGCCCACGGTTAGCTCCCGGGCAGGCTCCCCTTGCTTCTGAACCCGCACCATTTGTTCTTCCGCATCGGCCGGGGTTTCGCCTGGTGTCTCTACCTGGTAAACCTCATCCGCGAAAACAATGGGTGCCTGCACCGACGCGGCGTACTGCTCAAACACGGCCCGCACTTCCGGCTGGGTCTGGCTAATGATGACCGGCACGCCGGGCTTGATGATACCGGCCTTTTCCGCCGCAATTTCCGGCAGCGTGTTCCCCAGCAGGGCCTGGTGGTCGAAGCTGATGTTAGTGATGAGTGACACCAGCGGCGTAATGATATTGGTAGAATCAAGCCGGCCGCCCAGGCCTACCTCAATAATGGCTATATCTACCTGCTCATCGGCAAAATACTCATAGGCCAGGGTTACCGTCATTTCAAAAAAGGATGGCTTAATCTGCTCAAATAACGGCTGCCAGCGCGCTACCCATTCCACCAGATATTCGGGTGCGAGGTCCTGGCCATTGATCTTGATACGCTCCGTAAACTCCCGCAAATGCGGGGAAGTGTACAGGCCTACTTTGTAACCGGCGGCCTGTAGCACGGCGGCCAGCCAGTTGGAGGAGCTGCCTTTGCCATTAGTGCCGGCCACGTGCACCGCGCGAAATTTCCGTTCCGGGTTACCCAGGGCGGCAGCCAGCGCCTCGGTATTAGCCAGACTTTTGGTGATGGCCGCGGCGCCTACCCGCTGAAACATGGGCAGCTGGGCGTATAAATAGGCCAGCGTTTCCTGATAATCCATATGCGTCGTGCTTGCCGCTCACCCCGGCAGTAGAACCCTACTGCCGGGGTGAGCGGCTAATTATTCTGCAAAAGAAAGCCGCCGGCAGGAATATCCTGCCGGCGGCCTGTTTATTTCTGTGAATGTAGGGCGACTATTTCGCGCCGATGATGTAGGTAATAAATCCAGTGCCACCGCCACTGCCACTGCCCACACGCCTGAACGTGGCTTTACGGTAGATTAGGTCCTTGTAGAAGTTGGTTACAGTTGGCGACAAACTGCTAGATTGAACCGTTACAGATTCTACCTCGCCGTCTTCATTAATCTTGATCTTGAGGACCACCTTTCCACTTTCATTGGAGGGGTCCTGTTCGCGGGGTTGGTTGTCAAAGGCCCAACCTGGCATATTGAGGTTGCCCATACCGCCTCCACTACCTCCGCCACTTCCAGGCTTACCGTAAAGCGCTTTGGCGTCCAGGGAGCCATTTGGGTCCCCCTGGTCACCTACTGAGCCAGGTTTGTCGCCGTTGTTATTGCCGGTGGGCGTATTGCTGGTGCCATTCTGGCCGTTGCCGCCACCGGCGGTGCTGCCTTTGGGGGTGTACAGGGTGCGGGGCTTTTCAGCGGGCTTGGGCGTTTCGCGCACGGGCTCCGGGCGCGGGGGCGCGGCCGTTTCTACCGGTGGAATCTTTACGGGGCTTTCCTCGGCTTCGCTGGTTACAATCTTTTCCTGGGCTGCGGGCTGCGGTTCGGGCTCAGCGGCCGTACGGGCCGGCTGGGGCGTGGGGTCCGGGCGGGCAGCCGGCGGCCGGCTATCCTCGCGGTTTTTCGACTCATTGGCCGGGGCCATGCTCTGGATGTCGCCGGAGCCGGCTTCATCAATGCCGTAGTTCAGCTCTACTCCGCCCCCGCCAATTTCAGTAAGCGGTGGGTCGGGCCCTTTAAAGATGGTAAAGATGAAAAACGCCGCTAGCAGGGCATGAAACACCACCGTGCCAATGAGCGCCTCGCGCTTATGTTCCTCGCGGTATTCCATGGTTGGTTGCAGTTATTGGCGGTAGTTACTGAGGAGCCAGGCCGTATTTTATGAGTGCCTACTGTGCTGTAAACAGTTCTGGTTGGTTCGGGGGTTCGGCTAAGGGCATTTTTATCGTACCAGCAGCCCGGAAGCTTTTACCAAAAGCCTACCCGGTTACTTGCCGGCGCTCTGCTGGGCCTGGGTGGCCATCACCATTTTTACTTTTAGTCGATTGCCAATTTCCAGGATATCGACCAGCTTCTGCACATTCAGGGAAGAGTCCACGCGCAAAACTACGGTTGGCTCAATGCTCTTATCGAGGCCGGCAATGCGCTGGGCCAGGGCCTCTTCCAGGGTGGCGGAAGTAACGGGCTGGCGGTCCAGGAAATACTGACCCTGGGCATCCACCGAAATGTTGATGGTCTGCTTCATGACTGCCTTGCCGGAACGGGCATTAGGCAGCATCAGCTTAATCACATTGGGGTTCACCATGGTGCTCACAATCAGGAAGAACAGCATCAGGAAGAACATGATGTCGTTCATCGAGCTGGTCTCGACGTGCGAGGAGAGCTTACGGCGCCGGCTTAAATCCATTTCAGTTACCAGTTGCCAGTTGCCGGTTGCCGGTTGGCAGTTGTCAGTGTTTCATCGAACGAACTGACAACTGCCAACCGGCAACTGGCAACTGATTAATTATCCTGCAGAATGTCCATGAACTCGATGGCCGAGTTCTCCATGCGGAACACCAGCCGCTCTACCATAATGCTGAGCCAGTGGTAGCCTACGTGAGCAATAATACCCACAATAAGGCCCGCCGCGGAGGTTACCATTTTGGTGTACAGACCGCCCGAAATCTGGGCGATACCGAAGTCGCCGGTGGCGCTGATGGCGTAGAAAATCTTGATTACCCCGATGATGGTACCCACAAAACCCAGCATGGGCGCGATACCGGCAATAATGCCCAGGATACTTATGTTTTTCTCCAGGCGGGCAATTTCAATTTTGCCTACGTTTTCCACGCTGGCTTCAATGTCTTTCAGGGGCAGGCCAATGCGGCGGATACCCTTTTCAATCATGCGGGCCAGTGGCGAAGGGTTCTGAGCGCACAGCATTTTGGCGCCCTGCAGGTCCCCTTTCACCATCAGATTACGGATGCCATTCATGAAGGCATCCGGATTAACGGCAGCCCGACGAATGGTGATGTACCGCTCGATGATGATGTACACCGAAATAAAAAGCAGGATAAACAGCGGCAGCATGATCCAGCCCCCTTTCAGGATAAGATCTAGCAGCGAGAGGTCAGAATCAGCAGCGGTGGTGGGTAGTGCGTTGGCAGCAGCGGCAGCAGTATCAGCAGCGGTGGTGGTAATCTGCAGGAAGAATGGCGTCATGCTAATAATTGGTGGCCAGAATGTCGTTGCCGAATTTCTTGCGCAGCGTAGGCAGGCTGCTCTTCGCCGAAGCCTTATCGGCAAAATCGGCTACGGAAATGCGGTAGTAACGGGTGCCCTGCACGAAGCGGTTGCCGCGGCGGGGCGTCAGCAGCTTCACGGCAATGCCTTTGCTTATATACTGCTTGCGGAGCTGCTCAGCGGCTTTGGCATTGGTTAGCGCGGCCGTCACCACGTACCAACGGTTGGTGATGGTGGAAATTGTGGCTGAGCTAACGGGCTGGGCGGCTTTTGCTACCGACACCGGCGCTGCGGTAGAGGTTGCAGCAACGGCAGCCGGAGCAGGTGCCGCTGGAGCAGGTGTCACTTCCGGTTTTGCTTCCGGCAGGGCTACTTCCGCTACGGGTTCCGATACACGCTCCTCATCCCAGCTGGTTTGGGCCAGTGCGGCCTGCTGGCGCATCACGGGCGCGGGAGTATCCGCGGGAGCCTGTGCTACCGCATCGGTAGAGGAGAATTGCAGGCTGGCGGGCAGGTAATCAAAGCGCTGGGCCAGCATGTAGTTGGCCGAAAGCACCAGGCCGGAAACGACTACGGCGGCTAGCGTATTGAACACGCGCTTGCCCAGGCGACGACGCGTAACGGCCAGCAGCGGGGCCACCTCCGTGGGCCGTTCCCGGGCAATCAGGGCATCGGTAGCGCGCACGGGGCGCGAGAGCAGCTCCGGCAGGCCGAAGCTGGCCGACAACAAATTCTGGGTGCCGGTGTATTCAAAATCAAGTCCACGGCCCGCAGCATATCGGAAAATACCGATGCCGGGCAGCTCCGTGCGGTGGTTTTCGGCCAGCTCGCTCTGCAAGCGGGCCACCGCATCGCGCACCATCTGGCGGGCCTGGGCCGAGGAAATGCGCAGAGCATTGCTCAGGGCATCTACCAACAACCCGTCGTTGCGGGTAAGGGCCTGGTTGAAAGCTACCCGCTTATCGGGCGGAGCCAGCGTGTGGCGCACCGGGTGAATGTGGGCCGGAGAATAGTCGGAAATAAGTCCCCCGAAATCGGGAATGATAACGCAGTCGTGCTCGCGCAGCAAGGCGCGGATGTGGTCAGATAGCTGCAAGGGACGGTGGATTGGGTCGGGTAGCAAAAGGTTAAAACTCATAGGTACCCCCCGCCAGCACGTTCACGCCCTTCACCGGATAGTACAGGAAACGCTCATATTTACGTCCCAGCAGGTTGTTGCCTAAAGCAAATATTGACAGATTTTCTGTAAAACGGTAATCTGCGCGCAGATTAAGGTCCAGAACACTGTCCGTTGCCTTGGGAGCCAGGTGGTCGGCCGTAGCACCGGGGTCGAAGGTGCCGGGAATGAATTCGGAGCCGAAACTGGAGCTGAGCGTGTACAGCTGAGCGCCCAGCAACAGCTTCTCATTCATATTGTAGGTGCCGAAAACCGAGCCCTGGAAAGCGGGCCGGTGGTAGGCCTTCTCCAGGGAGTGCACCTTGTACGCGTTATAGTCGCCTTTGAAGCCCAGGCGGAAGCGCTCGGCCGCATTATACAGCACCTCGCCATGTACATTCAGCAGCTGCGTTGATTTCCGGTCGTACACCAGGTCAAAGCGGCTTTGGTCGCGCAGGGAGTTGTTATAGAAATACAGGTTCTGATCCTGGGCTACCGTCACCTTGGCATTCACTTCCAGCGCCCGCACGGGCGAGGCGTTGAAGCCAAAGAACAGCGAAGGACCGCGGTGCGTGTCGGCTACGCGCTGGTTGCGGCCCAGCCAGGGGTTTTCGGTGCTCAGGTCGTACATGGTAACGCGCTGCAGCGCGCCACCCAGGCCGGCATACACCACAAACTTATCCTCAGCCACGGTGTAGCCCAGGCGCACGGCCGGGTTCAGGCTGAGTTGCTTGGCCGTGCCAATGGTGTCGCCGGTGTAGCCAATGGTTGCGCCCAGGGAAATATCCAGGCGGTCAAGGTCTACCTCAAACGCGGGCGTCACCTGCACAAATGGCCGGCTAACCGTGAGCGAGTCTTTATAGGAGATAAAAGAAGCGTCGCCGTTGATAGCTACGCGGGTGTTTTCCGAGAGGTAGTATTTGGATTGCAGCCCCACCAGGAAGTTGCTTTCGCGGGCTTCCAGGTTGTCTTTCCAGAAGTTGAAGCCGGCGCTCAGGTCATACTGAAACTGAGCATCGGCCGCCCGGTTGCGCAGGTACACTTTGGCCGCGGCGCGGTTGAAGGAGTGCTTGAGCGAGTCGGCATCGGGGCGGTCATTCTGAGCCTTATAGCCGTAGAAATTGTAACGCTCGTGGCCCAGGTCCAGGCTGCCGCCCAGGGTGAGCGGGCCGCTGTAGGTTTCCCCATTCAGGCCCAGGCTGCTTTGGCTGCTGCCCGAGTTCTTCCCATCTACCGGGCCCTTGGCCGAGGAAATATGGCTCAGGTTTACCCCGTAGGAAGCGGCATTATCCCGGGTGTTGTGCAGGTAGAGCTTACCGTACAGGGAGCCATAGTTGCCGAGGGCCGCTTTGGCGTAATTGCCCAGCAACGGCGCTAATTCTTCCTGCTTAATAGTGAGCACCCGCACCGATGGGTTCAGGTTGTTGGATGGCAGCTGGAAGTCCTGGAAGGAGTATTTTACCTGCTGGTCACCTTTTGCCGGCGGCTCAATTTTAATCTTGTCGAAATTCCGGTTGGCTTCGGGCAGCTGATTTACCCGCTCCTTCACGATTTCAATTTCTGCGTCTTCAATCTTGCCGCGGGTGGTCTGCGCCCATAGCGTGCGGGGCGCGGCGCTGGCCGCCAGCACGGCAGCAAGGGCAAGAATCTGAGGAGAGCGAAGCGTCATATAGTTGGGGTTGATGCAGACAGGGGCCGTACTCCGCTCCTGCCGAACCATGGGTATGGCGTGGGATAGGCCGACTTACTGTTCGTCGGTATTTGCGGGCGTGGCCGTGGAGTCCGTGGGCGTGTCGGTCAGGGAGTTTTTCAGCGGGGTGCGTTTGCCTGTGGTGGTTGGCTTGGCAGCGGGCGCTTTACCGGCCCCTGCCTTGCTTGGCGCAGGTTTGGCGGGCGCGGCTGGTGCAGTACCACTATCCAGCGCCGCAAGCCGCTGCTTGGCTCCTTCTATAATTTCCGGCACCGGGAATTTATTGTCGATGATGGAGTTCAGCGTTGCTTTTGCCTGGAAGGTTTCGCCCTGCGCCGTGTAGATATCGGCAATCAGCAGGAACGAGCGGCCCTGCCACAGCTCATAGTTGGAGAAGCTGGAATTGCTCTTGTAGGCGGCGTCCAGAGCGGCGTCATACTTCTGCTGCTTGAACAGCACTTCGGCCATGAGATACTGCGCTTCGGCGCCAATTTCATCGGTAGCGGTGCCGGCGGCTTTGCCCAGCTCCGTTACGGCCTGATCCAGGTTGCCGGTTTTGTAGCTGGCTTTGCCCAGATACAGCAACGCCAAGTTGGTGGCATTCAGCGAGGCATTGCCCATGGCCTGCAGCTCTTCGGCCGTGCGGCGGGTAGCAGCGTAGTCACCACTCTCGTAGTAGCTCTTCATCAGGCCCAGCGCTGCATTGGCAATTTCGCGCTTGCTCTGCGACACTTCCCGCAGGCGGGCATAGTACTTAATGGACTCCGAGTAGTTCTTGTTCTCAAACTCCAGCTCGGCGACCCGGCCAATGGCGCGGTTCAGAAACTCCGATTTTCCCTCGTCCACCACGGCCCGCAGGCGGGGCAGTGCCAGGTCCTTCTTGCCGGTTTTCAGGTAAGAGTCCGCCAGGAAGTAGCGTCCATCCGCTGCCAGCGCATTGCTGGGGTACTGCTTCAGATAGGCATCCAGCTTGGGAATGGCCAGCTCGTACTTCTCCGCCAGGTACAAAGACTTGGCCGCCTCAAACTCCACGCTTTCCACCGCGGCGTCGTTGGGGTTCTGCTGCTTGTAGCGGGCCAGGTACGCATCAAACTCGGCTGTCTGTCCCAGAGCCGTAGAAGACTGCTGCAAGGAGTAGATGGCGCTGCTGGCGGCTTTGCTGCGGGGGTACTGGTCCAGCACCCGTTTAAAATCGGCTACGGCTTTATCATGCTGGTCCAGGTTGGCATAAGCTACGCCGCGCTTTTGCAACGTGGTAGGCACCAGCGGGCTATTGGGGCGGTTGTCCAGCAGACGCGTGAAGCCGGCCACGGCCGCCTGGTAGTTACCGCCCTGAAATTCCAAGTCTGCCTGCTGATACACCGCGTCATCGGCATAGCGCGAGCTGGGCGCGGTTTTTAGCAGGGTAGCCAGCGTGCTGGCCGCCTCGTCGCGGCGGCCCATCAGCCCCAGCGTTACGCTCTTCTGGTAGTAGGCGTAGTCCTTATCGGCGGCGTTGGCGTTGATGACTTTGTTGTAGCCATCCAGCGCCTGCTGGTAGCTTTTGGCTATGTAGTTGATGTCGGCCAGACGCAGGACCACATCATAGTAATTGGGGTCAGTGGGCTTGGCCTGCGCATCGCCCAGGTAGGCCTGAAACTGCGGGCGGGCGCGCTCATACTGCTTGGTGTTGTAGTAGGCGTAACCCAGGCCGTAGCGGGCCTGCTGATCGAGGGTGGTTTTGGCGGCGGGGCCGCTGGCAGCGGTGCGCAACGCGGCGGTGTAGCTGGTAATGGCCGGCTGATACTGCTGGCCCACACTGTACAAATCTCCCTGCAATACCTGCGCGGCCGCCTGTAAGGCATCATCCTGCGGGTATTTCAGGGACTTTTCTACCAAGGGCAGGGCCTCGTTGTAGCGGGTGTTGTTGTAAAGCGTGGCCGCCTGATTATAGGCCACGCGCTGGTAGGTGGCATTCAGCTTGCTGCTGCGGCTGTCCAGCCCCTCCAGGTAGTTCAGGGCCTGGGCGTAGTCGTTGGAGTTCAGGAAACTCTCGCTCAGAATATCATCGGCGGCCGGAGCATTCTTGGAGCGGGGGAATTTCTTGTTGAAGTCCTTCAGCGCCGTAATAACCTCCGCCGAGTTGCCCAGCTCATAGTTGATCTGGGCGTATTTCAGCGTGGCGTTTTCGGTGATATTCTTATCGAAGTTCTGCTTGCGGGCGGCGTCAAAGGAGTTCAGAGCCAACTGCTTCTGGTTGGTCTGCATGTAGCTCAACCCCAGATGGTAGGCAGCGTTCTGCCCCAAAGAGTCGCGGCGGGCAGCCACGCCTTTCAGGCTGCCAATGGCGCCTTTGTAGTCGCCCATTTTGTAGTTGGCGAAGCCTACTTTGTACTGTACTTCCGGCTCAATGCGCTTGCGGCCGTTGGCGTAGCGGTCAAAATACTCGGCGGCCTGCTTGTAGTCCTTTTTCTGATAGTAGGCATCCCCCACCAGTAGCTGAATTTCATCGGCGCTTTGCGGCAGCGGCTTCTGGGTCAGGGCTTTGGTACCGTAGGCAATGAGGCCGTCCAGGTCGCCTTCCTTGTAGTAAATCTGGGTCATCACGGCCGGCACCACGGGGCGGTAGGCGTCGTTTTCCTCGGCCACGGCCAGGTCTTTGCGCGCGCCGGCAAAGTCGTTGTTCAGGTAAGCCAGGTAGCCGGCGTAGTAGCTGCTGGCGTAGTGGTACTGATGGTTACCCTGCTTGTTGCGGTCGAAGAGCAGGCGGGCTTTATCGAACTGCTTCTGGGCAAAGTAGCTGTAGCCCAGCTTAAACTCCGACTCGGCCCGCTGGTCCATCGACAGATTATCGGGCCCTACCTTCTGCAGGTACTCAATGGCCTTGGGGTAGTTTTTCTTATCGAAGTAGAATTTGCCCAGCTCGAAAAAGGCCACGGCCGCCTTTGGGTGGGCCGGATTGCGCGCGGCAAAGGCCAGAATGCGGCCTTCAGCATCAGGATGCAGCAGATACAGGCCCGACACGGCGTAGTAGTACTCGGCATCGGTGGTTCGGTCCTGCTGGTCGCCGGTGCGGCGTTGGGTAAGCTCCAGGTAGTGCTGGAAGGCTACCTGAGCGGCGCCGTACTTGGCACGGTCGAAAAGCTCCAGGCCTTCCTGAAAGTAGCGTTCATCGTTGGCAAAAACCTGCGTCTGCTGGGCCTGTGCCGCCAGCGGGGCCGCCGTGCCAAGGGCAGCAACCAGTGCAATCCGGGGTATAAACTTCATTGCGGGTCGTTACGGGAGGCGGCCTCCAAAGGCCGCATATGGCCAAAAGTAGCGAAAAGTTTACGGCAGGTTGCCGCTAAAATGCCCTTTTTTGCCGTTTGTAACGTGCTGCGGAGAAGTTTTGGTGTGCTAGACAGCCATTGCTCCGCTTTACACCTTCACCATCGTCACCTCGTCCTTGGTGAAATCGAAGCGACTTTTGTCTACCTGTCCTTTGCAAACCACCACGCGGGGCGGCACCAGCTTACCTTTTGAGCTGCCTTGTATCTGCGCCTCTCCCATGGCTTCCAGCGTAGCCACAGCCTCACCATTCAGCCGCAGCTCCCACGGGCCGGGCTTTACAGCCCCATCCAGATTGCCCACAATGAACACTTCTTTCGGAGACATTTGGATGATATCGAGGACTTGCATGGGCAGCTTTTTGGGCTTTAATTTCTATAGTAAGAGTGTGCTTTGGTGTAGTGTATATGAAATTGAACAGGCAAAAGCTCATTCATTCTCTTACAAACTTCATAAAGGCTCACTACTCTGTATTGGTAAATGTTTACAACTTTAACATCGTCTTTTTTGACGATAATAAATTGATAACTATCCAGATCAGTTGCTGTATTATAGCCCCGATAATGTTCTCGGAAGGCTGATAAATAAGTTTTGTCTAGCGGATTCAAGATTCTATTTCGTTCCGCTTTAGTGATGTTCCTATAAAACAGAGAATCTGTTGCTCCTGATTCATTTATCTTAACACGGATTGTACTATCAGTTATTACATATTTTCTATCTGAAAACATTGCTGACTCTTCTATCCGCAGCCTAGTAACACGTTGAGGTTTACGCTGCGCATAGCTATGTATATTTAACACAAGCAAAATCAGGCACATGAATAGTATTCTCATTTATTCCGGCTCTTCTGCCTTGATACGGTTATCAAAGCTAAACTCCTCCCAGGCTACAATCCGGATGCGTTTGAAATCCGGGTGGCGGGTGTGCAGAACGTAGTTGCTTTCCTGGGGGATGATGGACGAGGGCACGCGCAGCACGGCGGCTTGGCGCTGCTCATACCAGGCATCACCCAACGGCTGACACACGGAGTAGCTGCTGGCTTTTTCCCAGCCGGCGGGCAGTTGAGTGGGCTTTATTTCTTCGATGGGCAGGTCGTCGGGAATATCGATGACCAACACCCGGAACTGGTCGTTCAGGCCTTCGCCGCTCCGGTGCACTACGTTTTCCAGGCAAGCCAGGGCGCGCGTGGCGGCGGTGTACACTACAAATCTATCCTTACTGTTCCAGCGGGCCCGGCGGCCGGAGGCAAACAGGTCTTCGGCATATTTGGCCAGGCAGATGCGGTAGACGAGCATCGTTAGGCCAGGTCGCCGTAGGCAATGCGGCTCAGCTCCTCCTCTACCAGATCAATGCCGCCGCTGGTTTCCAGCAGGCGCAGCGGCACTTCGCCGTCCAGACCGTGGGCGGGCTTGCCCAGCCAGCGCAGAAACGCATCGGCTTCGCCAAACACTTCCACGCCCAGGTTGTAGAGGGCAATAATTTTCAGGGTTTTCTCGCTGCTGGCCGCGTTCAGCAGCTTTTTATCCTGCAGGTAGCTGCGCAGCGTTTTGGTAGAAAGGTCATAAATGGCCTCCAGCTGGCTGGGCTGCAGGTGCAGAGCCTCGGCTACCTCAAAAGCCGTAGCTGCCGGAATGCCCTTGCGCGCCGCCATCACCAGGGCAAACGAATCCTGGCCGGTGCGGCCCCACTGGGCCCACATGTTCTGCGGAGCGGCTTTAACTCGGGTTGCGGGGCTGGCCATGGTTTCTGGAATTGACGTTGACGAAGCTAGGGAAATTTTTCCATATAACGTGGAAATTTTTCCTTTGGTTTCTTCCTCCCGTCTACGGTCCTGGCCCGCTCGCTCCTATCTAAGCCTTCCGGCTAACGGGAATCCAGATTTCCTCTTCCGATGTTGGGTCATTGTTTCTGTACTTCGGCCCCAGGATTTCAAAATGCGGACGGTCATCTAATACATAACCAGAGGCCGGCAGCCAGGTGCCGAAAATGTACTGGAAGATGCTGGTATCCGTATTGAGCCCTCGGTAGAAGAAAACGGCGTACTGGCCGCCGGGGATTAGCACGGCTTCCATATCCGACGGCACTGTAGCAAAGTCCGTCACTTCCAGGCCGGCCCACTTTTCAAATTCTGCCGCCGAGTTAAAGTCGGTGAAAAAGCCCGGGGTATACTGCTGCATGGAGTACAGGTCCGCTCCTATTGCCTGCTGAATTTCGTGGCGCCGGGGCATAAAGCTCTTCCACAACTCCCCCGTGTGGTTATTGGCAAAAGACATGGTAAGCCGTTTGCCGATTAACTTTTTCTCAGCAATTACCTCTATTCTGGGTTGCAGCATGCAAGTCAGGTTTCATAATAAAGCCCGTCATGTCGAGCAGAGTCGAGACGTCTCGCTAGTTTGGTATACCCAGATAACGAAGCGGTAGAGATGCCTGCCTACGGCGACCTTCGGTTCGACAAGCTCAGCATGACAAATACTTTGACAACCTCAGCACGCGAGATGTCTCGACTTCGCTCGACATGACGCAATAATACTTAACGGATAAATAATTAACCGTTACGCCCCAATAGCGTGCAGCGGTACGGGGTGCAGGATCAGGAAAATCAGCTCCCGCAGGATTTCGCCATCGGTCATAGAGCCGCTTTCGATGCCTTTGCTTTGCAGGTCGGCGCGCCGGATGAGGTGCACGATGTCGCGGGTGCGCTCAAAGCTGAAGGCCTTCAGGCCGGTCTGGTAGTCGCGGCGCTGCACGGGGAAGCGCAGGCCAAATTTCAGCCAGTCAGCTTCCGAAATATTGGGAATCTGATGCAGGGCCAGCAGGCGGGAGAAATAGTTGAACAGCAGCGTGAGGTTCGGAATGAGCGGGTTGGCCTTGGGGTTGGCCTCAAAATAGAGCAGAATGCGGTTGGCCTTCAGCACGTCGCGGCGCACCAGGGCACTTTGCAGCTCGAAAATGTTGTACTCCTTACTGATGCCCACCATGCGCTGCACCAGGTCCTCATCAATAGGCTGCCCGGCCTGCAGGTTAATCAGCATTTTGTCTACCTCATTGGTGAGGCGGCCCAGCTCCGTCCCAATGTATTCGGAGAGAATAACAGTGGCCTGAGGGGTAATTTGCTGGCCTTTGCTGCGCACGTAGGCCGTGAGCCAGGCGGGTACCTGGTTATCGTAAATCTTGTTGCTCGTCATGAGCACCACGCCGGCAGGCGGGGGTGTTTTTTTGTCGCCGGTGAGCAACTTGCCCAGCTTTTTGCGGGCATCCAGCGTTTTGTGCTTGTAGCAGAACACCAGCACGGTGCTTTGCAGCGGGTTTTTGAGGTAGGCTTCCAGAAACGGCCACGATTTGTCGTTTTCCAGATCCACAATGGCCTGCGCTTCTTTGATGATGACCACCGAACGCTCCGCCATCATGGGAAAGCGCTTAGCCTGGTTCAGGATGGTGGCTACATCAACATCCTTACCATAGAGCACTACCTGGTTAAAACCCTTTTCATGCTCCTGCAGCACGGTTTTCTCCAGGATATCGGCGGCCAGATCCACATAGTACGGCTCTTCGCCCTGCAGGAAATACACGGGCGCAAACTGGCGCTGGCGCAGCTGGTTCAGAAGTTCGTCGGCGGAAACGGCGGGCATGGCGGGGTGGTCAGGGACGGATGGGTGACGCACGGGATTCGGGCTGAATCCACTGGCGTCCTTCAAAACGAAGCATAAAGGTACCGTTCCGGCGCGTTACCTTTGCTGTTCGGCCGGCGGATTTCCACGGTCAATTACAACGACTCTCTGACAACCAATACTTCCCGAATGGACCTGATTTCCGAACTGCGCTGGCGTGGAATGTTCCACGATATGATGCCCGGCACCGATGAGCACCTGCGCACCAATGCCCCCATCACCGGCTACATCGGCTTCGACCCCACGGCCGCATCCCTGCACATCGGCAACCTGGCCACCATTATGCTGCTGGTGCACCTGCAGCGCACCGGCCACCGCCCCCTGGCCCTGGTAGGCGGCGCCACCGGCATGATTGGTGACCCATCGGGCAAATCAGCTGAGCGCAACCTGCTGGACGAGGAAACCCTGCGCGCCAACCAGGCCGGCATCAAGGCGCAGTTGGAGAAGTTCCTGGATTTCACGGAAGGCCCCACCGGCGCGCTGGTGGTGAATAACTACGACTGGTTTAAGGACTTCGGGTTTCTGCAGTTCCTGCGCGAGGTAGGCAAGCACCTTACGGTGAACTACATGATGGCCAAGGACTCGGTGAAGCGCCGCATCAGCGGCAACGAGGACACCGGCGCGGAAGGCATCAGCTACACCGAGTTCAGCTACCAGCTGCTGCAGGGCTACGACTTCTTCCACCTCTACAAAAACCTAAGCTGCACCCTGCAAATGGGTGCCAGTGACCAGTGGGGCAACATCACCACCGGCACGGAGCTCATTCGCCGCATGACCGGCGGCGAAGGCAAAGCCTATGCCCTTACCGGCCAGCTCATCACCAAGGCCGATGGCACCAAGTATGGCAAGAGCGAAACCGGCACCGTGTGGCTCGACCCCACCATGACCTCGCCCTATCAGTTCTACCAGTTCTTCCTGAACGCCGCCGATGCCGACGTGCCGCGCCTCATCCGGGTGTTCACGCTGATGAGCCAGGAGGAAATTGAAGCGCTGGAAGCCGAGCATGCCCAGGCCCCGCACCTGCGGGTGCTGCAGAAAGCTTTGGCTAAAGACGTAACCACCCGCGTGCACTCCGCAGAGGCCTACGAAGCCGCCCTGGCTGCCTCGCAGGTGCTGTTTGGCGGTGGCGCCCTCTCCACCCTGGATGAAGCCACCCTGCTGGATGTATTTGCCGGCGTACCGCATATGGAAGTACCCCGGGCTCAGCTGGCCGAGCTGAATGCCGTGACCTTACTGAGCGAAGCCACTAATTCGGTCATCTTCCCTTCCAAAGGCGAAGCCAAAAAAATGATTCAGGCTGGTGGCGTAAGCCTGAACCGGGAAAAAGCCGGGCTGGAGCAGCAAGCCTCGGAAGTGCCCCTGCTGCTGGATAAGTACATGGTGGCCCAGAAAGGCAAGAAGAACTACTACCTGATTAAAGTGGTGTAACGAGCCCCAACAGGCCGGAAAGCAAAAGGGAGTCCGTCGAATGACGGACTCCCTTTTGTTTGTAAGCGGAAGCGGCAACCAAGGCCGCCCGACCTTACTTTTTCTTAGCTGGAGCAGCTTTCTTAGCAGCAGCCGGAGCAGCTTTCTTAGCAGCAGCTGGAGCAGCGGTGCCAGTAGCATCGTTCTTCATGTTCTGCACTTCCGAACGGATTTGCTGAGCCATGTTCTTCAGCTCCTGCATGCCTTTACGCACGCGGGTGCCGGCGGCCGAGTTGCTCTTGTCGTAGAACTTCTCGAAGTCGCCTTCCATAGCCATTACGAGGTCACGCAGTTTGCCAAAATTGTTCATGAGGGGGAGGGTTATGAGATGTGGAATAATGGGTTTGACCGGGCCTAATATACAGGGATTTCAAATACAAGCAATAGTTCAACTTTTTTTAAAAACCCTCTTTTCAGCCGCTATTCCCCGATTCGACCTCTAATTTGTCTAGTTAGCCTGTTCAGCTGGCTAAATCAATTCTACAGAAAGTCCTATAAAGCGCAAGCGCCGGAACCCTTGCGGGCTCCGGCGCTTGCTTAACAGCACCGGTTGCTTATACCGTTACCTGGCTTTTAGAGTACAGGCCCTTGTCGAGCTTGGCTGCCACGGCCTCAAAGGCCGTTATGGTCTCTTTCACGTCATCCAGGGAGTGAACGGCCGTTGGAATCAGGCGCAGCATAATCACGCCTTTCGGTACCACCGGATAAACCACGATAGAGCAGAAAATAGCGTGATTCTCACGCAGATCGAAGATTAGCTGCGTTGCGTCGCTGATTTCGCCGGCCAGCAGCACGGGCGTTACGGGCGAGGTGGTAGTGCCAATGTTGAAGCCTTTTTCGCGCAGGCTGCTTTGCAGGGCCCGTACCACGGTCCAGAGGTTATCCTTCAGCTCGGGTTGGGTACGCAGCAGCTCCAAACGCTTCAAAGCGCCCACCACAAGCACCATGGGCAAGGATTTGGCGAAAATCTGGCTGCGCATGTTGTAGCGCAAATATTCAATTACGTTCTCCGGTCCGGCCACGAAGGCGCCTATGCTGGCCATGCTCTTCGCAAACGTCGAAAAATAAAGGTCGATGCCGTCCTGCACGCCCTGTTCTTCGCCCGTTCCGGCGCCGGTAGCGCCCATAGTGCCGAAGCCGTGGGCATCATCCACGAACAAACGGAACTCATATTTCTCCTTCATGGCCACCACGCCGCGCAGGTCGCCCTGGTTGCCCGACATGCCGAAAACGCCCTCGGTAATGACCAGAATACCACCGCCGGTTTCATCGGTAATCCGCTTGGCACGCTCCAGCTGCTTTTCCAGGCTGGCCATGTCGTTGTGGGTATACACAAAGCGCTTGCCCTGGTGCAGGCGCACGCCAT
Source organism: Hymenobacter sp. DG25B (assembly GCF_000801315.1). Taxonomy (NCBI): domain Bacteria; kingdom Pseudomonadati; phylum Bacteroidota; class Cytophagia; order Cytophagales; family Hymenobacteraceae; genus Hymenobacter; species Hymenobacter radioresistens. The sequence goes on along the minus strand of NZ_CP010054.1, from coordinate 2,350,963 downwards.
CAATGATGCAGGCATGTGACTCAGCGTCGTACACAATCACGTCGTGGCGGTTCACCATGGCGTCGATGATGGACACCACGCCCTGGTAGCCGAAGTTGAGCAGCATGCAGTCGGGCTTCTTAATGAAGTCGGCCAGCTCGCTCTCCAGCTGCTCGTGCAGGTTGGAGTTGCCGGACATCATGCGTGCGCCCATGGGCAGCGCCATGCCGTACTCAGCCGCCGCCTCGGCATCCGCCTTACGAACTTCGGGGTGGTTGGCCAGGCCCAGGTAATTATTCAGGCTCCAGGTGAGCACCTCTTTACCGCGGAAAATCATGCGGGGCTTGATTTCGCCTTCCAGCTTAGGGAATGAGAAATAACCATGTGCATAATGCGCGTGGCTGCCCAGCGGGCCGCGGTTGGCGGCAATCTTCTCAAATAGATCCACGAAGGAACAAGGTTAGATGTGAAAAGAAATCAGGGAGTTATGGACAAAATACCAGGACCCCAGAAGTACAAAGTTATGGCAAACCGCAAAGGTAACCTTCCCTCACGAGGCATCCAACTGAACCACCCGGGACTTGAAATTCAGAATACAGTTTTATAGAGCCGCTGGAATGGCGTTTCTTTGGACTACGGAACGTCCTGTTGAGTGGCGCCGAGACATCTTGCAGGCTGAGGTTGTGGTGGTAATTACTACACCAGCGAAATGTTTCGGCGCCACTCAACCGGACGGGCTTTCTACCTGTACTTTCCCCACCCTCTGCATGAAAAAAATCTCCAAGCTACTCGTTGCCAACCGGGGCGAAATTGCGCTGCGTGTGCTGCGCTCGGCTAAAGAAATGGGCCTGAAAACCGTGGCTATCTACTCGGAAGCCGACCGCAACGCCCTGCACGTGCGCTACGCCGATGAGGCCGTGTGCGTAGGCCCGCCCGCCAGCAAAGACAGCTACCTGCGCGGAGACAAAATTCTGGAAGTGTGCCGGCAGCTGGGCGTAGATGCCATTCACCCCGGCTACGGTTTCCTGTCAGAAAACGCCGAATTTGCCCGCCAGGTGAAAGAGGCCGGGCTCATTTTCGTGGGCCCCTCGCCGGAAGCCATGGAAATTATGGGCGACAAGCTCTCGGCCAAACAGGCGGTGCAGGCCTACAACATTCCGCTGGTACCCGGCACGGCCGAGGCCATCAGCGACGTGAACGAAGCCAAGCAGATTGCTCAGCAGGTGGGTTTTCCCATTCTGATTAAAGCGTCGGCCGGGGGTGGTGGCAAGGGGATGCGCCTGGTGCATAATGTGGAGGAGTTTGAGGAGCAGATGCAGCTGGCTATCAATGAGGCTGTGTCGGCCTTCGGCGACGGGGCCGTGTTTATTGAGAAGTTCGTCACCGGGCCACGCCACATCGAAATTCAGGTGCTCGGCGATGAGCACGGTAATATTGTGCATCTGTTTGAGCGGGAATGCAGTATTCAGCGCCGCCACCAGAAGGTGATTGAAGAAGCGCCCTCCTCGGTACTCACCCCTGAGCTGCGGGCCGAAATGGGCCGCTGCGCTGTAGACGTGGCCCGCGCCTGCAACTACACCGGCGCCGGTACCGTGGAGTTCCTCCTGGACGACCAGCGCAACTTTTACTTCCTGGAAATGAACACCCGCCTGCAGGTGGAGCACCCGGTAACGGAGCAAATCACGGGTCTGGATCTGGTGAAGGAGCAGATCCGCGTGGCGGAGGGCCAGCCCCTGCCCTTCCGGCAGGAAGACCTCACCATTACGGGCCACGCGCTGGAGCTGCGCGTGTACGCCGAAGACCCGCAGAACAACTTCCTCCCCGACATCGGAACCCTGACAACCTACGTGCGCCCGCAAGGCCCCGGCGTGCGGGTGGACGACGGCTTTGAGCAAGGCATGGACATCCCGATTTACTACGACCCCATGATTGCCAAGCTCGTTACCTTCGGCAAGGACCGGCAGGAGGCCATTGAGCGGATGCTGCGCGCCATTGACGAGTATCAGATTACCGGTATTGAAACTACCCTGGGCTTCGGCCGCTACGTGCTGCAGCACCCGGCTTTTGTAAGCGGCAACTTCGACACCAACTTCATCCGGGACCATTTCACGGTGGATTCTCTAAAGCCTGCCGCGGCAGATGAGGCGCTGGATAAGCTGGCCGCGGTTTTAGGCGCTATGCTGCTTTCGGAGAAGAAAGCTTCGGCCGTAACATCAGCTGATGCCCCAGCGGCCACGGGCTCAGCCTGGAAGCGGAACCGGCTGGGCGGGCGGTAACATTTGTACATTGGCCAAAAAAAGGCGGCTCCTATGCAGGAGCCGCCTTTTTTTGGCCAATGCTTTAAATCAACTCCATTACATCGCGCACGCCCAGTGGCCGTTCCCGGGTGAAGCCTTCCCCGAACTCCGCTCCTATCATGTGGCCAAACTCGCGGGCGCGAGCTTCCATGAAATTGGAGAATACGGGGGTAGAAAGATAGGTGGTAGGCTCGGTGCTTTCCGGGTCGTGGAACTGGGTGCGGTAAGCTTTAATAGACTCCCACTTTTTCGGCCAAAACTCGGTGATGTCAACTACAAAATCGGGCGCAATCTGGCGGTCCTGGATGTAGTGATACACCACGCGGGGTCGCCATTCGGGTTGGGGCAGGCCGTCGTCGCCCAGGGTTTCAATCATGCGCAGTCCGCTCAGGAAACAGGCTTCCGAAGCCAGCTGGGCGCCGCGGCCGTGGTCGGGGTGCCGGTCGTGGATGGCGTTGCAGAGTACTACTTCCGGCCGGTAGCGGCGGATGGCGGCAATAACGGGCAACTGGTGCTCCCGGTCGTTGCGGAAGAAGCCATCGGGCAGGCCCAGGTTTTCGCGCACGCTCAGGCCCAGGATTTTGCTGGCTACCTCGGCCTCGGCGGCGCGGGTGGCCGGCGTGCCTCTCGTACCTAATTCTCCCCGGGTAAAATCAACAATACCGATTTTCCTGCCCACCGCGGCCGCCGCCAGCAACGTGCCCGAACAGGACATTTCTACATCATCGGGGTGGGCACCGAATGCAAGTATATCTAACTTCATAGAAGAAAAAAGAAGAGCAGGAATAAAAGCAGTCATCCTGTAACGCTAGCTGGCAGCAGAGGCCGGGCAGCATTACAGGATGACAAATGTAACTTTCCTCTGCTTACTTAATGCGCAGCGTCCGACCCAGCTTCAGCGTGGAGGTTCCCTTGTTCAGGCGCTTGAGCTGACTAACAGACACCCCGTATTTCTGGGCAATTTCCGACAGGGTATCGCCGGAGCGGATGCGGTGCGTGACCACCCGCCGGGCTGCCGACGGCGCGCTACGGTGCGAGCTGGACGAACGAGCCCGGAGGGCGCGGCTGTAGTAATTGAAAAGCGCCGAGGTAATCTGGAAATTGTCGCCGCGCAGCTTGTAGTCCGGGAAGTCGTACATGCGTTCCGGGTCAATGGGGTTGCCCTCGTAGCGCACTTCAAAGTGCAGGTGCGAGCCGGTGCTGCGGCCGGTGCTGCCCCCTTTACCTATCAGCTGGCCGGCTTTTACAAAGGTACCCGGCGCCACCAGCGCTTTTTGTAAATGGCCATACAGGGTTTCAACGCCGTTGTAGTGGCGCACCAGCAAGTAGTTGCCGTAGCCGGAGCCGTCCCACTTGGAAATGCGCACTACCCCATCAAAAGCCGCTTTCACGGAGTCGCCGGTTTCCAGGTCCAGATCTACACCATAGTGCCAGCGGGAGCCCCGAAACCCGAAATCGGAAGTAAGCGGGGTAGATTCCAGGGGCATTTTAGCGAAGCGCTGCCGCGGCGGGTCAATCAGACGCAGGTTCAGAGTATCCTTAATCCGGCGGCCATCTACCCGGTAAGGGTTGATGTTGTGCGTATCCCAAATGGCATAGTAACCGGCCACTTTAATCCAGGAGCTATCAATCAGCACCTGTTCGGATATCTCCACAATATGCTGCCCGCCTTCGTTAAGCGAAGACGTATCCTCACTCACGATGGAAAGCTTTTTTGCCGGGTTAAAATAGATGGATTTGGCAGCTTCGGAGTCGTCGTCGGGCAAATCCTCCGTCTTGATTAGCACGGTCGTATCGGGCCGCACATACTTAATAACCGGCGACTTAAACCGAAAAAAGTCTTTCCGGTTTCCGCTGGAGCTGCCTTTAGCCCGCGTGGGGGCAGGTTTACGGCGTTGAGCCAGCGCGGAGGTGGGTGCTGCCAGCAGGGCTACCACCAAAAGCAGCGGCACCAGCCAGTATTTCACAAAGTTCAGCAACTGCAATAGGGTTAAAATTCAGGAAAGCCACGCTAGAAAGGCGAAGGGCTTTCAGCAAAGTATGCAACCAACGCACAAGCAAGCTCAACTGGTATATCGGGCCTGCTTGTGCGGGTTACTAGTGTACGCCCAGGGCGGCCAGATACCGCTCCGCGTCCAGCGCAGCCATGCAGCCGGAGCCGGCCGCGGTTACGGCCTGGCGGTAGGTGAAGTCCTGCACGTCGCCGCAGGCAAATACCCCGTCTACATTAGTTTTGGCCGTACCCGGAATGGTTTTCAGGTAGCCCATTTCGTCGTGGTGCAGGTAGGGCTGGAATATTTTGGAGTTCGGCTCGTGGCCAATAGCCACAAAAAAGCCTTTTACTTCCAGCTCGCGGGTTTCGTGGGTCAGTACATTCTTCACGCGCACGCCTTCCACGGCATGCTCGCCGAGGATTTCGTCGGTGGCGGTGTTGTATAGCACCTCAATTTTAGGGTTATCGGCTACCCGCTTCTGCATAATCTTAGAAGCGCGCATCTCCCCTTTCCGCACCAGCATGTACACCTTGTTGCAGAGGTTAGCCAAGTAAGTGGCCTCCTCGGCGGCAGTGTCACCGGCCCCCACAATGGCCACATCAAGGCCCCGGTAGAAGAAACCGTCGCACACGGCGCAGGCCGATACGCCCGAGCCATTCAGGCGTGCCTCCGACTCCAGGCCCAGCCATTTGGCCGAAGCCCCGGTAGCGATGATGACCGCATCGGCCGTAATTTCCTTGCTTTCGTCGATGGTTACTTTATGCGGGTGCTCGGAGAAATCAACGGCAGTAGCCAGGCCATAGCGAATGTCGGTACCAAAGCGGGCAGCCTGCTTTTTCAGGTCTTCCATCATCTCCGGGCCCATAATACCATCGGGGTAGCCGGGAAAATTCTCTACGTCGTTGGTAATCGTGAGCTGGCCGCCGGGCTGCAAGCCCTGGTACATCACGGGCGCCATGTTGGCGCGGGCAGCATAAATAGCGGCGGTATAACCGGCCGGGCCGGAGCCAATAATCAGACACTTTACGTGTTCCGGGGTAGTATTCTCCATGAGAAGGCAGTAGCAAAGGGCCCGCCAGGGCCCGACAAGTTGGGGTTGGGAGTGCAAAGGTAACTAGTAACACCAAGCTCAGCAGCCTGCGGCGGCTAATTGCCTTTTACAGAGCCGCCGGCCAAGCTCAAATATGCCTTAAAAGCATAAAAAAGGCGGCGGCTCAGTACTACAACAAAAAACCCCAACCGGTGGGTTGGGGTTTTTAAAGTGAGTAAAGCAATTACCCGAGGTAAGGCTTTAGGGCTTTGCTGCGCGAGGTATGGCGCAGGCGGCGAATAGCTTTTTCCTTGATCTGACGAACCCGCTCCCGGGTGAGGTTGAACTTCTCGCCAATTTCTTCCAGCGTGAGGGAATGCTCCCCATTCAGGCCGAAATACAGCGTGATAACGTCGGCTTCGCGCTTGGTGAGCGTGCTCAGGGCGCGCTGCACCTCCTTGCGGAGCGAGTCGTTCATGAGGCCCATGTCCGGGCTTTCCTCGTCCTCGTTCTCGAGCACGTCCAGCAGGCGGTTTTCTTCACCCTGCACAAACGGGGCATCCACGGATACGTGGCGGCCCGAGATTTTCAGGGTATCCACTACCTCGGAGGTCGTCAGCTCCAGAACTTCGGCAATTTCTTCGGGCGAGGGCTCCCGCTCAAATTTCTGCTCCAGCTCGGAGAAGGATTTGCTGATTTTATTCAGCGAGCCTACGCGGTTCAGCGGCAGACGCACAATGCGCGACTGCTCGGCCAAAGCCTGCAGAATCGACTGACGAATCCACCATACGGCGTAGGAGATAAACTTAAAGCCACGGGTTTCATCGAAACGCTTAGCGGCTTTGATCAGACCGAGGTTGCCCTCGTTGATCAGGTCGCCCAGCGAAAGACCCTGGTTCTGGTATTGCTTGGCCACCGACACCACGAAACGGAGGTTGGCCTTGGTCAGCTTTTCCAGCGCTTGCTGGTCGCCTTCTTTAATGCGTTGCGCCAGCGTCACCTCCTCATCGGGAGTGAGCAGATCCACTTTACCAATCTCCTGGAGGTATTTATCCAGCGACTGGCTTTCGCGGTTGGTTATCTGCTTGCTGATTTTTAACTGTCTCATTGCGGGCGCGGAAGTGAGTTGTGTTTGGTTACGTAGAACATCCGGATGGGTACGGGCGTCGGTGAGAATCAACCCGCCGACGCCCGATTAAGTTCAGCTAGCTTGGCTGCTCCTCCCCATTGCTGGCAGCGGCCTTCTCAGGCTTTGGCAGCAATACCTTGCGCGACAAGCGGTACTTACCGGTCTTCTTGTCGATATCGAGCAGTTTCACGTCAATTTCCTGCCCTACTTCCAGTACGCCTTCCAGCGTAGCCAGACGCTCGTGGGCCACTTCCGAAATGTGCAGCAGACCATCCTTACCCGGCATGATTTCTACGAAAGCGCCGTACGGTTGGATGCTGCGAACTTTGCCTTTGTAGGTCTCACCCACTTCCGGCGTGGCCGCAATAGCCCGGATCCGGTCAATAGCTGCCTGCATGTCTTCCTGGTTGGAAGCGTAGATGCTTACGTGGCCTTTCTCGTCCTTCTCCTCAATGATAACCGTAGCGTTGGTATCCTTCTGGATCTGCTGAATGACTTTACCGCCGGGTCCGATAACCGCACCGATGTACTCTTTATCGATGAGCATCTTGTGCGAGCGGGGCGTATGAGGCTTCAGCTCAGCCGCGGGCTCCGAAATGGTCTTGGCCATCTCGCGCAGGATGTGCAGGCGGCCTTCGCGGGCCTGGTGCAAGGCAGCCGTCATGATTTCGCTGCTCAGGCCCTGGATTTTGATGTCCATCTGGCAAGCCACGATACCTTTCTCAGTGCCGGTTACTTTAAAGTCCATGTCGCCGAGGTGGTCCTCATCGCCCAGGATGTCGGAAAGCACGGCGTATTCGCCGGTTTCTTTGTCCTGCACCAGGCCCATGGCAATACCCGAAACGGCCGCGCGCACTTTAATGCCCGCGTCCATCAGGGCCATAGAGCCCGCGCATACCGTCGCCATCGACGAGGAGCCGTTCGACTCCAGGATGTCCGACACGATACGGATGGTATATGGATTCTCGTCATCGGAAGGCAAAACCTTCTTCAAGGAGCGCATAGCCAAGTTGCCGTGGCCAATTTCCCGACGGCCGGGGCCGCGGTTAGGCTTTACTTCACCCGTAGAGAAAGCGGGGAAGTTGTAGTGCAGCATGAACTTGCTGTAACCCGAAGTCATGGCCGTATCGATGATTTGCTCATCGAGCTTGGTGCCGAGGGCCACCGTAGTCAGCGACTGGGTTTCGCCGCGGGTGAACAGGGCCGAGCCGTGGGCACCGGGCAGGTAGTTCACCTCGCTCCAGATGGGGCGAATTTCGGTCAGAGCGCGGCCATCGAGGCGGGTGCGCTCCTTAATCATCATGTCGCGGATGGCTTTCTTCTCTGCTGAAGAGTAGTAGCGGCCGAACATCTTCATGTCCAGCTCCGGCTGATCCTCAAGGATTTTCTCGCTCAAGGACTTCTTCACCTCACCAAAAGCCTCCTTGCGGCCGGCTTTGCTGGTGTTGCCCGACTGCGCGATTTTGTAGGCGTGCTGGTACACTCCTTCGTGAATGCGCTGCTTCAGGTCTTCGTTTTCGTCATACTTCGGATACTCGCGCTTCACGTGGGATTTCTCCACGGCGGCGGCCAGCTCCTGCTGCACGCGTACCTGCTCTTTAATGGCTTCGTGGGCGTAGGCAATGGCTTCTACCATTTCCTCTTCGCTCACTTCGTCCATTTCACCTTCCACCATGGCCACTGAGTCGGCGGTAGCACCTACAATCAGGTCCATGTCGGCGCGGGCAATATCGGCGGTGAGGGGGTTGATCTGCAGCTTGCCGTCGATACGGGCTACGCGTACTTCCGAAATCGGACCAGCGAAGGGAATATCGGAAATCGACAGGGCAGCGGAAGCAGCCAGGGCAGCCAGGGCATCCGGCTGCACGGTTTTATCGGCTGAAATCAGCGTAATCATCACCTGCACCTCGTAGTGATAGTCCTTGGGGAACATGGGGCGCAGGATGCGGTCTACAAGGCGGCAAACCAGGATTTCCTGGTCCGACAGGCGGCCTTCGCGACGCTGGAATGAGCCGGGAATGTTGCCGGCACCGCCGAATTTCTCCTGATAGTCTACCGACAGGGGCAGGAAATCCACGCCTTCGCGCTGGCTGGGCTGGGAAACAACCGTGGCCAGCAGCATGGCATCGCCCAGGCGCACCACTACGGCGCCATCAGCGAATTTGGCCAGCTTGCCGGTTTCAATGGAAATCTGCCGACCATCGGGCAGGGTAATGTGTTTGGTAACCGCGTTGTAGTTGGGCATCGTGTGGGTTTGCTTGAAAAAGCGACAGCGGGCGAGCAGCCGTAAAACCAGGGCTACAGTAGCTCTGATTTGCTCTGAAGAAAGTTCTTTGGAAAGCTAACAGCCCGAGACGCTTAAAAAGTGACCGGGCTGCACAAAAAAAGAGCAGGGAACCTTCGTTGAAAGGCTCCCTGCTCCGGCGGGGCGGGTTACTTGCGGATACCCAGCTCCTTAATGATAGCGCGGTAGCGGTTGATTTCGCGGTGCTGCAGATAATCCAGCATGCGACGACGCTTACCAACCAGCTTCAGCAGACCCAGGCGGGTCGAGAAGTCCTTCTTGTTCACCTTCAGGTGCTCGGTCAGGTGGGTAATGCGGTGCGTGAACAGCGCAATTTGGGCTTCAGCAGAACCGGTATCGGTGGCTACTTTTTGCAGGCTGTTCTTTTCAAAGATGGCCTGTTTTGCTTCGGTAGTAAGTTTCATCGGCAGATAGGTTTCCCCGTCTTGGATTAAAAGTGAGAAAGAAATTTCACCCCGCACCTCGGGGTGGCCGCAAAGGTAAGCTTTTTTGAATGGGATTCACAGAAAAAAGCCCAAAGAATATGAGAAGCAGCCATAAGCTAACACCTGCCCTCGGCCCCAAAGCTTTCCTTTTTAGAGGGCTTTCTTATACCCACGAAAGGGCCAGCGGATTTTGGCCGGCAGCCGGCGCCAGAACTCTACGTCCAGCAGGCCGGAGTCGTGGCGGGCCTGGTAGAGGAAAAATAAGCCAATGGGCAGCAAAATGGCGTTGGCCATCCACATACCCGCCCCTACCGGCAGTACGTCCTCCCGCCCGTACTTCTCCCCAATGATGGACAGCACATAGTAGACAATGAAGAACAGGATGGAAATTAGCACGGGCACGCCCAGGCCGCCTTTTTTAATAATAGCGCCCAGCGGTGCCCCAATCAGGAACATAATGAGCACGGCAATGGACTGGGTGTATTTTCGGAAAATCTCAATCCGGTAGTTATTCGTGTCGCGCTGCAGGTTGGTAAGGCTTTCCGCGGAGCTGGCGGCAAAGGAGCGCACGTTGCGGGCCCGGTCGGTGGCGCTGCTCACGGTTATATCCGTGGAGGGCGGCAATACCGACTGCGGAATGTGCTTCCAACTCTTGACCCGCTGCCGGGTTTTCTGCCCCACGGTATCAAAGCGCAGGTAAGTGTAGTACACGCTCAGTTCCCGGCCCAACCGCGTGCGCTGTGTATTAAGCTGGTCGTGCAGCGAATCGGTGTAGGCGTGCAGCTGCGGAATGTTCTTCATCATCTTGTTTTCCGAAAACAGCTCTTCCTTGGTGCGGTCCAGGGAAAAGGAGGCCAGCGAAAACGTAATGGTATTCTTATCAAAAGCCTGCCGGGCAAAGCCGGTTTCGTTCTGGCCCCGGGCCTCGGGCTGTTCCAGGTACATGGTACCGCGGAACAGCTCCAGGCTCAGGTATTGCCCGCCGTAGCGGGTAAACATGCGGCCGGAATCAGCCAGGATTACGGCCGCGCTGCCATTGTTGCGGGTATGATCATAAATGATGACCCCTTTCAACAAGTCGCCATTCTCCCCTTCTTTCTTATCTACTTTGATGGTGTAACCCGGAATGCCATTGTAGAAAATACCCTCCCGGATGTCCAGGGCCAGTTTTTGTTGGCGCACATCCCAGAGCAGACTAAAAGCTTTCAGATTAGCGGTGGGTACGATGTTGTTATTAAACCAGAAAGCCAGCCCGGCCAGCACCAGGCTCACCAGAAATACGGGGCGTAGAATGCGAGTGAGCGAAATGCCGGACGTTTTAATGGCCGTGAGCTCCTGATGCTCGCCCAGGTTGCCGTAAGTCATCAGGGAAGACAGCAGCACGGCCAGCGGCAGGGAAATAGGCACAATCAGCACGCTGAAATAAAACAGCAGCTGCAGAAGAACCCCCGCACCCAGGTCTTTGCCGATGATATCATCGAGATACTTCAGCATGTATTGCGTGAGCAGGATAAATTCTACCACGGCAAACGTGAGCACAAAAGGTCCCACAAAAGCCCGTAAAATCAGTTTATCCAGTTTCTTCATATAGCAAAAGGTCCCGGTAGATCGGGTAAACAAAGGAGGGAAAGCCACACGAAGGTACTACTCGTGTGGCTTTCCCTCCCGGGGTAAGAAAACGCGGCCGGCTAGCCGCCTACCTGTTCCCGCAGATTCTGAATCAGACTATCCCACATTTCCTGCAGCTCAATCTCATCGGTTTCCTCGGAGTAGTCTACCACGCGCAGGAATACTTCCTGGGTCAGCTCCGAAGAGTCGATGGTGAAGTCCAGATAGTTGGCATCCGGGGTGTGGCGATGATTTTTATCCAGAAACACGAACCGAACCGAGCGATTGGTGCGGTGCGAGTTCATCTCGGCGAAGTGGTCCTGGTTGTCCCAGGTAAAAATGAACTGGTGATTATCAATGGTGCGCACCCGCTGGCAGAACCACTGACTAAGCCCCGTAGCGGAGGCTAAGTACGGATAGAGGATCTTGGGCGACGCATTTACTGGATATTCTACCGTAAAACGGTGCTTGGAGCGAGTAGCGGAAAGCGGCATAAGCGTGTGAAAGACGGAACATTAGGCCTCAGCAACAAAAGACGTTCAGCAGGCTGCGGCAAGATACAGTGGTTTTTTTTTGCACCAAGGGTTGCGCCCTGACAAATCTTGTAGCTACCTTTGCCCCACCAAAAACCCGGCGGGGTAGCTCAGTTGGTTAGAGCACAGGATTCATAACCCTGAGGTCACGAGTTCAACTCTCGTCCCCGCTACTTAGAAAAACCGCATTAGCCACTTGCTGATGCGGTTTTTTTATTGAAATTTAGCCTGAAACCTTTCCCGCCTCTCCCTCCGGGACGCCATGCAGCAATTCACCAACTCATTTGGCAAGCTCTTTCTGACCGTGCGCCACGATGCCCATCACCAGTGGATATACAATGAGTGGCAGGGGCTCTTATCCACGGATGCAGGGCTGTGTGGGCGTGCTGGAGGTGCTCCGGCAAACCAAGTGCCCCCATATGCTCAATGACAACCGCGCTGTGGTGGGCTCCTGGAACCAGGCCAACGACTGGATAGCGCAGGAATGGATGCCGCAGGCCCTGGCGGCCGGCCTCACCCGCTTTGCCCACGTAGTAGCGCCCGGCATCTTTGGGCAGTCATCGGCGGAGGAAATGCATCAGCGTGTGGGCAAACAGTTTGAAATGCGCCTGTTTCAGGACATTCACCAGGCCCGGCAATGGCTACAGGAGGCAGCTACATTTACGGTATAAGCAATTTAAATTCTAGCCTATACAGGGCGCTGAGGCCGCTACTAAAAACAAAAGAAGCCTGACCATACGGTCAGGCTTCTTTTGTTTTTAGTAAGCCGGAAGCTTACTTGATTTTCTCCACAATGCCTTTGAAAGCCTCGGGGTGGTTCAGAGCCAGATCAGCCAAAACTTTGCGGTTCAGCTCGATGCCCGCCTTTTTCAGGCCGCCCATCAGCTGCGAGTACGACATGCCGTACTGACGCGCGCCAGCGTTGATACGCTGAATCCAGAGGGCACGGAACTCGCGCTTCTTGGTCTTACGGTCACGGTAAGCATACAGCAAACCTTTCTCAACCGCGTTTTTAGCAACGGTCCATACGTTCTTGCGACGGCCGAAATAGCCTTTCGCCAAACGCATTACTTTTTTCCGACGGTGGCGCGAAGCCACGTGGTTTACACTTCTTGGCATAACCTACTTTGTTTTTGGTGGCCGGTGCTGCCCTTGGGGCAGCTTATGTACCGGATACCGGGTGAATGTTTGGTATTGATTTCTGGCGTTTCCTCCACTGGTAGTAAGCGCTTAAGCTGAAACCGGAAAGGATAACCGAAAAATCAATTACAGATTCAGCATGTCCTTTACGCGGTTCATGTCTGCCGAGCTAACCAGGGTAGCGTGCGTGAGGTTACGCTTCTGCTTGGTGGTCTTCTTGGTCAGAATGTGCGACTTGAAGGCGTGCTTACGCTTGATTTTACCGGTGCCGGTGAGCGTAAAACGCTTTTTGGCGCCGGATTTGGTTTTCATTTTCGGCATTGTGTGGGGGTTAAGAAAGGTAAAAACTGCGGCGGCCGGCTGCCTATGGCCGGTTCGCCTGGGAAAAATCAGTTAGCAGAAACCTGCTTATTCAGTTGCTTCTTTGGGAGCCGGAGCAGTCTTGGGAGTTGCTTCTTTCGCACCGTTCTCTTTGCCGGCAGCCGGTTTAGCCGCGGCAGGAGCGGCGGTTTTGGGCTTGGCAATTACCTTGGGAGCCAGGTATAGAAACATGCGCTTGCCTTCCAGCTTGGGCAGCTGCTCTACTTTGGCCAGATCTTCCAGGGCCTGAGCAAACTTCAGCAGCAGAATCTCACCACGCTCTTTGAACACGATGGAACGGCCTACGAAGTGCACATACGCCTTGATTTTGGCGCCTTCCTTCAGGAATTCCTGGGCGTGTTTCAGCTTGAAAGCAAAGTCGTGGTCATCGGTATTAGGTCCGAAACGAATTTCTTTCAACACCACTTTCGTGGCTTTGGCTTTCAGCTCACGGGTGCGCTTCTTCTGCTCATACTTGAACTTGGAGTAGTCAATAACGCGGCACACGGGCGGAACGGCCGTGGGCGAAATTTCCACCAGATCCAGATTCTGCTCCTGCGCGAAGCGACGAGCCTGATCAATCGAGTAAACACCTACTTCCACGTTTTCGCCTACCAGGCGCACTTCGCGGGCAGTAATTTTCTGATTGATTTTAAACGGCTCCTCCACCTGCTGGCGGGGTACGTAGCGGCGATTTGGGGTAGCTATGAGTTGGTCCTCCTTACTAAGTGAGAGATATGGCTAGTTGGTGTTGATGACGCCCGTCCGGGTAGGCCGGGCGGGCGTCTTCAGCAGGCAAATATCCGGTTTTTTTTCTATTCTAAAAAAGAAATGGGCAGAATAGCAGTTCCAGGTGGGCCATCTAAATGGCTTGCGTCATTTCATTTACCTGATCCTGGAAGTTCCGGATGAAGGCTTCAATAGGCATGCTGCCCATGTCTCCTTCGCCGTGGCGGCGAACGGAAACAATGCCGTTTTCCTGCTCTTTCTCCCCTACAATGAGCATATAGGGCACTTTGGCCATTTCCGCATCCCGGATTTTGCGGCCAATCTTCTCGTCGCGGCTGTCCAGGGAACCGCGCAGTTCGGCCTGCATCAGGCGGTCATAAACCTGCTGGGCGTAATCCTGATATTTCTCCGAAATAGGCAGCACGGCAAACTGCTCGGGCGAGAGCCAGAGCGGGAAGTTGCCGCCACAGTGCTCAATCAGCACCGCCACGAAGCGTTCCAGCGAGCCAAACGGCGCCCGGTGAATCATAACGGGGCGCTGCCGGGAGTTATCCGGAGCCACATATTCCAGGTCGAAGCGCTCGGGCAGGTTGTAGTCTACCTGAATAGTGCCCAGCTGCCACTTGCGACCAATAGCGTCGCGCACCATAAAGTCCAGTTTAGGGCCGTAGAAGGCGGCTTCGCCTAGCTCGGTTACCGTTTTAAGACCTTTTTCGGTAGCGGCTTCAATGATGGCCCGCTCGGCTTTCTCCCAGTTTTCATCGGAGCCGATGTACTTGGTCTTATTTTCCGGGTCACGGAGGGAAATCTGGGCCGTGAAGTCAGGGAAGTCCAAGGCTTTCAACACGTACAGCACAATGTCAATCACCTTTAGGAACTCCTCCTTCACCTGATCCGGGCGGCAGAAGATGTGGGCGTCGTCCTGCGTAAAGCCCCGGACGCGGGTCAGGCCGTGCAGCTCACCACTTTGCTCGTAGCGATACACGGTACCAAACTCGGCCAGGCGCAAGGGCAGGTCGCGGTACGAGCGGGGCTTGGTTTTATAGATTTCGCAGTGGTGGGGGCAGTTCATGGGTTTGAGGAAGAATTCCTCACCCGGATTTGGCGTTTTAATGGGCTGGAACGAGTCGGCGCCGTATTTCTCGTAGTGGCCGCTGGTTACATATAGCTCTTTGGAGCCGATATGGGGCGTAACGACCGGCAAGTAGCCAGCTTTTACCTGCGCGCGGCGCAGGAACTGCTCCAGGCGCTCACGCAGGGCCGTTCCTTTGGGCAGCCACAGGGGCAGCCCCGCTCCCACTTTATCGGAAAAAGCGAATAGCTCCAGCTCCTTGCCCAGCTTGCGGTGGTCACGGCGCTTGGCTTCTTCCAGCCGCTCCAGGTACTCGGCCAGCTCCTTGGCTTTGGGGAAGGTGATGCCGTAGATGCGCGTGAGCTGCTTGCTTTTTTCGTCGCCGCGCCAGTAGGCGCCGGCCACATTCATCAGCTTTACCGCTTTAATGGGGCTGGTATCAGGAATGTGCGGGCCACGGCAGAGGTCCGTGAATCCACCCTGCGTGTAGAAAGTAATAGTACCATCTTCCAGGCCCTGCAGCAGGTCCAGCTTATAAGGGTCAGCTTTTTCTTCGAAATAGGCAATGGCTTCTGCTTTGGGAACGTCGCGGCGCACGTACTGGCTTTTGTTTTTGGCCAGCTCCAGCATCTTTTTCTCGATGGCAACAAAATCATCAGAAGAGATGCTGCGGCCTTCGCCGAAATCTACATCATAGTAAAAACCATTCTCAATGCTGGGGCCGATGCCCAGCTTAACGCCGGGGTACAGGGCTTCCAGCGCTTCCGCCATTAAGTGAGCGGATGAGTGCCAGAAGGTAGCTTTGCCGGCCTGGTCGTTCCAGGTCAGGATTTCGAGGTTGGCATTCTGCTCAATGGGGCGGTGCAGGTCGCGCACTTCGCCGTTGACGCGCACACCGAGGGCATTGCGGGCGAGGCCTTCGCTAATGCTGGCGGCTACGTCGTAGCCCGTGGCGCCATCTACAAACTGGCGCACCGAACCGTCGGGGAGGGTGATATCAATCATGGGGTTGGGTTGATAATGGCTATACAAACAGCCGTGAGGCCGCAAGTTAGCGGGAATGGCCGGAAAAAGGAACCATCCGCCTCAGGAAGTGGCAAGCCAGCCAGCAGTTTTTCCCCGGAATTCTCCTACTCCAATTTCCAACAAACAGCCCCAAAGGCATCAACGCCATGCGGTGCCTTTACTTGGGCAGCGCTACCGGCTCCCGCTGCAGCATGGGCTCAATGGGCGCTATACGCCGGCGCGTGGTAGTATCAGTAGATTCTCCGCGGGCTTTGGCAGCGGCTTTCCAGGCCATATAGCTCCAGTGTTTGTTTCCTGGATTTTCCCGCACCAGCTGTTGGTATTGGGCAGCGGCTTCTTCCGGGCGCCGCAGGGCTTCGTAGCTCTCGGCCAGCATCTGGCGGGCATTGAGGAGCAACGTAGAGCGGCGCAGCGCCCGCTGCAGGTGGGGCAAGGCCTCGGCGTGGCGGCGCTGCTTTACATAGGCAATACCCAGCCGGTAGTCGGCGCGGTAGAGCGTAGTGTCATAGCGCAGGGCCCGCAGGTAATTTTGCCGGGCACTATCGGTTTGGCCCTGCAAGTCGTACTGCCGACCGTTGTCATACCACAGGGGGCCGTAAGTGGGGGCCAGCGCCAGGCCCCGCGCCGCGAAAATGGCGCCCTCTTTGGGCTGGTGGCGGGCATTACTCAGAAAAGCCAGCTGATGCAGGATTTCGGCCTGCCGCGGGTCGCGGGCTACACTGGCCCGCAGAAAGTCAAAAGCCTGCACAGTATCCTGCAGGCCCAGGTAGGCCATGCCTTTGTAGAAAAGCGCGGCCGCATTCTCAGGTTCCTGCTGCAGGGTCCGGTCCAGGTGGTCAAGGGCATCCTGGTAGCGCCGGGCGGCCAGGTTGGTTTCGCCTACCAGCAGGCTTAGCTGGGGGGAGGCAAATCCGTGCCGGGAGGCGGCTTCGGTAGCTTTCAGCGTGCTTTGCAGCTGGCCGATTCCGCGCCGGGCCCGGGCCTGAAGAAAGTAGTACTCCCCGGGGCCATCATCCAGCCGCAAAGCCTCCTCTATGTCCCGGAGGGCCCGCTCCGGCTGCCCGGCATCAAGCCGAAACGCAGCCCGCCGCGCATACAAACTGGCATTCCGAGGCTGGCGGGCAATGGCGCCTTCCAGATCCTGGGCCTGAATGGCGGGGCCGCTTTGTACCGTGGCCAGATTCACCATTACATCGGGCTGCTCCTGGGCAGAGGTGCCGCAGGCGGAGCAGGCCAAAGCCAGTGCTGGAGCCAGAAAAGAGGAAAGCGCGCGCCGAAACATAAGGCAAAGGTACGGAAGGGGCCACCGAAAATGGGCACATGCCACTCTGCTAACCACCGGTACCGGGAGATTGGGGCGGGTGCTTGCGCTGCAGCCGCGTGAGCAGACTGCGGCAGCGCCGGCTTATTTCGAGTTCTTCGGTGGTGATAGGTGTCAGGGTAGCCGCTTCCTGCAATACTTTAATGGCTTTATCATCCTGCTTTTGAGTATCGTAAACCCGCGCCAGATCATAATACACCTGAATGCGCTTGGGGTCGAGCTGCTGCGCTTTGAGGAGTGCATCAATAGCCTGCCGGCTACTGGCCCCGCTGGGTACTCCCCCCAAAAAAAGCCCGCTGAATATTCTTTCCAAGAGGTTATAATGGTCTACGCGGTAGTGCCAGCGCCCCAGCAGCTGCCAGGCTTCCGACCAGGTAGGGCGGCGGGCCACGGCTTTAAACACGTAAGGCTTCATGTCGCGGTACGTTTGCAGGCGGCCTTTGGCATGCAGCAAAAGCGCCTGGTTGGCCAGTACCAGGGCTACGACGTAGTTCGGTTCGGCGGCTTCCGGCTGCAGGGCCCAGGACCGTTCCGCATAGCCGCGGGCGGCCGTGTAATAGAGGCTTTTGCGGGTTTCATCGGTGTAGCGGGAGCCGATGCGTACGCTGAGTAGAGCCGCCTGCCATAAGGCTTCCACGTTCTTGCCATCCCGCCAGATGACTTCCTCATACTTCGCCAGCGCCTCAGACTCACGGTACTGACGCTGCAGGCTGCGCGCATCGGCCATCAGCTTTTTAATGCTGGGCTTGGGAGGACTTACTGCCGTAGCCGGGGCCGCAACCTGGGCATAGGCAGGCACTGGTGCACACGCAAGCGCAGCAGCCAGCATTACCCAAACAAAAAACGGCCACCGGTGCATCGTGCAATCAAAGCTTTGCGCAAAGCTGCGTTTTTCCGCGCTTCGTACCGAAACCTGAGCAAAGAAACTTTCCGGAAGTGGCTAACGCGTGGTCAACAGGAAAATAAGGCCCCAAAAAAGCCCTGACCTTTCAGATCAGGGCTTTTCGGCTTTCATCCAGCTTAGAACAACTTCAGTTGGGACTTAGGGCGGCGTAGCACGGCCTGGGCCTGGGCTATGTCTTCCGCCGAAATATCCACCGGACCGTTTTGCTCCGGCAAAGGGGCTTCGGCAGCGCCCATACCACCCTGCGGGCGCGGCAGCGTAGCCGGACCACGTTTTTTGGCTACTTCGCGGCGCTCCGGCTCGGGGCCTTCGTCGGTGAGCAGCGTAATGCCGTGCACTTTGAAGTAGTTGAGCTTGTTGCCCATGGCCTTCCACCCTTTCACGTCAATAAACTCGTGGAGGCGGATGGTTTCGGCTTCCTTATCGGCTTTTTTGTCGCGCTGCAGCTTTACTTCCACGGCGGGTTCGGGGTTGGCCGTAACAGCCAACAGCTTGGAGCCTTTAGTTTCTGAGATGAAAATAAAGCGCTTTTCCAGCGTGCTGGTTTCAATTTTGAAACGCTTCACGTAATGGATTTTCGTTTCGCCGTCCATGTACACCGCGCTTAGCACCGTGTCGGGCTCCAGCTTGCGCAGCAATACGATGTTGGGCACATCAAAATGGAGCGCCGGGTCGGGCGACTTCAACTCGTAACTGCCATCCTTGTACACCACCAGCACCGTGTTATCGGTATCGAAGGTACCGAGGTAGCGGCCATGGCCGGCGGTATTCAGGCGGCCTACCACAGCATCAAAGAACACTTCGCGGCCACCCAGCGTGGAGTCGCCGAGGCTTTTCTGGGTGATTTTCTTGATGGGCTGCTTGGTCACGATGTTGCCCATGGAACCCTTGCCTTTGATGGCCAGCTCGGCAAAATCGAAATCAAACTGCTTCACGCGGGCCGGGGCTTTATCCGAGAGCTGCACACTCACAATTTCCGACTCCGAGTTGGGATTGGCGGTGAGGTAAAGCGTTTTGGTGCCCTTGGTGCCTTTGGTCAGGTCGTAGGATTTGTCGCGGGTGATGCCCGTTACCAGGAAGCGTTTGGCGAAGCTGATGCCGGAGGCGCCATCCTGGTAAATCATGTTGTACACCAGCCGGTCGTCGTTCTTGTTGTAGACGCCGGCGTGCAGAATATCTTTGCCCACGAAGGTCTTTTCGGCAATGCGCGTGACCATGAACGTGCCGTCGCGCTTGATGGCAATGATGTCGTCCAGATCGGAGCAGTCGCAGATGTACTCCACCAACTCGTCCTTTTTGAGGCCGTAGCCTACAAAGCCGTCCTTGCGGTTCACGTAGAGCTTCTGGTTGGCCACGGCTACTTTTTGGGCCGTTACCACATCGAAGGTACGGAGCTGGGTTTTCCGCTCGCGGCCCGTGCCGTACTTCTTCAGCAGCCCTTCGAAGTAGTTGATGGCGTAGCGGGTGAGGTTGGCCATGTGGTCGGCAACTTCCGCCAGCTCGGCTTCCAGGCGCTGGATGTACTCATCGGCCTTAAACCCATCGAACTTGGAAATGCGCTTGATGCGGATTTCGGTCAGGCGGGTGAGGTCGTCTTCCGTGATGGCGCGGCGCAGCACAATGCGCTGGTCATCGGTTTTGGCCTTCTCCCCTTGCACGCGCACAAACTTCTTGAGCCCCTTATCAATGGTCTCCAGAATTTCGGCCCAGGTCTCGCACTCCTCAATTTTGCGGTAGATACGGTTCTCGATGAAAATCTTCTCCAGCGAAGCCGAGTGCCACTTTTCCTGCAACTCATCTTCCCTGATTTCCAGCTCCCGCTCCAGCAGCCGCACCGTTTTCTGAGTGCTCAGGCGCAGCATGTCCTCCACGCCCACAAAACGGGGCTTGTCCTCAATGATAACGCAGGTGTTGGGCGAGATACTGATTTCGCAGTCGGTGAAGGCGTAGAGCGCATCCATGGTCAGATCCGGCGACACGCCCGTGGGCAGATGCACCTGAATTTCCACTTCGGCCGCCGTGTTATCGACTACCTTTTTGATCTTGATTTTATTCGCTTCCGAGGCCTTCACGATGCTTTCCATCAGCGCCGTGGTGGTGGTGCCGTAGGGAATGTCGCGAATGATGAGCATGGTCTTGTCGGCCTTCTCAATGGTGGCGCGCAGGCGGATTTTAGCCCCGCGCAGGCCCCCATTGTAGTTGGTGACGTCGCATAGACCGCCCGTGGGGAAGTCGGGGAACAACTGAATATCACGGCCCTTCAGCACGTCGATGCTGGCTTTGCACAGCTCGCGGAAGTTGTGGGGCATGATCTTGGTGCTCAAACCCACGGCAATTCCTTCCACGCCCTGCGCCAGCAGCAGCGGAAACTTCACGGGCAGCGTGGTCGGCTCGCGCTTGCGGCCGTCGTAGCTCATCTGCCACTCCGTAGTATCGGGGTTGAAGACCACATCCAGGGCAAACTTGCTCAGGCGGGCTTCAATGTAACGGGGAGCAGCCGCGCCGTCGCCGGTGCGGATGTCGCCCCAGTTACCCTGGGTTTCAATCAGCAGGTCTTTCTGGCCCAGGTTCACCATGGCGTCGCCGATGGAGGCGTCGCCGTGGGGGTGGTACTGCATGGTCTGGCCGATGACGTTGGCTACTTTATTGAAGCGGCCATCGTCCATTTCCTTCATGGCGTGCAGAATCCGGCGCTGTACGGGCTTCAGGCCATCCTCGATGGCGGGCACGGCCCGCTCCAGAATTACGTAGCTGGCGTAGTCCAGAAACCAGTTCTGGTACATGCCGCGCACGGAAGACATATCGTGCACGGCCTCGCCGGGCGCAAACTTGGTATCTGTCTCGGCTTCCTCCGGCTCGGTTTCCAGCGCCGCGCTTTCTTCCGAATCTAAAGCCGATTCTGGCACCAGCTCGCCGGTTTCACTTACGACCAGCTTCACTTCCTCAGCAGATGAATTTTCCTCAGCCGAATTGTTAGACTCGGCCCCAAACTCAAAGGAGTCGCCGGCGCTGAACAGGTTGTCCTGCTCATCCTGATTGGGGTCGTGGGGGTTGTTCTCTTCTGACACAGTAGGGTTGTGGCGCTTGCCACGGTTATTGTTCTTGTACCTCTCTCCTGCCTTCCATTGCGGGAAAGCAGAAGGTTAAAAACTAAGCTAAATCAGCCTCCGCCACTTCTTCCACCGGCAGCACATCAGAAGTTACCAGGTCTTTTTCCAGACGCAGGTTGTCGATGATGAAGTTCTGCCGGTCGGGGGTGTTTTTGCCCATGTAGTAGGTGAGCACCTGGTGGATGCTGCGCTCCGACTGCAAGATGACGGGTTCCAGGCGAATATTCTCGCCAATGAATTTACCGAATTCTTCGGGCGAGATTTCGCCCAGGCCTTTAAAGCGGGTGATTTCGGGGTTGCGGCCCAGCTGGCGCATAGCCTGCTGCTTTTCCTGCTCGTTGTAGCAGTAAATGGTGGTTTTCTTATTCCGCACCCGGAAAAGCGGCGTTTCCAGGATATAAACGTGCCCGTTGCGGACCAGATCCGGAAAGAACTGCAGGAAGAACGTGAGCAGCAGCAGGCGAATGTGCATGCCATCCACGTCGGCATCAGTAGCAATGACCACGCGGTTGTAGCGCAGGTTTTCAATGCCTTCTTCAATGTTGAGGGCGTGCTGCAGCAGGTTCAGCTCCTCGTTTTCGTAGACAATCTTCTTCTTTAGCCCGAAGCAGTTCAGAGGCTTACCACGCAGGGAGAAAACGGCTTCCGTTTCCACGTTGCGGCTCTTGGTGATGGAGCCCGATGCGGAGTCACCCTCGGTAATGAACAAGGTAGCCAGCTCTCCCTGCCCGGGCTTGCCCTCACCCAGGTGGAAGCGGCAGTCGCGCAGCTTACGGTTGTGCAGGTTGGCTTTTTTGGCGCGCTGGTTGGCCAGCTTTTTCACGCCGGCCATGTCCTTCCGCTCCCGCTCGCTCTGCATAATGCGCTTTAGCAGCGCCTCGGCCGTAGCCGGATTCTTGTGCAGGTAGTTATCGAGGTGCTCCTTAACGTAGTCCAGAATGAAGCCGCGCACCGTGGGGCCATCGGGGCCCATGTTCATGGAGCCCAGCTTGGTTTTCGTCTGACTTTCAAACACGGGCTCCTGCACACGCACCGAAATAGCGGCCACAATGGAGCCGCGAATGTCGGCAGCATCAAATTCCTTTTTATAGAACTCTCGAATGGTTTTCACCACCGCCTCGCGGAAGGCGGCCAGGTGGGTACCGCCCTGAGTAGTGTACTGGCCGTTGACGAAGCTGTAGTACTCCTCGCCGTAGTCGTTGCCGTGCGTGAGGGCCAGCTCAATGTCCTCGCCCTTCAGGTGAATAATGGGGTAGCGCAGGCTCTCCGGGTCGGCTTTGCGGGCCAGCAGGTCCAGCAGGCCATTTTCGGAGTAAAACTTTTGGCCGTTGAAGTTGATGGTGAGGCCCGCGTTCAGGTAAACGTAGTTCCAGATCTGGCTTTCCAGAAACTCCGGGATAAAGCGGTAGTTGCGGAAGATGGACTCGTCGGGCTGGAAGGTGATTTGCGTGCCGTTGCGCTGGCTGGTTTTCTGGGGCTTGGGGTCCTGAACCAGCTGGCCCTGGGTAAACTCCGCCGACTTCATCACGCCTTCCCGGACGCTCTGCACCAGAAAATAATTGCTCAGCGCGTTAACCGCTTTGGTACCCACGCCGTTCAAGCCCACAGATTTCTGAAAGACTTTGCTGTCGTACTTACCGCCCGTGTTAATCTTGCTGACAACATCTACTACCTTACCCAGCGGAATGCCCCGGCCGTAGTCGCGCACCTGCACCCGGTGGTCGGAAATCTTGATATCGATAGTGCGGCCGTGACCCATCACGTGCTCATCAATCGAGTTATCAATCACTTCCTTTACCAGCACGTAGATACCATCATCGTAGGCGGAGCCGTCGCCGAGCTTGCCGATGTACATGCCGGGCCGCAGACGGATATGCTCGCGCCAGTCCAGGGAGCGGATACTATCCTCATTGTAGCCGTGGTCAGGAGTAGTGCGGGGAGAGAGTTCTTCGGCTGCCATGTGGTAATCAGAATTCAAATTTGAGGTAAAATAACGCAGAAAATTGAGTTTTTCCGCGTTTCATGCAAGCTATATTTTTTAGCAAATTCAACTCTTCCGAACTTCATTTTTTTAGTAAAAGTTCCTGCATAAAGGGCAAAATAAGCTCTAAACTCTTCTCCAACCTCCTTTTGCCATCCCAATAAACTTAGCAAATGCTTCCTCCCTCTACCCAACCCCGCTTGCCCAGCACTGCGCACAAGCCTACTTCGGAGGTCAGGCAGACTCCCATTGTGCAGTATGCTTTTCTGCTGATAGCCGCTGTGCTCACGGTGTATTCGCTTAAAGTACTGGATGATGTACTCCTGCCCCTGCTGTTTTCGGCTCTGTTTACGCTGTTGCTACTGCCCATCAGCCGGTGGCTGGAGGGCCGCGGGGTACCCCGCATTCTGGCCATTATTCTATGCCTGTTGTTGATGGCTTTGATTTTCGCCGGCATCATAGTAGGGTTTGCATCACAGCTGACGCAGTTTAAGAGCGAGTTGCCCAAACTTCAGGGAAAGCTCATGCAGGTTTTCCACCAATTCCAGGACTGGGCCAGCCAGCGCTTCGGCATCGACCCTATTTCCGACGAGGAGTTGAAGGAAAATACCATGAAGTCGCTGAAAAAGGACAGCGGCAGCTACCTCAACACCACTTTCAAAACCACCTCGGCGGTGGTCAGCAACCTGTTGCAGGTGCCCATCTACATCTTCTGCTTTCTGTATTACCGCGACCATCTGCGGCAGTTCATGTTCCGGTTTGTGTCGCCGGACAAGCGCACCACCGTTCTTAATACCGTGGATAACATCCAGACGGTAGTGCAGGCGTACATATCCGGTCTGTTTAAGGTAATTGTGGTAGTGGCCGTACTCAATGGCATTGGTCTGCTGGTGCTGGATGTGAAGTTTGCCATCTTCTTCGCCATTTTTGCCTCGGTGCTGGCCGTTATACCCTACATCGGCATTATGATTGGGGCCAGCGTGCCGGCTATTATTACGCTGGTGGAAACCGGCTCCCCGCTGCACGCGGCCGGGGTAGTGGGCGTATTTGCCTTTGTGCAGTTTCTGGAAGGTAATTTTATCACGCCCATGATTACCGGTTCCCAGGTCAGCATTAACCCCATGGCCGCCATTATTGCGCTGGTTTTGGGGGCTGAGCTATGGGGCACGCCGGGCATGATTCTCAGCATTCCGCTGATTGCGGTAGTGAAGGTGATTCTGGATGCCAGTAAAATAACCGAGCCCTGGGGTTTTCTGCTGGGCGATACGGCCGAGGGCGAGGACAATATTAAAAGTGTGGCCGCCGGCGAGCCGGGCTTCTTCAAAAAGCTGTGGCAGCGGGTGCGGGGGCAGGAATCGTAACCCCCTCACCTATCAGCCAGTATAAGAAAGCACCTGCGCGCCGGACAATCCCGGGGCGCAGGTGCTTTCAATTTTTATCCCACACTAAACTATTCTCATATGTCTGCTTTCACTGAACCTGCCGCCCGGGCCTTTAATGACTTGGTTGAAATTAATAAAACTGCCACCAAAGGTTACCAGGAGGCTGCTGAAGGGGTAAACGACCCCAAGCTGCGTTCTGAGCTGAGTAAGCTAAGCCAGCAGCGCGCCCAATTTGCCTCTGAGCTGGAACAGAAAGCCCGCCAGTGGGGTGTTGACACCCGGCACGAAGGCACCGTAGAAGGCGCCCTGACCGATGCCGCCGCCGCACTGCACCGGGGCTGGATCAACGTTAAATCAGCCGTAACGGGCCACAACGACTCTGCCATTCTGGGTGAGTGCGAAACCGGTGATGCTACTGCCCTGCAGGCTTACGAAACGGCGCTGCGCTCCAGTGAGTTGCCCGTAGAAGCCCGCACCGTTATTCAGAAGCAGCACGGCGACATTCTCTCGGCTAAAAACTGGGTAACCCAGCAGAAAGGCCGCGTGAGCTAAGCCGTCCACTTTAGAATCTGCATATAAAAAGCCGGCCCCTTGGGCGGGCTTTTTTGCTTTACAGCCAGCTCTTTAAGCTTGGCGCTCCTGAACAAAAATGGCTGCAACCTTTGGATGGGTTATCTTTGTTACCAATCTGCTTAGCATTGTTCATTACCCGTTACCGCGCCGCTTTTGTACGCTATTATCGACCTTGAAACTACCGGCGGACAGCCTGCCCAGGACCGGATTACGGAAATAGCCATCTTCATTCATGATGGTGAAAAAGTAGTGGATCAGTTTGATACCCTGCTGAATCCCGGGCGGCCTATCCCCTTCTTCATCTCCCAACTCACGGGCATTACCGACGATATGGTGCGGGATGCGCCCAAGTTTCATGAGGTGGCGCGCAAGGTGGTGGAAATGACAGAAGGCTGCGTGTTTGTGGCCCACAACGTGCGCTTTGATTACTCCTTCATGAAAAAGGAGTTTGCCGATTTAGGCTTTAACTACTCGCGCAAAACCCTGTGCACTGTGCGCCTGAGCCGCTCCCTGATACCGGGGCAGCCCAGCTATAGCCTGGGCAAGCTGTGCCAGAACATTGGCATTCCGCTCAACGGCCGCCACCGCGCCGCCGGCGACGCCGCCGCCACCGCTATTCTCTTCGACCGGCTGCTGAAAATTACCCAGCAGGAAGAAGCCCTCACCAACCCCGCCATCAGCCCCGCTGATACCCTGGCGGCTCTGGATGTTACGGCCCCGGCCGGCAACCGCCCCGCCACCAAGCAGCCCTCGCCCCGCAAAGTAAAGGCCGTGCAGGATGCCATTAAAACGGCCCTGCTACCTCCCAACATCACCCCGCAAAAGGTGGCCTCGCTGCCCCAGGAAGCGGGCGTGTACTACTTCCACAATGAGCAGGGCGAGGTGATTTATGTGGGCAAGAGCATCAACATTTATAAGCGCATACAACAGCATTTCGCCGTCGATTACAAGTCGCGCAAGAGCATTGAATTTAAAAATTCGATATCGGACATCACCTGGGAGCTGACGGGCTCAGAGCTGGTGGCGCTGCTGTACGAGTCGCACGAAATCAAGCGCATGAAGCCCCTTTACAACCGCCAGCAGCGGCGCTCGGTGTTTCCGGCGGGTATTTTCCTGCGCACCGATGAGCAGGGTTATAAGCACCTGTACTACGGCCGCGCCGATGACCACGCGGAATCACACCCGCTGATTGCGCTGGGCAACCAGTTCAAAGCCAAAGGCTTTCTATTTCATAAAGTAGCCAAGTTCAACCTTTGCCAGAAGCTCTGCGACCTGTATAAAACCCAGGGCTCCTGCTTTGACTACCAGGTGCACCGCTGCAAGGGTGCCTGCCTGGGCCTGGAGCCGCCGGAAGAATACAACCAGCGCGTGGAGAAAGCCATTGAGTCGTTTACCTACGAGCACGGCTCTTTTGTGGTGATGGGTCAGGGCCGGCGCGAGGGCGAGAAAAGCCTGGTGGTGGTAGAGAATGGGCGCTACCTGGGCTTTGGCTACGTGGACGAAACCTTCACGGCCCGCCGCCTCGATGATTTTAAGCTCGCCATCACCCGCTACAACGATAACAAGGACGTGCAGCAGATTATCCGGCAATATCTGCGCACCAAGCACAGGGATAAAGTGAAGGTATTTCGCTAATCTTTTATTAATCAAACGGTAAAGCAACCTTTTCAGGCAATTGGGTATCCTTACTCCGGCGTCATAGCGCAAGTTAGAGCCGGCGAAAAAAAATTGGTATCTTCCTGGGCCAACTCTGGCCTGGCTGGTCCGCACACCTAATTGCATTGGTTATGTCGGTTCTTTACAACACCACGTATCTGCGCCTCTATTACGATGGATTCGCGCACGCGCTGGAAACAGAGTGGTTACGCCGACCAACCAGCGAGGAGTTGCGTGCAGGCTTGCAGATTGGGCTGGAAATGGCCCGCGAATACCATGTACGGGCCTGGGTCAGCAATCTGCGACGGATGCCGGGCATTAGTCAGGAAGATGAAATATGGGTGCGCACAGTATGGTTTGCGCAGTTTATTCAGCTTGATATCACCCACATAGCCGTGGTGGAGTCCCGCAGCCGGCTAATTCGCTCGGGAGTAGTGGAGCTGCTGGAGCGGGCCGGGCAGCTAGGTCCGCTTAGCACCGGATATTTTGCCAGCCGGGCCGCCGCCCGTACCTGGATAATGGGCGGCCAGCTTATTCCCGGGCAAAGGCCTTTTCTCCCCTCGGCCAACTCTGACCTGACCGATATCCGGGCCGGACTGTAACTACGGGATTCTGCCATTTCAGCTTGCCTGCTAATAAAGCCATTACGGCAGCCTCCGCAGCAAATTCATTTCAATGCCCGCTACTACTCCTGTTTCAGGCTTTTCATCCGATTACCTGACCATTGATTACCGTCCGGATTTACACCTTCTCACGCTCCGGTGGCTGCGGGATGTAACGTTTAGCGAGCTGCAGGCCGGCTTTCAGGCGGCTCACGCAGCGGCCCGCACCGCCGGTGCCACGCGCTGGCTGATAGATGTGCGCCGCCGCCTGGAAATGGATGCCGTTCCTTCTACCTGGGTAGCCAACCAGCTTTTGCCGGTAGTAGCCGCCGAGCTGCCCGGCACGCTGCAGGTGGCCTACCTGTTAGCCCCGGCCCGCCATGAGGCTATTCAAACTGTGCCTAATCTAAAGAATGCCGTGCTGCAGGCGCAGGCTCCTTCCCAGCCCTACCGCTTGCAGGTTTTTATTGATGAAGGGGAGGCTGTGCGCTGGGCTTGCTCTCTGTAGCACGTTAGCGCCTTAATAAAGCCGGTGCCGCAGCAGCCACCCGGCGCCATCAAACTCCCGGGCAGCCGGTTGGTAGCTCTCTACTTCCACGCTTTTGGGGGCTACCAGCACATTCCCGTCGCCACTGTCGTACACCGTAAGGCGGGTTTTGTCCAGGTGGGTGGCGGTAGCTATTTGCAGCATATCCTGGCCGGCGCCATCGTACATTCCCACCGGCACATCAAAATCCGGGGTGCCGCGCACTTCAAAAACATCATTGCCCCCTAAGCCAAAAAGTTTGAGGGAACGGGTTTCAGTGGCCCGGAAGGTGCGCTGGCCTATTAAACTATCCCCTGCTGCTTGGGCAGGCAGCCGCTGATACACGCTGAGGCGTATCTGGCCCGGGCCGGCGGGCTCCAGCAGGAAGCGTTCTGCCTCATCAGTACCTGGCACTTCTACCTCCCGGGCCAGCAGCTCGTAGAATTTGTTGGCCACGGCGGGCAGCTGGTCGCGGCGGTGGCGCAGCTTGCGCCGAAACTCATCCTGCGACAACGCCAGAATTTCCGGCGGCCACTGGCCAATGGCGCGGTCAATTACCTCATTGGTGAGCTGCAGGCGCAGGGTATCGGCTACTTCCCGCACGTCCTGCCGGCTAAGGTACACCAGCAGCGACTTATCCATGGGCAGGGCTGCCTTGTTCAGGCCTTCCACATCGGAAAGGCGAATATCCTCGTGAAAGCTCTGGTAGTTGCTTTTCACCCAAGCCACAATGTGGGTCAGCAGGCCGTCATCAAACTTAAAAAAGGCGTGGTCCCGGTCGCGCGGAATGGCTTCGTAGCGCACTCCCCCACCGGTGGCAGGAAAGCTGGCCCAGCGCCACTGGTCTTCGCGCCGGCTCCAGTCGCCTACGTACATATCAAACAGGCGGGCGCGCAGGTACTGGCGGGCGGCCACCCGGTGATTGGCGTGAGCCAGCAGCTGGGTAAACACTTTGCGGGAGCTTTCTACCCTGGCCGAGCGGCCAAAGCTGGCCACCGTGCTCTGGTTGCCGTCCGGGCGCTCCTCCAGCAGATAGAGGGCATTGGCATAGTCCTTTTGGAAGGAGCCCAGCGCCGGGTCATCCCCTACATACACCAGCCGGGGGTTGGTATGAAACACGCCCGCGGCCTGGGCCAGCGTGGGTACAATGTAGGCGCCATAGGGGTGAATTACGCTGGTCTGGTCTTTCATCAGGCGCGCTACCGGGCCGTTCTGCAGCCGCTCGGGCAAGGCTTTGGTGGCATCCTTATCCACGGAGCGCAGCACAAACTCTCTGCCTTGCGCATCTACCAGCCGCAGGTTTTTAGTCTGGAAGCTGCCGCCAGCCTGCAAGGGCGTGAGGCCGCCGGGCATCACGGTGCGCAGGCTGATAACCGGCACCCGCACCGGCTGTGCCCATACCTTGCGGTAGTGCCGCCCCCAGAAAAACTGATGGATAGAACCGCGTGCGTATTGCGGCCCGGCCGCTATGGTTACTACCGAATCGGCGGGCACTACGGGCGGCACCTGGGCCTTGGCAGCCGGAGAAGTGCAGGCTACTAAGGGCAGACCCAGAATCAAAAGGCAATGAAACAAAGGCCGGAGCCCTGAACTGGCGGCAAACACTAGGATGAATTTAAGCGAGAAAAGCAGCTGATAAGAAGGCCGCTGAGTGTATACCGTAACAAGGGCACGGCGGTTGTGCCAACTGTTGAGGTTTACTTTTCGGCCGGAGTTGCGTTAGAGGATACCAACTGCGCTTTTCGCTTTCTATGCCTTTTACCGACCGTGTTTCTCTGTTTTCTTTTTTGATGTTGATGGGCTGTGCTCGTCAGCCCTATTTTCAGCCGGACGCGCGCGTAGCCAACCCCACCGGCCGGCGCCCGCTAGGGCCGGATAGTGCCTGGGTTACTGCCGGCCGCCACTATCAGCGGGGCGGGCTGCACAATGCGTTTCTGGGCAAGCACTACCGGCCCGTGTGGGCTACGCAGGTAGCTATGCCCGTGCTGGGTTTGCGCACGGCCGTGCCGGGCACTACCCTGAAGCCAGGAAAAATGGGCGGCGGCTTTCAAACTTCCAGCCTCACGCTGGATGCCGCCAATGGCCGCAGCTACGTACTGCGCACACTGGATAAGGACCCTTTCAAGACCTTACCCAAAGTGATGCGGAAAACGTTTCTCCTCACGCTGGTGCGCGACCAGACCTCGGCTGGCAACCCTTACGCGGCGTTTGTGGTGCCCCCGCTGGCCCAGGCCGCCGGCGTACTGCACACCACCCCGCTTCCTTTTTACGTAGCCGCCTCCGATACCACGCTGGGGCCCTACTCCGAGCGGTTTCAGGGCAAAGTAACTTTACTGGAGGAAAGGCAGGACGGCAAAGAAAACCTGGACCCCAGCTTCGGAAAAGCTACCGATTTAGTAGACTCTGAGGATATGCTGGAAGAGCGCTACGCTGACCCTACGCATCAGATAGATGAAGTACAGTTTGCCCGCGCCCGCCTGTTTGATATTTGGCTGGGTGACTGGGACCGGCACGAGGGCCAGTGGCAATGGGCCGTGTATGAAGAGAATGGCCGCACCCGTTATGAGCCCGTACCCAAAGACCGGGACCAGGTTTTTTATCGTTTCAGTGATGGCCTGCTGCCCTGGCTGGCCAGTCGGCGCTGGGCCATTCGTAAGTTCCGCACGTTTAAGCCGCATTACGAGGACCTGGAGGGGCTGGTAAAAAACGCCCGTTTTATTGATGCCCGCGCCCTGCATGCCGTAACCCGCAGTCAGTTTCAGCAACAGGCGGCTTATCTGCAGCAGCACCTGACCGACTCCGTTATCAGCACCGCCCTGCGCCGCTTCCCGGCCCCGGTATATGCGCTGGAAGGCCCCCGCACGCAGCAGGCCCTGCAGGCACGCCGGGCAGCATTGCCCCAGGCTGCCAATACCTTTTACAAGCTACTGGCCAAGCACGTCACCATTCCCGGCACTGATAAAGATGAGCGGTTTCTGGTGGAACGCCTCTCAGACACCACTACCCGCGTGAGCATGTACCGCATTACGGACAAAGATGATAAGTACCGCGCCGACAGCCTTTGCTACCAGCGCACGTTCCGCACTGATGAAACCCAGCGCCTGACCCTGCATGGCTTGGGTGGCCAGGATGTTTTTGAGCTCAGTGGCGACGTGAACCGCGGCATCCGGGTAGACATATTTGGCGGCCCCAAGCCCGATGTGGTCATTGATAAATCGAGGGTGCGGGGCTGGGGCAAGAAAACCTTCTACTACGACACCAAGCGGGACAATGCGCTGACCAAAGGCCCCAGCACCCGCGACAAAACCACCAAAGGCGTAAAAATGCACGCCTATGACCGGGAGGGTTCCTGAAGAGGTGAGATGGTGAAATAGTGAGATGGTGAGTTTGATGTTTAAGAGGCGCGGTTTGCGCAAATAGAACATCAAACTCACCATCTCACTAATTCACCATCTCCCGCAGCATGTGCAGCACCATGTGCTCGGTGGGCGTGAGTAGGTCGTTTTCCGCGGGGTCGGCATCGTGGCGGCGCAGGTAATCCAGGAGCTTATCGGAGTTAAACAGGTCTATCACCTGCGGATGGATATAGTATTTAGAGCACACGGTGGGCGTATTGCCCAGGTTTTGGGCTACTTCCTTTACGGCGTGTTTTAAGGATTTGGGCTTGGGAAACTCCGGGTGTTCGTTTATTACCGTTTCCAGGCATTCCACCATTTTAACGGTACCGCCCCAGGTGCGGAAGTCCTTGGCGGAGAGGCTCAGGCCGGTTACTTCGCGTAGGTAGTCGTTCACGTCGCCGGATTCTATTTCCACGTGGTTGCCTTCCTTATCATAGTACTGAAACAGGTGTTGGCCGGGAATTTCCTTGCACTTCTGCACCAGGCGGGCCAGCTTTCGGTCCTGAATCAGGACATCGTGGGCTACGCCTTTCTTACCTACAAATTTAAAGCGCACATCGGCGCCCGCCACCTGCACGTGCCGGTCGCGGAGGGTGGTGAGGCCGTAGCTTTTGTTTTTGCGGGCATACTCGCGGCTGCCAATCCGGATGAAGGACTGATCCATGAGCGACAGCACCAGGGCAATAACCTTGCGCTTGTCCAGCTGCGGGCGGGCCAGGTCTTTGTGTAGCTGCTGGCGCAGGTCGGCCAGCTTTTCGCCGAAGGCCTGCAAGCGGCTGAACTTGGTAAAGCTGCGCGCATGGTCCCAGGCCGGATGGTAAATGTACTGTTTCCGGCCCTTGGCATCGCGCCCGGTTACCTGCAGGTGGGCCGTGGCGGTGGGCGCAATCCAGATATCCGTCCAGGCCTGGGGAATTACAAAGCCGTTGATGCGGGCCAGCGTCTTCTCATCCGTAATCTTCTGGCCCCTGGCATCATGGTAAGTGAAATTACCGGCGCGCGTGGTGCGGCGGGTAAGGCCGGGGTGCGTATCGTTGTAATAGCGCAGCCCGGCCAATTCTGCCTGCCGGGCCGGGTTTTTATAGAGTACATGGGCCTCTTCCTCGGCCAGAAGATGCTTTTTTTTGATTTTCAGCCGGGGTTGGGCAGCAGTGGTAGGCATAGAGCAAAGGATAAAACCAGCGCGGGAGAAAAGGAAAGCGCGGCTCCTGCTGTACGCAAACAGCCCTGAAAAGTAACGGCGGGCCGGGTTCCTAAGAGTTGACCAGTGGCATAACCCCGAATTTGATGCTTGAGGCAGATGACTTAGCCACTTTCACTGAGCGCCGTGCTTGCCACTTCAAGGCCTCAAACGCCCGGCATGTAAAATTTAGCAGCCGGAGAATCAGCCCACTGCGCCGCTGCGGGTGGTAAAACCTGGCTTTCGGCAACATGGCACCGCAGCTGGCCGTATCGAAGCCCGTTGTTTCTGGCACCGTTTTTTCATCTGCGCCCCGAACCGACTGATCCTTCCCCTTACCCTATTGTACCATGCTTAAAATATTGCGTACCCCATATTTAATGCTGGCCCTGGCAGCTTCCCTGGGTGCCTCGTCCTGCTCGAAGGATGCCAACGGCGACCGGCTGTTTTTCTCCGTGGAAGACGACAAGGCCCTGGGCGAAAAAGTAGCGCACGAAACCGACTCTACTTATACTGCCAAAGGCCAGCTGCTGCTGCGCACCGATACCAAGAATCAGCGGGCCTATCAGCTGCTGGATGGGGTTGTAAACCGGGTATTGAACTCCGGCGAGCTGACTTACCGGAACGAGTTTCCCTGGGATGTTAAAATCATCAAAGACGATAACATCCAGAATGCCTTTGCTACTCCCGGCGGCCATATTTACGTGTACACCGGCCTGATTAAATTCCTGGATAATGAAAGCCAGCTGGCCGGCGTGCTGGGCCACGAAATTGCCCACGCCGACCGTCGCCACACCTCTAAAGCACTGCAGCAGCAATACGGCATTTCGGTGCTGCTGAGCCTGGTGCTGGGCGAAAACCCCAACCAGCTGGCTGAAATTGCCGCCGGTCTGGGCCAGCTGAAATTCAGCCGCGACTATGAGCGGGAAGCCGACGACTACTCCGTGGTGTACCTGAACAAAACCACCTACGCCTGCGACGGCGCCGCCGGCTTCTTTATTAAGGCGCAAGCTGAGGGCACGGCCAGTCAGCCGGAGTTCCTGAGCACCCACCCCGACCCCGGCAGCCGCATTGAGGCCATTGAAACCAAAGCCGACCAGCTGAACTGCAAAGGCCGCACCGTAGACAACAACAACTTTGAAGAGCTGAAGCGCATACTGTAAGCCTGCCCTCCCCTCTTTTGCCAAACTATAAAAGACTGGCGGACTGCATAGCGCAGGCCGCCAGTCCTTTTTTTGCAACCCCGGGTTTGCTGCTCCGCGTATCTGCTTTATTGTAACCCCTGAATATTCCTGGAATGGCCTCTTTTCTGAACCGTATTGGCAACCTGGCTGAGCATATTGACGATCTGGCCCTGACGGCGCGCATCCGGCTGGGTTTGCTGGACCCATTGCAGCTGGTGCCCTACCGCAGCTACGGCACCCAGGAGCGCCTGTATGTGAAAGGCCGGATGCTGGCTGATAAATCCCTGGCGGAGCCTACCGATACCGATTCCCGGTGGCGCAACCTGGTGAACATGTACCAGCGCTTTGAAAGCACCGAAATACCCGGCGCCCAGCTCAGCGTAGAGCCCGGCGACGGCACCGCCCATACCATAGTTACGGATGATGAAGGGTACTTTTCCTTGAACCTGACACTCAAAAGCCTGCGGGAGCCGGAAAATTATTTGTGGTACCCGGTCGATATTCGTCTGGTAGCGCCGCCAACCCGCATTGCAGCGCCGCCGGGTGGCCTCCGGGCTACGGCCCGGGTGCTCATTCCCCCGCCCGATGCGGAATATGGCATCATCAGCGACCTGGACGACACCGTTATTCAGACCTCCGCTACCGATATTCTGCGCATGGCGCGCATCGTGCTGCTGCGCAATGCCCGCTCACGCATGCCCTTTGAGGGCGTGGCGGAGTTCTACCGGGCGCTGCAGCTGGGACGCAATGGCAAGCGCAACAACCCGTTTTTTTACGTGAGCAGCAGCCCCTGGAATTTATACGATTTACTGGATGACTTTCTGGAGCTTAACGAAATTCCGGCCGGGCCTATTCTGCTGCGCGATATGGCCCTGGCGGGCAAGCAGCCCGGTGAGGCATCCTCCCACCACGGCCATAAACTGAAGGAAATTGATAACCTGCTGCTGACTTACCCCACCCTGCCTTTTGTGCTGGTAGGCGACAGTGGGCAGGAAGACGCCAATATTTACCGCGAGGTGGTACGCCGGCACCCGGGCCGCATTCTGGCCATCTACATCCGGGACGTGCAGCGCCCCGACCGCGCCGCCATTGTGGAAAAAGTATCCGAAGAATTGCGCGGCGACAAGGTGGAAATGCTCCTGGTAAAAGATACCGTGCAGGCCGCCCAACACGCGGCCAGCGCCGGCCTCATCTTCACCGAAACCATAGCTGCCGTGCAGGAAGAGAAAGAAAAAGACCAGGCTACGTCTGAAGATCCTACGGAAGCGCAGGACCAGGGCGGCACCAAACCAGCGCCTACTGTGGAGAAAGGCTAGCTGGAGTGGTCGGCTACCACCACCCAGCGCCCATGTATGCGGCGCATCACCAGTAGGAAATGGCCTTCCAGGTCGCCGAGGCTGGGGCGCGCTAAATGCCACTTGCCGATTACGTGGGCTGCGGTGCTGCTCAGGGGCTGAATATGCAGGTTGCTGAACGTCAGCTGGCCCATGGCCGCGGCATCGGGGTAGCTGCGGCGGTAGTTATCCAGGGTGGGCTGCCAGCCGTACGTAAGGCCTTTTTTGCCGATGAACACCAGAGAATCAGACTGCCAGTAGCCCTGCATAAAGCCCGCTACGTCGCCCCGGTTCCAGGCGGCGGTTTGGGTGCTGAGCACTTTCGCAATATCCTGCCGCATGGCCGCCGGGCGGCTGGTAATGCAGGCGGAGACCAGGCTGAGCAGCAAGGCAAAAAGCAGTACACGATTCTTCATAGAAGCAGACGTAGGGGGTTATCTATTCGGTACCGAAATCTACGGCACTTCTCCACTTTCTCCGGAGTGAAAGTTTTGGTCATAGCAATGCCGGGTGCGATTAATCTTCCAGCACCGGCTGCACAAAGCGTGTCCCGCCCAGCCGGCTCATATTGCGCATCACCCGGTATTGCTTGGCGCGGGCCGCCGGGCCGGGGTTGCTGGCCCTAAAGCGTAAGGGATTCGGCAGAATACCCGCCAGTAGCGCCGCCTCGGCCTTATTCAGCTGGGCTGCCGATTTGTGAAAGTAGCGCTGCGCAGCGGCTTCAACCCCAAAAGTACAGTCGCCCATTTCGGCCACGTTCAGGTACATTTCCAGAATGCGGCGCTTGCTCCACAGCACCTCAATCAGCACCGTGAAATAGGCTTCGGCGCCTTTACGCAGGTAGCTGCGCCCATTCCATAGAAACACATTCTTGGCTACCTGCTGCGTAATGGTGCTGCCGCCTACCAGACGCTTGCCGTTGCCCATATTGCGCTTGGCGGCTTTGGTAATGGCATCCATATCAAACCCATGATGCTGCAGGAAACGCTGGTCCTCGGCGGCCACCATGGCCAGCGGCACCTGCGGCGACACTTCCTCCATGGAAACAAACGAGTAGCGAATTTTCCGATCCTCTACCAGGCCCTGGTAGTTACCGGCGGGGCGGTGGGCCCGGCGCTCCAGCATAAGCCAGGTGGCCGGAGGCGCTACCCAGCGGTACAGCAGCACCCACACCACCGTGGTCAGCAAGATGGAGGCGGCTACCTGCAGGCCAATACGCAGGGCCTGCCGCCATTTTTTTGAAAACTCAGTCAAGGTCCGTCGGTTTACTATTCTCCGGCACGCAAAGTACGCCAGCGGCGAAATTAGCGCATTTACCGGACCCGCTGCTGGTTTACATACATTTCGCTTGTTCTTCTTTGCCGCCTTCCTATGCCTCGTTTGCTTCCTCTTTTTCCGCTGAACCTCGTCGTTTTCCCCGGCGAAAAGCTTAACCTCCATATTTTCGAGCCCCGGTACCGGGAGCTGGTGCACGACTGCCTGCAGGAGAACATCACCTTTGGTATTCCGCCTTTCCTGGACAACCAGGTACAGGAGCTAGGTACCGAAATGCGCCTGCTGGACGTGGAAAAAGTGTATCTGAATGGCGAAATGGATATCCGCACCCAGGCGCTGGGGCTATTCCGGGTGCGGGAGTTTTACCGCCAGGCCCCGGGCAAGCTCTACGCCGCCGGTAAAGTGGAGGACCTGCTAGATGACCCCACCCCCGACGAGTTCCTGAAAACGCGAATTACCGCCCATATAAAACAGCTGTACCACGCCCTGGGCCTGCACCGCATGTTCTTGGATTTGCCCGGTGGGTACCGCACCTATGATATTGGGCACCATGTAGGCTTTAGCACGGAGCAGGAGTACCAGCTGCTGAGCTCTACCAGTGAGCAGGAGCGGCAGGAGTTGCTGCTGGAACACCTGGAGCAGATTGTACCCGTGGTGCTGGAAACCGAGCGGCTGAAGGAGCGCGTCAAGCTCAATGGCCATTTCAAAAACCTGACGCCGCCTAATTTCTAATCAGCGCCAGCCCATACTGGCCGTATCGCGGGCCGACTGCGTATAGCCTTTGTACTCACTTCGTTTATCTGTGCAATCAGTTGCTGCTTATGTATTGCTGGCCGTCGTCACGCTGTTGCTGGTCTGGCTGATGCTGCGCTTCCGCCAGGAGCGCCGGTTCCGGCGTCGGCCTTTTGTAAGCCCGCTTTTCCGCGCCTGGCAGCAGCATATACCTCCTACTGAAGAGCCGGTATACCGGGTAGCGCTGGTAGGTGATATGGGCGCCGTAGCCACCGATGGCACCGACCCGGTGTTGCGCCTGCTGCAGAGCTGGGTGCATACGGCCGGCCCGGCCAGCGCGGTAGTGGTGCTGGGCGACAATGTGTACCCCACCGGCATTCCGCCCCAGCACACGCCCGCCCGGCCCGCCGCTGAGCGACGCCTGACCAGCCAGCTGGAGGTTTTTAAGGGATACGGCGGCCAGATTGTGTACCTCAGTGGCAACCACGACTGGAACAAAGGCCGCCCCAATGGCTATGAATATCTGCTCCGGCAGGAAGAATTGATAGCCGAATGGCTGCCCCAGGCCCAATATCTGCCCCCACGGGGCTGCCAGGGGCCGGTTACCCTACAGCTGGCGCCGCACCTGCTTCTGGTAGTATTAAACACCCAGTGGTGGGTGCAGCATGGCCGCCGCCCCGAGGGCGCGCAGGATGGCTGCCCTACCGATGAGCGTACGCCCTTCCAGCAGCTGCTGCATATTCTGCGGGAAAATCAGCACCAGCGCATTATTGTGGCCGGGCATCATCCTTTGTATTCTAATGCCCAGCACGGCGGCAATTTCACTACCCGCCAGCACATGTTTCCGCTGACGGCGCTGCACAAGAAAGCCTATATTCCCCTACCCATTCTGGGCTCTCTCTTCCCCCTCTACCGCTCCCTCATTGGTGCCGAGGAAGATATGGCGCACCCCCGCTACCGCCACATGCGGCGGCGCTTGCTGCGCGTACTGCGCCAGTTTCCTAACCTGGTGTATGCCGCCGGCCACGACCACAACCTGCAGTATTTTCAGCGCTACGGCAGCCATTATCTGGTAAGTGGCGCGGGCAGTAAAACCGCTTTCGTTCAGCCCGGGGGCCAGGCTGCCTTTACACACGAGCACAAAGGTTTTTTTGCGTTGGAGTACTATCAAAATGGTGAGGTATGGCTACGCACGCTGGAGCCCGGCGCGGCCACCGATAACAGGGCAGAAAAGCCGGAACCGTTCCGCTGGCAGCTTCTGGCCGCCGGGTCGTTGCCTATATATGCTCCGCCGGCACAGGCGTCAGTACACGCAGGCTCCGCGGAATAATTTCAATTTCGATGGGAGTAGGCAGGCTCATGGCCTCCCCGTCTATCTGCACCAGGGCTTCCGTCTGGCCGGGCAGCCACACCCGGGCCCGGCGGCAGCTCAGGCGGCGGGTATACACTGAAGCATCAAAGCTGTCGGTGTACAGCCGGTAGAGAATACCGGGGGCGGCGGCGGCCGGAAAAGGCTCAATTACACAGATTTCGAACTGCCCATCGTCCATGCGGCGGTCGGGGTTGATGACCACATTGCTACCGAACGTATTGGCATTGGCTACCGTCAGCATAAAAGCCTTGCCTGCAAAAGATTCCTGGTCGGTTTCAATAACAAACTCCGCTGGCTCATAGCTCAGGTACTCCTGCATGGCAATGCGCACATAAGCACCCGGGCCGCGGGTGTCGCCGCTGGAAAAGCGCTCCACTACCAGCGCGTTAAACCCTAAATCAGCCAAGTGCGCGGAGAAGTGCCCGCCAACCCGCAGCGTATCTATCACCCGCACCTCATGCGCCCAGATAAGGCGCAGGGCCAGCTCGGGGTCCTGCGGAATCTGCAGGTCTTTGGAAAGGCCGTTTCCGGAACCCAGGGGCAGTATCCCCAATGGGGTATCCGTACCGGTCAGGGCTTCGGCTACCAGGCTGACGGTACCATCGCCGCCGGCGGCAAATACGGCTCCGGGCTTTTGCTGCTGCAGGTGCCGGCGAAGTTCCGCCAGGTCGTTCTGACCACGGGTATGGAAGAAGCTGGCTTCGCGGCCATGCGCCGTGCAGTAAGCAGTAATTTTCTGCTCCAGTCCCTCCTTTTCAATATCCCCGGAAATGGGATTGAGCACAAACAGCACGGACTTAAATAGCACGGGAAATCAACTAAAAAGGTAACGTAAGAAAAGGTAATAAGGGCCGCTGATACCCGCAAACCAAAACGGCCAACCCGGAAGGTCGGCCGCTGGTGTTTGCGGGGTGTTGTTAGGGCTTCAGGCCAGCGGGCACGCCGCTGGGGAAGTGCTCCTGAATTTCCTGCTGAATTTCCTGCTCCCGGTTGCCGGGGTTAGGGTGGGTTTGCATGAACTCGGGGCCGCTGCCGCCGCCGGCCTGCTCCAGCACCTGCATTACCTGCAGCATGGCGCGGGGGTCGTAGCCGGCATCACTCACGTAATCTACACCTACCCGGTCGGCTTCCAGTTCATCTTCCCGGCTAAAGCGTAGAGAAACTACCTTGGCAATAGCGGCGGCAATGGCCGCATTGGCTATGGAGCCGCCGGGGCGGTCGGGGTCGTAGGCGGCAATGCCGGCGGCCCCAGCCAGGCCCTGCGTAAGCTGCGATTTGGCCAGCTGCTCCGCCGAGTGGCGCTGAATCACGTGGCCTACTTCGTGGGCCAATACACCGGCCACCTGTCCTTCCGATTTCAGGTTTTTCAGCAGACCCGCCGTCAGGAAAACCTGCCCGCCGGGCAGTGCAAAGGCATTAATGGTTTGCTCATCGGCCAGCAGGTAAAAGTTGAACTTGTAGGGCGAGCGGGAAGCCGGCGAACCTTGCACTATAGCCTGCCCAATGCGGCTGACGGCTTCCTGGGCCTGCTTATCCGGGTGCAGGCCGCCGTATTGCTGCGCCATTTCCGGGGCGGCTTTCAGGCCGAGGGCAATTTCATCCTCGGTACTCATATTCACGTGTTGCTCCTCCCCGGTTACGGGGTTGGTTTGCCGGTTGCAGTAGTAGGTGATAAATGAGAACCCCGCAAGAACCAGGGCTATCAGATATCGAAGGTTTCCTCTCATGATTTTGTGGTGGTGAGTGGCAAAAAAAGGTTGACTCCGCACAGCGCTAAAGTGCGGTTATGCCCAGTGTAACGAGAAGCCTGCAACAGGGTTGCCGGGGCTGTAGCGCATTTTCAGGGCAGCCAGACAGCCAAAATTTCAGCATTATCGTATCAGGCTTACCCTAAGGCCGGATACCCTCCGGCCCATCCTCTCTCCTTCTTTCACAAAACACGAAGCAGCATATGAACCAGAAACGCACCTTTGGCGCTATTCTCACAATTCTGGGAATTGTGGGCATTATTTATGGCGCGCTGGGTTTCCTGCAAATTGCCGGAGTAGCCCTTGGTAAGCTTAACTCTATTGTTCCCTTTGTCATTGGCCTGATTTTCTTCTTTGCCGGTATTAATCTGGTGAAAGCCACCGGAGACCGAGCATAGCCGGGCTGCCAGGCTAAATCAGCATCCATCAAAAAAGCCCCTGACACTGTGTCAGGGGCTTTTTTGATGGATGCTGATATTACTGATTAACTGCCGGTTGCCAGGCCACGCTGCTGCGCGTAAAAGGAAAGGGCAGAATCTATGGTGAGCCAGTTGGAGCTATACTCTACCTGCTCCGGCGCATGGGCGTAGATAACCGTACCCCGCTTGATATCCTGAATAATAGCCGAGGACTGGTTGGCCGGCAAGGCCGGGCATCCCTGGCTGCGGCCCAGGCGGCCGTGCTGCCGCACAAACTGCTCGCTTACATAGTCGGCGCCGTGCACTACTACTGCCCGCTCCGTTACGTTGGAATTGTAGGCGGCATCCATGCCGCGCAACTTGAGGGAAAGGCCGTGCTTGCCGGTGTAGGTAGGGCCCGTAAGAAAAAAACCCACGCTGCTCATCTCCGAGCCTGGCCGGTTGGAGAAGGTGCGGGCCATGTTTTCGCCGGTATTCTTGCCGTGCGCTACCAAGGTATGGTGTAGCAGGCGGTTGTGCTCCAGGTCAATTACCCACAGGCGCTTTTGCGAGCTGGGGCGGCTGAAATCAATTATTGTTAGTACCGGCCGGATGGGAGAAGCCGGGTTGCGCTGCCGCAAATTGTAGTATCCCAATAATGCTTTGCGGTATACTGCGGGCTGCAGACCAGTAACAGTTAAGCCTGCGGCAGCATAGCTGCGCACCATATCCTCCTCAAAAGCGGCCAGATACAGCATACGCCGGGCGTCGCTCAGGTCGCCTTTGTTGCCCCGGGAGGGCTTGTAAAAGGCTGTTTCCGTAGCCGTAACCGATACGGAAGTAGACAGCGAAAGCAGCGAGAAAAACAGGCTGGCGAAGACAGTGGGCATGGAGCGCATAAACGGCAGAGCTTCGGAAGTCAGGGTTAGAACGGAGCGCAGGGAATACAAAAATAGTATTTTAGCGCCGCATGGCTCCCCAACGTCGGGGAAACTGTTCTTGGTTCCCTATGGCCTATCGGTTCGTTTTTGCTTTTGTGATGCTAAGCACCTTTCTGCTGAGCGGGTGCGGACACGGAATTTCGACTATTGCCGGTTTTGACGCGGCAGCCTGGCGCCAGGATGCTTTTGCCTGCCAGGACCAGCGGCGCGCCCAATTGG
Source organism: Hymenobacter sp. DG25B (assembly GCF_000801315.1). Taxonomy (NCBI): domain Bacteria; kingdom Pseudomonadati; phylum Bacteroidota; class Cytophagia; order Cytophagales; family Hymenobacteraceae; genus Hymenobacter; species Hymenobacter radioresistens. The sequence goes on along the minus strand of NZ_CP010054.1, from coordinate 2,309,500 downwards.
CGGCGCTGGATAAAGGACGGGATGAGCTCTATGGAGCCCGCACGGCCGCCGTAGAGCAGCTCCTGGGCCGGCCCGACCGACTGGAGCTTTCCACTCAAACGGAGAAAGTATACTTTTATTATGTGCAGCCGGGGGCGCAATGTGCCCCCAACCGCCCCACCGGAAACGGTGCGCAGGTTATGTTGCGTTTTGACCCCCTGGGCCGGGTTTCTGAGGTCATTATTCCCACGGCTGCTGTTCAGTAAACCAGCCTGGTTATGCATAAAAAAAGGCGGCTCCAATAGGGAGCCGCCTTTTTTGTTTTTAGCCGAGGCCATTCTCGTGAGGGTCAGTTTCGGGCTCGGCGGGTTGTTGTACCTGAATGAACTGGTCCAGCTGGGCCGGCGTGAGAATACGGCGGCACTGCTGCTCATAGTAGAGGTCCAGCTCCGATAAACGGGCCCGCTGCTGCGCGGGGTCATCCTGATAAAGCCACAGAATCTCATCCTGCCGGGCCAGGCGCGTTTGGTTAATCACGCGCAAACGCTCATACTGAGTGTCGTTCAGCTGGAGAGTGCGGCTCATGTCCCGGGTCAGAATAATGGCACGCAGGTGCAGCATGCGGTTATTGGCCGGGGTGGGCAGCTCCGCGAGCCGGTCGCTGGATTGAGCCGAAACCTGACCGGTGGCGCTCCAGATCAGCACCAGGAAACTCAAAAGGGATTTCATAACGGTGGTAGAAAGAGCGGAAAGAATTGGATGCAAAAGGTGTTTAGTAAAGCGGCTAGCGGGCAGATTAGTTCCGAAACTCAGCCTTAACCCGACAACTAAAAATATAAACAAAATATAAAATAAACAAATTTAAATCATATTAATTTTTACGACTGTTTAGGCGGGAAAAGCACGAAAAAAGCCGCTTCCCGGTAGGAAGCGGCTTTGAAATCAAACTTTTGAACCCTTATTCCACGCCTTCCATGGGCATGTGGTCGGGGCTCTTGAAATACTGCATGGCAATCAGGGAGATGATAACCCCTGACATGGCACCCTGCAGGATAATAGCCAGGAAAGCTATGGTCACCGACAAATCAAAGCCGAACAGGTCGCTGGCCCGCAGCTGATCCATGAGGCCTGGGTTGATGATGACGTAGATGATAAAGCAAAACCCAAAAGCCACGGACGCCACAATGGCTGTGAGAATGCCCGTTCCAAATCCCTGCAGATAGGCAATACGCCCATCACGCGCCCGTTTAAAGCGCGCAATAGCGGCACAGATGCCCACGGCCATTATCAGCGCGTTCAGGTAGCTTAGCTCAATCCGGTCGGCATACCCCAGCAAGGTGGCTATGAGGAAGTAAACCAGCATGGCCGCAGCCGTGTACAGGCCATATCGAATTCCATTGTTTTCCGGTGTAATCCGAACGTCGCTCATAACAGGGAAGTGTAAACGGATGGAAGGGTCAAGAAAACGCGCCTGCCACCGATACCTCACCTATTCCGGGCAACAGCGCGTTGGCAATAAAGGCTTTTTACTATACTACTTTCACTGTGTGGTTGTTGTGTTAGCGCCCTAGAATTTTCCGCGGTTGCGGCCTGCCCCCCGCCTGATAGCAAACACTTGACACTGAGGGAGCCAAAAAACAGAAAGCAGTGTTTCTTAGCACCTGAAGCTGGGCTGGTTAGCTCAGCAGCGGGCATTTTTTCGTACCTTTGCGGGCCGTTAAGCGCCACCAGGCTCACCGGACCATTTTTCTGCTTTTAGTCTTTCCCATTATATGATCAGTACCACGAATGTGAGCTTGCGCTATGGAAAGCGCGTATTGTTTGAAGATGTAACCATCAAATTCATGCCCGGCAACGTGTATGGCCTCATTGGGGCTAACGGCGCGGGTAAGTCTACCTTTCTGAAGATTCTTTCCGGCGAAATTGAGCCTAACACCGGCTCCGTGGACATGCCGAAGGGCGCGCGTTTGTCGGTACTGAAGCAGAACCAGTTTGCCTACGATGCCTTCCCCGTACTCCAGACCGTGATTATGGGCCACACGCGCCTATGGAAGGTAATGGAGGAGAAAGACGCCCTCTACGCCAAAGCCGACTTCTCCGACGCCGACGGCGAGCGGGCTGCCGTGCTGGAAGGCGAGTTTGCTGACCTGGAAGGCTGGAATGCCGAGTACGAAGCGGCCGAACTGCTGTCCGGCCTGGGCATTGGCGAAGACAAGCACCACACCTTAATGAGCGACCTGGGCACCTCCGATAAGGTGCGCGTGCTGTTGGCCCAGGCCCTGTTCGGCAACCCCGACGTGCTGCTGCTGGACGAACCCACCAACGGCCTGGACGCCGAAACGGTGCTCTGGCTGGAGAACTTCCTGGACTCGTTCCAGAACACGGTAATTGTGGTCAGCCACGACCGCCACTTCCTGGATGCCGTGTGTAACTACATGGCCGACCTGGACTTCTCGAAAATCACGATGTACCCCGGCAACTACTCGTTCTGGTACGAGTCGTCGCAGCTGGCTTTGCGTCAGCGCCAGGACATCAATAAAAAGACCGAAGACAAGCGCAAGGAACTGGAAGAATTTGTGCGCCGGTTCTCGGCCAACGCTTCCAAGTCCAAGCAGGCTACTTCGCGCCAGAAATTGCTGCAGAAGCTTACGCTGGAGGAAATCAAGCCTTCGTCGCGCAAGTACCCTTACATAGCCTTCAAGCCTGAGCGCGAAGCCGGCAACCAGCTGCTCACGGTGGAAAACCTGAGCGCCTCGGTAGACGGACAAACGATTTTCCGCAACGTGTCTTTCTCCCTCGATAAGAAAGACAAAGTGGCCATCATCAGCCGCGACGACCGGGCTGCATCCCTCCTGTTCGACATCCTGTTTGAGCAGACCCAGCCCAAAACCGGCACTTTTAAGTGGGGCACCACCATCACGCCCAGCTATTTCCCCAAGGAAAACGAAAAGTTTTTCGATACCGACCTGAACCTGGTGGACTGGCTGCGCCAGTATAGCGTGGAGAAGGACGAATCCTTTATCCGGGGCTTCCTGGGTCGCATGCTATTCTCGGGGGAAGAGTCTCAGAAGAAATCCAATGTGCTGAGCGGTGGCGAGAAAGTGCGCTGCATGCTGTCCAAAATGATGATGGAAGGCGGCAACGTGCTGGTAATGGACGACCCCACGAACCACCTGGACCTGGAAAGCATCACGGCCCTGAACAACTCCCTTCAGGAGTTTAATGGCTCGCTGATCTTTGCCTCGCACGACTTACAGGTGGTGGAAACCGTAGCTAATCGTATTATTGAGTTGACGCCGGATGGCATCATCGACCGCCGCATGCATTATGAAGAGTACCTGGCCGATGAAAACATAAAGGTGCAGCGTCAGCGCATGTATCAACTCGTATCCTAAGCCCGTTATCCGGTTATGAAACATCTTCTGCTTACGGCTTTGTGCAGCGGCTTTGTGCTGCTGGCGGCGCCCACCGTTCAGGCGCAGCGTACGGATAGCACCCGTACGGTAAAGCCCCAGTTGAATACGGCCCCGCCGGCGGCTCCTGTGCAAGTGCCACAACCGCAGCCTCAACAGCCGCAGCCCCAGCAGCAGGTGCCCGTACCAGCTCCCACAGAGCAATTTCCCCAGCCCAGCAAGGACAGTCCATCCGGATTGGAATTGCCGCCCCAGCCCAAGCAAGCCGAGGCGCCCAAGAGCAAATACTTCCTGTACTCTAACTTTGGTTTAGGCTTCAGCAGCAACCCCTACGAGGGTAGCCAGTTCAGCCTGAGCCTGGCGCCGGCCATTGGCTACCGGGTAACGGAGCGGTTGGCCGTGGGTCCCGGCCTCAGCTACAGCTTCAATAACTACTCGTTTCCGGATTATGCGGTGCGCCAGTACGGCTACCCCAACAGTGTGCAGCTGCATAATATTGGCGTGAAAGGCTTTGCGCAGTTCATCGTGTTCCGGGAGTTTTTCCTGCACGGTGAGTATGAAGTAACCCGGGCCGAGCAGCTCTACCAGGATAATATGACCGGGCAGCTGTACACCGGCAAAAAGACGATAACCACGCCCCTGCTGGGCGCCGGCTACCGCCAGCAGTTCGGCAACCGGGCCGCCGGCGACATTACGGTGCTTTATAACTTCAATGATGGGCTGGATGATATCTATGGCCAGCCCGTTATTCGTTTCAGCTTCCTGTTTGATCTGAGATAAGCAGACTGCAATACCCAACAAAAAGGGCCGCTCAGTTGAGCGGCCCTTTTTGTTGGTGGCTTATCCTAAGATAAGCCCGGGTAAGCGGTAGCTTCGGTTACACCGTGCCGCCACGAATCAAACGCAGCACAATGGCGATAATGGCAATAACCAGCAGAATGTGAATCAGGTTGCCCATGCCGAAGCTGTTGAAGCCAAGGAAGCCAAGGGCCCAGATGATGATCAGAATCACCGCGATGATATACAGGAGATTTCCCATGATGATAAAATGTGGTTGGAAGTGGAAGGGAGAGAACCACCATCATTAGGCACTTTTTCCGGATGAAAATGTGCTTTAAGGATGATATGCGGATTTGTACGGGGCTATGGGTAAAAGGATATAATTGAGGCATAAAAATATTCAGCAATAATTCTATATATCTCTTAAACAAGCTAAAAAGCAGCCATTTATAAACAATTTGGGCGTTAATGAATTTTTAATCAAGCGTGCCTCTGCACTTGCTATCAGGGTTGGGTGAGCAGGATTTCGGGTTAGCTTTGTGCCCCTGAAAGGGCATTTCTCTTTCGAATACCCACCCAAAATCCCCACTCCTCCATGATGAATGTTGCCGTAATTGGCTCTGGCACCATGGGCAATGGCATTGCCCACGTGTTTGCGCAGCACGGATTTCCGGTTGCTCTGATTGATATTAACCAGGCTGCGCTGGACCGGGCGCTGGGCACTATTGCCAAAAACCTGGACCGCCAGGTGGCGAAAGGCTCGCTTAGCGAGGCCGACAAAGCCACTACCCTGGGCAATATCACCACCTATACCTCGGTGGCCGAAGGCGTGCGCAACGTGGAGCTGGTAGTAGAAGCAGCCACGGAAAACGTGGAGCTGAAGCTGCAGATCTTCCGCGACCTGGACCAGCACGCGCCCCAGGGCGCTATTCTGGCCTCCAACACCTCTTCCATCTCCATTACCAAAATAGCCGCGGTAACCAAGCGCCCGGAGCAGGTAATTGGCATGCACTTCATGAACCCCGTGCCCGTGATGAAGCTGGTGGAGGTAATCCGCGGGTATGCCACATCCGATGCCGTAACGCAAAAGGTAATGGACCTCTCGCGGCAGTTGGGCAAAACCCCCACGGAGGTGAATGACTACCCCGGCTTTGTGGCCAACCGCATTCTGATGCCCATGATCAACGAGGCTATCTATACCTTATTTGAAGGTGTGGCGGGCGTAGAGGAAATTGACACGGTGATGAAGCTGGGTATGGCCCACCCCATGGGCCCCCTGCAGCTTGCTGACTTTATTGGCCTGGATGTATGCCTGGCTATTCTGCGCGTGTTGCACGAGGGCCTGGGCAACCCGAAATATGCTCCCTGCCCCCTGCTGGTAAACATGGTAATGGCCGGTCGCCTGGGCGCAAAATCGGGCGAGGGATTCTATTCCTGGACGCACGGCACTAAAGAGCTGGTGCTGGCTGACCGGTTTAAGAAAAGCTAATCTACCGGCCTGCTGGCTGCATTATATAATAGGACCAAAGCAAAAGGCCTCGCACCATGCGAGGCCTTTTGCTTGCCAGGATGTTTGAGCCCGGCAAACCTTAACGTAGGGTTTGCGTGTTTAGCTGACAAAGCATGTATCTGCGGCTTTGGCATATTGCCTGCAGCTTGGCAGATGCATGACTCAGTATTTACACTTCAGCTACTTATACATAGAATGGAACAAGCAACGTTTGGTGCCGGGTGCTTCTGGTGCGTAGAAGCCGTTTTTCAGAATTTAAAAGGGGTAGAAAAAGTAGTATCCGGCTATACCGGGGGCCGCATTCCCAACCCTACCTATAAAGAGGTGTGCAGTGGGCTGACAGGTCATAACGAAGTAACGCAGATTACTTTCGACCCGACCCAGATCAGCTTTGAGGAGCTGCTGGAGGTGTTTTGGAAAACCCACGACCCTACCACGCTTAACCGCCAGGGTAATGATGTGGGCACCCAGTACCGCTCCGGCATTTACTACCACAACGAGGAGCAGAAACGCCTGGCCGAAGCCTACAAGCAAAAGCTGAACGAGGCCCATGCTTTCGAAAGCCCCATTGTGACGGAAATAGAGCCGTTAAAAGTATTCTACCCTGCCGAAGACTACCACCAGAACTACTTCAACCTGAATGGCACGCAGCCCTACTGCCAGTTTGTAGTAAAGCCGAAAGTAGATAAAGTGAAAGCAGTATTTGGTGAGAAGCTCAAAGCATAAAAAAGGATTCCTTTGAATGCCGTAAGGTCTTTCAAGCATATCAACTCAAAGAAAAAGCCTCGCAGATTGCGAGGCTTTTTCTTTGAGTTGATAGCATCTACAAAATCCGAAGAATCTGTGATTTAAACGGCTACGCCATGCTCGCGCAGGGCATCATTCAGGGAAGTTTTCAGATCCGTGCTGGGCTTGCGCTGGCCAATGATAAGGGCGCAGGGCACGTGGTACTCACCGGCGGCAAATTGCTTGGCATAGGAGCCGGGAATGACTACGGAGCGGGCCGGTACAAAGCCTTTATATTCCTTGGGCTCCGGGCCCGTTACGTCAATAATCTTGGTACTGCCGGTGATGGTGACGCCGGCCCCGATTACGGCTTCCTTGCCCACGCGGCAGCCCTCTACCAGAATGCTGCGCGAGCCAATGAAGGCGCCATCTTCAATGATAACCGGGGCAGCCTGCACGGGCTCCAGCACCCCGCCAATGCCCACGCCGCCGCTCAGGTGCACGCCGGAGCCAATCTGGGCGCAGGAGCCTACCGTGGCCCAGGTATCTACCATCGTGCCTTCGCCTACCCAGGCGCCAATGTTCACGTAGCTGGGCATCATGATAACACCGGGAGCCAGATAAGCACCGTAGCGGGCCACGGCCGGCGGCACCACGCGCACACCCTGCTGCTCGTAGTCGGTTTTGAGGCGCATTTTGTCGCGGAACTCAAATGGGCCGACTTCGATGGTTTCCATCTGGCGGATGGGGAAATAGAGGATAACGGCCTTTTTCACCCAGTCATTCACCTGCCAGTCCTCGCCCACGGGCTGGGCCACGCGCAGGCGGCCTTTATCCAGCTCTTCTATTACGTGGTGAATGGCATCGGTGGTGGCGGATTGCTGCAGCAGGCTACGGTCGTTCCAGGCCGCTTCTATAAGGGTTTGCAAATCAGACATGCAAAAAATGGTCAGAGTGAATGGGCGGCAAAGCTAGTCCTTGTTGCTGTATGGCTGAAATAACCAGCTCATTATCTCAGCAGAAAAATGGCGAAATAATATTTGTGGAACTTTTTTACACAAAATGTTAAACAAAATAATGTAGCAACATGTATAGTAAACCGAGGGTGAAAAAGTCCAATCAGAAAAAATTATTACAAATTTTTCTACCTCTAAATCCAGTTACCTAAACCATGGCGTAGGTAGCGCCAATCGGGATTTATCCTTCTGCCGCGCCCTACTACTACCCTCCTGCCTTTGCAATGAACCGCTACTCTTTCTCCCTACTTGCCCTGCTGCTTTCCGGTTGCGCCTATGATGTGGCCGACAAGGTAAGTGACCCGCAGCCCGTGTGCGTTACGCCTGCTCTGGTGAGCTACTCGCAGAATATTCAGCCCCTGCTAACCCGCAACTGCCTAAGCTGCCACAGCGCGGCCCTGCGCTCCGGCGCGGTTAATCTGGAAGATTATACGGAGCTCAGCCAGCGGGCGGCCAGCGGCCAGCTGCTGGGCGTGGTAAAGCACTCCCCCGGCTACCTCCAGATGCCCAAAGACGGCGCCAAGCTCTCGGCCTGCGACATTGCCCTGCTGGAAAAGTGGGTAGATGCCGGCGCCCCCCAGAATTAACTTTTCTCCTCTTTCCCGCACCCATGAAACACTGCTACTCCTGGCTGTGCATGGCGTTGCTTTTGGGGGTTTCTTCTTCGGCCTCCGCCCAACGCTATTCTACCCGTACCGGTACGGTAAGCTTCTTTTCCGTGAGCATCATGGAAGATATTGAAGCCAAAACCTCACAGGCCGCCGCTTTACTGGATATGCAAACGGCCCAGGTAGCTTTTGCTATTCCCATTCGCTCGTTCGAGTTCAAGCGCACCCTGATGCAGGAGCACTTCAACGAAAACTATATGGAGTCGGACCGCTTCCCGAAAGCCACTTTCAAGGGGCGCGTAACCAACCTGAATGTAGACCAGCTGCACAAAGGCGGGGCCCAGCGAGTGGCCGTGGAAGGCGACCTGACCCTGCACGGTATTACCCGCAAGGTGCAAACCACGGGCTCCTTGGAAGTGGCCAGCGGCCGCCTGCTGGTACACACCCTGTTCAGCGTAGCCCCCGCCGATTACGGCATTGACGTGCCCCTGCTGGTGCGGGAGCACATTGCCAAAGTAGTCACCATCCGCGTGTCCATGGCCTGCGACCCTGTCTCTCCTGTTACTCTTGCCCAACCTTAACCTATTACGCAATGCGTAAACTCTACACTTTTCTGCCCGGCTCCCTGGCCGCGCTTCTGCTTGTACTGGGCGCTCTGGTAGCTACCCCGGCCCAGGCCCAGGATGATTTGCTGAACCAGCTGGAAGAGCAGACGCCACCCCCTACCGGCTCCTCGGTGGTAGATGCCACCTTCAAAAGCTCCCGCCTCATCAACGGCCATACCATTCAAACGCCCGGCCAGGGCACTATGGTGTTTCTGATTTCGCACCGGTTTGGCACTCTGAACAGCGGCGCTTACAACTTCTTTGGACTCGATCAGGCTACTATTCGGCTGGGACTGGAATATGGCTTCACTGACCGGCTCACAATTGGCGTAGGGCGCAGCTCCCTGGAAAAAACCCTCGACAGCTTTGTGAAATACAAGGCCCTGCGCCAAACCACCGGCGCACATCCAATGCCGGTTTCCGTGACGCTGTTTGCCAGCTCGGCCCTCACCACCCTGAAATACAACGACCAGGTAGAGCGCACCCTCACGCGGCGCATGACCTACTCCTACCAGGCCCTGATTGCGCGCAAGTTTAGCCCGGAGCTATCCCTGCAGCTCATGCCTACGCTTATTCACCGCAACCTGGTGGCCACCGAGCAGGACCAGCACGATGTGTATGCCATTGGTTTCGGTGGGCGCCAGAAACTCACCAAGCGCACCTCGCTCAATCTGGAATACTACTATCTGGTGCCCGCCAACAAGCCCAGTGAAGTGCGCAACTCCCTGGCCGTGGGCTTTGATATTGAAACCGGTGGCCACGTGTTCCAGCTGCACGTGACCAACTCCCAGGGCATGATTGAAAAGTTCTTCGTGGCAGGCACGCAGGGCAATTTCTTCAAAGGCGACCTGTATTTCGGCTTCAACGTGAACCGCAACTTTACCCTGCGTCCGCAGGATAAATTCCGCAAATAACCCTTTTCACTTTTTCCCCTTTTTAACCATTTACCTATTATGAAAAAGCTTTCCTCTTCTCTGCTGGCTGTGTTGTTGATGGGCGCCGTGGCATTCACCGGCTGCAAAAAAGACGATGATGATGACGCTGCTCCCAGCACTACTAAACTGGAAGCCACTATTAATGGCCAGCAGGAAGTGCCCGCCGTTACCTCCGCCGGCTCAGGCAATTTTACCGGCACTTATGATAAAATGAGCCGCGTACTGACCTACACCGTTACCTACCAGGGTTTCACGCCCAGCGCCGGCCATATTCATGCGGCCGCTCCCGGCTCCAACGGCCCGGTTGTAGTGCCTTTCTCCAGCGTAACCTCGCCCATCACAGGCACGGCAACCCTGTCGGAAGCTGATGCTGCTGAGTTGCTGAAGGGCAATTTTTACGTGAACTTCCATACTTCTGCCAACCCTAGCGGCGAAATCCGCGGCAACATTATGGTAAAGTAATTCCCTGTTTAGAAAGCACCAGGTAAAACCACCTTGCCAGCTGGCAAGGTGGTTTTCGTGTATCTTACCGGCTGGTATGGTGGCCTGTTTTGCCCGCCCGCATCATTTCTATTTTGCCTGTTTCTCCTGTGTCCCGCCGAATCCGCACGATTTTACTGGCCTCGGTGCTCAAGCCACTGGACGACACGCGCATGTATGAGAAGTTTGGCCGCACCCTGGCCGAGCACCCCAATATGCGGGTGCACGTAGCCGGGCGCGCCGCGCCCATGCCCCCCCATGCCCCTGCTAATCTGCACGCACATATACTGCTGTCCGGCACTCGCCTAAGCCTGGCCCGGCTGCAGGCGCAGCGCCGGTACTGGCAACTCCTGCAGCACCTCCAACCTGATTTGTGCATAGTACATGCCCCGGAGTTGCTACCGCTCACGCTGCTCTGGCGGGCCCTGGGTCACAACCGACGCTTTATATATGATGTGCGGGAGAATTATGCCCTCAATATAAAAACACAACGCGTGTATCCGGCCTGGCTGCGGGGTCTGCTGGCCGCGGCCGTGCGCGGAATGGAGACCCTGGCCGCCCGCTTTGCCGCCCGCATTATTCTGGCCGAACGCAGCTACGCCGAAGAGCTGCCGTTTGCCCGCCCGGACCGTACCATCGTGCTGGAAAACAAATACCAGCCGCTGGGCCAGGTGCTGACGCGCGCCACGCCGGTGCGGTTAGTGCCCGGGCAGACGCTGGAGCTTCTGTACTCCGGTACTATCTCCGAGCTGAATGGGGTATTTGAGGCCATAGCTTTTACCTTGTCTCTGCGCAAGGTTTGGCCAGAAGCACACCTGACCATCATCGGCTATGCCCAGCAACAGGAGCTTCTGCTGCGCTTGCAGGCAGCCATTGCCGCAACCCATGGTGCTGTTACCTTGGTGGGTGGCGCTACGCCCGTACCGCACGCTCAGGTTGTGGCGGCTATTGGCCGCAGCCAGGTAGGTTTGCTACCCTATCACTCGCACCCCAGCTCCTGGCGCTGTATCCCAACCAAGCTGTTTGAGTACCTGGCATTGGGACTACCGGTAGCTATTCCTAACAATGCGTTGTGGGGGGCGCTGGTTGCCAGGCATCAGGCAGGTATTGTGGTTGATTTCACGGATGCCTCCAAGGCGGCCGAAGTGCGTAACCAGCTACTGAGCGGTGTTTTTTATCCGGCGGGCGTTCCAGCAGATGCCTTTTGGGCAGCCGAAGGAGCTAAATTGTGGTCCATAGTGGAAACTATAGAGTAACTACCGACCTTTGCGCCCCGTTTACGGGGCAGATAGGCGAAATTCTTTACATTCGTTTCATTCCTTCGCCCTTCCTGCCCCGCAAATCCCTCCCCTTTTATGAACACTCTCCGACATTCAGAAATTGCCGGCGTAGGTCACTACGTGCCCGACCGGGTTGTGACCAACGCCGACATCACGCAAATCATGGAAACCACCGATGAGTGGATTCAGGAGCGCACCGGCATCCGGGAGCGGCGCTGGTTTGTGGAAGGCAAAGACACCACGGCCAACATGGGCGCCAATGCCTCGCGCAAGGCCCTGGAAATGGCCGGCCTCACCCCCGATGATGTGCAGCTGATTGTTTTCGCGACTCTCTCGCCCGACTATGTTTTCCCGGGTTCGGGCGTGCTCATGCAGCGGGAGTTGGGTATCAAGGCTACTATTCCGGCTCTGGATGTCCGCAACCAGTGCTCCGGCTTCATCTATGCCCTGTCGGTGGCCGACCAGTTCGTGAAAACCGGCATGTATGATACCGTGCTGGTAGTAGGCTCTGAGATTCACTCCTCCGGGCTGGATAAGTCCACCCGCGGGCGGGCCGTTTCGGTCATTTTTGGGGATGGTGCCGGTGCGGTAGTGCTGCGCCCCACCACCGAAGAAGGCCGCGGCATTCTGAGCACGCACCTGCACTCCCAGGGCGAGTATGCCGAGGAGTTGATTGTGAAGGAGCCTGGCTCCAACTTTGAGAACCGCGTGCAGCGCTCCATTGATAACCCGCTGGAGATGTACCCTTACATGAACGGCCAGAACGTGTTTAAGCACGCCGTAGTCCGCTTCCCGCAGGTCATCAAAGAAGCCCTTGACCAGAACGGCTATCAGTCTACCGATATTGATATGCTGATTCCGCACCAGGCCAACCTGCGCATTACACAATACGTGCAGCAGAAAATGGGCCTACCCGATGATAAAGTGTACAGCAACGTGCAGCGTTACGGCAATACCACGGCCGCCTCCGTGCCCATTGCCCTGAGTGAAGCCGTGCAGGAAGGCCGCATTAAGCGCGGCGACCTGGTGTGCCTGGCCGCCTTCGGCTCCGGCTTCACCTGGGCCTCCGCCCTGATTCGCTGGTAGCCTTATCCTGCTAAAAGAGGCCCTTACTGATTTCTGGAAGAGACGAGGCAGGTGATTTTCGCCTGCCTCGCTTTTTTTCAGACCTTTGTCTACGCCTGAGCGCCAAACATACCACAAGAACTTGCCAAGCTTCACCGAGGAAAATTACCTGAAGGCCATCTATAAGCTTTCGGAAGCAGCACCGGGCACCGATGTTAGCACCAACAGCATTGCAGAGGCCCTGCAGACGCGGCCCGCTTCCGTAACGGATATGCTCCGGCGGCTGGGTGAAAAAGGCCTGCTACACTACCAGCGCTACCGCGGCGTCTCGCTTTCGGAGGAAGGCCGGCGGCTGGCTTTGCTCACTATCCGGAAGCACCGGCTGTGGGAAGTATTTCTGGTAGAAAAGCTGGGCTTCACCTGGGATGAGGTGCACGATGTGGCCGAGGAAATGGAACACCTGCAGTCCCCCTTGCTTATTCGCCGCCTGGATGAATACCTGGGCTTCCCACAAACCGACCCCCACGGCGACCCAATCCCCGCTGAAGATGGCTCCGTGCACCACCCGCGCCACCGCCTGGTGGCCGACCTGCACGCCGGGGAGCACGGCACCGTAGTAGCGGTAGGCAACACCAACGTAGCTTTCCTGCAGTACCTGGATAAGATTGGCTTGCGCCTGGGTTGTCAAGTTGAAGTAATAGATAAGATTCACTTCGATAACTCTCTGCAAATCAAAATAAACCACACTTCAACTCAATTACTTTCTGCGGAGGTAAGCCGCAATTTGTACGTGGCCGGTTAAGCAACAACATTCGGTTTTTCTGCTGATGGCACCGCGTGGACTTTGCTTCCTTTTTCTTCTGATTTTATATTCTTCCTGCCGTGGCCAGCTTGTTGCCCCCTTCGCTTTCTGATACCATTGTGGCGCTGTCCACGCCGCCCGGCGCGGGTGCTATTGCGCTGGTGCGCCTCTCCGGTCCGCAGGCCGTTGCCCTGACCGATGAGGTGTTTGCCGGGAAGAACTTGGCCGCCCAGCCTTCGCACACCCTGCACTTTGGCACAGTGCGCGACCAGGGCCGCATTCTGGATGAGGTGGTAGTTTCCCTGTTTCGGGCGCCGCACTCCTACACCCGCGAAGACGTGGTGGAAATCAGCTGCCATGGCTCCGACTACATTGTGCAGGAACTGCTGGCACTGCTGACCCGCAACGGCGCGCGCCTGGCCGAAGCCGGCGAGTTTACCAAGCGCGCTTTCCTGAATGGCGCCTTCGATCTGGCCCAGGCCGAAGCCGTGGCCGACCTCATTGCCGCCGACTCTGCTCTTTCCCACCAGGTGGCCATGCAGCAGATGCGCGGCGGCTTCTCCCAGGAATTGAAAGCCCTGCGCGGCCGCCTGGTGCAGTTTGCCGCCCTGCTGGAGCTGGAGCTGGATTTTGGGGAAGAAGATGTGGAGTTTGCTGACCGCTCCGGTATGCTGCGCCTGCTGCAGGAGCTGCAAACCATTATCCGGCAGCTGCTCCGCTCCTTTGAGCTGGGCAACGTTATTAAAAACGGCGTAACCACCGTAATTGCCGGCAAGCCCAACGCCGGAAAATCCACCCTACTGAATGCGTTGCTCAATGAAGAGCGCGCCATTGTATCGGCGGTGCCGGGCACTACCCGCGACTTTATTGAGGACGAAGTAAGCATTGAGGGTATTCGGTTTCGGTTTGTGGATACGGCCGGACTGCGCGAAACCACGGATGTAGTGGAGTCTATTGGTGTGGAGCGCACGCTGCAGCGCGTGCAGAAGGCCGCCCTGCTTATTTACCTGTTTGATCTTTCCACCACCACGCCCGAGGAACTAACGGCCGAGCTGCAGGCGCTAAACCCTCAGGAAAGGATACCGGTGCTGGCCGTGGCCAATAAAGCCGATATAGCTACTTCGGATGCCTTGGCTGCCTTTGCGAACCTGCCCTACGTGCTGCCGATAGCCGCCGCTACCGGGGCCGGGCTGGAGGAGCTAAAGGAAGCGCTGCTGCAAAAAGTGCGTGGGGCAGGCCTGGATCGTACCGGCACCGCTACTATTGTAACCAACCTGCGCCATGCCCGCAGTCTGGAAGCCTCCCTGGATTCTTTGGATGCGGTACTGCAGGGGTTGGCCAACAACCAGGGCACGGAGCTGCTGGCCGCGGACCTGCGGCGGGCCCTGGCATCGTTAGGAGAAATTACCGGCGAAATATCCTCTGATGACCTGCTAACGAGCATTTTCACCCAGTTCTGCATTGGCAAATAGCAGGTTATCGAGTGGTATTTTTCAGAAATCTTTGCAGAAACAGCTCAACTATTACGGTATTGTCGGCATAGCGAATATTTTTGCAACCTTCGCTGAACAACCGCCGGGCTGGTTTGTAGTATAACGTGCAACTGACCACCGGGCTTTCCGGCTTGCCGGTAATTCTTTAGTTTCGCCCCGCATCCACCCAAATTCACGCTTATGGCAGAGTCTGCTGAGATTATCCTCGACGGGAAATCCTACCCTTTCCCCGTTATTGAAGGCACCGAGCACGAAAAGGCAATTGATATCGCCAAACTGCGTGACCTGACCGGTTACGTAACCCTTGACTCGGGCTATAAAAATACCGGCGCCACCAAAAGCGCCATTACGTTTCTGGACGGCGAAGAAGGTATTCTGCGCTACCGCGGCTACCCCATTGAGCAGCTGGCGGAGCAGTCGAGCTTCATTGAAGTAGCCTACCTGCTGATTTACGGCAAGCTGCCTACCCAGGCCGAGCTGGACGACTTCAGCCACCAGATTACCAAGCACACGCTGGTGCACGAGGATGTGCGCAAGATTTTTGACGGTTTCCCGTCGGCGGCGCACCCCATGGCAATTCTGAGCAGCCTGATCTGCTCGCTCACCGCTTTCTATCCTGAGAGCGTAGCTCCAGACCTGAGCAAAGAGGAAATTGACCTGAACGTAATCCGTCTCATGGCCAAAATCTCCACTATTGCGGCCTGGACGTACAAGAACAACATGGGTCACCCGCTGAATTATCCGCGCAACGACCTCGACTATTGCTCTAACTTCCTGTACATGATGTTCAGCTTCCCCACGGAGAAGTATGAAATCGACACTCGGATTGTTAGCGCCCTCAACAAGCTGCTCATCCTGCACGCCGACCACGAGCAGAACTGCTCTACCTCTACTGTGCGCCTCGTAGGCTCGGCCAATGCCTCCCTCTACGGCTCGGTTTCGGCGGGTATCAACGCCCTGTGGGGCCCGTTGCACGGCGGCGCCAACCAGGAGGTGCTGGAGATGCTGCAGGCCATTCAGAGAGACGGTGGCGACACCAGCAAATTCATTGCGAAAGCCAAGGATAAGAACGACTCGTTCCGTCTCATGGGCTTTGGCCACCGCGTGTACAAGAACTTTGACCCGCGCGCCAAAATCATCAAGAAGGCCGCCGACGAAGTGCTGGCCGCCCTGGGCATTGATGACCCACTGCTGAAAATTGCCCAGGAGCTGGAGCAGGCCGCTCTGACTGATCAGTACTTCATTGAGCGGAAGCTGTATCCGAACGTAGACTTCTACTCCGGCATCATCTACCGCGCTATTGGTATTCCTACTGAGATGTTCACGGTGATGTTTGCTCTGGGCCGCCTGCCCGGCTGGATTGCCCAGTGGAAAGAGATGCGCGAGAACAAGGAGCCTATTGGCCGTCCGCGTCAGATCTACACCGGCGAAACGGAGCGTAACTACGTTGCCATCGACCAGCGCTAGTATCGTTTAAACCAAGCATAAAAAAGCCGGCCTGCTATCAGGCCGGCTTTTTATTTATAGGCTTTCAGCTTCCGTCTGGCCGGTGCTTTCCACCAGCCGGGCCGTAAACTCACTCTGGTAGGGTTCCAGTAAGGCTACCTGCTCCGGGAGTAGAATGGTGGCCAGCTCCCATTCATATAGAGTCCGTACTTCTTCAAGCCGGTTTTGCAGCAGAATAGGCTGATGAACCAGTTGCTTCTTAAGCCGCTTCACTTCCGCCAGCTGATGCATATGCAGCTTTCTCACCCGGTCATACTGCCCTTCCGTCAGGCGGGCCTTATCGGCCATTTGCCGGGTGAGCGAGGTAGCAAAATCTGGCAGACTGGCCTTGGTAGAGGGCGTAGCACAGCTGCTGAGGTAAACAAACAGCCCCAATGCCCATAACACCTGGAGTATATTTCGTTTCATATTAAAAGAGCTGAGGAAGTGATACCAACTGCCTAACTGAATACTGATTGCAAAAGCATCTTTTGCAAACCTTTCAATTAAGTTATATTTTTTATAAAAATAAATATAATAATGACTTTAACAAAGTATTACTTAAATTATTCTCAATTGAATATATTCCATTGCTTCTAACAGCGGCACTACGTCATAGGACATAAAAAAAGCCCGCTTTTGGCGGGCTCATTTTAAGATGATATTCGGAGCGTTTAGCGAGTAATGCTGAGGGCCGTCATGTTTTCACGGGCTTCATGATACACGGCTATCTGGCGGGGGCGCAGCAGCGCGGTCAGCTCCATTTCATAACGGAACTGGGCTTCGGCCATGTGCTGGTCCAACAGTTCCGGATCGGCGGAGAAGCGGGCCTTCAAATCTTCCACAGCCGTGAGCATGCGGGTATTCAGCTGCTTTATCTTCAAATACTGGCCTTCGTCCAGCTGCACCGTTTGGGCCATAGTGCGGGTGAGTGCCGTAGCGCGGGCGCTGATAGCTGCGCCATGATCCGGCACCACGGCCTTGCCGTTATTGGAAGCAAAAGCCTGGGTTCCCATCAACAGACAGGCATACACGAAGAGGTTTTTCATAAAGGGTGAAGGTTGAACGGTGAGGAGAGAATTGTACAAGACACGTGAGAGAAAAAGACTAACCAGATAAGGCTTCTGGTTTTAGCAGATTCTTAAGGAACCAGCCGAAACAAATATAGGAGAATATTTAATAATAAAAAGAATTTTTATAAGTATACTCCTGTATCACTTTTTAGCACTTGTATTAATATATTCATTATCAGCTTATTAATAGACTTCTGCAGAAGCATTAGTATACGCTAATATTCTTTGTATAAGACAATAAAAAACCCTGATAGAACAACTACCAGGGCCACTGCAACTAATACTTTAAGTGCTGTTATAAGATTTCGAACTCAATTCGGCGGTTTTGCTGACGGTTGCTTTCGGAATCGTTGGCGACTAAAGGCTTGTTTTCGCCGTAGCCTTTATACCGCAGGCGGCTTGCCGGTATGCCGTTGGCCACCAAATAGCTGTACACCGATTTGGCCCGGTTCAGAGAAAGTTTCTCATTGTCGGCCTCGGCGCCTACGTCATCGGTGTGGCCGGCAATCTGCACCTGCACGTCTTTGTACTGGCGCATAAACTGAATCAGCCGGTCCAGCTCCGTACGGGAAGTGGGCTTTAGCTTATACTCGTTGGTTTCGAAAAACAGGTTGTTGAGCACCATGGTGCGGCCGGTTTTCACGGGCTCCAGGTACATATCCAGGGTCAGCGGGTCGAAGGTGTGTTGGTTGGTGTAGTCGAAGCTGAGGCTCTTGAGCAGGTAGCCATTGGCAGAGGCATACATGGCGTATTGCCGGCCCTCATTCAGAACCACGGTATAGTCGCCATTTACCGGGTCGGAGGTAACGTATTGCACCAGTTGATTCGTAACCAGGTCGTAGAGCTGTACATCCGCCTGCAGAGGCTTTTTGGTGGTAGCATCATACACCCGCCCCTGCGTGTAGGTGCTGGCCTCGCGGGAGCGTACTTCTTTGGGCACTTCAAAAGAAAACAGATCCACGGCCCGGTCGCGCTCCATCACGCCGGCCTCTGCCGGGCGGGTGCGCGAGCAAAAGCCCCGCACGTTATCGGAGGCAATGTACAGGGAGGCTTCGTTTTCATGCGTGTTCAGCGGGTAGCCCAGGTTCATGGGCTCCGACCATTTCCCGTTTTCGATAGTACACTTATAGATGTCGAGGCCGCCCATGCCCACGAGTCCATCGGTGACATAATACAGCGTACTGCCGCTGGCGTGGATAAAAGGGGCCATATCCTTGCCGGCTGTGTTCACGGGCGCCCCCAGGTTGCGCGCCGGGCTCCAGGTGCCATCGGGCTGCAGGGCAGTAACGTAGATATCCTCCAAGCCCTGGCCGCCGCGGCGGTCAGATGTGAAATACAGCGTGCGGCCATCAGCCGACAGGGCCGGTTGCGAGTCCCAGTTGGCGGAATTCACGGCGCGACCCAGATTGCGGGGTTTGCTCCAGGCATTGCCGGTGCGGCGGGAAATATACAAGTCACAGTTTCCCATGGAGCCCGGCCGGTCGCAGGAAGCAAAAACGAGGGTTTTGCCGTCGCCGGAAATGGTGCCCGCGCCCTCGTTAAGCTCGGTATTAATGGTGGCAGAAATGGAAGTTGGCGGGCCCATTGTGCCATCGGGGTTCTGCTGACTCAGGTATAGGTCTTCGTCGCTCTGCGCCGTGGTGCGGCCCGTGAAGAGCAGGAAACGGTTGTCGGCGGTGAGGGACGGAAAATACTGAAATCGGAAGGTATTCAGGGGCTCAGGCATGCGCTGCGGCGCAACGCCCACTGGTTTCGAAATGGCCGCCTTGGCAAATTCGCAGTTCTGCAATTGGCGCTGCGCTTTGGGTATGTTGCGCTGGCCTTTGGCGGCCGTTTTCAGGTAGTTGTTATAATTGTCAGCAGCCACAGCATACTCCCCGTAGCTTAGCGCTAACTCGCCCAGCGTAAAATAATCCAGAGAGCGGGCCGGGCTAAAAGGCAGCAGCTGCAGCCCGGCGCGGTAAGATTCAAAAGCGCCGCGATTATCCCCCAGCGCTTTCTGTAAGGAGCCCTTTACCAGGAATGGCTCACCCAAAGAAGGAAACTTCTGGTTTAATTGATCCAGGGTTTCAATGGCCTTGGCAAAGTCCCGGCTTTTTGCCTGACTTACTGCCTTTTCAAACAGGTTGCGGGCTTTGGTATTGGTGGAAGAAAGCCGTACCTGCGCCTGTAGCGGCAAAGTACCTCCCATCGTCAGCAAACCGAAAAGCAAAAACAGACCAAAGAAACGCATAGCGGGCGGTTACGGTATATCGAGGTATTTGTGCGTTTGCAGCGAAATCTGCCACTGCGGATGCGCCTTCACATACTCAATGATAAGGGGCGTCATGATAGCGGCTTTGCTCCACTCCGGCTGCAGATACAGGCGCGTCTGCGGCCCGGCCATTGCGGCGTGTTGCTCGGCCCAGACAAAGTCGCTCTTATGGAAGACCACCACTTTCAACTCGTGGGCCTGCGCTACCACTTCCGGCAGCGGGGCTTTAAACTTCTTGGGTGACACGCATATCCAGTCCCAGATGCCGGAAAGTGGGTAGGCCCCGGAGGTTTCTATCCAATTTTGGCAGCCGGCTTCTTTCAGCGCCGTAGTCAGCGAGGTCAGGTCGTGCATCAGCGGCTCGCCGCCGGTAATAACCACGTTGCGGCCGGCATTTGCCGTAGCGGCCGCCACCATGTCAGAAATGGCTACCCGGGGGTGCTGGTCTGCATCCCAGGACTCTTTTACATCGCACCACACACAGCCCACGTCACAGCCGCCCAGACGGAGGAAATAGGCGGCGCGGCCGGCATTATATCCCTCACCCTGAATAGTATAAAACTGTTCCATTAGGGGCAGGGCCGCACCGGCTTCGGGGTGCAGAGAATTCAGGACGGGCAGAGAAGGAAAGGAGTGTGTCAAAGCGTAAGCAAAACAAAAAAGGCCGGTTCCCGAATGGAAACCAGCCTGGCATGCCAGCCGGTTCCACATCCGGGGCCCGACCTTAAAAGTAGTAAAATTCGACTGTAAATGAAAGCTACAACGGCTTAAAATTGCACTCTACCGTGTATACACCTCTTGTTTGGCTGCTTTCAGGGTGTTTTGCAGCAACATAGCAATAGTCATGGGACCCACACCGCCGGGAACCGGGGTAATGTAGGAGGTCAGCGGAGCCACCTCATCAAAGCATACATCACCTCTCAGGGCATAGCCCGACTTCTTCGTGGCATCGGCTACCCGGGAGGTGCCCACATCAATTACCACCGCACCGGGCTTTACCATATCAGCCCGCACAAACTCCGGGCGGCCCAGAGCCGCTACCAGAATATCAGCCGTGCGGGTAATTTCCGCCAGGTTTTGCGTGTGCGAGTGACATAAAGTAACCGTACAGTTACCAGGGTCTAAGTTCTTAGCCAGCAATATACTAACCGGCGTGCCTACAATGTTGCTCCGCCCAATAATCACGCAGTGCTTGCCATCCGTAGGCAGCTCATAGCGGCGCAGCAGCTCTACAATCCCCGAAGGCGTAGCGGGCAGCAAGGCTGGCAGCCCGGCCACCATCCGGCCTATGTTCATGGGATGAAAACCATCCACATCCTTTTCCGGCCGGATAGCTTCAATTACCTTCTCGGCGGAGATGTGGCGCGGCAGCGGCAGCTGAACAATAAAGCCATCAATGTTGGCGTCCTGATTCAGCTCTTCCACTTTGGCCAGCAGCTCAGCTTCCGTAATATCATCCTCGTAACGAATGAGGGTGCTTTCGAACCCTACCCGCTCACAGGCCAGCACTTTGTTGCGCACGTAGGTTTCCGAGCCGCCATCGTGGCCTACCAGAACGGCGGCCAGGTGGGGCACTTTGTGGCCGGCCACTTTTAGAGCCTGCACTTCAGCAGCAATTTCCTCTTTAATGGCCTCGGCGGTCTGCTTGCCGTCAATGAGGCGGTAGGTAGTGGCTTCGGGAGCGGTAGTCATGCTGATGGTATGGTTGGTTTATGCCGTGGTAGTACTGGTTTGATGGCGGCTGATGGCAGCAGCGCCTTCCGTCTGAATATCAACTTGCAGCGTGGGCCATTCGTCGCGCCAGGCATAGCTTTTCTTGGCGTGGGCCAGGATTTTCAGGAGCTGTCCTTCACTGGAACAATTGCGGGTGAGTTTGCGGGCTACTTCGGGGCAATTCATCATGAGATTTACTGTTTAGATTTGATTGAAATGCACCTTGCACCGCAAAAAAAAACGCGTCCGGCGGGGACGCGTTTCTGATACTAATCGATTTTAAGGACGGCCAAAAAGGCTTCCTGGGGTATTTCTACGGAGCCCACCTGGCGCATCCGCTTCTTACCTTCTTTCTGTTTTTCCAGCAGCTTGCGCTTCCGGCTGATGTCGCCGCCGTAGCACTTGGCAATTACGTTTTTGCGCAAAGCCTTTACGGTCTCACGGGAAATAATCTTCTGCCCAATACTGGCCTGAATGGCAATTTCAAACTGCTGACGGGGCAGCAGCTCCCGGAGCTTTTCGCAGAGGCGGCGTCCCCACTCGTAGCTCTTGCTGCGGTGCACAATAGCCGACAGCGCATCCACCTTCTCCCCGTTCAGCATGATGTCCAGCTTCACCATATCGGCGGCGCGGAATCCAATCAGCTCGTAGTCTAGGGAGGCATAGCCGCGCGAGAGGGTTTTGAGCTTATCAAAGAAGTCGAATACAATTTCCGACAAGGGCAGCTCAAACGACAGCTCCACCCGCTCAGAGGTCAGGTAGCTCTGGCCTTTGATGATGCCGCGCTTATCCATGCACAGTGTGATGATGGCACCTACGTATTCCGAGGCCGTGATAATCTGGGCCTTGATATAGGGTTCCTCAATCAGCTTGATCATGTTAGGATCAGGCATTTCGGAGGGCGCATTGATGGTCAGGAGCTGGTCCTTGGTACCAATGGCGTGGAACTGCACGGAAGGCACGGTGGTAATCACCGTCATGTTGAACTCCCGCTCCAGGCGCTCCTGCACAATTTCCATGTGCAGCATGCCCAGGAAGCCGCACCGGAAGCCGAAGCCAAGGGCCACGGAGGTTTCCGGCTCCCATACCAGGGAGGCATCGTTCAGCTGCAGTTTTTCCATGGCGCCGCGCAGCTCCTCGTACTCGCTGGTTTCTACGGGGTAGATACCGGCAAATACCATCGGCTTCACATCGGCAAAGCCCTGAATGGCTTCCGGCGTGGGCCGGGCTACGTGGGTGATGGTGTCACCTACTTTTACTTCGCGGGCTTCTTTAATGCCGGAAATCAGGTAGCCTACGTTGCCGGCACTCATTTCCTGGCGGGGCTCCTGGTTCAGGCCCAGAATACCAATTTCATCGGCGCCGTATTCCTTGCCGGTAGCCATGAAGCGGAGCTTGTCGCCCTTGCGCATGGTGCCGTTCTTGATGCGGAACAGGACTTCGATGCCCCGGTAGGAGTTGAATACCGAGTCAAAGATCAGAGCCTGCAGGGGAGCTTCCGGGTCGCCTTTGGGGGCGGGCACCCGCTCGCAGATGGCGTGCAGAATGTCTTCGATGCCGATGCCGGTTTTGCCGGAGGCATGAATAATATCTTCCGGGGCGCAGCCAATGAGGTCGACGATTTCGTCGGTTACCTCCTCCGGCATGGCGTGCGGCAGGTCTATTTTATTGAGCACCGGAATGATTTCCAGATCGGCCCCAATAGCCAGATACAGGTTGGAAATCGTCTGGGCTTCGATGCCCTGGGAGGCATCCACAATCAGCAGGGCACCTTCGCAGGCAGCAATGCTGCGGCTTACTTCGTAGCTAAAGTCAACGTGGCCGGGGGTATCAATCAGGTTCAGCGTGTAGGTTTCGCCTTTGTAGGGAAACTGCATCTGAATGGCGTGGCTCTTGATGGTGATGCCCCGCTCCCGCTCCAGGTCCATGTTGTCGAGCAGCTGGGCTTGCATGTCCCGCTTGGCCACGGTGCTGGTAAATTCCAGCAGGCGGTCGGCCAGCGTGCTTTTGCCGTGGTCGATGTGGGCGATGATGCAGAAATTGCGGATGTTCTTCACTAGAGGCGGTTTTTTCCAGTGGCAAAGGTAGGCAAAAGGGGCTGAAAATGCTAAAACCGGCGGGTTTGCCAGCAGTATACTTGGTTATTTAAACCAGCCCCGCTCCTTGTCAACTTCTGCTGTTTTCCGGCGTATCACTTATACCTAACCCATATTACACTAACCCTTTAGCCCCTACTAATATGAGTATGCAGTTAAATAACGATGCCGTAAAATTTGCCAAACAGCTGATTCAGGATGGCAAACTCAAGAACGACCAGGGCCACTGGGGCCAGCACAACCCCGACAGCAGCGCCGAAAATAAGTTTTTAGAGAAGCACGAAATAACCGAGTACGGCCAGTGGCACCTGGGCATCGATAAAAGCAAAGGCGAAGACACCAAAGGCCGCTACCACTTCCCCTACGGCGACTTCAAAACCGTGCACCGCGACGGCCTGATTGCCGCCAAAGAGCGCGCCGCCCAGCAAGGGTATTCGGATATTGAGAAGGCTGCTGATGAGTTGCTGCAGGCGCTGGAGAAGAAGGCGGCGAAGTAGCAACCAGGAAGCAACAGGATGAAGGTAAACTCATCTTGTATATATAATAAACTCCGGTCATGTCGAGCGGAGCCGAGACATCTCGCGTGCTGACGTTGTTGGATAAAGAACATCTTTCAAATAGAACGAGTCATGCTGAGCTGGCCGAAGCATCTCTACCGCTTCGTTGGAATACTATTTACCACACTAGCGAGATGTCTCGACTTCGCTCGACATGACCGTATGGTTTGGAAAACGCTTTTTAATTAGATATTCACTTCTTCCCATTCCCAAATCAGCCCCGGCCTTACCCGCCGGGGCTTTTTTCTTACCTTCGCTCCCTATAATTCCACCCAACTCCCCCGTGCTATGCATCCAGCTCCCGTAGCTCCGTATAAGCCCAAGAATCACATCCGCATTGTAACGGCTGCGGCCCTCTTTGATGGGCACGATGCCGCCATCAATATCATGCGCCGCATTATCCAGAGCAGTGGCGCCGAGGTTATTCACCTGGGCCACAACCGCTCGGTGCAGGAAATTGTAGACTGCGCCATTCAGGAAGATGCCCAGGCCATTGCCATTACCTCCTACCAGGGCGGCCACAACGAGTATTTTAAGTACATGCACGACCTGCTCAAAGAGCGCGGGGCGGGCCATGTGAAGATATTTGGCGGCGGCGGCGGCGTAATTCTGCCCACCGAAATTGCGGAGCTGCAGAAGCACGGCATCACGCGCATCTACTCGCCCGACGACGGCCGCGCCATGGGCCTGCAGGGCATGATTAATGACCTGCTCAAGCAGTCTGACTTCCCCACCGGCCAGCATCTGAACGGCGAAGTAGAGCACGTAAAAGAGAAAGATGCCCGCAGCATTGGCCGCCTGATTTCAGCCGCCGAGAACTTCCCCCAGGAGTTTGAGCGGGTGAAAGGCCAGCTGATTTCCGATTTCCAGCAGGCCGAGGGCGGCGCCGACCAGCGCGTGAATCCTTCTGCCTCCGTTAAGAAAGCCCCTATTCTGGGCATCACCGGCACCGGCGGGGCCGGTAAGTCTTCCCTGGTAGATGAACTGGTGCGCCGCTTCCTGCTCGACTTCCCGGACAAGACCATTGCCATTATTTCCGTAGACCCCAGCAAGCGCAAAACCGGTGGGGCCCTGCTCGGCGACCGGATCCGGATGAACGCCATCAACTCGCCGCGGGTGTATATGCGCAGCCTGGCCACGCGCCAGAGCAACCTGGCCTTGAGCAAGTACGTGCAGGACGCCGTGGACGTGGTACGCGCCGCCGACTTCGACCTCATCATCCTCGAAACCTCCGGCATTGGCCAGTCCGATACCGAAATCATTGAGCACTCCGATGCCAGCCTGTATGTGATGACGCCCGAGTACGGCGCGGCCACGCAGCTGGAGAAAATCGACATGCTCGATTTTGCCGACGTTATTGCCCTCAATAAGTTTGACAAGCGCGGCGCCCTGGATGCTCTCCGCGACGTGCGCAAGCAGTACCAGCGCAACCACCAGCTCTGGAATCAGCCGCTGGACGAAATGCCCGTGTTCGGTACCATTGCCTCCCAGTTCAACGACCCCGGCATGAACCGCCTCTACCGCGCTATTCTGGCAACGGTAGAAGCCAAAACGGGCGTACCGTTTGCCTCTCACCTGGAAACCAGCAAGGAGGACTCGGAGAAGATTTACATCATTCCGCCTCACCGCACGCGTTACCTTTCAGAAATAGCCGAAACCAACCGCCAATATGACCAGTGGGTTCAAAAACAAGCTGACACTGCTCAGCAGCTCTTCGGAATCCGGCAAGCCATTGGAGCCGTCCAAAGCCTCGGCAACACCGCCGTTGGAGGATCTGGCACCGGGAGCAGCAGCCATGGACTCGGATCAGGAGCACTCGTGGCCGGCCTGGAGAGCACCTTCGAGGAGGTCAAGCTCCGTTTGGATGGGCAAAATTGGAAGCTCCTGGAGACCTGGCCGCAAAAGGTAAAATCCTACCGCGACCCGGAGTTCATCTTTAAGGTGCGCGACAAGGAAATCCGCATTAAAACGCACACCGAAAGCCTCTCCCACCTCCAGATTCCGAAAGTAAGCCTGCCGCGCTACACCGCCTGGGGCGATTTGCTGAAATGGCAGCTGCAGGAAAATGTGCCCGGCGAATTCCCCTACACAGCCGGCGTATTCCCCTTCAAGCGCGAAGGCGAAGACCCTACCCGCATGTTTGCCGGCGAAGGTGGCCCTGAGCGTACCAACCGCCGCTTCCACTATGTATCGGCGGGCCTGCCGGCCAAGCGCC
This sequence comes from Hymenobacter sp. DG25B, assembly GCF_000801315.1. NCBI lineage: Bacteria > Pseudomonadati > Bacteroidota > Cytophagia > Cytophagales > Hymenobacteraceae > Hymenobacter > Hymenobacter radioresistens. The sequence continues at coordinate 2,283,415 of NZ_CP010054.1, read as the reverse complement.
TGAGTACGGCCTTCGACTCGGTGACGCTGTACGGCGAGGACCCCGACCACCGGCCTGATATCTATGGTAAAATTGGCAACGCCGGCGTGAGCGTTTGCTGCCTCGATGATGCCAAGAAGCTGTATTCCGGCTTCAACCTGGCCAACCCGATGACGTCGGTGTCCATGACCATCAACGGTCCGGCCGCCACCATTGCCGCGTTCTACATGAATGCCGCCATTGATCAGCAGTGCGAACTATATATAAAGGAGCACGGGCTGGAAGATGAGGTCAGCCAGAAGATTGACCAGATCTACGCCGCGAAAGGCGTGGGCCGCCCCTTCTACCAGGGCGAGCTGCCGGCAGGCAACGACGGCCTCGGCTTGATGCTGCTCGGCGTAACCGGCGACCAGGTGCTGCCCGCCGAGGTGTACGAAACCATCAAAAAACGTACGCTGGCGCAGGTGCGCGGCACCGTGCAGGCCGATATCCTGAAGGAAGATCAGGCCCAGAACACCTGCATCTTCTCCACGGAGTTTGCCCTGCGCCTGATGGGCGACGTGCAGGAATACTTCATTAAGGAGAAGGTTCGCAACTTCTACTCGGTGTCTATTTCGGGCTACCACATTGCGGAGGCGGGCGCCAACCCCATTACGCAGCTGGCCCTCACGCTCAGCAATGGCTTCACGTTTGTGGAGTACTACGTGAGCCGCGGCATGAGCGTGAATGACTTCGCGCCCAACCTGTCGTTCTTCTTCTCCAACGGCATCGACCCTGAGTACGCGGTAATTGGCCGGGTGGCGCGCCGCATCTGGGCCAAGGCCATGAAGCTGAGGTATAACGCCGATGCCCGCTCCCAGATGTTGAAATACCACATCCAGACCAGCGGCCGCAGCCTGCACGCCCAGGAAATTGACTTCAACGATATTCGCACCACGCTGCAGGCCCTTTACGCCATCTACGACAACTGCAACTCCCTGCACACCAACGCCTACGACGAGGCCATTACCACGCCCACCGAGGAATCGGTGCGCCGGGCTATGGCCATTCAGCTCATCATCAACCGGGAGCTGGGCCTGGCCAAGAACGAAAACCCGCTGCAGGGTTCATTCATCATCGAGGAGCTGACGGACCTGGTGGAAGAAGCCGTGCTGCTGGAGTTTGACCGCATCACGGAGCGCGGCGGCGTGCTGGGCGCCATGGAAACCATGTACCAGCGCGGCAAGATTCAGGAAGAAAGCCTCTACTACGAGACCCTGAAGCACACCGGCGAGTTTCCCATCATCGGCGTGAATACCTTCCTCTCTTCCAAAGGCTCCCCCACGGTCATCCCGGCCGAGGTAATCCGCGCCACGGAGGAGGAAAAGCAATTCCAAATCACGCAGCTCCAGACCCTGCACGCACGCAATGAGGGCACTGCGGAGCAGCGCCTGAAGCAGCTGCAGCAAGTAGCCGTGGCCAATGGCAACCTATTTGAGGAGTTGATGGAAACAGTGAAGTTCTGCTCACTCGGGCAGGTGACCAATGCCTTGTTTGAAGTTGGTGGGCAGTATCGGCGGAATATGTAGAGTTTGAATTCCTTTTGTTAATAAAAGGGCACTATCTTTCTGAGATAGTGCCCTTTTCATTTTACACTTTTCTTTACAAATGAATATATATTTTTCCGATTTCTTCGGCATCGAGCCAGAAACTCTTGAAGCCTATGGAGCTTTTAATATCTCATTGATAAATGACCTTCCGGTTTTTATTGATCCATTTTTGTTATTTGGAAGCAAAGACCCAGTGTATCAAAAGTTACATGAGGATATCTTACGTTACTTAGCTTTCTTAAAACAAAAATCTGAAAATGGGCAAGTAACAGAAGCACAAATATTAGCGTGGTATGTATTTCGAGAAGTCAAACAAAACTGGCTCGGCTATAGTCAAATAGGAAACAATGGAAGTGGCTTAGGTCCTAAATTTGGAAAGACTTTTTCCTCCTCAATAAATATTGTATTTGATGATTTGGGAAAAGAAATAATCACTGAATCATCCCACTTGGAAAAAGCCGGTCTGTTTCAAACAGGTATAGGCAAAGACAATATAAGTGACTTCACCACAAACCTTACAAAGGAATTTTTACTCAATTACACTGAAAAGTTTGCTTTAGAGCACATGCTGCCCACTAATGTAAAAATTGTTAAAGTTGATAAAGTTTATTTTGACTACACTCTTCAAAGATGGATGCCAAAGGAATTTACACTTCCTTTTATCTTTAATGACTATGTACTTTTGACACCCAAAAATATTTTAACTAAGGATGATAACTGGATAAATTCTCACGATTTACGAGGAGACTTTGAAAGAATATGCAATAGCATACCCAATAGCCAACTCAGAGCTGAAATCTTTAACTACTTCGCAGAAAAACTACCAAGCAAGCCTGTAGATGAGAAAATTTCACAGAAGGAACGTGCTGCTGCAATCCAGGCAACAATAATGCAGTTTCCAGATATTATTAAACTTTATCTAAAAAGCAAAGAAGAGAACAAACAGGGCGCTAAAAATATTTCAAAGCAAAAAGTTGAAGAGGTTGAATCTTTCTTCATAAGAAATATCAAGGCTTTAGTTGAACGCCTTCTTGACAACAGCAATTTCTATGATATCAAGCCAATATCTTCTTACGAACAATCACTTAATAGACTTAATTATTTAAAGGACGTCATTGAAAAAAATGATGGATACAGGCTATTTTACATGAATGGTCAACCAATCAAAAGAGAGGAAGATTTGCAAATCATCTACCGACTGACTTGGTTTGCGAGTGATTTTGACGTTAATAGGGAAACTAACAATGGTAGAGGCCCTGTTGACTATGCTGTTTCAAAAGGCTCGGCTGACAAAACACTTATAGAGTTCAAACTGGCTTCCAATTCCAAGCTGAAGCAGAATCTTGCGAAGCAAGTTGAAGTATATGAAGAAGCCAATTATACCAAGAGTTCTATTAAAGTAATTATGTACTTCAACCAAAGTGAATACATGCATTTAACGTCTGTATTAAAGGAACTGAAGCTAGAGGATAAGGAAAATATTATCTTGATAGATGCAAGTCCAAAAGCTTCTGCTTCTAATGTCACTTTGTAACTTGTAGCGCCCCACTGGCGCGAGTTTAGACGCAGCCATACCTCGTGACCAGCTTTGAGGTGTAGTTTGTACCTGCACTGCTGCATTGCAACAAATCCGAAACCACGCCGCCTGGAGCAATCCGGGCGGCGTTTTCTATGCTTCACTCCTGCGAAACACGCTAGCTACCCCTCCCCCCAGAACTTTCGCCCCCGTCCCGGGTTAGCAACCCGGTCCCCTTCACCCACCAACAAAAACTCGATGAAATCTACCCTTATCCTCGCGGCGGCCTTTGCGGCGGTTACTACGCAGGCACTGGCCCAAACTGCCCCCGCGCCGCGGGCGGCGGCCGACCAGATTGCCACCAAGAAAGGCCCGCTCACGGTGCAGCCCATCACCCACGGCAGCGTGGTGCTAACCTGGAGCGGCAAGACCATTTACGTGGACCCCTACGGCGGAGCCGCCGCCTACGCCGGCCTGGCCGCCCCCGATGTGGTCCTCATCACCGACATTCATGGCGACCACCTCGACCCGCAGACACTCTCAGGCCTCTCCGTGGGCAAGGCCCTAATGATTGTGCCCCAGGCCGTGGCCGATAAGCTGCCCGCCGAGTACAAAGGCCAGGTCCGCATCCTGGGCAACGGGCAGAAGCTCGACACGCTGGGCATGCGCGTGTCGGCCATTCCGATGTACAACCTGCCCGAAGCCCCCGACGCCATGCACACCAAGGGCCGGGGCAACGGCTACGTGCTCAGCCTGGGCGGCAAAAACGTGTACCTCTCCGGTGATACCGAAGACATACCCGAGATGCGCGCCCTCAAGAATATCGACGTGGCCTTTGTATGCATGAACCTGCCCTACACCATGGATGTGCCGCAGGCCGCGCAGGGCGTATTGGCCTTCAGGCCACGCATTGTGTATCCGTATCACTATCGGGGCCAGAACGGCCTGAGCGACGTGGAGAGCTTCAAGAAAACCGTGAACCAGGCCAATAAAAAAATCGACGTTCGGCTGCGCAACTGGTATCCGGCGGCCCAGTAAGTTAACCAGATACTGGTCCCAAACTGGCGCGAGTTTAGGCGCAGCCGTAACTCGTGACCAGCTTTGAGGTGGAGGTTGTACCTCCACTGCCGCAACGCGGCAAACCGGAACCACGCCGCCTGGAGCAATCCGGGCGGCGTTTTGGTGAGCGACATCGGCGGATGTAGAGAAGCCTATTTGCGTCTCTACACCCAAGCCGCCAAAACTTTGCTCCAACTGGCGCAGGTTAAGCGCAGCAATATCTCCGGTTTACCAGCCAACTTAGCCCAACACCCAACAATTGCCTAGCTTTACCTCATGCGTACGGCTATCAATTGTTGGGGAAAGAGTCTACTAGCCCTGCTCGTAGTAGCAGCCGCCTGCTCCTCCCCCGACCAGCAAAGCGGCGGACCCACCCAGGACCAGGACGTGCGCGTACGCTACACCGCCCGCCGCGTCATCGTGCCTGACGTGCCGCAGCGGGGCCGCGTGCTGGACCGCTACGACTCCGTGCTGGTAGACACCCGCCCCCAGTTCCTGCTGAAGTTGCCGCGCCGCCCCCCGCTTGATACCCTGGCGTTGGGTCAGCTGCTGGGCTGGGACTCCGTTACGGTGCGGCGGCGCATCACTGATGCGCTGCCCTACCCCAAAGCGCCGGCCGGCTATCCGGTCCAACTCAGCCTCACGGCGGCCGAAGTTAAGCGGGTGCGCCAGGATAGCGCTGCCTGGCCCACATTGACCTTAACCCAGCGACGCCAGCGCGTTTATACCACCCGTGCGGGCGCCCCCTTACTAGGTTATCGGTATGCTGAGGCACAGCCTTTCCTCCGCCAGGCCAAACGCACCGTGCGCGGCCGCTTCTACCGCCTGCGCAACGGCGGCGTGGAAACGTATTATAACGGTCTGCTCAACGGCCACCGCGGCTACCTGCACCCCTTGGTAGATGCCAAAGGCAAAGAGCACGGCACCTGGGCCAAAGACACCGCCTTTCAGCAGGGCCAGGACCTGCACCTGACTATTGATGTGAAACTGCAGGCCTACGCCGAGAAGCTGCTGGGCGGCCGCAAGGGCTACCTCGTGGCCCTGGACCCGCGCACCGGGGAAATCCTGGCCTTTGTATCAGCCCCCGTGTATCCGGCCACCACCATCACCGCACCCGACCAGGCTGGGGTGCGGGCCAAGCTGCTGGAACATGAGGATATGCCGCTGCTGAACCGGCCGGCCATGCTGGCTAACCCGCCCGGCTCAGTATTTAAGCTGGTGAATGCCGCTATAGCCTTACAAATGGGTACCATCAGCCCCACCACGGGTTTCCGCTGCGACCAGTCGCTGGTGAGCTGTGTGCACGAGCACCCTCAGGCGAAAACCCTCACGGCCGGGCTGAAATACAGCTGCAACCCCTACTTCTATCAGGTGATGCAGGGCCTGATAAATTACACGCCCGATAGCCTGGCTACCGATTCGGTGGCTGCCCGCCATGCCAACCTGGCCCAGTGGCGCCGCTACGCCCGCTCGTTTGGGCTGGACTCCGTGCTGGGTGTGGATGTGCCCCGTGAGGCGCCCGGTTTCCTACCTACCCCGGCATATTACGACAAGGCCCGCCGCACGCGCGCCTGGACGTACCGCTCCATTTACTCGCTCAGCATCGGGCAGGGCGAAATCAACCTTACCGGCCTGCAGATGGCTAATATGGCGGCCATTATTGCCAACCGCGGCTGGTATTATACGCCGCATCTGGTGCGTGGTATTGGCGCCGGCGGGCCACTCCACCGCTTCCGGGTAAAGCACCGCACCCTCATCGACAGTGTAAATTTTGAAGCCCTGGTGCCCGGCATGGTAGCCGTGATGCGCAGCGGTACGGCCGCCAGCTCCAGCCTGGCCGATGTTGGTATTTCGGTGGCCGGCAAAACCGGTACGGTGCAGAACGATGAGGGCGACGACCATGCCGCCTTTGTTGGTTTCGCGCCGGCTAATAACCCCAAAATTGCCGTGGCGGTGTACTTGGAAAACGCCGGCTTCGGGGCTGAGTCTGCCGCGCCGGCTGCTGTGCTGGTAATGGAGAAATACCTGCGCGGCAGCATAGCACCCCGGCGCAAACGCGGGGAAGCCCGCATGCAGAAAGCAGCCCGGCGCGAGGAGTAAACAGCTCTACTTAGTAGAACTGCGGTATTTGTTCTTCTGCCCTTATTTTCACGAAATTATTCGTGAGTAGAATGTTTAGAGCCTTATGGGTTAGCCTGCTGGCCCTGGTACTGGCCAGGGAAGGGAAAAGCCAGTCGTTAGCGGGCGTGTGGCAGGGAGCGGAATGGGACGACCAGCGCCCGGGCTTAGCCTGGCCTACCATTCTGCGCCTGCAGCCGGGCGAGGGAACAGCCATGTTTGGGGTTTTGTATCAGGAGCTTCTGCACGATGCCAGCTCTTCGGTATCATTTCAGCTGCAGGGTACCCAGTTGGGTAACCAGCTGCGGATAAATGAAACCCGGATTTTGTATGAGCGTTACCGCGACCCGGATTTCTTTTGGTGCCAGGGCTCCGTTACGTTCACCTACGACCCCGCCGAGGAGAAGCTGACCGGCCGGGCCAGCTACCGCCCCGTGGGCAACTGCGAAACGGGTGAGTTTCACCTTTACCGCATCAAGCTAAAATCGGCCGCTACGGTGCCGGCGGGCAGGTCTGCCACTATTCAGGTAACGGGGCGTGATGTACAGTGGTACACCGATGCGGCGCTAACCCGGCGTGTAAACCAGGGCACTAGCTACCGCACCATTCTAAGCAAAACCACCACGTTTTATCTCACGCAGGGCTTTTACCCTACTTCCCAGCAAACTGCGGTGTCGGTTACCATTCAGGTAGTTCCGTCCCGCAGCGCACCCCAACCGCTAGCCACCCGGCCGCTGGCTAAGCGGGCCGATGCGGCAGTAGGCCGGCAAGCCAAAAACTCCACCGCTTTAGTAACGAATACCCCCGTAGTGCTGCCAAAAGTGTTATTTTTCCAGGGAACAGCGGAGCTTTTGCCTGCAGCCGATGCCTCTCTGCATCAGCTGGTGCGGGAGCTGCAGGCCCGTCCTAGGCTTCGGATCCGTTTGGCAGGCCATACCGACCAGGTAGGCGAAGATCAGAAGAACCTGACTCTCTCGGAGAAACGAGCCACCGCCGTTAAGGCCTTTTTGGTGAAGTCCGGCATCGAATCAGCCCGCATCAGCACCATTGGGTATGGCGGGGCTCGCCCGTTATTTCCTTCGCCCGATGCCCGCAACCGGCGCGTGGAAGTAGAGGAGATGCGGGACTGAGAAACTGCCTGGACTTCTCTTGACCACCTGTTCCTGCTATTAATAGCACATTTTTCATTGCAAAGCTTTGTGGAGGCTGACCAGCATTACTGTGGTATTAATTTTATATCATTTCAGATAAAAGCCGGAAGAAATAAAGCAAGCATTACGTTTTATCTATATAGATTGACCCCGATTTCAGCCCTGCCATTAACTCAGGCTGAAGTTGAGTAGTGTCTCTTCCCTTTTTTCAAACCGCTCATGCGTAACCCTCGTCCGCTTGCTTTTGCCATGGTACCCGTTGCTGCGCTGTTAACTGCGGCCGGTTTTTCTTCTAATACGGCCGTGGCGCCGGCCACTTTCACCCAAGGGATTATCACTACCAAAGTATCATTGCCGGGCAACCCCTACGATAAGCTCCTCAGCCAGATTGACCCCACCAAGGGCAACGTGCAGGCGCAGATGCAGCAGCTGGCCATGCGCATGACGCCGGCGGAACAACAGCAGTTTCAGGCCGAGGCTGCTAAGCTGAGTCCTGCTCTAGTGATGGGCGCCATGATGCTGCCGCGCAAAGGCACCATCTACTACCGTGGCCAGGAAGCCCGCGTCAGCACCGACGGTCTTTCCTACCACCTCGAAAATTACTTCGACGGGGCTAAAAACACCGGCCTATTCCTCCTGGCTGCCCACGCCAGCCCTGAGCGGGTAGCCTACACCTACAATGCTGCCACGCTGAAAAAGAGTTGGCAGAGCATTGTGGTTACAGAGGAAGACTACACGCTAAAAATCTTCCCCGAAACCAGTCTGGTGGCCGGCTACCCCAGCCAGAAAACCACTTATACGCTGAAGCCAGGCGCCGCGGCCCCAGCCAACAACCCCGGAGAAATGAGCCAGAAGCCGGTAGCCCTGGACGTGTGGACCTCCGCCCAGATTCCGCAGATGCTGAATTTCGCCCACCCCGTGTACGTTAAGGAGAAGAATGGCATCACCAAACTGATAGTATACTTTGACAAGGAGCGCCGCCAGAAAATGGTGTATGAGTTTGCTAGCGTGCAGCTAAAGCCCATTTCGCCCCAGGACTTGCAGATTAAAGCCAACACCCCTATTCTCGACTACGCCAAAGACGAGCTGCAAATCGGGATGAAGTCGTTAGCTATTATGATGGGCGGTGGCCCTAAGCAAACGGAGCAAGCTTCTGACGAGGAATAGCCACTTTCTATCTTTCCTCAGCTTATACAACGGCCCGTTCCTGCTCCCGGAACGGGCCGTTTGTATCTCCGGCGTCCGGGGCTGCGTTACTCATCCCCGGCTCTTTTTCTGAGTTGATTGTTCTGCTATTCCTAAATACATACCCTTACTCCTGCTGCCCATGACCATTACCATCGCCAAAAACTCGGCTCAGCCCCTCACTGTTTCCCGCCTGGGCTACGGCACCATGCGCCTCACCGGCCCGGAAATCTGGGGAGAGCCTGCCAACCGCCCGGAGGCGCTGCAGATTCTGCGCACCGCCGTGGAGCAGGGCGTAAATTTCCTGGACACCGCCGACTACTACGGCGAGGATGTGACCAACCGCCTGATTAGGGAAGCCCTGTACCCATACCCCGCTGACCTGGTGATTTGCACCAAAGTAGGCGCCACGCGCCGCCCCGATAAAAGCTGGGTGCCCTTCATCAGGCCCGAAAACCTGCGCACCAGCATCGAAAACAACCTGCGCACCCTGCGGCAGGAGCAGATTCAGCTGGTGCATCTGCGCACCATGGGCCACAGGGAGGTGCCATTTGATGAGTCGCTGGGGGCTATGTTTGACATGCAGCAGGAAGGCCTGATTCTGCATGTGGGTCTGAGCAACGTGAGCCGGACTGAGTTAGAAACCGGTTTGCAGATGGGCCCTATTGCTACCGTGGAAAATATGTACGGCTATGGGCAGCGCACCACCCTAAAGCTGCCCTACGGAGAAAACCGGGGCGGCGAGGAAGTGCTGGACCTGTGCGAACAGCATAGCATTCCACTTATCCCCTATTTTTCCCTACTCAACTCCCTACCCAAGGCCGACACTAAAATGGCCGAAATGGCCCGCAAGCATAATGCTACCGAAGCCCAGCTGAACCTAGCCTGGCTGCTGCATAAGTCGCCGTGGCTGTTGCCCATTCCGGGTACTTCGTCCTTGGCGCATTTGCGGGAAAATCTGGCCTCCGTAAATATCCGCCTAAGCCCGGAGGATATGGCCTACCTGGGCTAGCTGGGGCGCGTGGGTGCATTCGCAGCAAGCCGAAAATTTAACAACCAGCCGCTGCTTAAGCCATAAAAAAGGGCTGCCTTTATCGGGCAGCCCTTTTTGATTTACTTTTCCGAGAATGCTAAAGGATAAGCGCAGAGGCTTATTTCAACACGCCAATTTCTACGCGGCGGTTTTCCTGACGACCGGCGGCCGTAGCGTTGGTAGCAACCGGAGCGGTTTCGCCCATGGGTTCCACGCTGATGCGGTCGGCGGCAATGTTGGCATTTTTAGTGAGCCAGGTTTTCACGGCCTCGGCCCGCTTCTCGCTAAGCTCCCGGTTATAGCTTTTTTCGCCGCGGGAATCGGCAAAGCCCATGACGCGCACCTGGTTTTTGCCGTAACGCTTGCTGATAGAAGCGCCAATCTGCTTCAAAGCATTAGTAGCGGAAGGCTTGATTTCGGCTTTATCTGTATCAAAAAGCACTTTTTCTTCGATGCCGTATACGCTGTACCGGTCGTCGCCTCGCACCGTAATTTCGGGCATATTGACTTCCTCGTACGTTTCGTTGGCCAGCTTAGCCTTGGTCATGTCCCAGGCCGATTCGGCGGAATTACCGGCGGAGTCAGCCAGGCCAGCGGCCGTGGTGCCATCCCGGTATACTACGGCCGTGTCGGCGGTGGCTTCCTGCGGCTGGTCTTTTTCCTGGGGCTTTTTCAGGTCGTTACAAGCGGAGGAGAGCAGGGCCGTCAGCGCAAGGGCGCTTAGCAAGTGCTTTTTCATAAAGAGAATGTTTGGATGGGAAGAGGAGAATGGGACCTGTGTACGTGACTATTCGAGCTTAGTTAATTTTTTCAAGGAATTAGCATATCCCAGGTATCCAGCGCCCATCCACTTTCCCTTTTGATTTTTACGCCTCCACAAACTGCCGGAATTGTAGGTTATTTGTGCGGCTCATTTCCCTAATCCACCTGCATGCCCATCCCTGACCTTTCTCTTAGAACCGTTGACGTGACGCGCTACGTTACCCCACTGCGCGAAGGCGGCTCTTTGCCGGGCCTGGTGGAGGCTGATGACGGCTTCCTCTACGTGGTGAAGTTTCGGGGGGCGGGCCAGGGCTTGAAGGCGCTGATTGCCGAGCTGATTGTGGGCGAGCTGGCGCGGGCTCTGGGTTTGCACATGCCGGAGCTAGTGTTTATCCGGCTGGATGAAGCCTTTGGCCGCACCGAGCCCGACGAGGAAATTCAGGACCTGCTGCGCTTCAGCACCGGCCTTAACCTAGCGCTGCACTACCTCTCCGGCGCCATTACCTACGACCCGTTGGTGAATACCATTGAGCCCCGGCTGGCCTCGCAAATTGTGTGGCTGGACTGCCTCACGCTGAACGTAGACCGTACCGCCCGCAACACCAATATGCTGATGTGGCACCGGGAGTTGTGGCTTATTGACCACGGCGCCGCTCTCTACGTGCACCACACCGGCCCGGATTGGGCCCAGAACACGCGCCGCCCCTTCCCGCAGGTGAAAGACCACGTGCTCCTGCCCCAGGCCAGCGAGCTGGAAGCTGTGGACGCGGCCAGCCGTGCCCTCCTCACTTCCGACGTGCTCCAGGCCATTCTGGCCCTGGTGCCCGATGAATGGCTGACCTCCGATCAGTCTACCACGCTGTCGGCGGCGGAGCAGCGCCAGAATTACGTGCGCTTCCTGGAAGCCCGCCTGTCCGCATCAGAAACCTTTGTTCAGGAAGCGCAGCATGCCCGAAAAGCACTTATTTGAGTATGCCGTTCTGCGCGTAGTTCCCCGCGTGGAGCGCGAGGAATTCCTCAACGTAGGCGTTATTCTGTACTGCGCTTCAGAAGGATTTCTGCAGGTGCGGTGCGCGGTGCCGGAGGCCCGGTTGCGCGCCTTTGGCTGCGCCGAGCTGGACCTGCAGGACCTGGCTCAGCGCCTGCGGGCGTTTGAGCGAATCTGCCATGGCCGCCGGGAAGGCGGCCCCATTGGCCAGCTGCCCGTGGCGTCCCGTTTTCGCTGGCTCACGGCGCAGCGCAGCACCATAGTGCAGACCTCTCCGGTGCACCCCGGCCTGTGCGAGAATGCCGCCGATACCCTGAACCGTCTGTATGCGCAGCTGGTAGAATAGCAGTTGGTAAAGCTGTTTAGCAAAACCGGGCTTTCAGTGCGCTACCACGCTTATGCGGCCAGTTAACATATTAGTAAAGTATGCTTGCATAACATTTTAGGTATATCTCCGTATCTTTGCCCGCACAAACCAGTAAGAGAGAAGTTGATATGAAAAAGACCACCGCGTTTTCGTCGTTGTTGCTGTTGGGTGGCCTGGGTTCATTCCGTTACCTGTCGGCCCAACTAAAAGACCTTGATTTGAATTTTGACCTGCGGGGCGAGGATAGCTGCTTTTACTGCTAACCGGCCCGTATACCTGAAAGAAGAAGCCCTGCTACTTGTTGGCGGGGCTTTTTTACGTCTTAGGCCGTGATTTTAGGGCTCATTCTCAGGGGTTTCCTGCCCCTGCGGAAGAAAAGCACATCCATTCCCATTGGATTTCGGTACTTCACGGTATGGTACGTAGTAGGCGTATCGCAGCCGTTTCTCACTCTCTGTTCCCTACCCTTATGAACCTCAACAGCTTAAAAGAACAAATCAGCTACATCATTGGCCGCGACCTGGCCCGCAACTTCGCCCAGCAGGGCCTGGATCTGGATATTGATGTGCTGGCCGCCAGTATGAAGGAAGGCTTGGCCGGTGAGCCCAGCCGCCTCACGCAGGATCAGATGAAAGAAGCCATGGGCAAGCTGCAGCAGCAGATGGAAGCCCAGGAAGATGGCGAGGGCGACGGTGCCGGCAGCACCAGCGGCAGCGAGAACCAGGCCGAAGGGCTGGCTTTCCTGGCCGCCAACAAAGACAAAGCCGGGGTGCACACGCTGCCCAGCGGCCTGCAGTACGAGGTGCTGCAGGAGGGCTCGGGCAAGAAGCCTACGCTTAACTCCTCGGTTACCACGCACTACCACGGCACGCTCATCAATGGTAATGTGTTTGATAGCAGCTACCAGCGCGGCCAGCCCGCCACTTTCCCCGTGAACGGTGTAATTGCCGGCTGGACAGAAGCCCTGCAGCTGATGCCCGAAGGCTCTAAGTGGCGCCTATATATTCCCTCCGAGCTGGCCTATGGCAAGCGCGGCGCCGGCCGTGACATCGGTCCCGATTCCACGCTCATCTTCGACGTGGAGCTGCTGAAAGTAAATAACTAACGATGCCTGACACCGGGCCGCTGGGAACCTCCTCGACTGCCGTGCCCCGCTGGAGCGCGGGCAGCCGCAGTACCAGCGGCCCGGTGCCGGCTTTTACGTTGTCCCGGCCCGCCATTGACGCTACCCTACCTCCTGCCGTAATGGATGAACCCTTACCAACTCCGCCACCGCCTGCTCCCCCCGAGCCTGTTGTTCGCAGCGAAGATGGCCGGCTGGAGCTTACGGCTACTACCCTAACAGTAAATGGGCGGGTATTCAGCCTGCTGGAGCTGGAGGCTATTGAAGTAAAGCCGGTGCGCTGGCTACTCTGGTACCTGCTGGGTGGCCTCACGCTGGCTATTTTCACCATGGCCTTTCTGCAGAACTGGCTGCGCACCATGCCCGCCGCCATGGGCATGACGGTGGGGGCGCTCCTGCTACTCATTGGGCACCGGGGTGCCAAACGCCTGCGCATCCTGCGGCTGGGACAGGAAGATTTGTTTTACACGCTTTCCGGCGAACTGGCCCCGTGGCAAAGCCTGGTTTCCCAGGTAAACCGGCGCATTCAGCAGCGCCACGATGAGCAGGCTGCTATACTTTTTCAGGCAGTTTCTGCCTGGCAGTCACCTCCGGAAGACGGGGCACCGCCGGTGCAATAAGTCAAGCAGGCGCGGGTTTTCCCATTTGCCTTACCTTTGGCCCTGCTAAAAACATAGCAGCTACTATCTCTTTTTACCATTTTCATGGACGCCAAACACCAGCACACAGCCATATCCACGGCGGGCCTGCTTATTGCGCTCGGCATTATTTACGGGGATATTGGCACATCACCGCTGTACGTGATGAAGGCCATTGTGCCGGAAACCATTACCCAGGATTTGGTTTACGGAGGCATCTCCTGCGTGCTCTGGACGCTCACGCTGCAAACTACCATTAAGTACGTCCTGCTCACGCTCAACGCCGATAACAACGGGGAGGGTGGTATTTTCTCCCTGTTTGCGCTGGTGCGCCGCCGCGGCACCTGGCTTTCGGCCGTGGCCATTGTGGGCGGCGCCGCGCTACTGGCCGATGGTGTTATTACGCCCCCCATTTCGGTTTCTTCGGCTATAGAAGGACTTAAAACGGTGTACCCGCATCTGGAACAAACCACGATTGTCTACATCGTAATTGCTATTCTGTGCGGGCTGTTTTTTCTGCAAAGCTTTGGAACGCAGATTGTGGGTAAAGCCTTCGGGCCCATCATGTTTCTGTGGTTTTCCATGCTGGCCGTACTGGGTGTTTACAGCATCTCGCAGCACCCCGAAATTCTGAAAGCCGCTAATCCCTACTATGCCTACAATCTGCTGGTGAACACGCCGGGCGGTTTCTGGCTACTGGGCGCCGTTTTCCTGTGTACGACCGGGGCCGAGGCTCTGTACTCCGACCTGGGCCACTGTGGCAAAGGCAACATCCGCATCAGCTGGGGATTTGTGAAGCTTTGCCTGCTGCTCAATTACTTTGGGCAGGGTGCCTGGCTGATGACGCAGGTGGGCCAGCACCTGAGCGGCCGCAACCCATTCTATGAGCTGATGCCGTCCTGGTTTCTGCTGATTGGTATCGGTATTGCTACCATTGCGGCCATTATTGCTTCTCAGGCCCTGATTACGGGTTCCTTCACACTGGTGGCGGAAGCCATTCGGCTGAATATGTGGCCGAAAGTGCGTCTCAACTACCCTACCAATGTAAAAGGCCAGTTGTATGTGCCCAGCATGAACCGTCTGCTGCTGCTGGGCTGTATTGCGGTGGTGCTGTACTTCCGGGAGTCAAGTGCCATGGAAGCGGCTTATGGTCTGGCTATTACCATCACCATGCTCATGACCACGCTGCTGCTCTCTATGTGGCTGCGCACCAAGCGGGTGCCTGCCGGGCTGGTAGCGCTTTTCCTGCTGCTGTATGGCGCCATTGAGGGCGCCTTCCTTGTGGCTAACCTCATCAAGTTTCCGCACGGCGGCTGGGTATCCGTGGCTATCAGCCTGGTTCTGATTTCGGTGATGTATGTGTGGCTGCGGGCTTTCTACATCAAACGCCGCCTGACGGAGTTTGTGAAGATAGACCCTTACATGGACGCTCTGAAGCAGCTGAGCGCCGACGAATCCGTACCGAAGTACTCCACGCACCTGGTATTCATGACCTCGGCGGAGCGGCAAACGGAAATCGAGTCCAAAATCATTTACTCCATTTTCCAGAAGCGCCCCAAGCGGGCCGATATTTACTGGTTTGTGCACGTAGATACCACCGACCAGCCCTACACCATGGAGTACAAAGTGGTGGAGCTGGCCCCCGATGATGCCTTCCGCATTACTTTCCGTCTGGGCTTCCGGGTAGAGCAGAAAATCAACCTCTACTTCCGCAAAGTAATTGAGGACCTGGTGCGCAACAAGGAAGTGGATATCACCTCCCGCTACGAGTCGCTGAGCAAGCAGCACGTAACCGGCGACTTCCGCTTTGTGGTGCTGGAGAAGTTCCTCTCGGTAGAAAACGACTTCCCCTGGGTGGAGCGCCTGGTGATGCAGGCCTACTTCTACATCAAGCAGTTCATTGCTTCCGAGGACAAGTATTTTGGGCTGGATACTAGCTCTGTAAAAGTGGAAAAGGTGCCGCTGGTTATTGCCCCGGTTCGGGAAGTTTCCCTGGAACGCGTGTATTAAGTGCTGGCTGGTCAGCCAGTGAAAACGCCCCGCCTGGTTTGTTCCAGGCGGGGCGTTTAGGTTTTAAGATGTTCAACCTTAACCGTCTTACAGAGCGCAGTCCAAGTATCTCAGGTAGGGCCTTGCCATGGCAACTTCATTTTCTTCCCTCCTATTCCATTTGTCATCCTGAGCTTGCGAAGGACCTTATCCCGCCAGCACGAGTCCTTGGGACGAGTATCGTTCAGCCGTGGGAAGGTCCTTCGCAAGCTCAGGATGACAAGTAGAGCAGCAACGACTCACACTAGATATGCTTCTTGATTTTTTCCATAAAAAAGCCGCCCGATCTACTGACCGGGCGGCTTTTTTATGAGTGTTATACCAACTACGCTTTACGCTCGGGTAGCCATTTGCGCAGTACTTTCTGCTGGGCTTCGGTGGGGTTAGGCATCATCTCGATGCGGTACTTCTGCGTGGTGGCGGGCAGCAGCGGCAGGATCAGCTCGCGGGTCTGGCCGTCGCGCACGATGAGCAGGCGGATAGGCGTGCCGGGTGCGCGGGCGGTGAGCAGCTTGTTGGGGTCGTCGGTGAGGCGGATGCCGTCCAAGGCCAGCAGCTCGTCGTTCACGCTCAGGCCGCCCTGCCAGGCGCTGCCGTTGCGCACTACGCTGGAAACGGTGTATTTGCCGCCCGTGGTGCTTACGTTAGCGCCCAGCACGCCTTCACCCGAGGAGGGCGTGGCGCTGAGCTGCAGGCCGGCATAGCCCAGGTTGGTGGCATAATCCAGGGTTTTGGTGCCGTACACATTGTCGCGGAAGAACGCATCAAAGCGGCGGCCGGCTACTTTGGCTACGGCATCCTGGTACTCGGCATCGGTGAAGCCGCGGCCCAGCTGCTGGTAATACCGCTCGTAGAGGTAGCGCATCACGTCATCGAGGTTCTTCTCGCCCTTGGTTTCGTTGATGATCATCAGATCCAGCATGGCCCCAATCAGCTCGCCTTTATCATAATAGCTGATGCCGGTGTTGCTGGAATTCTCGTTGGGGCGGTAGTACTTAATCCAGGCATCAAAGCTGGATTCCGCCGCCGACTGCACTTTGTTGCCGGGCGTATTTTCTACGCGGGTAATGCCGTTGGCCAGGGCATCGAGGTAGCGCTGGGGCGTGTAGTAACCGGCCCGCTGGGTAATCAGGTTGGAGAAATACTCCGTGCCGCCTTCGCTCACCCACAGCATGTGCGTGTAGTTTTCCCGGTCGTAATCAAACGGCCCCAGGGCTACCGGGCGGATGCGCTTCACGTTCCAGAGGTGGAAGTACTCGTGGGCCACCAGGCCCAGGAAGTTCAGGTAACCGGCTTCCGTAGAATAGGCATTGCGCGATACCGACAGCGTGGTGGAGAACAGGTGCTCCAAGCCGCCGGTGCCGCGGTCAATGTTATGAATGATAAAGACGTAGCGGTCCAAGGGGTTTTTGCCAACTACGCGGTGGGCTTCCTCGCACACGCGCTTCATGTCCGTGAGCAGGCGCTGCTCGTCAAAGCGGGGGTTGCCGTACATGGCAATGGTGTGCGGGGTGCCGTTAGCCTCAAACTGCAATACCTGGTGGGTACCAATTTCAATGGGCGAATCGGCCAGCTCATCATAAGAAGCAGAGCGGAACGTGAAGGGCGCACCGCCGGCTACCGGCTTCAGGCTGGTGGTTACCTGCGTCCAGCCGTTGGCAGGCACTACCGTGAGGGTGCTGGCCAGCCCCTTCTCCTCGGCGGGGTACATAAACACGCTGGAGCCGTTCAGGTAGCCGTGCGAGGCATCAATAAAGCTGGTGCGCACGGAAAGCTCGAAAGCATAAACCCGATAGTGTACCGCAAAATCCTGGGCTTTGGGGTGATAAATGCGCCAGGTGTTCTTATCAATTTTTTCGGTACGCAGCTCCGAGGAGCCGGCTTTGGCTTCCAGGCTTTCTACGTTTTTGGAGAACTCCCGCACCAGGTAAGAACCGGGGGCCCAAACGGGCATTTTCACATCGGTGTAAGCCTTGCGGAAGCCTGAGAGGCGCATATCTACTTCAAAATAGTGCGTCTGAGGGGCGGGCATCAGCAGCGTGTACTGCAGCTTGGGGGCTGCCCACGCCGGGGCGGCCTGCACGGTAAGCCAAAGCAGCAAGCCGGCCAGAAGGAAACGGAAACGGTGGTGAAGCATGGAAAAGAGTAAGTGAGAAATGCTGGGTAGCGGACACAGCTATCCGCCAGGAGTTGCAAGATACTGGTGAAAATTAAGTGACGAAGCGCCCGCGGCCACTTAAACCCACCGGAACCCCTCTCCCGGTCCTGCCGTTAGGAGAATACCTTTCCGCTTATATTCCGGGAAGTCCTGCATTGTCATGCGTTATGTCTGGCTGAGTTTCTTTGTTATTGCGGCTTTCATTGTGGGCGTCACCATCCGCAACCACCAGCAAGCCGCGCCCCTGGCGCTGGCGGATAATGAGGCGCCGGAAGCCATTTTGCGCCCCACCGTAAACGCCAACCGCACGCCGGCTCGCCCAGCGGTTTGGAAGGTGGAGGAGCCCGCCACCGCTCCCAATGTGGCCCGCGCCGACAGCGTTATCCGGTTTGCCATGCGCCAGCTGGGCACCAACTACTGCTATGCCGGCGCCACGCCCGAAACCGGGTTTGACTGCTCTGGCTTTGTAAACTACGTTTTTGCCCGCTTCGGCGTGCCGGTTCCGCACTCCACGGCCCTACTTATTAATACAGGCCGGGAAGTGCCCCGCAGCAGCGCCCGTCCCGGCGACATTGTGGTGTTTACCGGCACTGCCGCAACCGCCACCACCCCCGGCCACGCCGGCATTGTAATTTCCAACCCCGGCGAGCCGCTCCGTTTTATCCATTCCTCCTCTGCTAGAAAAGAATCCGGCGTGAAAATCAGCACGGTGGAAAAGACGGATTACGAGCGCCGCTTTATGGCCGTGCGCCGCGTGCTGTAAATGGCGAATTGACAAGTGGGTGAAATGGGGAGTTTGATGTTCTATTAGCGCCGTCGGTGCTGCCAGAACATCAAACTCACCACCTCACTATATCACCAACTCACCACTGGTATAAACGAACGATGCCCGGGTAGCCTATGCAGTCCTGACGTACAGGCTGCTGGGCTAACCGGGCATCTAATCCTTCAAATCTTACCAAGCGACGAGTCTGGGGTTCAGCCCCGACATCTTTCGAGTAAGACCTTGCCAGAATGCGGGAACCCGCCCTGAGGGGCTAACAGAGGTTCCGCGCGAAAGCTGTTGTTAAGCGCGTACGGCGGTGAAGCGTACTACATTCGACAGGCTTGGCAGGATTTGTTTGGGACTACTAGACATTTTGTACCTCCTTTCTTTAGATCCAACATAACCCAGGCTTTGCTTCCCAGCACCTTAGGGCGGCTTGGCGGGGGCTGTAGCACTCGCTACGGTTGGTAAAGTTAAAACTCGGGCTGAAGGTTCAAAATGGAAAAGGCTTTTTTTAGTAGATCAGTCCAATTTTGAGGACATACCGCTGACTGTCAGCCGCTTTTTTTTCGGCGCAAAAAACCCGTCGGCAAATCATGGTACTATCCTTGCCTTTGGGGTGCACAGCATTCGTCTTCCGATATTGACATTCTCGGGAGTTTGCCTATATTTTCCACTCAAACCCTTCTTTCCATCTATTTCAATGAAAAAAGTTCTGTTTCTCTGTCTGGCCCTCGTGCTGGGACTAGCTTCCGTGGCCTCCGCGCAAAAACTATCACCTCTGGGGGTGTGGACCAATGCTGAGAAGAAGGCTACGTTTGAGATTTACCAGTGCGGCAAGAAACTCTGCGGACGGATTGTTTCCCTCACGGTGCCGAACGACCCTAAAACCGGTAAGCCGAAAACCGACTCGCAAAACCCCGACCCCAAGCTCCGCTCCCGCCCGCGCTTAGGCCTGGTCTTCATGCAGGACTTTGAGTACGATGAAGACAACAAGTGGGATGATGGCAAAATCTATGACCCGGAAAGCGGCAAAACGTATTCCTGCTACATGAAATTACTGAGCCCTAATACCATGGAAGTGAAAGGCTACATTGGCTTCTCGCTGATTGGCCGCTCCCAGACCTGGACCCGCGTACGCTAGGCTCCGGCTAATTCAAAAAGAAACGACGCCCGATTTCGGGCGTCGTTTCTTTTTGAAGGGGTAGCGCCGCTTTTAGTACACTGCTTTGATGTGGTAGCTGCGCCCTCTGAATTGGAACGTGTCGCCGGCGCGGTGGTTGGCCATGGCCAGAAATAAGGGCGAGAAGGCGGAAATAGCGCAATACGGCTGGCCATCTACCGTAAACTCGCCAATGCTCACGGAAATGAAGTACGTGTGCACGTCGGTTTCCACCACCGAGCCCAGCCCAGGCACGCCGGCCAGCACGTGGGCATCGCGCAGGCGCTGCAGCACTGCCAGGCCGCGCTCCGCCTCTTCCAGCTGGTGCGCAAACAGCTCCCGCTGGATGTGGCAGGCCTCCCGAAACGACTCAAACTTATCTTCGATGGAACCCTGATGCTCATTGGCGCTTTCCTGCACATCCAGCATAGCCTGCCGGGCGTTATCGGCTTTGCACTGCTGAATACGCAGACACTCAGCTAGTAATGCCTGTTTTAGCCGGCCGGGGCTTTTTACAGCCGTTCTCATCGTCTTCATCGTCTTCATCGTCAATCAAGTAAAGGGCTTGGGAGGAGGCGGTAATTGGAAACTATTTGGGGAGCACTGTGTTTTTCCGGCGTACTGATTTTTTATTGTTCTTGTTCGATTTTCTAAAGCGTGCTCTTGCTTTCCGTTCCGGGCCGGCTGCTGACAGCGTGGCCTGGCGCCCGCTTATGCGCACGCCGGCGCAGCGGCGCCGGCATACCCAATGGGTAGCCGAGCAGGTGTACCTGAACTGGCTGGGGCCTTATTTTAAGGCGTATCATTTCAAAAAGACCAATGTAACCGGCCAAGGTTTTCGCGTGCAACTGCTGCGGGAAAGCGGCCGGCAGGGCCTGTTGCTCTTCTATGACCCCAGTATTGGGCCGGGCAACTTTCAGCACCTGTTTGATTTCATTGCCGAGCAAACCCAGCAGCTGGGTTATAATCTCTCTACCTCTGACCAGCGTACCGCCGAGCACCCCCGCTACCGCGAAACGATTTATAAACATTTCCTGAAGCCCAAGCCCAAGACGTGCACGGCTACCGGCCGCTGCCAGCAGCACTACGGCAACGTAACGGTGGATTTAGTCTGCATCAATGACCAGCCGGGGTTTATCCGCTTTTTCAGCAATCCGTTTGATGACAGCATCTTCACCCCGGCCCATACCTTTGATGAGCTGCTGAGTAAGATATTCAATCAGCCCCCCGCCGATGAGGTCATTCAAAATCGGATAAAAGCTTACTATAAGAGGTAGGAACGCAGCCAGTACGTGGCCTGTCTCCTCCTATTCGTATAACTGCCGGCAGTTGCCCTCGCTTGATTCACTTATCGGCGCACAAAGCGCAAACGACGTACCTCACCGGAGGGAAAAGAAAGCTGCAGATGATAGAGTCCGGCAGCCAATGAGCTGGTGTTAAGCCGCCCAGGCGTGCTTACGAAGGTTTGCTCCCGCACTTTCCGCCCAAGCGCATCCCGCACTTCGGCCACGCCACCGGGCTCTGGCAAATTGGCCAGCTCCAGGTACTCGGCGCAGGGATTGGGATAGGCCACTACCTTTGGTAATTCTGCGGTGGCACTGCCCTGCAGCACTTCTGCGTTATTGAGCACCCATTGGTCAGGATCCAGCTCCACGTTGAGTACGGTGCCTGTAACCGGCACTTCAGCCAGCATATTGGGCTCATTCTGCCATAAGCGCACGGTTTGGGTGCCGGTAGTAGTGGTAATACGATAATCTAGCTCGGTGCGAAAAAAGGGCGTTACGCTGGGCATGGAGGCCGTTTCCGTAGTCTGCAGCTGCACGCTGCTGCCTTGCTGACTCCACTGCACTTTAAAGGTGGGAAAGCCTTCCCCCTCAAACCACTGCTGAAAGAAGTAATTGAGGGAGGTACCGGCCGCATTTTCAAAAATGCGCTGCAGATCCCGGGTGCGGGCCGTGCGGCCGGCATAGGTTTCCTGGTAGGTGCGCAGGGCGGCAAAAAATTTAGTGTCGTCGTGCAGCAGGTAGCGCAGCATATGCACTACGGCGGCGCCTTTTTTGTAAGTGAGGCGCGAGCTGAAGATGCGATTTACATTGGTGGTATCCAGCACCTGCACGGAGCCGCCCGGGATAATCTGCTTATTGTTATCAAACATCACCCGGCGGTGGGCCTCATTCATCCAGCCTACTTCGCCGCCCGGGTTAAACTTAGCCTGGGAGAGGTATTCGCCATAGGAAGCAAAGCCCTCATTCAGCCAGATATCCTTCCAGGACGCGCAGGTAACATTATCACCAAACCACTGGTGGAATAGCTCGTGGGCGGTCAGATTAAAGGAGAAGCTGTCCTGGGTGGTCATGGTCTGGTGCTCCATGCCTCCGCCAATGGGCGCCATGGAGTGGCCGTACTTCTCGCGCGCAAAGGGATAGGGCCCTACCAATTGGCTATAATTTAGAATAAAGCCGGGCGTACGGTCTATTTCGGCGCGGTAGAAATCCAGCGTAGCCTGGTTATAAACGTAATTGACGAGCGGAATAGTAGGTCCGCCCTCCAGCGTAACGCTGGAGGTGTATTCCAGATACGGAGCCACGGCCACGGAAATGAGGTAGTAGGCTATGGGGTAGCGCGACTTCCACTCATACCGGTGCTTTTCTTCTGAAATTGGTGTGATGCGCTGCAGCAGCCCGTTGGAGCCCACTTTATTCTGGCGCGCTGTAGTAACCCAAACATCCGAGGAATCGGCTTTATCGGTGAGAACCTGCTTGCAGGGAAACCACTCGTAGGCGTGGAAAGGCTCGCTCAGGCTCCAGGTTACGCTTATGCCGGAGGTGGGCTCCACCTTGGTATCCAGGGCATTGCCGATGGCGGCGGAGTTGCCGTTGGGGGCGGTACCGTGGTAGTACACCACCATATCAAACAGCTGATTGGCAGCCACGGGCTGCGCGAGCCGGGCAGTAACGTTGCCGGAGCGGCGGTGCAAACCGGGGCATTTTTGCCGGTTTACCAGTACGGAGTCAATGGTATAGGTTTCAAACAGCTCAAAGGCTACCGAATCCAGGGCCTGCCGGCCTACCCGCGCCCGCATCCAGCCGGAGCCGCTTACCTGCCGGGAGTTATTTTCCAGGGCCAGGTCCAGCTTATAGTAAGTAACGTCGTACCGGTCCATCTTTTCCCGGTGGGCCACTGTGGTAGCCGGGCGGGCTTTGGCATTCTGGGTACGCGCCGCAGCGCATTGGTCAGCGGCAGGAAGCACGCCGACCGCGGGCTGTTGGGCCTGGCTTTGAAAACCGATGAAACAGGCCGCCAAAGCCCCTACTAGCCTCTTTATCATACAAATGACACCTATTCCGAAAATAAAGCGGCAAGGTAGTCAGGAGCGTTTAATCAGCCTCTGGTTTATGCAATATTGGAGGCAGATTTCCCTCTGTGAGGTAGTGCACTGGCTTGCCCGCTGCCTTTGCCGGTGCCAGCCGATGTCAGCCTCCAGCCTAATAAAAGAACAGGAACACCGTAAACATCAGCACCCATAAAGCACCCATGAAGTGCCAGTACCTGCTGAGCATACGCAGCTGCAGGCGCCGGTAGGGGTTGCGGATAAAAAGCAGCGTGCGGACTCCATCCCGGGAAATATGCAGCACCCGCAGAAACAGGCCGGCCATAAACAGCATACCGGCCAACAGGTGCGCTACGTGCAGCGCGGAAATCAGGTAAACATACGTGCCGCTGGCATCACCCCGGAAATAAATACCCTGGTCCATCAATTCGCGCCAGCCCATTACCTGTAAGCCGGCAAAAATAAGCCCCAGGACAAAAGTGGCGCCCAGGCAGCGCGCCAGGTTACGGATATCGTCCTCGCGGTATAAGCGGGCAGTCTGCGCCAGCGTGTAGCTGCTGCTGAGCAGCACAATGGTGCTGAGGGAGAAAAAACGCGGAAAGCTATACAGCCCGGTGGGTACCCCGCTCTGCACACGGGTATGGATGTAGGCGCCCAGCAAAATCAGAAACAAAACCCCGATTCCCGCAATGCCCAGATACAAGAGCATTAGAAGCGGCGGCACCCGCTCCATGCGGGTAAAGGTAGAGGTGGGCCGGCCTGCTCCTACCTTGTCTTTGCGTTCTTTATCGGAGTTCATTGCGCTGGGGCTGATTGCTAGTAGCTAACCAATCCAGCAAGCATTAGTTCCACCCGAAACCCCTCACTGCCAGATTAGATACACCTTCCAAGATACGGAAAAACCCAAGTGCCGGCCAGCAAATGCGCGACTAATTGTCAGCGAAAAAAAGAGCCGATTTTACCCAGAACGGCATTGAAGGTTATCTTCGGACTCCGGCCCGTGCCAAAGGTGACGTAGGTTTTGCCGGCCACGCGCAGGTCCAGCACCAGGCCCAGCTGCAAAGCCAGCATATTCAGCTGCTGCAAGGCATTGGGCGCGCCCGGTGCCTTGGTTTTTTCAGGGCCGTTGCTGCTGGTCAGTTCATCCAGCACCCGCTGACTGGGAATATTCACAATGAGGTAAGTGCCGGATGCGGCTATCTGAATATCGTCGCCATTCCGGGAAATAACCAGCCGGGCTTCCAGATCCAGCCCGCTAGCCAAGCTGCTGAGGCGTGGGGTTAGCAATGGGAGCCGCCGGGCTTTCGCCCCGGGTACGGATGCGGATGGAGCCGTTGATGCGCCAGGTGCTGGGAGCGGCGGCCGGGTTCTGCATGTTTGGCACCTGCACTTCCATCTGATCGAAGGCCAGGTTCATTTCTACCCCACCCGAGAGCTTGGACAACAGAGAAGCGGCCGTATCGGCCCAGTTAGCGGAAGAATCAGCCATAGGAGAAAAGAAAGTGAATGCCGGTGAGAGGAAAGAATGGAGGTCTGAGGCTGTTTGCTGACGGCGGAGCTGCCCAGCCAGGGCGAAAACTACCGCTCTCCGTTGGCAAACGCAATTTCGGCGCCTAAGTTATGCGGCGGGCCCCATCCAAAAAACCGGACTTGCGTATGTGGGCGCAGGCCCCATCTGGTGTTCTGCCCTTTGCCACACTCTATGCACCGTACTTTTTTCCCCCTCGCCTGGCTTGTGCTGCCTTCTCTGGCGCTGGCGGCCTGTTCACGGCCTGTTTCTTCGGCCGGCCCGGAGGCCGTAGCACCGGTGGCTAATACGGCGGTAACTACCCCGCCCAGCACGGCCGCCCCCACGCCCACCGCCCCCGACTGTGCCCACCCCTTTGGGCTTTATGATAATATGGAGCTGATTTATAAGCTGGCCGATGCCAATGGGAAACCTCAGGGTGAAATCCGGAAGCGGGTGGTTTCACTGGGCACTAAAACCAATAAAAAGGGTGACCTGCAAATAAACACCGTGCTGCTCAAAAGCGGCTACTATGGCCCCGACAACCAGCTCATCCGGCAGCAGGACCTTACTTTCCATTGCCAGCGCGACACGGCCTTTACCGATGGCCTGCAGGAAATGGACTACGATAACCTGAAATCCTTCCGCGACCGGTATTTTGACTTTACGCCCACTTCCCTGGCCTGGCCGCACCAGGCGCAGGCCGGCAGCAGCTTGCCCCAGGGCGGCATTCTGGTAGATGTGCATAGCTCCGCCGTAGATATTGCCAAAGTATACACTACGGTTCGGAACCGGCGCGTGGTAGGCGGCCCACAAAACGTAACCACTCCGGCCGGCACCTTCCTGTGCTACAAAGTAGAATCAGAGCGGGAATCGGCTATAAAGCCAAAGCCCGATATCATCCGGCGCACGATTTCGTATGCCGTTGACTACTATTCGCCTACGGTTGGCATCGTGCGTACGGAGCTGTATGATAAAGGCCATAAGTTGCAGCAAACCCAGGTACTGGCTACGCGGCAGCTACGCTAAGCGGCCGCCATGGGCTCATGGCTATGTAGAATAGTATCTTATTTGCTGCAGTGCGTGGCCTGTTTCTGAAACGGGCCACGCTTTTTTATGCACGTCCGGGCGGCATGTTTTAGCTTGCAGTATTGTTTGGCAGGCTATTTTGTAGCTTCTGCCGCCCCCGGCACCCGTAATCACGCCTTTCGCATGTCCGATTTCAGCGCTATTCAGCTTCAGATACAGACCCTTACCGAACGCCTGCATCATCTTAACTACCAATATTACCAGCGGGATATTTCGGAAATACCGGATCAGGAGTTCGACCATATGCTGGCCGAGCTGCAGCAGCTGGAAAAGCAATACCCCGAGCTGGCCCTGCCCAACTCCCCTACTCAGCGCGTAGGCGGCACCATTACCAAGCAGTTTCCTACGGCGGTGCACAAGTACCCCATGCTGTCGTTGGGCAACACCTATTCCGAGGCCGACCTGCGGGATTTTGATGAGCGGGTGCGCCGGGGCCTGGAAGGCGCGGACGTGACGTATGTCTGCGAGCTGAAGTTTGATGGCATAGCCATGAGCCTGAGCTACACCGACGGCCAGCTCAGCCAGGGCGTCACCCGGGGCGACGGCACCCGCGGCGACGTAGTCACCAGCAACGTGCGCACCATCAAAAACCTGCCACTACACCTGCAGCCGGCCCCAAATCAGCCCAAGGAATTTGAGGTACGGGGCGAGATATTTATGCCGCTGCCGGTATTTGAGGAGCTGAACGCCGAGCGGGAAGCCAACGGCGAAGCTTTGCTGGCCAACCCCCGCAATGCCGCCAGCGGCGCGCTTAAGCTGCAAAACTCTGCTTTGGTGGCTGCCCGGCGCCTGCGCTTTTTTGCTTATAACTACCTCAGCAGCCACCGGGATTTTCCCACGCACAGCGCGGCGCTGGAAGCTATGCAAAGCTGGGGTCTGCCCGTATCGGACACCTGGCGGCGGTGCTCATCTATAGAGGAAGTGCTGGCGTTTATTCATCAGTGGGAAAAGCAGCGTTTTTCGCTGCCGGTGGCTACCGATGGCATCGTTATAAAAGTAGACGACCTGCGGCAGCAGGAAATGCTGGGCTTCACGGCCAAAAGCCCCCGCTGGGCTATTGCTTATAAATACCCCGCCGAGGCCGCCCGCACCCGCCTCAACCATATTCAGTACCAGATAGGCCGCACGGGCGCCGTTACGCCGGTTGCGCTGCTGAACCCGGTCCCGCTGGCCGGCACCGTGGTAAAACGGGCCTCCGTGCACAACGCCAACCAGATAGCGGCCCTGGACCTACGCCTGGGCGACATGGTATTTGTGGAGAAAGGCGGCGAAATCATTCCCAAAATCACGGGCGTAGACCTCTCTGCCCGCCCCGCCGACAGCGTCCCAATTGTGTATCCCACGGAATGCCCCGCCTGCGGTACTCCGCTTATCCGGCCCGAAGGCGAAGCGCATTTCCGCTGCCCCAATGAGCGCGGCTGCCCGCCCCAGCGCAAAGCCAAGCTGGAGCACTACGTATCGCGCAAGGCCCTGAATATTGATGGCTTGGGCGCGGAAACCGTGGGCCGCCTGTTTGACCTGGGCCTGGTGACGGATGCCGCCAGCCTTTATGATCTGCCCCTGCATGCCACGGAGCTGGCGCAGCTGGAGCGCATGGGCGAGAAATCGGTGCAGCGCCTGCTGACGGGCCTGGAGCAAAGTAAAGCGGTGCCGTTTGAGCGGGTGCTTTTTGGATTAGGTATTCGTTACGTGGGCGAAACCGTGGCCGAAAAGCTGGCGGCTCATTACCGCTCTATTGATGCCATTGCAGCCGCTTCCGTGCTGGAGCTGGCGGCCGTGCCGGAAGTGGGCGGCGTTATTGCGGAGTCGGTGGCAGCGTGGTTTCAGGAACCGGATAACCGCCACCTGATAGAGCGCCTGCGCGCGGCCGGCGTGCAGCTGGCCCTCACCGGCGAAGCACCCCAGGCTAAAAGCAACCGGCTGGAAGGCCTCACCTTTGTATTATCCGGCGTGTTTGAGCGCTACAGCCGCGACGAGCTGCAGCAGCTTATTCAGCAGCACGGCGGCAAGCTGACGGGCTCCATCTCCAAAAAACTGAGCTACCTGGTAGCCGGCGACAAGATGGGCCCCGCCAAGCGCGAGAAGGCCACGGAGCTGAAAGTGCCCATCATTGGCGAAAACGACCTACTGGCTATGCTACCTGAGGAAGACCCGGAATCTTCAGCAGAAAATGTCTCCTCGCCTACCACCGCCGCGGCTCCTGCTATGCCAGCTTCTTCTTCCGCGGGCAAGGCAGCCGGCACCCAAGGCAGTTTGTTTTAATAGGGCAGCGGGCATCAGCCGGGCGGCACTTTTCAGCGCATTGCCTTTGTTACTTCAGCACCCACCTTTTCTTGTTCCTGACTATGCGCACTTCCCTCTCGCACAAACTGCTGCTTTTACTCTTGCCAGCTGGCTTCGTTTTTGGATCTGTCTTGGCCCAGGGCACCGTCCCTCCCCCCGCTGATGTGGCCCCAGAGCGGCCGTAAAGCTGGTGAAGAAGCATAAGGTAAAGGTGCTGGATGTGCGCACGCCCGAGGAGTTCAACGCCGGCCACGTACGCGGGGCGCAGAATCTGGATGTAAAGTCGCCGGAGTTTGTCAGCCAGCTGGCGCAGCTGGACACGGCCCAGACCTACCTGGTGTATTGCGCCAGCGGCAACCGCAGCAGCAAGGCTTCTATTCTGATGCGGGAGCATGGGCTGCGCCACGTAGTAAACGCTGGAGCGTATCCTAAGCTCAAGGAAGCCGGCGCGAAAACGGAATAACCACCACCAGTACTGTACTTGCGTAACACAGGCATCAGCTGAGTGCCTTTACCGGAGGCTGGCCACCAGCTTAGGGCGCGGCCGGGCGGTAACCATAAACGGCAGGTTGGCCATGGCGGCGCTGCCTTTGCCATCGGAAACTATTACGCTAAGCCGGTAAAAGCCCGGGGTGCGCGGCGCAACCACCTCGGCCTGCAGCCCGGTGGCCTGCCGGATAGCATGGGGCAGCGGCTCGGTGGGCGTACTCCGTTCCTCGTACCGTTCCGTGATTTGCTTATCCGGGCGTACCTCCCAGCGGGCCGTCAGCGTGTCGCCTTCCGCATCGGTGGCACCTACGTAGGCCATAGCCCGGGAACCGGCCGGAATACTTACACTACTGGAATCCTGCTGCTTGTTCAGCACCAGCCACTCCAGCCTGGGAGAGGTATTGGCGGGTTTATGACCGGTCCATAGCTCCTGCAGCACATCAATCATGGCCGTTTTTTCGCCTTCTGGCGTGAACAAGCCAAACCAGGTGTTGGTAAACTCAAACTTCTGCCCCCAATAGAAAGCATAGGCCCCAATGCATTGCGCCCGGGCGGCCTGAATAGTGCCTACGTAGGCTTTGCGCAGGTTTTCGGCTTTGTTGGTACTGGATTGCTCCAGTGGGGCCATCCAGGTGGTAGTAGGAGATTCCCAGTAGCCCAGGCCCCCATATTCGGTTACAATGTAGGGCTTGGTCCAGCCGTAGCCGCGTAAATCTTCCGGCAGCACATCCAGACTACCGAAAGCATTTATGGAAAGGATATCAATAGCCGGGCACCAGGCTTTCACGTTCCGGATCATGCCCAGGTTGCCGGAAAGCGTGGTGGTTACGGGGTGGTAAGGGTCCAGTTCGTGCACCATCACGGCCAGGTTGTTGATGGCCTCATACACCTTTGGGTTCTTGGCGTTCAGGTCCATCTCATTGCCCAGGTTCCACATCAGCAGGGCCGGGTGGCGCCGATACCGCAATACCTGCTTGCGTACGTACTCGCGCTGGCGCAGCACCTGCGCTTCATCATAGTAGTCAAACCCTTCCTGTTCCCGCTCCAGCCAGATGCCCAGCATTACGGAAATATTATTCTGATGTGCGGCATTCATTAATGTATCCGCAAAATCCGTGGTCCAGAGCCGCACGGAGTTGCCGCCGGCTTCCCGAATCGCCTCATAGTGCTGCAGGCCGGCGGCTCCCTTTATATAATAAGGTTTGCCACCGCGCAGCAGCTGCGCCTGCCCCTGCTGCTGCACCACCTGCACCGGAATAACTCCGGCCGGGGCTACCAGCGCCTGCGTAACATCTGAGGAAACCGATGTACGCTGACAGCCAACGAGCGGCAGTATTCCCAAACCGACCAGATAAATCAAAGCGAATAGGTGGCTGGCCCCTGACGAAGAGTAGTTAGAACCCATAAATAGTATTTGTATATATTTTTGAAGGTACTGCACTTAAGGAGCAATGAAAAGGATAGACACCTAAGATAGTAAAATATTTACGTAAATAAATTATATTTAATATTAGTTAAGTGGTATCGGTTTCCTATATTAGATCCATATGTCATCAGGTTAATATTCTGGGTTAGCCGAAGCTCCAGCTTGGTTTAGCACACCCTATATCCGGTAGTTTTTATGCCCGACCTCTCCTCCACCGCACCTATTACCCAAAATCTTCCTATCCAGGCGGCAGACAGCCGCATTCAGTATCGGCTGGTGGCTGGCACGCGCCAAATGCGCTGGCTGGTTTTCCTGGGGGTACTCTGTCTGGTACAGTTTGTTTATTGGTTTGCCAACCCCGACCATATAGGCTACGCCCCGCTTTTCTGGCTGTTGGTGTTCTCAGTAGGTTTTAAGCTGCTGCGTTTAGGACATGAGTGGTACCACTATGTAAATGTGCGGGAGCCACTGCTGCCCCCGGCCCCGGCCCAGCAGCGTACTGTGGATATCCTTACCACGGCCTGCCCCGGCGAGCCACGCGCTATGATTGTACACACGCTGGAAGCCATGCAGGCCATTACCTACCCGCATACCAGCTACCTCTGCGACGAAGGTAACGACCCCTACCTGCGCCAGGTGTGTGATTTGCTGGGCGTAGTACATGTGACGCGGCAAGTGAAAGTGGATGCCAAGGCCGGCAACATCAATAACGCCCTGCGCCAGGCCACCGGCGAGTTTTGCGTGGTACTGGACCCCGACCACGCCCCTACCCCCGATTTTCTGGATAAGGTGATGGCCTACTTTGAGAATCCGGAAATAGGCTTTGTGCAGGTGGTGCAAGCGTACGGCAATCAGCAGGAAAGCCTGGTGGCGCGGGGCGCCGCCGAGCAGACCTACCATTTTTATGGTCCCCTGATGATGGGCATGAACAGCTACGGCACGGCCCAGGCCATTGGGGCCAACTGCACCTTCCGGCGGGCGGCGCTGGATTCTATTGGTGGCCACGCCGCCGGGCTGACGGAGGATATGCACACGGCCATGCGCCTGCATGCCCAGGGCTGGAAATCGGTGTATGCGCCGGTGGTAGTGAGCCGGGGGCTGGCGCCCTCCTCGCTGGGCGCTTATTACTCACAGCAGCTGAAGTGGTCCAGGGGTTGTTTTGACCTGCTTTTCCACGTGTATCCGCGCCTGTTCTCCAAATTTACCTGGCGCCAGCGCCTGCACTACTTTACCCTGCCGCTTTATTTCCTTTCCGGTATTGTAGCCCTTATTGATTTATTTGTACCGCTGTTGGGGCTCTGGCTCAGCAAATTTCCCTGGCACGTATCCATAGCCAGCTTTGTGGCGCACATGATGCCCCTGATGGGCGTGAGCCTGCTTATCCGCCTTTCGGCGCAGCGCTGGCTGCGGGAGCCGCATGAAGCGGGGCTACACCTCACCGGGGGCCTGCTGCGGGTAGGCACCTGGTGGATCTACTCCCTGGGCTTTCTGTACACGCTGCTCAATGTAAAAGTACCCTACATTCCCACTCCCAAAGAAGGCGAAGAGCGCAACGAGTGGCGCATTGCGTTGCCTAACATTCTAATGCTGGTGGCGTCCTTGGCGCTGGCGGCCTATGGGCTGCGCCTGATGCACGATGCCTATGGCTGGATGCTGGCCGGCCTGGCCGCCCTGAATGCGGGCATTATGATTGCGGCCGTTCTGATGGGCCAGCAGGCTCTTCTTCGAAACCTAAAAAATCTTTTAGTAAGAACACATAGGACCCGGGCTATATCCCTACGCGTGCAGCAGGCATACACCTGGATTCACCGTATCCTGCTGCCATCCTTTAGCAGAGTAGCCGTTCCGCTGGCCTTATTCCTGGTATTTTTGGGAGCTGCCGGCCAGTGGAAGGCAGCTTCCTGGATGCTCCAGCGCCAGCGTTATAACAGTGAGCTTTGGCTGCTGACGGGGGATGACCAGGTACGCACCGGCCATATACTAAGCGCCCCCGAAGATCCTACCACGCTGGCCAGCTACTATTCTTTCGCGCCGAAGGCTGCAAGCCGGGAAGACTTTCCCCTGGCCACGGAAATTATCGGGCTGGATTTTCCGGCCACGGCTTTCCCCACGGTTTCTCCCCAGCAGTTGGTGAACTACCTGCGGGATGGCCAAATGCCCCTACTCAGCTGGGCCGTGCCCGAAGGGGCCCTGAGGGACACGGCCTGGCTGGCGAAAGTGCGGATATTAGCCCGCTTCCCCCGGCCGCTCATGTTTCGTCCCCAGATTCAGGCCCGCAGTGCCCGGGGCTACCGCCGGGCCTGGCAAAAGCTGGTGGATGGCCTCCGGAAAGCCGGCGTGGAAAAAACCATTTGGGTATGGACGCCCCCCGCCTCCGATTCGCTGGCGGCCTATTACCCGGGCATTGCCAGCGTAGACTGGCTTTGCGTAGATGGCACCCCGGTAAGCGCGGCCCAACGCCCCACGGCTACCTATGCTTCTTTCCGGCACCAGGTGGCCACCCGCGCCGAGTTTCACCAAACCCCGGTTATGGTGATTTTGCCGGCCCCAATCAATGAAATGCCCGCTCAACAGATAGAACGACTCTCGGAACGTTACCCCGAAATAAAAGCAGTGGTATTCAGCACGCCTGGGCCAAATACCACTGCTCCCTTAGAACAGAAAGCCAGTCTAAGCCGCCCTACCAGTGCTAATAAGCGGTTGGCCGGCCTTATTAGCAGTAGCCCCAAAGTGCTTTCGGGATTATAAATGACACTTAGATATGTGGGTTAACTGCGTAAAAAGGCATCTTATAATATACAGATTTATAAATATTATATCATAATTTTATCCCTTAAGTAATAAGTGCTTTTTTCAGATGAAGAGTATTCTTGTTCACCTAAAAGTTCAAACATTTCTATTTCATATCTAATCAGTAAGTATAGTTATAGAGTCCTAAACACACAGAGGTACAGCTTTAGGGAATCTGATAATTGGTAAGCGGATAAATGCTTTTTCCTTACGAACCCAAGAAGAAAATCATTCTTAAAGACATGGATAAAAGCCCTACTCATGCATGAGTAGGGCTTTTTATATCAGTCTAGAGTTCAATAGCACGGTAGGCAAGAGTACTAAATAAAGTAGCATTATATGACACAACCGAATAAATAATACACCTAAAACGCCAGTCTAATATAAAATAACCAATATAAGTACTGGTGAAAATAATTAGAAAAACATTCCTATTTTTATATTTAGAACAATGCTATAATATTGAGCCGTAAACGTTTAACGGCTCGTGCATGAAGGCAAAATTTATACTTTTTTTACTTGTAGTATGTCTTAGTCCTCAAATCCTGTTTGCATCAACTTATTATGTCAGTAGCGCTGGCAATGATGCAAATGAGGGCACTTCCCAAACTACCGCTTGGAAAACAATTGCCCGGGTAAACAAAACCCGCTTTCAGCCGGGTGATAAAATTTTGTTTGAAGGAAGTAGCACCTTTAGTGGCGGTATCTACCTGCGTGCCAGCACAGCGGGAACTAGCAGTAAGCCTATTATATTTTCCTCTTTCGGCAAGGGCAGGGCTACCATTACCAGTGGTGACTCCTATGGCTTTTATGCATATAACACGGCTGGTATTGAGCTGCGCAGGCTCTCCTTTGCCGGCTCGGGCAGACTAAGTAATACCAACTCAGGCATCATTTTTTATACTGACTCGCTTAATACCCATTTACAATACCTGCGCCTGGATAGCGTAGAAGCAAGTGGATACCGGGCCTCGGGTATCAATATTGGAAGTTGGAAAGGTACCAGCGGTTACGCTGATGTCCGTATCACCAATTCCCAAGCGCATGATAACGGAGAAGCCGGAATCAGCTCTTACGCTGAAAGCCTGAAAGCACATAGCAATTGGTACATTGCTGATACTAAGGCGTACAATAATTCGGGCAGAGCCGATATAACTACTACCCACACGGGCAACGGAATTGTTGTCTCAGGCATTAATGGTGTACTAATTGAGCGTTGCGAGGCGTATAACAATGGTTGGCTAAATGCGAACCCAAGCGGTGGACCGGTGGGTATCTGGGGTTGGTGCTGCAACAACCTAGTGATTCAAAACTCTGAATCCCACCATAACCGGTCCGGCCTTGCTCATGACGGCGGCGGGTTTGACATTGATGGCGGCTGCACAAACTCCACCATGCAGTATAACTACTCCCATGATAATGATGGAGCTGGCTATCTGATTGCACAGTATCCGGGTGCCCCGCCCTTAACGGATGTTATTATCCGTTACAATATCAGTGAGAATGATGCCCGTCGCTATGGCCAGGGAGCTATTGCCGTCTGGTCGTCGGGGTCGAACGGGGGAATTCAGCGGGCAGCCATTTACAATAACATTGTCTACCTCACACCTACTACTGTTGAGAATACCGCTCAGCCAAAAGCAGTATATCTCAGTAGCAATGGCATCAGTGCTGTAACGTTCCGCAACAACATTTTTCAGACTACCGGCGGCATTGAACTGGTATCAGCCCCGTACGCCAGTGGGGCATTGTTCCAAGGGAATTGCTACTGGAGCTCAGAAGCGACCTTTAAAATCAAATGGGGAAGTACAACCTACTCCAGCCTAGCTGGCTGGCAGGCCGCTACCACCCAGGAAAAATTGAACACGGTTTTATGTGGAGTAAGTGAAGATCCAAAGCTTGTGCTACCAAGTACCTCCTTTGGAACTAGTAGCCTAAGAAGCAGCCTTACCACTTCTGACACGGAGCCTTACCAGTTACAACCTACCTCCACCCTGACAGGCAAAGGTCTAAACCTAATCAAGGAATTTGGCTGGAGTATAGGCACGCGTGATTTTTTTGGTAATGCAACTCCCTTAGTTAATCAGCCGGTGAACATAGGCGCGTGGGAAGGTAAAATCCAGGTTAGCTCCCCCCCTTTGCCTGTGGAACTTACGCATTGGCAGGCCGCACTTTGTCCAACGGGCGTAATGCTTACCTGGAATACTGCCTCCGAGCGAAACAGCAGCCACTTTCAGATCGAACGGGCACTCAGCACCAGCCCAGATCAGTTTGTGGCATTAGGACGGGTAGAAGCGGCGGGAAATAGTACGCAGGTGCTGGCTTATAAATTTACGGATGCAGCTCCTATTGGCACAACGGTGTTTTACCGGCTCCGGCAAGTAGACAGAGATGGGAAAGAAAGCTTATCAAGTGTCCAGGTTGCTAAAATCGGCTCGCGCACTAAAGCAGCAATATCGGTTTACCCAAATCCGGCACGGGAGATGGTACAGGTAGCTTGTAATCAGTCTACAGGATCTACTGTGGCACTCCGCCTCTATTCTATACAAGGAAAAATGTGCCGGAGTCAAATATTCAGCCCTCAAATGCAAATGACAAATTCATTGAAACTGCCTGTGGCTGATTTACCATCCGGCCACTATATGCTGCAGGTACAGGAAGGAACCAATATACACTGGCAACCTATTATCCTTACCACCGGCCGCTAGCATATTTCAATCAGTTGATTTTATACGGCTATAGAAGGGAGCATTGGCGGTGGCAATGCTCCCTTTTCCATCATATATCGTCACAAA
The DNA here is from genome assembly GCF_000801315.1 of Hymenobacter sp. DG25B. NCBI lineage: Bacteria > Pseudomonadati > Bacteroidota > Cytophagia > Cytophagales > Hymenobacteraceae > Hymenobacter > Hymenobacter radioresistens. Next base: position 2,248,062 of record NZ_CP010054.1, on the reverse strand, counting down.
AAGCCGGTAAGGACCTGGTTTCTTTGGAACCCTTACCATTGCGTGCAACCCGTGGGCAGCTATAATAGAGTTGGGTATTTCTTCCGGGGCTATATCCTTCTTCTTATTTCTACCCAGTAGATTATTATCGGGAAATACCTGCCATACTACGTGTAGAGAATCTCCTTCTATATCTGAAGCAGTAACGCTAGCATCCTGCAGGCTGCCAGCCTGCGGTTGAAGGTTATTAGTACCGTACCCACCAGCGAAGCGGAGGCGGCCAATTTCGGGGGCCCGATTCCTAGGGTACTTACCTGTCCACAGGTATTGCATCAGGTCTACAGTAGCAGTCTTTTCCCCTTTAGCACCGAAAAGGCTGAACCAGGTAGTGGTCTGTTCATATTTTGTACCCCAGAAGAAAACATATCCACCTAAACAGTGAGCAGTATCTGTTGCAATACTCGCACGGTACCGAGGAAGTATAAAGCCTGCCTTAGCGGTACTGGTTTGTTCCAGGGGAGCTTTCCATGCAGTATAGGGAGCCTCCCAATGTCCTTTGGCCCCAAACTCCGTTACTATGTAAGGTTTAGTTAATCCGTGTTTGTCTAACAACCTTGGAAAATAATCTAGCCCTGCAAATACGTTGATGGATAGAATATCAACGTCAGAACACAAATTAATAAAGTGGTCAACTGAGTTAGGATTCGCGAGAATAGTTGTTGTTACCGGATGATTAGGGTCTAACTCATGGATCATTTTTGCTATAGCATTAACTGCTTGAAAAACTTTGGGACTGGGAGCTTCAATGTCATATTCGTTTCCAACATTCCACATAAGAAGGGCGGGATGATTGCGGTAACGAAGGATTTGTTCACGGATGCTTGCCTGTTGAGTTTGTAGTGCTTCGGGATCATAGTAATCAATACCCTCTCGCGCTGGCTTTATCCATAATCCAAGCATCACTACTAATCCTTGCTGGTGTGCAGCATTAAGGACCTCATCAGCATACTCCGTAGTCCAGATACGAATTGAATTGCCTCCGGCAGCCTTTAGCTTATCGAAGTGCTGTAATCCGGCCCCTCCTTTGATAAAAAAAGGTTTACTGTTCCGAGTCAATCGATACCCGCTACCGGATTGTTCCAACCTTACAACGTTGGTTGGATTTGATACAAGACCATTTTCCGAACCTCTATTTTGGTTACAAGATATCAATCCCAAAAGGGTAACTGCAGCTAGAACCCTGAATGTAAAACCCATTCTTTAATTAGTTTTTTTCAGTCATAAGAAAGTAACCCACTCCAAGAACCGCTTGAAACAAATACATCCATTAGAAAGTGGGTAAGCCTTCTATATCACTCCATCACTAACCCTAAATAGAAATTAAATTATTTTATTATAATAAAAGCAATATTAAATACAATTACTATAGAGCTATCTGAACCTTTTTACCCTGTTTTTCGGTATTAGCCTTCATTGCTGTATAAGTGATTATGGCTAAAACCAGCTAAAGGGGACTGACTGTGCAGACACTATTAGATACGCAAGATTCGAAGGCAAGTACTTATTCAACACCATTAAACAAAACTAAAAAAGCCAAAAGCCACCCCGTCACCGTTACCTATAAGCCGGCCAAAGGGTTGCGGAAGATGCAGGTTTTGATACTGCTAGGTATCTTTTTCACTGGGCATTTCCTTTGGTGGTTTGCTGACGAGAAACATATTGGCTTTGCTCCCTTATTCTGGCTCCTGGTCATTTCTCTGGGCTTTAAGATGCTTCGAATGCTGCATGAGTGGTATCACTACATGCGGGTAGCAATACCAAACCCGTTACCAGCCCCATCAGGAACATACTCTACCGTCGATATTTTAACGACGGCCTGCCCCGGCGAGCCACGGGAAATGATTGTGCGCACGCTGCAGGCCATACAGGCTATTACTTACCCGCACACGAGCTACCTCTGCGACGAAGGCAACGACCCCTACCTGCGCGAGGTCTGTGCCAAGCTGGGCGTAGTCCACGTCACGCGCCAGGTTAAGGTCGACGCCAAAGCCGGCAACATCAATAACGCCCTGCGCCAGGCCACGGGCGAGTTCTGCGTCGTGCTCGACCCCGACCACGTGCCCACCCCCAATTTTCTGGACCAGGTACTGCCGTATTTCCAGGATCCGGCCATCGGCTTTGTGCAGGTGGTGCAGGCGTACGGCAATCAGCAGGAAAGCCTGGTGGCGCGGGGCGCCGCCGAGCAGACCTACCATTTTTATGGTCCCCTGATGATGGGCATGAACAGCTACGGCACGGCCCAGGCCATTGGGGCCAACTGCACGTTTCGGCGGGCGGCCCTGGATTCTATTGGCGGGCATGCGGCCGGGCTGACGGAGGATATGCACACGGCCATGCGCCTGCATGCCCAGGGCTGGAAATCGGTGTATGCCCCCGTCATTGTTAGCCGCGGACTAGTACCTTCTTCGCTCGCAGCGTATTATGCGCAGCAGCTGAAGTGGTCCAGGGGTTGCTTTGATCTGCTTTTCCACGTGTATCCGCGCCTGTTCTCCAAATTTACCTGGCGCCAGCGCCTGCATTACTTCACCCTACCCCTCCATTTCTTCTCCGGTGTAGTGGCGTTGATTGATATTCTGGTGCCAATACTGGCGCTGGTAATGGCTCAGATTCCCTGGCATGTCCCAATTTTGGAATTTGTCTGGTATTTATTCCCGGTCACTATTATTTCTTTACTGATTCGGCTTTATGCACAGCGCTGGCTACGCGACCCACAGGAGAAGGGACTTCACTTGGCAGGTGGTTTACTAAGGGTTGGAACTTGGTGGATTTACACTTTGGGTTTCTTATATGCTATTTTTCGAATAAAAGTACCTTACATTCCTACGCCTAAAGAGGGGGAAGAACGTAACGAATGGCGCATTGCCCTGCCTAATATCCTGGTAGCGCTCATTTCCATTGCCGCTGCCAAATATGGCATGATACTGATTCGAGATCCATACACCCGGATCATGTTCTGCTTTGCCATACTAAACGCGTGCATTTTGCTGATGGCTGCTTTCATGGGGCAGCATATCATGGTGCATAATTTAATCCGGGATATAACTGCTACCCGGCTCATGCGCAGGGCATTACTGCAATGGCAGCAAATAGAGTTTAAAATAGGGCATCTAATACCCCGCATTCGGGCAGTATCTCTACAGCTGGCTTTTCTTCTGGTTACTTTAGTTGCTGGAGGCAATATTGTAATACAGCACCTTGATAATTCACAACGGGATATGATGGCTGGCTGGGCAGCACGTTCTGCCAACTTGTTGCCAGGTAATAGTCCTGTTGCAGTAGTTTCCCCGGTCCCTAATTCTCCTCTGGAGAGAGATAGACAACTGGTGGGCAATAATCGGTTAACTAAAATCAGTATTGTAAGCTTTAACTACAAAAGTGGCACGGATGAGGCGTTGCCCGTAGCAGGCCTGCGGGCTATTATGGCTTTTGGGCAGGTGCCGCTGGTAACTCTAGACCTTTCTTCCGGAGCTATGACGGAGGCAGCTGTCAGAAAAATGGCACGGCAGGCAGCTGCTTTACCTGGTCCTATCTTGTTGCGGCCTATTCTGGCCTCTGCTACCCCAGCTGAATATCGGCAGCGCTGGCGCTACATGGTTGAGCTTTTCACCCAACAAAAAGCCACTAATGTAAATTGGGTATGGACCCCGCCTTATCAGGATTCGGTAGCCACCTACTCGCCAGGAGCCCCCTATATCGATTGGATTGCGGCTGAAGTACAGGTAGCTAATGCAAGCAGGGTCGTTATACCTTCTTCTAAAAAGCCTTATACCATACTACGGCGCAATCTGGCCTCTCGTATCGATTTGCACTACAAACCGGTGCTGCTGATTAATCAGCCTATTGTTACGAAGGAAATCAGTGCCACCTCTCAATATTTGATGCGGCAGTATCCGGAAGTACGCGCTGTAATTGGCTATGCCGGTTTTGGGCAACTCGTAACGCCCGATGCCAGCGAACTTATGGCTCGCGCTATTTCATCTAAAAAAGAAAAGGGCCTTCTGTAATTCTTACAGAAGGCCCTTACTGTAAACGCTTTTAAAGTATTAACACTCCTTAAAAGCTGTTTACCATGCTGTTGTGCAGGGTGCGGGGGCTCCAGTAGCCGCTGGCAATAATGCGGCGGATGGTGAAGAGCGGGTCCTGCTGGTCGCGCTTTTCCGCCAGCACGAAGGCCGCTACCATGCCGCGCTTTTTCAGCTCGGGAATGGCCTGCGTGTTCCAGAGGCCGAAGGGGAAAGCAAAATACTTGATGTCTTTGCCCGTAATTTCCTCCAGCGTTTTGGTGGGCTTCTCGATTTGCGTTACCCAGTCCTGGCCCTGGTATTTCTTCACGTTATGGTGGTCCCAGGTGTGCGAGCCGATAACGTGGCCTTCATCGGAAAGCTGCTTTACCATGGCCTTGGTCATGTAGTTGGGGCGGCCCAGGCTAACGGTCATCACGAAAAACACGCCTTTAAAGCCGTGCTTATCCATTTCGGGCTTGGCAATGGTAAACTGGTCCAGGTCGGTGTCGTCGAAGGTGAGCATGACGGGCTTGCTGGGCAGCTTGGCACCAGTAGTGAGGTAGGCGTACAGCTGGTCGGGCAGAATGGTATGGTAGCCGCTATCGGCCAGCATTTTAATCTGCTTTTTAAACTCAGCTACCGGCACAATGTAATCTTTGGCGGCTTTGGAGTCTTTGGCGCGCCAGTCCCGGATTTGGTGGTAGCACAGAATAGGAACCTGCGGGCGGGCCGTAATGGCGGCCGCATTAGCAATATTACTGGCCGGAATGCTGCTGGGGTCCGGGGCTTGTGTAGTAGATGCGCTGGCGGCCGCGGTGGTATCGGCGGCGGGCGTGCTTACGGGTTGCTCCGTAGCGGCAGCCGGTTTGGTTTCACAGCTGCTGAGCGAGAGGCCGGCAGCGAAAGTGGCCGAAGCCAGGAGAAGCGGGGTACGAAAACGAAACATGTAAGCAAAAAGCGACCTGACAGAGCTGCCCGGCCATTTGGAAGGAAAAAAAGCGAGGAAGCCCGGGCTTTCTGTACCTTCGCCCCGGCTCGTCCACTTTACAAATCAACAGCTTATTTGCCGCATGGACAAACTTGATTCGCGTCTTCCTTCCGGTAACACCCTGCGCACCGCTCTCCGGGGCACGGGCGTGGCCCTGGTTACTCCCTTTACCGCTGCCCCCGACCATTCCATTGACTACGCTGCCCTGCGCCGCCTGGTAGATTTCACCATTGAAGGCGGGGTAGAATACCTTGTAATTAATGGCACCACTGCGGAGTCGCCGACGTTGACGGAGGATGAGCGCAAAGGCATTCTGGACGTGGTGCGCCAGCAGACCAAAAACCGCGTACCCTTGGTATACGGCATTGGGGGCAACAATACCGCCGCTGTAGAAGAGCAACTCCGCACCACCGAGCTGGCCGGTGTATCGGCTATTCTTTCCGTGAGCCCGGCTTACAATAAACCCTCTCAGGCGGGTATTGTGCAGCACTATCTGCGCCTGGCGGAAGCCTCTCCCCTGCCCATTCTCCTGTATAACGTGCCCGGCCGCACCATGTCTAACATGACGGCGGCTACCACCCTGCGGCTGGCGCAGCACCCCAACATTATCGGTATTAAAGAAGCCAGCGGCAACCTGGAGCAATGCATGGCCATTGCGGCCGGCAAGCCCAAAAACTTTATGCTCATCAGCGGCGAAGATACCTTCACTACCTCCATGATTTCTTTTGGAGCCGAAGGCGTTATTTCCGTGCTGGCCAATGCCTTCCCCCACCGCTTCACCGATATGGTGCGGCAGGCGCTGGCCGGCAACTACGCGGCCGCCAGCAAACTGCTTTTCGGCTTTCTGGATATCAACCCGCTGATGTATGAGGAAAGCAACCCCGTGGGCGTGAAAGCGGCCCTGGAAGGGCTGGGCTTATGCTCCGGGGCTGTGCGCCTGCCGCTTATAGAAGCCTCCTCGGGCTTGAAAGAACGAATTCAGAAGCTGCTGTAAGCGTTAACGGCGAGTGTCATTGCGAGCGAAGCGACGCAATCCTTCCTCTGGGATGAAGCAAGCCCTGAGATGTGAAAAGCCCTTGACGTGGATTACGTCAAGGGCTTTCTGATAAAAGGGAGCGTCTGGCTGCGTAGAGGACGGATGGCTTAGTTATGCCTCCTCGCAAAAAACGAGATACTGTAACCGGTTTTACCAGCCACTAGCCAGCACATCGGCTACGTGCATGGTTTTAATGGGCTTCTGCTGGCGCCGAATGTAGGCATCGAGGTGCATCAGGCAGCTGGTATCGGTGCTGATGAGGTACTCGGCGCCGGTGGCCAGGGCGTGCTCCACCTTCTGCTCGGCCATGGCCACGGAAATAGCTTCAAACTTGACGGCAAACGTGCCCCCGAAACCGCAGCAGGTTTCGGTTTCGGCCATTTCAATGCGCTCCAGGCCCTGCACAGCGTCCAGCAGCTGGCGCGGCGCCTCCCGGATGCCGCATTCGCGCAGGGCCGAGCAGGAATCGTGGTAGGTGTATTTGCCGGGCAGCACGGCCCCGGGGATTTCCGTGATGCCGAGCACATCTACCAGAAACTCCGTCATTTCAAATATGCGCCGCTGCAAGCCGAAATAGCGGGCCTGGTCGGGGGTGCCTTCGAACAGCTCGGCGTAGGCGTTGCGTACCATGCCCACGCAGGAGGCGGAGGGGCTCACGATATAGCGCTCAGTAGCATCTGCGGAGGGCGGAAAATCATTGAGAAACTTGCGGGCCACGGTGCAGCTTTCGGCTTTGTAGCCCGCGTTGTAGGCCGGCTGGCCGCAGCAAGTCTGGTTGGCATTATAGTGCACCTCACACCCCACGGCTTCCAGCACCTTCACCATATTCATGGCGGTTTGGGGGAAGATCTGGTCCACAAAGCACGGAATAAACAGGTCGACGGCAGTAGGCATAGTGGCGAAGTTGAAGGGGCAGAAACAGGGTACCAAGATACTCATCCGGCAAGGAAGGCCGGCACTCGCCTCCGGCCGCAAATTTATAATCGTCTGACTATCTCCTGAATTCCCGCTTACCGCATCGGGCAAATAATTTTCAGGGCTTAACATATGCTCGGCTCCGGCGTAAAATCAGCTATTGGCTTCGGGCCATTATTTAATCCACCTGGATACTTCCCCATGGCTACAAAATCCAAAGCGCCCCCCGCGCCGCACACGTTGGCCGCCTCCCGCTCCTGCCCTGCTCCGAAGGGCAAGCTGCTGCTCATTGGCGGGCATGAAAGCAAGGGAGATGAGAAATCAGAGGAGGAGAAAGAAGAAGCCGAAAACCGAAACTTCACTTCCATGGCGGTGCTGCAGCGGCTGGTGGATGAAACCGGCTCCCGCGGGCCAATTGTGGTAATTCCTACTGCTTCAAGCGAGCCTAAAAGTTCGGCGCAGGCCTACGTAAGAGCCTTTGGCCGTCTGGATGCGCCCAAAGTGGAAATTCTGGACGTACGAAGCCGCGAGGAAGCTAATAATCCTAAAATTATTGCGGTGCTGGAAAATGCCGGTTCCGTCCTCTTTACCGGCGGAGACCAGCTCCGCCTTACGGCGCTGCTCGGCGGCACGGCTTTGCAGAAGTGTCTGAAAAAGCGCTACGCCCACGATGGCCTGTTAGTAGCTGGCACCAGCGCCGGCGCTACGGCCATGTCGACGCCCATGATTTACCAGGGCCGCGACGATGCCGGCATGTTGAAAGGCGAAATACACATCACCACCGGGCTAGAGCTGCTGCACGATGTAGCCGTAGATACTCATTTTGTGGCCCGGGGCCGCATTGTGCGTATGGCCCAGATTCTGGCTACCAACCCCGCCTGCGTTGGGCTGGGCATTGAAGAAGATACTGCCGTGCTGGTCACCAATGGCCGCGACCTGGAAATTGTGGGCAGTGGTCTGGTAATGATCCTGGATGCCAAGGACTGCTCGTCCACCAACATTCATGAAATAGCCCCTAACACACCCTTTACGCTGCGGGGCCTGCGCCTGCACATGCTCAGTGGCGGCGAGCAGTTTACGCTACCCATTGAGCCGCGCATGTACGCATAAAGGCCGCGCCACTTTCTATTAGCTAATTCATAAGCCCTGAGCAGCAAAAATAGCTAATCAATAGCTTTTACATGACTGCCATTTATCAGGAACAATCTGTTAATTATTTGATTTATAGTAGTAGTAGCTTAGATGATTTATAGGGATTAACAACAGCTTTATACATTAGGCATCTAAATTACATATCGATTGAAAAATTGGACAGAAATTTAGTAAACGGAATCTGTAATGAAGAACAATCCCTATAACCAATTTTTTGCCTACCTATAGAAATTAGTTTATTTACAGTGTTTCTATGAAGTGTTTTCATGTAATACACATCCCCATTTTTTAAATACACTTCAGCCCCCCAAGTACACACCTCTTGTTCAAAATTTGTTATTGGATATTTTTTCTCAAATATTATCTTATTTATATCTCCTAAGTCACTATTACCCTGTGGATGATCAATAAAAATATCATCTCCACTAACAAACATCACAGAATGCTTTTTAGGAAAAAATAAACTTATAACACTAATAAATAAAAACACTGTCATATTGACCAAAAACAATGCAGCTATTATCATTCGATAAACATCGCGCAGATTAAATAAACAAAATAACCAAAATAATATAAATGCCGATGAAAAGAAAATATTTATCCATTTATAAAAAAATTTTGGCGATAAAAGATACAGATTAACGCGGATCATATATTATTTTTTTTATTGAAAGCCATGTATAAATAAGCTTGGCCACTTTTCATACTAAACTATTAAGTGTAGATAGACAAAACTGGGAACACTCTACTAATGCCCGCCAAATATTTCCTGATTAATGGACTGGGCTTCCTGCAAGGCATCCATGTGCAGGCGCAAATCCTCGCCGTGTGCGGCGGCAAAGCCAATCAGCTGTTCGGTGGGCATATTGCCGGTCAGCTTGTCGGTGGCCATGGGGCAGCCCCCGTAGCCGCCCAGGGCCCCATCGAAGCGGCGGCAGCCGGCGTGGTAGGCCGCGTGCACTTTCTCCTGCCAGGTATCCGGGGTGGTGTGCAGATGGGCGCCAAATTCAATGTGCGGAAATGCCGCCGTCAGCTCCTGGAAAGGCGGGGCAATGGTGGCGGGCACTGAGGCCCCAATGGTATCAGATAGTGCCACAATGCCCACCTTCAGCGCATCCAGCTTCTGGGTGAACTCGCCCAGCACCGCCGGGCTCCAGGGGTCACCGTAGGGGTTGCCAAAACCCATACTCAGGTACACTACCTGCTCCTGGCCGGTGCGGGCGCATACTTCCTGAATGGCGGCCACCTCAGCCAGCGCCTGCTGAATACTTTTGTTGGTGTTGCGCTGCTGAAAAGTTTCCGAAACCGAGAGCGGAAAGCCGATATAACGAATCTGGGGGTGATGGGCAGCAGCCTCAGCCCCGCGCAGGTTAGCCACAATAGCCAGCAGCCGCGTGCCCGACTGGCTTAGATCCAACCCGTCCAGCACCTCTGCGGTATCGGCCAGCTGCGGAATGGCCTTGGGCGAGACAAACGAGCCGAAATCCAGGGTATCAAAGCCCACGCGCAGCAAGGCGTTGAGGTATTCGGTTTTGCGGGCGGTAGGAATAAACTCTGACCAGCCCTGCATAGCGTCACGGGGGCATTCAACAAGCTTCATCGGGTGCAGATAAATAGGGTGGAAAGCAAAGGTAGAAAAGCCCGCCAAAGGCCCGGTAGCTTCCGGTCCGGAAAACCGAACCTATGATGACCGGCCGGGGTTTTTCTAGTTGCCATTATACGCGAATATCTTGCTACCAACCTTTCTCCGCCGAATTACCTACGTTTTGCTGGCTGCGCTGCTCACCACTTCCTGTGGCAAGCAGCAAACCCTACAGGGCATTTTTAATCAGCCCACCTCCCCACATCAGGCATATGCCCGCCGCCTGCACCAAGCCGGCTTAGACCGAACTGCCCTGGGCCGCGACTGGTTGGCCGCCGCCGACCAGGCCCTGCGCGATTCGCTGGTAGTAACGCTGCCTTTTGAAGAAACCGGCTATTTCCAGGCCGGGCGCGCCACGGCTGCCTCCTACCGCTACGCCGTACGGGCCGGCGAAACCGTGCGCGTGAGCCTGGCGCTGGCCCCCGGCACGCAGGCGCATGTTTTCCTCGATGCCTTTGAGTTGAGTCCAGACCGTACCGAGCCTAGGCTGCTGGCCTCCGCCGATACCGCTTCGCTGGCCTTTAGCTATGTGGCCGAGGACGACCGGCAGCACTTGCTGCGCGTGCAGCCCGAATTGCTCCGCACCGGCCGATATACCCTGCGCATTCAACGGGCGCCTTCCCTGAGCTTCCCGGTGCAGGGTAAAACCGACGCGGCCGTGGGCTCTTTCTGGGGCGCCGACCGGGACCAGGGCGCCCGTCGCCACGAAGGCGTTGATATTTTTGCCCCCCGCGGCACCCCGGCCCTTGCGGCCGCGCCTGGCTACATTACCCGCGTCACCGAAACCCCCATCGGTGGCAAGGTAGTGTGGCTGGCTGATGCCGAGCACGGCCAGCATTTGTACTATGCCCACCTGGACCAGCAGTTGGTGCAAATAGGTCAGAAAGTAATCATCGGCGATACGCTGGGCCTGATTGGCAACACCGGCAATGCCCGGACCACAGTGCCGCATCTGCACTTTGGCATTTACCGCGCGGGCCGGGGCGCCGTGGACCCTTTCCCCTACCTGCGCCGGCCCGATGCCGCCCCGGCTGCCCCCCGAAGCGTCCCCAACCGGCCGGGCCAGTGGGTGCGCGTGCGGGAGAAATCCGTAGCCCTGCGCCGCAGCCCATCCAACAAAGCCCAGGCGCTAACTAAAATCCCCCGGAACACGGCCCTTTTTGTGCTGGGCGCGCAGGCCGAATGGTATCGGGTGGAGTATCCGGGCGGAGGCGTGGGCTACCTGCCGGTGCAAGCCACCACGGCCACGCTGGAGCCTCTGCGCCGCGAAATGCTGCCCGCCGTAGCCGACCTCCTGGCCTACCCCTTTCAGGGCGCCCCCCGCTTGATTCCCTGCCCGCGCGTAGTACGGTTGCCGTGCTGGGCGAGTATGGCTTATATCGGCTGGTGCGTAGCCAAAAAGGGCAACTGGGCTGGCTGCTTTCAACCCCTGATAAATCGAATACTTAACCCTTTACTTCTGGTTAAATGCCATAGGGGCCATATTGCGCTTGTATGAACGAGAAAAAGCGGATTATATCTTTTTCCTCACCCGGCTACCAAAACAAAAGCTCCTGCCAGAAAGGCGGGAGCTTTTGTTTTTAAGGCTTATGGGAGGAGTAAGATTATTCGGCTACAATCACCGCTTTGTTCAGCTTGCGAGCGTAGGAAATACGCCGCTCACGGCCGCCGGACGTTATGTAATCGAAGCCAACGGATTTATTGTCATCCCGCACGGCCTGCCAGGCTTCCTGGTCGGCTACGGGCGCGGTCGTCATGGAGCGCGGAATGGCGGGTGAAGTGAAATGGTCGTCGCGGAAGAAATTGTTCATTCCCTTCAGAATACCAATTTCCTTGTCGCGCACGGTGGCAGCCTGGGGGTCTTCCAGCTCCCGCTCATCCAGCAGGGCCAGGGCAGGAATCACTTCATTCCGAAGCGTATCGCCTTTGCTGCTGGTGATTATAAAGCGGGCCTGGCTGTTGAGGATTTTGGTGCCTTGCAGCAAGAGTACAAAATTGTCCTTGGTTTTGTTATCAGAGAAATGGTGCGTGGTGCGCACACTATTCAGAATGCTCTTGGAGGTCAGGCGGGCACGTTGGCCTTCGGGCGTAGGCGTAAACACCCGGTCGGGGTTTTTGGACGATGCTGATTCGCGCTCCGTTGTGATACAGGAGGACTGCACAAGCAAAGCAGCAAAGACAACAGGGAGAAATAGTTTTTTCATTTTAGAGCGAAAACAACGTCGGGCAAGGTGGAAATACCTGCGCGGGCAAGCCACCTATAAGGGGCACCGGAAACACAAGTAGGCAGAGAAACTCCGCTGAGCGGCTTTTACGGGCTTCTACGCGGGAATGGGCCGGAAGTTAAGCAACCTGCCAACTAAAGCAAACCAACCTCCAGGCCGGCACTATATCGGGGCAGATCAGGCCAGGCATCTGCTTCCCTGCCCATATACAGCGAGGAAAAGCGCCGGCGCACCACTAAAGCATAGCGCGAGGACCCCACACGGGCGCTAAGGCCATACTGCCAGCGCTGGGCGTAGCTCAACCCGTGCTCAGTTACTTTTAGCACTTTGACAGGACCAGCGGCGGGCTCATCCCGGAACGCGTGCGTAGTAGCAAATGCCCAGCCGCCCCAGCCGCCCACATCCAGATACCGCCCTATCACGTTGCCGCGGTGCCCCACATTCAGGCGCACAAACCCGCCCAGCTGTACCTGCTGCCAAGAGAGGCTTTCCCGCTCATGCCGAAGGCTATTGGGCACTACTTTCGCATCGGTCTGGCGCAGGTTGGCGTGCAGGCGTACCGTCTGCAAGTCGGCCCCTACTGCCAGTTGCTGCGAGAAGCGCCATTTCTGCCGCCAGCCCAGGATAATTTCTCCGGTGCTGCCATACTTAATGGGCGCCCCCGCCTGGCTGCTGCCCACCAATGGGCTATAGCCAGCGTAAAAGTGCTGAAAATAGGCGCGGTTGGGGCCAGTACGCTGCACAGCCGTATCTGCACTAACGTCGGTAAAAGCCAGCACCCGCTGAGCCCGGGCACTGATTGCACCACCCGCTACCAATAGCGCTGCCAGGATAAAGCCACGTCCTTTCATCGGGAAACAGTATAGTCCTGGGTGTAGCCTTTGTAGGAAGCCCGCACCATGTCGCCAGGCTGCAGCGTATTCAGGGCCCAGCTGGCTACGTGGCGCTGCGTTACTTCGCGCACCTCGTACTGGCGCAGTACGCCGCGCTTATCCGCCACCTGCAGGTATACATAGCTTGGTGCGGCCAGCGGCAGGTTTGCTTTGGTATTGAGGGCCAGCGCCGGCAATGCAGGCAGCGGGCGGTTAGGCTCCTCGGCCAGCAAAGGGAGCGTTTGGGCCGGCTGCGCGCTGGCTTCGGGGCGAAGGATTAGCTGCAGAAGTCCGTTTTCCTGTCGCACAAAATCGAAGGTGGCCCCGGTGGCTGGGGCAGACGGCTGCAGAAAGTAGGCGGCCTGCGGGCTGCCGTAGCCCTGGGCATAATCAAAATAAGGGTACAGTGTGGCCGACTTCTGGATTTGCTGAAAGAGCTCCATGGCCGTGAGGCCGCGCTGCTGCTGCCAGATGCAGGCGGCAAAGCCGGCCACCAGCGGGCTGGAAAAAGAAGTGCCCTCGTTGCGCTCAAAGCCACCCGCCGGGCGGGCCGTAATAGCAATACCAAAGGCGGCCACGTTGGGCTTGAGGCTCCGTTGGGCCGTGGGGCCACGAGAAGTAAAATCAACAGGAAGCCAGGTTCCGGGGTCGAGGCCGCCAACGGTCAGCACAGAGTCGTTGTCGGCGGGTGTGCCTATCACGCCCCAAGTCTGGTTGTCGCCATCGTTGCCGGCGGAGCACACCACCAGCATACCCTTGCGCACGGCCAGGGCTGCCGCGCGGGCCACCAGGCTGGTGCGTCCATCCATCTGTTCCCGGAAATAACGCCTTTCGGTATAGCCCAGGGAGGAATTGATGATGTCGGCGCCCTGCTTATCGGCCCATTCTACGGCGGCCAGCCAGGCTTCTTCCTCACTATACCGCTCACTGTGCTCCCGCTCGGTGCGAGCCAGTAGAAACTCTGCGGCCGGAGCCAGCCCGAGCGAAGTGCTGTCGTTCAGCTGGCCGGCCAGGCAGGAAAGCACTTCCGTGCCGTGGTCGCCATAGGCATACACTTGCGGTTTCTGCCGGATAAAGTCCCAGGTATCGGTTATCTGATGGCCAGCCAGCAGCTTCTGAAAGGCTGGGTGCGTTTCCACACCCCGAAAACCCACGTCGAAAATGGCGATGCGCAGGCCCTGGCCGGTTAAGCGGGCCTGGCGCAAAGCGGGGCCACCCAGGGCGCTGGTTTGCCGGCGGGCCAGTTGCAGGTCTTCGTCGCTGAGCGGCTCGGCGGCGGTGGCCGCTGTCCGGCGGGCGGGCAGCAGATCAGGCGTAGCATACGCCCGGGCCACTACTTCCCGTACGGCGGCCATGCGGCGCACCTGCGCTATCTGGGCCGGCGTGGCCCAGCAGGCCACGGCATTGAACCACCGACTGATGTAGGTGACGGAATCAACGGTGTGGCGCAGCGCCTGCACATAGTCGGGGCGCACGGGAAAATCGGTGCTGTCGGCGGCGGGCAGGTGCTGGCGTTGGCGGCGGAGCTGGGCGGGAACTGTGAAGTACTGCGCCGGGTCCAGCTGCATAGCCCGCTTATCGCGCAGAAAAACCCAATAAGGTGCTGTTGAGGGTACTTTGAGAGACTGTGCGACTGAAGACCAGGGCAATAAGTATACACTCAGCAGCACTACTGCCCACCCTGAGGCCATTCTCTTACGCATACCCGGTATTCTCATCATAAACCACTGCCCCAGCAAAGCGGGTTGAAGGTACGCGGATGGCCGCTATTTCCGCAAATTTTACGGCAGAAGCCGCTGGTGGCGGCACAGCATCCGGGGCGTGGCGCAACTGTTGGTTGCTTCAATTCGTTTCTTAGGCACGCATACTTTTTCACTTACCTAATTCCTATGTCCTACCGCCTCCCCCACACCGTGCTTGCCTCTTTGCTGGGCGCCAGCCTGTTAATTGGCACCTCTTCCTGCGTATCAACCAAAAAGTATAAAGCCCTGCAACAGCAGAACTCTGACCTGCAGGCTTCGAAAACGGCCCTGGAGCAGGACAAAGCGCGCACCGAAGAAGAGCTGCGCAATAATTTGAGCAACAAGAACCAGCAGGTAAATCAGCTGAATGAAAACCTGAGCGGTGCCCAGCAGGCCAACTCGGCCCTTTCCGCCGACCTGCGCACCAAGGAAGCGCGCATTGCCGAAATGCAGCGCATTCTGGATCAGAAAGATCAGGCCGTGAAAGCCCTGCGCCAGAAAGTAGCCGATGCCCTTTTAGGCTTTAATGCCAATGATTTGCAGGTAAACCTCAAAAACGGCAAAGTATACGTTTCCCTCTCCGAGCAGCTGCTTTTCAAATCGGGCTCAACCAAAGTAGACCCTAAAGGTCAGGAAGCCCTCAAAAAGCTGGCCGCCGCCCTGAAAGGCAATCAGGACGTAAACGTGCTGGTGGAAGGCCATACCGATAATGTGCCCATAGCCCGCGGCACGGCTGGCATGAAGGACAACTGGGACCTGAGCGTGCTGCGCGCCACGGAAATCACCCGCATTCTGACGCAATCCGGCCTCAACTCAACGCAGGTGACGCCCTCCGGCCGCTCGCAGTACGTGCCCGTAGCCGCCAACGACAGCCCCACCAACAAAGCCCTGAACCGGCGCACGGAAATTATTCTGACTCCTAAGCTGGACGAGCTTTTCCAGATTCTGGAGCAGAATTAAATCACTCTACTTCTGACCTGCAGCACAAAAAAAGCCCGGTATGTACCGGGCTTTTTTTGTGCTGCTAAGATACTGCTTCCGCCGCGAAGGGGAACGTGTTAATGGGTTGCCAGTGCTGCCCATCGTGCCGAAAGAGCGTCATGTTCTGGACCGGGAAAGCGGCCTGGTAGTGGCGCTGGGCAAACTGCTCCCGGAGATGGGGCACCAGCTTGGCCGGCAGGTCGCGGGTGGCCAGTGTCATGTGGGGCGTGAACGGGCGCGGATTGGCGGTGGCTTTGGGCAGCCAGGCGGCGCACTGCATTTCCAGGGTTTGGTGCAAAACCGGCCACTGCGGGTGGGGCAGCACCCGCACAAACAGCGTGCGGTGACCAAACCAGGCAAAATCCTGCACCTCGGCAGCAAAAGCGGGCAGCTGTTGCGCTATGCTTTGCAGGCAGCTTATCAGGCCTTCTTCTTTCTCCGGGGGCTGATGCCACGGCGGCAGAAGGGTGATGTGCGGGGGCAGGCGCACGGCATTGCGGCTGCCGGTTTGCGCGTGCACTTCCTGTTTCATGGCCCAAACAGCGCTATATACCGGCTCCGGGGCCAGCACTGCAACTAAGTACATCATAGAAAAAGAGAAAGGCGGAATGGAGCATACGTAAAGTATGGGCTCCATTCCGCCTTTCTCCCCGGAAAAATTACAATCCGTATTTGCTGAGCAGGTAAACCAGCGCGGCCATGCTGGCGTTGCCCAGTTCCAGCTCCCGGCGGTTTACCTTATCAAAGGTATCGGCGGCGGTATGGTGAATATCGAAATAGCGCTGGGAGTCACAGTCGTAGCCGATGAGCACCTGGGCCTGGTCTTTTAGCGGGCCAATGTCGGTGCCGCCGTGGCCGGCAGTAATCTCGCCGCTACCGTAGGGCCGGAACATGGGCTGCCACTGCTGCAGGCGCTGCACCATAGCCGGCGAGCCTTCTACGGAAAAGCCGCGCGGTGTGAACCCGCCCCCATCCGACTCCATAGCCGCCAGGTGCTTTTCGCCGGCTGCCTTGGCCAGCTCAGCATATTTGGTGCCGCCACGGTTGCCGTTTTCCTCGTTCATAAACAGCACCGCCCGAATAGTACGCTCGGGGCGCTGGCCGGTGGCTTTCAGCAGGCGCAGCACTTCCATGCTCTGTACACAGCCGGTACCATCATCGTGAGCACCCTGGCCCAGGTCCCAGGAGTCGAGGTGGCCGCCTACGGCAATGATTTCATTGGGGTATTTAGAGCCTTTGATTTCGCCTACCACGTTGTAGGATTTCACCTCGGGCAGCTGGCGGCAGTTCATTTCCAGCTCAAAGGTGAGCGAGGGATTTTCCTTGAGCATGGCGCTGAGCTGGTCGGCGCCGTTGGTGCTGAGGGCGGCAGCGGGCACTTTGGTCACCTTGTCGTCGTAGCTCATGGTGCCGGTGTGGGGGAAGTCGTCGTGGGCCAGGGAGAGGCTGCGCACCAGCGCCCCTACCGCGCCGCGCTTAGCGGCCTCAATGGCGCCTTTGCGGCGCTGGTCGCCGGCCTCACCATAAGCATGGCCGGTTTCAATGTAGGTAGGATTCATGGGGCGGTTGTAGAACACCAGCTTGCCGCGCACTTTGTCGTCGGGCAGGGCGGCCAGCTCCTCCCAGGTGCGTACTTCCACTACCTGGGCTTTCAGCTTGCCATTGGTACCCACGGAGCCGCCGAGGGCGCATACGTTGAAATCGATGCTTTTGCCTTTGGCGGGTTTGGCTTTGGCCTTTTCCTTAGCGCCTCGCTCCCAGTGCGGCACCATTACTTCCTGCAGATACACGCGGTCCAGGCCCATCTTCTCCATTACCTCTTTGCCCCACTGCACGGCCTTTTCAGCCTGCGGCGAGCCGCTTAACCGGCCGCCAATGGTGCCGGTGAGCGTGCGGAGGTTTTCGTAGCTCTGCCCCCGTAGCAGGGCTTCATCGTAGAGGCGGCGAATGGTAACGGAATCGGTTTTGGAACTAGCTGACTGGGCGGCGGCGGGCAACGTAGCGGCAGCCGCCAACAAACCTGCCAGAACGCCCCGGCACGTGGAAAAACGCATATTCAGGAGAAAGATATGGTGGTAAAACAAATGCGGCCAACCCAAAAATGAGTTGGCCGGCTAAAGTACAAGAAAATGACAGCCGGGCTGCACCAGCACGGCGCAAACGGCTACCGGATAGCTCCAAACCGCCGTGCTATGGCTGAAGGACGGTCTTTTTCCTGTTGAGGCACCTGCACCTCCAGCAAATAGTCATATTGCAAATCACCAACAGCCGGAACGGGCCGCTCCGCGCCCAGCGCTTCTACCGTTTCCAGCATGGTGTTGGAATGACCAACAACCAGTACCGTGCGGCCCGCAAAGTCTTTGCGGATGCGCGCGGCCAAGGCGGACAGCTTCTTGGCATCATATACTTCCGGGGTAAGGTTGCGGGCCGCTGCTAAGGGGGCAGCGGTGGCCCGGGTGCGGGTGGTATTGGTGGTAAAAATGGCTGCCACGTTGCGGTTCAGCAGGGAATCGCGCAGGGCCAGGGCGCGTTGCTCTCCTTGCGGGGTTAGGGGCGGATCAGCTAGCCCGGGAGTAAGGTCTTTTTCTGCGTGCCGCACAATGTATACTGTTGTGGGTGCCAGCTTGGAAGTACAGGCGCTGGTCAGCAAAACGACCAACATTAGAAAAGAGCGAAAAAATGCTTGCATATGCAGAGGGAAAGAAAGTGCCGGCGGAAAGTTAGACCGAAACTGCGGAATCTAGCGGCGGCTCATTACATCAAAACGTGAAAAAGCCTCTTCGTAAGTGCTGCTAAAACTCGTTTGCTTTCTCTAAGAAACAAACATGCTCTGCAACGCTTACGAAGAGGCTTTTTTACAATCGATTATCTGACTGCTTATTCTCTACGCGTGGCGCTTGGCCAGTGTAGCATGATCAGGCGTTAAGTCCCAGCTGGCATTCATTTCCGTGAGGCCATGCAGGGCCGTCAGATCATACTGGCAGGCTACTACGGAAATGTAGTTGTTAGCCAGGGCCCACTCATCGGTGTCCTCGCCCTGGTCCAGATTCACGAAGGAGCCAATCAGCCAGTAATAGGGGCGCTTGTAGGGGTCGTGGCGTAGGTCGAATTTTTCCTGCCACTTGGCGCGGGCCTGGCGGCAAAGCCGGATGCCGGCCAGCGCCTCTTCCGACTTTTTGGGAATGTTTACGTTGAGGGCCGTGCCTACCGGAATACCGTTTTTGAGGGCCTGGCGGGCAATGTGCTCAATCCAAGGCTCGGCGTGGGTAAAGTCGGCATCGTGGCCGTAGTCGCAGAGGGAAAAGCCAATAGCTGGCAGCCCTTCAATGGCCGCCTCAATAGCCGCCGACATAGTACCGGAATACAGCACGTTCACGGAGGAGTTGGAGCCATGGTTGATGCCGGATACCACCAAATCGGCTTGGCGGTCCTTCAATACGTGGTGCTTGGCCAGCTTCACGCAGTCGGCGGGGGTGCCGCTGCACTCGTAGGCTTCCACGCCTTCATCTTCGAAAATGGTGCTGGCATCCAGGCGCAGCGGGTTGCCAATGGTAATGGCGTGGCCCATGCCCGACTGGGGCGAATCAGGAGCAACAACAACTACCTCCCCAATGCGGCGCATTACCCGCACCAGGGTGGCAATGCCGGGAGCCGTAATGCCGTCGTCGTTGGATATCAGAATCAGCGGTTTGCGGGTATGTGCAGTCATAGGAGCAGCAAATCAGGATAAAACAGACCGTAAATGTAGGGAGTTACGGGCAGGCTTGGGCGCCGGGAGCACGCTAACAACTTGCGGGAAGGTGCGTATGTTGCGGCGTGCAAAATACTCTTCCCCGTCTGCTTGGCGGCCTGGTGCTGGCCGGCCTGCTGCCCGCCTGCGAAGGCCCATCTACCCCGACCACCACGCCTGCTTCGGCGCCGCCGGCTGCTTCTGCTCCCACTCCGGTAGCCCCGCCACCTACGCCCCTGGCCGTGCCGGATACGGTAGACCAGCGCTACTATGTATTTGATAAAGGCACCGTAGGGCGTAACTTCATAAGGCTGAACATGACGGAAGCGGCCCTGCTGGACCGGGTGCCGAAGACCTGGCTAAAGAAAACCTCCCGCGAGCTGGAAGGTATTGAGTACCCGGTGTATGAGCTGCGCAACCCAGCCTACCCGGAGGCCGCGCCCACTATTCTGGAGCTGGTTGGTGATGAGGAGGAAGGCTACCGGATATGGCGCATTCAGCTGCACGATGCCCGCTACCGCGCCGCGCAGGGCGGCGTGGGCGTGGGCTCTACGTATGGGCAGGCGCGCCAGGCTTACGGCATTCAGTTTGTGGAGCGCGGCGACATGGGCCTGGTGGCCGTATCAGAAGCCGCCCAGATTTCCTGGCTCCTGGATGCCAGTACCCTGCCCAACCCCAACGCTCCGGTACGGCGCCCCACTGATGTACCCGATGCCACTAAAATTAAAGGGGTATTACTTTTCCGGTAGTGCGTTGGGCCTGGGCGTTGCATTCCGCTATAATTCCTGTACTTTGGCAACCTCACAAGCCCTTTTCTCTTAACCATTACGCCACTTCTTTGGCCATTGCTGCTATGAAAGCCTTGCAGAACTTTTACCGTTTTCACGACTTCGGCCTGTTGCTGCTACGCGTAGGGATTGGGGTGATGTTTACGGTGCATGGGTATCCCAAACTCATTGGCGGCCCCGAAACCTGGGAACAAGTGGGGGGCGCTATGGGCTTGGTGGGCATTCATTTTGCCCCCGCCTTCTGGGGCTTTCTGGCCGCGGTGGCCGAGGCGGTGGGCGGGCAGCTGCTGGCGCTGGGCTTGTTTTTTCGGGTGGCCTGCGTGTTTTTGCTGGGCACCATGATTATGGCAGTCATTACCCACTTAGGGCAGGGCCAGGGCTTTAATGATTACTCCCACGCGCTGGAAGCGGCTTTCCTGTTTGCCGGCTTGCTCTTCGTGGGCCCAGGCCGGTATAGTGTGGATCAGGTGCTGTTCCCCCCGCCCCGCCTGCGCTACTAATTTTTTTCCTGAAGCATTTTACCGGACTCCCTCCGGCGCTTCCTGCTCCGGAGCGGGAAGCGCCGGAGTTTCCATTTCAGAACCACTCTCCTGCCCCGGCTTTTTCATGTTTCTGCTGCTTACCATCACCGCCCTGCTGGGCACCGCAACCGCTGCCCCGGCGCCCGATTGGCGTACGCCCTTCGAGAAAGGCAACGGCAACACCACCACCACTTACCAGGAGTGCATCGATTATTATAAACGCTTGGATGCTGCCTACCCGGAAATTACCATGCGTGAAGCCGGTACTACTGATGTGGGCCGCCCGCTGCACGAGGTAGTAATTTCCCTGGATGGCGACGCCAACCCCACATCCGTGCACCAGAAAAACCGGCGGGTCATTCTTATCCAAAACGGCATTCACCCCGGCGAGCCGGAAGGAATTGATGCCTCCATGATGCTGGCGCGCGACTACGTGCAGAAAAAGGAGCTGCGCCGCCAGCTGGAAAATGTTACGCTGGTCATTATTCCGGTTTATAATGTGGATGGCATGCTGAACCGCGGCCCTTCTTCCCGCGCCAACCAGAACGGGCCGCAGGAGTATGGCTTTCGCGGCAACGCCCGCAACCTCGACCTGAACCGGGACTACATCAAGCAGGACTCGCGCAATGCCCGCTCCTTTGCCCAACTGTACCAGCGCTGGCTCCCCGATGTATTTGTAGATACGCACACCTCTAACGGTGCCGACTACCAGTACACCATGACGCTCATTGCCACCCAAAAAGACAAGCTGCACCCGGCCCTGAGCGCCTACATGGAAAAACAGCTTCTGCCGGCCCTTTACGGGGATATGAACAAGCGCAAGTGGCCCCTCACACCCTACGTAGACTTTGAAGGCCGTACGCCCGACGCCCGCGGGCTGGTGGGTTTTCTGGAAACGCCCCGCTATTCTACCGGTTACACCACCTTGTTCAACACCATTGGGTTTGTGACGGAAACGCACATGTGGAAGGCCTTTGCGCCCCGCGTGCGCGTCACTTATGATTTCCTGGATGTGCTGGTGCGCACCGTGCACCGCGACGCCGCCACCATTCAGCAGGCCCGCCAGGCTGCTGCCCAGCAAACCGCCGCGCAAACCATCTTCCCGCTGGCCTGGAAGCTGGATACCACCCAGGCCACCACGTTTGAGTTCCGGGGCTACGAAGGTAAAACCAAAACCAGCCAGGTCAGCAACCTGCCCCGCCTCTATTATGACCGCAAAGCCCCGTACAAGCGCCCTATTCCCTACTACAACACCTTCCGGCCTACTGTAACGGTAACCCGCCCGCAGGCTTATGTAATTCCGCAAGCCTGGGGCGAAGTGCTGGACCGCCTGCGCCTGAGCCAGGTGCGCCTGCAGCGTCTCACGCGCGACACCACCCTGACGGGCGAAGTGTATTCCATTGCGGACTACAAAACGGCGCCGCGCCCCTACGAAGGCCATTATATCCACTCCCAGGTGCAGGTAAAAGCGCAGCAGCAGGCCCTGGCCTTCCACGCCGGCGACTATGTAGCCTGGCTCGATCAGCCCGCTGCCCGCTATCTGGTTGAAACGTTGGAGCCGCATGCCACCGATTCGTTTTTTGCCTGGGGCTTCTTCGACAGCATCCTGCAGCAGAAAGAGTATTTCTCTGACTATGTTTTTGAAGACCTGGCCGCGGAAATGCTGGCCAAAAACCCCGCTCTCAAAGCGCAGCTGGAAGCCAAGCGCCAGACTGACCCGGCTTTCGCCAAAAGCGCAGCCGTCCAGCTGGACTTTATCTACCGGCAGTCGCCCTACTACGAGCCCTCGCACCTGCGCTACCCCATAATGCGCTGGCAGGGCACTGCGTTAAAGGGCATACTGAAGGAGGAATAAAACGTCCTGCTGCAATTGTCCGTCATGCAGAGACAGCCGCCGAAGCATCTCGCGTGCTGACTCAGTTGGACAAAGTCCGTCATAAAAACCGTGTCATAAAAGAACGGGTCATGCTGAGCGGAGTCGAAGCATCTCGCTAGTGTGGTATACCTTGGCATCGAAGCGGGCAAGATGCTTGGACTCCGCTCAGCAGCACGGTATTTCTATTACCTATTTCTATTTCCAGCTCTCATCCTAAAGAATGGCTGTTCTCGAGTTAAATAACCTATCAAAACACTACGGCCGCACGCAGGCGCTCCGCGGGCTCACGCTGGCCGTGGAGGCGGGCAGCGTGTATGGCTTGCTGGGCCCCAATGGCAGCGGCAAAACCACCACGCTGGGGCTGGCCCTGGGTGTGCTGAACGCCACCGGCGGTACCGTAAGCTGGTTTGGGCAGCCTATTTCCTCCGTCAGCAAGCGGCGCGTGGGTGCCATGCTGGAAACGCCCAACTTCTTTCCTTACCTCACGGCCCGCCAAAACCTGCAGGTAGTAGCCGCCGTGAAGCAGGCCGATGCCCAGGCCATAGACCATGCGCTGGAAACTGTAGGCCTGCTGGCCCGGCAGCATGATGCCTTTTCTACCTATTCCCTGGGCATGAAACAGCGCCTGGCGCTGGCCGCCACCCTGCTCAACCGCCCCGAGGTCCTGGTGCTCGACGAACCCACCAATGGCCTGGACCCGCAGGGTATTGCGGAGGTACGCACCCTGATTCAGCGACTGGCGGCCGAGGGCAAAACCATCATCATCGCCAGTCACCTGCTGGATGAGATTGAGAAAGTCTGCACCCACGTGGCCGTGCTGCACCGGGGCGAGCTGCGGGCCGCCGGCCGCGTACAGGATATTCTGGCCACCGCCGACCGGGTACTGCTGCGGGCGGCGCCCTCTGCCGCGGGTGCGCTGCCGCAGGCCCTAGCACAGATACCGTGGGTCTCTGACGTACAGGCGGAGCCCGATGGCCGCCTGAGCGCCCAGCTGGCCGATGGCTACGACACAGCGGCGCTCAACCAGGCGCTATTTGCGCAGGGCGTGGTGCTGGCTGGCCTGGAAATGCGCCCGCGCAGTCTGGAAACTCAGTTCCTGGCCCTCACCCAGGCCTCTTAACTTACGCTCTATCCCAAGCCTACCGCCGTGCTGTTTCGCGCCGAACTCCGTAAAATACTTCCCTACCGTACCGTCTGGCTTATCCTGCTGCTGTTTGCTTTGCTGCTAACGGGCTTTGTAGCTATGAGCGGCGGCACCGTTATCAATGGCAAGCCCATTGGCAACTCCCTGTATGCCTTTCCCGAACTTTGGAGCCGCCTGAGCTACGTGGCCAGCTACTTCAACCTGCTGCTGGGCATCCTGCTCATCATTCTGATAACCGATGAGTTTCAGTTCCGCACGTTTCGGCAGCAGGTAATTGACGGGCTTTCGCGGGCCGAGCTGGTGCAGGCCAAGCTGGGCGTGGCGGGCGTGCTGGTGCTTTATGCCTCCCTGGTGGTAGTGAGCGTGGGGCTTTATTTCGGCTTAACCCGGGGGCCACAGCCTGCACCGGGCGCTATTACCGCCGACGTGGGAGCCGTGGGCCTGTACGCCGTGCAGGCGCTGGGGTACCTAAGCCTGGCGGCGCTGCTGGCGTTTCTGGTGCGCAAAAGCGGGCCCGCTATTATCTCTTTTCTGGTGTATATGTGGATAGCCGAACCGCTGGTTCGCTGGCAGCTGCCCGATGCGCTGGACCGCTACTTCCCGGCTAAGCTGCTGGGCAGCCTCACGCCCACGCCCGGGCAGGAACTCCTGAATACCGTAACCGGGCCCACCGGCGCACTTACTCCCACGCAGGCTTTGCCCTTTGCCCTGGCTTACATTGCCCTGTTCTGGGGCCTGAGCTACCTGTTGCTGCGTACCCGGGATTTATAATTAATCCCGGCTATGGAGTAGCCGGGGCCGGCTGCAGGGAGTTGGCGTAGTTCACGATATACGCTAGCTGCTGCAGGTTATTGAAGTTGAGCTTGTGCTGCTTGGTATACTGCTCAATCTGGCGGCTGTAGGCCCGGTAGAAGTTCAGAAGGTCTTTCCTGGGGCTGCGCAG
The DNA here is from genome assembly GCF_000801315.1 of Hymenobacter sp. DG25B. NCBI lineage: Bacteria > Pseudomonadati > Bacteroidota > Cytophagia > Cytophagales > Hymenobacteraceae > Hymenobacter > Hymenobacter radioresistens. The sequence continues at coordinate 2,223,464 of NZ_CP010054.1, read as the reverse complement.
GGGCACGATTTCGCCCTGCGCGGTGCCCAGATACAGCAGGTCTTTCACATCAGTATAGTAGCCGTAGCGCGTGCCCGGCGAGCCATACATGCCCCGGTAAGCCCCGCGGTTGTAGGGGTCGTTTATGGCACGCTCTACCAGCTGCTGGCGGCGCAGCAGGTGCGTGGGGCCTGCACTCAGCTGCTCAAAAAAGCCCGGCGACTTAAAGTCAGAATAGTCCTGGTCGTGGTTCCAGCGGTAGGTACGGAACACGCGCACCCGCGTGGTATCGCGCCGGGCCTGCCGCACCATTACCGGCTGGTTATACAGCATGGGCGGCCCCCCAAAGAAGTACCCGTTGCGCGCATCCAGAAAATCATCGTAGCGGTAGTCGGGCAGGTTATTGCCCACTTCCCCTTTCACGGCAAAGGCCTTCACGGCCACCGGCGACAACGTGCTGACGGACTGATTGGGCATCGTAATGCGAATCACATCCTCGCTGCGGTGCAGGATTAAAGGGCCGCGCAGGGTGTCGCCGTTCGTCAGCAACACAGTGGCTCCCGCAAACTGCTGCACAAAGCTGTTCTGGGCCTGGGCAGCCTGACCTAAAAGCATCAACCCAGTCCATACTATCCCAAAAATGCCTGCTCGCTTACTTGTCATAGTCTGAAAATATAAGAATTTTCAGAGTCAGTTACAAGCGGAACACAAGCCCGGGGCCAGGCAAAATTGAAGGGGTATTTACGGGAGTTAATCAGCCTCAGCTGTTATCAGAGAGTTGGCATAGTTTACCAGCAAGGTAAGGTCCCAGGTGTTGTTGAAATCCAGCTTATTTTGCCTGGCATACTGCTCAATCTGCCGGCTTTTAGCATGATAAAAGCTCAGCAGATTTTTTCTGGGGTTAGGCAACGGCACTACCTGGCCTTTTGGGGTGCCCAGGTACAGCATGTCTTTCACTGGTCTGTACGTGCGGGTTACCTGATTGTAGGTACCGGCATTACTATACTCCCGAACTTCGCGCTTCCCCAACTCCTGCCGAAGCAACAGATAGACAGGCCCATGGCTTAGCTGCTCAAAAAATACCGGTGACGTAAAATTGGAATTCGCCTGGCGGGGGTTCCAGCGGTAGGTGCGGAACACCTTTAAGTGCAGCGTATCCAAACGGGTAAGCCACAGCGGCAGGGCCCGTTTGTGGTTTTCCTGGCTAGTGTAGGAATACCCCCTACTCAGGGAGTATCCGATTTGCCGCATGGATAAATCAGTTGGATGGGGCTGGATTTCGTGGTAGGGTTGGTTTTCAGTGAGGTTATTATTTACCTCACCTTGCACTGTGAAATATTCTACCGCCACCGGAGTAAAGGTGCGCACCGTCTGATTGGGCATCGTGAGGCGGATTATATCCTCGTTGTGGTGCAAAACCAATGGCCCCCGCAGAGTGTCGCCGGTAGCCAGCACAACCGTGGCAGCCGCAAACTCCTGCACATAACTGGGCTGCGCCTGCACTTTTGCTATACTAATAGTTGATAGCAGCCCAACTAACAGAAACCTTCTATCCAATTGCCTTAAAATAATCATAGTCCTGAAATATAGGAACTGGGTTCCCGGTATCAAAGGCCTCTTACCAATCACACCCAAACACTGGCTATTCCGGCGCACCGCCCGCCGCCCAGCGCAGGGTGGCCTGGGTCTGGGCATATTTGGCTTGCAGCTCGGCTAGCTTTATGCGCGCCAGCACCAGGCTGGCTTCCCGGGAGTTGAGCAGAAACACGGAGCTTTCCCCGTTTTCAAAACGTATCTGCTCGCCCTCGCGCAGGCGGCTGGCATTGCGCACCACCTGCTCCTGCAGAGCCAGCTGCTCGCGCAGGGCTTCCCAGTCGTTGGCGGCGGTTTGCACCCCGGTCTGGACGTCGCGGGTGTTCTGCTGCAGGTCCAGCTGGGTTTCCTGCAGCTTGAGACGGTTCAGCTGGATTTTGGCCCGCTCCTGGCGCAGCAGCAGCGGATACGCGAAGCTGAGGCCCAGCTTGTAGTTGTTCTCGAGGTAGGTCCCGCTCAGGCTGGCGGGCTTTTCCGGGCTGAACGGCTGCCCGGCCTGCAGCAGGTTATAGTCTACGGAGAGCTTGGGCAGCAGCTTGTTGCTGAGCATGCGGCGCTCTACGCCCAGCTGCACCAGCTTGGCCTGGCTTTTCTGCAGCTCCGGATGCACCTGCCCGGCTACCTGGGCCAGGGCCCGCACAGAATCGGGCGAGAGGGGCCGCCACTCCGCGGGGCCGGGTAGCGGCTGGGGCCGGGCCGAGGTGGGTAGCTCCCGGGGTTGCTGCTGCTCGTCCCAGAGGTAGTTGCTCAGCAGCAGCGTGGCGTTGCGGAACTGCACCCGCGCCTGGCTGAGCGTAGCCTGCCGGTTTTGCAGCTCCGTGAGGGCTTCTACGGAGTCAATGGCGGCCAGGTCGCCGAGCAGCACGCGCTGCCGCACGGCCCGCAGGCGAATAAGGGCCAAGTCGGTATTTTGGGACAGCAGCTGCAGGCGCTGGTAGTTCAGGCTCCAGTCCCAGTAGTCTTTGGTGGCCTGCAGCAGCAGCTTGTTGAGGGCACTGCGCCGTTCGGCCTCGGCCAGGCCCTGCAGCGCCTGGGCCTGCCGCACGGCGGCCCGCCGCTCATCCATGAGCAAGCCCTGCCCCAGCGGCACCGAAATACCGACGTAGCTCAGGCCCGCCGGCGAGGTGCTGTTTTCCGGGTTGATGTAGGGGCCCACGCCCCGGTCGAAGCCCGCTTTCACATCCAGGCCATACCACACCGGAACGCGCAGCTGGGCATCCCAGTCATGAAAATATTCTTTGCCTTTGAAGGTTTTGCCGTAGTATTTGCTGCTGGCGGTGGGGTCAAACTGGCCGCGGGCAAAGCGCACCTCCTGCAGGGCCCGATCCGGCAGCAGCCCGGCTTTGCGGGCCACGGGGTGGCGCAGGGCCACGTAGGTCAGCATATCGGTCAGGCTGAAAACCTGCGCTGAGTCGGCGGTGCGGGAAACAGCGGCGCCGGGCGTCAGGGTCGGGGTCAAACTGCCAACTCCCTGGGCAGAGCCCGGCCGCGAGGTCAGCATACTGCCCAGCAGCAAGGCATACGTCAGCTGTTTCATTTGCCTTCCTCCTCTCCCCCGCTGTCGGCCGCTTTATCCGCCTTGGCCACCTTACCACTACCACTCTTGCCCTTGGCTGCCGGACTGCCCACAAAATTGGGCGGGAAGCCATTCAGCTGCCGCCATAGCTCGTACCAAATCGGCACATCATCCAGCAGGGCCCAGCCATATACGCCGGAGCCCACGCGCAGGGGTTCGGGCCAGGGCTCCAGCGCCGGGTCGGGAGTAACCAGGATGCGGTACTCCCCCTGCGAGCCGATGTTATCAATGACGGCCACGCGGCCCCCAAACGTGCCAAAGCTGGAGCCCGGCCAGCCGGTGAACACCAGGGCCGGCCAGCCATCAAACTGCAGCCGCACTTTGCGCCCCACCGTGAGCAGGGGAATATCCATGGGCTTCACGTAGAGTTCGGCGGCCAGGGCCGGAGATTTAGGCATCACCGTCACAATCGGCTCGCCTTCCTTCACCATCTCCCCCAGGCCCTCCTTTAGCGCCCGCACTACGTAGCCATCCTGCGGGGCCTGAATGTAGTAGTAGCCGGCCCGGATGCTAAGGTTGGCCAGCTCGTTGCGCAGCTTGGCAATCTGGCCTTCACTATCAAACTGATAGGCCACAGCCGAGCGGCGGTCCGATTCGGACTTAGCCAGCTTGTCCTGGTATTCAGCCTGCAGCGAGGACAGCTCCAGCTGGGCATTCTGCAGCTCCTGCTGGCTGGCGCCCACCTTATTCTCGGCCGACTGCTGTTTGGCCGTGCTTTCCTGGAATTTCAGGCAGCGCTGCTCCAGCTCCGTCAGGCTTTTTAAGCCTTGTTGGTAGAGAGCTTCCTGGCGCGTGAGCTGCTGGCGGGCAATTTCCAGGTCATTGTTGGCGGCACGCAGGTCAGCTTGGTCCGAGTTCAGCTTCAGGCGCGTCTGGCTTACTTTGTTGCGGGCTTTGTCCAGGCTGATGCTCAGGCCGCTCCGCAGGGCCTGCTGCTGGGAGCCCAGCGCTACGGTTTTGCCCCGGTTTTCTTCCAAAGCCGCAATTTTGGCCTGCAGCTGCTCGCGGGTGCGCTGCAGCAGCTGGGGGTCGAAATATTTCTCCTTGATTTCGGTAATTTCAACCAGCGTATCGCCTTTTTTTACCAGCTGGCCTTCCCGCACGTGCCAGCGGGCAATACGCCCGGCAATGGTGCTGGGCACGGTTTGCGGCCGGTCCTGGGGGCGCAGGGTGGTCAGCTGGCCGTAGGAGCGGATGTTCTGGGTCCAGGGCAGAAACCCGGCCAGCAGCACCAATACGCCCAGGGCGCCTACCCAACGGGCCAGCGTGCGCCCCATGGTGGGCGTTTGCACCCGGGCAAATGAGCGGAAGCGCGCTACTGCCGGGTTGGTTTCATCCAGAGGATTTTCAGCAAAAGGCATCGGGATAAGTCTAAACTAGGGTGGTACTTGCTCTCCGGAAGCTGGTGGGCCGGTCGTTAAGCCAGCAAGGTTTGAAACTCTGGCCGTTTCGCCATTTCCGCGAAGGGTCCATCAGCCAACAGGGAGCCCTCGCGCATAAAAGCCAGGCGCGGGCACAGGGCCAGCTCGCGCAGCTCGTTGGAGGCCAGCACGGCGGTCCAGCAATGCTCCGGGGCCAGCACCCGCGTCAGGATGCGCAGCCGCTCCACGGGCTCCACGCCGGGCAGAAAACCATCGAGCAGCAGCAGGCGGGGGCGGCGCACCAGCGCCCGGGCCAGCAGCAGCTTCTGGCGAAAGCTATCAGCCAGGGGGCTGCCAATGCCCAGGGGTGCCTGCAGGCCGCCCAGCCGGCTGTACACCTGCTCGCGCAGGCCTACCAGCTCCAGGCTCCAGGCTACATCCTCAGGGGAAATACCCGCCTGACCCAGGGTTATATTCTCGAGCACCGTGCCCTCAAACAGGTTTTGGTGCGAAATATTATCCCCAATGTGCAGGCCCATGGTAGCTGCCGACAGGTCCTGCATAGCCAGCCCATCACACGCCACCACGCCGGAAAAATCCAGGAGCTGCCCGGCCAGTACCCGCAGTAAGGTGCTTTTTCCGCTGCCATCGTGGCCGGCCAGGCCCAGATGCTCGCCGGCGTGCAACGTAAGCGTTACCTCCTGCAGGGTTGCTTTGCGGCTACCCGGGTAGTGGTAGCTCAGGTCCTGGAGTTCCAGCTGCAGCCCACAGCGCCCGGTTGGCAGCGGCATTTCTGCGCCGGCCCGCGGCGGCACCACCGGCAGGTCCAGCACCTGGCCAATTTTATCAATGGAGGTTAGGGCATCATACACTACATCCAGCTTGATCAATACCTTCTCCACCGCCGAGATGATGAGGATTATCACGATTTCGGCGGCCACAAACTGCCCAATGTTCAGCTGCTTGCTAATCAGCAGCCAGCAACCAATGATCAGCAGAGCCGCCGTGATAAGCGTTTTAAAAGCCACAAACCCGAAGTATTGCGTGAGCAGCACCCGGAAATGCTGCTGCCGGGCCGTGAGGTAGCTGCCTACCAGCTCATCGGTGCGGTTGTAAGCCAGCTCCTCCCGGGGCGGGTACCGAAAGGTTTGCGCCGTCCGGGCAATATCTTCCAGCCAGGCCACCACTTTATACTTGTATTTTGATTCCTGCAGGCTCGTGCTGAGTCCTTTGGGGCTGGTGAGGCGCAGGAGCAGCCCCAGCACCAGAACCAGCAGCACGCCAAAGGCAATAAAAATGGGGTGATAAAACGCCAGCAGAATCAGCCCAAACAGAATTTGCAGGGCGGCCGCGGAAAACTCCACCAGCACCGTAGCCAGGCCCTTTTGCAGGGTAGGCGTATCCAGCAGGCGGTTCATCAGCTCGGGCAGGTACTGGCCGTTCAGGGCCTCCGTGCGCACCCGGGGCAGGCGCACGGCAAAGTCGAAGCTTACCCGCGCAAACAGGCGCTGCTGGATAAACTCCACCAGATATAGCTGCATAACCTGCAGCGCCCCCACCAGAAAAGTGCCCACCACAATAAAGCTGATGAGCACCACCAAGGAGGTACTGACATCGCCACTACTCACAAACCCGATAACGGACTGTACCCCCAGCGGCAGGGTGAGGCTGATGAGGCCGGCCAGCGCGGCATAGATATACAGGTAGGTGATGTCCCGGCGTTCTGCGGCCAGCAACCGGAACATGCGTTGGCCGGGCGTCAGGCTCGCTTCAGTTTGATCTGCCATGGTCTCAAAAAACTAAGTGTGGGGAAGCTTCCTCTCTGGCCTGAGGCGGTGGCGCCGGTTGTATAACAACCTTAGGTGAAGCTTGTGCGGGTTGCTTATTTAAGTACGCCAAAAACCAGGGATTCCAGAAACGCATATATTTCGGTTTCCGCTGCCTGCTGCGGATTGGCATCAGTGAGGGAAGGCAGGTGCCAGGCAAAGAACAGCTGCTTGCGGGCCGCTTCCAGCAGCGTGCTTACCAGGGCATGCGGATACGCATAGGCCGGGTTAATCTCTCTTACCACCAGCGTAATGTCCGCTACCAGCTGTTTGTATTCGCGGAACAGGCCCACCTTGTTGTCTTCATCCACGCCATGCGTGAGGTAGGCTTTGGAGGCTTCGTTGATAACCAGGCGGTAGAGTGCGGCTTCATCCAGCTGGGTGGTGGAGGGGTCGTCGTGATGGGCCCGGGTCAGAATGCCCAGGATAAGCCGCATGCGCTCCGGCGCACTGGCCACGTTGTGGGTATGAAACCGAATCTGGAAGCGCAGCCAGGCCCAGTACCACGACATCAGATAAACCAACAGCCGGTGCTTATTCTCAAAGTAGCGGTACAGGGAAGCTTCCGTGGAATCCATCCGCGCGGCCAGCTTTTTGAAGGTAAACTGCTCAAAGCCAATTTCATCAATCAGCAGAATACTTTCCGCTATCAGGCGGCGGCCCAGGTCTGTGTCCTGCGGGTCGCGCAGGTACAGGTTCTTATTTAGTTCGATGCGCAGGGCAGTGCTCATGGTGGGGCAGCTAAGGGCGGATTGCATTTTCCGGGGCCTTCCTACTCAGCAGCCTGATAGAAAGCCTACAGCTGCAAATATAAACGGCTATTGTGTTTAATAGTAATACTATTAAAAAATTTAATCTTACTTCTAATCCTGATAGGCGGCTTTTCTAAAGCAAACAACCCTATCGGGCGGCACACTCCAGAGAGAAGCAGGCCGCCCGATAGGGCTGAAATGCAGGCTATTGGCACCGAGACCGAAAGGCGCAGCAGAGTAGTTAGTCTAACTGCCCGCCTAACCGGACTAGGCCGGCCGCAGCTTGCTTAAAATAGTATGACCCAGCTTATCCCGCTTGGTAGTGAGGTAGCGCTCCTCTGTGTCCTGAGCTATCTGCTGCTGCGCATTGGGATTTGTGAAATAAAAGTATAGCTGAAGGCTGATCAGACGTCTTATTCAGTGGGTTTTTGCGCGCCACTGACAGCCAATGAGTTAGCATAATTCACCAGATACGCCAACTCGTGGGGTTTGGAAAACCCTAGGTTGTAGCGACGGGCAAACTCTTGTATTTGCGGAATGTAATTTTGAAAAGCGGCGTAAAACTCCTTTTCTGGCTCCCGCAGATACCGCAGGCTGCCATCGGAATACGATAGATAAAACCCGTCTTTCTTTGCTATTTGTTTGTATGTACTGCCTGTACTGCCGGGGGCGCCCGCTACATGCTGCGTTTTCAGGAACAGTGCCTGACGGCTGAGCAGTACTACCGGGCCGGCGCTCAGTTGCTCAAAGTAACCTAGCCCTCGGAAGTTGCTGTGATCCTCAGCCCGAGACCAACGATAGGTTTGGAATACCCGGCTCACCTGCGGCGGCATCTCCCACAATTTTTGCGGCTTCGGTTCCGTCGGGAAGCCGGCTTTACCCGGGTAGTAGCCTTGCCTCATCGGCTCGAAATCGTAACGTTTCTTCGTGTCGAAGTCGACAGGCTGCTCCTGCCGCACAGTGAAATGGGTGACATGCACTGAGGGCAATACTTTCTGGCCTTGCTGATTCAGCACTAGCATGTCTTCGCTCCAGTAAAGCGTAACGGGGCCCTTCAAAGTTTCTCCGTTAGTAAGAGCTACTTCGGCCCAGCCAAACTCCTTGGCGAATTTTTGGGCATTATACTTTTCGGTGAATTGCGCCTGGGCTGCCACGTTGGCCCCCAGCAAAGAGCCTAATAGTAGAGTGGTAAAATAGTGGAAGTTCATTAGATAAGAATAATGGAAAGGAGCTATAAAGCTACGGTGAATAAGCCGCTTATGCTGCCTATTCACCGTAGTAAGTATTAAGATAGCGCCTCGCGCTACTTAGTTGCCGTGGGTGTTTACGCGGCTGCTTTATGCCGGCCGCAGCTTACTGAGAATGGTGTGGCCCAGCTTGTCCCGCTTGGTGGTCAGGTACCGCTCGTTGTGCTCGTTTGGAATAATTTCGATGGGCACGGTATCCACTATTTCCAGGCCGTAGCCGATGAGGCCGGTGCGCTTGCGGGGGTTGTTGGTGAGCAGGTGCATTTTGCTGATGCCCAGGTCGCGCAGAATTTGGGCACCCACGCCGTAGTCGCGCTCATCCATGCCAAAGCCCAGCTCAATGTTGGCTTCCACGGTGTCGCGGCCCTGCTCCTGCAGCTTGTAAGCTTTCAGCTTGTTGAGCAGGCCAATACCGCGGCCCTCCTGATTCATATACACCAAAACGCCTTTACCGGCCTTTTCAATCTGCTGCATGGCATGGTGCAGCTGGGGGCCGCAGTCGCAGCGGCAGGAGCCGAAAATGTCGCCGGTAACGCAGCTGGAGTGCACGCGCACCAGCACCGGCTCGCCGGGGGTCAGGTCGCCTTTCACCAGGGCCAGGTGCTGGGCACCGTTGGAGCGCTGGGTGTAGGCATACAGGTCAAAATCGCCCCACTCGGTAGGCAGCTGCACAGAAATTTCGCGGGTAATGAGGCTTTCTTTCTCCAGGCGATACTTGATGAGGTCCTGTACCGAAATCAGCTTCAGGTCCCAGCGCTTGGCTACTTCCCGAAGTTCCGGCAGGCGGGCCATTTCGCCGTCTTCCTTCAGAATTTCCACCAACACGCCGGCGGGCTCAAACCCGGCCAGCCGGGCCAGGTCTACGGCCGCCTCGGTGTGACCGGCGCGGCGTAGCACGCCTTCCTTGCGGGCTTTGAGGGGGAAGATGTGGCCGGGTTTACCCAGCTCCTCGGGCTTGGTATCGGGGTCGATGAGGGCCAGGATGGTTTTGCTGCGGTCGGAAGCAGAAATACCGGTGGTTACGCCGTTCTTCAGCAGGTCAATAGAAACCGTGAAGGGCGTGGCGTGCAGGGCCGTGTTGCGGCCCACCATCAGCTCCAGGCCCAACTGCTCGCAGCGGTCTTCCAGCAACGGGGCACACACCAGGCCGCGGCCATGGGTGGCCATGAAATTCACAATTTCAGGGGTGGCGCAGCGGGCGGCGCAGATAAAGTCGCCTTCGTTTTCGCGGTCCTCATCATCTACTACAATAACCACTTTACCGGCGCGGATGTCGGCAATGGCATCTTCAATCGAATCAAGCATACTGGCTGGGTTGGGCGGGAAAAAGAAAGGCACGCCCGGCATGTAAACCGCAACGGCGGCGCGAAGTTACGCCTCTGGCCGCAGCCTACCCAAGGTGACGGCATTTTCGGTGTTATGAGGGCAGCCCGACGGCTATTCGGCGGCCAGCTCCGTGGCCCGCTGCCGGGCCGCCTGGATGCCGGCTATCAGGGTTTCGGTGAGGTTTCCCTGGGCAAAGCGGCGCAGGGCAGCCTCGGTGGTGCCGCCTTTGGAGGCCACATCCGCAATGAGCTCATCCAGGTTTTTCTCTGAGTTATTGAGCAAATGATAGGACCCCAACATGGTCTGCTTTACCAGCAGGGCTGCCACCGACTCCGAAAAGCCCATTTGCCGGCCCGCTTCAATCATGCCTTTCACCAGGAAATAAAAGTAAGCCGGGCCGCTGCCACTCAGGGCCGTCACGGCATCCAGCAGGCTTTCATCTTCCAGAAAAATAGCGCGCCCGGTAGCGTTCAGAAGGTTTTCTATCTGATGCAGGCGCAGCCGCTCCACCTCCGGCGCCGCCGAGAAACCCGTGATGCCCATGCCCAGCAACGCCGGCGTGTTGGGCATGGCGCGCAGCACTTGGCCATGGCCCAGCTCCCGCTGCAGGCGGGCAATGGGGATACCCGCCATGATGGAGAGCACCACCTGTTCCGGCCGCAATACAGCGGCCAGGTCTCCGGCCATGCGGCCAAAATCCTGGGGCTTGATGGCAATCAGAACTACGTTGCAGGTGCTTACCTGCGCATCGAGCAGGCCGGTGGGCAAGCTGGGATGGGCCTGCCGCAGCCGCTGGCAGTGCTCGGCATGGCGACCAATCAGGAGCAGGTCCTGTGGCTCTACCAGGTTATAATGCAGAAAGGACTTGGCGAAGGCCAGCCCCATATTGCCGCACCCCACAATAGCAATCCGCAGCTGTTTCATAATGGTTTGATGTTGTTGGTATTAAGTGGCTGATTCCGGTTCTCCCATCGTACTGAGTTTACCCCAGCATTGAGAAGAATCGACCAGAAAACAGCCAGGAACAGCCAGCCGAAAATCTTACTTAGCCGCCTGCTGAAAGCGTTGGGTGGGCTGCCAGACGGTGGTTTTAATACCGCGCAGGTAGCGCCAGAGGCCCAGCAGCAACGCCGCATTCATGCTGTAAAAGTGCGTAATGAAGCGCAGCAGCCGGTTATGGATACCCGCCTGCCGCAGCAGCCAGTCGAGGGGCAGTAGTAGCAGCAGCCCCTGCTGGCCCAGCAGCGTAAGCCCGTAAAACCAGCCGGCTCCTTCTGCCACCAGCACGGTATTGGCCAGCAGCAGCAGCAGCAGGAAAAAAGGGGTAAACCAGCGAAGCACTTTGTGCGACCAGAACGCATACGCCCGCCCCGACCACATCGGCCAGAGCAGCCCGCGGAACACGCGCAGGTTCTGGAAGTTGCCGGCCGAGATGCGCGCCTTGCGCCGGAATTCCTCCGGCAGCCGGTCTGATACGTCCTCGTAGCATACTGCCTGCAGTTCATTAATAGCCTGATAGCCCGCCTGCAGCACCGCCAGGGAAATGTAGAAGTCGTCGACGAGGAAGTGGGCCGGGGCCGGTTGGTAGGCAGCGCGGCGCACGGCAAAGCAGCCCCCAAAGGCTCCTATCATAGTTCCCCACACCACGCCCTCCTGGTACTTAATCAGGTTTTCCCGCTCCAGGTACGCTTTTTCCTGGCCGGAAATGCCTTCCTGGCGGTGCTCCGGGTTCAGGATGTTACCGCCCACCAAACCAATAGCCGGGTTGCAGAAATGCTTCACCAGGTGGTAAAGCGTATCGGGCGCAAAAAATACGTTGGCATCCGTGAGAACCAGAACCGGCGCGGCGGCTTCCCGGGAAAGCGCCTCCATAACACCGGGCTTGCCGGTGCGCTGGGAGAAAGGCCGGAACCGGATTTGGGGATATTGCTGCTGCAGGCGCTCTACCAGGGCATGCGTTTGGTCGGCAGAATTATCAGAACCGATGTAGAAAGTGAGCCGGTCCAGCGGGTAGGTGGTGGTAAACGTGGAATGAATTTTTTCCTCGATTACCTGCTCTTCATTGTGCACGGCCAGCAGGATATCCACGGCGGGCAGGTTCTCATCATCAGCCGTATATACCTGCGCATTTTGCCGGCGGCCGCGCGCCTGCCGCGCCAGCAGCCAGGGAAACAGCACGTAGGTATGCGCTACCAGCAGCAGACTCAGCCAGAAAACCACGGCGGCCACGGCGCTGATCATGCCGGCCGAGGGATTAGCGTGCGGTACAGCTCCTCAAATTTCTCAATAATGCGGTGGTTGTCGTAGAGGCTTTGCACCGTGGCAGCGGCCTCCTCTCCCATCTTATCGTGGCATAAATCTCCGTGATAATACCGCTCAATGCGCTCCACCCATTCTTCCGGGTCATCGCAGAGAATAATGTCTTTGTTGTTCTGGCAGTAAATGCCTTCGGAGCCCACACCAGTACTCAGAATACACTTGCCCAGCGCCATGCCTTCAATGATTTTGACGCGCATGCCGCCCCCGGAAAGCAGGGGCACCAGCATCAGCTCATACTGCTGCATAAACTCGGCGGCGGAGTCTACAAAACCGTGCACTACCACCCGGGGCAGGCGCATCTGCTGGTAGCGTTCGGGCATGTCTTTGCCCGCCAGGTGCAGCTCCAGATCGGGCAGGCGGTCCGTGATGCGCGGCCACACCTGCGTTAGAAACCAGTCCAGCCCTTCCTGATTGGGCAGCCAGTTCAGGGAGCTGATCATGAACAGGGTGCGCGGCCGGGCATGAATGGCCTTATTGCGCCGGAAGCGCTGCAGATCAACCCCGGCCGGAATAAACACAATCGGCTCCCGGCAGCCCAACTCCCGCAGGCGGCGCTGGTCGGGCTCCGTAATGGCGGCAATGGCATCAAACCGGGGCAGATACGCCTGCTCAAAACGGCGCAGACCCGCCGCCAGGTGGCCCAAATACCAGCGCTTTGCCGGGTTGGTTTCCCGGCTGGCCAGCATTTGCCAGATGCCATGCTCCAGATTGTGAGCCCGCAGCACCACGGGCACCGTGGGCGCCGCGGCCCGCACCACCTCCACGTACCAGGCCACAAACGTGCCTTCTATCTGAACAACATCAAACCGCTCCGTGCGCAGCAGCTCCCGCAAAGCCGCCGTGAATGCCGGGCTGATAAACCGCTCCACGTTATATGGCACCTGGCCGAAAGCCAGGTTGCGCAGTGCTTTCCAGGGCGAGAGCCGGGTATCTACCGGAACGGTTTGGAGCCGCACGCCGGGCAGGTGCTCCAGCACGTGGGCGGGCTGAAAATGCTTGGGCGTGTTGATGGCCAGCACGGTTACCTCGTGGCCGGCGCGGGCCAGGCCCGCCGCCACATCATACATGGCAATAGCGCCACCATCATGCGGCGGAAACGGAACACGCGGACAGAGTTGCAGAACACGCACAGAGTCAGTCAGCTAGCGAAAACATCTAATCCTAAGCTGCTGCAAAGCTACACTTCCCGCCGCAAGTAGTGCTGGGCTTAAGGCAGAAACTGCTGCTCCAGCAGCTTAATCTGGGTTTCGGTACCCAACAGCAGCAGTACGTCGCCAGGGGCGGGGCGCACATCGGCGCTGGGGCTCACCACAAACTCTCCGGAGCTGAGCTTCAGGCCGATAACGGTAGCCCCGCTGCGGGAGCGAATATCCAGCTCCCGGATGCTTTTGCCCTGAAACTCCCGGCGCACGCCGGCGTAGCGCAACTCCTCCAGACGGAGCTTATCGGGCCCCAGGCCCGATATCATTTCCAAGAACCGGATTACCTCAGGGCGCACCACCAGGTTGGCCATGTGCGAGCCCCCTATTTCATCGGGCATCACCACGGAGTCGGCGCCGGCGCGCAGCAGCTTGGCCTCGCTTGATTTCAGGCTGGCGCGGGCAATAATCTTGATTTTAGGGTTCAGCTCGCGGGCCGTGAGGGCCACAAACACGTTGTCGGAGTCTTTGGGCAGGGCCGTAATGAGGGCGGCGGCGCGCTCAATGCCGGCCGCCAGCAGGGTTTCATCGGAAGTAGCATCGCCAAACACGGCGGGCACCTCCCCCATGCCGGCCTCCAGCCGGTCGCGCATCAGCTTCTGATTTTGCTCTATCACCACCACGCGGGCGCCGTTGCTGCGCAGTTCGTGGTAGGCTTTGCTGCCGTTGCGGCCGAAGCCGCAAACAATTACGTGCCCGCTGAAACGCCGGATTTCCTGGTCAGTTTTGAACATATGGAAGATGTTACGCAGCTCGCCATCAAAAATATAAGTAGTGAGTACCGACACGAGGTAGGCCACCACCAGCAGGTTGAAAAAGATATACAGCGAGACAAACAGGCGCCCGGTCTGGTCCATGGTATGCAGCTCCCCAAAGCCCACCGTAGACACGGTAATCATGGTCATGTAAAAGGCATCGACCACATTGTAGCCGCCAAAATACATGAACCCGCTCACGCCGGTACACAGGCTAAGCGCCGTAACGCCCAGCGCAATTACAAACCGGCTCAGGTTGGCCCGCTTCCAGACGGAGGGCGGCAACGGCGAATACTGAATTTGATTTAAGCGCACGGAGCTAAGTTAGGCGCATGGCGCTGCTATGCAATATTGCGTGGTATAACGGTGCCCAAATGGGCGGCCAGCTCATTATCCAGGCGCTTATACAGCATCAGGTTTTCCAGAATCCGGTCTACGGCGGCGGGGTCCTGGGCCAGGCGCAGCTCCAGCTGCAACTTGTTTAGCTCGCGCTGCACTACTTCTTTCTTCAGGCGCAGAATGGCGTTGTCGCAGGCCTGCTGAATGAGGTCCAGCTCGCGCGGTACGTGAATCTGGTGGGTAGTCCAGTTGGGGCTGAGCTCGTGCTTCTCGGTGGCCAGGTCGCCAATGAGGGCGCGGATATCGGAGCGGCTGTGCTGGATGAGGTTGCGTATCTCGGGCCAGCGGCCCTGCTCCATTTCCTGCTGGCACCAGTGGAGCACATCGGCGTAGAGCGGCGTGCGCAGGGGCGTTTCTTCCAGCTGGGCAATCAGGTACTGGGCCACGGCCACTTCCTCCGTCAGGGGCTGGGGGGCGTAAAGCACCAGCAGGCGCACAATTTCCCGCTCACAGGTTTGCAGCACGTCGCCAATGGGCTCCAGCTCGTCGCGGCCGGGTGTGGCCGCGCCGCCCAGCTCGTCGGGCGTGGCGCCGTACATCAGCGCCTCGGCTTCTTCTTCCGGTGAAAGTGCGCGTGGAGCGGCCGCCGGGGGCTGCTGACCTAACCCGCTGGGCGCGCTGCCCGGCGAAGGCGAGGCTTTCTGGGTGGCATTCTTGACCAGCTTGTTATACTCGGTGATAAGCACCTGCTCATCAATACCGAAGGTGTTGCTGGTTTGCTGCAAAAACACTTGCCGCTTAATGGGGTCCGGCACTTTGGCAATGCTTTGGAGCACTTCCCGAATAGCTTCGGCCTTTTTTACCGGGTCGTGGGCGGCTTCTTTGGCTACCAGCTGGGTTTTGAAGGTGATGAAGTCCTGACTGGCGTTTTCCAGGTGGTCCTTGAAGCGCTGGTCGCCTACTTTGCGGATGTAGCTGTCGGGGTCGTCGCCGTCCGGGAACAGCACCACGCGCACGTTCAGGCCGCCTTCCAGCAGCATATCAATTCCGCGCAGCGAGGCCCTAATGCCGGCCGCGTCGCCGTCATACAGCACCGTTACATTATCAGAATAGCGCTTAATCAGGCGGATTTGGCCTTCGGTGAGCGAGGTACCCGAGGAGGCTACCACGTTTTTGATGCCGCCCTGGTGCAGGCTCAGCACATCCAGGTAGCCCTCCACCAAGTAGCACTGCTCCTCGGTGCGAATAGCCTGCCGGCTCTGGTACAGGCCGTAGAGCACATCGGACTTATGGTAGATTTCCGACTCCGGCGAGTTCAGGTACTTGGCCGTTTTGTCGTTGGCCTTGAGTGTGCGCGCACCAAAGCCCACCACGCGCCCCGATACGTTGTGAATGGGGAACATGACGCGGCCCCGGAACCGGTCGTAGCGGCGGCCGGTGTCTTTGCCCTGCTCGTCTTCCTTAACGATGGTGAGGCCGGTTTTCTCGAGGTATTTCTTGTCGTAGCCGTCCCGCTCGGCGGCTTTCAGCAGGTCGTCCCAGAGGTCGAGGGAGTAGCCCAGCTCGAAGGTTTGAATGGTGTTCTGATTCAGGCCGCGCTGGCGCAGGTAGCTCAGACCAATGCTCTGGCCTTCCTCGTGGTGCAGCAGCAGCTTGTGGTAGTGGTCCTTAGCCCAGTTGGAGACGATGAACTGGGAGTCCTTGTCGTTCTGGGCCAGCTGCTGCTCGGGCGTTTTTTCTTCCTCCTGAACATCAATACCGTACTTTTTGGCCAGGTATTTCAGGGCCTCCACGTAGCTGGTACCCTCAATATCCATAATAAACTGCACCACGCCCCCCGCCTTGCCGCAGCCAAAGCACTTGTACAGGCCCTTGGCTGGCGCTACCGAAAAGCTCGGCGACTTTTCATGGTGGAACGGGCAGCAGGCCCACATATTCTGCCCTTTCCGCTTCAGGGAAACAAAGTCGCCGACGACTTCTACGATATCGGCGTGGTGCAGAATCTGGTCAATGGTTTCTTTGGGGATGCGGGCCATACGGTGCAAAGGTAGCGAGGAAGTACAACGATATGTAGCGCGAAGCTCCGGCTTCGCGCACGAGCTTCGCGAGTTCCTCCGCGTGGTTACACACGGCACCTTTCCGCCTACTCGCTTCGCTCGTCCGCGAAGCCGGAGCTTCGCGCTACATCCATTTCCGGCCACCTGCTTTCCGAACAACCACCGCCCGCTTTTCCGGGTTATCTTTGCGTTTCCTATCCGCCTTTTCCTTTCTGAATATAATGGCTACGATAACCAAAGAAGACGTCCTGAAAGCCCTCAGCTACGTGGAAGAGCCCGATCTGGGCAAAGACCTCGTCACGCTGAACATGATTGAGGACGTGGCAATTGAAGGCAAAACGGTGTCGTTCACTGTCGTGCTCACCACGCCCGCCTGCCCCCTGAAAGAGCTGATTCACAATGCCTGTGTGCGCGCCATTCATACTATGGTGGACAAAGAGGCCGACGTGAAAATCAGCATGACCTCCCGCGTGACCAGCATGCGCCAGAACCGCGACCTGCTGCCCGGCGTGAAGAACATCATTGCCATTGCCTCCGGTAAAGGCGGCGTGGGCAAAAGCACCGTAACGGCCAACCTGGCCATTGCGCTGGCCAAAACCGGCGCCAAAGTGGGCCTGGTAGATGCCGACATTTCCGGCCCCAGCATGCCGCTGATGTTTGGCGTGGAAGATGCCCGCCCCCACGTGTACCAGTCGCCAGAAGGCAAAAACCTGATTCAGCCCATTGAGAAGTTTGGGGTGAAGCTGATGAGCATAGGCTTCCTGGCCCCCGCTGAGTCGGCTATTGTGTGGCGCGGCCCCATGGCTTCGTCGGCGCTGAAGCAGTTTATCACGGAAGTAGACTGGGGCGAGCTGGACTACCTGCTCCTGGACATGCCTCCCGGAACCTCGGATATTCACCTGACCATGGTGCAGACGGTGCCCGTAACCGGCGCGCTCATCGTGACAACCCCGCAGAAAGTGGCCCTGGCCGATGCCGAGAAAGGCATGCAGATGTTCCGCCTCCCGCAGATTAATGTCCCCATTCTGGGCATAGTGGAGAATATGGCCTGGTTTACGCCCGCCGAGCTGCCCGACAACAAGTACTTCATCTTTGGCGAAGGCGGCGGGCAGCGGCTGGCCGAAAAGCACCAGGTGCCGCTGCTGGGCCACATTCCGCTGGTGCAGAGCATCCGCGAGAATGGCGACCAGGGCACGCCGGCTATTCTGGAGCCTGGCACTCCTTCGGCCGAGGTGTTTGCACAGCTGGCTGAAGAGCTGGCCCGGCAGGTATCCATCCGCAATGCCATTGCCCCGCGCACGCAGATAGTGGAAATGAAGGCCTAGCCTGTCGCGCTGCCGCATAAGCAGCGCGGCGGCAACTTTGCTGTCCGCCTGTTTGTTGCTCACTTACTCTGCCCAAAGCCTTACCTTTACGTACGCTTCCGCTGCTTATTCCTCTGTTTTGATTTCTCCCGCAGCGTTACCTTTTTTATCTATGAGCTATTCTCCTGCCGTAGCCGACCACCCTCTCCTGCCGCGCATCGAACAGGCCCTGGATACCATCCGTCCTTACCTGGCAGCCGATGGCGGCAATGTGCGCATCCTCAACATCACCGATGATATGGTGCTGCAGCTGGAGCTGCTGGGCGCCTGTGGCACCTGCCCCATGTCACCTATGACGCTTAAGGCCGGCGTGGAAGAATCGGTGAAGAAGGCCGTGCCGGAAATTCGGGCGGTGGAGGCCATTAATCTGACACCCATGCAGGAGCAGCCCGCCGGACAGGTTCGGTAGATTGATTTTTGCCTTATAAGACAAGCCCCGCTTTTACCATTTGTGGTGAAGGCGGGGCTTGGTGATTTGGGAGGTAAAGCTTTACGTATTAACGAAGGTGGGTCATATGAAAGTGGTCAGTTAAATATTTTTACAAATACGCAATAAAAATACATATATTAAATCTTCAACTACCTTGTTTACAATTAACAATATACTATTAATAAACGGTGTTTTTTTATATTTTTAATTGTTTAATTATTTCACTTGGCAGTTTTACACTTGACAATATTGAATTTTCATAATATCCTTTAGTGGCATCTAGCCCAAAAACTTTAAATATTTCATCTTTTATATATTTATTATTAGGATTACGCAAATCCCATTTCGATGTATACTCTCTTGCATTGTCAAAGCTAAAAACGCCTTTGTTCTCTATTGTTTTCCATACATCGACGCTGTCGTAATGTGGTCGAAATCCGATAGAGTAATAACCATAGGGATTATGGTCGAATGCGTTTTCACCTGCCACATATTTGCAGAATTTCTCTAGCGGCAGTTCTTTGTGTATTAAGCCCCACTGTAGAAATACTACTCCCCTTTGATCAATGCTATGTCCGTAAGAAATGGGAAAGTCAAATTCTTCATCTTTAATTTCTCTATGTCCAATTATTTCAAACTCTCCATATAATAGCAAATTGTCCATCATTACATCTGTTGGTAATTTTGGTTGATTATCAAGAATATTAATTCCAACACTTTTCTCTTTGCATTTACAAGCAAATAACTCAATAATTACTGGCGCACACATTAACAAGTTTAATCCATGAAAATCGTCTATTAATTTCTGATTCCTAATTTTCTTCACATCAAGAAGCACGCGACCAAAACCATAATTTAATCTATCAATTTTAAAACAGAAATAATCTCCTGATTTAAATTTTATGTTTTCTCTTTTTAGTTTTTTAAAATCCTTAACTTCAGCAAGATGATTTTCAGGCGAATTTTCTATAAAGTCATTTATGATTTCCGATACGCTCTTTTTAGATTGTTCTTC
The DNA here is from genome assembly GCF_000801315.1 of Hymenobacter sp. DG25B. Classification (NCBI taxonomy): domain Bacteria; kingdom Pseudomonadati; phylum Bacteroidota; class Cytophagia; order Cytophagales; family Hymenobacteraceae; genus Hymenobacter; species Hymenobacter radioresistens. The sequence goes on along the minus strand of NZ_CP010054.1, from coordinate 2,204,326 downwards.
GTTGTCCCAACTGCTTGAATAAAAAGTGGTTTGAGAGGTATAATTCCCAATTATCAAGTTACCACAGTTAACACTTAGATATACGCCAGCTGGGTGGCGTGTATCTAAAACAGAAGCCGTTAACTTCTTTCCCTTTCCTTTGTCTGTTTTAGGCAAAAGTATAACTCTGTCTTTTGTCAGTTCATTGTACTGTTTTTCTGAATATTCATTTTCTGTTGAAAGAATGTGCCTTTTGATAGTATTTTTATCAAAATACAATATGCTCTCTGCACGATATTTGTCGCCTTTAAAAGTAACTCTGTCCCAATGGCTCTCAATGGGGTCAAGTCCGAAGTATTTTCGTTGTTCGTTTGTTAGTTCGTATGTCATCATATAATGGCTTCTAACATATCTATTTCCACTACTATACCTACTTGGAGCCATAGCGGCAATCAGCTGTGGTTGGCGCTCAAGGTAGCATCTTCGATTTGCCTGACCTAATCGGGTTCCGTAGCCGGCTTATCCATCATTTGGCAGCTTACCCTACCTTTGTGGCCAACCTATTCTCCCCGCTATGGCCAACCCGAACGACCCTACCCTGCATTCCTGGATTGATATTCCGCCCCACAGCGACTTCCCGATTCAGAACCTGCCGTTTGGCGTGTTTGAAACGGATGAGCGCGGCACCCGCGTGGGCGTGGCCATAGGGGAGTACGTGCTGGACTTGTATGCCGTAGCGCAGTATGGGTTTTTCGATGATCTGGGCCTGGGGGCAGCGCAGCCCAAAGTTTTCCGGCGGCGCACGCTCAATGCCTTTATTCGCCTGGGCCAGACGGCGTGGCGGGCCGTGCGCCAGCGCATCAGCGAGCTGTTGCGGCACGATAACCCCACCCTGCGCGATAATGAGGAGGCCATGCGCAACTGCCTGCTGCGCCAGCGCGAAGTGCGTATGCTGCGCCCCATCAAGCCCCATAACTACACCGATTTTTACAGCAGCATTGAGCATGCCACCAATGTGGGCACCATGTTCCGCGACCCAGCCAACGCCCTGCTGCCCAACTGGCGCCATATTCCTATTGGCTACCACGGCCGCACCAGCAGCATAGTAGTCAGTGGCACACCCATCCGCCGGCCCAACGGCCAGCGCAAAGCCCCCGATGCCGTGGCTCCTACCTTCGGCCCCTCCCAGCAATTGGATTTTGAGCTGGAAGTGGCCTTTGTAGTAGGCGACGGCACTACCATGGGCGAGACCATTCCGGTAGCCGAAGCCGAAGACCACATCTTTGGCCTGCTGCTATTCAACGACTGGAGCGCCCGCGACATTCAGAGCTGGGAATACGTGCCCCTGGGCCCGTTTCTGGGCAAGAACTTCGGCAGCAGCGTTTCGCCGTGGGTGGTAACCATGGATGCCCTGGAGCCATTCCGCGTGAGTGGCCCCGAGCAGGAGCCCCAACCCCTGCCCTACCTGCAGCTCGATGGCGACCATAACTTCGATATTCAGCTGGAAGTGCTGCTGCAGCTCAAAGACGGCCCGGAAACCGTTATCTGCCATTCCAACTTCCGGTACATGTACTGGAACATGGCCCAGCAGCTGGCCCACCACGCCAGCAATGGCTGCCCCATTGAGGTAGGCGACCTGTACGCCTCCGGCACCATCAGCGGCGCCACCCCGGATTCTTATGGCTCTATGCTGGAGCTTTCCTGGCGCGGCACCAAGCCCCTGCACCTTCCCGATGGCTCAGAGCGCAAGTTCCTGCAGGACGGCGACACAGTAATTATGCGTGGCTACGCCGAAAAAGACGGCCTGCGCATCGGCTTCGGTGAAGTGCGCGGCACGGTACTACCAGCCCCGGCATTGTAGGGCCCCAAAGCCCTTCAAGCCAGAGCACTACCCTGTCCATCATGTCATGCAGAGGTGCAGCCGAAGCATCTCGCGTGCTGCCATTGCTGGAAAAAGGCAGTCGTTAAGAAAAAAAAGAACGTCATGCTGAGCGCCGGCGAAGCATCTCGCTAGTGTGGTATACCCTGGCAACATCAGAACGCGAGATGCTTCGACTGTGCTCAGCATGACGGTTCTGATTGTGTTAACCCTAAAAAACCAAACAGTAAAAAGCCCGCTTCCGATACCGGAGGCGGGCTTTTTGCTGTTTGTGCAAGCGCTTATTTCTTACCCTCAATAATTTCATCCACTACCTGCGGGTCCAGCAAGGTAGAGGTGTCGCCCAGGTTGGAGATGTCACCCTCGGCTACTTTGCGCAGGATGCGGCGCATGATTTTGCCGGAGCGGGTTTTGGGCAACCCGGATACAATCTGAATTTTATCGGGCTTGGCAATTTTGCCGATTTCGGCCACGATGGTTTCAATGATGCTGGCCTCGATGTGGTCTTTGCCGGGTTTTTGCCCGGGTACTCCTTCGCGGCAGATAACGTAGGCGTAAATGCCCTGGCCCTTTACATCATGTGGGTAGCCTACAACGGCGCTTTCCACCACGTGCGGGTTTTGGTTGATGGCATTTTCGATTTCAGCCGTGCCGAAGCGGTGGCCCGATACGTTAATCACATCATCTACCCGACCAATAATACGGTACAGGCCGTCGGCGTCGCGGCGGGCACCGTCACCGGTGAAATAGTAGCCGGGGTACGGACCGAAGTAGGTCTGGCGGGCGCGCTCATGGTCGCCGTAGGTGGTGCGGATGATGCCGGGCCAGGACTGCTTGATGGCCAGGTAGCCTTCTTCCTCATTGCCTTCAATTTCCTGGCCTTCCTGCGTGAGCAACACCGGCTGCACACCGGGCAATGGCAGGCCCGCGTGGGTAGGCTTACTGGGCGTGATGCCGGCCAACGCCGAAATCATGATGCCGCCGGTTTCCGTCTGCCACCAGGTATCTACAATGGGGCACCGCTCTTTGCCCACGTGCTGGTAGTACCAGTACCACGCCTCCTCGTTGATGGGCTCGCCCACAGAGCCCAGCACGCGCAGGGAATCCAGCGAGTAGCTGAGCACGTTGTCCAGCGGGGCGGCCATCAGGCTGCGGATGGCCGTGGGCGCCGTGTAGAACACGCTGACGGAGTGCTTGTCAATCACTTCCCAGAAACGGCCGGCATCGGGGTACGTGGGTATGCCTTCGAACATGAGCGAGGTGCTGCCGGAAAGCAGGGGGCCGTAGAGCAGATAGGTGTGGCCGGTTACCCAGCCAATATCGGCGGTGCACCAGTACACGTCGTTTTCTTCCATCTGGAACACGTTCCGGAAGGTGTAGTCGGCCCACACCATGTAGCCGGCAGTGCTGTGTACCACGCCTTTAGGCTTGCCGGTACTGCCGCTGGTATAGAGAATGAACAGCGGGTCTTCGGCGTCCATCTCCTCGGCGGGGCAGGTTTTGGCTACGTCTTTGGCTTCTTCGTGGTACCATACGTCGCGGCCCTCGTGCATGTGCACGGGCCAGCCCAGGTGCTCCACCACAATCACGCGGCGTACGCTGGGGCAATGCTCCAGGGCTTCGTCTACCACGCGCTTCACCGGAATCTGTTTGGCGCCGCGGTTCAGGCCATCAGCCGTAAGCACCACGGTGGCCTGGGCATCGTTTACACGGTCGGCAATGGCGGTGGCGGAAAAGCCGGCAAAGATGACGGAGTGCACAGCGCCGATGCGGGCGCAGGCCAGCACCGCAATGGCCAGCTGCGGAATCATGGGCATGTACAGGCACACCCGGTCCCCCTTCTCCACGCCGTTGTTGTGCAGCACGTTAGCAAATTTGCAGACCTCCTGGTGCAGCTCCCGGTAAGTCAGGCGCAGGTGGCGCGTCTTGGTGTCGTTGGGCTCATATATAATAGCCAGCTTATTGCCGCGGGAAGCCAGGTGACGGTCCAGGCAATTTTCGGTGATGTTGAGGCGGGCCCCGGAAAACCACTCATTATGCCCGCCGGTCATATCGGAGACAAATACTTTATCCCACTTGCGCCGCCAGCTAAACGGCTCGGCTACCCCGGCCCAAAAGGCTTCCGGGTTTTCAACGCTGCGTTGGTAGGCATCGTGGTATTCTTCCAGCGTGCGGATACGGGCATGTTTCGTGGGATTTTCGGGCATGGGAATGGTGGTTTAGGGAGTTATTCGATGTCAAATATTTCTTGCTGTATTCTGAGGTAACCAGCGCCGGGCGTTGCTTAGGATGACAGCCGGGTTTCGGGCTTATCAAAGGCCAGGCCCATTTTGTGGCGACTCATCACCTGCCGGATTTCGTCCAGAATGACAGGGTCGTCGATGGTGGAAGGCACCGTGAAGTCGTCGCCGTCGGCCAGGTGGCGCAGGGTTTTACGCAGGATTTTACCGGAGCGGGTTTTGGGCAGGCGCTTCACTACGGCCGCCTGCCGGAAGCAGGCCACGGCACCAATTTGCTCCCGGATGCGCTGCACCAGCTCCTTTTCCAACAGCTCCTCGCTGATAGTCTGGCCGTCTTTCAGCACCACCAGCCCCACGGGCACCTGCCCGCGCAGCTCGCAGGCAATGCCCAGCACGGCGCACTCAGCCACGGCGGGGTGCGCCGCCAGCAGCTCTTCCATCTCGCCGGTGCTCAGGCGGTGGCCGGCCACGTTAATAACATCATCTACCCGGCCCATAATGTAGAGGTAGCCTTCTTCATCCTGATAGCCCCCGTCACCGGAAAAATAATACCCCGGAAAAGTCGTCAGGTAGCCGTGCTGAAAACGGGCATCATTGCGCCACAGGGTAGGCAGGCAGCCGGGCGGCAGGGGAAGCTTCACGGCTACCAGGCCAGTGGTATCAGCCGGCACGCGCTGGCCGGCTTCGTCCAGAATCTGCACATCGTAGCCGGGCACGGGGTGGCCCGCCGAGCCGGCGCGTGGCGGGGGCACATCCGCCAGGCCCACCATGGTGGCCAGCATGGGCCAGCCCGATTCCGTTTGCCACCAGTGGTCTACCACCGGCACGCCCAGGGTTTGGCCGGCCCAGTCGTAGGTGGCGGGGTCGCACCGCTCGCCGGCCAGGAAAAGGTAGCGCAGGCTGCTCAGGTCGTATTTGCGGGCCAGCGCCCCTTCATGGTCTTCCTTCTTGATGGCCCGGATGGCGGTGGGCGCCGTGAACAGCACCCGCACCTGATGGTCCTGCACCACGCGCCAGAATGTGCCGGCATCGGGCGTACGTACGGGCTTGCCTTCAAACAGCACGGTGGTGCAGCCGTGCAGCAGCGGCCCATATACAATGTAGCTGTGGCCCACGGCCCAGCCAATATCGGAGGCGGCCCAAAACGTCTCGCCGGGCTGCACCCCGTAAATAGCCGACATGCTGTATTTGAGCGCTACGGCGTGGCCCCCATGGTCCCGCACTACGCCTTTGGGCTTGCCAGTGGTGCCGCTGGTATAGAGAATATACAGCAGGTCGGTGGCATCTACGGGCACGGCGTCTACCGGCTCGGCCTGCAGCAGCTGTTGGTAGTCAACGTCGTGGGGAGCATGCAGCTCCGCGGTGGCGCATTCCCGCTGCAGCACTACCACGTGGGCTGGCTGATAGGTGGCCTGCCGGATGGCTTCGTCTACCAGGGGCTTGTAGGGAATCACCTTATCAATTTCAATTCCGGCGGAGGCGCAGATGATGAGGCGGGGCTGGGCGTCATCAATGCGCATGGCCAGCTCATGAGGTGCAAACCCGCCGAATACTACCGAGTGAATGGCTCCCAGCCGGGCGCAGGCCAACATAGCTACAACGGCTTCGGGCATGTTGGGCATGTAGATTATCACCCTGTCTCCTTTCTCAACACCCAGCGCCCGCAGGCCCCCGGCAAAGCGGGCCGTGAGGTTCAGCAGCTCCTCGTAGGTGTAGCGGCGCAGGGTCTGGGTTACCGGCGAGTCATACACCAGCGCTACCTGCCCGGCGCGGCCGTTGGCTACGTGGTAATCCAGGCACAAATAGGCTGTGTTCAGCTGCCCGCCCCGAAACCAGCGGTAAAAGCCCGTATCGGCATCCTGCGAAAGCACAGGCCGGGGTGGCTCCTGAAACCACTGGAGCTGCCGGGCCTGCACGGCCCAGAAAGCATCCGGATCGGCCAGGCTGGCGGCGTGGGCGGCTGCATACGTTGTGGGTTCCATGGTTTGGCAGAAAAAGAGGTGGGCGGAAATCAACTTATTTTTAAAGCAGAACGGGCAGCACTTAGGCGGGAGTTTTCAGCAGCTCCTTTACTTTTTCCATCAGCTGGCGGGTACTAAAGGGCTTGGGGATGTAGAGGTCGGCGCCGGCGTCATAGCCTTTCTGAATATCGGCATCTTTACTCTTTGCCGAAAGGAAAATAACGCGGGTGTTGGCGCGGTCCGGGCGCTGGCGCAGGTGGCGGCATACCTGGTAGCCGTCCACGTCGGGCATCATCACATCCAGCAGCACCACATTAAACGCGGTGTGGTCTACGGCATCCAGGGCCTCGGTGCCATTCCGGGCAATGCTGACCTGGTAGCCGTTTTTGCGCATCAGAAATTCCAGCGACATGACGATGTTGGGCTCGTCGTCGACAATGAGAATATGTGGGGTCGTCGGCATGACGAAGGGAAGCTAGTGATAAGAGAAAGGCGGCAGCAGACCGTTAAACGAAATGGCGGGAAGTTGGCTTAGATAGTCTGGCATGCTTTCAGGCCGGCAGGCTTACTGGTGCCGACCCCTCGCCTACCGGCAGCTCCACGGCAAAGGTGGCACCCTGCCCGGGCTGGCTTTCTACCCAGATGCGGCCGGCGTGCAGCTCCACAATTTTTTTGGTGATGGCCAGGCCCAGGCCCGAGCCCTCGGGCTTGCGCATGGTCTGATGGCGGGCCTGGAAAAACTTATCAAAGATGAGCTGATGAAACTCCGGGTCGATGCCTTTGCCATTGTCGCGCACGCTGATGCGCAGCGCGGCGGCCGGCGCGCTTACCGCTACCTCAACGCGGCCGGCACCATCGGCGCGGCAGGATTTCACGGCATTGGAGAGCAGGTTGACCAGCACCTGAATGAGCCGGTCCCGGTCGCCGAAGAGTGTGGGCAGGCCGGGCGGCACCCGCACATCCAGGTGTATGTGCTTGTCGCGCAGGAGCTGGCCCACCGCATCCAAGGCGTCACTGATGACCTCGGCTACGTTTACCGGCGCTTTGTCCAGCGTGGCCATGCCCGACTCATACTTTTCCAGATCCAGCACCAGCGTAATCAGCCGGCTCAGGCGCTCCGCCTCCCGGGTAATGGTATGCAAAAAGCGGTGGCGTTCTTCCTCCTCCAGGTCGGGATTATCAGACAGAATTTCGGCCAGCGCCCGGATGCTGGTAAGCGGGGTGCGCAGCTCGTGGGTTACGGTGTAGAGGAACTCGTCTTTGTGCTGATCCAGCTCCTGCAGCTGGTCGTAGGCGGCCTGCAGCTCGCCGGTGAGGCGCTGGAGCTGGCGCTGCTGCTTATGCAGCTGGCGGTTAGCTTCCAGCAGCTGCTGACTTTCCTTCAGAATGCCCACCACGTTATCAAAGCTGATATCCTCTACCCCCACGGAGGAACGCAGCAGCATGCGCGCCGAAGCCGGACCAATGGAGCCGGCCAGCAGCTTTTCAGCGTAAGCCAACAGGCGCGGGTCGGCCTGGGGCGGCGCTACTGTATCGGTAGCGTGGGCATCCGGAAAACGGATTTGAAAGGCCCGCAGGGCCTGGTTGGCGCGCTTCTTTCCCAGAAAGCCGGAGAGCAGGGCCCGCACATCCGGCAAGGGGGCCGCGCCCTGCCAGCCGGCTGGCCCCTCAAACAGGGCACCGTTCCGAAAGATGTCCACGAAAATATCGGCCTGCCGCAGCTCCAGGGCGGAGGGCGTGCGCAACAACGACACGCCCACGTAGCACCCAATATTGAAAAACCAGCTCCAAAACAGGCCGTGCGACAAATAATCCAACCCATCCAGCCCGAACAAAGCAAACGGCCGCAGCACCCGCAGCCCAAACAGACCTTCCGTCAACACTGACACGGGTAGCAGGCCGGGGCCTACCATGGTAGGCAGCACCAGCGTAAAAAACCAGACTATAAACCCGGCCAGAATGCCGGCCCGGGCGCCCTGCCGGGTGCCGCCTTTCCAGTACAGCCCGCCCAGCACCACCGGCACAAACTGCGCCACCGCCGCAAACGACACCAGCCCAATATTAACCAGCGGCAGCAGGTGGCCCACCTCGGCATAGTAGCCGTAGGCCAGCAGCAGCACCAGCACCACGGCCAGGCGCCGGCTGTGCAGGGCCACCTGCCCCAGGTAGGCAAACCAGCGCGGCCCCTCCGCGCGCGCCGCCGGAATGCGCACCAGCAGGGGCATGAGCAGGTGGTTGCTCATCATTACGCTGAGGGCAATGGTTTCCACAATAATCATGGAAGAGGCCGCCGATAAGCCGCCCAGGTAAATAAGCAGGGCCAGCCAAGGGTGCCCGGCCTGCAGCGGCAGGGCCAGCACAAAGGTGTCGGCGTCCAGCTTACCGGCGGGGTCCAGCAGGCGGCCGCCAAAGGCCAGGGGCAGCACAAACAGGTTAATAATGATGAGGTAGAGCGGAAACAGCCACATGGCTTTACGCAGGTGGTCCTCGTTTACATTCTCCACCACCGATACCTGAAACTGGCGCGGCAGCAGTAGAATAGCCGCCATGCTCAGCAGCAGCAGCGTGAACCACTGCGCCCCGCTGGTGCCGGCGCCTTCCAGCGTGAACAGGCGGCGCAGATCGGGCACGGCCGCGGCCCGCTCAAATACATCGGCAAAGCCATTAAATAAGCCGTAGGTCACGAACAGGCCCGCGCCCAGAAAGGCCACCAGCTTCACAATACTTTCCACGGCCACGGCCAGCACCATGCCTTCGTGCCGCTCGGTAGCCTCAATGGAGCGCACCCCAAAAATGATGGTAAAGAAGGCCAGCGCCACTGTAGTAAAGAAAGCCGAAGAAGTGGCCAGACCGCCCTCCGCCACCTGGGTTCCGCCCCCTCCAGTAATAATATCAAACGAAGCGGCTATGGCTTTGATTTGCAATGATATATAAGGCACCACTCCCAGCACGCAAACCACCGTTACCAGGGCCCCCAGCCAGGCGCTTTTGCCGTAGCGGGCCGAGATAAAATCGGCAATGGAGGTGAGGCGCTGCTGCCGGCAGATGCGGATGATTTTGCGCAACACCAGCCAAGCCGCGGGGGCCATGAGCGTGGGGCCCAGGTAAATACCCACAAACTCCAGCCCGAAATAGGCAGCCCGCCCCACCGAGCCATAGTACGTCCAGGCGGTGCAGTATACGGCCATGCTCAGGGCATATACATAGGGGTTGCTGACCAGGCTGCGCCGAGCCGCCGACCGGCGCTCCGCCGCATACGCCACCCCAAACAGCAGGGCCAGGTAGCCGAAGGAAAAGCCGATAATGAGCAGAATGGACATAGGAGGCAGCCGGATGAGCAGCGAAGGAAATCAGCAGAAGAAGGAGCTTTGGATGGTAGGGCCAGCTACGCTTTAGACCGTACCAGCCAACCCGTGAGCAGCACCAGCAGGACCCAGACTACCAGCACATAGAGGTACAGCACCGGAATGCCACCCACCCTGCCCTGGTGATTGACCACGGCCAGAAAAGGAAAGTTAAGAAGCACGGCGAAGAGCAGCGACACAAACAGCAGCCGCTGCCCGCGCCGCTGTTCCGGGCGCTCCGGCGGGGAGATGGAGGACATACGCTTACCTGCTTAAGGAGAAAATACCGACGGGCGACCTGCCACCCACAGCCAGCTAAACTAGGGCATTAGAAGTACATTCAAAGTCCCTATTTCCGGGCTGCCCTGGTACGAAAAGTCCGCCGAACCACCGGCCCGACGGACTTGCTTACACCAGCCGGGCAGCCCTGCCTAGCCCATTATCTTAATGTTGCGGGTATCCTTCATGTACAGCGAGCCGATGATGAAGGTGATGAAGGCAATAACCACTGGATAAACCAGGCCAAAATAGATGCTGTGCTCCTGCAGGAAGCCGCTGGGCTGCGCTGCGGCCCAGGCCACCATAGCCGTGGAAATCAAGGGCACCATGCCCCCGAAAATGCCGTTGCCAATGTGGTAAGGCACCGACAGGGACGTATAGCGAACCTTGGTGGGGAATAGCTCTACCAGGTAAGCCGCAATGGGTCCGTACGCCATGGTTACAAACAGCACCAGGCAGAAAATAAGTAGCGTGAGGGCTACCACGTTGGGCTGAGCGGCCACCATAACGGCTGGCACGGCCACGCCCGCAGCATCTACGGTAGCGGCTGTTTTCTCCGTGAGCGGGCCGGCAAAGGCCTTCAGGCCGTAGAAAATGGGAATGGTGAATATGGCCCCGCAGAGCAGCCCCGTCATGATAATGCGCTTGCGGCCGATGCGGTCAGACAGGCTACCGAAGTAGATGAAGAAGGGTGTACCCAGCAGCAGGGCGGCGCAGAGAATAATACTGGCCGGAATCTGCTCAATTTTGAGCACCGTTTGCAGGAAAAAGTAGGCGTAGAACTGCCCTGTATACCACACCACGCCCTGGCCCATGGTTGCACCGAAAAGCGCCAGCAGCACCAGGCGGCGATTCACAGGCTCCACAAACGAGTCGCGCAGGGGCGATTTGCTGGTGGTACCTTCAGACTTGGCCTTGGCAAACAGCGGCGACTCATTCAGGCGGCGACGAATGTAGTAGGAAGCCACCACCAGGAAACCCGACAGCAGGAAGGGAATGCGCCAGCCCCAGGTTTTAAAGGCTTCATCGCCCACGGCCAGGCGCGTGCCAATGAGTACGGCAATACTCACAAACAGGCCAACAGTGGCCGTAGTCTGAATAAAGCTGGTGTAGTAGCCACGGCGGTTATCGGGGGCGTGCTCGGCTACGTAGGTTGCCGCGCCGCCGTACTCCCCGCCCAGGGCCAGGCCCTGCACCACGCGTAGCAGAAACAGAATAACGGGGGCCGCCACGCCAATAGTTGCATAAGTAGGTACCAGACCAATGGCGAAGGTAGAGCCGCCCATCAGCAGCAGCGTAAGCAGGAAGGTATACTTCCGGCCCACTAAATCACCGATGCGGCCAAAAACCACGGCCCCAAACGGCCGCACCACAAAGCCCACCGCAAAGGCCGCCAGCGTGCTCAGCAAAGCCGCAACGGGGTTATCCTTGGGAAAATAAAGGGTGGCGATAATGGTGGCCAGCGAGCCAAAAATATAGAAGTCGTACCACTCAATGACGGTTCCCACCGACGACGATGTGATAACCTGCCATATTTTCTTGGTGGAAACTCTATTGTTATCGTGCTCCTCCGGAGCATCTACCGCCGCGGCATAGCCCGGGCGCATTACATCTTGTTCCATGGGTTGGGAATGAGTTTGATGGTAGTAGAGAAGCGGGCCGCGTGGGTTACAGGAAGACCATGGTTTGCAGCGTTATTTCCGAGCGGTAGTTCACATCCTGGGGGTTGGAATAGTCGGGCCGGGCGCGGTAGTTTAGCGTGAGCTTGGCGTTATGGCCATCCAGATATAGATTGGTACCCAGATCATACACATTCACATCCTTGGCGCCAATGGCTTTCAGCCCGTCAAAGTTGCCGTGCTGCCAGGCAGCATAGGGCTGCAGGCGGGCTTTGGGACCCAGCAGGTTTTTGGGCAGCAGATACCCGGCCTGCCCGTACAGGGCCGAGCCGGTACCCACTACCGGGTAGGCATTGCCGCGCAGCGTGCCCGCTCCCGGAATGGGCGCCGAGCCGCCGGCCGAGCTGGGGTTCAGGATACCGATGTTGCGCACGTAGTTGGGGCCGAAGTTGTAGTTGTAGTACACACCATAGGCAGTAAGTGCCGTGCCGGCGTCTTTATCCAGGGGCGTGTCATAAAACACATCCGCCGACCAGATACCCAGGTTATGCTGGTTGGTGGGCAGCGTAAAGGGGTCCGTAGGCAATACCTCAGGCAGGGCATTGGGCCGCGAAATCATGGCATTCTTATTAAACAGGAAGCCCGCGCCAATATTGAATACCCGCTTGGTGCCCAGGTATGAGCCCACCGCGTAGGGCAGCAGGTTGGCTTCCTGGTCCAGGAACTCATAGGCAAAATAGCCCTGGTAGGTCTTGTGGCTGTTGCGGGGGCTGTAGTCGGCTACACCGGTGGGCAGCGTGGCGGGCGTTACCGATTGGTTGGTAGCAAACGGGTCGTTTACCGACAGGGCGTAGTCCAGCTTTCCTACCCGGCCTTTGGCATAGAGCCCAAACCAGCGCGCAAACTGGTCTATCTTCTCAATGGTGGGCCAGTTTGAAATGGGGGCATCGTAGGCCAGAAAATTAAGCGTGCTGGCCCGCGTCATGCGGGAAATGCCATTCTGGTAGTGCATGCCCGCACCCAGGCTGAGCTCTTTCACCACCTTGTATTCCACCACCGCCTCATGAATGAAGAGCTGAGGCTTTTTGCCTGGGTCGCCCACCCCTGATCCTCCGCTCACCGCGTTCTGGTTGTTGATGCCAAAGTGCGTCAGAATCATGAAGCGCGGGTTCAGCTGGGCATACAACAGCACCCGGGAGCGGCGCAGGCCCACATCAAAGGTGTTGTCCTGCGGGTCGCCGGGTACGTGCTGGGAGCCGGTGTTATTGCGGTTGTAGCGCGTCCAGACCTGGTGCCAGTTGATGATGCGGAAGTACTTGGAGCCATCGGGCGAGATATTCACCTTCAGTCCGGCCCCATAAGGCACCGATTCCGTAGGGGCCGCTGGTGTGGGTGGTGCGGTCTGCTCGGCGGGTGGCGGAGCGGGCTGCCCACCGGCGGGTGGGGGCTGAACCTGGGCCGTGGCTCCCGCTGCCGAAAGCAGGGCGCTTATAGCCAGCACATAACGGGCGTTTTGCATGGACGTGGTGGAGTTTTAGGTTGGGGAAGCTCGAGGGGAAAAGCCAGGGCGCTGCCACGCAGGTAGCGCCGGGCCCTCCCAAATAGAAAAATCCCCACCGGGAAGTCATGCCCAGGCTATACTTCCGCTAAGCCCTATAGCTTCAGCTGGCTTTAAACCGCTCCCACCGTATCATCATGTACTTATCGCCTAGCTCCGTGACTATCAGGCCCGCTCCTTTCAGGTTTTCCGGCTTCAGAAAAAACTCCGCCAGCTCCTTCTGATTCAGAATCTTATACGTGGGATGATACTCCGTCTGCCGGGGCGCTTTCAGGCCGTACTTTTTCACCCAGTTCATGACCGAGACGTGGCTGACCCCCAGCAAACGCTCAATTTCCCGGTAGCTCACGCCTTCTACATACAGCTGCAGGGCCTTAATTACGTAGTAAGGATTGGTCTCCTTGCCGGTTTTGGCTACTGAATAATGGTAGCCGCAGTTTTTGCACTTATACCGCTGCCGGCCACCCACCACGCCACTTTTTGTAGCCTCCACCGATTCACACTTAGGACAACGAAGCTGGGCCATTAGGACGATGGAGCGAAAGGCAGAAAAATAGCTATACTTATTTAGTAAAGATATAATAAATTAGCAAAAACCAGCTCTTTACAAATAACGCTGCGGGAGAAAATGAAGAAAATCAGGGGCGTACGTCGCCATAGCCGCTGGCTGAGGAAATGGAGCCAAATGCCTACCTCCGCTTAACAAGACAACCATTGCCTCGGCTATTGACCAAGCACCACGGCCAGCAAGGCGTCCACTGCCAGACACAGACGGCGCACGTCTAAGCGGTCCGGAGTGTCGGTGGGTTCGTGGTAGTGCTTGTTGCGGTAGAAGGCGGTATCGGTGAGGAGCACAGCCGGGTAGCCAAAGTGCCAGTAGTTGAGGTGGTCGGAAAAGTCGATGCCGGGCAGCCAGGCAGGGGCTGTGAACCGCTTTACCGGCAACCCGGCCGCCGCCTTGTAATGGCGCGCAAACTGACGGGCAAAACGCCCGTCGCCAATTTTCCGGGCTACGGTTACGTAGTTCCCTCTACTGCCATATATCCATTTTAAGGGTGCTACCGGGTAATCCTGGGTTCCTCGCCGGTCGTCGTAATAGCCCAGCATTTCCAGTGCCACCATACCGCGCACGGCCACCCCGGCTTTGTGCAGGCTCTGGGCGTGCACGTAGCTACCCATCTGCGGGGTACGAAAAAATGGGGGTTCTTCCAGCGTATAGGCCACCACATCTACCCGGTAGGGTAAGGCAGGCTGCCGGCCCAGCAGGCGGGCTACTTCCAGCAGGGCTGCTACGCCGGTACCGTTATCATCGGCGCCGGGCTGCTCGCCGCATACATCATAATGCGCCCCAATTATAAGACGCGGCCCCTCCACCGGGCCAAAGCTGCTCAATATGTTGCGGTAGGTGCGTCCGTTTACCTCGTATGGCTGCTCGGTTGGTCGGGCCCCTGCCGCCGCCAGCTCGGCCTTAATATATTCCGCCGCTTGATTTAAGCTGGCCAAGTGTAGATGGTTACGCGGCTCTGGGGTGGTAGTGAGAGCTACTAAATGGCGGTGCAGGAGCGCCGTATCAGCCATTGCACTGGTTTGCTGGGCCGAGGCATAAGTGATACTCCATACCCAGAAACAAACCGTACACCCTAATCGAAGCAGCATATAAATAGAAGCAAAGTAGAAGAAGCCTAATGTAGCAGGCCCAGCCTGAATTCTGACTGATAATGGCAGGGTGCCCCAGGAACGGGGTATTTCACTTAAAAATCAGCCTATACCCTGGCTTCGTCAATATATTCAGGGGAAACCGAGAGGGTGAGCCAGACCCCGTTTTCGGATAAATAAAATGATGCCCCCGCGCGGTGCAGCTTTCCGGCCTGCACGGTTAACACCACGGGCCGGCCATGGCGGCGCCCTACGGCCGTGGCCGTTTCCGGATCTGCGGAAAGGTGCACATGCTGCCGGGAGCCCCGCTGCAGCCCGCTCTCCCGAATAGAAGCCAGAAAACGGGTAGCCGTGCCATGGTACAGCACTTCCGGTGGCACCACCGCTTCCAAAGCTAAATCCACCGCCACCGAATGGCCCTGATTTGCTCGGATTAACTGCTCATCTGCTGAAAAAGCAAAACGCTTTTTCTCGTTTGTGGCCACCACTTCCCGGAGGTGGTCTAGGGTTACTTCGGGGTTCCGGGTCTGCAAAGCGACCAGCAGATCCGCTACGCTCACCCAGCCCTGCGCATCCAACTCCAGGCCCAGCTCCTCGGGTTTGTGCCGCAATACATAGCTCAGGGTCTAACTTAATGCCTGGTTCTGCATAGCAATGGGTATTGTATCATATTTGTGGGCCTGAAAGTACTACGTTGTTCTTTAGGCCCCTCATTGCTGCCTCACCCTCTCCCCGCTATGTCCACTCCCACCCCGTTCCGCACTATCACGCCCGGCACCCTTTCCAAAACCGACTGGCACCAATGGATGCTCAGCGCCATTGCGCCCCGGCCTATTGCCTTTGTGAGCACTATTTCCCAAGATGGCGAGGTGAATCTGAGCCCGTTCAGCTTCTTCAATGTGTTCAGCTCCAATCCGCCCACCCTCATCTTCTCCCCCGCCAACCGCGTGCGCGACAACACGCAGAAGCACACGCTCTACAACGTGCGCGACGAAGTACCGGAGTGCGTGGTCAACATCTGTGACTATGCCCTGGTGGAGCAAATGTCGCTGGCCTCCACCGAGTATGAGCGCGGCGTGAATGAGTTTCATAAGGCCGGCCTCACGGAGCTAAAATCGGATATGGTACGCCCGCCGCGCGTGGCCGAGTGCCCGGTTTCCTTTGAGTGCGTAGTGGAGCAGGTAATTCCCGTGGGCGACTCCAATGGCGGCGGTAACCTGGTTATCTGCCGCGTGGTGCAGGCCCATTACCGTGAGGATATACTACTGGAAAACGGCCCCGGCGTGGACCCCCACAAGTTTGAGGCCGTGGCCCGCCTGGGCGGCGACTGGTACTCGCGCGTGACGCCGGAAAGCCTCTTCGAAGTACCCAAGCCCAACCGCAACAAGGGCATCGGCATTGATCAGTTGCCGGAGCACATCCGCACTAGCCACGCGCTGAGCGGCAACAACCTGGGCCGTCTGGCCAACATCGAGGCCGAAGCATTGCCTACCCCTGAGGCCGTTGCCGCCTTCCGTCAGGAACCATTAGTTAGCTACACCCTTAACAAATATAAAGACAGCCCCCAGCAGCAAGAGCAGCTGGTACTCCTGGGCAAAAAACTCCTGGAGGGCGGGCAGCTGCTGGATGCCTGGAAAGTGCTGTTACTAGCTAAACCGAACGACTAAAGGTTGGGAATAAGACATTATACCCTCTATTCCATACTTCCTTTCTTAATAGCCGATGCGCCTGACATGCCATATCCTGCTCTTATTCCTCGTCTTTGGTAGCGGCTGTGCGTCCGAGTACCGGCCCTGTCCCAATAATCAGACTGACCCTACGAAGCAGCTCTACCAGGATATCGTCACGGAACTAATTGAGCAACGCTTGGGCATCGGCTATCTGCCGGCAGAAAATATAGCGTATATCCAGCAGCATTTCCGCGAACAGAAAAGCTTGGAGATAACCCCCGCGGATTCAGTCTGGGAGCGCACCCACCGCGTGCGTTTTCAGCGCGCCCTGTTTCAGGATACGGCCCGCTTTCAAACCTTCTACCTGAATACGAAGCCTCGCCGAACAAATCCTGAACTAGCGGACCTTCCCGTTCAGTTTAAAACCCTGACTCCAGAGACTGACGTAGTCAAGCTAATCAGGGCCTTTGCGCCGAGTCAACAGCAAGCCTCATTGGATAGCTTGAATCGGGTACAAACGGATATGGGTGCCGCGGACTTCCAGCTGTGTACGGCGAAGCTACTGCCCGTGGGAAGATATATGCCGTGCACCCTGGAAGGGGGCATGGGCATTCTTACGTTGTCGGCCGTGGCGTGGAATGCGGCCGGTGACCAAGGCCTACTCTCTTTCAGCTGGCAGTGTGGCTGCAAATGCGGCTTTGGGGAGGTACTCTGGGTGGAGAAAGTGAACGGCCGTTGGCGCATCAAACAGGCTGTTGACACTTGGATTTCTTAAGCTGAAGCCCTCGGATACACGCTGGTCAAATGCTCTTTCTGGTCAGGTAAATAAGGAGTGTTGTTGGGAAAGAACACAGGATAAATTTCTAAAAAACGTCCTACGGAGCGCAATCAAAGCATGTTGTCTGCTGCCGTTGTTGGGATGCGAGCGATAAGAAAAGCCCGTCTTGCCGAGCTATTTTGGACTTGTCTACCGGGCTGCATCCCTGGCATCTCCAATACTGTTATACAAGCGGGCAGCGCATCTCATAGAGTGCTAGCTCAGCGCGCTGCCAGCCACAGCTTTCCAGCAAAGCTATACCGGACGCTTGCGGAACCAGGGGTGGAAAAACCAAGGGCAGACCACCAAATTCTGCCTCCAAGGCCCGTACCAGGCGGGTGCCCCAGCCCTGCCGGCGGCTGGTGGGGGCAACCAGCAGGCAAAGCACAACTACCTTATCCGCTTCCGGGCGTACCAGCGCGTAGGCTAGTTCCTGCAACCGGAAGGCCCTGCTGGGGCGCGTTACAGCAGCCAGGGTTTCTGGGGCCAGCATCCAGGGCAGGTTGGCGTCGCCGTGTACCTGGACTTGCTGCGCCAGTTGCAGCGGGTCTATTTCAGTAAGCTGATGCGCTGCGTCGTCTCTGGTGCCGGGCTCCTGGCGGAAACCCACCAGTTCCCGCAAATGCACAAAGCCCAGCCGCTCATACAGCCGAATGGCGGGCTCATTCACGGTAAACACCTCCAGCAGCATCGACTGGTCACCGCGGGCGCGGGCTTCCTCCAGGGCCGTTTGCAGCATAATTTTACCCAGCCCTTGGTGGCGAAATTCTTTCACCAAACCCATGGCTGCCACCCGGCTTTGCCAGCCACGGCGGGCAATAAACACTACCCCTACCAGCGCCTCGCCCTGAAACCACAACCGGCTGGACGCGGGGTCCAGATGCTCGCTGCGGAAACGGCGCTCAAAGGATGCCGCATCAAAGTGCATCGGCACAAAATACTCTTCAAAAGAGCGGTTCATGGCCTCCGCCACCTCAGCAGAAGTGAATTCCAGAACGGGGCGGGCAGTGAGTTGGGAAGTGGGTAGGGTCATGCGTTAATTATTTGTCCGCCATTGACTGGTTAGTAGCACATAGGGTTGCCTATGTCGCTTTCAGCGTAAAAACTGCCATCAATAAAAACTGTCGTTACATAGATACTGTCATCCTGAGCCCAAGCAAAGGACCTTCTCATAGCAGAACGTGTCGTTGTTACGCGAGTCGCTCTAGCGTGAGAAGGTCCTTTGCTTGGGCTCAGGATGACAGCTGGGGTAGGATGAAAAAGGACTTACAGTCCATAAAACTCCTGCAAACCAGGCAAATGGAGGTTAATTCCGCACGGCAATCATCAGCCCCAGCTCCTTATAGCGCATGTTAAATTTCTTGGCGATGGTGGAGTTGGTGAGGGAGCCTTTGTAGGCGTACACGCCGGAGCGGAAATGCTCGTTGGTAAACAGCACCTCGTTAATGCCGCCGTGCTCACTGATTTCCTGCAGAATGGGCGTGAAAATGTTGCTTAGCGCATTAGTAGCGGTGCGCGGCACCCGGGAGGCAATATTGGGCACACAATAGTGCACCACGTCGTACTTGCGGAATACGGGCTTGCTGTGCGTGGTAATCTCACTGGTTTCAAAGCAGCCGCCCTGGTCAATGCTCACGTCAATAATCACCGAGCCCGGCGACATGGAGGCCACCACTTCCTCCGAAACCATGAACGGCACGCGGCCTTCCTCGGCGTTCAGGGCCCCAATTACCACATCGGCGCGACGGATCTGCTGGCTGAGCACGAAGGTGTCCAGGGTGCTGGTGTAGAGCTGGGTGCCCAGGTTTTGCTTGAGTCGGCGCAGCTTGTAGAGGTGGTTATCGAACACTTTTACCTCAGCCCCCAGGCCGGTGGCGGCGCGGGCGGCGTATTCGGCCACGGTGCCGGCGCCCAGAATCACTACCTGGGAAGGCGGCACACCCGTAATTCCACCCAGAATAACGCCTTTTCCTTCGCTGGAGCGGGCCAGGTACTCGGCGGCTACCAGCATCACGGTGGAGCCCGCAATTTCGCTCATGGCCCGCACCACCGGCTTGGCGCCGGAGGGGTCCTTGATCAGCTCGAAGCTGATGGCATTAATTTTTTTGCGGAGAATAGAGGTGATATAGTCGGCGGTGAGGGAGCCGAACTGCAGGGCCGACATCAGGGTCTGGCCGGCTTTTAGGTAATCAATTTCTACAGCAGTGGGCGGGGCTACTTTCAGTACTAAATCGGCCTCAAACACCTCTTTAGCCGAGTAAGCAATGGTGGCACCGGCCTCGGAATAGTCGTGGTCGGAGTACTTGCTGGGCTCCCCGGCCCCGCTTTCCATAATAATCTCGTGGCCGGCTTCTACCAGGTGCTTCACGGCTTCCGGCGTGAGGCAGATGCGGTTTTCCTGCAGGGAGGTTTCGCGCGGCAGCCCGATGAACAGCTTGCGCCGCCGCGTTTCCACGGCCAGCATGGATTCCTGGGTGAAGTAAGCGCGGCTGGTAGCCAGCGACTCAAATCCGGGGGGCAATGCGTCGGGCATTCTGTTCAGATTAATAATTAAGAATTACCAGGGAAGAAGCAGCATTTACTTATCGGTTCACCCATCACAACATCCCTCCCGTCCCCGATAATTAACGCATTATTCTACCTCAGTAACTAGTAATTGCCGTGATTCCGCAGCCGTAACCTCAAGGGTTACGAGCAGCCTTTGAAGCGGCAGCAGGGTTTCCACCCGGCTGGGCCACTCTATCAGGCAAAGATAGCCAGAATCGAAGTACTCTAATGCGCCCATTCGCAAGGCATCGGCGGGGTCATCTATCCGGTAGAAATCGAAGTGGTAAATAGGCTGGTTCCGGCCGTTACGGTACTCGTTTACCAGCGAGAAGGTGGGGCTGCTGATATCGTCCTGCACTCCCATACTCTCACAGAGCGCTTTTATGAGCGTGGTTTTGCCGGCGCCCATCTCGCCTTCAAACAGGATAATGGAATGCTGGCCGAGGGCATCGCGCAGTTGGGCGGCAGCGGCCGGCAGCGCGGCCAGGGAAGGAATATCAATTGTAAGCGGCATGGCACACAGGCTGGTTGCAGCCGCAAGTTTACGCAAGCCAGGCCGCCGGGCCCAATTGGCAGCCGTAAAACAATCCGGGCGGGTAGCGGGTCCCGTTTGTAGAATGGTGGCCGGCTGGCGAGGGCCAGTTCCTTTCCTGGCCGGCTGCGCCGTATCTTTCGGTTCTTCCCTCTGTCATGAAATACATTCAGGAAAAGCACCCGCTGGCTATTCGCTGGTTTCACTGGATTAACTTTCCGGTGTTGGCCCTCATGATCTGGAGCGGGCTCTGGATTTACTGGGCCAACGATGTGTACCGCATTGGCTGGGGGCGTACTACCCTACTGAAGTTCTTTCCCCAGTCGTTCTACGAGGCTTTTACCATGGACCACAAGCTGGCCCAGGGTATGAGTTGGCACTTTGTGCTAATGTGGGTGTTTGCCCTGAATGGCCTGCTGTATGTGGCCTACACCCTGTTTTCCGGGGAGTGGCGCTACCTGCTGCCGTCGCGCCACTCCTTCCGGGAGGCCTGGCAGGTAGTATTGCATGATCTGGGCATTAGAAAAGAGCCGCTCCCGGCGCGCAAGTTCAACGGGGCCCAGCAACTGGCCTATACCGGCGTGGTGCTGATGGGGGCCGGCTCCCTGCTGACCGGGCTGGCTATTTTCCGGCCTACGCAGTTTTCCTGGCTTACCACCGCCCTGGGTGGCTACGAGTGGGCCCGCATCGAGCATTTCACCCTCACCATTGGCTACGTGCTGTTTTTTCTGATGCATGTAACCCAGGTAATACGGGCGGGCTGGAATAATTTCCGGGCTATGGTAGCCGGGTTTGAGGTGGTGGAAGCGCCCGCGCCGCCCCCGGTTTCTGCTCCTTCTGATGTTACTTCCCCTCCATCTACATCTGCCGTATGAATACGCCTGAAAATACGCCCCGGCCTGTAGACGACGAAGAAGTGCAGCGCCGTTCCCGCCGCGCCTTTCTCACCGCCGGCATTTCGGCGCTGGCGGCGCTGGGCGGCTGGCGCTGGCTGGCCACGCGCCCCGATGCGGATGGCATTCCGTGGCCGCTGCGCCGGGTGCTGGAAGCCAATCAGCAGCTTTCCGAAGCCTATTTCAGCAACGCCCACCTGGCCCCGGTATTTCCGCGGCACCGGGCCCGCATGCCCCGCGTGAATGGCAAAGCCGGCCTGCGCACCCCGCTGGACACCGCCACCTGGAAGCTGCGCGTTGAAGGCATGGCGCCCAACGGCCAGCCCCAAACCCAGGAATTCTCCCTGGCCGATATCAAAGCCCTGCCCCGCGTGGAAATGACCACCGACCTGAAGTGTATTGAAGGCTGGAGCACTGTGGTGCACTGGGCCGGCGCCCGCTTCGCCGATTTTGTGGCCCGCTACCCGTTGGC
Organism: Hymenobacter sp. DG25B; assembly: GCF_000801315.1. Taxonomy (NCBI): domain Bacteria; kingdom Pseudomonadati; phylum Bacteroidota; class Cytophagia; order Cytophagales; family Hymenobacteraceae; genus Hymenobacter; species Hymenobacter radioresistens. The sequence goes on along the minus strand of NZ_CP010054.1, from coordinate 2,182,880 downwards.
CGGCCCTGCAGGGCAGCAGCTGCCCTTTGTGAGCCTGGTCACGCCCGATGAGCAGTATTATGTGGGGTTTGATATGGCCAGCGCCCTGCATCCGCAAACCCTGCTCTGCTACGAAATGGATGGCAAGCCGCTTACCCCGGAGCACGGGGCACCCCTGCGGTTGGTTTCGCCGGTGAAGTACGGCATCAAAAACATCAAGCGCATCGGTACCATCCGGTTTCAGAGCCAGCAGCCCCGGGATTATTGGGCCGTGCGGGGCTACGACTGGTACGCCGGTTTATAGCTTTTGCAGCGGCTGAATTTTGATTCCATCGGGCAACACGGCGCGAAGGGTTCTATATTTGCGCCCGAATTCGTAGCAACCTTCTCGTACTATGCAAGTTTCCCGGATGGCAGGCAGCCTCATTGGCTCCGAAATCATTAAGATTGGTAATGAAGTCAATGAAATGATCAAGAAGGGGGCGCAAATCTGCAACCTCACCATTGGCGACTTCGACCCCAGCATTTTCCCCATCCCGCAGGAACTTGAGGACGAAATAACCCAGGCTTACCAGGCCGGCCACACCAACTACCCCCCGGCCAACGGCATTGCCGAGTTGCGCCAGGCCGCTACGGCTTTCACGCAGGAGCATCTGGGCCTCAGCTACTCCCCTAACGATGTGCTGGTGGCCGGCGGCTCCCGTCCGCTGATTTATGCCACCTACCTGGCCCTCATCGACCCCGGCGACAGAGTGGTATTTCCCATTCCTTCCTGGAACAACAACCACTACTGCCACCTTTCCGGCGCGCAGCCAGTGATGCTGGAAACCAGCCCTGAAAACAACTTCATGCCCACAGCCGAGGAAGTGGCTCCGCACCTGGCCGGCGCCACTTTGCTGGCCCTTTGCTCCCCGCTGAACCCCACGGGCACGGTTTTCTCCCGCGAAAATCTGGAGGCAATCTGCGACCTGGTCATTGCCGAAAACAAGCGCCGCGCCCCCGGCGAAAAACCCCTCTACATCCTGTACGACCAGATCTACTGGATGCTGACCTTCGGGGAAACCAAGCACTACGACCCCGTAAACCTGCGCCCCGATCTGCGCGACTACGTGGTATACATTGATGGCATTTCCAAGTGCTTTGCCGCTACCGGCGTGCGCGTGGGCTATGCCTTTGGCCCCACGTTGGTTATTGATAAAATGAAAGCCATTCTGGGCCACGTAGGCGCCTGGGCCCCCAAAGCCGAGCAGGTGGCTACGGCCCACTATCTGCAAAACGGGGCGGCAGTTTCCGGGTTTATAGCTGGCTTCAAGCAGAAAATTCAGCGCAGCCTGGAAGCCCTGTACCAGGGCCTGCAGCACCTGAAGGCGGAAGGCTACCCCGTTGATGCTATTGTGCCCATGGGCGCCATCTACCTCACGGCCAAGCTGGATGTATTGGGCAAAACCACCCCCGATGGCCGCCTGCTGGCTTCCACCAAAGAACTCACCTCCTACCTGATTGCCGAGGCCGGGCTGGCCCTGGTACCGTTCAGTGCCTTTGGCACCTCGGATGCGGCTCCCTGGTTCCGGATGTCGGTCGGTGGGGCTTCGCTGGAGTCTATTGAAGCCGCCTTGCCCCGCCTGCGCGCCGCCCTGGACGCCCTGCGCTAGCCAAAACTACTCCGGCTGGCGGGGTCTGCTACGGCCCGGCCAGCCGGTTTTATATCCTTATCTTCCATAATCCATTATTCCCGGTACCTGCCAGTGCAGGGCCTGCTATGAGAAAACCGCTCCTGTTTCTTTGCCTGCTTTTGCTGCCGCTGCTGGGTTATTCCCAACAGAAGGCAGATTCCATCCGCATTCCTCCCATGCGCCACGTAGAAATGGCCGATGTGGAGATAGTGCCGGAAGCGGTGAACGGGCGCGGCTGGCTGTTGCTAAACCAGGATATTCAGCTGGAGCTGGATGGGGCCGTGCACAACCTCTACAACTTCAAGTTCGACCGGGCTGAGAAGCAGTTTCGCTCCCTGCGCCGCCGCTACCCCCAGCACCCCATGCCCTACTTTCTCCTGGGCCTGAGCACCTGGTGGAAAATGGTACCCAGCAACGCCCGCGACACGCGCTACGATAAAGTGTTTCTGGCTTACATGGATACCGCCATTGTGTATGGCGAGCGGCAGTTTGATGCTGATGATGCCAACTATGAAGCGGCCTTCTTTCTCTCGGCCGCCTATGGGTTTGATGCCCGCCTGAATGCCGAGCGCCACAACTGGCGCCGGGCCATCCTCAGCAGCAAGCGCGCCCTCAACTACCTCAAAATTAGCCAGGAGGCTAACAGCCTGAGCCCGGAGTTCCTGTTCGGGCAGGCCCTGATGAACTACTACGCCGTTTGGATTAACGAGAAGTACCCGCTTTTGCGCCCGGTGCTGCTGTTTTTTCCGAAGGGCAACCGCAAGCTGGGGTTGGAGCAGCTGCGGCACGTGGCCACCAATGGCTTTTACACCAGCGGGGAGGCCAAGTTTTTTCTGCTGAAGATTCTCTATAACGACGAGGAGGACCTGCCCGGCGCCTGGAAATTAGCCCGCCAGCTTACTACCGAATACCCCGATAACGCCTATTTCCAGCGGTTCTATAATCTGGTATGCTTCCGGACCCAGAAAATGGCCGAGTGCGAGCGGGTAAGCCAGGATATTCTGGATAAGATAAACCGCGGCATGCCCGGTTACGAGGGCATCAGCGGCAAATACGCTGCCTATATGATGGGGGCCATTATGCAGGGCAAATACCGCGACGCCGACAAGGCCAAGGAATACTTTCAGCGCTGTATCGTATTCGCGGAAATGGCCGATGACACCAAAGGCGGCTTCTATGTGTCGGCTAACGCCAACCTGGCTTCCATGGCGCTGCTGGACAAAGATGTACCCGCCGCCCGCCGCTACTACCAGGTAGTACTGGCCAAAGCTGACCCCGATTCCGATGCTTATAAGCAGGCTAAATCCTTCCTGAAATCCAGCAAAAGCTAGGGTTTCAATTCCCTTTACGCCTGCCCCGCGGCTTTTTCCTGTTAGTGGAAAGGCAGCGGGGCTTTTGTTTTATGGTGATAACCAAAACCGGTTAAAGCCTCGCTTATGGCGGTTTATGTGCCGAGGAAAAAAAATATTTACTACCACGGGCAACTTCTATAACATATCATAGGTCTTGTGGGCAACTACCATTTCAGCCATGCTCAGTAACGTCATTTTTTACTCTATTGATAAGGCCATTCGTCAGTATCGCAAGCTGGCACAGGCCAACATTGACCGGGCCGGTATTGCCATTACCGTTGACCAGTGGCTGGTGCTGCAGGTTATCCGGGAGAAAGACGATGTGACGCAGATGGAAATTGCCGAGCGGGTTTTCAAGGACCAGGCTTCCGTGGCGCGCATCATTCGCCTGCTGATCAACCATGGCTTGCTCACGGCCGAAGCCCTGCCCGGCGACGGGCGGCGCAGCCGCCTGCGCGTTACGGCCACCGGCGAACAAACTCTGGCCGCCGTGGAGCCCATTGTGCTAAACAACCGCAAAATAGCTCTACAGGGCATTTCTGAAGACGACCTGACCATTCTACGCCATCTGCTTGACCGCATCTCTGCCAACTGTTCCACTCCCTCCTCTCACTAACATGAAAACAAACTTTGCTCTCATTTCCGGTCGGCGCCTGGCGCTGGCCGGGCTCCTGCTGGGCTGGTCCTGGCAAAGCGCCGCCGCCCAAACACCCGCCGGGGTCAGTGGTTCTCTGCTGGATGCCAAAGGCGCCGCCGTAGAATTTGCCACCGTAACCTTGCACCGCGCCGCCGACTCCGTGGTGGTGAAATCGGAGTTCAGCGACGATAAAGGGGCCTTCCGCCTGGAGGAGCCGGCAGCCGGGCGCTACCTGGTTTCGGTGGCCCAGTTGGGCTTTCAGCGGGCCTGGACCAAGCCTTTTGACGTGGCGGGCAGCCCGGTTGCCCTACCTACTATTACGCTGCAGGTGAGTGGGGCTACCACCCTGAAGGAAGTAGTGGTGGTGGGCCAGAAGCCCTTGTATGAGCGCCAGGCCGACCGCACTGTGGTGAATGTGGAAGGCAGCACGCTGGCGGCCGGCAACACCTCGCTGGATGTACTGCGCCGCTCGCCCGGCGTAACCGTAGATGGCAACGACAACTTGGCCTTGCGCGGCAAACAGGGCTTATTGGTACTTATTGATGGCAAGCGCCAGCCCATGACGGGCTCGGAGCTGGCTGAATACCTGAAGTCGCTGCCCGCCGAGCAGCTGAAAAGCATTGAGCTGATTACCAACCCACCTGCTAAGTACGATGCCCAGGGCGGGGCGGGTATCATCGCCATCAACCTGAAAAAAGACCAGCGCCAGGGCACCAATGGCACCGCTAACCTGAGCATCAGCCGAAGCCAGTACACCAAGTGGAATGGCGGCCTCTCGATGAACTACCGGCAGAAAAAGGTGAACCTGTTCGGGTCTTATAACTACGCCGACCGCCAGGGCATGGCCAAGCTGGACATTCACCGGGACTTCTACGCCAACACGGACGGGCAGCGCACCCTTACCGGCAGCAGCGATCAGACCAACCGCATGCGCCTGGGCACGCAAACCCACAGCTGGAAAGGCGGCCTGGACTTCAACCTGACGGAAAACACGGTGCTGGGCGTGGTGGTGAGCGGGCTGGACAGCCGCAGCCCCAAGCAATACGGCGTCAACCGCACCTCCCTGTATGATGCCACGGGCCATTTGATTACGGCCTATAATGCGGAGAGCCACCGCAACTTTCATTCCCCCAACCAGGCGGCCAACCTTAACTTCAAGCACACCTTTGCCAACGACTCCAGCGGCAGCCGGGAACTGACTGCCGATGTGGACTACGCCCGCTATGACGCCCGCCGTCTGCAGGACCTTTCCACGCAGTTTGATAACGCTGAACGCGGCCTGGATTACCTGCTGCAGGGCAACCAGACCGGGGAGCTTACTATTCAATCGGCGAAGGTGGACTATGTGCACCCGCTCTCCAAGCAGACGCGCCTGGAAGCCGGGGCCAAAGCCAGCCAGGTTTCCTCAGATAATGATGTGCTGTATACTAACACCATAGCCGGCGAAACCACCGTGGACCCCAACCTGACTAACCGGTTTAAGTACGACGAGGACATTCTGGCTGCTTATGTGAATGTAAACCACAGCTTCGCGAAGCTGAATATTCAGGCAGGTTTGCGCGGTGAGCAGACCAACGCCACCGGGCAGCAGGTGGTAGGCAACGACCATTTCGACCGCCACTATTTCCAGCTGTTTCCCAGCGCGGCCCTCAAGCAGACCATCAACGAGAAGAACGAGGTTTCGCTGTCGATGAGCCGGCGCATAGACCGGCCCAATTACAGCCAGTTAAACCCCTTCCGCTACATTATCGACCCCACTACCTCAGGTTCCGGCAACCCCAACCTGCGCCCGCAAACCAGCTACAATGTGGAGCTGACGCACACCTTCCTGCAAAAATTCAGCACCGGCGTGAGCTACAGCATCACGAAAGACCCCATGATTGGGGTGGTGCAGCCGGAAACCGACAGCACCGTGGTGTCCACGCAGGTGAATCTGGGCAAGCAATACTATTATGCTCTCACGCTCACGGCGCCCTTTGAGCCCGTGAAAGGCTGGCAGTTGTATACCAACGCGGTGTTTTACTACAGCCGTTTTGTGGGCAACCTGGCCGGCACCGCGCTGGATAAGGGCCGCCCGGCCTTCAACCTGAGCGCCAACAGCAGCGTGACGCTGGGCAAAGGCTGGAGTGCCGATTTGAATGCCAGCTACCAGTCGCGGGAGCAGTACGGTTTCCTGGATGTGCGGCCCAACGGCCAGCTGGCGGCCGGGGTACAAAAAAGCCTGCTGGACCGGAAAGCAACTATTAAGCTGAATGCTTCCGATATTCTGTTTACCAGCAAAACCCGCGCAACCTCCTCCTACGACAACTATGTGGAGCGTTTCTACCAACGCCTGGACTCCCGTATGGTGACGCTGTCCTTTAACTACCGCTTCGGCAATGAGAAGCTGGCTCCTTCGCGGAAGCGCAGCGGTGGCGCGGAGGATGAGAAGCGCCGGGCTGGCGGGCAGTAAGATACACGCTTAGGCAAAAAGAAAGCACGACCAGAAACTTAGTCGCGCTTTCTTTTTGAACCTGAAACTTATCTTTTCTTACGCATGATCGGAACTCCAAAATCGTTTCTACCTGCCATGCGGTTTCCGTTGTAGAACAAGCTGTTATACTCTACCAGATCGAAGCACTTTCCTTCCTTTATGCGGTAGGTAATATCCAGGGTATCGGTATCCCTGGAAGTAAGCTGTAAATAAGCCCGTACATCATCATGGGAATTAAACGCTTGCCTGTTCGGGGACAAACTAACCCCGTAGCCTCCCTCGTAAATTTCAGCTTGCTCTACCGTGGAATAATTGGCAGTTCCCGCTACCAGCATCCTGACCGAATCCGGATGGTACTGCCCAGGTCCGGTGCCGATTAGGTTGCGACCTTGCTTATCTACTAGTACAAACCGGAGAGAATCATCCATTGGTTCTACGTCGCTGCACCGGTCGCAACCCGACAGTAAAACTAGGCTTAGTGCTAAAAGGGCGGAAGGCCATACAATTCTCATTATGCAATAAAAAAGAACCGACAGCACTTTCGTGCTGTCGGTCATTACTTTTTCGGATTTAATTACCCTTTCGGACTCAGCGTTACATACGGAATAATGCATTCTTCCAGGGAGATGCCGCCGTGCTGGAACGTGTCCTTGTAGTAGTTCACGTAGTAGTTGTAGTTGTTGGGATAGGCGAAGAAAAAGTCGCCGACGGTGAAGACGTAGGCGGTGCTTACGTTTTCGCGGGGCAGGAACACGCGCTCCGGCTTGCGCACCACAAATACGTCGCGGCTTTCATCAAAGCCCAGGTTTTTGCCGTGCTTGTAGCGCAGGTTGGTGTTGGTATTCCGGTCGCCCACAATCTTGTAGGGGCGTTTTACGCGGATGGTGCCGTGGTCGGTGGTGATGATGAGCTTGCCCTTCTTCTCGGCAATCACCTGCAGCATCTCATACAGCGGCGAGTGCAGGAACCACGAGCGGGTAATGCTGCGGTACGCCGACTCATCGGCGGCCAGCTCCCGAATCATAGCCATGTCGGTGCGGGCATGGGAGAGCATGTCCACGAAGTTGTAGACAATGGCGTTCAGCTTATAGTTGTTGTGCAGGTTGGACATCTTGCCCAGCAAATCCTTGCCGGCCTGCAGGTTAGTCACCTTGTGGTAGCTGAACTTGTGCTTCTGGTTGGCCGTCTGGAACATGATTTCCATGAACTCGGCCTCGTTCATGTTTTTGCCTTCGTCATCATCGTCCCACACCCACAGGTTGGGATACTTCTTCTGAATTTCGCCGGGCATCATGCCCGAGAAAATGGCGTTGCGGGCGTAAGCGGTGGTGGTGGGCAGAATGCTGTAGTAGGTTTCCTCGGAGTCTACCGTGAACATCTCGGCAATAATGGGCTCCAACACTTTCCACTGGTCGTAGCGCAAGTTGTCAATCAGCAGGAAGTACACGGGGGTGTCGCCGGTTTCCTTCAGCAGCGGAAACACGCGCTCCTTGAAAAGCTGATGCGACATGAGCGGGGCATCCTTGTCGCCGTTCACCCAGTCTTCGTAGTTCTCCGTGATGAAGCGGCCGAAGTAGGAGTTGGCCTCGTCCTTCTGCATGTTGAAGACCTCAGCCATGCTTTTGCCTTCAGTCTCATTGATTTCCAGCTCCCAGTACACCAGCTTCTTGTACACATCGGCCCATTCCTGCGCTGAGAGGCGGTCGGAGAGCTGCATGCCCAGCTGGCGGAAGTCGCGCTGGTAGCCGGTGTTGGTCTTTTCAGACACCAGGCGCTTGTTGTCCAGCACCTTTTTTACGGCCAGCAGAATCTGGTTAGGATTCACGGGTTTGATAAGGTAATCGGCAATTTTGGAGCCGATGGCCTCTTCCATGATATGCTCTTCCTCGCTCTTGGTAATCATAACCACGGGCACGGTAGGCTTAATGGTCTTGATTTCGGAGAGGGTTTCCAGGCCGGTGAGGCCGGGCATATTCTCGTCCAGAAACACGATATCGTAGTTCTGTTCCTGAATCTGCTCAATGGCATCGGCGCCGCTGTTCACGCCGGTTACGTCGTAGCCTTTGTCCTGTAGAAAGAGAATGTGGGGTTTCAGCAGGTCGATTTCGTCGTCGGCCCAGAGGATGCTGTAACGTTGCATGGATGGAGTTCTAGGGTTAGATGCTATACCGCCAACGGGTAGCTGGCAAAGCGGTTACACGAGCTTCTCATAAAGGCAGCTTACCGCAGGCGCTTTGCTTCGGAAAGAGGCAAATGCACATCGGTAGGTTGCAACTGAAGTTTCGTAAGTAGCTTTACTCCCAATCCTCGACTTTAGGTTTTGAAAAATTCGGATCAACTGCCGGAGCAGTGCCATCTTCGCCGTAAAGAAGCCGAAAATAGTTGAGTCGGACGCCGCAAGCCTGTAGCGCGAAGCTCCGGCTTCGCGTACGAGCGCAGCGAGTGCTGACGTTTGCAGACGCCTGAATACTCGCTTTGCTCGTACCCGAAGCCGGAGCTTCGCGCTACTTTCGCCCAATCATCACCCAATGAACAAAAAGAAAATCTTCAACGACCCGGTGTACGGCTTTGTCACCATCCCCACCGAGTTGTTGTTCGACCTGATTGAGCATTCCTACTTTCAGCGGCTGCGGCGCATTCAGCAGTTGGGGCTTACCATGTTTGTGTATCCGGGCGCGCTGCACACCCGCTTTCACCACGCGCTGGGCGCCATGCACCTGATGTCGCTGGCCCTGCGCACCTTGAAAGACAAAGGCATTCAGATTTCAGCCCAGGAAGGCGAGGCCGCCATGGCCGCTATTCTGCTGCACGACATTGGCCACGGGCCCCTCTCCCACGCCCTGGAGCGCAGTATTTTTCATGAAGTACACCACGAGGAACTCAGCCTGCACCTGATGCGCAAGCTGAACACTGAGTTCAACGGAGCGCTGGATCTGGCCATTGAAATCTTCCGGGGCACCTATCACCGCCCGTTTTTTCACCAGCTGGTGAGCAGCCAGCTGGACATGGACCGCCTCGATTATCTGAACCGCGACTCCTTCTATACCGGCGTGCAGGAAGGCAGACCCGGCGCCGACCGCCTCATCAAAATGCTGACGGTGGTAGACGAGCGGCTGGTACTGGAGGAAAAAGCGGTGTATAGCATTGAGAACTTCCTGGTGAGCCGCCGCCTGATGTACTGGCAGGTATATCTGCACAAAACCGTTACCTCGGCCGAGCAGATGATTATCCGCATCATGCAGCACGCCCGGGACCTGGTGCGCTCCGGCGTAGAGGTGCCGGCCTCGCCCAACCTCCACTTCTTTCTCTCCCGCAACGTCAGCCAAAAGGAGTTTGAGGCCGATGACACCATTCTGCGCCGCTTTACCCGCCTGGACGATACCGACGTATGGAGCGCCATTAAGCTCTGGGCCGACCACCCCGATAAGGTTCTGAACTACCTGGCCCAAAGCATGCTGGACCGCCATCTGTTCAAAATTCAGCTGCAAACTGAGCCGTTTGACGAGGACTTTCAGCTGGGCATTGTGGAGCTTATTGCCGAGCATTTCCAGCTGCCGCCGGCCGCCGCGGCCCAGCTCATGCTCACGGGCCGCATCAGCAACAACGCCTACGATGCCGATGGTCAGGACACCATTGACGTGCTCACCAAGCGCGGCAGCGTGGTAAACGTAGCCGAAGCCTCCGACCTGCCCAATATTAAAGCCCTGGGGCAGCGCGTGGAGAAGCACTATATCTGCTACCCCAAGGAGATTTTGTAAGCTGGCCGTGGCCCATTTGGATTTACCATGGAAACTCAACGGGTAGCTACCCTACACTCACAACGGGCAACTGAATATTTGCCTACTTTTGCTTTCCTATGGAATTCACGGTAGGCCAAGTAGCAGAGGTGCTGCGGGGCGACGTCGAAGGTGACGCCGCACTCCGCATTGACCGGCTGGCAAAAATTGAAGAAGCCCGGGACGGTTCCCTTACCTTCCTGGCAAATCCTAAATACGAACCCCAGCTCTACACCACCGGAGCTTCGGCTGTGATTGTGAGTCGTACGCTGGAGTTGCGGCAGCCCGTGTCCGCCGCGCTCATCCGCGTAGACGACCCCTATACCTGCTTTACTACCTTGCTGGAGTTCTACCAGCAGGCCTCGCGCACCGGCCGCCGGGGCGTGGAGGAGCCCGCCTTTATGGGCCCTAATTCTACCATTGGCGAGAACCATTACCGCGGCGCCTTTTCCTATATCGGGCATGACTGCGAGATTGGGCCGGATGTGGTCATCTTCCCTCACGTCTACATCGGTGACCGGGTGAAGATTGGAGCCGGCACCATTCTCTATGCCGGGGCCAAGATCTACTCTGAAACCGTGATTGGAGCACGCTGCACCGTGCATGCCGGCGCCGTCATCGGCTCCGATGGTTTTGGCTTTGCCCCGCAGCCCGATGGCTCCTACCGCACCATTCCGCAGATTGGCAATGTGGTGCTGGAAGACAACGTCAGCATTGGCGCCAACGCTACCATTGACTGCGCTACCATGGGCTCTACCATCCTTCGGGAAGGCAGCAAGATTGATAACCTGGTACAGATAGCCCACAACGTAGAAATAGGCCGCCACACGGTGGTTGCCTCGCAAACGGGCATTTCGGGCTCCACCAAAATCGGGGATTTCTGCGTGCTGGCCGGGCAGACGGGCCTGGCCGGGCACCTCACTCTGGCCAACCGCACCACGGTTACGGCGCAGTCGGGCGTGGGTAAGTCTATTAAGGAAGAAGGCGTGTTTCTGCAGGGCTCCCCGGCCTTCAATCTGCGCGATAGTCTGCGCGCAAACGCCATTTTCCGCCGGCTGCCTGATCTGGAGCGGCGGCTGGATGTGCTGGAGCGTAAGCAAACAGCACCGGAAAAATCCTAGCTTTGCCGTCTGAGAAGCGGCTGGCTGCTAGCTATTAGCTGCCAGCCTCCAGAATTTTCCTTCTTCTATCTCTCTGACCGGCCAGCGGTTCAGAACGTCAGCTAACAGCCAGCAGCTATTAGCTAACAGCCATAAAATGAACGATAAGCAACACACCATCAAAGCTCCTGTTACGGTAAGCGGCATTGGCCTGCACACCGGCGTAGTAGCTACCATGACCTTTTGCCCGGCCCCCATCAATCACGGGTACAAGTTTCAGCGAATTGATTTGCCCGGCCAGCCCATTGTGGACGCCGACGTAGATAACGTGGTAGACCTTTCCCGGGGCACTACTATTGAGCAGAACGGTGCCCGCGTAAATACCGTGGAGCACACGCTGGCCGCGTTGGTAGGTTTGCAGATTGATAACGTGCTGATTCAGCTGGACGGCCCCGAGCCGCCTATTATGGATGGTTCCAGCTACGAGTTCATTAAGCCCCTGCAGGAAGTAGGCCTGGAAGAGCAGAATGCCCTACGCAACTACTTCGAGATTCCCGACGAAATTCGGTTTGTGGACAATGCCCGCGCCGTAGAAATTGCCGGCCTGCCCCTGAACAATTACCGCGTTACGGTAATGGTAGACTACAATTCGCCGGTTCTGGGCTCGCAACACGCCTCCCTGACGGACATTTCCCAGTTTGCCAGCGAAATTGCTTCCTCCCGCACCTTCTGCTTTCTGCACGAGCTGGAAGCCCTCTACAAGCAAAACCTCATCAAAGGCGGCGACCTCAGCAATGCCATTGTGGTAGTAGACCGGGTAGTGAGCGAAGATGAGCTGAGCGACCTGGCTACCATGCTGGGCAAGCCCAAAGTGGCCGTGAAAAAGGAAGGCATTCTGAACAATGTGGACCTGCGCCACAAAAATGAGCCCGCCCGCCACAAGCTCCTCGACCTGATTGGGGACCTGGCCCTGGTAGGCCGCCCGCTGAAAGGCCAGATCCTGGCTGCCCGCCCCGGGCACGCGGCCAACGTAGCCTTCGCTAAGAAGATCAAGAAGAAAATGCAGGAGGCCGATTCCTCACCGGTACCCAGCTACGACCCCTCGCGGCAGCCGGTGATGGACATCAACAAGATTGCCGCTACCCTGCCTCACCGCTACCCCTTCCTGCTCATCGACAAGATTATTCACCTGGATGCCTCCACGGTTACCAGCGTGAAAAACGTGACGATGAACGAGCCTTTCTTCCAGGGCCACTTCCCCGGCAACCCCGTCATGCCCGGCGTACTGCAGATTGAGGCTATGGCCCAGACCGGCGGCATCCTGGTGCTGCACACCGTGCCTGACCCTGAGAACTACTGGACTTATTTCCTGGGCATCGAAAACTGCCGCTTCCGCAAAAAAGTATTGCCCGGCGATACTATCCTTTTCAAGTGTGAGCTGTTAGCTCCCATCAAGCGCGGCATTGCCAAAATGAAAGGCCAAGCCTTTGTGAATGGTAAAGTGGTGATGGAGGCTGAAATGAGTGCTGCCATCGTCCGCAAAGACGCTTAACTTTTTAATTCTGAATTTTGAATTATGAATTCTGAATGGACGCTGAAGCCAGGCCACCACTGCCCAACTTCTTGTTGTTCATTCCATTCATAATTCAGAATTCATAATTCAGAATTCCCTCTCGAATGAACCAGCCGCTCGCCTATATTCACCCCGAAGCGAAAATTGCCCAAAACGTGGTAGTGGAGCCCTTCACCACCATCGATAAGGACGTTGAAATTGGGGAAGGCACCTGGATTGGGCCCAACGTCACCATTATGGCCGGGGCCCGCATCGGCAAAAACTGCAAGATTTTCCCGGGCGCGGTGATTTCCGCCATTCCTCAGGATCTGAAGTTTGCCGGCGAACGAACCACGGCCCACATCGGCGACAACACCGTAATTCGGGAGTGCGTGACGGTGAACCGCGGCACCACCGACCGGCTGAAAACCGTAGTAGGCGCCAACTGCCTGCTCATGGCCTACGTGCACATTGCCCACGACTGCATCATTGGCGACAACTGCATTCTGGCCAACACGGTGCAGGTGGCCGGGCACGTAGAAATCGGTGAATATGCTATTATTGGCGGCTCCTCGGCAGTGCACCAGTTTGTGCGCGTGGGGCAGCACGCTATGGTATCGGGCGGTTCTTTGGTGCGTAAGGACGTACCGCCGTTTGTGAAAGTAGGCCGTGAGCCGCTCACGTACAGTGGCATTAACTCCATTGGGCTGCGGCGCCGGGGTTTCTCCGATCAGCAGATCAGTGAGATTCAGCAGTTCTACCGCCTGCTGTTCCTGAGCGGGCTGAATAATAACGATGCCCTGGAGAAGATTGAGTTGGAGCTGGCTCCCTCGCCAGAGCGGGATGAGGTGGTAAACTTCATTCGCAACTCAGGCCGCGGGGTTATTAAAGGCTATACGCGCGGCAGCTCCAGTGCAGATTGAGGCCACGGGGCTGGGTAAGCGCTTCCATCGGGAGTGGATTTTCCGGGGCCTGACGCACCGCTTCGCGCCCGGTACGGCTACGGCTATTCTGGGCCCCAACGGTGCTGGCAAAAGTACCCTACTCAACACGCTTTCCGGGCAGCTGCTTTCCTCCGAAGGCACCCTCACCTATTCCTACCTGGGCCGCAACGTACCAGTGGAGGAAATACCGCCCTTGCTGGCGTATTGCGCGCCTTATCTGGAGCTGATTGAGGAGCTGACCCTGACGGAGCTGCTGCACTTTCACACCCGCTTTAAGCCCCTGCGCCCCGGCATCAGCACCGACCAATTAATTGAGTTGATGTACCTGGAAAAATCCCGCCACAAGCTGGTGCGCGACTTTTCCTCCGGCATGAAGCAGCGCCTCAAGCTGGCCCTGGCCCTGTACAGCCACGCCCCGCTCCTGCTGCTGGACGAGCCCACTACTAACCTGGACCGCACCGGCGTGGCTTGGTATCAGGAGCACGTAGCCGCTACCCTGGCCGGCCGGCTGGTGCTGGTAAGCTCCAATGTGCCGGAAGAATATGCCTTCTGCACCGAGCAGCTTCTGATTACGGATTTCGGCGCCCAGGCGGCCCGCTAGTTTCTTCGCGGCTTACAAATAGTTTTGGCACTTTGCATAGCGGCGGGAACCAACCGCAATGCCCAAAAGTTGTAGCCCTGTTTTCGGTTTTCCCGCTAACTGAAATCCGCTTAGTCCGTATCTTCGCAGCAGCACGCGGCTTTTTCACGCCTGCACCATTTCACCCTTTACCGCCCTTACCCGGCCATGAGACAATACGACGACCTCGACGGCGACTTCCTCGACGATGACGACGAGCTGGATACTTTTGCTAAAACCGGCGGCAGCAAAACCCGCGGCTCCTCTGAAGACCGCCTCTCGGCGAAGTACGCCGACTACCTGATGTGGCGCGACACCGGCTCTTCTCACGATGAAGCGCTGGACCTGGCCAACATGACGGAAGATGAGTACACCACCGCCGAGGCCGCCGAGGACCCGGATGGCAGCAGCGGGTTCTCCCGTTTCGGCGACGATGATGACGATGATCTGGGCGACGACCTCGACGATGACGATACCTTCAGCAGCCGCAGCAAAAGCAAAGGCCGCTACGACGATGATGACTACTAGAAATTAACCGGCTGACATCAGCTGGCTGAGCAGCTTCCACAAAAGAGCCCCGCTGATTTGCATCAACGGGGCTCTTTTGTGTCTTGTGGGTAGAACGTCTACTTACGGCCAAATACCCGCTTCAACAGCTCTGTGGTTCGGGCCACGGGGTTTTCCCGAATGTTGGCCTCTTCCTGCGCAATGAGCGTGAACAGGCCATCAATGGCTTTGCCGGTAGCGTATTGGTTCAGGTCGGTGTTTACCGGCTTCACGAAGGGAATCTGGTTGTAGCGCGTGGTGAGGTCGGTGTAGTAGCGGGTGGCGCTTACTTTGTCCAACGACTGCTGAATGATAGGCTGGAAGGCCGTGGTCAGCTGCTCGGAGGTAGTGCGTTTCAGGTATTGCGTTGCGGCGTCTTTCTGGCCCGTCAGAATGCCCCACACGTCTTTAAACGTGAGGCTTTTGATGGCTGAAATAAAGATGGGCTTGGCACTTTTGGCCGCGTCTTCGGCGCCGCGGTTCAGGGACAGCTCAAACTTATCTACCTCCGCCCCCAGGCCAATGCGCCGCATGGTGTTGGCCACGCGCTGGGCATCAGGTGGGAAAGGAATGCGGATCAGGCGGTTAAGGTAGAAGCCATCCGTCTGCGAGGCCTGATCAGCGCCTTTGCTGATGCCCTGCACCAGCGCTTCCTGCAAGCCTTTGGCCGCCTCGGCCTGGGTAACGCTGCCGCTGCTCTGCTGAGTAGTAGTTTTAGTCTTGGTTTTAACTTTCGACGCTGAACCCAGTATACGGCCCAGGTCGGAGAGCCTTATTTGGGCGGATGCCGCCACATTTATCCCTAAAAAAAGGGCCAGCAGCAGTGAATAGTGAATCTTTTTCATAACTCGAACCGGCAAAGAATGGTTAGGTGCCCGGAAGCACTAAAAGGCCTTTTGGCACAAACCGGACCAAATTTCAGAAAAAACCCTCCCTCTTCCCTATGACGCACCAAGTACCTAATGCCGAAATCATTACGATTGGCGACGAACTGCTATATGGTCAGGTTATCGATACCAACTCGGCTTTTCTGGGGCAGGAATTAGGGAAGCTGGGAATACGGGTGCGGCAGATTTCCAGCGTTTCAGACCGCGCCGAGGAGATTGTGCAGGCCTTGGATGCCGCCCGGCAGCGCGCAACGTTGGTTCTCATCACCGGCGGCCTGGGGCCCACCAAAGACGACCTCACCAAGAATATTCTGACGGAGTACTTCGGCACCGAGTTGGTGCTGCACGAGCCTTCCCTGCAAGATGTGGAAGCTATTTTTGCGCGCTATAACCGCTCCATGCTGGAAGTAAACCTCCAGCAGGCCTTTCTCCCCGCCAGCTGCACGCCCATTCGGAATGTGATGGGCACAGCGCCGGGTATGTGGTTTGAGGACCGCGGCGTGGTGTTCGTTTCCATGCCCGGCGTGCCCTTTGAGATGAAGCGCATGATGACAGACATTGTGCTGCCCAAACTCAAAGAACACTTCCACACCCCCGCTATCGAGCACGTGGTTATTCAGACGGTGGGCCTGGGTGAGTCGTTCCTGGCTGAGCGGATTGCCGATTGGGAAGACGCTCTGCCGGCCAATATCCGGCTGGCTTACCTGCCTTATATGGGTGGCGTACGCCTGCGCCTTACCGGCACCGACGACGGCCAGCCCCACCTGCGGGAGCGGATGCGCGCCCTCCTGCCTGCCCTGCGCGAGAAGCTGGGCCAGCACATTTTTGCCGAAGGCGAAGTAAGTCTGGAAGCCGCCGTGGGCGAACTATTGCGCGAGAGAAACCTGACCGTTGGCACCGCCGAAAGCTGCACCGGCGGCTACGTAGCGCATAGGCTTACCAGCGTACCGGGCTGCTCCGCTTATTTTAAAGGAAGCATTGTTGCGTATGATAATACCATTAAAATCAATGATTTGAATGTCACTCCTGAAAGCTTAGCTACACATGGCGCCGTCAGCGAAGCCGTAGTGCGCCAGATGGCGGAAGGCCTGCGCCAGCACCTGCAGGTAGATGTAGCCCTGGCCACCAGCGGCATTGCCGGGCCCGATGGTGGCACTCCCGAAAAACCGGTGGGCACCATCTGGATTGCCTATGCCGATGCCCACCACACCGTGAGCCGGCTGCTGAGCTTTAACCGCGGCCGCCAGCTGAATATTGAATACACTACCACGGTTGTGCTGGATATGCTCCGCATGAATCTGCCGGCAGTAGCGCCGGAGGCAACTGCAGCGCAGTGAGGCCAGGCGCCGGCTTTTCTAAACAGGTTTTAGGCCGTGGGCGAATCTTCGCATCCGGTCCTTCTTCCTGAGCCGGCAAAAAGCCTACCTTTGCCACGATTTTTGGGCACCCACCCTCATACCTGCTCAAGCAATCAACTAGTTTCCCGACCCTCAACACCCAACAACCCAAATTCCCAAAATACGCATGGCACGAGTGGAAATGGTGATGCCCAAGATGGGCGAAAGCATTATGGAAGGCACCGTCCTGAAATGGCTCAAACAGGTAGGCGACACCATTGAGCAGGACGAATCGGTGCTGGAAGTAGCTACGGACAAAGTAGATACCGAAGTACCCGCCATTTATGCCGGTGTTTTGCAGGAAATTCTGGTGCAGGAAGGCCAGGTGGTAGCCGTAGGCGCCCCCATTGCCATTCTGGAAACGGATGCCGCCAGCGCCGGCGCTTCGGCTCCGGCAGCCGTTGCTGCTCCCGCTATCAACGGCGCCTCGGTTGCATCCGCTGAAGTTCCTTACCTCCCGGAGCCCACTGACCCGCAGGCAGATCAGCGCCTGAGCGTGGCCCAGTCCGGCCGCTTCTACTCGCCGCTGGTGCTCAGCATTGCCCGCGAGGAAGGTATTTCCATGGCCGACCTGGAGTACATTCCCGGCACCGGCAAGGAAAACCGGGTAACCAAAAAAGATATTCTGGATTACGTGGCTTCGGGCCAGAAGCCAGCCGCGCCAGCTGCTGCTCCTGCCCAAGCGCCACAGCCGGCCGCTCAGCCTCAGGCAGCACCTCAGACCGCCGCAGCAGCACCTAAAGCGGCTGCTCCCGCCGTGGCTGCGTCCAAGCCCGCCCCTTCCGTAAGCGGTGGCCAGGAGCTGATTGAAATGGACCGCATGCGCAAGATGATTGCCCAGCGCATGGTGGACTCCAAGCGTATTTCGCCCCACGTTACCTCTTTTGTGGAGGCCGACGTGACGGAGCTCGTGAACTGGCGCAATAAGCATAAGGACTCCTATAAGAAGCGCGAGGGCGAGAACCTTACCTTCACGCCTATCTTCATTCAGGCCGTGGCCCGCGCCATTCAGGACTTCCCGCTGATTAATGTTTCCATTGACGGGGACTACATCATCAAGAAGCGCGACATCAACATTGGCGTAGCGGTGGCCCTGCCCTCCGGCAACCTCATTGTACCGGTTATCCATAACGCCGACCAGCTGAACCTGAACGGCCTGAGCAAAAAGGTGAACGACCTGGCCACCCGGGCCCGGGCCAACAAGCTGAAGCCCGAAGACCTGGATGGCGGTACCTACACGCTCAGCAACGTAGGCTCCTTCGGTAATGTAATGGGCACGCCTATTATCATGCAGCCACAAGTGGCTATCATGGCCGTAGGTGCCATCAAGAAGAAGCCAGCGGTTATCGAAACGCCCCAGGGCGACCTAATTGGCGTGCGCCACTTTATGTTCCTCTCGCATAGCTACGATCACCGCGTGGTAGATGGCTCGCTGGGGGGCATGTTTGTGCGCCGCGTGGCTGATTACCTAGAGCAGTTTGATCCTAACACCTCTATTTAAAACAACCCGCGTTTTATGGCGCGTTGCTCCTCAAGAAGCCCGTCATACTGACGGGCTTTTCTTTTTAAATTTCAGCAACTTATGAAAAGATTATTAACGGTTTTTGCCCTGGTTATTTCCCTGGGGCTTATCGTGTTTTTGTATTACCAAACCACCCGACTGGAGCAGGCCCTGCAGCTTTCCGACAAACGCTTTGCCGATTGCCAGCAGGTTAATTTTCAGCTGCAGATGAAAGCCAACGGCGAATCCAAACCCGCGGCAACGCCCGCGGAGGCACCTGCTGAACTAACCAGTGCCGAACCCCGCGACCTGCTCACCACGGCCCAGCTAAGCCGCCTGGTGCGCCGCGGCCTGGGCAACCCGGCCACCATGCTGCGCACCAGCCTGGAGCGCCAGCAGCAGCGCCTGCTGCCCGCCGAAGGCAAGGTGGGTGGCACCATGAAGATCCGGGAAGTGAGCGTGCTGAGCGACCATTATGCCCTGGCTACTTTCGATGATGGTCACAGCGCCGGCCAGATGCTGTTACGCTACGAGGCCAAAGGCCCCCAGCAGATTTCCTGGCAGCGGGTAGATTTCGTACTGGAGTAAACCGGCCTATTCAGCCCAAAACAGAACGGCCCCGCTGCTAAGCAGCGGGGCCGTTCTGTTTTAAGTAGCTGGTTGAATTACGCTTTAATACCGAGCAGCAGGAACATGAAGGCGTACTGCCGGGCTACGTCATGGATAGACTTAAACCGGCCGGAAGCTCCGCCGTGGCCCGCGGCCATATCGGTGTGCAGGAGCAGCAGGTTCTTATCGGTTTTCATGGCGCGCAGCTTGGCTACCCACTTGGCCGGTTCAAAGTACTGCACCTGCGAGTCGTGGAGGCCGGTGGTGACCAGCATGTTGGGGTAGGCCTGCGCTTTCACGTTATCATAAGGCGAGTAGGACAGCATGTAGTCGTAGTACTCCTTCTGGTTGGGGTTGCCCCACTCGTCGTATTCGCTGGTGGTCAGGGGCAGGCTGGCGTCCAGCATGGTGGTCACCACATCCACGAACGGCACCCCGGCCAGTACGCCTTTGTACAGCTCCGGGTGCAGGTTCACTACAGCGCCCATCAGCAGGCCACCGGCACTGCCGCCCTGGGCAAACAGCGTGGCCGGTGAGGTATACTTCTGCTGAATGAGATACTGGGAGCAGTCGGTAAAGTCGGTGAAGGTGTTCTTCTTCCTGAGCAACTTGCCCGCCTCGTACCAATCCCGGCCCATTTCCTGCCCGCCCCGGATATGGCAAATGGCAAAAGCAAAGCCCCGATTCAGCAAACTCAGCCGCGCAGGACTAAAAGTTGCGTTGGTGGAAATACCGTAGGAGCCGTACGCATATTGCAGCATAGGCGCTTTCCCATCCTTCTTAAAGCCTTTCTTATACACCACGGATATCGGAATGCGGGTGCCATCGGCCGCGGTGGCGTAGAGGCGCTCCGTTACGTAATCTTCCTTTTTGAACCCGCCCAGCACCTTCTGCTCTTTCAGCAGGGTTTTCCGGTGGGTATTCATGTCGTAATCGTAGGTGGAAGAAGGCGTGGTGAGTGAGGTGTAGGTGTAGCGCAGCACGGGCGTATCAAACTCCCGGTTCACGCTGATGGCTGCCGTGTAGGCCGGTTCGCCAAAGTTGAGGTAGTGCTGTTTGCCGCTTTTCCAGTCGCGCACGCTTAGCTGCAGCAGCCCTTCCTTCCGCTCGCCCAGCACCAGGTAGTTGCGGAACAGTTCCATGTTTTCCAGGAACACGTCTTTGCGGTGCGGCACCAGCTCTTTCCACGCCGATTTGGCCGTGTTGGTAATGGGCGTTTCCACCAACCGGTAGTTAGGCGACTGCCAGTTGGTGCGCACGTAGAACTTGTCGCCCATGTGCTCCACCTCGTACAAATGGTCTTTCTCGCGGGGCCAGAATACTTTCAGCTCCCCGGTGGGGTTGGCGGCTTCTAGGTAGCGGAACTCCGAGGAAAGCGTGCTGTGCAGCTGCACGCCAATATATTTCCGGGACTTGGAGCGGCCCAGGCCCATGGAATAGGTGTTGTCTTTCTCCTCGTACACCAGCGCGTCCTGCTTGGGGTCGGAGCCCAGCGTGTGCCGGTACACCTGGTAGGG
Organism: Hymenobacter sp. DG25B; assembly: GCF_000801315.1. Lineage (NCBI taxonomy): Bacteria > Pseudomonadati > Bacteroidota > Cytophagia > Cytophagales > Hymenobacteraceae > Hymenobacter > Hymenobacter radioresistens. Next base: position 2,162,318 of record NZ_CP010054.1, on the reverse strand, counting down.
CAGCAGCGTGGTGACATCCTTGCGGGTGTAGAACACGGTTTTGTTGTCGGCGGCCCACACGGCCTCACCGCCCGTATTCGGAATGGCTTCCGGATAGAGCTTGCCTGTTTTTAGATCTTTAAACCGCAGCGTGTACAAGCGCCGGCTTACGGTGTCTTCGCTGAAAGCCAGCAGCTGGTTATTGTCGCTCACCTCCCAGCCGCCAATCTGATAATATGGCTTGCCCTTGCCCAGAAGGTTGGCGTTCAGCAACACCTCCTCCGGGGCTTTTACCGAGCCTTTCTTGCGGCAGTAAATGGGATATTCGGCCCCTTCCTCAAAGCGGGTGTAATAGTAATAGCCATTGTCGCGGTACGGCACCGACTCATCCTTTTCCTGAATGCGGCCCTTGATTTCGGCGTACAGTTTTTCCTCCAGCCCTTTTACCGGCGCCATCACCTGGTCGAAGTAGGCATTTTCAGCCTCCAGGTAGCTGATGACTTCCGGGTTGCTGCGCTCATTCAGCCAGTAGTAATTATCGGTGCGCGTGTTGCCCAGCATGGTGAGCTGCTTGGGCTTGATGGCAGCTACGGGCGGCACCGCAGTTTGCGCCTGGGCAGCGCCCAACGCCATGGCATAAGCACCTACCAATAAGGGGGTTGATTTCTTCATCAGGAGTTAAAGCTAATGGGTATAAAAGTGACGAAGGAAAGGTACGTTACTGCCTGTCAGCCCACAACTTTCCGTTAGACAACCAGCTACTGCTTATACTATCCTGTTCGAGGATTAAGAAATTCAGGCAGCGGTAATAAGCTTACTGGTCCTGCAGAGCGTAGCGAAGCATCTCGCGTGGGGTCGTTTTTTGGAAAAGAAAAGGAAAAAGCCCGTCATGTCGAGCGAAGTCGAGACATCTCGCTAGTGTGGTAATTACTATGGCAACATCAGCACGCGAGATGTCTCGACTGCGCTCGACATGACGTTCTTTCGACTTCCTAATTGGAAAAGGCAGTAGCGCACAAACAAAAAGAGCTGCACCGTGGCGCAGCTCTTTTTGAGTCATTCCAGAAATCTAACCGCTTTACAAAGCAGCCATGCTTTGCTCCAGGGCCGTAATCTTGGCTTCGGCATCGGCCAGCTTCTGCCGCTCCCGCTCCACCAGGTCGGCCTTGGCGTTCTGCACAAACTTATCGTTGCCGAGCTTCTTCAGCACGGAGTCCCGGAAGCCCTGGGCGTACTCCAGCTCTTTGGCCAAACGCTCCTTTTCCGCCCCCAGGTCAATCTGACCTTCCATCGGCACGAAGAACTCCGCCCCACCGGATACAAAGCCTACAGCGGCAGCCGGAGCAGCCTCTACGAAGCTGATATCACTCAGGGCACCCAGCTTCCGGATGATGGCGTCGTAGCTCTGCAGAAGCGCTACGTCGTCGGTTTTGGCCGCCAGGATGAGTGGCTTGTTGGGGCCGAGGCCTTTCTGGTTCCGGATGTTGCGGATACCGGCCACGATGTCCAGGGCCTTTTCCATGCGGGCAATTACCTCCGGGCTGCCGGCCACGGGCTGCTGCTTGGGCCAGGGCGCTACACAGAGGTAGTCCTTGGGGCCGCGCTCGGCCAGCTCGTGCCAGATTTCCTCCGTGATGAAGGGCATGAAGGGGTGCAGCAGCTTCAGCAGGGTTTCCAGGAAGCTGTTGGTATGGCGCAGCGTCTCAGCATCAATGGGCGCCTGGTATGCGGGCTTGATCATCTCCAGGTACACGGAGCAGAAGTCGTCCCACACCAGCTTGTACACCGTCATCAGCGCGTCGCTCATGCGGAACTTCTCGAAGTGCTCGTCCATCTCGGCCAGGGAGGCCTGCAGCTTGGCCGAGAACCACTCCACGGCTTTGGCATTGGGGAAGGGCAGCGCGGCATCTACTTCCCAGCCCTTGGTGAGGCGGAAGGCATTCCAGAGCTTGTTGCTGAAGTTGCGACCCTGCTCTACCAGCTTAATATCGAACAGCAAATCGTTGCCGGCCGGCGAGGAGAACAACATGCCGGTGCGCACGCCATCGGCGCCGTACTGGGCAATAAGGTCCAGCGGATCGGGTGAGTTGCCGAGCTGCTTGCTCATTTTGCGGCCCTGGTCGTCGCGCACAATGCCGGTGAGGTACACGTTGCGGAACGGTACTTCCTTGCGGTATTCCAGCCCGGCCATGATCATGCGCGCCACCCAGAAAAACAGGATTTCGGGGGCAGTTACCAGGTCATCGGTGGGGTAGAAATAGTTGATATCGGCGTTGTCGGGGTCCTTGAAGCCATCGAACACCGAAATGGGCCAGAGCCAGGAGGAGAACCACGTATCCAGCACATCTTCGTCTTGGCGCAGGTCGGCGGCCGTGAGGTCCTGGTTGCCGCTTTGCACGCGGGCCAGCTGCACGGCTTCCTCTTCATTCAGAGCCACTACGAAGGTGCCATCGGGCAGGTAGTAGGCCGGAATGCGCTGGCCCCACCACAACTGGCGGGAAATGCACCAGTCGCGCACGTTCTCCATCCACACCCGGTACATGTTCTTAAACTTGGGCGGGTGCAGCTTGATTTCGTCGTTTTCTACTACCTCCAGGGCCTTTTTGGCCATCTGGTCCATCTTACAGAACCACTGCAGGCTCAGGCGCGGCTCAATTACCGCCCCGGTGCGCTCCGAGGTTTGCAGTACGCTGGCATATTCCTCTACCTTGTCCAGCTGGCCGGCATCTTCCAGGTCTTTTACGATGTTGCGGCGGGCCGCAAAACGGTCCTGACCCACGTACAGCTGCGCTTTTTCGTTCAGCGAGCCATCGTTGTTCAGGATATCGATAACGGGCAGGTTGTGCTTGAGGCCCAGCTCGTAGTCGTTCAAATCGTGCGCGGGCGTCACTTTTAGCGCGCCGGTACCGAAGTCAATAGTTACGTACTCGTCCAGAATCACCGGAATTTCGCGGCGCAGCAGCGGAATGCGCACTTTGGCGCCGTGCAGGTGGGTGTAGCGCGGGTCGTGGGGGTTTACGGCCACGGCCACGTCGGCCATAATGGTTTCCGGGCGCGAGGTAGCTACCGTCAGGAACTGGCCCGGCTGACCTACTACCTCATATTTGAGGTGGTACATCTTGGCCATGGTGTCCTTTGGAATTACTTCCTCGTCGCTCAAAGCGGTGCCGCCCATGGGGTCCCAGTTCACCATGCGGATGCCGCGGTAAATCTGGCCCTTGCGGTACAAATCCACGAATACGCGCAGTACGGCCTCAGTCAGCTCGGGCTCCATGGTGAAGCGCGTCCGGTCCCAGTCGCAGCTGGCGCCCAGCTTTTTCAGCTGTTCCAGAATAATGCCGCCGTACTTTTCTTTCCAGTCCCAGGCGTGGGTCAGGAACTGCTCGCGGGTGAGGTCTTTCTTATCAATACCTTTCTCCTTCAGCAGGGCCACAACCTTGGCCTCGGTAGCAATGGAGGCGTGGTCGGTGCCGGGCACCCAGCACGCTTCCTTGCCCTGCATGCGCGCCCGGCGCACCAGCACATCCTGAATGGTATTGTTCAGCATGTGCCCCATGTGCAGCACGCCCGTTACGTTAGGCGGCGGAATCACTACTGAGTAAGCAGGCTTGCGCGGGTTGGGCTTGGCTTTGAAGAAGCCCTGCTCCTGCCAGCGCTGGTACCATTTGGCTTCAACGTCGGCGGGGGTGTAGGTCTTGGCGATTGACATCAGCGGCGGGAAATCAGGTTTAAGGGGCAAAAGTAGGCATTTCGGGGCGGGGCCGGAAATGCAGGAATTGGGGTTAGCAGTTCTGGACTAGTTCCCCGCCTCAGATGAGGAGGGGCTAGGGGTGGTTGAAGCACTAGGGTTAGAAATCTAGAGTTAGTAATCGTTCTGACACTCCGAGGTCAACCACCCCTAACCCCTCCTCATCTGAGGCGGGGAACTAGCTTTTTTAAATCTAGGATACAAAAAAGCCTGCTCGGGCGGAGCAGGCTTTTTGTTGAAAAATCAAATGGCTTAGCTCACCTCAGCGTGCAGCCATTCTTTCTTTTTCAGCAAAGCATCCTGCGATTCGCGGTAGTCGGGGTCGTCCACGCAGCAGTCTACGGGGCAAACGGCGGCGCACTGGGGCTCCTCGTGGAAGCCCACGCACTCCGTGCACTTGTCTGACACGATATAGTAGTACTCATCGGAAACAGGCGTTTGGGGGGCAGTGCCCGACACCGTTGCGCCACCGTCCACGGTTACTTCTTTCAAAGCAGTGCCATCGGCCCAGCGCCACTGCGCACCGCCTTCGTAAATAGCGTTATTAGGACATTCCGGTTCGCAGGCACCACAGTTGATGCACTCGTCGGTTATCATGATGGCCATAGCCGTAGGTTTTAGCGTTAGGTGGTAGCGTGTATTTCAGCAACATGCGCCCGCCGGCAACAGTTTGGCAGGCAAAAGTAGAAACTAACCGTTACTCTTGCGAGTTTTTTGCTGATTACGCTTTTCTTCCCTTTCCGTCCCGATGACTCATTCCGAACGCCTCGCTGCCTTTGTAGCCCTGGGCCAGCGCCTGCAACAGCTTTCCGAAGATGAAATAACCGGCCTGGCCGCGCGGGCACGCAACCAGAACGCCTGGTTTGACAAACCCAACGTAACTGCCGCTATAAACGGCATTGCGCGCCTTTTGGATGAAGAGCCCCTGCGCCACTGGGCCGCCCGCTACCCGCCGGAGCCCGAAACCCCGCGCCAGATTGGTGTGGTTATGGCCGGAAATATTCCGCTGGTAGGCTTTCATGATTTGCTTTGCGTGCTGCTCAGCGGCCATCGGCTCTTGGCCAAGCCCAGCAAGGAAGACTCCGTGCTAATGCAATGGGTGGGCGATGAGCTGCTCAAAATAGAGCCACGCTTTTCCGACAGCCTGCAGTTTGTGGAGCGCCTAAACGCGGCCGATGCCTTCATTGCCACCGGCTCCGATAACACCGCCCGCTACTTCGATTATTATTTTGGCAAGAAGCCCCATATTATCCGCCGCAACCGCACCAGCCTGGCCGTGCTTACGGGCCGCGAATCGGTGCACGACCTGGGTTTGCTGGGTGCTGATTTGTTCCGTTACTACGGGCTGGGCTGCCGCAACGTGAGCAAGCTGTATGTGCCGGTGGGCTATCAGTTTACGGATCTGCTCGATTCTCTGGAGCCTTGGAACCACGTGCTGAACCACCACAAATACCAGAACAACTACGACTACAACAAGAGCATTCTGCTGGTAAACCGGGTGCCGCACTTCGACTCCGGCTTTCTACTGGTGACGGAAAACCCACAGCTGGTCTCCCCTATTTCCGTGGTGCATTATCAGGCGTACCAGCACGAGGTGGACCTGGCCGATAAGCTCACAGATGTGGCCGCGCAAACACAGTGCATTGTGTCAGCCGGGGGCTTGTACGCCGGCAGCTTCCCTTTCGGGCGCGCGCAGGAACCGTCTGTTTCCGACTATGCGGATGGCGTAGATACCATGGCTTTCCTGGCGGAAATTGTCTGAGTAAACACTTCCTGGAATTCTGCTTTAAATAAGCGTTAACGCCGCAATTAATACCCGGTTTAACACTGCTTTTCTCGCATTTTATCAGCATATTAACAGAGTCACGCTCTAACTCTGCCACACCTATGCTGACGCTTGAACAATCCTCCGAAATCATTGATAAAGAGCAGCTGGATAGCCTGCATTTCTCACCCGTGGATGTGCTTTCCCTGCCCGCCGACCGGCTCTGGCGCCAGCACGAAGCGGAGCGAGCCGCTACTCTGGGCAATGGGTACCACGGGAAAGTAGACATCTACTTCCAGACTGCTGATGGTAGCGTAAAACGGGTTTGCACTACCGTGTGGGCCGCCGATGCTGAATTCCTAACCCTGAAGTCCGGGGCTTCCATTCCTTTGCGCTCGGTGTTGGGTTTTGATTTCTTTTAATTGCTTCTGCCCGATCAATAGATAGGGTACAAAAAAAAGCCTCACCGGAGAACCGGCGAGGCTTCTTTTTAATCTAACAAACATTCGTCAGCAGAATTAAACCGCTAAAGGCTATTCACGGCTTACAGTCGGTTGAGGGTTTGAGTTATCAGGTCGTTGATAACTACCTCTGAGTTGGTAGCAAACTCGCCCGTAGCGCGGTTGGCCACAATGGCGTTCAGCGACACTACCTCGTGGCCCAGCATGCGGCCCAGCGCGTAGTAGCCCGCCGTTTCCATTTCGAAGTTGGTCAGGCGGAACTCGCCCTCGGCGCTGTGGTGGCGGAAGTTCTGGAACTGCTGAATCAAATCCGGCAGGCGCAGATCCAGCCGCAATACGCGGCCCTGCGGGCCGTAGAAACCGGGGCAGGTCAGGGTGTTGCCTACAACCATGCCGGCACCCAGCTGCTCGCGCAGCAGGTCAGAACCACGCACGCAATACGGGCGGTAGCCTAGCTGCAGCGCCTGCTGAATACCGGTGGCCACTTCTACCTCGAGGCCCGTTTCTACCAGGGGATAAAACTGCATCAGGGAGTCCAGCCCAACACCGTGCTCAGAAACCAGGTGCGAGCCCAGCGGTACATCTTCCTGCAGCGCGCCGCTGGTACCGATGCGCACAATGCGCAGGGCAATGCGCTCCTCCAGGGAGCGGGGCTCGCGGGTGACGAAATCAATGTTTACCAAGGCATCCAGCTCATTCAGCAGAATGTCAATGTTATCGGTGCCCATGCCGGTGGAAATGACCGTGATGCGCTTGCCCATGTAGTTGCCCACGTGCGTCACAAACTCGCGCTTGTGAATCTGGGTCTCAATGGAGTCGAAATGCTGACTGACCATGGGTACCCGCTCCGGGTCGCCTACCGTGATAATGGTATCCGACAAATGATCAGGGAGCAGGTTGAGGTGGTAGATGCTGCCGTCACGGTTTAGGATCAGCTCTGAGGCGGGAATGGGCATGGGAGAGAAACTGGGGAAAGAATGGGGAATCAGATGGAAAGCGCAACAGCCCGCCGCGGGAAGCAGCTTCGGCGCTGAGCAAGGATAAGGTACGGTAACAGAAAAACAAATCCTGCGCCGGCCCGGGTTAATACGTCCCGGGCAGGCGCAGGATACCGGAAAACCGGAATATGCTAGCTTAGGGCCGGTGGCCGATATGAAAGCAGGCCTTGTTCCGGGCTGTAATGATTACTGTTTTTGGGATAGGCGCCGGTACCGTCGTAAGGGCGCTTATCAGGGTGTTGCCGGCAGGATTCGGAGCAGGCCCCATCCAGCTGCTGACCGCAGGTTTCGCACATGGCTACGTGCAGGTTGCAATGCGGGTTGGCGCAGTTAATCATCCGCCCGGAGGGCGTGTGGCATTGGTGGCATTCGGAGATGAGCGTGGGGTTCACGCTGTTCACATCCACCGCTACGCGGCCATCAAACACGTAGCATTTGCCGTCGAAATCCTCGCCACCGGCTTCCAATCCATACTTGATGATGCCGCCGTGCAGCTGGTACACGTTTTCGAAACCCTGGTCGAGCAGGAAGGCGCTGGCTTTCTCGCACTTGATGCCGCCGGTGCAGTAGGTCAGGATTTTCTTGCCTTTGTATTGCTCCAGCTCCTGTACTTTCTCCGGGAACTCGCGGAAGTTCTCGATATCCAGCGTCAGGGCATTTTTGAAGCGGCCCAACTGGTGTTCGTAGTCCGAGCGCACATCCAGCACTACTACATCGTCCTGATCTTTCAGGTCGCGGAACTCGGTGGGTGATAAATGCACGCCAGTGCGCTCATAGGGCTTAATGTGCGGCAGACCTACGTTCACAATTTCCGGCTTCACGCGCACGTGCAGCTTTTGGAAAGTATGGGCCGGCGCAGGCTCTACTTTAAACTCCAGCGCGGCAAAGCGGGCATCGGCTTTCACCACCCGCATGTACTCCTCACAATCGGAAATGGTACCGGATACGGTGCCGTTTAGTCCTTCGGCCGCCACAATGATGCGGCCGCGCAGGTTCAGGCTCAGGCACAGGCGGTGATGCTCTTCCCTAAACTGCTCCGGATTCTCGAGGGGCGTGTAGCAGTAATACAGCAGAACGAGGTAGTCCATTTCTTAATTGAATTAATAATTAAGAATTAGTAATTAAACTTTAGCGGCTGGGTTACCGAATACAGTCTGGCCGGCGGGCACATCGGCCACCACTACAGAGCCAGCACCAATGCGGGCTTTGGCCCCAATTTTTACGCCGGCTACCACCACAGCCCCGGCACCAATAAAGGCATTGTCGCCTACTTCCACCTCCGCATTCAGGATAGCGCCGGCACCAATCTGCACGTAGTCACCTACCTGCGCTTTCACATCTACCACGGCATTAGCACCAATAATGCAGCCATCTCCAACCTTGGTACGGCTGGTAATCACGGCATTGGGGCCCACCAGAATGCCGTGGCCTAACCAGGCAAACTCCGATACACTGGCCCGGGCATGAATGGCATTGACGCTGGCTACACTGTACTCTGTTTGCAGCATGCTGGTGAGGCTGCGCCGGCTGGCGGTGTCTTCGGTAGCAACGAATACTTCACACTTTTTGCCCAGCAGCTTCAGCAGCTCAGGGTCCTGGGTGTTGCCCATTACGGGCACGTCGTTAAGCTCGGTGTTCTGCAATTTGGCATCGTCATCGAGCAGGCAATACACCACTACATCGTTGCTGAGAAAGGCCTCGAGGGCGGCAGTACCAACCAATTGGGCACCAAGAATAATGACAGGATTTTCCATGCGGGGCAAGCGGCCGCAAGCAGGCCGCCGATAGGGTATAAACCACAAAGATACGGCCCTTTTGCGCGCCTGCCAAGCTACCGCCGCCAGCGCAGGAGCTGCAGCCAGCGCGCTACGTAGTCGTTTTGTAAGAGCAACAGGACCAGGAAAGGCAGAAACGCTACGCGGTACCGGCTGAGGGTGCCCAGGTTGGGGGTGGTCAGTCCAATCAGAGCCGCCAGCATAAAGCAGTAGAACCCAAAAGCCAGCACCACCGTGAAAGGCAGCTTGCCGGCCCTGCCCCGCACCACGGCCCACACGCTCAGGAGCAGGAGTGCAATATGCGCCAGATTTTCTATTCCACTGACCAAATATTTCAACTCTTTTCCCTCGCCGGGCAAGGGCCGCGTAACTGTGTTCAAGGCAGCCAGCGGCGCATAGCTGGCAATGCTGCTTAGGGTTGGCTTTAGGTTCTGATACTGTAGATGGGGCTTGTCTTTTGATTTTTTTTCCAACTCAGAATAACTGTAGATAAGCTGACTGGTGAATTTATTAGCGCGAAAAACCGGACTGACCATTCCGGCAAACCACGCGCCCCCAGTAAAAAGCATGAACAAAAAGCCTACCTGCGCCCAGTTAGCCAGTGGGAGCTTTATCCCCTGCAGCACCCTGATTAATAATAGATGTGCAAGCGCCAGAAGCAGGAACACGGCAAAGAAAAACCGCATCTTAAACGACAACCAGGTGAGTAAACAAACTCCCACCACCGAATACCACCGCACCAAAACGCCACCATAGCTTTTCTGCAGTACCCACGCAGCCAACCAAGCCAGGCTACCCAAAAGAACCGACTCCTTGGTTATTCCCGCCGACCAGAAAACCACGCTGGGCCAGGCCAGCAAGGCCAGTGGGCCGGCTAATGGTGGAGTATCCGGGAATAAATGCCCCACTGTTTTGGCCAGCTGCCAGCACCCCATAAAACTGAATACGGAGAGGTACAAAGCATTCAGCCAGGCTATGCCGCCCGTCATCAGGTTTAGTACCGACAGCAGCTTTATAAAAAAGAAGGTGTTCGAGAAGCCATGAAATACCAGTTCCTGCCCCTGAAACCGGAAAGTTTCTCCGCCTAGTGTTGCAATCCAGCCCGAAGGATCAGTCAAGGCTTGCTGTAGCATTAATCCCGCCCATTCCTGAAAGTATTCTGCGTCAGCTGATATATAATACACGGATAACAGGGCCACCACTAGCTTAATTGCAAACAATGGCCATAGCAACCAGCCCATGCGGGGCTCCTGCCGCTGTTTTTGAAGCCACCAAAATAGGAGGGTTAGTACGCCCGCATTTAGCAGGATGGCAACGGCTACGCTCACTTCAGAACTGAGTTATGCCGCAGAATACGGCTACCAATGGCGCACTCTACGCAACGCAGCGGCTGGCAATAAGCCGTAGCCAGCATCAAAAGGCCCTGGGAGTCGGCGGCGGTGCGTTGGGTGAAAGGCAGGCCTTCATAGAGCGCCAGGATGTGGTTTTTTTCCGCGGGCAGCTGGGTAAGTAAGTGTAAAGCAGCTTCTACCTGCTCTGCCTGGTCTACTGTGCGGGCGTAGGCTACGCGCAGGGGTACCACCACATTTATAATTAACAGGTGCATACTACTGCGGCCCAATGCCGGTACATTACCGGCACGGCCGGGACGGTAATGAGTATGCCAGTACGCTGAGCTTTTGGCACTGAAGAATTGCTCCAGTGCGGCCACATTTTGGGCGGAAAGCAGTGCATCAAATAACAGAGGGCGGGCATGCAGCAGCGCGGCCAGCTGCGCCAGCCGCACGGTAGGAAAATTAGCCGGACGCATGCGCAGGAAATTCCATTCGTGCTCCTGCAGGCCGGTATTCTCCAGGGCGTATTTATGGCGAAGAAATTCGTATTCCGTCACCAGCTTTTGCACGTATTCATCGGCCAGGTCATCTGTATTATTCTCCGTGGCTGATAAAAAGCCGGCTTGTCCAAACAGCAGAGCTTCTGTTTGCAGTAAATTGTGGCGGTGCCGGCGAAGAACCCGAAGCGGCAGCGCTTTAGCCAGCCGGGCCAGCGGCTCGGTATTTTTGCGAAAGCCAAAGCCGGCCGCCAGCACATGCCAGGCCGTGGCTTCCCAGTCGTTATCCAGCTGCTGATGGAGCAGCTGCACCGTGGCCGCTTTGCGCTCCATGCGCTCCAGCAAGGCCCGGTCTACCATCGAAATACGCGTGATATCCGGTATCCGGGGCAAAAAAGGCGCGCAGGGTAAGGTGGCGGGTGGCGCGGCCTGCAGCTGCTGATAGGTGTGCAGCATGTCCAAGGGTATGCGCCCTGCTAAGGCCACCGTGGGAATGGGCGTACCATCGGTACGAAGCACGGGCTGGTCGTCGGTGAGCACCACGTGCAGAATGACCTGGTCGTAGCGCGCATCGGTCTGGTGCTGGTGGCGGCGCCAGTCAGAAGCGCGCAAATGTATTTCTACCGCGCCATTCCACTCTACCTCGCCCAACTGCAGGCGGGCATTCAGAAAATCGGGGCCGGCATCGGTGTTATGAAAGCCGGGGTGCAGCACCGTTACTTCTTCCCCGGTGTGGGTGCGGAGCGCCTGCTTATCGAAATACTGCTGCTGCCAGACGTAATGGAGAAAATCTTCCCGCATAGAAATTGCCACGCTACCAAGCCACAAAGAATGAAAATATAATTTACTACCGGCTTAAATTTATCGGGAAAAAACCAAAACGGCCCGCCTCCGTGCAAACGGAAACGGGCCGAACGGTGTAATTAAATTCGCTTAGCGCAGATCAATCACCTTCACGCCTTTGTACTTGGCTTTATCGAAGGAGAAAGTAGTGGCATCCATGGGCGGGTTAGGCTGGAATTTCTTGATGGTGAAGGTGTAGCGGTTGCCGTTCTTCTTGAACATCTTCCAGCTTTTTACGGAACGGTCCTTCTTGCTAACATTCAGGCGCACCTTGTACACGGAGTTGTTGCGGTCTTCAGGCGAAAGCTCAATGACATCCACGGCCTCCCCGTTTTCCTTGGCCTCCTGCACGTAGGAATACTTATACCCTTTTTTGTAAAGCGTATAAATCTGCGAGGGCGAGATATCCTGGTCTTCCGGGTCGTAGTCGGATATATTCACCTCGTTTTCCGACTTCATGTACGTCCACATGGTCTGGCCGTTATTGATGACCTCCTGGCCATTCATTTTCAGCCGAAACTTGGTGCCGCTCACGGTTATGTCGCCGCTAAGGTTTTCTTTCACCTTTGCAGTGGGGTTTTCCAGGGTTTGGGTGAAAGCAGCTTTAAAGCCATTGAGGGCCTGGTATTTGGCACTCATCTGGTCGAGAATTTTGCCGGCTTTCGGATCCTGCTGCGCGTAACCAATCTGCACGGCAGTAGCGGACAGGAGCAGCAGAGACAAGAATTTTTTCATTTAGAAGAAAGAAGAAGTGAAATCAGAGCTAAGCAATAAGAACCAAGAACCGGGCCGAGAGTTTCCTTGCGAATCGCTCAACATCCGTAAACAGCCGCGAAGTTCTATTTTCTTTTGCTGTTTCCGAATTCTTACTTAGGCAGGCTATTCAACAACTGTTCCAAACTGTATTCATCGGGAATTAAAACCTCGCGGGCCTTGCTGCCTTCAAACGGCCCCACAATACCGGCGTGCTCCAATTGGTCAATCAGGCGGCCGGCGCGGTTGTAGCCCAGCTTCAGGCGGCGCTGCAGCAGGGAAGTGCTGCCCTGCTGGTGCGTCACAATCACGCGGGCGGCTTCCTCAAACATACTGTCGCGGTTGGTCGGGTCAAAATCCTCGGCATCGCCGCTGCCGCTGCCACTCTCGCCTACCACTTCTGGCAGTAAGTAAGCATCGGGGTAGCCCTGCTGCTCACCGATATAGTCACAGAGACGGTCTACCTCCGGCGTATCGATGAAGGCACACTGCACCCGAATAATATCGGAACCCTGAGAAATCAGCATGTCGCCCTGGCCTACCAGCTGGTCGGCGCCGCCGGCATCCAGAATGGTGCGCGAGTCGATTTTGCTGGTCACCTTAAAGGAAATCCGGCAGGGGAAGTTGGCCTTGATGATACCCGTAATAACGTTTACCGAAGGGCGCTGCGTAGCTACAATCAAGTGAATACCGATGGCACGGGCCAGCTGGGCCAGGCGCGCAATGGGCGTTTCCACTTCCTTGCCTGCCGTCATCATCAGGTCGGCCAGCTCGTCAATCACCAGTACAATGAAGGGCATGAAGCGGTGGCCTTTCTTCGGGTTCAGGCGACGCTCAATGAACTTGCGGTTGTACTCCTTCAGGTTGCGGCAGCCGGCGTCCTTCAGCAGGTCGTAGCGCCGGTCCATTTCCATGCACAGGGAGTTCAGCGTGTTCACCACCTTTTTGGTATCGGTGATGATGGCCTCGTCAGTGTCGGGCAGCTTGGCCAGGAAGTGGCGCTCAATCTTGTTGAAGATACTGAGTTCCACCTTTTTCGGGTCGACGAGCACGAATTTCAGCTGGGCCGGGTGGCGCTTGTACAGCAGCGAGGCCAGAATAACGTTCAGACCCACCGATTTACCCTGGCCCGTGGCACCGGCCATGAGCAAGTGAGGCATTTTGGCCAGATCTACTACAAACACTTCGTTGGTAATGGTGCGGCCAAAGGCAATGGGCAAATCCATTTCCGTGTGCGCAAACTTCTCGGTGCTGAACACCGAACGGATGCTTACCATTTCCTTTTTGGTGTTCGGCACTTCAATACCAATAGTGCCTTTGCCGGGAATAGGGGCAATAATGCGGATACCCAGAGCGGCCAGGCTTAGGGCAATATCATCTTCCAGACTCTTGATTTTGGAGATGCGTACGCCGGCATCGGGCACAATTTCATACAGCGTAACCGTGGGGCCAATGGTGGCCTTAATGCTGGCAATGTTGATGCCGTAGTGGCCCAGGGTTTCCACAATGCGGTCCTTGTTGGCTTCCAGCTCTTCCTTGCTTACCTGGGCCTTGGCCACGCCGTAGTCGTTGAGCAGCTCCAGCGTGGGGTACTGGTAGCGCGAGAGGTCCAGCGTGGGGTCGTAGTTCACGGCGGGCATGGTTTCCATGTCCTCGTCCTCATCGGCAATGGTAGCCATATCGGCGCCGGCAGCGGGGTCCAGCTCTGTGGAGTCCTCTATTTGCAGGGCGGGTTTGGCTACTACTTCGCGGCGGGCGGGCAATTGGGCGTTGTCGTCGGCCAGGTCAGCCATAGACAAGGGAGTGGGCACGCGGGCAGCAATGGGCTCGGGGTCGGCGGGGGCTTCAATGGAGAAGCTGGGGCCAGCAGCCATACCGCCGGCTTTCAGGGCGGCACTGGCTACGGCGCTAGCGGCGGCCGCTGGCGCTACGCTTAGGGGCATGGCGGCCGTGGGGGCTACATTGAATGCCGGGCCGGCTATGGAGCCACTGGTAACCACCGGCTCATCAATTTCCTCTTCTTCCGGCTCCAATTCAGAGGCTCGGGCGGCGGGAGTTACGGGTGAACCTACGCGCTTCAGGGTCATGCCAAGCGGCTCTTCTTCGTCCTCCTCCTCTTCCAGGAGGGCAGCGGCGCCATTGTCGGCCGAACTAAAAGCCGCGCCTGTCCGCTCATATGAGGGCGCATCCACTGGTTTGCTGGTATCATCAGCCTCCTCCCCTTCTGTGCTGCGGCGCAGGTTGAGGGATGTAACATTGAAGAAGAACACCACGAAGGAAATCAGCAGGAAGGCCAGCAGCAGCACTGTGCCCCAGCCAATGAGGCTGTCCAGCCAAAGAGCCACTTCATAGCCAATACCGCCGCTCAGGAAGTCGAGGCTATGTGCCAGGGCGGGGTCGGCATCGGGCGCTTCCAAAGTGAGCACCACGTAGCCCATAAGCACGCTCAGCCAGCCCATGACAAACAGGCAGAGGGCCAGCACGTAGCTGATGGATACATCCTGCCGGCGGAAGACAATTTTGTAGCCCAGGAAGAATACAATGGGAATAACGGCAAAAGCAGCCACGCCAAAACCCTTGTAAATCAACACCTGCGCCACCACGGCACCCAGCAGGCCCAGCCAGTTGCCCGACTCCTGCCCGGCTTCCTTCACGGAGGTGCTATCCACGCTTTGCACCACGCTTTGGTCAGCGTGCCCGGTCAGCAGGAACGAGAGAAACGCAATGGTGAGGTAGATGGAGCTCAGCAGAAAGAAAAAGCCCAGAAATAGCTGAAAGCGCCGGTCGCGCAGGAAGCTGAACACGCCCTGAAAAGAGGGCAGCTTCAGGGGCTGGCGCGGCTCCTTGGGCGCTTTGGCGGCCTTAGGAGATGAGCGTCTTTCCTCACGCGGAGCCTCGGCTACCGGCCGGGGCTGGTTGCGGGCGGCACGCGGTTCATTAGAAGCCCGCGAAACCGGCGCAGCGGGTTGCTTGTATGTATTTTTAGCCATTATTCACACACCGAAAAGTCAAATCTACAGGTTTTCCGGCGGGAATTCGGTGTTTTTTTCCTCTGGGAAGCCATACTTTTTAAGCCCGCCGGCGCGGCTTTTTTGCAATTGCTTAAGGCGCTACTTCATACACGTACAGGTGCCAGTAGGCCTCCTGATTGGTGTATTCGCCCTTGAGGCGAAGGCCGGATTGCCCGGGATGCGCCAGCCCTACCGCCGAGAGTACATAGCGCCCTCCCAGCTGCTGAAAGGTCCGGGCATTGAACGCAAAATGCTGAATGGGCGCGTGCTGTCCGGCCCCCACGCGGAAGTTTTTCCCCAACTCGGCCGCAAACAGGTAGCAGCGGTTGCCCCAGGCATCAAAATAGGCGCGCAGTAGCGGGTCTTTGGCCAGCTCGCCGGCAATAATGCGCCGGAAAGCATGCTTGTAGGGTAGCGGGTAGTTGTTCTGGTAGCTATCCAGGGTATAGAAACCGTTGAGCTGCGCCACGGCCGGCGGCAGGCCCAGGCACGCCACCCGATACTGCGTCGGCGCCTGCCCGGTGTGCTGGCGGATATCCTGCTGCACCCGGGAAAAAAGCGCCGGGGCCACAAAGCGCTGGTAGCTGGGCTCGTGTGGGGCGGGGCGCCCCAGCAGCTCCCGCACGGTCAACGTCCATTCGCGGTTCATAGCCAGCACCAGCACCAGCTGCAGGGCTACCAGGGCAGCCCGGCCACGCCCAACCGGCAGCGCGCGCAGGGCAATTACCCACACGATAAACCAGAGCAGTGGGCTCAGAAAGCTGAAGCGGGTAAGGTTGAAGGTGCGCAACGGGGGCAGCAAAGGCTGCACCAGGGCTAAAAACGACGGATAAAATCCGCAGAAAACGGCCAGCGCGGCAATAACCAAGAGCAGGCTGAGGATAGTCCGTAGCGGAAACAGGTCGGCCATGCGGCGGGCTTGCCAGGCGGCCAGCAATACCGTCATCAGCATAAGGCCCCGAAAAAACAGACTGCTATGGTACTGCCCCAACAGAAACTGCTGCAGGGCACTCCTTATCTGTCCTAGCAGGGTATGCGGCGCTAACTGCGCGAAATCAAACTCCAGGCGGTGCGGTATAAACTGGTGGTGCAGCAAAGCCGACAGCAGCGGATATTCTACCACCGCATAGCTAATGGTCAGAATCCCGATGCCTGCCCACGCCCGCCAGCTAACCCGGTGATGACGCACATCAACGCAAAAAAGCCAGGCACTCAGCCCCGCCAAAATAAACAGCCCGGCCAACACCATCATCGACCATAAAGGAAAAGCCAGCAAAACCAGCCACGGCCAAAAGGTGGTCCGGCGCTGCTGCAGGGTTCGCACGGCCAGCAGCACAGCCGGCTGCCCCAGCACCGATATTCCGTAGATAGAATAAACCGGCAGCAGCGCCCAGGCCAGGGCTACCCCTGCGGCCAACGGGCGCTGCTCGGGTCGGGGCAGCAGCCAAAACCGCAGCAAGGCATACATGCTCAGCAGGCCCGCCAGCCGCACCAAGGCCATATGAATCAGGTAGGCCGGCAACGGGGGCAGCAGCTCAAACATCAGCACCGTAATGCTCAGCCCGGGCCGCAGGGCATTACGCGGCAGCCCGTTCATAACCTGCGGAATGATAGCTGAAGCCTGATAATTCAGGGCCGTACCCGTTCTAGCCAGCAGATAGGGAACTGAAAGCTCGGCATCCAGATTATCATCTATCAACAGATAGCTGTGCGAGCCGGCCAGCAGAAACGGAATCAGCAGCAGAAGCAGGCCCAGAAGTGCCAGTAAAAGCGGCGAAGATGTCAGACGGCGGACCAGCATTTGTATATTCAGAATTATCGCCGCAAAAGTAGGGCCCAGCAATGCCCAAATCTATTGGGGCACCCGTAGAACAGGAAGATTTATGCTGGTGCCGTCCTCACGCCTTTATCTGAAGCGAATGATTATTCAGGAACTCAGCTCGCCCGCCCACTCCCGGTTTTGCACCATCAGCTACGAACCCGCCGCCGACTGCGTGGTGGTAACCTGGGAAGGCTCTATAGGAGCCGATGAAGCCAAGTTGGGTGCCCAGAAAACGCTGGAGGTTTTGCGGGAGCTGCGGCCTTCCTGTGTGCTCAATGATAACAGCCGGGTGATGGTCATGTGGTTTGAAACCCTGCATTGGATTGAGCAGCACTGGGCCCCCATTGCCACCACTTACGGGCTGCGGCATATGGCCCACGTAACGCATCCGGATACTTATGAAATCATTATGGAAATAGCTATGCAGCACGATTTCACCCCCTATTTTGACCTGCAGCTGTTTGATGAGGTAGCGCAGGCCCAGGACTGGCTGCAGCACTGCCGGGAGCTGGATGCCTCTACCCTGCCCCGCCGCTAGCTGCGCGGGTGAAACTCCGTGATAACCTGCTTTAGATAGTCGCGGTCCAGGTGGGTGTAGATTTCCGTGGTGGTGATGCTCTCGTGGCCCAGCATTTCCTGCACGGCGCGTAAATCGGCGCCGCCTTCTATCAGGTGCGTGGCGAAGGAATGGCGGAAGGTGTGCGGGCTGATGGTTTTGCGGATGCCCGCTTTTTCGGCCAGCGTTTTAATGGTGGTGAAGATGGTGACGCGGGAAAGTTTGGTGCCGCGCTTGTTCAGAAACACCATATCCTCGTGACCGGGCTGAATATCCTGGTGGCAGCGCACACCGCTTAGGTAGAAACCCAGGTGCTTCAGGGCATCGCGCCCAATGGGCACCAGGCGCTCCTTGTTGCCCTTGCCGGTTACGCGCAAAAAGCCCTGGTCGGCATACACATTGGAAAGGCGCAGCTCCGTCAGCTCGCTCACCCGCAGGCCGGAGGAGTACAGCACTTCCAGTAGCGCCCGGGTGCGGGTGCCTTCGTTGGTGCTCATATCAATGGCCTCCAGCAGCTGTACTATCTCCTCGTAGCTGAGCGTATCGGGCAGCTTGCGGCCGGTTTTAGGGGCTTCCAGCGTGTCGGTGGGGTCTATGCTGAGCTGGTCTTCCATGATGAGGAAGCTATAGAAGGCCTTCAGGCCCGAGAGGGTGCGGGCCTGGGAGGTGGCGCTCATGCCCAGCTCGCCCAGCCAGGCCAGAAACTGGCGCAGCTGAGGGGTGGTTACCTGCTGGGGCGCGGTAGTGAGCTGCCGGCTTTCCAGGAACTGGCGCAGCTTGGCTGCATCCCGCGCGTAGGCTTCAATGCTGTTGCCGGAAAGGGATTTTTCCAGCCGCAAATAGCCTTCGAATTGTTTTAGGTAGATAGACCAGTTCACGGGATAAACGTGGAGCTTAGGAGTTTAGGAAGAGTATTTTGGGTATTTGCGGCCCCGGCAGGTATAAAAGCTGCGGCCACCCCGTAACTTGGGCCACCTCATGGCAGTTCTGGTGGCTTACAAAGCTACAGTTCTGCCGCTCCAAGTCCCTACGCCTCTCCCATGCAAATTCTCCTTCTCAACGGCCCCAACCTCAACCTGCTCGGCCGGCGCGAGCCGGGCATCTACGGTACCCGCTCTTTCGAAGACTACCTGCCCGAGCTGATTGAGGCCTTCCCCAACCTGACGCTGGAGCATTTTCAAAGCAACCACGAAGGCCAGCTGATTGACAAGCTGCACGAGGTAGGCTTCACCTACCTCGGCGTGGTGCTGAACGCCGGCGGCTACACGCACACCAGCGTAGCCCTGGCCGATGCCGTAGCCGCCATTCACACTCCCGTGGTGGAAGTACACCTGAGCAACCTGCACGCCCGCGAGGAGTTCCGCCAGAAAAGCCTCCTTGGCCGGCATTGCGTGGGCAGCATTAGTGGCTTTAAGCTGGATAGCTACCGCCTGGCCCTGCAGTATTTTGATGGCCTGCGCCCCAAGCGCATGGGGTTTAAAGTATAGTTTCCGGCCGAAATGCTATAACGGGCCGCAGCTCGTTTTACTCGCATAGCCGGGTTGGGCCGCTTACCTTTGCAGCCTCTCTCCTTTCCTCCTGACTCACCTATTTCTATGTATACATTTAACCCTGGCCCTTCGCAGGTTTATCCGCAGGTGCGGCAGTACCTGCAGGATGCCTATGATGAAGGCTGGCTCTCGGTCCCGCACCGGGGCGAGCGGTTCACGGGCCTGATGCGCCAGACCGTAACGGACCTGAAAACCCGCCTGAACGTGCCGCAGGACTACACCGTGTTCTTCATGAGTTCGGCCACCGAGTGCTGGGAGGTCCTCACGCAAAGTCTTACGCCTACCAAAAGCCTGCATTTGTACAGCGGGGCCTTTGGCGAGAAGTGGTACGACTACGCCAAGGCCCTGCGCCCGGCCTCCCAGGGCATAGAGTTTGGCCTGGATGATCTGCCTAACATTGCCAATCTGCCCCTCGACAGCAACACCGACCTGGTGTGCATCACCCAGAATGAAACCAGCAACGCCACCCAGCTGCGCGATGGGTTTATCCTGAACCTGTACAACCGCATTGGCAACTCCCTGCTGGCCGTGGATGCCACGTCGTCGCTGGCTGGTATTCAGATGAAGTACATTAAGGCCGATATCTGGTTTGCCTCAGTGCAGAAGTGCTTCGGGCTGCCGGCGGGTTTGTCGGTGATGCTGCTCTCCCCGCGGGCCCTGGATCGGCTGCGGCATATCAATGAGCGGGCTCACTACAACAGCCTGGCGTCGCAGTATGAGAAGATGCTCAACTTCCAGACCACGCATACGCCCAATGTGCTGGGCATTTATCTGCTGAGCCGCATGCTGCAGGACCGCCCGCCCATTAAGGCCGTGCACCAGCACCTCACCGACCGCGCCACCAAGCTCTACGACTACTTCGACCAGGCCACGCAGCTGCGCCCGCTGGTGCAAAACCCCGAAACCCGCTCCACCACCGTGGTAGCGCTGCAGGGCCCGCCCGCCCTCATTGACGAGGTAAAGCGCCGGGCTCTTACCCAGGGCTTGCAGCTGGGCAACGGCTATGGCAGCTGGAAACCAAACACCCTGCGTATCGCCAACTTCCCCGCCATTCCCGATGCCGCCTTCGAGCAGCTGGTGCAGTTTTTTGCCCGGGACTTTGCTTAAATCGTGAGGTGGTGAAACGGAGTACTGACGCTGGAGCACCAACCTGCTAACCCAGTTGTGCTTGCCCGTAGCTCACCATTTCATCAGCTCACTAGCTCACCGTATGTTCTCACTCAAGGAAATTACTTCCGTCACGCTCACGCTTTTTGCCATCATTGATATTCTGGGCTCCATCCCCATTATCATTCAGATACGGCAGCGCGAAGGTCGTATCAAATCGGAGCTGGCTACTCTGGTGGCGGGTATCCTGATGGTCGTGTTTCTGTTTCTGGGGCAAAGTATTCTGGCCTTGTTTAGTGTTGATTTACAATCCTTTGCACTGGCTGGCTCGGTTATCATTTTCCTCATTGGCATGGAAATGATTCTGGGCGTAGAAATATTTAAACACAACCCCATGGCCAGCGGCACGGGCTCCATTGTGCCCCTGGCGTTTCCGCTTATTGTGGGAGCCGGCACCATGACCACGCTGCTTTCCCTGCGCGCGGTGTATTCCCTGCCCAACGTGCTGGTAGGTATTGTGGCCAACCTGGTGTTTGTGTACCTGGTGCTCAAGAGCAGCCACTGGATTGAGCGCAAGCTGGGCAAAGCCGGCGAGGACATTCTGCGCCGCGTGTTTGGCGTAATTCTGCTGGCCATTGCCATCAAGCTGTTCAAACAGAATTTCTAACCTCTCCTGGCCCGCGCCGGGCTGTGCGCAGCCTGGAGCGGGCTTGTAATTTCATTTTCCTTTTGATTCATTTATTTACCGATGGCTCTTCCCGTGGTAACCCGGGCCCCGGCGGCTACGGCGCCATTTTGCGCTATGGTCACCATGAAAAAGAGTTGAGCCAGGGCTTCCGCCTCACCACCAACAACCGCATGGAATTGCTGGCCATTATTGTGGGCCTGGAGGCCATTACGCGCCCCGATATTCCGGTGCTGGTGGTCACCGACTCGAAGTACGTGGTGGATTCAGTAGAGAAAAAGTGGGTATTCGGTTGGGTGCAAAAACCTGATTTCGGTAAAAAGGCCAACGAAGACCTGTGGCGGCGCTTTTTGAAAGTCTACAAGCAGCGCAACGTGAAATTCCGCTGGGTGCGTGGCCACAATGGCCACGCCGAAAACGAGCGGTGCGACCAGCTGGCCGTGCGCAGTGCCACCCAGGGCCCGCTGCTCATTGATGAAGGCTACGAGTTGATTGAAGCCCGCCGGGCCTCCTAAAGCAACGCCAGCGTCTGTTTCTCATGCAGACGCTTCCGTTTTCAAAACTATTCCATGCCGTGGCTAATTCCTGGTTTCAGTTCAAGCACTTCCGCGTGGAGCAGGGCGCCTGCGCCATGAAAGTGTGTACCGATGCCTGTGTATTAGGCGCCTCCGCCCCACTGGCCACGGCAAAGCGTATTCTGGATATTGGTACGGGCACGGGCCTGCTGGCCCTCATGGCAGCCCAACGGGCCCCCGGGTCTTATATTGAAGCCGTTGAGCTGGACGCCCTGGCGGCCGCTCAGGCAGCCGCAAACGCGGCAGCTTCGCCCTGGGCCGGCCGGCTCCGCGTACACGCGCTTAGCCTGCAGCAATACGTAGCCACCCGCCCGGACCGGTTTGACCATATCATCTGCAACCCGCCCTTCTTCCGTCATTCGCTCCAGTCCCCGGATGCAGCGCGAACTACTGCCCGCCATACTACTGCTGAGACCCTGCCTTTCTCCACGCTGTGCGCCAGCGCGGCCGGGCTACTAACGCCCACCGGACAGCTCACCGTCCTGCTGCCGCCCCCGGAAATGCTGCATCTGGAGCGGGAGGCGGCCGCGGCCGGTTTATACCCCCAACACCGCCTCACCCTGCACCACCGCCCCGGCAGCAAAACGCTGCGCCACATCACCACCTTCAGCCGAAGCGCTGGCCCCGTAACTACGCAGGCTCTGGCTATTCATCAGGGGAATGAGGCGGTTTACTCAGCGGAGTTTCGGGAACTGCTTCAGGAATTTTATCTGGCTTTTTAAGCAGCGGCCCGGTTAGCTGAGCGCGAATTCGTGCTCCTCAAACCGGATGCCGTAATCGGCCGCCAGCTCATCCAGCACGGGCTCATAGATATCAGGGAGGGTAGGAATAACGATACCACGCTGGGGCAGCAATCCTTTCGCCAGGCGGCGCACCACCATGCCCAGCGGCAGGCCCACGGTTTTGGCCATGGCCGTGTGGGTAGCATCATCGCCCAGCACTACCAGAGACGAGGTACGGCGGTGCCGGCGGCCCTGCAGGGTGAAATCGAACAGATGCTGCATCACAATCATATCATGGTCGCCGGGGGCCAGCTGCCATTTCTCAGTAAGCAGGCGCTCCAGCAGTTGCGCGGGCGTGGCATCCGGCAGGTCCAGTGGGCGGTTGGTAAACAGGCCCAGCCACGTAAGCAGGGTCATTTCCTGCCCCTGCGGCGCCAGATTCAGGTAGGCAGCTACCCGCTCCGGCAGGCTGCCAGCGGTGGCGGCTGGCAGGTAGGCTTCTATCAGCTCCTGCCAGGTCATGGCCGCTGCGTTACCCAGGTGCACGGCGTCATCGGTGAGGCCCAGGCGCACCAGCGCATTCCAGGCGGAGCAGTAGCCCGGCCGGCGCAGGGTGCCGCGCAGAATGGTGGGAATATTGTCCAGACCGTAGGGCTGGCGGTAGCTGAGCGAGTCGCGGTTGGCATAGCCTTCAAACTCGCCGAAGCCCGGCACGCTTAGCACTTCGGTGCGGGCAAAGAGCTGCTGGTAGGGAATAAAGCGCGGGTGGCCGTTTTCCAGGTATTTAGCGGTGCTCTGCCCGGCCAATACCACGTTGCGCGGATTCCAGGTGAACTTGTATTTCCACGGGTTAGCGCCCTCAGAGTCCGGGGCCATCAGGCCGCCGCAATAAGATTTAAAGGAGGTGAGCTCCCCGCCCTGCTCCCGTATTTCGGTTAGCGCCCGCATAGCCGACATATGATCCAAGCCGGGGTCCAGGCCACATTCCATCACCAAAGCCACGCCGGCTGCCTGGGCGTCTTCCGCCATCATCCGGATTTCGGGGCTTACATAGCTGGCCGTTACCAAATGCCGATGATACCGCACGCAAGCCTGCGCTACTAAGGGGTGAAACAGCGCCGGTAGCATGGAAATAACAATATCCGCAGTGGGCACCAATACATCCAGCTGCTCCACCTCGGCCACGTCAAAAGATATGGCCTGCGCATAGGCGCTGTGCGCCGCCAGCACCGGGTCCAGATGCGCCGGGTTGACGTCCGCTATGCTTACCTGCCAGTTTTCGACCGGGGCATAGCGTAACAGGTATTGAATGAGCGAAGAAGCGGAGCGGCCAGCCCCCAGAAGCAGAATGCGCGTCATACCAAACAACAGGGTGGGAAATAATGGCCAATGCTACTAAAATCTGCTCAATCCGGCGGGCTTTTCATGCTGGCCCTTCCATACAACTGTCTTAATTGATGCTTTCAGGCATGCTTTAACTCTGTTTAGGCAAGTCATTAATTTAGCTGAAGCGCTTAAGTCAGCAAGAATTGTAGTACATTCACCGCCCCTTACTCAACCGGGGCCACTATCTGGCTTTGGTACGCTTTTTTTTCGCCTGCCCATGGCCCACCCGCTTCATCTGACCATCTCAGTAGAGGTACTTGCCTCTGAAGCCGAACTTTCATCTGCGGAAGCTGCCACTTGGCACGCTGCCCGCACCGCTACCAACGATGCCTACGCGCCGTACTCGCACTTTCATGTGGGCGCTGCGCTATTGCTGGATGATGGCACCCTTTTTCAGGGTACTAATCAGGAAAATGCGGCTTTCCCGTCCGGGCTGTGCGCTGAGCGCACCGCTTTGTTTGGCCTGGCCGCCAGCCAGCCCCAGCGCCGCATTAAGGCCATGGCCGTAGCCGCCCGCCCCGCCACCGGTGATTTTGTGGCCGTCACGTCCTGTGGGGCTTGCCGCCAGGTAATGGCTGAATACGAGCACCGCCAGGGCAATTCCATTCCCTTGCTCCTGCCTGGCCCCGATGGCAGCATCTACCGCTTCCAGAGCATGAGCGACCTGCTCCCCTTCCAGTTTTCGGCCAGCGACCTGCCGCCCCGCGCGTAACCGCCGCCATGCCCACCGCCCAGGAACGCCGGCTTACCGTTACCCGCTCAGCCCGCTATTATCAGGCCGGTGCGCTATCAGAGAATACCCGCCACCTGTGGGTGGTGTGCCACGGCTATGGGCAACTGGGCGCGTACTTCATCCGTCACTTCACCCCGCTTACTGACGCCGACCCTACCTTGGTAGTAGTAGCACCGGAAGGCCTTTCGCGCTTTTATCTGCAGGGCACCAGTGGCCGCATTGGGGCCTCCTGGATGACCCGGGAAGACCGCACCGCGGAAATAGCTGACTACATCAGCTACCTGAACCAGCTGGCCGAAACGATTTTGGTGGAATGCGCAGCTGATGTCCGGATTACGGTGCTGGGGTTTTCGCAGGGCGCTGCTACCGTTAGCCGCTGGTTGGCGCAGGCCACCTTTCGTTCGCAACGGCTGGTACTGTGGGCCGGCGCTTTCCCACCGGATGTAGATTTTACGGTGGCCGCCCATCTAGCCCAGCGCGTCCCTATTTTCCTGGTGTGCGGCACCCGGGATGAGTTTATTTCGGCGGCTGATCTGGAAGCGCAGCAGGCTTTTTTGCAGAAGCTGGGCACCACGCCGCAGGTTATTTCCTTTGATGGCAAGCATGAGCTAAATGCCGCCGTACTGCGCCAGCTGCATGCAAGCGGTTAATTCGCTTGAATCATGAAACAAACAGGCCCCGTTGCTAAGCAGCGGGGCCTGTTTGTTTAGCGCTGTCTTTCTAACTCTAGCTCAGCAGCTCTTTTTTAACCAGCGTGGCCGATGCCTGCGCAGACGGCAGAATGAGTACCTCGGCAATATTTACGTGGGCGGGCCTGGTTACCATAAATTGAATCAGGTCGGCTATATCATCGGCGCGCAGGGGCTCGTAGCCTTGGTACACGGTAGCGGCACGGTCCGTGTCGCCTTTAAAGCGCACTTCCGAAAACTCGGTAGCTACCAGGCCAGGGTTTACCTCGGCCACCCGGATATTGTAGGGCAATAAATCCAGCCGCATGGCTTTGCTCAGGGCAGCTACAGCAGCTTTAGAGGCGCAGTACACATTGCCGTTGGCATACACCTCGTGGCCGGCAATAGAGCCAATGTTGATAATGTGGCCGCGCTTGCGCTCCGTCATGCCCGGCAGCACGGCGTGCGTCACATAGAGCAAGCCTTTCACATTGCCGTCCATCATTCGGTCCCAGTCTCTGGGGTCGCCTTTTTCAATGGGTGCCAGACCGTGGGCATTGCCGGCATTGTTTACCAGCACATCAATGGCCTGAAACTCGGCCGGCAGACTTGCAAATGCCGCTTCTACCGCCTCCTGCTTCCGCACATCAAAAGTGAGAATATGAACGGGGGTGGGTGCCAGCTCGGTAGCCAGCTCTTCCAGCCGCTCCCGGCGCCGCCCGGTAATAACCAGCGAGTAGCCCGCGCGGGCCAGCGCCACGGCCGTAGCCCGCCCAATGCCGGATGAGGCGCCAGTAATCAGTGCAATACCTGCCATAAAGAAGTTATTCAAAGTTCAGATACAGCGTTACGGCGTTGGAGCGTAAACGCTGCAGGTTGCGGCTATAGACGTCTTCGCCGGGCTGCAGCACATTGGGCAGGCCGTGGGAGAAACGCAGTTCGGGCGCAAACTTAAAGAACGGATAAAACATATCCAGCCCCACTCCATACTCCAGGGAGTAGTCCAGATTATCGGTGCGCAGGTAGCTGGTTTCGGGGTCCTGGCGGCGGTTGGTTACGTTATAGCTGCCTTTAGCCCCGGCCACTACGTACATGCGCGTATTGCGCCGCCGCTCTGAGTGAAACTTTAGCAGCAGTGGAAACTCCAGAATGGTGCCCCCTATTTCCTGGTTTTTGATTTCCTCCGGGTCATCCTCGTTTTTAGGCGAATAGTTGAGGGCCTTGTACTCTATGCGCCGCGTAGCAAACGAAACGCCCGGCGTAAAGCGCAGGGTAAAGAAATCAGCTAATCGAGCATCCCCAATGAAGTTGATGCCAAAGCTGGGGGCCACCAGCGCGTTGGAGGAAACTTCCCGGGAGCTTATTCGCGAAGACTGCTCAATGCGGTAGCGCGTGGCGCTGGCATTCAGCTGGAAGCCGCCATGAAACCATTTCTGATCATAGGCGGGCAGGTTATTTACTGTGATGGACTTTACCTGGCCACCCTTGCCGCGCTTGGCGCGGGTAGGGCTTTGGGCCTGGGCCGGGCTGGCCCCGACCAGCAGGCTGGAAGCCGCCAAGGCCCAGCAGGCTATTTGGTGGCGGTATAGATAGAGCTGATGCCGAACGTGAGGGGTTGCCATGCAGTATGAGTAAATCCTACTTGCGTGAGGATATTCAGGAAATCGCGCCCATCCGGAAAGGCCTGCACCGACTCGGGCAGGTAGGTATAGGCAGCGCGGTCTTTGGAAATCAGCTTTCCGAACACGGGCAGAATGTGCCGGAAGTAAAAATTATAGGCCTGCTTCATGGGAAAGGCCGTGGGCTTGGAAAACTCCAGAATGACCATTTTGCCGCCGGGGCGCAATACGCGGTACATTTCGGCCAGTCCTTTCGGCAGGTTCTCAAAGTTGCGCACGCCAAACGAAGCCGTTACCGCATCAAAGGAATTATCCGGAAATGGCAGGTTCTCCGAGTCGCCCAGCTCCAGCTGAATGCGGTTGGCCAGGCCTTTGGCCGCCAGCTTCCGGCGGCCCACTTCCAGCATGCCTTCCGAAATATCGACGCCGGTAATCTGAGCATCTTTGGTGGCGGCCCGGAGCGTTTCAATGGCAAAATCGGCTGTGCCGGTGGCAATATCCAGAATGCGCGCCGGCCGCAGCTGCTTCAGCTCATCCACGGCTTTGCGCCGCCAGTAAATATCCGTGCCGGCACTCAGGAAGTGGTTAAGGAAGTCATATTTGCCAGCAATGCTGTTGAACATGTTTGCTACCTGCGACTTCTTGCCGGCGGCATCATCTTTATAAGGAACTACGGACATACTTCGGGAGCTGAACGAATAAAAGGGGGCCGAATTGCCCAAACATAACGCCACGCCCGCAATTATGTTGAAAAAAAAGGGCCGGGCGATGTGCCCGACCCTTTTTAAGGCAAGTATCTGAGCTACTTACGGCTTTACCGTAGTAGTATCAGTAGGCATTGTATTCATGTTAGCCGGCGCGGTTTGCATAGAATCCGTGGCGGGAGTGGTAGTGGGCGTCAGGTTAGCGGGCGTAGCGCCTTCCACCTGCAGCTTGGTCTTGCCGTCGGCATCCTTCACTTTGGAGTCAATCTCACCGTCTTTGATGACGGTTTTCGACTCTTCGCCGTTCGGGCCTTCGGTTTTCACTTTCACTTTGTCGCTGTCCTCATCCACCTTGGTTTTCACCTTGGTGCCATCGGCCATCTTCACCTTGCTCTTGCCGGGCACCAGCTGATTGCCGGTGCTGGTACCGGTTGAGCCAGTGCCGGTGGTGCGGGTGGTACCCGTGGTAGTAGTGCGCTTAGCACCGGCTGCCGGAGCCGCGGGCTGCGTTACTTTCAGGTTGTCCATCGACTGGCCATCCTTCAGAATCACACGGAACTCTACGCGGCGGTTGAGCTGCATATTCTCGGGCGAATCGTTGGGAGCAGCCGGACGACGCTCACCATAGCTGGTGGTTACCATGCGGGTTTCACCAATACCGTTCCGCTTCAGGTAGTTGTAAGCAGCATCGGCGCGGTTCTGACCCAGTACCATGTTGTACTCATCGGTGTTGCGCGAGTCGCAGTTACCCTCAATGGAGATGTTCAGGCCGGGGTTGGCTTTCAGGACACGGGAGATGTTGTTCAGCTCCGTAACCGACTCCGGACGCAGGTTATACTTGTCCGTATCGAAGTAAATCTTCTTAAAGGCAAACATACCGGCACTGGTGGTGTCCATGTATGGCACATAGAAGTTCTTCTCAATAACTGTGGAGTCCTTGGTGGCAATAGGCACCGCAAATTCTTCGGTAGTAATGTTCTTACCGTCTTTGGAAACCGCTACCTGGTAGGTACGGCCGGACAGCACGTTTACCTCATAGTTACCGGAGTCAGGCTTGGTTACGTCGCGGTAGCTCAGGGCCGTTTTATCGGCCTGGGTGCCGCTAAACACCAGCTCTACGCCTGGAATTACCGTCACACTATCACGCGAGGAAATTACCTTACCGCGGATGATGGCATTCTTGATGTAGTTGATGGTGTAGATATCTTTTTCACCATAGCCGCCAATGCGGTACGACGACAGATAGGCGTAGCTGCCATCCGGGCTCAAACGGTAGTAGCTGTCATCATCGGGGGTGTTGATGGGGTAGCCCATGTTCTCGGCCTGGCCCCAACGACGGCCAATGGAGTCGTACTCCGACTTGAAGATGTCGTAGCCACCCATGGTATTACGACCCCGCGAAGAGAAGTACATGGTTTTGCCATCCTTGCTCAGGAAGGGGCTGTCATCATCATACTTGGTGTTGATGTTGCTGCCCACTGATTTCGCCTCACCCCAGTCGCCGCCGGGCTGGCGGGTGGCGTAGTAGATATCCAGCGTACCGTCCTCCGAATATTTCCCGGTAGAGAAATAAATAGTCAGGCCGTCTGGCGTAATGTAAGCATCCGACTCAAACTGGTTGGAGTTGATGTTACCATTCAGTTTCTTAGGCTCGGTCCAGTCGCCGCCGGCTTTCTCAGAATAGAAAATATCACCGGCTTTATCCTGGCGATACATCAGCATCTTGGTGTCATTGTCGAACACCTGGATGGAGGCATCGTGGCCTTTACCGTTGAGCACGCCGCTCAACGAACGGGGCTTCGACCAGTTCTCGTCGTCAATGCGCTCCGCTTCAAAGATATCCTCATAGTACTCGCCGTCGGAGGCCAGGTTACCCTCGCCTTTCTTAGCGCCTTCTGCGGAGGTATTAGCACCGGTTACGTTCTCACCCCGCGAGGTGAATAACAGGAGCTTATCATCCGAAGAAATTACCGGGCTGTGCTCAGAGAAGGGCGTGTTAATCGTGGGGCCCAGGTTCTTTACAAAGATATCCTTGGGGCTGTTGAATAGCACTTTCGCGTTTTTGCTGTGCTGAATCAATTGGGCCAGCTCGGCTTTACGCGTGTCTTTTTTCTTCAGGGTAGCATTGTAAGCCTGGTAGTGAGCCACGGCCTCATCAAAGTTGTAGTTGAGATGGTCTACCCGGCCCAGCCAATACTCTACGTCTTTGGAAACCTTGGGCTTAAGCCGCTGGGCTTTGTAGATATAGTCGCTGGCCTTCTCCTTATCAAAGGACATATAGGAAATACCGGCCCGGAACAGTGCCAAAGCATTGTTGGGGTCCTTAGCCAGTACCTGTTCATAAAAAGGAATAGCAGCCCGATAGTTTTCTAAGTCGAAAAGCTTGTTTGCAGTCTTTAGCTGCTTGCGGGTGCTTTGGGCCAGCGTGGGCTGGGCCACCGCAGTGGCAAGGGCGAAGGCGCAAGAAACTTTTAATAACCTTCTGACTACGTTGTCCATTTGGGAGGAGATTTTGGGAATAAGACGGAAGTTCTCTGAGGGAAAAATCCTCTGCCGAACGCAGAGGGCATTTTTAAATTGCCCTGTTATACTGAAAAGGCTATTTAAGGTTAGCAACTAGCAGGAGACTGGCTAAAATTGCAGACGGTAAAAAGCTTTTGCAGAGGGTATTTTCGGGGAATTTTTGCCGAAAAAAAAGACCGTTTCGGGCAAAGATAGAAACTTTATTATACGTCCATACTTCTATACTCTTTCTTAAGTATAGAAATAGTCAAATGTCAGGTGAACAAGCAAGAAGCCATGTTTTTTCAGCTTCCGTACTATAATTCGATTCATGGTAAACTGCGCAAATATAAGGGACCTTTGTAAACTCCAATAAAATCCAAGAAAAAATTTACTTCCAACAGCCGTTTTGGTTTGCCGTATCTTTGTGCTTTCAGCGTCTTTTCCAACTATGCTTATTCGAACGGCAAAATTTCTTACCAGCAATACCCGCGTAGATCAGTGCCCCGCTCCTACTTTGCCGGAATACGCCTTTATCGGGCGTTCCAATGTGGGCAAGTCGTCGCTGATTAATATGCTGACGGACCACCGCGGCTTAGCCAAAACGTCTTCGCTGCCAGGCAAAACCCAGCTGATAAATCATTTTATCATAAATGATGCGTGGTACCTGGTAGACCTACCCGGCTACGGCTATGCCAAAGTGAGCAAAGACTCCCGCGCCAAGTGGGAAAAGATGATCAACTTTTATTTACGGGAGCGGGAAAATCTGGCTTGCGTATTTGTGCTAATTGATTCGCGCCACGCTCCTATTGCTTCTGATCTGGAATTTATTGACCGACTGGGCAATATGGGCGTGCCCTTTGTGCTGGCTTTTACGAAAGCTGACAAGCAATCCGGCTCCCGCACTCACCAGAATGTGCTGACGTATGTAGAAAAGCTGCGCGAAACCTGGGACGAGCTGCCGCAGTATTTCGTAACCTCGGCCACCGAGAAAATGGGCCGGGAAGAGATTCTGACCTTTATTGAGGAAGTAAACCTGAACGCTGCTCCTACCAAGGATAATGCGTAAATTGACGCTGAAATGCCCTTTCTGCGTTTCAGCGTTTATTGACTTTCTCTCTCTTTTTTTGCGACATGAAAAAACACTTGCTTGTTCTGGCTCTGGGCATTTGTAGCCTCTCGCCGGCTTTTGCCCAATCAGTGAAGGTGAAAACCAAAGGCCCTGGCCCGGCTACTCCGGCCAGCGTGGAGGCGGCCGTAGCTACGGCGCAGAATCCGGTGCGCGGCGGCAAAGTAATTCCCGTAGCCGAGTACTATGAAGGCGGCCAGGAGGCTATGTATGCCTTCATTGAAAAAGAAATGAAATACCCGCTCATGGCCCGGCGCAACCGCATCCAGGGCACCTGCATTGTAAGCTTTACGCTGAATACCGACGGCACTTTGTCCGGCGTGAAGCTGGTAAAGCAGATTGGCGGAGGTTGCGGCGAAGAAGCGCTGCGCCTGGTGCATCTGCTCAAATTCAAGAAGCCGGACTACGCTATTCTCACCAGCCTGCCCATCTCATTTAAGCTGCCAGCCCCCGGACAAGCCGCCGCTGAGTAACTTTGCCCCGAACTAACTGCTTTTTTATGCCCTACGACCTGAAGGAAATTGCTGCCATTAGCGGCATGCCAGGCCTCTACCGCCTGGTACGCCCCACCCGTGCCGGTGTTATTGTGGAAACGCTGGATGAGCGTGCCACGCGTTCCGTCGCCTCGGCCCGCAACAAGGTGTCGCTGCTTCACGAAATTTCCATTTATACCGAAGACCTGGACCAGACTGTGCCCCTGACGGAGGTATTTGACCGGATCCAGCAGCACTACGGCGCCGATTTCCCTCTGACGAACAAGTCAGACGACCGGGACCTGACCCAGTTCATGGAAAACATTATTCCGGATTACGACCGGGAGCGGGTGTACATGTCTGACATCAAGAAGCTCGTTACCTGGTATCGTTTGGTAAGCACTACTTTGCCGTACTCGGCAGAAGAAGCCACTGAGGAAGCCCCTGCAGAAGAGCAGGCGGCCAAACCGGAGAAAAATGCCAGCGGCAAGGCCAGTAAGCCTACTGCAAAAGATGAGCTAAGCACTGCCGGCGTAATTTCATCGGCTACCGAAACCGATGAGCCTACCAACCCGGAGGCCGCTACGGAAGCTCCTGCCAAAGGCCGTGGCAAAAAGAAGTCGGAATAGATTTTCATTTCCAAACTCCTAAAAAAGGCCGCCCTGTCAGCAGGGCGGCCTTTTTCTTATGTCGAAAAATCAGCTAAGCTATTTTACAGCCTCGGCATCGGCGTTGGCATACTGGGCCATATATTCTTCGGCTTTTTCCACCAGCTCGGTAGATCCAATGAACAAGGGGCACCGGTCGTGCATGCCGATGGGCTGTATTTCCATGGTGCGCATAAAGCCGTTGCTGGCTTTACCCCCGGCCTGCTCCACAATAAAGGCCAGTGGGTTGCACTCATAGGCCAGGCGCAGCTTACCGTTCTGCACTTTGCGGGTGGCGGGGTACATATAAATACCGCCCTTCAGCAGGTTGCGGTGAAAATCAGCCACCAAAGAGCCAATGTAACGGGCCGAGAAGTGCTGGTCCTTGCAGTGGGCTACAAAGGCCTTCACGCCTTCCGGGAAATCTTCGGAGATGCCCTCGTTAATAGAGTACACCGTGCCGGTTTTGGGCGAAGTGATGTGCGGGTGCGACAGGAAGAACTCACCCAGGGAAGGCTCGTAGGTGAAGCCGTTTACCCCGTTGCCGGTGGTATACACCATCATGGTGCTGGAGCCATAAATAACGTAGCCGGCGGCCACCTGATGCGTACCCGCCTGCAGGCAGTCCTGGTCGGTGCCCTCGGCGCCGGTGGGCGATACGCGCCGGTAAATGCTGAAAATAGTGCCGATGCTGACGTTTACATCAATGTTGGAGGAGCCATCCAGCGGGTCAATGGCCACCACGTATTTGCCCTGCACGTTGCCGGTCTGGATCTTCTCGTCGTCCTCTTCGGAAATAATGGTGCAAACCTCGCCGCCGTTGCGCAGCGCCCGGATAAAGCGAATATTGGCAATAACGTCGAGCTTCTGCTGGTCTTCGCCCTGCACGTTGCGGTTGCCATAGGCCCCGGCAATATCAATGAGGCCGGAGCGGTTGATTTCGCGGTTTACAATTTTAGCGGCCAGGGCAATATCACGCAGCAGCTGGGAAAGCTCCCCGGTGGCATACGGGAAGTCCTCCTGTTTGCGCATGATAAAGCGGTCCAGGGTAGTACCGACGGGTAGCGCGAGTTTGTTATGATCCATTGGGTGGGAAAGTGGGTGGGGTATTCGGGTGGACAAATTTATCGTTTTTCGCCACATCTGGCGGGCACTTCCTACTTTTGGCCTCTTCTCTCCCGTTTGGCAGGGTGGGACTGATGCCAGCTTTTATATCATTGTATATGCAGGAACAGCACGCGCTTAAGGTTTATAAGTTTGGGGGCGCCTCCGTGCGCAATGCTGCCGCTATTCGCAATCTGGTAGAAATAGTGCGCCAGTTTGGTACCGATGAGCACTTGCTGATTGTGGTTTCGGCCATGGGCAAAACCACCAATGCGCTGGAGGATATCTTTCACCGGGCGTATTCGGCCCTGGACTACCAGGAGCAGTTACTAGCCCTGCGCGACTTTCATTTTACCGTGGCCGATGAACTGTTTGGCGCCACCTGGCAGGAGGAGGAAGCAGCGGCGGCTACCGTGCCCGGCACAGTTACCCTGCCCGGCCTGCTGGAGCAGCTGAGCGGCCAGCTGGCCACCCTGGTGCGCGGGGAGTATGACCGGCAGTACGACCAGATTGTGAGCTTTGGCGAGCTGCTGGCCACCCTTATTGTAGCGCGGGCCCTGGAAGCCGAATGGCTGGACTGCCGCCCCCTGGTGCGCACCGATTTTATGTGGCGCGAAGGCCGCCTGGACTGGCCCACCACCGAGCGCAACATCCGCGCCCTGGTGCCGGATCTGCTGCGGCGGGGCCCCGTAGTTACCCAGGGTTTTCTGGGCGGTACCGCCAGCGGCCAGACCACCACACTGGGCCGCGAAGGCTCCGACTTCTCGGCCGCCATTTTCGCGCATTGCCTGCAGGCCGAGTCCGTTACTATCTGGAAAGACGTGGCTGGTTTGCTGAACGCCGACCCCAAGATTTTTGCCAACACCGTGCGTTTTCCGGAAATCAGTTACCAGGAAACCATTGAAATGGCCTACTATGGGGCATCCGTTATTCACCCCAAAACCATTAAGCCGCTGGCCGTGCGCCGCATCCCGCTGTATGTAAAGTCGTTTCTGGATCCCACGGCGGAGGGCACCAAAATCCATGACTGCCGGCATGAGTCGTTGGCGCCGGCCTTTATCCGCAAAACGGGGCAGTGCCTGGTTTCTTTTGAGTCGAAGGACCTCACTTTTATTTCGGAAGAAAACCTGGAAGTGATTTTTGGGGCCTTGGCGCAGGTGCGGCTCAAAATTCATCTGATGCAGAATTCGGCCATCAGCTTCTCCGTGTGCACCGATTTTTCCGCCTACCGGCTAGAGCAGCTGCTGGATATGCTCTACGAGCAGTTCACCATTCATTATAATACGGGGCTGGAACTGTATACCATCAAGAATTACGATGCCGCCAGCATTCAGCAGCTCACGGAAGGCCGGGAGCTGCTACTGGAGCAGCGCACCCGTCAGACCTTCCAGTTTGTGTGCCGCAGCACCGTAAAGGAGTAGGTGGAATAAGCGGCCGCTACCATGATAACCACTCCTCGCCTGCAACTGCTTCCCTGCCGACCGGAGCATTTTGCGGCCATGCTGCAGCCGGATCTGCCAGCATTAGCTCAGCTGCTCCACGTGGAGCCAGATATAGACTGGCTGCAGCAGGACCTGGTGTGGGAGGTGGTGTCTCAAGCCGCGCAGTTTCTGACAGAGCATCCGGAAGCAGCCCATTGGTGGCTGTATTTTTTTATTCATGCAGAATATCAGCAGGTGGTGGGCGTGGGCGGCTTCAAAGGCCCTCCCACCCAAGGCACCGTAGAGCTGGGCTACAGTATAGCGCCGCATTTTCGGCAGCAGGGTTATGCCACTGAAGCCACACGAGGTATGCTTCAGTTTGCTTTTGACCACCCGGAAATTTTGCAGGTGCTGGCCCACACGCTTCCCGGCATCAATTATTCTACTCAGGTGCTGGCTAAAACGGGTTTCACTTTTCAGCAAGTAATAGAGGACCCTGAGGATGGTTTGGTGTGGCAATGGCGCCTTTTAAAGCCCGACTATTCCGTGTAATTCTTCGTTTTTGTCTCCCCGATTTTTAAATCCCCTCTCCCCATGGAATTTATAACCGTAACCCCCGAGGCCCGGCCGCACGTGGCTCTTATTCAGCTAAACCGCCCCAAGGAGTTGAATGCTCTGAATCTGCAGCTGATGCAGGAAGTAGCCGCCGCCCTGAAGGACTTGTGCGCCAATGATGCCGTCCGCGTGATTGTGCTCACCGGCAATGAGCGGGCCTTTGCCGCCGGCGCCGACATCAAGCAGATGGCGGGCCGCACCGCCATTGATATGCTGACCATTGACCAGTTCAGCACCTGGGACCAGATCCGCAAAACGCATAAGCCGCTGATTGCCGCCGTGTCGGGTTTTGCGCTGGGCGGGGGCTGTGAGCTGGCCATGACCTGCGACATGATTGTGGCTTCCGAAACCGCGCAGTTTGGGCAGCCCGAAATCCGGATTGGCACCATGCCGGGCGCGGGCGGTACCCAGCGCCTCACACGCGCCCTGGGCAAGACCCGGGCCATGGAAATGGTGCTTACCGGCAAACCTATTTCGGCACAGGAGGCGGAAAAGCACGGGCTGGTAAACCGGGTGGTGCCCGTGGGCCAGTATCTGGAAGAGGCCTTCCGGCTGGCCGCCAGCATTGCGGAAATGTCGCCGGTGGCGGCGCGGCTGGCCAAGGAATCCGTAAACCGGGCGTTTGAAACCCACCTGGATGAAGGCCTGCACTTCGAGCGCAAAAACTTTTACATGACGTTTGCTTCCGAAGACCAGAAGGAAGGTATGGCGGCCTTCGTGGAAAAACGCAAAGCCGATTTTAAAGGTCGCTAAGCCTGGCAATCAGCCTGATTACCAGATAGTGTAGACGTGCTGAGAGGCAGCCATTCCGGTGGCTGCCTTTTGCATATTCCATAGAGGGATGAAACAATTTTGCGGCCGTGCGGCTTATAGACGTACCTTTGCGGAGAATCATTCTTATCTGGTGAGCCACTTAACTGACAACGCGCCTTTGCACTCTACCCCGCCCAGCCGGCCGCGCCTGCGTGAGCTGTTGGGGCAGGCCGGCCTGCGCGCCACGCAGCAGCGCATCCTGATTCTAGAGAGTTTAACCCAATTCAGTGGCCACCCGACCGCCGAGCAGGTGCACCGCTCCGTGGTGGGGGTTTCGCCCACTATTTCTCTGGGTACGGTATACAAGGCCTTGGATAGCTTTGTGGCGGCCGGCCTGACCAAGCGGGTAGCGGCGGCCGATGGCACCTCGCGCCGCTATGATGCCGACTGCTCCGCCCACCATCATCTGTTTTGCACCGATACGCAGGAAATCATTGATTACTGCGACCCGCAGCTGGATGCCCTCATCCGGGACTTCTTCGCTACCCGCGGGCTCAAAAATTTTCAGCCTACTTCCTTTTCGCTGCACATTACCGGCTCCCGCCTGGATGCGCAGCAGAATGACTAAGGCTTTCTTCTCCCTTCTGTTTTCAACTTTCTTTTTTCACTCCAAATAACTCAAGCAC
This sequence comes from Hymenobacter sp. DG25B, assembly GCF_000801315.1. Taxonomy (NCBI): domain Bacteria; kingdom Pseudomonadati; phylum Bacteroidota; class Cytophagia; order Cytophagales; family Hymenobacteraceae; genus Hymenobacter; species Hymenobacter radioresistens. The sequence goes on along the minus strand of NZ_CP010054.1, from coordinate 2,125,697 downwards.
CACTATGGCAGTTCTTGTTGGCAAGCGCGCTCCTTCGTTTAAAGCTACCGCCGTTATCGATGGCGAATTTGAAGAAGATTTCTCCCTGGACCGTTACCTGGGCAAAAAGCACGTTATCTTCTATTTCTATCCCGCTGACTTCACCTTTGTTTGCCCTACTGAAATCATTGCATTCCAGGACCGTCTGGCTGATTTTGAAGCAAAAGGCGTGGCCATTGTAGGCTGTTCTACCGATACCCACTTCTCGCACTTTGCCTGGCTGCAAACCCCGCGCGACAACGGCGGCATTTCCGGCGTAACCTACCCGCTGGTGGCCGATGCTACCAAGACCATTGCCTCGAACTACGATGTACTGGGCGGCCACTTTGACTACACTGAAGCCGGCGAAATGACCTTCGTAGGCTCGCCGCTGGCGTACCGCGGCCTGTTCCTGATTGATAAGGACGGCATTGTGCGCCACCAGGTGGTAAACGACGGTCCGCTGGGCCGCAGCATTGACGAAGCCATGCGTATGGTTGACGCGCTGCAGTACTTTGAGAAGAATGGTGAAGTGTGCCCCGCTAACTGGGAAGAAGGCAAAGAGGCTATGGAAGCTACCCGTGAGGGCGTAGCTAACTACCTCGGCAAGCACGCTGCTCATTAATTTTTGGGCTTTGGGCCTCAGCGCTCCAGCCTTACTTTACAAAAGCCCCGCCCAATTGGTCGGGGCTTTTTCGTTTCCGGGGCGGGAAACGCCTACTTTTGCAGGCCCCAAGGTTTTTTGCAAAACAAAACCCTGGTTTAGACTTTAGAAGCACCTTCCAAGCTCCGCCCATTGCGTTTCCTGTATTCTCTGGCCCTGCAACTCTACGCGCTGCTGCTGCAGCTGGTAGCGCCCTTTGTGCCCAAAGCGGCGCAATGGGTGGAGGGCCGGCGTGGGCTGTTACCGCGCATTCAGGAAGCGCTGCGCCAGGAAACGGCGCCTCTGGCCTGGTTTCACTGCGCCTCTTTGGGCGAGTTTGAGCAGGGCCGCCCCCTGATGGAAGCCTACAAGGCCCGCCACCCGGACCATAAAATTGTTCTCACGTTCTTCTCGCCCTCCGGCTACACGGTGCGCCACACCTGGCCCGGGGCTGCCTACGTTTTCTATCTGCCGCTTGATACCGCCCACAATGCCCAGGCTTTTCTGGATGCGGTGCAGCCCCGGCTGGCGGTTTTTGTGAAGTACGAGTTCTGGTACCACTTTCTCACGGAGCTGCAGCGGCGGCAGGTGCCGTCCATCTGCGTATCGGCTATTTTCCGGCCGGAGCAGGTGTTTTTCAAGCCCTGGGGTGGTTTCTTCCGCCAGGTGCTAGGCCGCTTCACGCACATTTTCACTCAAAACCAGGCCTCTACGGAACTGCTGCGCACCATTGGCCTCACCCGGAGCAGCGTAGCCGGCGACACCCGCTTTGATACCGTGGTGCAAACGGCCTCGGCTGCGCCCCGCCAGCTGCCGATGGTTGATGCATTCGTGGACGACTGGGCGCCAGTCTTTATCATCGGTAGCAGCTGGCCGGAAGATATGCCTGTGCTTACGCCCCTGCTGCGCCAGTATTCCCAGGACCTGCGCTTCATTGTGGCCCCGCACGAAATCAGCGAAACCAATTTGCGGCTGGTGGAAGAAGCCCTGCCGGGCAGCGTGGTGCGCTACTCCCAGGCCCGCCCGGAAACGGTGGCCGAGGCCCGCGTGCTGCTGATGGATAACGTGGGGCTGCTGAGTCAGCTGTATCGGTTTGGGCATTTTGCCTACATCGGTGGGGCCTTTGGCAAGGGTTTGCACAACACGCTGGAAGCGGCTGCCTTCGGCTTGCCGCTGTTCTTTGGACCTACGTACCAGAAGTTTCAGGAAGCAAAGGATCTGGTGGCCATGGGGTGTGCTTTCCCGGTGAACTCAGCCGAGGAGTTGCTGAACACATTTGGCCCCCTTTTTCACAATGAAGACCGCCGCCTGAAGGTGCAGGACGTGAGCCTGGATTACGTGCACGACCATAGCGGGGCCACGCGCAAAATCATGACCTGGCTGGAAAGCAGCGTAAAAGAAAAGTCAGCCTGAGTTGACTGTTATTAGCCGCTTCCCATCCGCTTCACTTCTTCCCAACTCTCACTTCCTTCCCATGACCGGAACCATCGTCAAATCAACGGGCTCGTGGTATATAGTGCGGGAGGCCGGCACCCGTAAGCTGCACCGCTGCCGCCTACGGGGCAAGTTTAAAAACCAGGGCCTGAAGGTGAGCAACCCCCTGGCCGTGGGCGACCAGGTAGATTTCACAGTAGAAGAGCAAACCGAAGGCGCCGGCGTGATTCACCACATTGAGCCGCGCCGCAACTACATTATCCGGCGCTCGGTGCACAAAAGTGAGCACTCCCACATTGTAGCCGCCAACCTGGACCAGGCGCTGCTGGTGGTTACGCTGGTTTCGCCGGCTACTTCGTTTGGATTTATTGACCGGTTTCTGGTAACGGCCGAAGCCTACCACATTCCCGTTACGCTCATCTTCAACAAAACCGACTTATACGACGAGGAGCTGGCCCACTATCAGGAGCAGATTCTAAATATGTACCAGCGCACCGGCTACCCGGGTTTGCGCTGCTCGGCGCACACCGGCGAGGGCGTGGCGGAGATTGAAGCGTTGCTGGAAGGCAAGGTGACGCTGCTTTCGGGCCACTCGGGTGTGGGCAAGAGCACGCTGATTAATGCCCTAGTGCCCGATTTGGCGCTGAAAACCGCCGAAATCAGCCAGTTTTCTGATAAAGGCGTGCACACCACCACCTTTGCCGAGATGCTGGAGGTGCGCCCCGGCACCTACTTAATTGATACGCCCGGCATTAAAGAGCTGGGCCTGGTAGACATGAAACCCGGCGAGCTGGCGCACTATTTTCCGGAGATGCGCGCCCTGCTGGGCCAGTGCCGCTACCACAACTGCCAGCACCAGCACGAGCCCGGCTGCGCCGTGCGCGAAGCCGTGGAGAAAGGCCGCATTGCCCTGCCCCGCTACGACAGCTACCTGAGTATGCTGGCCGGCGAGGACAACCGGAAGTAACCGCTGAACAGGTAGTTACGGCCGCTACTACGCATTCCTCAGCTAGAGCAACAGGCAGCACTACAGCCGAGCTGCTAAATTCTATATGGCCGGGAAATGCCCTTAGCCCGGCAGATTTACGTTTCCTTCTGAAACACGAATCTTATGGCACAACTTGCGCTTTTGGGCCTGGGCCACATGGGTCAGGCCATGGCCGCCAACCTGCTGAAGGCCGGTCATCAGCTGACGGTATATAATCGCACCCAGGAAAAAGCCGAGCCCTTGGTGGCTATGGGCGCCACGGTGGCAGCCAGCCCGGCCGAAGCCGTAAAGCAGGCCGAAGTGGTATTTACCATGGTGACGGGTGACGCTGCGCTGCAGAGCCTGGCCCTGGGCATAGATGGTTTTTTGCCGGCTATGGTACCGGGCTCCATCCACGCCTCCTGCAGCACGGTGGCCCCTGCCACCAATCAAATGCTGGCCCGCCTGCACGAGGAGCACAGCACCACGCTGGTAAGTGCCCCGGTGTTTGGCAAGCCCGATGCCGTGCAGGCCGCTAACTTGTGGGTATGTTTGTCCGGGCCAGAGGCAGCCAAAAGCCGTTTAGCGCCGTTATGGCCCGCCATCAGTCAGGGTCAATATGATGTGGGCGAAGACCCGGGCGCGGCCAGTACCGTGAAGCTGTGCGGTAATTTTATGCTGGGCGCCGCCATTGAAGCCATGGCCGAAGCCTTTACGCTGGCGGAAAAAAGCGGCGTAAGCCGGCAGCAGATTTATGAAGTTATGACGGGCACCATCTTCAACAGCCCTATTTATAAAAGCTACGGCCATATGGTAGCTACCGAGGACTACAAGCCCTTGGGCGCGGCGCCCCACATCCTGCGCAAAGACCTGGACCTGGTGATGCACGAAGCTCAGGACCACGGCGTGCCCATGCCCATTGCCAACATCGTGTTCAATCACCTCACCACCACCGTGGCCCGCACCGCCGGCGACGAAGACTGGACGTCCTTTGCCAGGCGGGTATCGGAAGAAGCCGGCCTGCGGCTCCCGGCCCTGACTTAAGTAAAAATGCCCGCCCTTTGCAGGGCGGGCATTTTTGCAGGCAGATTTAGCAACTGCTTAATTGGCAGCCGGCGGCAGCAGCACCTGGTTTATCACGTGCGTTACACCGTTGCTGGATACTACATCCGGAATGGTAACGGCGGCATTGTTAATCATTACCTGGCCGTTGTTCACGGTTACTTTCACCTTTTCCCCGTTCACGGTGGTCAGCTCCTGTCCGTCATGCAGGTCGGAGGCCATAATTCGGCCGGCGATAACGTGGTATTTCAGCACGCCGGCCAGCTTCTCTTTGCTTTCCGGCTTCATCAGGCCCGCCACCGCGCCGTTTGGCAATTCATTAAAAGCGGCATTGGTGGGCGCAAAAACGGTGAACGGGCCGCTGCCCTTCAGGGTCTCTACCAGCCCGGCGGCTTTCACGGCGGCTACCAGCGTGGTGAGGTCTTTAGAGTTCACGGCATTGTCTACAATGTCTTTATCGGGCGTCATCATGGCACCGCCTACTTCTACGCCTGCGGGCTTGCCCATGCGCGCAGAGTCCGTCATCAAAGCCGCCGAGTCTACGGTTGGGTTGGGGTTGATGGTCGTTTCCGTGGTTTCGGTGGTTTTCTGGTCGCCGCAGCTGGCCAGGCCCAGGGAGAAGGCGGCCGCGAACAGGGCCAGAGAGGTGGTACGCAGGGTCTTTTTCATGAAACGCGTGAAAGATTTTTGGTGGATGGTAGAGTAGCCGCGCGTGGTTTTCTGGCGGCGGTGAAGTCCTTACGAAACCAAAGGAGGCCTCGGATGTTCACCGTAGCAAATTGGCTACCTTTGCCTCTTGCTGGCTATTTGGCCATATTCTCTGTTCATACACTTACCCCATCCGCATGAAAACCGCCGAAATCCACACCAATAAGGGTGTTATGAAAGTGGAGTTCTACGAAAAGGACGCTCCCAACACGGTTAAAAACTTCACCGATCTGGCCAAGAAAGGCTTCTACGACGGGCTGAAGTTTCACCGCGTGATTCCCAACTTCGTAATTCAGGGCGGCTGCCCCAACTCCCGCGACGGTGCCAAAGGCGCGCCCGGCACCGGCGGCCCCGGCTACAAAATTGACTGCGAGCTGACCGGCGACCATCAGTACCATGAGCGCGGCGCCCTGAGCATGGCCCACGCCGGCCGCAACACCGGTGGCTCGCAGTTCTTCATTGTGCACGACCGGCAGAACACCGCCCACCTCGACCGCAACCACACCGTGTTCGGTAAAGTGGTAGAAGGCATTGACATCATCGACCAGATTAAAGCCAACGACACGATTGAGAAAATTGTGGTAAGCGAAGAGGCATAATTCACTATCTGATTTGAAAGCAAGAAAGCCTCTGACTATATGGTCAGAGGCTTTTTTCATGCATGTTGGTTTACTACCCTAAGGCACCGAAAGCCCGGCGTTTTAGCAAGCTGAAAAATTATTTCAGAAATATTTCCTATTCCCTGTAACAAACCGGCAGGCGCGGTATCAGAAGGACAAAACCAACTAACCTTTCTGTGCTATGAAACGTTACCTGCTCTCCTTCATCCTCGTGTTTGTTTTGTTGCCGGGCTTCCGCGCTCAGGCCTCTTCTTCCGCTGATGCCATTAAGGTGGAAGTGGTAGGGAAGAAAAATGGCCGGCCGCTGTTGCTGGTGCCTGGCTACGTGGCCCCCGGTGAGCTGTGGCGCGAAACCGCCGCCGCGCTGGGCCGCCGCTATCAGTGCCACGTGGTTACGCTGGCCGGCACCGGCGGCGTGGCCCCCATGCAGGTGGCCCCTACTGATTCCTACTACACCACTTATGCCCGCGCCCTGGCCGACTATGTGCGGGAGCACAAACTGCGCCGGCCGGTGTTGGTAGCGCACCAAACCGGTGGCATGATGGCCATGCGGGCCGCCACCGACTTCCCCGAATTATTCGGCGGCCTGGTACTGCTGGAAGCCCTACCCGCTCCCTTTGCCGTTGCTAACCCCCACCTGACTACCGATTCTCTAAAGCTCCCCGCCCGCGACAAAATGATGCCCATGCTGCTGAACATGCCGCAGCCTACCTTCCTGCAGCAGCAGAAAATGTTCATCAGCACCTGGGCTACTGATACCGCGCAGCAGCGCCGCATTCTGGGCTGGGCAGCGCAGGCCGACCGCGCCACCTGGGCCAACATTGTATACGAGAGCATGACCACTGACCTGCGCCCCGCCCTGCCCCGCCTGCAGGTGCCCGTACTGCTCCTGGGCATTTGGGTGGCCGGCAAAGCCGTGCAGCCCGACCTCACCGCAGCCAAAGTAAAGCCCATGTTTGAGCGGCAGCTGGCCACAGCCGGCAAAGGCGTAGAAGTACGCCTCAACGATACGGCCCGCGAGTTTATGATGCTGGATGACCCCAAGTGGACGCTGACAAACATTGAGCAATACCTGGCGGCGCATCCGGCCAAACCCTAACTTCCGGCCGTCTCACCTAAGCCGCGCCCTGCATGCCTGCTGCCAATGCTTTGCTGTTTGATGAGTTGTACCGAACCCACCACCGCCGGGTGCAGCGCCTGTGCCTGGGCTACTGCGGCGGCGACACGGACACCGCCAACGACCTGCAGCAGGAAGTATTCCTGCGGGTGTGGTTGAACCTGGACAAATTTCGGCAGGAGGCGGCACTCAGCACCTGGCTCTACCGCATCTGCATGAATACCTGCCTGCTGTGGGTGCGCCAGACCAAGCGCCGCCCGGAAGCCGCCGGTAGCACCCTTCCCGATGTGCCCACGCCACCCCCGGACCCGCAGGCAGGCCAACTGGCCCGCCTGCACCGCGCCCTGGGCCAGCTGCCCGAAGCCGACCGCCTGCTGATGATGCTGGTGCTGGATGAGCTACCCTACCCGCGCATCGCCGAAATCTGTGACCAGACCGAGGGCAATGTGCGCGTACGCCTGCACCGCATCCGCCAGCGCCTGGCCCAACTTCTCCAATACGTACCCGAAGAAGACGATGCTTTCTGATTCCACCTCCCCCGACTTCGATGAGGACGAGTTGCGCCGCTTGTGGCAGGCTACGCCTGAGCCTGCCGTACGCACCCATGCGGCGGAAGTGCGCCACCAGCTGGCAACCCGCCGGCGCCAGATTTTGCTGCAGAAAACTGGCAGCCTGGCCGTTATTCTGCTCGTGCCGCCCGTTATGGTGTGGGTGTATCTGATGCGGCCCGTAGGTGGGCTGGGGCTGGCGGGGCTGCTGTTGGCCGGCGTAGCTTTGCTGGGTGCCATCTGGCGGAAATTTCAGAGTCTGCAACTCTTTTACACCTTCTCTGCTCAGGATGCGCCGGCGGCCTACGTTGCCCGTTTGCGCCGCTACTATCAGTGGCAGCAGGACTATGGCCTGCGGTTCTACCAGGGGTATATCATTCTGTTGAACACTGGGTTGGCGCTGTATTTTATAGATGGTTACCAAGGCCGGCCGGCCTGGCAGATAGGCCTGCCGGTGGCGCTGGCGGTTTTCACGGGGCTGGTGCTGCGCAACTATAGCAAGCGCTACGCCCTGCAGGAGCAGCAGGAAACCGAACAGCTGCTACAGGGACTGCAGGGCTTTGAAACTGAGGTCGCGAATTAGCGTTTTAGCCCTGAAGCTACTTGGCTTCGTTTGTCATGAGAGCACAGCGAAGCATCTCGCTAGTGTAGTATACCACTAAAACGTCAGCACGCGAGATGCTTCGCTGTGCTCTGCATGACGTTGGGGTTAATTAATAAACAACTCCCATGGCACCCTATAAAAAAAGCCAGCCCATTCGGGCTGGCTTTTTTTATGCTTCGGATATCCGGACTTGCTACCGGCGACGGCCGCGCTGGGGGCGCTCATCCTCGTCTTCCTCGTCATCATCTTCGCCAAAGCTGGGCATGGTGAACATGGAGGAAAGCAGGTCTTTAAACTGCGCCCCGGCCGTGAGGCGGTTGCGGGAAATGAGGCTGTACTCGGAAAGGCCGTGCAGCAGGAATTCCATCAGGAAATAGGTGGTTTCCTTATCCTCCTTGGGGTGCAGCTCCGTCACGATGTCTCGCAAGCCGGGCACCTGGTCCAGGGCGGCGCGGTAGTCTTTGGTGGAGGCATCGTGCAGAATATCCACGGTGTGGCCGCTGCCAAACCAGTCCTGCACCGTTTTGTAGGGCGAAGGGCGGCCTTTTAGCTTCTTGGCCTTATCAGGGTCGGGGAAGTAGCTCAGGAACAGCGTGCGGATGGCTTTACCCATCAGCTTTTCGGCCACAATGCCGGCTCCCTCCTGCTCGCCTTCATACACCAGCTCCACCTTACCGGTAATGGCGGGCACCGCCGAAATAAAGTCGGCTACGCGCACGTAGGTGTTCTTTTCGCCATTGATGAGCGCCCGACGCTCGGCCCCGGCCACTACCTGCTCGTAAGCGGAAATGGTAAGACGCGCCGAAACGCCCGATTTAGCATCCACAAACTCGGAGCCACGGGCTTCCACGGCCACTTGCTCCACCAAATCGTGCATGATTTCGTTGCTCGTCACCATGCCTTTCTGATCCTCTTTAATGCGGGCTTCCTGCTTGGTGATGCGCTTGCCGATTTCGATGCTCTTGGGATAGTGCGTGATAATCTGAGCGTCAATCCGGTCTTTGAGCGGCGTAACAATGGAGCCCCTGTTGGTGTAGTCCTCGGGGTTGGCCGTGAACACAAACTGGATATCCAGCGGCAGGCGCACCTTGAAACCCCGAATCTGGATGTCGCCTTCCTGCAGAATATTGAACAGGGACACTTGAATGCGGGCCTGCAAATCGGGCAGCTCGTTAATCACGAAAATGCCGCGGTGCGCCCGGGGAATCAGGCCAAAGTGAATTACCCGCTCATCGGAGTAGGGCAGCTTCAGGGTAGCCGCTTTAATAGGGTCGGCGTCGCCGATAAGGTCTGCCACGGATACATCGGGCGTAGCCAGCTTTTCGGTGTAGCGCTCGTCGCGGTGCAGCCAGGTTACGGGCGTGTCGTCCCCTTTTTCAGCAATAAGATTTTTGGCGAATACCGATAAAGGCTGCAATGGGTCATCGTTCAGCTCGGAGCCGGCCACTACGGGCACGTACTCATCCAGCAGGTTTACCAGCAAGCGGGCAATGCGGGTTTTAGCCTGGCCCCGCAAACCCAGCAGGTTAATGTGGTGGCCGGCCAAGATAGCGCGCTGCAGGTCTGGAATTACGGTTTCCTCGTAGCCATAAATGCCGGGAAACACTTCTTCTTTGTTGCGCAGCTTCTGAATGAGGTTAGCGCGCAGTTCTTCTTTAACGGAGCGGGGCTGATAGCCGGATTTCTTCAGGGCACCGAGGGTGCTTATGGTAGATGGGATCATACGGAGAGTAAAGAGAAGCCCGGTAGATGGATATATACGGGCAACGGAGCTAATACAACTATTGAACAGGGTGGTTGGTTCGGCGGGATTAGGGTACCGGCTCAAAAAATCTGCTTCCTATCACATCATTATGTGATGCGCCAGAATTCTAGTTAGTTAGCCTAAGAATATCGAAAGGCATATACTTGTAGCCATATACCTATCCTTTCATTTTATGAAAAAAATATTCAAAATTCTGGGCGGGGTGCTGGCAATTGGCGTGCTGGCAGTCCTGGGGTTTGTGGTATGGGTTCAGGCCCGGGGCATCCCCACGTATGATACTCCCAAACTACCCGTGCAGCCAGTAGCAATTACACCGGCCCGGGTGCTGCAGGGCCAAAAGATAGTAACAGCCATGTGCGCCGACTGCCACCTGGACCGCCAAACCAATGCCCTGACCGGCAAGTTTATAAACGACCTGCCCCCGGAATTCGGGAAGCTCTACTCCGCCAATATCACGCAGGACAAAGCCCACGGCATTGGCGCCTGGACCGATGCCGAGCTGGTAGGCCTGTTCCGCACCGGCATTGGCCGTGATGGCCGCTTCCGGATGGTGATGCCCAATTTCGTGCATATGTCTGATGAGGATGTGAACAGCGTTATTGCGTTTCTGCGCTCCAATAATGCCCTGGTGCAGGCCAAGCCCATTCCCTCGCACGAGCAGGAGCCATCTTTCCTGGGTAAGATGCTGGTGAATACCGTGATGAAACCCACGCCCGTGCCCACCAAACCCGTGCTGACTCCCGATACCACGGATGGGGTGGCCTACGGCCGCTACCTGGTAGTGGGCCGCTACAAGTGCTACGACTGCCACTCCAAGGATTTCAAAACCAACAATGCCCTGGTGCCTGAGCAGTCAGAAGGCTACCTGGCCGGCGGCACCAGGCTGCTGACGCCCACGGGCGAGGAGATTATGAGCCGCAACATTACCTGTGATGAGGAAACCGGCATCGGCGACTGGACCGAAGCGCAGTTTGTGCAGGCCGTGCGCTACGGGAAGGCCCCCAATGGCCTCCTGAAACTGCCCATGCCCAAATTCTCGCTGATGTCGGAGCAGGAAGCCCAGGCTATTTACGCTTATCTGCATACGGTGCCCAAACTCAAGAATGCAACCGCCGAAGATGGCGCAGTGGCAGCACGCTAAGCACAACCCACACACCTATCCAAAACGGCGGCCCTTGTCAGGGCCGCCGTTTTTGGTTTAGCCAGGATAAAGCCCTCTATGGCTTTTCTGCCAGGGCTTTTTCCAGCGCCGCCACTACCTCCGACCCTGATGAAGGCCGGGGGGCAGAGTTTTGCCAGATACGCCCGTTGCGGCCAATAATCCAGTAATTGGGAAAGCTTCCTACCTGAAAAGCTTTGGCTGCCTTGTCGCCTTTCGCATCCAGCAAATGCACGCTATTGGCCCCAGTGAGCGGGTATTTTTTCAGCGTACGCCGCCAGGTTTCAGGGTTTTGGTCTACGGATATATACAGGAACACCACCTCCCGTCCCAGAAAGCGTTTTTTAAGCGGCACGGCGGCGGGCGCTTCAGCCAGACATGGTTTGCAGGCGCTATACCAGAAATCGAGGTACACTACTTTGCCCCGGAAGTCCTGCAGGGCCACGGTCTTGCCACTGGCATCGCGCAAGCTAAATTCCGGTGCAAGATTGCCCCGCTGCAGAGTTGCCGTAGCCTGCAAGGCCTGGCGGAGGTTTCGGGCCGTAGTAGAATCCCGATTATGAGCCAAAAATACTGGCAGCGCCGCTAATACGGCCGGGCGCCCGGTGTCCCGAAAATCGTAGAGCTGATTAGTAAGCAGGCCGCCTACTACATAGTCACGCGCCGGGGTGTCGCCAAAATCAGCCGTAGCCTGGGTGTAAATCTGCTCTGCAGAACCGGCTTTGCCAGGCAGCTGCCCGTTGGGTGGCAATAAGCGCACGTAATGGTAGGCTTCAATCAGCCAGCCCAGAGACTCTACCAAGGATATTTCTGCCGTCTGCATGGGCTTTTCCCGCAGCGGTAAGGTGGCCAGGAAATCAAAGTAATGGGCCGGTAACTCTGGCTCTTTCTGCGTCCGGCGCTTCAGCATACTGGCATAACGCAGCAACGAGCGGCCATGCTGCATATCCAGCACCAGCCGGCGCGAAGCCAGCAGGCCCGCTGGCAGCGACTCCCGGGCCTGATAGGCGACCAGCGTGTCCAGCTGCTGCTGACGGTAAGTATCAACCAGCAGCCGGAACTCAGTGGGGGTAGCCGTAGCGGCGGAAGGCCGGCTTTCGGGCCAGCTGTCGTAGTTGGCATCGAACTGCCGCTGGGCCTGCGTGAGGTAGTTATTGGCAGCCGCCCCACGCCCAGAGAAGCGCAAGGTACCCAGCAAGTCCTTCTTGTCAGCGGTTAGCTGCAGGGAGTCGCCGGGGCTGATGTAGATGGTTTCAAACGCGCCAAAAATAAGCTGGGCATTGAGCGGGGCCGTGAGGTTAGTGAGGCGCAGCGTGAACTCCCCTGCTTCATTAACAGCGGCTTTGGCACCGCTAAATTTCTCTCCCAGCCGATAACCGACGCGCACCGTGTCCTGGACAGTGGCATTCCGAATAACACCCTTAATAACGGCCATTGTGGGCTGAGGGACCAGAGGTGCGGCCGTAAACGACGGAGCAACCGATGCACAGCCACATAGTGATAGAAAAACTGAGTATAAATACTTCATATGCACAGGATACCGAAAAAGCCGCCGACGTTACAAACCCACGGTGGCTTTTAAAAATTACTTTCATAACAGCAGCTAAAACGTTGCCTAGCAAAGCTCTCGGCTACACCGACTTGCGCCTGTTGCGCTTAGAGTCTTCAAAAATCAATTGACCCAAGCCTTTCAGGGAGCTGTAATAGGCCTTGCGTGCAGAGTGTCTCCAAACTCCTGTAATATCTCAAACTCGACTATTCATTTATTAATATTTATTATGCTTTTTTATATAAAACTCGCTACTAATTCCCCCACTTATTCCGCGAGAACATGAAAAAGCCCCTGCATATCCTCGGTCTGGTACTTGGCATGCTGTTGCTGGCAGTGGCTGGCTTCGCCGCATTAATAAAGGAACGAGGCAGCCCTACCCAACAAGCGCCGACAGCAGTGCGGCCCAGCACCCCGAAACGCGTGCTGCAAGGCGAGAAAATAGTCGCGCTGATGTGCGTGCACTGCCACCAAAACCCGTCCACTAAGACGTTATCGGGCCGGCCCATGCCCGACCTGGGCACCGACCTGGGCAATTTGCATTCGGCTAACATTACGAAACACCCTCAATTCGGCATCGGGCAGTGGACCGACCAGCAAGTGGTGACCCTGTTGCGCACCGGGGCTGGCCCCGATGGCCGCCCGCGCTTGGGCATGCCGCGCTTTGCCTACCTCTCCGACGAAGACGCCGCCAGCATTGTGGCCTTTCTGCGAGCCGACAACCCACTGACCCGGGCCACCGCCCAGGCCAGCCAGCCCCAGAAACTGTCCCCGCTGGCCAAGTCGCTTATGACCACCGCGCTAAAGCCAATTCCGCCGGTCAAGCACCTCGCCGATGCGCCCCCCGCATCCAAGCCTGTGGCCTTGGGCCGGTATCTGGTCATTGCCCGCTACCAGTGCTACTTCTGCCATTCGAAAAGCATAAACACCAACAACGAATCCAACCCCGAACTATCAAAAGGCTATTTGGGTGGCGGCGACAAATTGCTCGACGATGACCTCCAGGTTCGCATCAGCCGCAACATCACCATGGACCCCAATACCGGCCTCGGCAAATGGAGCGAAGAACAATTCAGCAAAGCGGTGAAATTTGGGATGGCACCCTCCGGCATCCTGCACGGCCCAATGCCCAAATTCTCCACCCTCACCGACGAGGAAGTGCACGCCTTGTGGGCTTACCTGAAAACCGTTCCCAAAATCAAGAATGCCACGCCGGAAGATGGCGTCGTACCAAACAAGTAAGGCAGATTGAGGAAGCCAAACCGAAGCCCGTCATGCTTCGGCCGCTGGCTTAATGCGCCATATGTTCAGTATGACGGGCATTTTTGGCTTCTATTACACCGATTTTCGGCGGTTGCGCTTGTAGTCTTCAAATATCAAATGACCCAAACCTTTCAGGGAGCTATAGTACGCTTTGCCCTGGTTTACCTGCGTGAACTCCTCCACAAACTGCTGCAGATACGGATCAGAGGCAATCATGAAGGTGGTGATGGGCACTTTCAGGCGGCGGGCGGCGGCGGCCAGGTTCAGGGTTTTGTTCACCACTTTCCGATCCAGCCCGAACGAGTTTTTGTAGTAGCTGGTGCCTTCCTTCAGGCAGGTGGGCTTGCCGTCGGTAATCATGAAAATCTGCTTGTTGGGCGTTTTGCGCTTGCGCAGCAGATCCAGGGCCAGCTCCAGGCCGGCCACCGTGTTGGTGTGGTAAGGCCCCACCTGCAGGTAGGGTAAATCCTTCACCTCAATCTGCCAGGCATCGTTGCCGAACACCAACACATCCAGAAAATCTTTGGGATATTTCTGCTTCACCAGCTCGGCCAGGGCCATGGCTACTTTTTTGGCGGGCGTAATCCGGTCCTCGCCGTAGAGAATCATGGAGTGCGAGATATCAATCATGAGCACCGTGCTGGTCTGGCTCTTGTGCTCGTTCTCGCGCACTTCCAGGTCGCCTTCGGTCAGCATAAAATCCTCGCCGCTCAGGCCGTGGTTGAGCTGGGCGTTGCGGATGCTCTCCGTCATGGAAATCTGGTCCAGAGAGTCGCCGAAGCGGAACTCGCGCATGTCGGTGCTTTGCTCGTCGCCCTGGCCGGTGTGGGGCGTGCGGTGGTTGCCCTGCCCCGATTTCTTGAGCTTGCCAAAGATTTCCTCCAGCGCCGATTTGCGGATTTTCTGCTCGCTTTTGGTCGTGATGTTGAACGCCCCCTGCTTTTGCGGGTCATCATCAATGTAGCCCTTCTTTTTCAGGTCTTCAATGAAGTCGCCAATGCCATAGCCATCTTCCGTCAGCCCGTATTGCTTGTCCAGCTCCGAAAGCCAGGATAAGGCCTCGCCCACATCACCGCTGGTGATGGTGATGAGTTGCATAAATATCTTGAGGAGTGACTCAAACCCTTTATCGGGTAAGTCCTCGGGCACGAAATCCCGGAAACGAAAACCTGCAGCCATAACAAAGTCAATGAGCCCTGAGAACAACTAATCGGAGAAGTTAGTTTTTAGTTGCCGATGATTGATACTCTTCCTACCGGCAGAGCACTTCGCGGCAGCAGCCCAACCACCTAAAACCTAATACCAAGCTATGAAAGCCATCTGGAACAATACCGTAGTAGCTGAGAGCGACGACACCGTAGTGGTGGAAAACAACCATTATTTCCCGGCCGAGGCGCTGAAAAGGGAATATTTCGAGGATAGCATTGCTGGCACTTCCTGTCCCTGGAAGGGCCGGGCCAGCTATTATTCCCTGCGCATTGAGGGGGAGCTGAACAAGGATGCCGCCTGGTACTACCCCACTCCTTCTGAGGCCGCGCAGCATATTAAAGGGCGCGTGGCATTCTGGAAAGGCGTGCAGATAGTGCCGTAATTCCGGCAACCTCCGGGGCATTTTCCGGGTACTACTTAGCTGTGGAGCCGGCTTTTTCGCGGGCTCCTTAGCCTGTTTGCTATGAAAAAGCTCGTCTTACCCCTGCTGGTAGCGCTGGCGGCCTGCGACTCTTCCCGTACCACTACTGAATCGGCTGATCCGGCGCAGCTGCGGGCCACCACCACGCCGGCTGCCCCGGCCGCTGCGGTTACCTTTCGGAAAGAACTCCGGCACAGCGACTTCCGCTTTCTGGTGCAAACCACCGGGGAGGGCGCGCAGCAGCAGCTGAGTCTGCACACGGAAAAAAAGGGCCGTACGCTGGCCACTACCACCCAGGAGCTGGAAGGCAGGGTATCCGACGTAGTCGTTACCAACCTCAACCAAAACGACTTTCCTGAGCTATTGATCTTTGTGAGCGACGCCGGCAGCGGCTCCTACGGGCAGCTGCTGGGCTTTGAATACCAGAACCAGGGTCGCCGGGCCGTTACGCTCCCCGGCCTGGGCGGCCCCGCCGCCAAAGGCTACCAGGGCCACGATACTTTTGAGGTGGTAGGCCAGCAGGTGCTTCGTCATTTTCCGGTATACCAGGAAGAAGACGCCAACTGCTGCCCCAGCGGCGGCACGCGCACCATCCGTTACCAACTGCCCAGAATGGGGCTGGTTTTCCAGCAGGTAGCTTTTGAGAACAGCATCAATCCTTAAGCGCAGGCGGCTTAGCTGATATATCCAGCATCAAAAAGCCCCGCTTTCTTCCAATGGAAGAAGGCGGGGCTTTTTGATGCTGGAGACTAAGCTTGCTTAGTCAATCCACTTAAAGCGGTATTCCAGCTTGGGCACCGGCATGCGCTCTGATACGCGGCGCAGGCGGGCGGGCAGGGCCATGATATAGTCCCGGGCTTTTTCGGCCTGGCCGTTCAGGCCAGTGATTTGGCTTACGTTCCAGGTAGTAATGAGGCTTTCCAGAATATCGGTGTAATCCTGGCTGGTGTATACGCCCAGGCGCTGGGCAGCATCGGTGAAGTGCCCGAAGGTTTTGCCCATTTCCACGCCCATCTCGCGCATGTAGTGCGCGGGCATCACAATCTTCTTGCGCATCATATCCTCAAAGGCCAGCATCATTTCGGATGGGTCTACTTCAAAGATTTTCTCCACAAACGTCTGGTACACGCGGGCGTGGCGGGATTCGTCGCCGGCAATCATGCCGCAGAGCTTGGAAAGCGCGTGGTCGCCGGCTTTGCGGGCCAGCGTACCTACCCGGCGGTGCGAGAGGTTGGTGGCCGCTTCCTGGTAGCTGGTGTAAATGAAGGCGCGGTAAGGGTCGTGGGCGGTGCCCAGGTCAAAACCGTCGGCAATCAGGTACTGGGTGCTTACCTCAAACTCGCGCATGTTTACGCGGCCGGAAAGGTACAGGTAGCGGTTGAGCAGGTCGCCGTGGCGGTTTTCCTCGGCCGTCCAGCCCCGGATCCACTGGGCCCAGCCGTTGTTGGGGTCGCGCCCCAGGTCATCGAGCTGATGAAACCAGGCCTCGTAGTTGGGCAGGGCCTCTTCCGTGATGGTATCGCCAATGAGTACGGCCATCAAATCGTAGCTCAGCTCCTTGGCCCGCTCACGCAGCTCCTTTACTTCATCAAAAAATGTATCGAGGCGGGGGTCGGGCAGGAAGTCGGAAGGCTGCCAGCTCTCATCTACCTTTTTCAGGAAAGAACCCATGTTCTCCCGCAAAAAAGGTTCGAGGTGCTGAAGTACTTCCCCGCGGGAAGTGAGGGTCGCAATCATGGGGCGTGGTGGGAAAAGAGGTTCGAAATCAAGCGCCAAATGTAAAGATTCGCTTTTCAGCACTTACGTGCGGCACCTGTAAGTGCGGCTATAAAATTTTGGCATTTTTCCTTGTTTTCGCCAATAAGGCTATTCAAACACGGGAATATACAGCCGGGGCAGGTCATTATTTCCCGACACGGGCTGCCGGGTGCGTAAACTCAGCCGGGGCTGCCCTTTTTGCTGCCGCCAGGCCAGGTGCTGATTGAGCAGCCGGGCAGTAGCTGGAGTAAGATACCACTTTACGGCTGCCCGGCGCCGGGCCAGCACCCGCAGGCTTTCGGTAAAGTCGCGGGTGCCGGTAAGGCGCTGCCGCAGGCGGGGCTGCGAGGGGTCCAGCGTGGGCCAGCCCGTGAGGTTGAGGCACGTTTTCAGATACACGCTGCCAATGGTATGCACCCGCAGCGGGTTCTGCGACTTATAGGCAGCATTTACGGCATCGGTTACGACCACCGGGGCCGGGTACGTCTGCCGCCGAAACAGGGCCAGTGCCCGGCGGCCGCGCAGCTGCTCCGCCTCCAGCGTAGTGTGGCGGTGCCAAAGTTTGTAGCCATAGGGCGCGGCGGCCAGCAGCAGCACCAGTAACAAGCTCAGGATTTCGTGGTTGACGGGCCGGCGCGAATCGCGCAGCAAAAACACCAGGTTAGTGAGCAGCCACAGGTTCAGCACCGGCAGGGCCAGCCGGGAGGGCAGTTTCAGCATACTGCCCAATACCAGTAGCAGCCCCAGGAAAGCCACTTGTACCAGCCAGAAACGGCCGCGCCCGGCCATGCGGGCACTGGTGGCTACCCATATTTGCAGCACCAAAATGAGCAGCAGCAGGGGAAAATAGTTGAGCGCCAGCTGCCCAGCCGTAAGCAGGAGCTTCTGGGGCAGTACTTCCTGGGTAAAATGCCGGGCATCGGGCACGTAAGCCCGGGCAAAAAAGGCTTCGTTTATTAATACCGAATCCCCCAATAGCCACTGCTCTACCTCCTGCACGCCCAGGCTGTCAGAAGGAGTGCGGGGTATGGGTCGGTATAGCTGATAGTCGTTGACGTTGGACTTGAGGACATCCAGGGTCCGGAAGGTGCTGGCTTCGTTGCCGCGCAGCAGGCCGGCTGCCAGCCCCCCTATCAGCGCCCAGGCTACGGCCACCCCCAGCAGCGGCATAGCGCGCCGCCCGGCCAGCCACAACACGCCGGGCACCACCAGCAGCAAGGCCAGATCGGCCGCGCTGGGCCGTATCAGCCAGCTCAGCCCAAATGCCACCATCCCGATGACACGGGCGCTGAACTGCTCCGGGCGTTGGGCGGCATACAGCAGGCCGGCCCCAGCCAGCAGTAAGGGCACCCGCATATAATTAAACCACATGGCGTGCTCTACCCAGGCCATGCTGTAGAAGAGTACCAACAGCACCGTGACCAGTTCAGGAGCTACCCGGTGCCGCACCAGCTTATCCAGCACGGCAAACGTTAGCGCGGTGGCCGCATACAGCAGCGTGTAAAGTAGCACACCATACCAGGGCACGGCGGGCAGCAGCCGAAACAGCCCGGCCAGCACCCAGGCCAGGCCATGAAAATAAAGGTGCAGGTTGGTTACCGGGGCCGCCGCTGTATTGCCACGCAGTAATTGGATGATGGCCAGATCATCATTGGTCTCATAGTAGAACCCCAGCACCACTCCGGTAAGTACCAGCAGTAAGGCGGGCAATACCAGGCAGTGCCAGATGCGAGGCCACCTCTTGACCATGTAACTTAAAAAAAGGATTTTTTGAATACGGCAGCGGCATGCTGCTTAGGATGATGCGGCGAAGTTGCAGGTTTTTTTGGCTTTTTCAGTGATACCAACAAAAGTAACCCGGTGCCTACCAGATAAACCCCTTGTTTTGTACTATGAAGGACACCTCCCCGCGCCTGGCCGATTGGACGCTGCTTAGCCTGGTGGTTTTCATAGTAGCGTATTTCTTCTTCACCCACGAAGGCCTCTACGACTACGATGACTACCACTATGCCCGTCTGGCGCATGAGCTGGCTTCGGGCACTTTCCAGGTAAACCCCGATGCCCGACACCTGCTGGCCGAGCCGTTTCGGGAAAGGCTGCTGGTTTTTGCACCGGTAGCGCTGCTGTACCGCCTGTTTGGAGTAGGGATTTATACTACCACGCTGTGGCCGCTACTCTGCACGTTGGGCACGCTGGCTATTTGCTGGGCCTTATACCGCCGCCGAGCGCCACTGGTAGCCACCGGGGCCATGGTGCTACTGGGGCTGCATTATTTCATGCTCACGCTGTCTAACTATCTGTATCCCGATAATATTCTCATGTTCGCGGCCCTGGCCAGCGCCGCGGCCCTACTGTGGGGCCGGCGCCCTGAGCAAGGACACCCGGCCCTTTGGGGAGCTGGCTTTGCCACGCTAACGCTGACCGCCTTTCTGGCCAAGGAAACCATTGTGTTTTATCTGCCTTTTTACCTGAGCCTACTAGTGGTGGATTTGCTGCGCCGGCAGCACCAGCGGTTCTGGCTGGGCGCCGTGAGTATGGGTTTGGTTTTGCTGATAGGCTACCTGAGCTTTTACTACGCCCACACCGGCGACGCCCTCTACCGCTTGCACCGCATTGAGCAGGCCAACGTTTATTTCCAGCCGAAGAACTATCTGGGCAGCCAGCGCGGCCAGCTGCTGGCGCGGCTAACCTGGCAGCCCCTGGCCAGCTTTATAGCGGCAGGCGTGGGCGTGGCGCTGCTGCTGGCCTTGGCAGCCGCTTTCAGCCATGCCCTCCTACACCCGGAAGCCCGTTTCTGGCTGTGGCTGGCGCTCAGCTCCATGGCCTGCTTTTGGTGGGGCAGCACTTCCCTGGCGCACTACAACCCCATTACCCTCACGCCCCGCATGATGGCCCCGCTCCTGCCCCCGCTGTGCCTGGCAGCAGGCTTTGGGCTGCGGGAGGCACTGCGCAACTACCGGGCTGCGGGGTGGCTGGCGCTGGGGCTGCTGCTTTGTGCCCTGTGGCTGCACAATAGCAGCGCAGTGATATATGCCGGCACCGGCTTTTGCTTCGCTGGCCTGTTTTTACTGGATTGGACGGGGAGGGTTTCGGGGTGGCTTCTCTCCCACCTGCCAGCACTGTTCATTGTAGCACTGGCAACAGTGCTGGCCATTCGGCCCTTGTATTTCATGGCCAAACCCAGCGCGTTTTCCTTCTTTGAGCAGCAGGCCATAATCAGGCAATATCTGCCGGCTACGGCCAAGGGGGTGGTTTTTGTGGATGAGCACCTGCTGGAAAAGGCCGATTTTTACTATGACTTTACGCCCCCTCCGGCCCTGGCTTACCGGCGCTATGAAAGTGCCCGCGCCCTACCGCCTGCGCCCGGCCAGCCTGCCTGGCTGCTGGTAAACGGCAGTACGCTTACCAACCCCGAGCTTACCCGGCAGCTGATTCAATACACGGAGCCGGAGGTTCTGGCGTGGTTTCCGCACCGGCAGCTGGTAGCCCAAAAAGGAAAGGTTCGCCTTTACCAGGTTTTCCCCTGAAAGCGGCTTAGCAGGCGTGCCGCCCGACCAACCAGTTGGTCCAGCATAGTGGCGCGGCCGGTTTGCTGCAGGAGTGCGAAGTAGGCCGCGGCTGCCCCGTAGCTACCCCAGCGGGCAGCCTGCCGCATTTCCCAGCGCACCCGAATGGCCAGGGCATCCCGCTCTTCTCCGGTCTGGCATAGTGCCCAGGCTTTATGGCAGATGGCCAGCGTAGAGCGCAGGTGCGGGTCGCCGGGACGGTAGGCGCCGCGCGACATAGCCCGACCGTGCTGCCGCTTGCGGGTGGTTACGGCATCCAGAAAGTAGAATTGCCAGTGGCGGGAGGCCCGCACCCAGAAATCAAAATCCTCATAGTACAGCGTTTCATCGTAGCCATGCAGCTCGTCCAGGGTAGCACGGCGCATCATTATGGTGGGCGTGCTGATGAAGTAGCGGCGCAGCACCTCGGCAAAAACCCACCCCGAGGCCGGCGCGGGAAAAGGCTTACCCTGGCGCTGCCGGATGTGGTAGCGCAGGTGGCAGCCCTGCTCGTCAATCAGCTCGGCGTTAGAATACACCATGCCTGCTGTAGATGGTAGCTGCTGAAAAAATGCCACCTGCCGGGCAAGACGGTCTGGCAGCAGCACATCATCCGTGGCAAAGTCAATCAGGAATTCTCCCCGGGAGCTGCGGTAGGCTTCGTTAAAAGCCCGGCACAGCCCTAGGTTTTGAGGATGCAGCTGCAGTTGCCACGCGGGGTTGCGGGCCGCGTACTCCTGCAGAATACCTACGCTGCCATCGGTACTGGCATTATCTACCAGCAGCACCTCCACCTGCGGGTAGGTCTGGGCCAGGATAGAGTCCAGGGCTTCGCGAAGAAAGGGTGCGTGGTTGTGGCAAATAGCCACAATGGTTACCAACGGCAGCGCGGGAGTAGCAGCGGGCATCATGCAGCGGAAGCAACAGGCAGCCAGTACTTCCGAAAACCAATGCCCGTACCCACCAGCAGTAGGCCAAACCGCACGGCGTGGGCCAGCGGCGCGCCCAGCAGCCCAAACCGGGGCAGCAACACCGCCAGCAGCACGGCATATAATACCGCTGAGCCGGCCTGCACCGCCACGTACCGCCCCACCTGCGCCCGTGCCGAGAGCAGAAACAGCAGCGTCCAGGTCAGGAACTTGGCCCAGTCGCCGAGCAGCTGCGGGCCCATGAGCGGCGCCGCGGCCGCAAAGTGCTGCTCAAACAACAGCGGCAACAGCCAGTTACGCAGCAGAAATAAGGCCCCCAGCCCCAGGCCCAGCACCGGAGCCAGCAGCAGCAGCACTGTGCGCATATAAGTGCGCAGGGCCGCGGGCTGATGAATAAGCGCCGCCAGCCGGGGGTAAAAAACACTGCCCATCACCGCCGAAAAAACCATGGTGTAGTTGTCCGAGAGCTTGGCCACGGCCTGCCATAAATCTGTCTGCGCCAGGGAGAAGTACCGGATCAGCACGGCGCGCATCACAAAATCAACGGCTTTGCTGAACAGCAGCAGGCTGAGGGCCATAAGCAGGAAATGACTGAGGGCGCGGAGGGCCGCCGGGCTGATGCGCCCGGGGAGCTTAGGCAGCAGACCGGCGCGCACCGCAACTACCAGCGTTACCAGCACGGTGCCGCCCTGCGCCAGCAGGTAGGCCAGCAACGCCCAGCGCACCGGCCAGTGTGCTGCCAGCGCCCCACCTACGGCCAGCACCCCCAGCCCGCTCAGAAGCACCGTGAGCCACACATACGCCCGCAGGCGCCCGGCCGCCAGCAGCACCGATACCAGAAACGCATGGCCCGTGAGCAAGCCAATACCCAAGGTAAACAGCAGCACCCAGCCTATGGACGGCTGAAACACGCCCGCTAACGGCCCGCGCCCCAGCAGCAGCAGCGCGGCACCCAGCCCCAGTACGGCGGCATTCACCACCAAGCCTGCGCCCAGCCACAGCCGAAAGCGGGCCGAGCCTGCCCGCAGCGGCGCCAGATATTTCACCATGCCCACATGTACCCCATCATTCGGCAGGGTGGTGAACATGGCCATCAGGTTCTGGAAATGGGCCAGCAGGGTAAGCCCACCAGCGCCGCCATACAGGGCCAGCAGCTTATTGAGCAGCAGCGCCCCGCCCGCCCGGGCCAGCACCGCCACCCCTGAGCCCAACGAGCCGCGTAGAAAACGCCCCAGAACCGCATTGCGGGTTTCGGGCTGAGAAGCTGGCGGAGAAGTGGTGGCGGAGTTCAAGGGGCAGAAAGCTGGCTAGGGCTGCGGGGCCGCTGCCTCAAACGTAAATTTCTGGCTCATGACGCCCCCCAGGTGCTCTTTAAACCGCAGCAGCGGAAAATTGGGGCTCCCTGCGGGGAGCATAGACGTGCCCAGATCCAGCAAACGCATGCCATTGGCCCGGCCAAAAGCATGCAGGCCGGCATTCAGCAGCACCACCGGGCTAAAGGCATTGTAAGCCAGCGGACTGGCCGGGTAAAAGTTATAGAGCACCTGCTCGTTTAGGCGAATGGCTACCGTGAGGGCGGCCCAGTTTCCCTCGGCGTCGCGCACGGAAAACAGGAAAAAGTCTCTCGGGAATTGTTTGAACAGCTCCTGCAGTCGCTCCAGCGGCAGAGAAAGGGCCTGCCCTTTCTCCTGCCGGCAGCGCGCCAGAAATTCATAGGCCAGCGGCAGCAGTAAGGGGGGCTCCTGCTCAAACTGCATACCCGCCCGCTGGCACTTGCGCAGGCGCCGCTGCTCCGAGGGGTGCAGCCGGGCTTCAAACGCTTCGGCCAGCAGTAAATGATGATTGACCTCCGCCTCTACTGCCCGAAAGCCCAGGCTGGTGAGGGCCTGCGCCAGCAAGGGCACGGCGGCCGGGGCATAAGCGCCGGGGTAGCACTTCAGGCGTAGGAGCGGCATTTTACGGGTTTGCAGCTCACCTAATACTACCGCCAGAAACGCCTGCAAAACCTCCGCCCCAACCGACTCAGCCAGTTGAATACCCCCAAAAGGGGCCTGGTAAGGCGAGATACTGTGCTCTGACTTCTCATTTCCAAATACCGGGAACAAGGCTACCGTCTGCTGGCTGCGTTGGTCTTCCAGCCAGAACAGTAGCCGCTCGGATGGGGCCGGCTGCAAAGCCAGGTGCGCCGGCCGCAGAAACAGCAAGGGGTCGAAAGCCAGGGGCAGGCCGGGCGCGGCCCCGCTGCCTGCCTGCCACCGCACCGTATAGCGCCCGCCTGCTAACGGCAACATCAGAAAATCATCAGAAACGGCAGGTGCAGGCAAGGCAGTAGGCATGGATGGAGGGCGAAAGTAAAAAAAACGCCGCGCCCGGGAGCTACCCCTTAGCTTTGCGGCCCCACTTTCCCGTTTCTATCAGCGGCGCGAAAAATCCTGGCTTTGGGCCGGGCATGGCTGCTGATGCTTATTCCCTACCGGTCTTTATGCTGGCGCTTCTGATTTACGTGCTCTTTTCGAGCGCAATTGTTTTCACGTTTAAGTATTTCGGGCAGTTCCGTATCCCCACGTTTCAGGCGTTGGTAGTCAATTATCTGACCTGCACGCTGGTAGGCTGGCTGATGAGCGGTTCTCCTTCCCTGGCGCCGCTGAAAACCGGTGGAGCCTGGCTGGTAGCGGCGGTGGTGTTGGGCGCGCTTTTCATTGCCACGTTTTATCTGGTGGCCCTCACCACCCAGCGGGTAAGCGTGAGTGCGGCGGCCGTGGCTACCAAGATGTCATTAGTAATACCAGTAGCGTTTAATCTGGTGGTGCTGCGGCAGGCCCAGCGGCCCTATACCGCCCTCAACTATGTGGGCATGGTGCTGGCCGTAGTGGCTATTATTCTTACCGTCTGGAAACCCGTGCCGGCTCCGGCGGGCAGCCGGGGCGCGCAGGCCGCTCGCTCCGCCTGGCTACTGCCGGTGCTGGCATTTCTGGCCAGCGGCTCCGGCGATACGCTCCTCAACTACGCCAGCTCCCGGTTGCTGCCCATGCCGGCGCATCAGGCGCTGTTTCCCATTTTGCTGTTTGGCACGGCGGCTGTAGTAGGGCTTTTCGTGCTGGCGGGCCGCCTGTTCGCGCACGTAGAAACCATGCAATGGCGCAGCCTGCCCGCGGGCATTGTACTGGGTATCCTGAATTTTTACTCCGTTTATTTTCTGATTCGGGCCCTGGGGGCCTTTGGCAACGATGGGGCCTTTGTATATCCGCTGGCCAACATCGGCACCATTCTGCTGGGGGCGCTGGGCGGCTACGTGCTCTTCCGCGAGCGGCTGGGGCGCACCGGGCAGCTGGGTCTGATGGCGGCCCTGGTGGCCCTGCTGCTGCTCTCCTACCAGGAGGTGCTGGCGGCGGCCGGGGCCTGAGGCGTTACTTTTTATAGTAGCTTCCGTAGCATATCCGGTTTTGCGCCGCTCTTGTCCTTTCCTCCCGCCTGCTCCCTAGCGCTATGTCTTCTATTCCGCCCCTCGGCGAAGCTACTCTCCCCCTGCCGGCTGCGGAGTCGGCGGCCGATACCAACCCCAGCAGCATTTCCGACCGGGAAGCAACCAAGCAGGCGCGGCGCCAGGTAGTAGGCCAGCGGCCGGGCAGCCTCATTATTCATGAGAATTCCTACAAGCCCCGGCTGTTCATGATTTCTTATGATGCTGATGTTTTTGAGGAGCGGGAATATGCCAGCTATGATGAGCTGATAGACTACTTTCAGCGCAACGCCCACCTGCGCCACTGGATAGACGTGCGCGGCTACGACGACCTGCCCCTGATGGAGCGCATTATGGACGACTTTGAGCTGCACCCCCTGCAGATGGAAGACGTGCTGGGCGACTACCAACGGGCCAAAGTAGAGGAGTTTGATGAGGGGCGCCTGTTTATGGTTTCCCGCATGACGGAGTTTACCTCCAATCTGGAAATCGACGATGACCAGCTCAGCCTGTTCACCGGCCCCAACTATGTGCTGTCGTTTCAGGATGATTACGATGACTGCCTGGACTCCGTGCGCCAGCGCATCCGCTCCGGGCGCAGTCAGATTATGCGCCGCCCCCCCATGTATCTGGCCTACAGCCTGACGGATGTGGTGCTGGACCACTACTTCCCCACCATGGCCGCCATCGGCGACTATATTGAGCATCTGGAGGAGCTTATCTTCCGCTCCAAGCGCGCCGACCGCCGACTGCTGGGCCGCATCCTGCAGATCAAGAAAGACATTGTGCGCTTCCGCCGGCTGGTGTACCCGGAGCGCGACAAAATCATGGAAGTTCTGCGCCTGCCCGATGACGTGATGCCGGAGGAAATGAAGGTATTTTTCCGCGACTGCTACGACCACTCCGTGCAGGCCCTGGACCTGGCCGAGAGCTACAAAGAGTCAGTAAACAGCCTGGTAGAGCTGTACCTCTCCGACCAGAGCAACCGCATGAACGAAGTAATGAAAGTGCTGACCATCATCAGCAGCATTTTCATCCCCCTCAGCTTTGTGGTGGGCCTCTACGGCATGAACTTCCAGCGCGAAAACCCGCACGGCGGCATCAATTACCTCAACATGCCCGAGCTCTACCACCCGCTGGGCTACCCCATTCTGCTGGGCATCCTGCTGCTGGTAGTGGTGGTGCAGCTGGTATACTTCTACCGCAAAGGCTGGCTGTCGTAATACGGAATACCGATATGTCATTGCGAGGCACGAAGCAATCCGTCCTCTGAAAGGTGGCTAGCCCTAAGAAGTGAAAAGCCCTTGACGCGTGGTACGTCAAGGGCTTTCTGGTAGAAGGAAGGGCCGTACTCCGGAGAAGACGGATTGCTTCGTGCCTCGCAATGACACTCACTCACTCACTCACACCCTTACCGCCCATTACTCGGCCGTTACGCTGGTGCGGCGCAGGGCGCGGCCTTCCGTGCGGTACAGAATCCAGCTGTTGGTGCCGGTATCAAACCGGGCTCCTATGGTAGGGGCGGTACTGGGGAAGGTACGGCCACCCAGCTGCTTGCCCTTGGAATTGTAGAGATATACCTGGTTGGGGCCGGGCTCCGTGATGGCAAAAAGCCGGCGTCCCGTGCCAAAATCAAAGAACTGAACGGGTTTTTCGTCGGAGGTAGTGAAGCGGCGCTCCAGGATGCGGCGGCCGGCGGCATCAAACAAGGTAAGCAGGCCGTTGGCCTCCTGCCGCACTATCACATAACTGCGTTTCACCTGATCCGGGATGATGCGGAAGGTGCAGCCCCGGCTCCAGGTGCTGATGCGGCTGCGGGTAAGCACATATCCGCTCAGGTTAAACTGTACCCGCTCCCCTTGCTGGGTTACCACCGTAAGGCGGGTGCGCTGCAGCGTGGGCCCGCTTTCCACAAAAGCCGCCGTATGCAGCCGTGCCCCCACACTAATGGGAAAGCCTGGGTAAGTGCTGCCCTGCTTATCAAAAGCGAAGATGTAGCCGTTTTCCAGCAGCACCACAATCACATCGGAGCCCGCTACGCTGAGGTAGTGCGGCGGCGCGGCCGGGGAAAACTCCAGGCGCTTGGGCTGCCAGTTGGGTAAGGCGTTGCCGTTGGTATCGAAGAGAAAGAAGTTACCGCCCCCGCCACCTACCAGCAGCCGCGTGGCTCCGCCCCGGCTCTGGGGCGAAGGCGTGAGTGAGCTTACCTCCACCGAATCGGGTAGGTTGAGGGGGAAATGCGGCGCCAGGCGGCCCTGGGGATCAAACAGGTACAGCTGGTTGGTGGTAGCCAGCAAAAAGCCTGAGGCATCGGCTACGGGCAGGCGGTGTACGGGGCCCACCACGGGGCCACTGAGGGTATCAACCCAGGTAGCCACGTTTTCCGGGGTAATGTAGTGCAGTACCCGCAGGCTGTCCTGCACCAGCGTGCCGGGCGTGCGGGCGTTGGCAATGTTAACCAGCAGGGGCGGCGTCATCAGGCCGCTTTTGAACGTGAGGGATCCGCCATCCTCGGCGGCCAGCGCGCCCTGAGCCACGTTGTTTACGGCCGGGTGCCGGAGCAGCAGCTGGGTAAAATACTGGGCGCCTTTCTCCTGCTCACTATCGGCGGGGGGCACCAACTGCAGGGCCAGCTGCGGAAAGCGTTTGAACAGGCTTTCATTGCGCAGCAGGCCGGCCCGGCGGTCCTCCTTCAGGGCGCGCAGCAGCACGTTCCAGCTGTTCTGGGCATCCATAATCACGCTGAGGCGAGCCAGTGGCTGCATTTCTTCCAGAAAAGCCACCTGTGTGGGCGATTTAGCCCACACCTTACCCGCTACCACATCCTGCAGCCAGGGGCGCAGCTCGGCCGAAGTCTGGGCAAAGGCCACAAAGCTGCCGGCCTGCACCACCACCCCGGCGCCAAAGCCCCGGAACAGCGGCCCCAGCAGGCGGGCCGGCACTTCCTCTATGCCTACCTGGTATATCTGGTAGGGCCCTACCCGCTCAAAAGAAGGGCTGCCCCCGGTGGCCCGGCGCAGGCGGCCCAGCGCCACGGCCATCCGGCGGGCATCGGCGGTGTGGGCCAGGGCAATGCGTGCGGGGGCCTGCCGGGCCGAGGCCGAGGCCAGGTAGCACAGGGCTACTTCCCCATCCAGCAGGGCCGCCACGGAATCCAGCGCGGTGCTAACGGTGGAATCGGGCAGGGCGGGCATGGGTTGGCGCAGCGTGGCGGGCTTTTGGGTGCCCAGATGCAGCAGCACAGCCGTGCGCAGGGAAAGAATATCGGCCATGCGCAGGCGCTGGGGCATCTGGCCCCGCAGGCGCTGATGCAGTGCGTCGCGGGCGGTTTCGGGGTTGGTGAAGCCGTTGAACACTACTTTGTTGCCGGCCAGCTGCATTTCTAGGAGACCATTTTTGCCCAGACCCGTGAGCATTTCCAGGCTGGGGCGCAGCTCGGGCCGGAAAAACAGGTTCAGGAAAGGGGGCAGCTGCCGGTAGTTTACCAGCAGGGTAGCATCTACACCCTTCAGCTTTTGGTAATCGATGTTATGAAAATCGGCGGCTACGGAGGGCTGGCCTTCGTGCTCGATGCGGGCAATTACCTTCTCAATGAGCAGAGGGCTGGCGCTGGCAATGAGGTGGTTGCGGTAGTTGAAATAGGTAACGCCCGCCCCAGTGCCCTTCTCCCGGATATCGGTAATAACCTGATTATGAAACTCGCGGGTTTGCACCATAAAGCGCGGCAGGCGCCCCAGGGCTTCGGCCGCGCCCCGCACCTGCCGGAACTCACGCACGCTGTTCAGCGGCACCTGATACAGCAAATCAAAGGAACCGGGGCCCGTTACATGCACGGAGGCCAGCACGGTTTTGCGCCCCAGAAAACGCAGCAGGTTATTGCGGCTGTTAGTAAGGCTGTCCAGCAGCACGGCGTTTTCCTCAAACTGCTGGAAATAAGGCAGGGCCGTGAGGTTGTCCCACAGCTGGGTTTCCTTGAGGTGGCGCACCAGCGTAGGATGGTCGCGGGTGGCAATGACGAATACAGCATCATCAGGCACCAGGGCCCAGGCATCAACGGGCACGCGGGCCACCGTGCGCCGGTAGTATACGTAGGAGCCCAGCGCCGAAATCAGCAGCAGCCCGGCCAGAAACACCAGTAACTTATTGGACATGCAACACAGCCAGGGTGGAAAGCGGAAGGCGGCAAAGGTAGCTATTCGGCGGGAGCAGCCGGAAGGTTTTGCGCCAGGGCCCGGGCGGTGAAATACGGGCGCTGTTTCAGCCTGTTTTTATATAGACGGGAAGGCAATAGAATGTGCTGCTGACGTTGCCCGGCTATGGTCCTGCATCCCCTATCTGTCATCCTGAGGCAGCAGCCGAAGGACCTTCTCACCGCAGAACGATAATCGTAACAACGACTCGTTCGAACGGGATAAGGTCCTTCGCAAGCTCAGGACGACAGATGATTTTGGGCGTGATGTTTCGCCTAATCATTCGATTCGACACCGCTTAGCAGCACAGTTAATGAAGGTTAAATACCCCGAAAGCCTACTGCTCATAAAGCCTGGCTTACCCGGCTCCTAAAATCCGTTACCACACTGCCACCGCACCCAAAACCGGTATAAAAGCTTGTCATCCGCTAAAATTCTGCGTGTTTTTTAACCGTAATCCTCCCCGGCCACCAGCCGCTTGACCTTACGGCGCGGGAACAGATTACCCCTGGTTTTACGTGTGCAGCAAGTGTGCACAGCGGCTGAGTTGCCGCGTCAGCCTGCCGCTATGGGCCTATCCAAAACTTGATTCTTTGCCTTAAGGGCCAGTAAATTAGGTTTCGGCAGAGGCCTATTTCCCTTACCGGCGCCTGCTATTTTCTGCTTAGCACCACTACCACGGCCCTGACACAGCCGGCTACCGCTACCAGTGCCGCCAAGGTGGCACCCGCTTCCCTGGCCGCCGAGCTGTACCCCAACCCACAGGCCGCCGGCCAGCCCGTGCTGCTGCGCCTGAGCCGGCGCACGGCCGCGGCCCCTACCGTGAGCATCCGCGTGCTGGATATGCAGGGCCGCGTGGTGTGGCGCAAAACCACCTCCGCCGAGAGCTTGAATGTGCAGCAGGAAGCCGCCCTGCAGGCCGGCGTATACCAGCTGCAGGTAACCGATGGGACCACCAAAATCAGCAAAAAACTGGTGGTACTGTAGTTCATCTGTTTCCCTCTTCTCAAAACCAAAACAGCGTTACCCGACCGGGTAACGCTGTTTTGGTTTTAAAGGCCAACTGTCAAGGCCTGCTCTGCCTCGCTACAGGAAAAAGCAAAGCGCTAGTCCTGGTGGGAAGGCATGTGGTCCTCGGCCGGGGCAGTGTTGCGGTGGGCCAGCTTATACACCACCGAGAACACCAGGTTATGCTTGGCCGAAGTATTCGGGGGCACAAACTGGCCCTGCTTAAACGTAGGCACGTTGTAATTAGCCTGATTTATCCAACCGCCCTGCACCGTGAGATGGTCATTAAACTGGTAGCCCACGCCGGCATATAGCCGGTTGCGCTCAAACACCGGCCCCTTGGGGTTCAGGAATATCTCATCATACACCGATAAAAACACGGTATTGGCCGTGATGGTGCTGTTATTGAGCGGCAGGAAGGTATTGAGGCGGTAGCGCAGGCGGTTGCGGGTAGAGGTACTGTCGTCGCGGTAGTTAAACCAGCGCTGCTCCAGGCGGTAGCGGTGCTCCACTTTCAGGCGGCTCATGTACTGGTTGAGCACCAGCTGCAGCCAGAGGCGGGCTTCTTTATTGTTGGGGCCGGCCTCCAGGTTTTTGGGCGTGTAGGTGGCGTAGCGCCCGCCGGCCACCATCACGGTAAAGTTCTTGTCCAGGTCGTAGCTCAGGCCACCTTTCAGCTCGTTGTAGAAGTACTGGCTGAACATGCCGTTGGTGCGGGCCTGTAACTCGGCAAAGCCGCCCCACTTCTTCTCGGGCGTGCCCGGGAGCTGCACGGTGCCAATAAACCAGGTGCCCCAGGAGCCGGGCGTCTGGGCATGGGCAGCGGGCGCGCCGGCGCCGAGCAGTGCAAGAAGGCCACCGGCCAGGCAGAATGCTTTGTTCATTGGAGTAGGGCGGATTGGAGCGCCGAAGGTAAAAAAACTTACCGCCCCTCCCACCCTTTCTTTCAGGCCGATGAAAGGGTGGCACTAGTCACCGGAACCACCTGTGGATGATGTTGGAAAAAGGCTGTCATGCCGATTCACTGTGTGGGGTAGAGGCGCACTATTTTGCGCCTCGTCGTTGAACGACCAGCACCGCGCCGCCTAAACAACCTCAGCACCGACGAGACGCAAAATAGTGCGTCTCTACCGCAACCACCCCACGCCAGGTGCTTCAACAAGCTCGATTGGCCAAAACAGAAAACCTACTCCGCCAGCGGCACGGGCGGCTGGCCTGCCCGGGCATAGCCAAAGCGGGTGGGCTCCGTTGCGGCGTGGTAGGCATCCAGGCCGGAGATGCAGGCGCTGCCCAGCGCCACCAGGTCCAGGGTACCATCGGGGCGCAGGCCGGCCTGCGGCAGGTAAACGTGCTCTACGGTGCCCACCAGCAGCACGGTGCCGTTGGAAATGGGCAGCTCCTCGCGCAGGCGCAGCCCCATGCTCAGGGCGCTTTCGGCCACATACGGGGCCGGGAAGTTGTGGCGGTACAGGGGCGTAAAGCCGCAGGCCGCAAACTCCGATACCTCTTCGGCAAAGTTGGCGGAGGTATAGTGGGCCTGGGCGGCCAGCGCCACCGGCACGTGGTTGAGGGTGTAGCAGCCGTTGCTGAGAATGTTCTGGTACGTGTGCCGGGGCACGGTGGCCGGCCGCGTTACCAGGCCCAGCAGGGGTGGGTCGGAGCCCAGGTGCAGGGCCGAGCTGAACACGGCCAGGTTGGTAATGCCCGTAGCGCCCACCGTGCCAATGAGGTTGGCGGGTTTAAAGCCGGGCAGCCCATTCACCAGGTTGAGGCGGTAGATTTTTTCCAGGGCCTGAATGTCGGCGGCAGTGAAGTGAAGCATAGCGGGCAAAACAAGAAGAACCGCTATGCAGACCGGCTGGCCGCCGCTTTGTTTCAGACCACCCCCGGCAAGCCCCCGGCCCGGGGTTTAGGG
The DNA here is from genome assembly GCF_000801315.1 of Hymenobacter sp. DG25B. Taxonomy (NCBI): domain Bacteria; kingdom Pseudomonadati; phylum Bacteroidota; class Cytophagia; order Cytophagales; family Hymenobacteraceae; genus Hymenobacter; species Hymenobacter radioresistens. The sequence continues at coordinate 2,093,805 of NZ_CP010054.1, read as the reverse complement.
GTGATGTTGCAGGGAAAGAACGTGCCCTGGTAAGGTTGTGGTTAAGGTTCTATCAGAACGTCCTGTCGAGCAGGTGGCGCACCCAGCCACGGACCGTGCCATCCCACGCGAGATACTTCGGCTGCGCTCAGCATGACGGACTCTACTGGAATGACGCTCTTTTTTAATCGTTTGTTTCCCAACAACAACCCCAGCCCGCGGGATGGCTCGATCCGCGGCTGGATGCGCAGAATGCTCTACATGCCCCGTTCTGATGGAATGACGTTCCTTTAGAACCTAACTAAAAACTCCCCCTGCCCCTTTAAAAAGAAGCCTACCCAAACGCTCCCCTGCCCCGCCCCGCGGCCTTGCCTGCCCGTCAATTCCCCCTATCTTCCCGGCCCATTTTACTCTCTGCTACTATCCCGCGTGAATTACCCTGATTTTGAAGCCCGCTGGCGCCCGGCCGGCGGCGCTGAGCGCGCCAATTATGGCCTCTTCCTGCAGGACCTCTGCGACCTACTCCAGGTGCCCCGCCCCGAGCCCACCACCGACCTGCCCACCCAGGACCAGTACGTGCTGGAGCGCGCCGTGGAATTCCGCGACGGCCCCAAAAAAAGCACCGGCCGCATCGACCTCTACAAGCGCGGCTGCTTTATCCTGGAAACCAAGCAGGGCACCGATACCCCCGACCAGCAGCAAAAGGCCGAGCGCGCCGAGCTGGGCCTCAGCCCCGAAAAGCGCCGCAAAGGCCACGCCCTGCGCGGCTCCCTGAAGTGGGAGCAAATGATGCAGGCCGCCCGCCAGCAGGCCCTGGGCTACGTGCGCGCCCTCCCGCCCGAGGAGCCCCGCCCCCTGTTTGTGCTGGTGGTAGATGTGGGCTACTGCATTGATGTGTATGCCAACTTTGCCGGCGTGGGCGACTCCTTCGTGCCCTTCCCCGACCAGACGCGCTTCCGCCTGCCCCTCGCGGCCCTGCAGGAAGAGGCCACCCGCCTGCTGCTGCGCGGCATCTGGCTAACCCCCCGCGAGCTGGACCCCTCCCGCCGCGCCGCCCGCGTTACGCGCGAGCTGGCCGGCTACCTGGCCGGCGTATCGGCGCAGCTGGAGCGGGCCGGGCACGCGCCCGAGGTGGTGGCCCAGTTTCTCATGCGCTGCCTGTTCACCATGTTCTCCGAGGACGTGGGGCTGATTCCTAAAAACAGCTTCACGGGTATGCTGCGCACCTACTCCACCCCGGAAATGCGCGAGTTTCTGCCCGATGCCCTCGCCGCCCTCTGGCGCACCATGGATACCGGCGGCTTCTCCCCCGACCTCAAAGCCCGCGTGCGGCGCTTCAACGGCAAGCTCTTTCACGATGCCACTGCCCTGCCCCTCACCCCCGACCAGATGGCCCTGCTGCTGAAAGCCGCCGAAGCCGACTGGACGGCCGTGGAGCCCGCCATCTTCGGCACCCTGCTGGAGCGCGCCCTCGACCCCAAGGAGCGCCACAGTCTGGGCGCCCACTACACCCCGCGCCGCTACGTAGAGCGCCTGGTGCTGCCCACCGTGCTGGAGCCCCTGCGCCGGGAGTGGACGGCCGCCCAGGCCGCCAGCGCCCGCCGCCTCGAGGAAGACCAGCCCCGCGAAGCCCGCCAGGAGCTGGTGCGCTTCCTGCAGCGCCTCACCAGCCTGCGCATTCTGGACCCTGCCTGCGGCTCCGGCAACTTCCTCTACGTTACCCTGGAGCACCTCAAGCGCCTGGAGGGCGAGGTGCTGGCCGCCATCAACGCCTTTGGGCACAGCGGCCTGCTCGATTTGGGCGGCGGCACCACCGTCTCGCCCCGGCAGCTGCTGGGCCTGGAGCTGAACCCGCGCGCCGCCGCCATTGCCGATGTGGTGCTGCGCATCGGCTACCTGCAGTGGCACCTGCGCACCCACGGCGACACCCAGCTGCGCGAGCCTCTGCTGGATGAGTACCAGAACATCCGCCAGCAGGACGCCGCCCTGCGCCACGACGCGCCCACGCCCCGCCTCGACGCCCACGGCCAGCCCGTGACCCGCTGGGACGGCACCACCCGCCTGCACCCCGCCACCGGCCAGCCTGTGCCCGACGAAACCGCCCGCACGCCCGTGCTGGACTACCCCAACCCCCAGCCCGCCGAGTGGCCCGAAGCTGATTTTATCGTGGGCAACCCGCCGTTTGTGGGGCCGGCCCGCATGCGCGACGCCCTCGGCGACGGCTACACCGAAGCCCTGCGCAAAGCCTACAAAGGCCGCGTGCCCGATTCCGCCGATTTGGTGATGTACTGGTGGTACAACGCCGCCGCGGCCGTGCAGCGCGGCCCCGCCGAGCGGTTCGGCTTCATCACCACCAACAGCCTCAAGCAAACCTTCAACCGCCGCGTGATGCAGCCCTTCCTGGAAGGCGACACACCCCCGCTCACCCTCACCTTCGCCATTCCCGACCACCCCTGGGTAGATGCCGCCGAAGGAGCTGCCGTGCGCATCGCCATGACGGTAGCCGAACGGACCACCGCCGCGTCCTCGGGCCAGCTGCTGGTGCTAAAAACGGAAGCCGCTGTCGAAGGCGACGAAGCGGCTGAAGTGACTTTTGATGCAGAAGAAGGCAGGATTTTGCCAGATTTAACAATTGGGGCTGAACTGGACAGCGCTCAATCCCTGAAGTCAAACAAAGACATTAGTAACCCTGGTGTTAAGCTTCACGGAGCTGGTTTCGTGGTGACTCCTGATAGAGCCCACAGTCTAGGCTTAGGCCGGATTGAAGGGTTGGAAAATCATATCCGTGTATATAGAAACGGCCTTGACTTGACTGGCAAACTTCGAGGTGTAATGGTAATTGACCTCTATGGACTGACTACTTCGCAGGTTCTCGAAAGATTCCCAGAGGTTTATCAGCACGTAGTCGAAACTGTTAAGCCGGAGCGTGATGAAAATAAGCGCGCTTCACGCAGAGACAATTGGTGGCTTTTCGGAGAAACGAATCCAAAGCTGCGGTCAATGCTTAAAGGCTTGCCACGCTACATTGCCACTGTAGAAACTGCTAAGCATCGGCTGTTCCAATTTCTTGATGCAGAAGTATTGCCGGACAATATGCTAATTGCTATTGCCCTTGATGACGCGTATCACCTTGGTGTTTTATCAAGTAGAATACATCGAGTTTGGGCATTAGCCGCAGGTGGCACTTTGGAAGACAGGCCGCGCTACAATAAAACCCGCTGCTTCGACCCATTCCCCCTCCCCGCCGCCACGCCCGCGCAGCAGGCCCGCATCCGCGAGCTGGCCGAACAGCTCGACGCCCACCGCAAGCGCCAGCAGGCCCAGCACCCCACCCTCACCCTCACCGACCTCTACAACGTGGTGGAGAAGCTGCGCGCCAACCAGCCCCTCTCCCCCAAAGACCAGCAGGTAAACCAGCAGGGCCTCGCCTCCGTGGTGCTCAGCCTGCACCAGCAGCTGGATGCCGCCGTAGCCGACGCCTACAATTGGCCCGCCACCCTGCCCGAGGCCGAGCTGCTCACGCGCCTGGTGCGTCTCAACCACGAGCGCGCCCGCGAGGAGCAGCAGGGCCACATCCGCTACCTGCGCCCCGCCTACCAGGCTCCCGGCCAGCAGCAAGCCGCCCTCGCCCTGCCCACCCAGGCCGCCGCCACCACCGCCACGCCCGCCACCACCTCCCTGCAGCCCTGGCCCACCGAGCTGGCCCCGCAAATGCAGGCCCTCCGCGACGCCCTCCAGCAAGCCGCCCAGCCCCTCAGCGCCGCCCAGGTAGCCACCCGCTTCAAGCGCCTCAAACCCGAAAAAGCCCAGCCCCTGCTGGATACCCTGGTGGCCCTCAGCCTCATCCGCCAGACGGAAGAAGGCTACATGGCGTAAGGAAAAACAGAAGCCAGAAGCTGAGAGGCAGGGACTAAAAAACTAGAAAGCTAGTTCCCCTCCTCAGATGAGGAGGGGTTAGGGGTGGTTGATAATCGTTGTTTGCCAGGAGCGTTATGCTGAGCTTGCCGAACGGAAGGTCGCCGTAGGCAAGCATCTCTCCCTCTTCGCCTGTCATCCTGAGCCAAGCGAAGGACCTTCTCACGCTGGAACGAGTCGTTGTTATGATGGCCGTTCTGCCGTGAGAAGGTCCTTCGCTTGGCTCAGGATGACAGATGGTTTGGTAACATCAGCACGCGGGATGCTTGCCTACGGCGACCTTCCGTTCGGCAAGCTCAGCATGACGGCCTAAGAAAGAACGTTCTGGCGTTCGTCAACCACCCCTAGCCCCTCCTCATCTGAGGAGGGGAACTAGCCTGCTAGCTTCTAGCTCGTTTCTTTAAGCTTCCGACTTCCGCCCCACCTGTTTGCAACGCCAGGCCCCGGTATCGGCTCCTGTAGCCGGACGTATCTTTGCTGTTCATTTGTACCCTATGCTCTTATCTCTTTCTGCCTTCCTTCTTAGTGCTGTATTGCCCCTGCTGCCAGGCCCGGCCACGCCACCTCAGGCGCCGCGCATAACCGTGGTGCAGGGCCACCTAGACCATGCCCCCGCCACCGCCGACACGGTGCGCGTGTGGTACGGGCAGTTCAAAAAAGCCAAGGCCGCGCTGAGCCCCTCCGGCGACTTCCGGGTGGAAATACCGGATTTAGCCGCTCCCACGGGGGCCCAGCTGGAAGTAGGCCGCCAGCATACCAGCCTCTACCTCAGCCCCGGCGACAAACTGCAGCTCACGCTGGATTTTGCGCGCTTTGATGAGACGCTACGCTACACCGGCCGGGGCGCCGATGCCAACAACTACCTGGCGCAGTCGCTCTACACATTTGAGTTTGGCCAGAAAAGCCCCGTGCCCAGCCCCAACATGCTCCTCACGGCCACCACCACGCCGGAGCAGATGCGCCAGCGCGCCGACGCCTTCCGGCAGGCCCGGCTGGATTTTCTGGCGGCCTACGCCCAAAAGCACAAACTCTCCCCGGAGTTCCTGCAGGAAGCCACCCGGCGCATTACCATCCGGTGGGCTAATAGCCTGATGGACTACCCGGCCTACTACCTGGGCGTGAACCGCAAACCGGCCGCGCTGCCCGCCAACTACTACGATTTTCTGCAGGGCCTGCCGCTTTCCACCCTCTACGAGCAGATGAGCGGCGACCTGGATGAAAACTCGGCGGCCATGATGCTGCTGGTAAACTACCGCCTGCGCCTGGTCCCCACCGACTCGCTCACCGCCGACCCGGCCCAGGCCCGGCAGCTCTACGCCCTGGCCACCCGGGAGCTGGGCCGCACCGCCACCCGCGACCAGGCCATGTATCTGCTGCTGAGCTACCAGCTGGAGAAAACCCTGCCGGGCGTACTGGCCGCCTACCCCACCTTCCGCGCCGAAAACCGCGACTCGGCGGCCAGTCAGCAGCTGCGCCGCCAGATAGAGAAGCGCCGCAACGTGCAGCCCGGCATGCCCGCCCCCGATTTTACCCTGCAGGATAATACCGGCAAAACCGTATCCCTCCACAGCCTGCGCGGCAAAGTAGTGTACCTCGATTTTTGGGGTACCTGGTGCCCGCCCTGCCTGCAGGAAATGCCCGCCAGCCTGCGCCTGCGCCAGCAGTTTGCCGGCCGCGAGGTAGTGTTTGTGTACATAGCCGTGGGCGATAAGGAGGAAAAGTGGCAGCGCGTGCTAACGGAAAGGCAGCTCACCGGCCCCGGTAGCGTGCACCTCCGCGCCACGGGCTCCCTTGACGCGGAAAACTATCAGGTGTTCAGCTTCCCGGCCTACTATATCATTGGGCGCGATGGGCAGCTGCTGCAGGCCGGCGCCCCCGCCCTTCCGCCGGCCAGCCCGCCGTAGCCGCCCTGGAAGCCGCGCTGCGCCAGCCCTAATCAACCTAAACCGCCACGCGGAAGAGTTGAAGCATCAGGTAGGGAGGTTGTTAGAAAAAAGGTGGTCATGTCTCGACTTCGCTCGACATGACCACCTTTTTTCTAACAACCCCACGCCCGATGCATCTGCGGCACCCCTTCTGACGGACACCACGTATTTACCATAGCCTATCCTCCTTTCATCAGCCTCGCTACTATGAACTACTCTGCTATTGCTTTTGCCTTGCTGCGCATTGTGGCGGGCTTGTTGTTTGCTATGCATGGCAGCCAGAAACTGCTGGGCTTCCCCGGCGACGGACAAACCGTGCCCCTGGGCTCCCTGATGGGCGTAGCGGGTATAATTGAGTTGGTAGGCGGCACACTGGTGATGCTGGGCCTGTTTACCCGCGTAGCCGCCTTTATAGCCAGCGGCGAAATGGCGGTGGCTTACTTCATGGCGCACTTTCCCAAGCACCCGCTGCCCTTGCTTAACCAGGGCGAGCCGGCCGTGCTGTTTTGCTTTATCTTCCTGTTTATAGCCGCTTTTGGGGCGGGCATCTGGAGTCTGGATAGCCTGCGCCACCATCGGCAGCCAGACGTGCTGCCGCCCACCGGCAGCCGATGATGCTTCCCTGGCAGTAGCGCCCACCAGAGCTTTGCAATAAGTAGCTACTTACTCCGTGTGGGCTTTGGCGGGTGATACTTCCGGCCGCACGTCGTACTTTTGAGGGTGCTTATGCTTTATTCCGCTTCCCCTATATTCCAGCTTACCCCACCCTGAGGACTGGCCTATTTACCCCCTGCCGCCGCTTCCCGCCGGAAGCGTGCGGCTTTTCTTTTGCCGTTTTCTCAGCTGCTTATGCTTTCTGTTCTGCCTTACTTCGCGCAGTATAAAATCAACGTTAAAAACGAAATTCTGGCCGGGCTTACCACGGCGCTGGCCCTGGTGCCGGAGGTGGTGGCCTTTGCGCTGCTGGCCCATATCAGCCCGCTGGTGGGCATTGGCTCGGCCTTTATCATTTGTCTTATCACCAGCGTGCTGGGTGGCCGGCCGGGTATGATTTCCGGTGCGGCGGGCTCCGTGGCGGTGGTTATTGTGGCTCTGGTGGCGCAGCACGGCGTGGAGTACCTGTTTGCCGCGGTGCTGCTGATGGGCCTGATTCAGGTGGCCGTGGGGCTGCTGCGGTTTGGCAAGTTTATTCGGCTGGTGCCGCAGCCGGTGGTGTATGGCTTCGTAAATGGTCTGGCGGTTATCATCTTCATGGCCCAGCTGGAGCAGTTTAAGGTGCATGACACCGCCACCGGCCAGGAGCATTGGCTCACGGGCGTGGGGCTGTGGCTGATGCTGGGGCTGGTGCTGCTCACTATGGCCATTGTGTACCTGCTGCCCCGGCTTACCAAGGCGGTGCCGGCCTCGCTCACGGCCATTGTGGTGGTGTCGGCGCTGGTTATCGGGCTGGGGCTGGAAACCAAGTCGGTGGGTGATATTGCTTCCATTGCGGGCGGACTGCCTACGTTCCACCTGCCACAGGTGCCGCTGGCCTGGCATACGCTGGTGGTGGTATTTCCTTATGCCGTTATCATGGCGCTGGTAGGCCTCACGGAAAGCCTGCTCACGCTCACGGTGGTAGATGAAATGACGGATACCCGCGGCCGCGGCAACCAGGACTGCGTGGCCCAGGGCCTGGCCAACGTGGCCTCCGGGCTGTGCGGCGGCATGGGCGGCTGCGCCATGATTGGGCAGACCATGGTAAACCTGGAAAGCCGGGGGCGCGGGCGCCTTTCGGGCGTGGTGGCTGCCCTGGCGCTGGCCCTGTTTGTGGTAGCGGGCTCTTCCCTGATAGAGCGCCTCCCGCTGGCCGCGCTGGTAGGCGTTATGTTTATGGTGGTGATAGGCACCTTTGAGTGGGCCAGCCTGCGCATTCTGCGCAAAATGCCCCTCACCGATGTACTGGTAATGCTGCTGGTCACGCTGGTAACGGCCATTTCCCAAAATCTGGCGCTGGCCGTGCTGCTGGGTGTAGTGGTATCGGCGCTGGCTTTTGCCTGGGAAAACGCCAAGCGCATCCGGGCCCGCAAGTACCTGGATGAGGCTGGCACCAAGCACTATGAAATCTACGGCCCGCTTTTCTTCGGCTCGGTGCAGGCCTTCACCGAGAAGTTCGACGTGCCCCAGGACCCCGCCAAAGTCATCATCGACTTCCGGGAAAGCCGCGTGGCCGATATGTCCGGCATTGAGGCCCTGAACAAGCTCACGGAGCGCTACCAGCGCCTGAGCAAAACCCTGCACCTGCGCCACCTCAGCCCCGACTGCCGCCAGCTCCTGCACAACGCCGGCGCCCTGATAGAAGTGAATATCCTGGAAGACCCCGAATACCGCGTGCTGACGAAGGAAGGATAGTAAGCCTAACCCCATTAAGAGTTAACTCTCCTTTTTAGAGAAGTGTCTTTCAAAACATTTGTCTATCAATATGTACAAGATTTTGCTTTACTAATATTTGTTGTCACTAATATCCCATGAAATAGGTCTTTATCAATGGATTTTGATAACGCTGTTTCTGCCTTATGCACAATTAAATTAGAGATGTTATATAAAAAACACAAATCAGAATAGTCACCATTCCCTTGCTATCTTCCTTTTATCAACCCCCGGAATGAATGTGGTTTGCAACATCTCCTCCTGACCGAGAGACTTGTGTTTCATTTTTATTACCCACTCATTCTTATGAAAAAGGTATTTCGCTTTCTTTCTCTTGCCGCATTATTAGTAGTTGGCGGAGCTAACTTAACTGCTCAGGCAGGTGTAAATACAATGGTTAAGCAGGTGTTGACTTTGTTTCAACAAGGCATGAATGATGGTAAAGCATGGGCGGAGTCGCTTGATCGGGAGTCCTCAACTTACTGGGAATCGTTTGCCATGAAAGAGGACCAATGCCGGGAAAACTCAGACGCAAATGCTTATCCAGGCTCAGCTTATTGGGATGGATTTCTCGCAGGCATGCAACATGCTAATCGATAACACCAAGTAGAATAGCAGGCACTGGAAATCGAAAACAGATCCTTAATGCTGACTATTGCAAAGAGCCCCGTCATAGCATGGCGGGGCTCTTTTCTGTATTTGACTTTAATGCCTTGCTTCGTTTCATCTCAAAGCATACTACCCCGGTACTTGTTGGGCTAACCTTTACCCAGTGGAGGATGAAGCAACATATTATTGCGGGCAAACACTCTTTATGTTCTGCGCCTAAGTAGAAAAAACAGCATTTCACCTATCTCCTCGCTTTCTTTCTATCTTCCGGCAAAACTTCTACCCTCCTCCTGTATGCCCGAAGAACAACAAGGACAGTTTCAGCGCGCCATCACGCTTTTTGATGCCATTATGATAGTAACCGGCAGCATGATTGGCTCCGGTATCTTTATTGTTTCCGCTGATATTGCCCGGCAGGTGGGCTCGGCGGGTTGGCTTTTGGTGGTGTGGCTGCTTACCGGCGTTATTACCCTGGCCGGGGCCGTGAGCTACGGCGAGCTGGCCTCTATGTTTCCCAAGGTAGGCGGGCAGTACGTGTACCTGCGGGAAGCCTTCGGGCGCCTCACGGCCTTCCTGTACGGCTGGACGCTGTTTCTCGTAATTCAGACCGGCGTAATTGCCGCCGTGGCCGTGGCCTTTGCCAAGTTTACCGGCGTGCTGGTGCCCTGGTTCAGCGTGAAGAACGTGCTGTTCAACATCGGGCCGTTTGCGTTCAGCACCGTGCAGCTGCTGGCCATTGTACTTATTGTAGCCATTACGGCGCTTAATGCCCAGGGCGTGCGCACCGGCAAGCTCATTCAGAACGTGTTGGGCTCTACCAAGCTCATTGCCCTGGCGCTGCTCATCATCGGCGGCATCACTTTGGGCCTCAATGCCGAAGCCGTGCAGGCCAACTTTGCCGACATGTGGACGGCCGTGCGCTACCCCGCCCCCGGCGTGGCAGCCGCACCCCTGCCCCTGGACATGACCGGCCTGGTTATCGCCATTGGCATGGCCATGACCGGCTCCCTGTTTTCCTCCGACTCCTGGAACAACATTGGTTTCGCGGGCGAGGAAATTGTGAACCCCGAACGCACCCTGGTGCGCAGCATGGCCATTGGTACGGCCATTGTTACGGCTCTCTATATTCTGGTGAACGTGGTGTATCTGCTGGCTCTGCCGCTGGTAGGCTCGCCGGAGGCCACTACGCTGGCCGGCCGCGGCATTCAGTATGCTACCGATGACCGGGTAGCCACCGCCGTAGCCGAGCACGTGCTGGGCCCCGCCGGGGCCGTGGTAATGGCCGTGCTGATTATGCTGAGCACCTTTGGCGCCAATAACGGCATTATTCTCAGCGGTGCCCGTGCCTACTATGCCATGGCCAAGGATGGGCTGTTTTTCTCCGGGCTGGCCCGCCTGAATGCGGCCGGCGTGCCGGCCCGCGCCCTGTGGGTACAGTGCCTGTGGGCCTGCCTGCTTTGCCTGAGCGGCTCTTACGGGCAGCTGCTGAACTACGTCATGTTCTCGGTTATCCTGTTCTACGTCATCACCATCATCGGCATTTTTGTGCTGCGCCGCACCCGCCCCGAGGCCCCGCGCCCCTACCGTGCCTGGGGCTACCCGGTAGTGCCGGGCATTTACGTGCTGCTGGCCTCAGCCTTCTGCATTATCCTGCTGCTGGCCCCCGATACGGCGGAGTACTCGCGCTACGGCCTGCTGCTGGTGGCACTGGGTATCCCGGTTTACTTCCTGGTTGGCCGCCGCTTTGCCAGATCGGCCTAATGCCTTTACAGGCGTACTATAAGCGCATAAAAAAGGGCTGCAGATTCTCTGCAGCCCTTTTTTATATTCCAGTGTAGTGTTCTCGCATAGACTAGTGCTTGCGGCGGCGGGTACCTTCCTTGGGCAGCAGCGTTACATTGCCGGACTGGCCGGTGCGCACGCGCATCACCTGGTCCTGGTAGCCACCGTAGCCGTAGGTGAGCGTGTTTTCGCCCACGGGCACTTCAATGGTGTAGTTGCCATTGGCATCGGCGCTGGCAATTTTACGGGAGCCTTTCAGGAAGATGGTAGCGCCGGCCAGTGGTTGCCCATCCTCGTCCAGCACGCGGCCGGTGAGGTTGGTCGTAGCGGGGGCTTCTGCTACCACGGCGGGTGCCGGGGCCGGGGCGGCCTCTACCGGAGCCGTAACGGAGGTGGCGGCAATGGGCTCAATAGTGTTGTTTGCGTTGGCGGCCGGAGTGGCACGCTTAGCGGCTGCGGCTGCGGCGGCAATGGCGGCCGGGGTAGTGGTAGCGGTGGTCTTGGCAGCGGCAGCGGCTGCTTCGGCTTTGGCCGTTTCTTCTTCTGTGGCAGGAGCAGCTTCTGGTTTAGCGGCGGCACCGGTCACGGTAGCTTCTCCATCCAGCATTACGGAGCTCATCATGGCAGAGGCACTGTTGCTGGTTTTTCCGCCTGGCATCATGGCATAACCAAATCCGCCCAAAAGCACTATAGCTCCTACAATAATGGCCAAACGGGTATTTCCCGCCGACAATGATTTTTCTTCTGCTTCCCAGGAGGATTCCGCGTTATCAGCGTCGTATGCGTTTGGGTCTGTGCTCATAAGAAAAGTAGCAAGAGGTTAGGTGGTAAGAATGTAAAGCAGAGAAGGCGAGCCGCCAATGCTACCGGGTGTAGCGGGGGAAACGACTCCCTAAATATATTCGCTTATACAGGTAAAATCCAAGCACTCTCCTCTTAAAACCCTGATATCACTTCTTTTGAGCGGAAACAGTGCCATTTTATGCATTGCGAAAATTCACTGAATGTTCGTACGCCCGTTAGTTGCCCGTCTGCCTAGTGGCTTCTATCATTTTGCGAGCTTACATAGTACTTACCCTAGTCATGGCTGAGTGGATAACCATGGGCAGCAGACCAAACAAAAACGTCCGGCTCGTGAGGGAGCCGGACGTTTTTGTTTGGTACTTAACCGGATTAATCGTGCGCCGGGCGGGCGGGGCCACTGGGGGCGTCTTCGCCAAAGTCCTGATCCTGCGTGCGGATGGCGTTGCCCATATCTACGCTGCCTTCTTTCTGAAAACCGGGCCCAGCAGCATTTTCGCCTTCTTTGACGTGCTCGTTAGCGCCGCCGGGGTGGGTATCGTCGCCGCCAATGTGCAGGTTTTCCAGCTGGTCTTTCTGGTCGGAGCGTTGGGTGTAGCCCCGGGCGCCCACATGGCGGCGGGCAGAAGGGTCGCCAACTACTTTGCCGTTGCTTTGGTCGGCTTTAAAGTCCCGCTCGTTCTCCAGCTGTTCGTTTTTGCGGATGTTGTTTTCTTGGTTTTTATCTTCAGTAGCCATACTGCTGCGCGGTTGAGAATGAATGCTTCTTTGTTTCCTACGCATTCTGTCTCCCTGAGTTGAGGCCCAGCCCACGGGGCCTGCTACCTTTGAGCCGCGTGCACAGCCCAAGCCAGGCTGCCGCCCGCTCCGAACTTCGGGGGCGCCTCCTTACGTTACCCACCCAACCACTTATTTCCCGCTCCGTGGATTTCTCCAAGCTCTACCGCCCCAGCGCCCTCAACAGCTACCAGTTTATTGCCGTAACCGGTCTGCTCATGACCCTGGGGGCGCACCTGATTCTGCATTTTTTCGTGCACCGCACCCTGGAGGGCTTCAACTGGCTGTATATCTGCTGGCTGGTGCTGTATGTAGCCGGCTCCCTGCTCAACCTGTTCGGCAAGCCGGATTCCGGCCATCATCACCATTAAGGCATCCTGCCCGCCCCCGCCTGGGGTCGTTGTTGGAAAAGAACTTAGAAAAAGCCCATCATGTCGAGCGGAGTCGAGACATGACGGGCTAATAGAAAGGTGGAAAGGCAGAAAGCCGCATTGCCCCTTGCCTGTAGCCCTGGCTGAGCGGCATTTTCATCCCTCCTCCCTATTCATGGAAAAGGCCGGCTACATAGCCGGCCTTTTTCAATTCTTAAGACGCTGCGGGCGTCGGATTTTCTATTTCCTGCACCAGCTCCGCGTACCAATCCTCGCCATACTTGCGGATGAGCGGGTCTTTCAGAAACTGATACACGCGCACGCCCAAATTGGCGCCGAACGAGCAGGCCGGGTTACAGATGCCCCACCGGTCGTAGTTAAGGGCCTCAAAACCATCATATTTACTGATGCGGATGGGGTACAGATGGCAGCTGATGGGCTTTTTGAACGAGGTGGCGCCGGCCAGGTAGGCCTGCTCAATGCCGCACTTCAGAATGCCGCGCTCATCATATAGCGCGTAGGCGCACTCCCGGTCGTTGATGGTGGTGGTGCTGTAGTCGCCTTCCCAGTCTTTAATGTAGAGGCCCTGCTGCTCAATGGCAGCGCGGCCAGCCTCGGTCAGGAAAGGCTTAATGGCTTCGTATTCGGTTTCGAGAATCTTTAATTCCGCTTCTTCCAGGGGCGCGCCCAGGTCGCCCTCCACGCAGCAGGCGCCTTTGCAGGCCTCCAGGTTGCAGACGAAGAAATTGTCGCGCACGTCATCGGAAATGACGGTATTCTGAATGATAATCATGGCTGTTGGCTCCCAATGGCTCCCAGTGCCTTGCTGGTAGAACAGCAGGGCAACCACCGTGCACCACCCTCCGCCAAACCACTGTGAGAAAAACTGACTGCAAAGATAACGGGTTTCCTAGCCCCAACCGAAAGCCGTACCTTTGCTAATAAGCCAACACGCTTAGTTTATTCGCATGGCACTAGATTATCACAAACTTCTGAATCCATCGCAGGCGGCGGCGGTATTGCACACCGAAGGCCCCTGCATGATTATAGCCGGCGCGGGCTCCGGCAAAACGCGCGTGCTCACGTACCGCATTGCCCACTTGCTGGAAAAAGGCGTTGATCCGTTCAATATTCTGGCCCTTACCTTCACCAACAAGGCCGCCAAAGAAATGCGCGCCCGGATTGAGAAGGTGGTAGGCCCGGAGGCGAAAAACGTATGGATGGGCACCTTCCACAGCATTTTTGCCCGCATTCTGCGCTCCGAGGCCGATAAAATTGGTTTTCCCCGCTCCTTCACCATCTACGACACGCAGGACTCCAAAACCCTGATTGGGCAGATTGTGAAAGAGCTGGAGCTGGACGACAAGCTCTATAAGCCCGCTATGGTGCTGGGACGCATATCGGCGGCCAAAAACAAACTGATTTCCGTGCATCAGTACGTGAATGACCCCGTTATCCGGCAGGACGACGAAGCAGCGCTGCGGCCCAAAATCGGGGCTATTTACCAGCAGTATTTCAACCGCTGTTTCAAGGCCGGCGCCATGGACTTCGATGATCTGCTGTTCAACACCAACGTACTGTTCAAGGACCATCCGGACGTGCTCAACAAGTACCAGCACATCTTTAAGTATGTGATGGTGGACGAGTACCAGGACACCAACTACTCCCAGTACCTGATTACGCGCAAGCTGGCCGCCAAGGACCGGAACATTTGCGTGGTGGGCGATGATGCCCAGAGCATTTATGCCTTCCGGGGCGCCGATATTCAGAACATCCTCAACTTCGAGAAAGACTATCCGGAGCTGCAGGTGTTCAAACTGGAGCAGAACTACCGCTCTACCAAGAACATTGTGAAGGCGGCCAATTCCGTCATCAAAAACAACCAGGCTCAGCTGCGCAAAGACGTTTTCTCTGACAACGAGGAAGGCCCGCTGATTGAGGTACTGAAAGCTGCTTCTGATAACGAGGAAGGCAAGCTGGTTTCCCAGAGCATCTACGAGGACAAGATGAACCAGCATCTTTCCTATGATGACTTTGCCATTCTGTACCGCACCAATGCCCAGAGCCGGGCTATGGAAGAAGCCCTGCGCAAACTCAATATCCGCTACAAAATCATTGGGGGCCTGAGCTTTTACCAGCGCAAGGAAATCAAGGACCTGGTGGCTTACCTGCGCCTCACCGTAAACCCGAACGACGAGCAGGCCCTGCGCCGGGTGATTAACTACCCCAAGCGCGGCATCGGCGACACCACCATCAGCAAGCTGATTAACGCGGCCGAGGAATCTAACCACACCATTTGGGAAGTGGTAGCCAACGCCGACCAGTTCCTGCCCACCCGCGTGTCTAACCCAGTGGTGGACTTCGCTGAGAAAATAAAGAGCTATACGGCCGTGGCGGCTAAGGAAGATGCCTTTGAGGCAGCCAAATTCATTGCCAAGAACTCGGGCATGATTGAGGAGCTGTATGCCGATAAGAGCATTGAAGGCCTCTCCCGCTACGAGAACATTCAGGAGCTACTGAACGGTATCAAGGCCTACACCGAGGATGCCGAGCGCGAGGATAAGTCCCTGGGCGCCTTCCTGCAGGACATTGCCCTGGTCACGGATTCCGACCTGAAAGATGCCAAGGACGAAGGCGAATCCGTGACGCTGATGACGATTCACTCGGCCAAGGGCCTGGAGTTTCGCAACGTATACATAGTGGGTATGGAGGAAAACCTGTTCCCCAGCCAGATGATGATTACCTCGCGGGCCGACCTGGAGGAAGAGCGCCGCCTGTTCTACGTAGCCATCACGCGGGCCGAGAAAAAGCTCACCCTCAGCTACGCCACCTCCCGCTACCAGTGGGGCAACCTGCGCAGCTGCGAAAAAAGCCGCTTTCTGGATGAAATCGACCCACAGTACGTGGACTTCAAGTTCTCCGCCGGTCCGGCAGGCTCGGGCTCGGGCGATTCGCCCTTCGGCCACGTTTTCGAGCGCCGCAGCAACCTGATTCCGCCGGCCCCGCGCAAAACAGTGGCCACCAAATACGTAGCGCCTTTTGATTTTCAGCCTTCTGACACCAGCAATCTGCAAACCGGGCAGCGCGTGGAGCATCCCAAGTTTGGCTTTGGCAAGGTAACCCAGCTGGAAACGCAGGCCGGCTCTACCAAAGCCATTATCCACTTTGAGGAAGTAGGCGAGAAAACGTTATTGCTGAGTTTTGCGAAATTGCGGGTGTTAGGCTGATCAGATGTAGCCCTTCGTCGCTGGAAAGCGTAAGTTGCATCTCTTTGTAAATGACCAAAGCGCTTGTATAGAATCTGTCATTCCGAGCAGCGCGAGGAATCTGGCGCTTGATTCTTACCACAGTAATACAGATTCCTCGCGCTGCTCGGAATGAAAACTCGTTTTTGTTGTAAAAACCGGGTGATTCTGCGGCGTCATTTACCCTGCATTCTTCAATAATCAGATCAGCCATTGTAATTTTGGCTTCGCATTACCCCCTATGGCATTACCTTCTCTTCATAAACACGAGCTGCTGCAGCGCGAATACGGCCAGAATACCTTTCAACTGGTGCAGGGCCTGCGCGACATTGCCGACCGGGACGAGCGCACCAAGCGCGCCCAGCAGATTGTGCAGCTCATTTTCCGCCTGCAGCCCGCCCTCCGCGACCAGCCCGACGCCCAGCAAAAGGTGTGGAACCACCTCTACGAAATGGCCGATGAGGATCTGGACATTGATGCGCCCTTCCCGCTGCATGGCCTGAGCCAGCTGATGAAGGAGCCCAAGCCCCTGCCCTACCCCCGGCAGGCCCCCAAGCTGAAAGCCTACGGCCGCGCCGTGGAGCAGATGATTGAAAAGGCTGTGTCGTTGGAAGATGCTACTGAGCGGGAACAGGCCGCCATTACTATTGGCCGGACCATGAAGTTCCTGTATCGCACGCACAACAAGGAAAACGCCAAGGATATTACTATTCTCAAGCACCTGAAAGACCTTTCGGGTGGCAAGCTGGAGCTGGATGCCGCGCAGGTAGAATCTCAGAATCTGTTTGAAATGGCCACCAGTGGCCGCCCGGCACCTTTCATTGTACCGCAGCCCCGTCAGGAGCGGCAGGAGCGCGAAATGCGCCGGGGTTCCGGCGGTGGCGGCAACAATAACCGCCGCGACAAGCAGCGCCGGGGCGGCAAGAAAAACCGCCAGGAGCCCCAGCAACCACCGCAATAAGCACTGTGAGCGACAAGCCGTAAGCGACAAGCGACAAGTTTTGTGCTCATCTTTTCTCAACCTACAGACCTCTTAGCTTGCAGCTTGTAACTTATGGCTTGCAGCTCAAAAACTTATGGCCTCTTTTGAAGTAATTGGCGGGAAACCGCTGAAGGGTGAAATTGTACCGCAGGGCGCGAAAAACGAAGCACTGCAGATTCTGTGTGCTGTGCTGCTCACGGCCGAGCCCGTTACCATTTCCAATATTCCCAACATCCGCGACGTGAACAAGCTCATTGAGCTGCTGCGCGACATGGGTGTGAAAGTGGAACAGCTGGCGCCCGATACCTACCGTTTCCAGGCAGACGCGGTAAACATTGATTACCTGGACTCAGCTGAGTTTGTGGCCCAGGGCCGGGCATTGCGCGGCTCCGTCATGATCCTTGGTCCCATGCTGGCCCGGTTTGGCAAGTGCCAGCTGCCCAAGCCCGGTGGTGACAAAATTGGCCGCCGGCCCATGGATACGCACTTCCTGGGCCTGGAGAAGCTGGGGGGCAAGCTTACCATGGATGGCCACGACTTCTACCGCATTACGGCCGAAAACGGCCTACGCGGCACCCATATGCTGCTGGATGAAGCCTCCGTAACGGGCACTGCCAACATTGTGATGGCCGCCGTACTGGCCGAAGGCATTACCACCATCTACAATGCCGCCTGCGAGCCATATCTGCAGCAGCTTTGCAAAATGCTGGTGCGCATGGGCGCTAAAATCAACGGTATCGGGTCTAACCTGCTGACCGTGGAAGGCGTGGAAAGCCTGGGTGGCACCGAGCACCGCATGCTCCCTGACATGATTGAAATTGGTTCTTTCATCGGCTTGGCGGCCATGACGGGCTCCGAAATCACTATTAAAGACTGTCAGATTGCGGAGTTGGGCCTTATCCCGGACACCTTCCGCAAGCTGGGCATTCAGATGGAATTCCGCGGCGACGATATTCATATTCCGGCGCAGGCCCACTATGAAATTGCCACTTACCTGGATGGCAGCATTCTAACAGTTTCTGACCATACCTGGCCTGGCTTCACGCCCGATCTACTCAGCATTGTGCTGGTAGTGGCTACGCAGGCCCAGGGCACCGTGCTCATTCACCAGAAGATGTTTGAGTCGCGCCTGTTCTTCGTGGACAAACTTATCGACATGGGTGCTCAGATTATTCTCTGCGACCCGCACCGTGCTACCGTTATCGGGCTGGACCAGCGCACCAAGCTGCGCGGCATCACCATGACCTCGCCGGATATCCGGGCCGGGGTAGCGCTGCTCATTGCCGCCCTCTCCGCCGATGGCCGCAGCGTCATTGAAAACGTGGAGCAGATTGACCGCGGCTACCAGTACATTGATGAGCGCCTGCAGGCGCTGGGCGCACAGATTCGCCGCCTGTAAGCCCAATAGAGAAGATTCAGCTGGTTTTACTCACTAGCAAGAAAAAACACCCGGCTCACCCCGGGTGTTTTTTTGTGCCTATGGGTTACCGTAGCCTTACATCGGCATAAAGGAAAGCGGCTGCGCAGCCAGACTTTCACTTAATCCTTACGGTCATGAAACTTCACCTGAATGTTTTTCTAGGATTGGTCTTGCTATGCGCCAGTTGCAGCAAGCAAAACAGCAAAGAGTCAGAGGCAGCAGAAAATACCCCAGTAACCAGTACATCTGCAGACGGGTTTAGCGCAGAGGAAAATAGTAAGAGCGCAAGCGCTGAGTCCCCTCCTTCACAACCCAAATTGGCCGTTGCCCCAACGGCCCGGCTACTGGTTTACCACGCAGAATTACGCGTAAAAACGAATAACCTGCGTCAAGCTAGTGCACGGCTGGATAGTCTCGTACAGACAGGCGGTTTTGTAAGTGCGGCCACCGAAAACCGCGAGAACGGCCAATGGCGCACCGACATGACGATTCGGGTGGAGCCTGCCCGCTTTCAGGCTCTGCTGGCTACTATTTGTAAGCTGGGTACCGTGGAAGAGAAAAAGTTAAATACGGATGACGTAACAGCCGAACATGCTGATATAGCTGCACGCTTACGAACCAAGCGGGCCGTTGAAGCCCGATATGTTGGATTGTTAGCCACCGCAAAGAGCATCAAGGAGATACTGCAGGTTGAAGTGAAAATGAGCGAGGTACGGGAAGAAATAGAAGCAACGGAAAGTCGCCTGAAAGCACTAAATGATGCCGTAGCATATTCCACCATCACGGTAAGTCTCTATCAACCCATTGCGGAGACTATTCCGGATGCACCGGTGGTTTCCTGGAGCAGCCGGGTGGTGGAAGCTTTTTATAGCGGTTGGCAATTGCTGGCATCCCTCCTGGTGGGCTTGATTACGATTTGGCCGTTATGGGTATTCGGGACTATTGGCTTCTGGCTTTGGCACCGCCACAAGGCGGCGCTGAATGGCTAAAAGTAAAAGCCGAAGTGGCGCCTGACTCCGGTTGAATCAGGCGCCACTTCGGCTTTTATGATGATTCTTTCTCTAGTCAATAACCATATCAATAACGGAGGTTACCAGCGAAAGCACCACGCTGAACAGCAACGCCGACAGGAAACCATCTACCTTAAAGCCGGGCAGAATCCAGTCGGCCAGCAGCACAATAACGGCGTTAATCACCAGCAGAAACAGGCCCAGTGTGAGAATAGTAATGGGGAAGCCCAGAATTTTGAGGATGGGTTTGAGAACCGCATTTAAAACGGCCAGCACCAAAACCAGGAGAATGGCATCCGAGAAACCCGCCAGATGCGTGCCCGGCAGAAACTTGGCCAGCACGTAGGTAATAATGGCGCTCAGCAAAAACTTGAGTATAAAGCCCATATGCGTACAGTTGAAGAAGTGGAGAGAGGTTAGAACACTGGCCCTGGATATAGTGCCGGGCTAATGTACTCTTTCCGCGCCGTTTGGGTTATTGCCGGAGGCAGCAGCTTTACAAAAAAAGACCTGCTCCGGAGCCTGAGCAGGTCTTTTTTTATCATTTAGCAGCAACAAACGTTTGCCTAAGCGGGCATGCCCGTGGCCTTCAGCAAGCCCTGGGAAACCGCCATCCAGTTGCACATTTGGTACAGCAGCCGGGCCCCTACGTTGCCGTTCCAGTCGGTTTCTCCGGGGGCCACTTCGTTCAGGTCGCAGCCAATAATGGTACGGCCCGAGCGAACAATGGTACGGATCAGGTACAGGGCTTCCTCAAACTCCAGGCCGCCGGGCACGGGCGTGCCGGTGCCGGGGCACAGCTTGGGGTCGAGGCCATCAATATCAAAGCTCAGATACACCTTCTGGGGCAGCTGGGCAATGATTTTGCCGCACATCTTCTTCCAGGATTTCTTGGCGTACATCTCGTCGCGCAGGAAGCGGTGGTGGAACATCACCACGCGGCCACCCGATTGCGCAATGAGGTCGGCTTCCTGCTGACACAGGTCGCGGATGCCTACCTGCACCAGCTTTTTCACCTGGGGAACGTTCAGGGCATTGTACATAATAGAGGCGTGCGAGTACTCGAAGCCTTCATAGGAAGGGCGTAGGTCGCAGTGCGCGTCAATCTGCAGAATACCGAACTCCTCGTGGCGCTCGGCCAGCGCGTGCATGTAGCCCAGCGGCGTGCTGTGGTCGCCGCCCAGTACTACCACAGCTTTGCCGGCATCCAGATAAGCGCCGGTTTTCTGTTTCAGCCACTCCAGCAGCTCTTTGCCTTTGGCCGTAACGGCCGCCGGTACGCCCGCAAATTTCTTAGCGCCGGTAGCCGGCTGTCCTTCTTCCAGCCAATTGATATAGTCGGCGGCCTGGGTGCGCAGCTCGTTGCTTTGTTGGGCCCAGGCAGCGTCCTGATCCTCCATGGCAATGCCCAGACGCCAGGCGTCCGTCACGTCCGGATCATACAGATCCACCTGCATGGAGGCGTCGTGAATGGCGGCCGGGCCCTGCGCCGTACCCGCCTGGTACGATACCGTTACTTCCCACGGCACGGGCACTACTACCAGCTGGGCCTCCTCCAGCGTGAAAGGCAAACCAAAAATGCCACCGGAAGCATCACCTACCCCATTGGGGTCGAAGCCGGCCAGTTTGTTATCGAGAGCGGATGTAGACATAGGGAAAAACGTGTGTCCGACGACCCCGGCAGATGTTTACTCCGTCGGGTTGGGGCCGCCCAGGAAATTATAAGTGCGAATGATTTCGAGAATCTTGACGAAAGTGTCGCGGTCAAAAAACAGCATCAGGGGCAGCTCTACCGAGTTGTTCTGATCCGAAAACTGCGTGATAACGGAGAAGATGAGCGGCTTCCAGCCCGGATTGTGAATGATGAGGCCTTGCAGGGAATTAGCAATATCACCGGAAGGCGAAACGGGCGGCGCGCCGTACACATTGGCCTTCAGAATATTAGCCAGCTGCGTTACCAGAGCGCCCGTGATGATGTTGCTCATCTCCAGCAACAACGACTCCTGCATGGCATTCACCTCCACCGATTCCGGCACATCCAGCCGCAGGCAGACTTTGGACAGCCGCTGCACGTGCTGCCCCGAGAAGAGCATGAGCGTGGTGCCGTGAAAGTCCCCCCGAATGTCGGACTGGATGATTTTATGCGTGTTCTCATACTTGCGTACCAGATCCACCATACTCTCCAACGGCATCAAATCAAGGTTGGGCACCTCCAGGAGCACCTTCTCCTGGGCAATAACGGCAAACGAATCTGCCGCCCGAGCCAGGCCGATGTTGAGAATCTCACGGATGATATCTCGCTCCAGTTCCGTCATGTGCAACTCCATACTATCATTCGGTTAACCATTACCCTGATATAAGGGCAGCGGCATCTGCAATACGTAGGTTAAGGTCGTTTAGCTAGAAATACCCGTGTTAGTGCCGGAACATCTAACACCAGGCATACCTGCCCGTTACCCAGCAGCGTAACTCCTCCAAACAAATCAATTGTATCGAGGGGTTGCGTCATGGGTTTAATCACAATGTTTTGCTGGCGCAAAAACCGGTCGACGATAAGGCCCAACCGGCGGTTGTTGTAGTTGACGATGATGATATCCTGCCGCCCGATGAGTTCTTCGGTGTCGGCGGCGGGCAGGTTTTCATCGCCCCCATGCAGTAGCTGGCGCAGGCTCACTACCGGTACATTCTCGCCTTGCACCTCGGCCAGCAGCATCCCACCCACCACATGCAGCTCCTCGGGCCAGAGCGATACTACGGAGTCGATGTGCATGAGCAGCAGCGCGTAGCTGCGTTCTTCCAGTTCGAAGAGCAAAGCCCCTTTCACCGCAATGGAAGTAGGTAGTACCAGAGTAAACGTAGTGCCTTTGCCTAACTCAGAATCGACGCGCAATTGCCCGCCCATAGAGTCGATGGCCAGCTTGACTACATCCAGGCCCACGCCCCGGCCCGATATTTCGGTTACTTCCTCGGCCATGGAGAAGCCAGGCTCGAAGAGCAGAGCGCGCACCGCCGGGGCACTCAGAGAGGCCGCGGTTTGGGCATTCAGCAAGCCGCGGGAAACGGCTTTACTTCTTACTTTTTCTACATCAATGCCGCGGCCGTCGTCGCGCACCTGAATCAGCACGTCGTCGCGCTCAATGGCCGCTTCCAGGGCTACCTCTCCCACCGGGGATTTGCCGGCCTTGGTGCGCTCCTCCGGCGTTTCGATGCCGTGCCCAATGGCGTTGCGCACCAGGTGCAGCAAGGAGTCCGTGATAATCTGCAGGATGTTGCGGTCAATCTGAATATCCTGTCCGCTGATGCTCAGGTTAACTTCCTTATGCTCCGTGGTAGCCACGTCGCGCACCACGCGGGGAAACTTGTTGAAAAGCGAGCCTACGTTTACCAGGCGGGCATCCATCACGCTGTACTGCAACTCATCGGCAATGCGGTACAGGTGGGCCGCCGCTGATTGCAGAGCCGGATTACCAATCTCCTGCCCCAACGTAAAGATTCGGTCCCGGTCAATAATCAGCTCCCCTACCAGGTTCAGCAGGTGGTCAAGCTTTTTGATCTGAATATAGACGAGGTCAGACAGCTCCAGCTTGCGGGCGTCATCAACGGCTACTTCTTCATCGGTGAGGATAGGTTCCTCCCCCCGTACCAGGCGGTCTAGGTTATCCAGCAAGTTCTCAGCATTGGGCTGCTCCTGGTTTTCGCCGATAGCGCGAACCATAGTCCCAATAGTATCGATACCGGAGAACAGTACTTTGGTGATAGAGCCGGAAAACACCCTTTCCTTGCTTCGGATCAACCCAAAGATGGTTTCCATCCGGTGCGCCACTTCCCCCAGATCCATAAAGCCCATGGCGCGGGCATTGGCCTTGAGGTTGTGCATCAGGCGGAACAACTCGTTCAGAGCCTGTTCGCTCTGCGGGTTCTTTTCCAGCTCACTAATGTGGCGGCTCATGGCGTCGTAATACTCGAGCGCCTCGGCCATAAAAATTTCGCGGTACTCCTGCTCCCGTGACCTCATAGATTGGTGGCCTGAGATAAGGAATACCGGCTAGGCCGCGGCGTAACTACCGGCGACAAATAGCGGTTGATAAACTCGGAAATTTCTTGTACCGGCAGCACCTGGGAAGCATGCCCGCCCTGGATTACGGCCTTCGGCATCCCAAAAACGGCGGCCGAAGCTTCATCCTGGGCAATGACCATTCCGCCATGCTGCTGCACTGCCTGTGCCCCCAGAGCTCCGTCGCGCCCCAACCCGCTCAGCACAACGCCTATCACCTTACGGCCCATAGCGCGGGCCGCAGAGGACATGAGCATATCCACGGAAGGAACATCAGAGGGGCTGGCAGAATCGGCGGCAAACTCCGTTTGCCAAGCCAGCCAAGGGCCACCCGTAACCGGCCGCACCACCATATTATGCCCTCCGGGTGCCACCAGAATCCGGCCGGCTTCCAGGCGGGAACCGGCCCCGGCAACTTCCACGGGCAAGGGAGAAATCCGGCGCAGGCGCTCCACAAATGAACTAGTGAACTGCGCGGGCAGATGCACGGCTACCAGCACAGCCTGCCGCAGGTTGGGCGAGAAGCCTCTTACCACCCGCTCTACGGCGCTGGCACCACCGGTGGAACCTCCCAGCACAATAATGCCACGCGGGGGAGCAAAGATGGAGGTGGCCGTCTTGCCGAGTCGGGAAATCAGCTGTCGGGGACGTACCATCTGCACTTTGCGGCGCAGCTCCGTATGCTGTGCGGCGGCCAGCGGATGGCCATCCGGCAGCAAAGGAGTCAGGTAATCATATACTCCCCAGCGAGCCGCCTCCTGCATCATGCCGGGCTGCGGAACAGCGTTAGCATACAGCAGCACCGGTACGGGGCTGTGCGTGGCCAGCTGGTTCAACCCCGGCAGTACGGCTTCGCCGGCAATAACCAGATCCGGCCGCAGGGCGCGGGCTTTACGCACCAGATCCTCGCCACTCAGCGCTGTGCCTACTACCCGCACATGGGGGGTAGCCGCCAGCAGCTTTGCCAACGCCAGCCGGGTAAGGCCAGGAAGTTCGCCGAGCAGAATAGCTAAAGGTTCGGTGATACGAGACACGTAAAAAGAGAGGAGTAAGCGAAAGCTGCGCCACGCTTCAGTTTCAGCGTAGGCAGAGGGAAATCAGTACTAAGCCTGGGGCGTAGTCTCGGACGACGAGTCGGAGGAGGCAGTGTCGGTAGCGTCAGTGGCCGGAGCATCGGAGGCAGTAGCCGCCTCATCACTGGCCTGCTGCAGCATGTTGCCTACTATTTCCAGTACTTTTTCTTCGGAGAAGGGCTTCACGATGTAGGCTGCGGCACCGCTTTCCAGCGCTTCGTTTACAATCACCTCCTGGCCCACGGCGCTGCACATGACAATGCGCACATTAGGCTGCTCCTGCCGGATGCCTTTCAGCACATCCAGACCGGTGTTATCGGGCAGGATAACGTCCAGCGTGATAAGGTCAGGGCGGGTAGCGGCGGCCATTTCCAGAGCCTGCTGCCCGTTGGCTGCCTCGCCTACCACGTCGTAACCGGCGTCGGTAAGCATATTCTTAAGCATCGTGCGCATGTAGAACGAGTCGTCCACGATGAGGATGCGGTTTTTCATATAGTTGGGGTAAATCGGTCAGAAAATGAGATGGGCGGAAAACGTGTAGGCCTAGGTACGGCTGCGTGCGGTAGAAGATTCCGCCCGGGGGTTTAATTGCATGATTTCCGACGGCGTCAGCAGCTTCATCATATCCAGAACAATGATGATGCGGCTGTCGAAGCGGGCAATGCCCTCGATATACTTCTCCTGAATATTGCTGTCCTGCAGGAACTCCGGCGCCCGCTCAATGGCGGATACCGGCAAGGAAAGCGGCTGCGGCACCTCGCGTACTACAATACCAATGGTATAGTCGTGGGCTTCAATGGCCAGCGTATAAGTGATGCCCGTGCTAAGGTCATTTTTGCCCCGGCGCAGGCCAAACCGCTCTTCCAGATCAATAATAGCAATGATGTCGCCGCGCAGGTTGGCAATGCCTTTCACGAAGGCCGGGGTTTTGGGCATGCGGGCAATGTCCGGAGTGATGGTTACCTCCTTCACCTGCTCAATGCGC
Organism: Hymenobacter sp. DG25B; assembly: GCF_000801315.1. NCBI lineage: Bacteria > Pseudomonadati > Bacteroidota > Cytophagia > Cytophagales > Hymenobacteraceae > Hymenobacter > Hymenobacter radioresistens. The sequence continues at coordinate 2,068,468 of NZ_CP010054.1, read as the reverse complement.
ACACCGTATTCCTCTGTGCCCAGGCGGAAAACAATCAGCTGCACCAGCGCTTCCTGCACAATAGGCTTCCGTTCGCCGCTGCTTTCTGTTTGAACCATAGCTTGAAAACTGGAAAACCTACGCTGCTTCCAGTAGATGAAAGCAGCGTAGGAGTCCGAATTTATTTAGACGTTGATTTTTTGCCTTTACCACTCTGCGCTGGTGCTGCCTTGGCCGGAGCCTTGCCCTTGGTAGCTGAGCCATTGGTGGCCGGCTCAGCCTTAAGCGCCGCCGGCGTTTTAGCCGCTTCCGGACGAGGCTGGGCGGACATACGCTCCCGTTTTACCGTGGTAGGCGCGGCGGCCGGGGCGGTAGTGCGCGACATAGGCCGCGGGCGAACCGGTGCCTCAACTTTGGCCACGGGCTGCTCTACCCGGCGAACCGTGCGGCGCAGTACCGGGGCGGGCTCAGGCTCAACGTACTCAATCAGCTGGAAGGCCGACAAACCTACCTGCAGGTCATCAGCAATGTCAGTCAGCTTCTGGCTGGAAGCCGTGAGCTCCTGCATGGACGACGACAGCTGCTTGGCGGTACCGGCCACCTGCTGCGTGCCGGATGCCGTTTGCTCGGCAATGGCTACTACTTCCTCTACGTACTTTACTACGTCGCCAATGGAGGTTTTCTGAACCTCGGTAGCTGTGAGAATGTCGCGGGAGGTGCGCAGCGTTTCACCGCTGGAAGTGGCAATGTTTTTAAAGGCGCTGGAGGCTTCAAACGTAGCGTTCTTGCCTTTCAGTACCCGCCCTTCCATGGTTGAAATTGCAGTGGCGGCCGAGATGGTGTCTTTCTTCACATCCTCTACCAGCGTGGCAATTTCGTTAGCCGATTTGCGGGAGCCTTCTGCCAGTTTCCGGATTTCTTCGGCTACTACGGCAAAACCACGGCCGGCTTCCCCGGCGCGGGCTGCTTCGATGGCCGCGTTCAGTGCCAGCAGGTTGGTTTGCGAAGCAATGTCCGTGATAACGCCCAGCGACTTGCTGATTTCCCCGGAACGGGTGCTTAGTACTTCAATGGTACGGGCTGTTTGCGCAGCCGCGTTGGAGATTTCCTCCATGTTCTTTACCACCTCGGCCACCGTTTTCAGACCCAGCTGCGAGGTTTGCTCACCCAGGATAGCTGATTTGTTTACCACGTCTGCTTTGCCGGCCGTTTCCTTGGTGGCCTGCATGATTTCTTCAATCAGCTTAAAGGCCTGGTCGGTTTTCAAAGCCTGGTTTTGAGCACCTTCTGCCATCTGCTGCATGGCCAAAGCCACGTCGACGGTTACCCGGCTCATCTCCTGACCTTTGCCGGCCATTTCTTCCGAGGAAGTTCCTACTACCAGCGAGGAGTCATTGATTTCGCCCAGCAGCTCGTTCAGGTTTTCAACGGCAAGGTTAAGCGCATCGGACATGGCCAGGATGTCGCCGGCGGTGGGTACTTCCACACGCTGGGTCAGGTCACCTTCCGAAATGGCCCGTACCACGCGCGATACTTCCAGTACCGGCGAGGCAATGGATTCCAGCAGGGCGTTGAGCGTATCTACCAGTTCTTTCCAGCTGCCAGATACGCCGCCTACCGTGGCACGTTCCGTTAGTTTGCCTTCCACACCGGCCACTTTGGCCACGCGGCTAACTTCTACTGCCAGACGGTTCAGGTCATCCACCATTCGGTTAATGGTGTCGGCCAGCTCAGCCACTTCACCTTTGGCCTCCAGGGTCAGCTTCTGGGTCAGGTCACCTTTAGATACCGCCGTTACTACTTTCACAATGCCTCGTACCTGAGTGGTCAGGTTGGAGGCCATGGTGTTTACGTTGTCGGTGAGGTCTTTCCAAACGCCGCTTACGCTGGGCACATTGGCCTGGCCACCGAGGCGACCTTCCGTACCTACTTCCTGCGCCACCCGGGTTACCTCGCCGGCGAAGATGTTCAGGGAGTCTACCATTCGGTTGATGTTGTCTTTCAGGTCGAGCAGCTCGCCTTTAACATCTACCGATACTTTCTGGCTCAAGTCGCCGCGGGCTACCGCGGTGGTTACGTTGGCAATGTCCCGCACCTGAGAGGTAAGCGAGGCCGCCATGAAGTTTACGTTGTCGGTGAGGTCTTTCCAGGTTCCGCGTACGTTAGGTACTACGGCCTGGCCACCCAGTTTCCCCTCGGTGCCTACTTCGCGGGCCACGCGGGTTACTTCGTCACCGAACGTGTTGAGGGAGTCCACCATCTGGTTGAGGTTTTCCTTCAACTGCAGCAGCTCGCCTTTTACGTCTACTTTGATTTTCTGCGACAAGTCACCGCGGGCTACCGCGGTTGCCACGTTAGCAATGTCCCGCACCTGGCTCGTTAAGTTCGAGGCCATGGTATTTACATTGTCCGTGAGGTCCTTCCAGGTACCCGAAACGTTCGGCACATTGGCCTGACCGCCCAGAATACCCTCGGTACCTACTTCCCTTGCCACGCGGGTTACTTCCCCAGCGAAGATGTTCAGGGAGTCCACCATCTGGTTCAGAATGTTCTTCAGATCCAGCAGTTCGCCTTTTACATCTACCGTGATTTTCTGGGTCAGGTCACCTTTTGCTACCGCGGTAGCTACGTTGGCAATGTCCCGCACCTGAGAAGTCAGGTTGCTGGCCATCGTGTTTACGTTGTCCGTCAGCTCTTTCCAGGTACCACCTACGCGGGGCACGTTGGCCTGGCCGCCCAGCTTCCCTTCCGTACCTACTTCTCTTGCCACCCGGGTTACCTCGCCGGCGAAGATGTTCAGGGAGTCCACCATCTGGTTCAAGATATTCTTGAGCTCCAGGATTTCCCCCTTCACGTTCACCGTCATCTTCTGGCTCAAGTCACCGCGGGCTACGGCGGTTGCTACGTTGGCAATGTCTCGTACCTGGCTCGTTAAGTTCGAGGCCATGTAGTTTACATTGTCCGTCAGCTCCTTCCAAACGCCGGCCACGTTGGGTACCGATGCCTGACCGCCCAGTTTTCCTTCGGCGCCTACTTCCAGTGCCACACGAGTTACCTCGCCGGCAAACAGGTTGAGCGAGTCCACCATCTGGTTCAGGTTCTGCTTCAGTTGCAGCAGCTCCCCTTTTACATCTACCGTAATCTTCTGGCTTAGGTCGCCACGGGCTACCGCAGTAGCTACGTTGGCAATATCTCGCACCTGAGAGGTCAGGTTCGAGGCCATGTTATTTACGTTGTCGGTCAGCTCTTTCCATACGCCGCCTACATTCGGTACCACGGCCTGGCCACCGAGGCGGCCTTCCGTACCTACTTCCTGCGCCACACGAGTTACCTCGCCGGCAAACAGGTTCAGCGAGTCCACCATCTGGTTCAGGTTCTGCTTCAACTGCAGCAGCTCGCCTTTTACGTCAACGGTGATTTTCTGCGACAAGTCGCCTTTTGCTACGGCGGTAGCTACGTTGGCAATGTCCCGCACCTGACTCGTCAGGTTGGAGGCCATGTTGTTTACGTTGTCGGTGAGGTCTTTCCAAACCCCGCCTACGTTAGGCACGCTGGCCTGACCGCCCAGTTTACCCTCGGTACCTACCTCCTGCGCCACACGGGTTACCTCGCCGGCGAAGAGGTTGAGCGAGTCCACCATCTGGTTCAGGTTCTGCTTCAGCTGGAGAAGCTCGCCCTTTACATCTACCGTAATCTTCTGGGTGAGGTCACCCTTTGCTACGGCGGTGGCTACGTTGGCAATATCTCGTACCTGAGAGGTCAGGTTCGAGGCCATGTTGTTTACGTTGTCGGTCAGCTCTTTCCAGATACCACCCACGTTTGGTACGGAGGCCTGGCCACCCAGCTTTCCTTCCGTACCTACTTCCTGCGCCACGCGGGTTACTTCTCCCGCGAATACGTTCAGGTTGTCGATGGTTTTGTTGATGGTTTCGGCCATCACCTTAAAGTCACCCGACACCGGAATCTGGAAGGACTCGTCCAGATTACCCTTGCTGATGTTCTTCAGTACTTTGCCTACTTCCAATACCGGCACGGCAATGCTATCCACCAGGCCGTTGATATTGTTGATCATGTCGCGCCAGAAACCGGCGGCATTCTCCGCCGAGGCCCGCGCCTTCAGGTTGCCTTCCACCCCGGCCACCTTGGAAATGCGCGACACTTCGCCTCCTACCCCACCAATCATCTCCACCATGGAGTTGTAGGCTTCGGCAATTTCGGCGAAGATGTCGTCGTTCTGCTTGGTCAGGCGTACCGATACGTCCCCTTTCTTAAAGGCATCGAGGGCGTAGAGCACGCGGTTCAGCTGCTCGTTAACGTACTCCGGGTCCTGCTCATCGGTAATGCCGCGGGCAACCCCGCGCTTGCGGGTACTGTTGCTTCCGGGTGTACTAAGCTGAGAAGCAGGTTCAGAGGAAGCAGCAGAGCCACCCCGACGGGTGGTGGTAGCTGTTGCCGCCTGGTCAGCATCGGCAGGCTTTACTGCGCTTGCCGTAGTAGAAGTGGAACGTGAATTCTTGCCGGATGCCATAATAGGAGCGGGTGGTAGCGAGCCAGATAAAATAGGCGATGCAAAGGATACTGTGCGGCTAAAAGCCAAGTGCAGTACTGACAAAGTTAGCAACTAAGAAGGAATACTCTACTGCTGATTTGTAACCACCCCGTGCTTTTTCTTTTCTACGGATCTGTTTTAGGGGCTTCTACCCTATTTATCAGCGTTTAAGAACCGGGTGCGCCCTACCCCACGTATTCCATTCCATACTGTTTATACAGGCCCTAAAAAATAAGACCGGAATATTCCAGCATCTTTGCGGCAAAATTCAACTCCTTTGCGCTGCTTCTCGTTTCTCCACTGAAACCCGCCCTGCAACCCGCCCTGCTTTTAGATCATATGGTTAAGAACCTAGTCATAGTAGAGTCTCCTGCCAAAGCCAAGACCATTGAAGGGTACTTGGGCAAGGACTTTATCGTCAAATCCAGCTTTGGGCACGTCCGCGACCTGCCCAAGGATAATAATGCCATTGATATTGCCAACGGCTTCAAGCCCACCTACGTGGTTTCGGCCGATAAGCGGGAAATCATTTCCCAGCTGAAAAAGCTAGCCAAGGAAGCCGAAATGGTGTGGTTAGCGAGTGACGATGACCGGGAGGGCGAGGCCATTTCCTGGCACCTCTCCGAAACGCTGAACCTGACCGAGGCCAAAACCAAGCGCATCGTATTCCGTGAAATCACGAAAAACGCCATTCTCAACGCCATTGCCAACCCCCGGGAAATCGACCTGAACCTGGTAAATGCCCAGCAGGCCCGCCGCGTGCTGGACCGCCTGGTAGGCTTTGAGCTGAGCCCGGTGCTCTGGAAAAAGGTGAAAGCCGGCCTCTCCGCCGGCCGCGTGCAAAGCGTGGCCGTGCGCCTGGTGGTGGAGCGGGAACGGGAAATCAACCAGTTCAAAACCTCCTCGGCTTACCGCGTAGTAGCCAAATTTGATGCCGGCCAGGGTGCCGTATTGGAGGCCGAACTGCCCACCCGCTACAAAACCCGCGAAGAGGCCGAGGCCTTCCTGGAGCGCTGCGTTGGCGCCGCCTACCGCATCGAGAACCTAGAGAAGAAGCCGGGCAAACGCAGCCCGGCGCCACCCTTTACCACCTCTACCCTGCAGCAGGAAGCCTCGCGCAAGCTGGGCTTCTCGGTAGCGCAGACCATGAGTGTGGCTCAGAAGCTGTATGAAGCTGGTAAAATCAGCTACATGCGTACTGACTCGCTGAACCTCTCGCAGGACGCCATAGCCGCGGCCAAGGAGGAAATTACGCGGGCCTATGGGGCTGAATACGCGCACACCCGCCAGTTCAAGACCAAATCAGCCTCCGCGCAGGAAGCCCACGAAGCCATCCGCCCCACGGACTTTGCGCTGGCCAAGGCCGGCTCCGATTCAGCGGAGCAGCGCCTGTATGATTTGATCCGCAAGCGGGCTATGGCTTCTCAGATGGCCGATGCCACCGTGGAACGCACTGTAGCCACCATAGGCATCAGCACGCAGCCGGGTGTTACGCTCACGGCTACCGGCGAAGTCATTACGTTTGAGGGCTTTCTGAAGGCGTACAGTGAGTCGAAGGACGAGGATGAGCAGGATGGCGAATCGTCGTTTTCCCGCGGTTTACCGCCTATTTCAGTAGGCCAGGTGCTGCCGTTGCAGCAGTTGCGCGCTACGGAGCGCTACGCTTCGCCGGCCGCCCGCTATACGGAAGCCTCGCTGGTGAAAAAGCTGGAGGAAATGGGCATTGGTCGTCCTTCTACCTATGCGCCTACCATCAGTACCATTCAGAAGCGCGGCTACGTGGAAAAAGACACCCGGGAGGGCAAGGAGCGCAAGTTCCATGTGCTAACGCTGGAGGGAGACGCAGTGAAAACCGAGGTGAAAACCGAAACCTACGGGGCCGACAAAGCCAAGCTGTTCCCCACGGATACGGCTATGGTGGTAAATGACTTTTTGGTGGAGCACTTCCCCGTAATTGTAGACTTTAAGTTTACGGCCAAGGTGGAAGACGAATTTGACCAGATAGCTAACGGCCACGAGCAGTGGGAAAAGATGATTGCCGGCTTCTATGGCACCTTCCACGAAACCGTGGAGCGAGGCCAGGATATTGAGCGCAGCACGCTGGGCAGCACCCGCGAAATTGGACTGCACCCGGAAACCGGCCAGAAGCTGACGGCCCGCCTGGGCCGCTTTGGTCCTTATGTGCAGATTGAGCCCAAAGAAGGCGCCCCGGAAGGCGAAAAGGCCGTGTACGCCAGCCTACGCAAAGGCCAGTTTATTGAGAATATTACCCTGGAGGATGCCCTGGAGCTGTTTAAGCTGCCGCGCAACGTGGGTCAGTTTGAGGACAAGGACATGACGGCCGCCCTCGGCCGCTTCGGGCCCTACATCCGCCACGACAGCAAGTTCTACTCCCTCACCAAGGAGCAGGACCCGCATACCATCACCGCCGACGAGGCCGTAGCCCTCATCGAAAACAAGCGCAAAACCGACGCGGAACGCCTGATTAAGGAGTTCCCCGGCCGCGAAGACGTGCAGGTCCTCAATGGCCGCTTCGGCCCCTACATTGTGGTGGGCAAGAAAAACGTAAAAATTCCGAAAGGTGAAGAACCCGCGGACCTGACGCTGGAACGCTGCTTGGAACTGGCCGATGCCACGCCCGATAAGCCCGCCAAAGGTGGCCGCTTTGCTAAGAAAGCCGCTCCGGCCGCCAGCGAGAAGACCGATACGCCAGTGAAAAAGGCAGCCGCCAAGAAACCCGCCGCCAAAAAACCGGCGGCTAAGAAGCCGGCGGCTAAAAAAGCTACTGGTAAGGCGAAGTAAGTTAAGCTTCAAATAGTGTGTCATCCGGAGCTTGCGAAGGATCTTGTCACTCCAGCAAGACTCGCGTAACAACGGCTTGTTTTCCGTTGAGAAGGTCCTTCGCAAGCTCCGAATGACATACTATTTGAAGAAGGCTTTTATAAGAAGCCCCGGCTATAATAGCTGGGGCTTCTTTTTTGCTTTACTGACTAAAATACCCTACTCGAAATACCGTTATTGCTGACTCTATCCTATCCCTAATTAAGGTTTTTAACTACATGAAAACTGCATTCCCGTGCCTTATCCTGCTGCTTTGCTACTCCAGCCCTAAAGCAGAATCCGAAACACCGGGCGCAACTGCTTCGCCACATCCTGACATTACCGAAGGCACCCAAAATACCTATCCGTGGCTGGCGGCCGGCCGCTATAACCCCCGGCAAACCGTAGCGGCCCGCATACTTCCGCCCAGGGGCTACCAGCGGGTGGAGTTGATGCCGGGCTCCTTCGGCCACTGGCTGCGCCACCTGCCTTTGCTACCCGCCGGTAGTCCGGTAAAACTTTACAACGGCCAGCTCAAGGACCGCCAGGATGTGCACGCCGCCGTGCTGGACCTCGACGTAGGCACCCGCGACCTGCAGCAATGCGCCGATGCCGTAATCCGCCTGCGGGCTGAATATCAGTTTAGTCAGGACCCCAACCAGGTGCACTTTCATCTGACCAGCGGCGACGATATCCGGTTTCAGGACTGGTATGCGGGCACGGGATTCCGCATAGCCGGCAATAGCGCCCAAGCCGCGCCGAAGGCCGTGGAGAAACCCACGCACGCCGTTCTGCGCCGCTACCTCGACCAGATTTTTACCTATGCCGGTACTCTCTCCCTTAGCAGGGAGCTACGGCCCATGCCCCTGGCCCAGGTGCAGCCCGGCGACGTGCTAATTCGGGGTGGCTCGCCGGGCCATGCGGTGCTGGTGCTGGATGTGGCCGTGCAGCCCGGCACCGGGCGCAAAGTAGCCCTGCTGGCGCAAAGCTATATGCCCGCGCAACAGATGCACGTGCTGGAAAATGTATGGAACGAAACCGGACTGGGTGCCTGGTTTGAGCTGGACCCACGCGCGCCCCAGGTAAGCACTCCAGAGTGGACGTTCCGGCGGGATGAGCTGGGGCGCTTTGAGTAGCTTGCTGACTAATTTTTACCTTCAGGTTATATCAATAGAATGATTTACTTTTAGTTATCAGGTTAAAGCAATTCGGCTGGTGAAGAAAATCAACCCGCAGCCGGAGCAGGAGGCGCACCGCCAAGCAGTTCAGCAGCGCGTGCGCCAAGCCGGGCAACAGCACAGTAGTGGTGGTGCAATAGGCCGATAAGGGCCTGCCTACCCTTCACTCAAGCTGTTATTTCCAAATTCTCTGTCCCGCGCCTTAAGCACATGCTTCGCTTCTCGTTTTCCCTCAATGAACTTCCCGCCAAACTGGTGGATTCTGAAATTTGTGCTTACTACCGCTTGGATGGGACTCTGCGGTTGCATCAAGGCCCAGAGGTGGTATTTGAGGAGGGTGGAGTCCCGTTAGTGGAGTTTGCAGTATGGCTCTCCAGTTGGTGGAAGTCCAATCAACCGGCCCAGTCATATATGCCGGATGGCTCCGACCCAGACTATGGACCTATGCTTTTGCTAGCCCCGACTGGGGGCACCCACTACCGCTTGACTTACACATGGGGTGATACGCAAGCAAATCGTACGGCCGAGCAAGCCGAATGGGGAAACGCGGTTACGCAGTTCTGTGAGGACTTGCGCCAAATTGTGTTGAAGCGCTACCACTTGTGTTTAGATAATCTTTTGCCTTCCTCCTGAACGCTCCTTGCAGTTGCCTAAATAAAACGCTGCCCTCAGCAAAGTACCAAGCCAGGCGTAGCGGTCAGGCAGGCACGATTCCAAGACCCAGGGTATAACGCACCTTATGTTTAGAGCGAAACCGGATAAATTTCTCTTTTCCTAAACTATGTATTGTTACTAGTTATTTAAAAGCTGAAAATCAAATAAATAACTATGAAAAAGAAATTGGTGGTGCTAACCGGGGCAGGCATTTCGGCGGAAAGTGGGCTGGCTACTTTCCGGGGTTCTGATGGTCTGTGGGAAGGGCACCGCGTAGAAGATGTAGCCTCGCCGGAAGGCTGGGCGCGCAACCCGGCGCTGGTGCTTGATTTTTACAACCAGCGGCGCGCTGCTGCCCGGGCTGCCCAACCCAATGCCGGCCACCAAGCACTAGTCGAGTTAGAGCAGGCCTACGAGGTAGTTATCATTACCCAGAACGTGGACGACCTGCACGAGCGGGCCGGCTCAACGCACGTTATTCACCTGCACGGCAAGCTCTTTGAGTCCCGCAGCTCCCGGCATGAGGAACTGGTTTACCCCATGACTTCGGACCAGATAGAGTTGGGAGAGCTGTGCGAGAAAGGCTCCCAGCTGCGTCCCAACATTGTGTGGTTTGGCGAGGCCGTACCGCTCATGGAGCGCGCCATGGAAGAAGCCGCCACCGCCGACGTTTTTGTGGTCATCGGCACCTCCCTGCAAGTGTATCCGGCGGCCAACCTGATTCACTACGCGCCTACCAACTGCCCGCTCTACGTCATTGACCCGCATCAGCCACCCCTTTCGGCGCGTCGCAACCTGCATTTTATCACCGAGCCGGCCACCACCGGCGTGCCCCGGCTGGCCGCGCAGCTGTTAGCAGAACACTAGCGCCCTGCCCCACCGGCATAAGTCGGCTATAAGGCGCCGAGGCCTCCCTGCGCAGAACCGCCGCCCGATTCTCGCTTAGGGATTCGATAAAAATCAGGCAGCCTAAATAAACTGGATTATGGGGTGAATACTTTTGCACCGAAACTACGTATGTGAGCATTCACTTCCCGCTCTATGCGAAAAATCTCCTCTTTCTGGCTGCTGGCCGGTCTGCTTTTAAGTGCTCCGTTGTATGCCCAAACGCCGGCGCCGGCGCATACAGTTTATCTGCTGGGCAATACGGCTACTACGGCTCCTTCCCCGGCACATCTGCAGGCCCTGCGGCACACGCTGGAGCAGGAAACCGGGCCCTTCACTGTGGTTCATCTGGGTGATATTGTGGGCCCTGACGGCATGGGCAGTAAGCAGGACAGCGCCTCTGACCAAACGGCCCGCGCCGATGCCCTGATTGCGCTGGTGAGTGGCCTGCCCAACGGCAAGCTCTACTTTATACCCGGTGATAAAGACTGGGCCAATTCCGGCCCCGATGGCCTGAAGCGGGTGCGGCGGCTGGAGAAATACATTGAAAGCAAGCTGCCCGGGCAGAATGCCTTTGCACCCACCGGCGGCTGTCCGGGCCCGGAGGTAATTGACGTGGCCCCGCTGGTGCGGCTGGTGGCTATCAACTCACCCTGGTGGACGCACCCCTACGACCGGCCCGAAGCCCCCGACACGGAATGCAAAACCCTCACCCGGGAAGAGTTTCGGGAACAGCTCCAGGATATTCTTTCTGACACCAAGGGCACCAATGTGCTGCTGGTAGGGCACCAGCCCATCATCAGCAATGGTATATATGGGGGCCGCATGCCGCTTTCCCGCCACCTGCTGCCGCCCGTTTTGGGCACGCTTTACGCCGCCTACCGCCAGAATATAGGCACCCCCCGCGACATGGCTTACCCGGCTTACCAGGATTTCCGCCGGGAAATGCTCAGCACGCTGCGCGAAAACCCCGGGGTTATTTACGCATCCTCGCATGAGTATAGCCTGCAGCTAAACCAGGTGCAAAGCAACTACCAGCTTATATCTGGCAGCTTTTCGGAAAGCCAGTATGTGGGCGCCAATGCCCAGGCCCTTTTCAACAAAGCCGAACAAGGATTTTCCAAGCTACAGTACTTTGCCGATGGCACGGTGAAAACGGTGTTTTACACCTTTGGCCCTACCCCGGAAACCGCCCGTGAAGCCTATTCTACCACGGTTTTTCAGTCGGTGTGCACGGAGCCGCGCTTGCCTAAGGTGCCGGTTAATACCTTTATTTCGCCGTGCCCCAATGCCCAGCAGAGTGTGGCGGCAGTGAAACCCGATGCCCCTTTTCAGCCCACCGTAACGGTAGCGGCCGGGCCGGAATATAAGGATGGTGCCGGTCGGCAGTTTTTCCTGGGGCCACTGTACCGTACTACCTGGGCCCAGCCGGTGCAGGTGCCTATGCTGGATCTGGCAACGGAAAAAGGCGGCCTGGTTCCGTATGGCCGGGGCGGCGGCCGCCAAACCACTTCCCTCAAGCTGATAGCCGCCGATAGCACGGAGTATGTGTTCCGGTCCGTGGACAAAGACGTAACCAAGATTCTGCCGCCGGAACTGCGCAAATCCATTGCCGGTGATGTGCTCCGGGACATCACCCCCACGGCCCACCCCTACTCGGCGCTGGCCATCAGCTCCCTGCTCGACCAGACGGATATTCTCCATGCGCGGCCCCGCCTGTTTGTGCTGCCCGATAACCAGCAACTGGGACCCTACCGCGAAGATTACGCCGGCCTGCTGGGTACGCTGGAGGACGACCCCTGGGATCCAAAGCCTAATACGCCGGGCTTTGGCGGGGCCGACGATATCCGACGGTCTTTCAGCTTCATTCGCCAGCTTTATAAGGACCATGACAGCCGCGTAGATGCCCAGGCCCTGGGCCGCGCCCGCGCCTTCGATATGCTGGTGGCCGACTTTGGCAAGCACGAAGACAACTGGAAATGGGCGGGCTATAAGCAGGATGGCATAACAATTTACAAGCCTATTCCGCGGGACCGGGACCAAGCCTTTACTCTCTGGAATGGCCTGCTGACGTGGACGGCCAACCGCGAGTGGGCCGTGCCCAGCATTGAGGATTTCCAGGGCAAGTTTCATGATATGGAAAGCCTGAACTGGCCGGCCCGCCACCTCGACCGTTTCCTGCTGCAGTCGCTCACGCGTGAGCAGTGGCAGGATATTGGCCACTATCTGCAGGAGAAAATTACCCCGGCAGCCATTGACCAGGCCACGGCTCAGTTTCCCGCTGAAACTCAGGCGCTTTCCGGCCAGGAAATTAACCGCAAGCTGAAATCCCGCATTCAGGAACTGCCGAAGGCTTTAGATGAATATTACCTGATGCTGGCCAAGCGCGTGGACGTGGTAGGCTCCAACAAGAGCGAGGTATTTCAGGTGGACCGCCTGCCCGACGGCAACGTGCGGGTGCGCATGTTTGACAAAGCCAAAGGCACCGATACTCCCGAAGGGGAACCGCTGTTTGACCGCACTTTCAAGCGCCACGAAACCGAGGAAATTGACCTGTACGGGCTCGATGACAAAGATATTTTTACCGTAACCGGCGAGGCGCCCAAAAGCATTCTGGTACGCATTATTGGTGGCGACGGCAAAGACCAGATTACCGATACCTCACATGCACAGGGCCTGCGCACCCTCACCAAGGTGTATGATGTGCCCGAAACTCAGTTGCAGGCCAGCACCGAAACCGATAACCGTACCTCCAGCAAGCAGAGCATCAACCGCTACGACCGGGAAGCTTTTGAGTATGATGGCTACAATCCCCGGGCTACGCTCATCTTCAACCAGAGCGACGGTTTTGGCATTGGGGTTGGGTTTGATGTAGTGCACCAGGGTTTCCGCAAGCCCGGGTTCAAGAACCTGTACGGCATTGATATTCAAGGCTCCACCAACGGCAACTTTCAGGTGGCCCTTAACTCCCGCTACCGCTACGCCATTAAGAAGTGGGATATTGGCCTGCGCACGGAGTACGGCAACTACTTCCAGTTCTATAACTTCTTCGGGCTGGGCAACAACACGATGAAGAACGACGGGCTGTACAACGACAATTTCTACAAAGCCCGCTACAAAGGCTTCACGGCTAATGCCTTCACTGAGCATACCTTCCTGCATCGGAGTCTGGTCCGCTTTGGCCCTACCTATGAGCAGTACACCACCAATTTTGCCGGCAACAGCTACCTGGGCCAGCTGCAGCAGGAACCCACTTCCGATACGCCTACTCCCAATACTGCCTTCCAGCGTTTGGTGGGGCTGAATGCCTTGGTTGACCTTGATTTCCGGGACCGGAAAAGCTATGCCCGGCATGGCGTGCGGCTGCTGGCCCGGCACGACAGCTACCGGCAGCTAAACCGGAGCAAGTCGTATTTCGGGCTCACGCAGGCTTTCGGCGAGTTCTATACCACCGCCCGCATTGCCATTCCGGTGACGCTGGTAGTGAAAGGCGGCGGCGCCAAAAACTATGGCAGCCAGGACGATATACCCTTCTACAAATATGCCCTGCTGGGCCAGCGTGAGAACCTGCGCGGCTACGTGCGCAACCGCTTCACCGGCGACGCCAGCCTGTATTTGAATACGGAATTGCGCCTGGCCCTGGGCCGCAGCCGCAACTCCATTCTGCCTTTCTACTATGGCCTTTTTGGGTTGTATGACCGGGGCCGCGTGTACTACAAAGGCAGCTCGCCGGGCGGCTGGCACACGGGCTACGGAGTGGGCTTTTACGTAGCACCCGTTTCCGAGCAGCTGGCGCTGTCGGTGTCCTATCAGGTTTCGAAGGAGGAAAGCGCCCTGCTGCAGTTTGGCCTCGGCTTCAATATTGATCAGTAGGCCCCGCCACCCTTACTATTCTTGTCAGAAAGTCGCGGCCGGTTATATCGGCCGCGGCTTTTTGCTTTTCCCGGCGGCTGGTAAGCAGAAATGCTGCTAGCGGAGAAAACACAAACAACTATCTTTGATTTTCCCTATTCATTCTACTGCTTCTACATGCAATACCCGCTCCTGAAACTGGCCGCTATTGATATTGGATCCAATGCCGTACGGTGTCAGATTTCGGCGGTGCTGCATTACGGCGACCGGTACCGGCTGAAGCGGGTGGAATATGTGCGCTATCCGTTGCGCCTGGGCGAGGATGTTTTTGCTTCCGGCAATATCTCCCAGCCCCGGCAGGATAAGTTTGTGAAGCTGCTGCACGCGCTTAAACTGTTGATGGAGGTGCACGATGTGGCCCCCAATCATTACCTGGTGTGCGCCACCTCTGCCATGCGCACTGCCAAAAACGGCCAGGAAGTAGCCGACCGGATTCAGCGCGAGCTGGGCATGACGGTGCAGGTAATTGACGGGCAGGCCGAAGCCGCTTTCATCAACCGCGTAATTGAGCAGCTGCTGGAAGACAAAAAGCACTACCTGCACATTGATGTGGGCGGCGGCAGCACCGAGTTCAATATCTACCACGACCGGCGCAAAGTTGCCTCGCAGTCGTTTGAGGTGGGCTCCATCCGGCGCATGCAGCAGGAAGAGTCGGGTATGGATACTGATGCCCTGAACGGTACCTGGAAGCGCATGGAAGACTGGGTAACGGAAAACGCCCGCCGTTTCCACGTAACGCGCGCCATTGGCACCGGCGGTAACATCAACAAGCTCTATAGCATGGCCCAGCCCCAGCTGGATAAGCCCGTTACCCGCGCCCGTATTGCCACCGTGCTCGACCACCTCACCAGCATGAGCATGGACGAGCGGGTGAACGTGGCCATGCTAAACCCCGACCGCGCCGACGTGATTGTGCCCGCCGGCCACATTTACCTGGCGGCTATGGAATGGGCCAACATCCACACCATGCTGGTCCCGGATATCGGCCTGAAAGATGGCATGCTCCAGTCCCTGTTCGAAGAGCACTTCGATGAGATTGAGCCCTCGGCCCTGCTCCGCAAAGGTCCCAAGCCCAAGCTCACCGTCCAAAGCCGCGACAACGACGAAGCCAGCTAAACGCCGCTCCCCTTGCATAAAATGTGAAGCCCCGCCCGGATGGTATCCGGGCGGGGCTTCACGCTCATAAAGCACTTGGCAGCTAGGCGCAGTTTGGCGTAGTGCCTGTAGTTTCTACGGCTTCGGCATCTTCACCTTCGCCCGTATCAATGGGGGTCAGGCATTCCACTACTACGTCTTCGGAGTCATCATCGGCGGGCGTCACGGGCGGGGTGGCCTCCTCAACCACGGAGTTAGTTAACGCTTTGGGCGTGAGGTAGTCATTATACAGCCCCCCTTCTTCCACCAGGCTGTAGTTTTTCAGGTAGAACTCCTTGTGCACGTTAAACACAGGCTCATCCAGGCCGGGCTGCCGGCGCACGTAGGCCCCATCTTCCCGCATGAGGTAAGTGTTCTGGTTGTCGCGCAGGTTGAAGTAAAGAATATTAATGGCTTCGCGCTTCAGCTGCGGATTTACAATGCTGAACAGCGCCTCAATGCGCCGGTCAAAAGAGCGTACCATCACATCCGCGGAGCCGGCATATATCAGCGGGTTGCCGGCGTGGTGGAAGTAGAACAGGCGGGCGTGCTCCAGGTACTCGCCTACAATGCTGCGCACCTCAATATTGTCGCTCAGGCCCGGGCGGCCCGGGCGCAGGCAGCAGATGCCGCGCACCACCAGCCGGATAGGCACTCCCGCTTTGGAGGCCTTGTACAGCTCGTCAATGACCTCCTTGTCTTCCAGGGAGTTCATCTTCATGACGATGCCGCTGGGTATGCCTTTTTTGGCATTTTTGCCTTCTTCCCGAATCAGGTGAATCAGCTGCTGGCGCATGTCCTTGGGCGCCGTAATCAGGTACTCGTAGTTATCCGGCTGCGAGTGGCCGGTAATTACGTTGAAGAACTCTGATACATCGTGGCCATACACCTCGTTGGTGGTCAGCAGGCTGACGTCGGTGTAAATCTTGCTGGTTTGCTCGTTGTAGTTGCCGGAGCCGATGTGCACATAGCGCGTCACCTTGTCGCCTTCCTTCCGGATGATCATCAGCATCTTGGTGTGCGTCTTGTATTTTGACACGCCATAAATGACGAAGCAGCCGGCCTTTTCCAGGCGCCCGCCTTCCCGGATGTTGCGCTCCTCATCAAAGCGCGCCTTCACCTCAAACAGCACCGACACGTGCTTGCCATTCTCCGCGGCTTTCAGCAGCGCCGCCGTCACGCGGGAGTCATCGGCGAGACGGTAAATGGTTTGCTTGATGCCCAGTACGTGCGGGTCTTCAGCGGCCTGCTCCAGCAAACGCACCACCGGCTCAATACTGTTGTAGGGGTGGTTCAGCAGCACGTCGTGGTGCTTCAGGTATTCGAAGAGGTTGTCTTCGGCGCCTTCCGGCAGGCTGATGGGCGTAACCGGTGAAGGCTGCTTGCTGCTCTTGCCGCGCAGGTTAGGGTGCTTCAGAATCTGCAGGAAACCCCGCATATCCATGAGAGCACTGATAACGAAGACGTTGCCGTTATCAATCTTCCAGCGCTCCTTCAGCACGTTCATCAGGATGGGCGAGGCATCCCGCTCTACTTCCAGGCGCACCACGCGGCCCTTCTTGCGGGTTTTCAGGCCCACCTGAATTTCCTTGATGAAGTCAACATCAATGTCTTCTGATTCCTCCAGCGTGAAGTCGCCGTTACGGGTGATGCGGAACAGATTGGCCGAGACAATATCAATGTTGCGGAACAGCTTGGGCAGGTTTTCCCGCACAATTTCCTCAATGGGCACAAAGATGACTTTGTCTTTGCGCGTGAGCTCAAAGAAGCGCGAGAGGTTTTGCGGAATCTGCACAAACGTGAGGCGCTCCTGCCCTTTCTCGGCATCCGTATCCGGTCCCGTGCGCGTGACTACCCCAAAGATGAGCATCTGGTTCATCATCAGCGGAAAACCATGGTAGGAGTCGTACACCATGGGCGTGAGCAGCGGGTAGAGTGTGTGCTTGAAGTAGCCCTCGGCCTTCTTCAGCTCCAGCTCCGTGAGCTCATCCATGCGCAGAATGTTGAAGCCGTTCTTCTCAAACAAAGGCTTCAGCTCGTGCAGATAGGTTAGCGACTGGTCATTGACGAAACGGTGCGCAAAGTCCAGCAGCTTGCGCCGGAAGGGCAGCTCCCGCAGGCCGGAGTAGTCTACCCGCTCCTTGCCGTAGTCGATATAATTATACAGCGAGCCCACCCGAATCATGAAGAACTCATCGAGGTTGCTGCTGGTGATGCTCAGGAACCGCAGCCGGTCGAACACCGACTTACTGGTGTCCTTGGCCTGATCCAGCACGCGGTAGTTAAACCGCAGCCAGCTCAGGTCGCGGCTGATGTATTTACTTTTCCGAATGAGGTCGGCGGATTTGAAGATTTTCATAGCGGAGTAAAAAACCGGGGTAAGATACGTACGTGCTGGCCTCCCCGGCGCATATTCAGGTCAGGAAATAATAGCGGTGACCTCTATTTCGACCAACAAGCGGGAATCAATCAGGGCACGTACCTCCACCATGCTGGTAGCTGGACGGATCTGACCAAAAACCTCGGCGTGGGCCCGCCCCACGGCTTCCCACTCGGAAATATCCGTGACGTAGATTCGGGTGCGCACTACATCCTGCAACGTAGCGCCGGCCTGGGTTAGTGCCGCCGCAATTTTTTCGAGTATACGCACGGTTTGCCGGTAAGCGTCGCCGCCTGCCACGGAGTCGTCATCCTGCGCCGTGGTGCCCGATACTTCTACCACGTTACCCACGCGCACGGCCCGGGAGTAGCCTACTATGGCCTCCCACGGAGCACCGGAAGAAATGAGTTGTCTCGCTGAAGTCATAATAAAAAAGTCCTCGGCATACCGACAAAAAAAGCTCGCCGGGGCGAGCTTTTTTTGTTAGATCCAATACAGGATGGAAAGCCGCTTATACATCCAGCTTGGCGTATTTGGCGTTTTTCTCGATGAACTCGCGGCGGGGCGGCACTTCGTCGCCCATCAGCATGGAGAACAGGTGGTCAGCTTCCACGCCAGACTCCACGTCCACACGCTTCAACGAGCGGGTTTCGGGCTGCATGGTCGTTGTCCAGAGCTGCTCGGCGTTCATCTCACCCAAGCCTTTGTAGCGCTG
This sequence comes from Hymenobacter sp. DG25B, assembly GCF_000801315.1. NCBI lineage: Bacteria > Pseudomonadati > Bacteroidota > Cytophagia > Cytophagales > Hymenobacteraceae > Hymenobacter > Hymenobacter radioresistens. The sequence continues at coordinate 2,050,262 of NZ_CP010054.1, read as the reverse complement.
CACGTTCACCGTTTCGGGCTTGCCGCGGCCCAGCTCTTCCTGAGCAGCGACACGCTCCTCTTCCGTCCAGCAGTAGCGCTCCTCTTTGCCCCGCTTTACCAGGTACAGGGGCGGTAGGGCAATGTAGATGTAGCCATTATCAATCAGCTCCCGCATGTAGCGGAAGAAGAACGTCAGAATCAGCGTCCGGATGTGCGAGCCGTCGATGTCGGCGTCGGTCATGATGACGATTTTGTGGTAGCGCAGCTTGTCCAGGTTTAGGCTACGTACGCTGCTACCATCATCCTCATCGGTCTTCTTTTCGAAGCTCACACCGAGGGCCGTAATCATGTTCCGGATTTCCTCGTTTTCGTAGATGCGGTGCTCCTGGGCTTTTTCCACGTTCAGGATTTTACCCCGCAGCGGCAAAATGGCTTGGAAAGCGCGGTTACGGCCCTGCTTGGCAGTGCCACCGGCGGAGTCACCTTCTACCAGATACAGCTCGCAGATAGCGGGGTCGGATTCCGAGCAGTCGGCCAGCTTACCGGGCAGACTGGTAGAGCCCAGCACTGATTTACGCTGCACCATCTCGCGGGCTTTGCGGGCGGCAACACGGGCCTTAGCAGCCAGAATTACCTTCTCCACAATAATGCGGGCCTCTTTGGGGTTTTCCTCCAGATACTGGTTCAGGATTTCGCCCACGGCCTGGTTCACGGCGCCGCTCACATCGGAGTTGCCCAGCTTGGTTTTGGTCTGGCCTTCGAACTGGGGCTCCTGCACCTTCACCGAAATAACGGCGGTGAGGCCTTCACGGAAGTCATCACCCTGTACCTCTACCTTGGCCTTTTCCAGCAAACCGGATTTATCGGCGTAGGCTTTCAGCGTACGGGTAAGGGCCGAGCGGAAACCGGCTACGTGCGTACCACCTTCAATGGTGTTGATGTTGTTTACGTAGCTGAAGATGTGCTCTTGGTAGGAGTCGTTGTACTCCAGGGCTACTTCTACGGGCGTACCGCCTTTCTCGCTTATCACGTGAATGGGTGCCGGCATCAGCACGTTGCGGCTGTTGTCGAGGTACTGCACAAACTCGCTCAGGCCGCCTACGGAGTAAAACTCTTCGTGCAGGAACGTGTCATCATCGTTGGTCTCACGGCGGTCCGTCAGCAGGATGCGGATGCCTTTGTTCAGGTACGACAGCTCCCGCAAACGGTTAGCAATGGTTTCGTACTTGTACACACTCTCGCTGAAGATGGTATCATCGGGCATAAACTCTACCTGGGTACCATGCTCATCGGTGTCACCGATTTGCTTTACCGGGTACTGAGGCACGCCGATTTTATAATCCTGTTCGTAAATGTGGCCGTTACGGCGCACAATTACTTTCAGGTCTTTGCTGAGCGCGTTTACGCAGCTCACGCCTACGCCGTGCAAGCCGCCGGACACCTTGTAAGAGTCCTTATCGAACTTACCACCGGCGTGCAGCACCGTCATTACTACCTCCAGGGCCGAGCGGCCTTCTTTCTGGTGAAAGTCAACGGGAATGCCGCGGCCGTTGTCGCGGACGGTAATGGAGTTGTTTTCGTTGATGGTTACTTCAATCCGGTCACAGTGGCCGGCCAGGGCTTCATCGATGGAGTTATCGACTACTTCCCACACCAGATGGTGCAGGCCCTTGACGCCGGTATCGCCAATGTACATGGACGGCCGTTTCCGTACGGCCTCGAGCCCTTCGAGTACTTGAATGCTATCCGCGGAGTACTCGGCGGGGCCTTTTTTCTCTTTCGTTTCGCTCATGTGGGGCGCTTAGTTCAGCACTATTTATTAGTAAACAAAGATACCGATTTTATCCGGTTTTTGCCAGAAATAACCCCTGCTAATCCTGTTTTACCTGATGTGCCTTCCCGGTAAAGTGCTTGCGCTTTTCCGGGTTGTTTTTGAAGGAAAATTGGAAAACATCCTTCTGGCAGAAGTGCTACTTCTCCCCTATTTGGTTATAGTTAACGGCTCCCGCTCAACTAATTAACTTTTCCTGAAGAAGTGGATAATAAGCCGGAAAATGTGTATCTTAAAGGACACCTTATTCCGGCAGCCATGAAACCTCAGCAATTGCCTGTTTCTCCACAGCCCGGTGTTTGGGCCACACCCGCTACCAGGGGCCAGCGCGTTACACCCACGCCTCCTGCCCAGGCGCCCGCCGCTTACGGCCTGCATCCCGGCACCCGCCCCGCCACCGATGCGGAAGACCCAAACTTCCCGACGGCCTGGGTAAGCGCCTGCGAGGCTATGGGCTCCATTTTTTAGCCACCGGACCGCGGATGGTGCTTTCCGATAGCAGGCCCTGATCTGACCCCAGCTAAATCACCGCTGTAGCAATACAGCCGGGTATTTGTGCTCCACCATTTAAGCTTTTTGCTTCTCAGCAATGAGCCAGAGTTGATTTTCTGCAGCCGGTTTTGAGGCTTGATTACTACCCCCCTTTTTTGAGAAATGTAAAGAAGGCCGGCCGGATTTTTGCCGCAATGTGCGGGCACCCAGGCAAGCGTAAGCTGGTAATTTATCAATACATCTGGCCCACCTTGCTATAGCACCTGCCTTAGTCGCGAAGAATAGCCGCCTGCCCTACCGGCTTACACCCAGGCCTTTCCAGGAAATGTGGCAACCAGTTCGGGGCAGCGGTAATTGGCAGTTCCGGGCGGAAAGCTTGCCTGAGTTCCTTCCTGCTAAGAAAACAGGAACTTTAAGGCTTAGTCCCCTTTTTCTTCTTTTTCGCTGAGACCATGCAGCAGGATGGTAGCTCTTCTAGTTCAGAAACTACAGTAAGCGCACCGGGCCACGGGTTCCCGCCGGATGCCATGGCGCAGCTGTGTAGCACTATGCCCTGGGGAGTGTTTGCTTTGGATGTGGCGGGTGCGTTTACGCTCATCAATTCCAAGGCAGAAGAAGTATGGGGGATTCCGGCGGCTGACTTTCTGGGGCGGCAGCTCTGGCAAAACCCACCTGCCGAATTTCCCGCCGAGCTGCTGCAGGGCCTGCAGCAGGCCATTACGCAGGGCGGCAGCATGGAAGGCCAGTTTCAGCTTCCGCACCGCAAGCTCTGGCTCCAGGTTTCCACGGCTCCGTATGCCGGGGGCCTGCTTGTATATGCCCACGATGTAACGGCCTTCAAGCAGCAGGAAATTCAGTACCGCACCCTCACCAATAATACCCCGGACGTAATTACGCGCTGGGACCAGAATCTGCGCCTGGTATTCGCCAATAAAGCCCTGGTAGAAAAGTCCGGACAATCTCTGCTCTCCCTGCTGGGAAAAACCAACCTGGAAATGGGGCACCCCAGCACCATTGCCGGGCCGTGGATGGCCAGCCTACGCCGCACGTTTGCCAGCCAAGAGCCCCAGGAACATTACAACAGCGTGCCTACCGCTACCGATACCAAGCATTATTTCTCCCGGCTGGTACCCGAGTTTGTAGACGGAAAAGTAGACACGGTACTGGCCATTGCCCGCGAGATTACGGAGCTAAAGCAGGCCGAAACCGAAATTCAGCAAAACCAACAGTTTCTGCAGGCCATTCTGGACAGCTCGCGCAACATGATTCAGGTGTTGCAGGCGGTGCGCGATGCGCAGGGCCACATTATTGATTTCCGCTGGCGGGTGCTAAACTCGCTTAGCCTGCAATCTTTTGGGCCGGTGATTGGGGAAAGGCTTCTGGAGCACCATCCGGCGGTGCTGCCTACCGGCCTGTTTGAGCGCTTTGTTACGGTTACGGAAACCGGTGTGCCCGCCCAGTTTGATATTGAATATCGGCATGAGCAGTTTAATGGCTGGTATAATCTGTCGCTGGTAAAGCTGGAGGACGGCGTGGGAATTACCACCACTGATATTACCGAGCGCAAACAAACCGAGCTGCAGCTGCGCGAAAGCCAGGAGCTGCTGCAAAGTGCCTTCGATGTTTCTACCATGGCGTTTGCGGTGCTGCAGCCCCTGTACGAAGGCTCCGCACTGACTGACTATCAATACGTGGTAGTAAACAAAGCCACCCGCGACCGGCAACCCGATAAAAACCTGGTGGGCATGCGCTACACCGAGCTGTACCCCAGCGTGAGAGAAACCGGAATTTTCGACCACTTTACACGGGTGATGAAAACCGGTGAGCCCCTGGACATGGAGCAGTATTATCCGGGCGAAGGAGCGCCGGGCTGGTATCGGATAACCGCCCGCCGGATTGGGGACCTGCTGGTAACCAGCGCCGAGGATATTACGGCCCGCAAGCAAGCCGAGGCCAGCAAGCTGGCCCAGCAGAAACACCTGGTAAATGCGGTGCTGGAGGCCCAGGAAACTGAGCGCCGCCGCATAGCCGAAGATCTGCATAATGGCCTGGGCCAGCTGCTGTATGCCACCAAGCTGCATCTCAATCAGCTGGAGCAGCCCCTTACGGCTGCCCGCTTCACCGAGCTCAAGCATAAGACCGTGCATTTGCTGTCTTCTGCTATTTCCCAAACCCGCACCCTCTCCCATCAGCTTACCCCCACGGCCCTGAAAGAGCTGGGACTGGAAGCCGTGCTGCGCGACATTTGCCACGACTACAGCACTCGCCAGCTCCGCATGAACTGCCGCGTAGCCGCGCTGCCTGCGGCGCTGCACCTCACCCTGCAGCTGGCCATTTACCGCATGGCGCAGGAGCTAGCCAACAACATTGTGAAACACGCCGATGCTACCGAGGCCTGGATGCACGTACGCCTGCAGCATAATACTGTTATTCTGGAAGTTACGGATAACGGACGCGGCTTTACACCGGAGCAAACCAAAGCCAAGGGCATTGGCCTGCGCACGCTGCAAGACCGGGTAGTACTGCTAAATGGCACCCTGCATATTGATTCCACCCCGGAGCATGGCACCAGTATTTGCATTGAGGTGCCGCTGGCCGGTCCTTTATATCCCCTTGCAGCTACCACTACCCTTTAATACCATTTAGCCGCACTTCCTCCCCGTTATACCGTACATGATTATTCCAGCCGATACTACCGCGACTTTTCCGCTGGCCTTGAGCATAAGCCGCTTATTTTTACCCACTGCCATGATCAGGATTTTTTTGGTTGATGACCACACCATTGTACGGGAAGGGCTACGCGCGGTCTTAAGCACGGAGCCATCGGTAGAGGTAGTAGGTGAAGCCAACAACGGGGAAGAGCTCTTAGCGCAGCTTCCCCATATCCCCACCGACGTGGTACTGCTGGATATGAACATGCCGGTGCTGGATGGCCTGGAAACCACTACCCGCCTGCGGGAGGAGTTTCCCGAGATTCGCATCTTAATTCTCTCCATGATCAGCCATGAGCGGAGCATTGGGCAGCTGCTGGAAGCCGGCGCCCAGGGCTACGTGCTGAAAAATGCTGATCGGGGAGAAATCATTGTGGCCATTCATACCGTGGCCGCCGGCAAGCAGTTTCTGTGCAGTGAGGTAGGCCTGGCCATGCTGCGCAAAGTGCTTACGCTGGAAACCAGCAGCCCGGAAGTAGAGAAAAAGCCCGGCGGCCTGTCTTTTCGGGAGCGGGAAGTGCTGCAACTGATAGCCGAAGGCATGACCACCAATGAAATTGCCGAAAAGCTCTTTACCAGCCGGCGCACCATAGAAACCCACCGGCAAAATCTGATTGAAAAAACGAAAGTCAAGAACACCGCGGCGCTCATTCGGTACGCCATGGAGCAGGGCATCATTCAGCACGAAAAGCCGGAATAGCCCGGTTGCCGGGCTGGCAGTAAGCAGGTTTTAGGCTGGCGCCGGACGCTTGTATAGGCGCTATTTCCACCATAGCCCAAGGTATTTTCCGCAGCCGCGGCTTAGGTCAGTATTTATCCTGATGATGAGCTAAAACCCGCTACTGTGTCTCAGTAAAAGTCGGTATTTTGCTTGTTTTGAGGCATTAAAATGCCTCAATGAGCAACCATACCGGGAAGGAAAGGCGTTAAGGAAGAACAAATTATTCTTCCTTTAATGCTTTTCAATTATGCCAAACTCAAAAGGAAATACGCGTGGCAGCAGCTCAGAGCAGCATGCCGCAGCCGGCCGCAAAGGTGGTATGGCCGGCAATGGTGGTAATGCCCAGAATAACAGCAAAGGCAGCAGCAACCGCGGCTTTGCCGCCATGGATCCTGAAGAACAGCGGCGCATAGCCAGTGAAGGAGGCCGCGCCTCGCACGAAAGTGGCCGGGGCCATGAATGGAACTCATCTGAAGCCCGCGAAGCCGGCCGCAAAGGCGGTATGGCCAGTCATGGCGGCGGCAAGGGCAGCAGTGGCCGCTAACCTAAGCCCCTGGCTCTGATTTTGACGTACGCCGCCGCGCATCTCTGCTAAGTGGATCGGCCTGTGTCAGTACCCCGGAGGAAAGCCCTTGGGCTTCATCCAAGGGCTTTCCTAATACCTTATTCATGCACCATCTCCGTTTTGCCTGGTTTGCCTGCCCTGCTTCCGGCACTTTACTGCACCTCGCCATTTATGCGCGCAAACGTTATGTAGCTCATTGGGAAATTGCCCGCTCTTTGCCCGGTACTCCTGCGGGAAAGCCGGTGAAAGGTATATGGCAGCAAGTGCAGGCAGCAAATGCCCCTGACCTGGTGGATGCCGCCGTTACAGGTCGTTGCAAAATTCCGGGCACCAGCGCGGAAAGCAGCGCTTGTTCACAACTTAAACAGGCCTTACAAACCGGCCGCCTACTCCTGCAATTAACTGATTCGGTTTCCGGAGTTACCAAAACCTATTCTCTGATTCGTGTGCGTATCGGGAGTGATGCCTGGCTGCTGAACGAGGTGTATTATCTGCCGCATGCCTCCGCTGTTCCTTCGCAGTCTGCCTTGCTGACTGTCAGCTAGCCACCCCACTAAGCCCTTAGTGTCTTCCTGACCGTTGCTTTAAATCCCTGCAATATTCTGGAGCTATCCGAGAGGATGCTTCTCCTAATGGGTCTGGTGCCTGTCATTTTTAGCTCCGTTTTTGCAGATGGCCTGTGCCGGAATATGCCTCATAAATGTCCCTGCATTCATCCCTCGACACTTGAATACCTTGGCTTTATCCTGCTTATTACTAGCCATTTACGCGCATAACACTATCCTTATCCCTACCTATAATTATCCGTTTTATATGTTAGATTAATTATAGTAGAGCAGCCTGCATGGCTCGTAGCGGACAGCGCTATGAATCATGCAGGCTGCTCGGTTTTTAAAGGATACGCATGCTCTCAGCGGCTATAGCCCGGATGCGAGGTAAAACCAACTAAGCCAGATACGAAACGCCGATGACGCATCTGCCGATGACCGGCCATGGTGGGGCCTGGGCAAAACCCGCATCTGATACTTTGCGTAGAAGCCAGACTTGTCTTTTGCCCCAGTAAATGGCTTCTCCTGAATTCACTCCCTTTCCACCTGATCTGCCGCCGGCGGAGCTGCAGGCTCGCCTGAAGCGGCAGAGCCACGTTACTTGGGGAGTGGCCATTGCTACCATAGCCGGAGCGGCGCCCAGCCCCCAGGTGCTGGAGGCTTTGCAAAAGTATATTGATGGCGACCAAGGTCTGGAAGACCTCATGGCGCTCTACAATCCGGCTGATGCCGATACGCAGGCCCTGGCCGCTACTGTCCGCCGCGAGAAGTTTACCCGCTGATTCCTACTAAAGGCATTTACCTGCCAACCAGGATTTAAGCACCCATCATACTACACCTGCTTTTCCATTTCTACGAAGTACTAGGAATTAAATGCAGGCACCACCGTGGGCACCACCAACAAAAAAGCCACCCAGCAATCCTGCTAAGTGGCTGATTATAAAGTGGCCCCGTTTGGATTCGAACCAAAGACCGGCTGCTTAGAAGGCAGCTGCTCTATCCAGCTGAGCTACGGGGTCAAAAACAAATAGCCGCCCGCCCCAAAGGTGGGCTGACGGCTATTCGAAGGGTCGGGGTGGCAGGATTCGAACCTGCGGCCTCCTGCTCCCAAAGCAGGCGCGATACCGGGCTACGCTACACCCCGAAAAAAATTCAGAAATCTGGTGTCAGAATCCTGAACTACACATGGTGCGGAGAGAGGGGGATTCGAACCCCCGGTAGCCTTTAGAGCTACGGCAGTTTAGCAAACTACTGGTTTCAGCCACTCACCCATCTCTCCAGATATGAGTCTCTTCCGGTTAAAGAGTGCACAAATATACGACTAGGTAACAGAAACCAATACTTTGGTTGAAAATATCTACCGCAGATATTCCTTCTGCGGCCACAATCAGGCTGTTATATTTGCCGCAATGGTGCAGCTTACCTTAGTACGTATATGAATTGGGCCTATCCTTTAGGATGGCCGGAGGTGGTGGCCATTGGGTTGGTGGTAGTGCTCTACACCGGATTTGTTTTGCGCACCCGTCGGCTGGCCGCACCCTTTGGGCAGCGGGGCTGGCGCCTGGCCTGGAAGCTGCCTTTGCGCCTGGCTTACTTTGCCTTGCTACTGATAGCGCTGCTGGGGCCTGCCTATGGTACTACCAAACAGGCAGTGCGCACCGCCGGCAAGGATGTCTGGCTGCTGGTGGATTTGTCGCGCTCCATGGATGCTTCGGATGTGGCCCCTACCCGCCTGCAAAAAGCCCGCGCCGAGCTTTCCCGCCTGGTCAGCCGCTTCCAGGCCGACCGTATCGGACTCATTGTATTTTCAAACAGCGCCTTTGTGCAGTGCCCCCTCACCTACGACCAGGGCGCTTTGCAGCTGTTTCTCTCAACTCTGCAAACCAACCTAGTACCCGGAGGCAGCACGGATCTGGCCCCGGCGCTACAGCTGGCTCTGCGGCGCTTTACCGCAAATCCGCGTACTCAGGGCACCCCACCCCGCGCGCTAACCCTGGTACTGGTGAGCGACGGCGAGGATTTTGGGGAGAACCTGGAGCCCGTGCTGAGGGAGCTTGCCCGCACCGGTGTGCATCTGTTTACCGTGGGCGTAGGCACGGTAGAAGGCAGCCGTATACCCAGGGAGGGCGGTGGCTTTGTGCGGGATGCCAAAGGCCGGGATGCCGTAACTCAGCTGCAGCCCACCGTGCTCCGCCGGCTGGCTACGCAAGCTGAAGGGCAATACTTTGAGCTGAGCGACCAGCGCAATGAGTTTCCGCAGCTGGTGAATGCGCTGAACCGCGTAGAAGGCAAGGCCGAACAGGTGCGCACGGTTTCAGTAGCCGATAACCGATACCGCTACCCTTTATTGCTGGCATTAGCCCTTATGATGCTGGATGTGATAGTAACGGTGAGAGTGATTCGGCCATGAGAGCACCTCTGCTTTTTCTGCTGGTGCTCCTGGGCAGCTGGCGCAGCCTAATGTGGGTGCACGACCGTAACGAAGCCGTGCGGGTGGGCACGCAGGCCTTTGCCCGCCAAGATTTTGTACGGGCCGCGCAGGAGTTCCGGCGGGCAATTGCGGCGGAAAAAGATTCTCGCTCCACAGAAGCTATTCTTCTGAATCTGGCCCATGCCAGCGCCCGGGCGGGGCAATTGCCGGCCGCCCGCGCCTACTACAGCCGGCTGCTATCCAGCCCGGCTTCTCAGGTGCGCAGCGTGGCGCATCAGCAGTTGGGCGTGCTGAGTGCCCAAAGAGGCGACTATGCTCAGGCCGTGCGCCTGCTGCGGCTGGCGCTGGTAGCCAACCCAAGCAATACCGCGGCCCGCTACGACTATGAGCTAGTGAGCCGGTACCTGAAACGCCAGCCGGACCCCACTATTCCCCCCGCGGATAAGGAGAAGCCGGAGGCTTCGAAACCTAAGCCCCCCGCCGACCAGAAGGCCGACGACAAACAGCCCAGCCAGCAACCCAAGCCAAAGCCCGGACAGGACCGGCGCGGTGAAGTGGATGATACCAATCAGCCAGATAACCCAAAGCAGCCGCCTCAGTCTCGTCCCAACACGCAAGGCCAGCCCAATGCGCAGCAGCCCGGCAACCCGGCTGGGGCCGGGGCAGATGGCAGCGTGAAGCCCGGCACGGGCCCTGAAAAGCAAATGGCGCAGGGACAGCAGCCCGGCGATACCCGCGGGCTAAGCTCCGCTGACGCACCTGGCAAAACGGGTGTCGGGGCCAGCGGCGAAAACGCCTCCGATGACGCCACTCAGATGAAAACCCAGCGGGCGCGGCTACAGCAAATGCAGCTAAATCCGGCGCAGGCCCGGCAGATTCTGGACGCGCTGCGCGCCACCGAGCAGCAATACATTCAGCAGCTGCCCCGCAAAACAGCGCCTAAACCAGCCTCTGATAAGCCGGCCTGGTAGCCGGGACATTGGCATCCGGCCAAAAGCAAAACAATGCCCCGGCACGGGGGCTTGTCAACGGGTGCGTTGGCTAAGCCGGCGCAGAAGCGTACTTTTATCCGCCGGAGCGACTCATTGAAGCCGCGCTAGCATTCCCTCACCCCCACCCAATCCTTATATATGCAAATCAAAGAAGTAGTAATTGTTGCGGCGGTGCGTACGCCCATTGGCTCATTTGGCGGCAGCCTGGCTTCGCTTTCAGCTACTGATCTGGGCGCCATTGCCCTGAAAGGCGCGCTGGAGAAAGCCGGCGTTGATGCGAAAGAAGTGCAGCAGGTTATTATGGGCAACGTTATTTCGGCCAACCTGGGCCAGGCTCCGGCCCGCCAGGCGGCCAAGAAAGCCGGCCTGCCCGATACCGTGGAGTGCACTACCGTGAATAAAGTGTGTGCTTCCGGCAGCAAAGCCATTATGTATGCCTCCCAGGCTATTATGCTGGGGCAGGCCGATGTGATTCTGGCCGGTGGCATGGAAAGCATGTCGAATGTGCCGTATTACCTGGACAAAGCCCGTTTTGGTGCCAAGTACGGTCACGGCCAGATGATTGACGGCCTGGTGCGCGACGGTTTGTGGGACCCTTACCACGACTATGCCATGGGCAACGCGGCCGATAACACGGCCAAGGAAATGAACATCACCCGCGAGGAGCAGGATGCTTTTGCGCAGGAGTCGTACACCCGCAGCGCCAACGCGGCCAAAGCCGGCAAAAAGAAGGATGAGATTGTGCCCGTAACGGTAACCGTGCGCGGTAAATCCACGGTGGTGGAAGACGACGAGGAGTATACCAAGGCCGACTTTGCCAAGTTTGCTACCCTGAAGCCCGCTTTCACCAAAGAAGGCTCGGTAACAGCCGCCAACGCCTCTACCCTGAACGACGGCGCGGCCGCCGTGCTGTTGATGAGCCGTGAAAAAGCCGAGCAGCTGGGCATTAAGCCCCTGGCTATCATTCGCGGCTTCGCCGATGCGGAGCAGGCCCCGGAGTGGTTCACCACTACGCCTTCCCTGGCTATTCCAAAAGCGCTGAAAAATGCTGGCCTGGATGCTAAAGACGTTGATTTCTACGAAATCAATGAGGCTTTCTCGGTGGTTTCGCTGGCCAACAACAAGCTGTTGAATCTGGAAGGCACCAAGGTGAATGTGTACGGCGGCGCGGTGTCGTTGGGCCACCCGCTGGGTGCTTCCGGCGCGCGCATTGTGACTACCCTGCTGAACGTGCTGCAGAATGAAGGCGGCAAGATTGGCGTAACCGGTATCTGCAACGGCGGCGGTGGCGCCAGCAGCATTGTACTGGAGAAAATCTAACTCTGCCTTTTACTGCCTGAACGGATAGCACGACGTATCGTGTTACTTTCTCAAGAGTTAAAAAGCCCTGCGGCATTTTTGCGGCAGGGCTTTTGTTTTGCTTCGAAATCTGACTGGTGCTATGGCTTAACCGGGCCAGCGGCCGTCAGAAAATACTTTTCTTTTTCCTCCGTTCTTGCGGCTATGAAACTACTCGCCTTTGCTTTCCTGCTGATGCTCTCTACCACGGCAGTGCAGGCCCAGAAGCTCCGCCGAATTATCACCTATCAGGACTCGAGCCGCCAGCGCATCCGGGAGGTATACTCGGCGGCCGTAGGGGCCGATACCGTTATGGAAGGCCCATACAAGCGTTTTTACCGCTCGGGCAAGCTGGAGGCACAAACCCGCTTCACGGCCGGCAAGCGCGACAGTGCCTACGTGGAGTTCTTTGAAACCGGCAAGCCCCGGCTGGAGGTCACCTACCAGCAAGGCCAGCGGCAGGGACCTTTCAAAACCTATTACAAAACCGGGCAGCTGGCACAGGAAGGCACTTATGAGAACGACCAGCCCTCCGGCACGCTAACCTACTATCACCCCAACGGCGAGGTAAAGCTGAAAACTACGCTCGCCAAGGGCCAGCCCAGCGGCGTGGTGCAGGAGCTGTACCCCTCCGGCAAGCCCCGTTCGGAAATTACCTACGTCAATGGTCAAGCCAGCGGGCCGGTGAAAACCTACCACCCCAACGGCCAGCTGCAAAGTGAAGCTACTTACCGCGGGGGCCTGCTCACCGGCTCCTACAAAACTTATTATGACAATGGCCAGGTAGAAACGGAAGTGCTGACGGACAAAACGGGCCGGGGCTCTTATAAGAGCTACTACCCTTCCGGTAAACTGCGCACCGAGGGCACTTACGTAGCGGCCGCGCAGGCCAATCGGGCCGTGAAAAACCCGCTGGGCGATGATATGACCAAAAACACCGCGGCCCTCTCCACCCCTACCTCCAATCTGGATGGCCCGGCCAAGGCCTACTACGAAAGCGGGGCGGTGAAAAGCAAGATGAACTACCGCAACGGGGTGCTCACCGGCATTACCCAGAACTTCTACCCCTCCGGCAAGCTGGAGCAGGAAATAGATTACGCCAACCAGGCCCGCGACCGAAAGCTGACTATGTACCAGGAAGACGGCACAGTGCGCGAGGAGCAACAGTACAAGAACGGGCAGCCGGCCGGTACCTGGCGTACTTTCTACCCCGGCACCAAACAAGTAAAAACCCAGGTCAGCTATGTAAACGGGCGCCTGAGTGGTGAGCAGCTTTCTTATTACCCCACAGGTATCGTGGAAAGCCGGGTAACCAATGAAAACGGCCACCCCACGGGCCTGAAGCAGGAATACTATGCCTCAGGGAAGCTGAAAGCGGAATCCACCTACGTGAAAGGACTGCGCTTGGGCGCTTACAAACAGCTGCGCGAAGATGGCACCTTAGAAGTAACCGGCTCCTTCCGCAACGACCGGGAAACCGGGATTTGGAGTTATTTCGGACCGGATGGAAAAACAGTGAAGGAGAAGAAAACCTACCGCAACGGGCAGGTAGTAACTCCGGGCACCAAGTAAGTAGCTGCTGCTTCCCTCTGCTTAAAGAGCGGGCCTCCCAACGAGGCCCGCTTTTTTTATGAACTCAGACAACCCTTTTGCGAATGGAAGCATCTGTACTAAGCTTGGCAAGGCGTGTGCATCCTGGGCTGTCACTTGGGTTCTCCGGCTACGTCTGTTCTTTCCCTTCCTAAGTGTAGGTCTCGGTAGGATAAGTTGGGTTCTTCGGAATTCTCAAGCAGCATACCAAATACAATTTATTGCTAATCAACATTTTAAATAAAAGTCATATCAATTAGCAAAATTTTTCAATACAGTACCTTGCGTCACAAAGTACTGTATTATATATTTGTTCCATCAACTTCACTATAGCCTTGAGGCAGACCAGTTTCCAAACGGGAAACCTGACACGGGGTAACAACAGCGGCCGCAGGCTGCAGCCCGGCTAACTGCCCGGGCTCCTATTTCCATCTGAGTTTTAGAACCCCTGTACGGGGCTCCAGCGGTACCGCGGCCGACTGGGACAGCCCCTTATTGCCTGTTTCTACCCTCCACTCACCTTCTTTTTTTATGAAAACACAACTTCTCCCTGGCCGGGCACTTTGGTGCCTGGGGCTCCTGCTTATGCTCTTTCCGCTAGGGCTGCACGCTCAGAATACCGGCTCGATATCGGGCAAACTGATGGATCAGGCTACTAAGCAGTCATTGCCTTTTGTGAATGTGGTGCTGCTGCGGGCCCAGGATTCTACGCTGGTAACCGGGGCGCAAACCACCGAAGAGGGTGCCTTTGTGCTGGAGAAGGTTGCCCTGGGGCGCTATATGCTGCGCGCTACGGTTATCGGCTATCAGCCAATTAAGCGCACCATTGTGCTGGCCGCTGAGGCTCCGGCCCTGCAGCTGGGCACGCTGGCGCTCAACCCAACCGTAACTCAGCTGAAAGGCGTGACAGTAACGGGCCAGAAGGAAACCGTGCAGAACGATCTGGGCAAGCGCGTCATCAACGTGGAAAAAGACCTGAGCAGCGTGGGCGGCACCGCCGTAAATGTACTGCAAAACGTGCCTTCGGTGGCAGTAGATGCCAACGGCACCATCAGCCTGCGCGGCTCTTCCAACCTCACTATTCTCATTGATGGCAAACCCAGCGGCACCAGCAATGGCGGCACCGGCTCCAAGCTGGATCAGATACCGGCCTCACGCATTTCGCAGGTTGAAATCATCACCAACCCCTCGGCCAAGTATGATGCTTCCGGGGCGGGCGTGATTAATATCATCACCAAGAAAGAGCGCAAAAACGGCATCAACGGCCAGGTAGGGCTGGTAGTGGGCAACGGCGAGAAGTACACGCCCACTTTTAGCCTGAACCGCCGGCAGGGAGCGGCCAACTGGAACTTCAGCTACAACGGCCGCGACCAGCGCTACACAGATAAGTCGCGGGGCACGCAAACGGCTTTGCTGCCCACGGGCGAAACAGTGCGTACCACGCAGGAAGGCAGCGGTACGGAGCGGCGCATCAACCACTCCCTCAGCCTGGGCGTGGAGTATGATCTGAATGAGGAGCAGAACCTGAGCTTCAGCCTGTCGCCCTCCATGGAAGGCGAGCGAAACCTGAACAAGCAAACGTTGACCACGGCCATCAACAGCGAGCAGCAGCCTAATCAGCTGGGACAGCAGCAGGTAAATGTGGACGTGCAGGTATGGAATGCTGATGCCTCTTACCGCCGCACCTGGAAAGCGCACAAGGGCCGCGAGCTTTCCTCTAATGCCGGCTGGGTGAAGATTACGGCAGATGTTCCGTTCACGCAGCGCCTGAGCGACGCGCCTTCGCAGCGTCAGGAATTTGATGTGAATGCTACCATTGCCTACGGCACCTTGGACTACGTGCTGCCCCTGGCTGATGAGAAAAGCCGTCTGGAAACCGGTCTGAAGATGCAAACCACCTGGAACGATGGCGGCGCCGACCAGCTGACCGCCCCCACCGACCGCCCCAACGACTTCGTGCTAAACCCGGCCCGCGCCATTCAGTATGACTTCCGGGAAGTGCTGCCGGCCGCTTATGTCACTTACCAGCGCCCCCTGGGCAAAAACTATAACGTGCAGGGTGGCCTGCGGGCCGAGTACACCAATCTGACGGGTGCCGTGCAGGGCGGCCAGGGCCAGGTGAAGCTGGATTATCTCAGCTTTTTCCCCTCCGCCACGCTCAGCCGGGAGCTGGGCAAGGAGCCCGGCCAGAACCGCCTGCAGCTCAGCTACGCCCGCCGCATCAATCGGCCCAACTTTATGCAGCAGCTGCCCTTCCAGCTTTTCCAGGATGCCCGCAACTACCGCCTCGGTAACCCGGCGCTGCGCGCTGAGTTCAGCCATAACGTAGAGCTGGGCCAGCAGCTGAACCTAAGCAACGGCACAGCCATTACAGCCACTTTATTCGGCCGCTTCACGGATGATGTGATTCAGCGCATCCGCAGCATTGATACCACGGCCACACGCCTGAACCAGGCTGGCATTGTAACCGCGGAAACCTACCGCAACGTGGGCCGCACCACCAACCTGGGCGCCGAAATGACCTGGAACCAACCCTTGGCCAAATGGTGGCGCGTGGGCCTGACGGGCTCCATCTACCGCAGCCAGATTGCCAGCAATGCCTCCGTTGACAAGCAGCGCAATACCCTGGCGGGCACCCTGCGCCTGAACAACAGCTTTACCGTTCGTCCTACCCTGGATGTGCAGCTCACCGGCTCCTGGCGCTCGGCCACGCTCACGGCACAGGGTCGGCAGCTGGCGTATGGCGGCTTGGATCTGGCCGTGCGCCAGCGCCTGTTCCAGGACCGCGCCGCGCTGACGCTGCGCGTATCCGATTTGTTTGACACGCAGGTAAGCCGCTCGGAGATTGACACGGAAACGCTGCAAACCACGGCGCGCTATAAAAACGAAACCCGCGTGGGCTGGCTGGGCTTCACCTGGTACATAGGCGCTACTAAGCCCCCCAAGAAGATAGAGCAAATTCAGAGCGGTGGCGGCGGCTTTGGCGGCTAAGCTTTGCTGCTGATTTACTCTACCAAGCACCCCGGCCGGTTTTAACCAGTCGGGGTGCTTTGTTTTGGGGGCAATGAGTACTTAGAGGAAGGCCGGTATGGATGGATAAATACCTGTATCACATCAATATGCGGTTGACGCGCCTACAAGCAGGCTTTACTTTTGTACAACTACTTCTCAATAAAGGTCCAGCGATGCGCGTTTTACCATTAGTGGCCAGCTCATGAGGCCCGGGAACCCAATCCTCCCGCTGGACAGAAAGATTCGAAGAAATATTTTTCTGATTTCAGGCAACCCTCCGGTTAAGTCGCTCATCTAGTACAGTAGAAAGCCAATCGGCCCTGACAGACTAAAACCCTGTTCCCTCCCTCCTTTCCCGGATTTCTCTTCATTGTTCCTCCACTTCACCCCCTCTGGAACAGATAAAAAATAGAATCATAAAAAAAATATCAAAGGTACCTTGCAACACATAGTACTAAATAGTATCTTTGATCTGTACTTCAAGCCCACCCTCGCTGCTGACACCCGTCACGGCGGGAACCGGGCACCGGCCCCCGGGCTGGGAAAGTTCGGTAGGTAAGCCAAGGCTTCTGCCCCACGCCAACCGGCAACATCTGACACTAACAGGGCTGCGGAGCCCGCCCAGCGGAACCGCGGCTGCTTCGGCACTCTTCAGCCCTATTCCGCACTTCCATTCTTTGTCCTTTCTGAGCTATGAAAACCTCCTTTTTGAACCGCATTTCTTTGGGCGTCATCCTCGCACTTACCGGCCTTCAGGTATCGGCCGTTACATTTTACAATGGCAAAGTGACGGGTGTCATCCGGGATGCCGAGACCAACGAGCCTATTCCCAGTGCTACCGTAGCCATTCTGCGCGCCGAGGATAACGCCCTCATCCGTACGGTTACCACTCATGCCGATGGCTCTTTTGCCGTAGACAAGGTTCCGTTCGGCAAATACAAAGTCACCACTACGGTACTGGGCTTTCGCCAGCACAACCCCGCCTTTGTGGTGAATGGCATTACTACCCGAATTGCCATGGGTAACGTAGCCCTGCAGCCCGTGTATGCCAGCCAGTTCCGGAAAGATGCCCACGTGAAAGCCGCGGCAGTAGCTGCCAAAGCTCCGGTGCTGACCCGTCAGGGTTCTTAAGCTTCTCTTCCGGCGCTCCGCCACTCAGGCAACTCTGCCGCCCGCCTTGGTGTTTCCTCTGCGAAATGCCACGGCGGGCGGCCTGCGTTTGGGCCTCTCTTTCTCCAGCTTTTCAGGCTGGGTCTGGGTGTTATCGGTGGAAGTATAGTAGGTTTATATATGACGGCGGCCCTGGCTTTCCTGCTTTATCTGCTGACGGGCACCGCAGTACCGCGCAACCACCAGTTCCGGGAAACGCCCACGGGCATCCCGGTTTATGTGGTATCCAATGGCTTTCATACCGAGATTATTGTACCGCTGCGCGAGCCCCGTACCCAACAGGACTGGCTGCAGACTTTGCAGGATACCAGTTTAAGTCAGCAGTTTGGCCACTACCAGTATATCAGCTTTGGCTGGGGAAACGAAGGCTTTTACCGCGCCTCCTACGGTGGCCGCTTTCCCGGACCGGGAATTATCCTGCGCGCCCTGCTGCCAGCCCCCACGCTGACCCATGTCACTTTCTATTCTGGTGCGCCGCAAACTGCCCGGCGGGTGATAGGTCTGCGCATTTCGGAGGCAGAATACCGCCGGTTGTGCGCCCGGCTGCGGATGGCCTTTGCCGCAGCTGCTACCGCCCCGCCCGTGCGCAGCACCGCGCCGGGTTATACCGGCCAGGATGTTTTCTTTCAGGGCAGCGGCCGCTACCATGCTTTCCATACCTGTAACGACTGGACCAACCGCACCCTCAGCCAGGCCGGAGTACGGGCGGCCTGGAAAGCACCCTTCGCCTTTTCAGTGCTGTATCAGCTGCGGCGGGCAAAGCACCGGGCACCTTAGGAGCCGAGCAGCAGAGCTTTACTTATCTAAAATCATTAGTTGGTTTTAACATAAATTAAATATAATTTTTTTATTATGATTTATATTCTGCTATAATTCCCATCACCTTCATTTTCACTCCATAATTTATCCACAATCAACTGATAGCAAACATTATTGAAATAAATATTAATCAATTTATATGTACATATATCATATTGAAATCACAAACCTAACTGTCACTTTTCTTATGCCTCTTACGTTAGAGGCTCTATGCTTGATGTACAGCGCGAATTACTCCCGGATAGCTACTTACTTATTGTAGCTCCGGAAACCACCGATGCTCCCGAACATAAGCTGGCGCGTGGCTTACACCGGGCCAGCCGGAGTGGGCGGCGCCTCATTTGGGTTGACTGTAGCCTGCTAAAAGAGATACCCACCGAAGCCATTGACCTGCTCCTGGCTTATGATTACCACTTGCGCCAACAGGGCCGTGAGCTGGTACTTTGCCACCTGCCGGAATCGGCCCTGGCGTACTTTAGTGGCCTGGCACCTCATGAGCGGCCCGCTTTGGCGGCTAACCTGCTGGACGCCCACGGAATTTATTTCAACGGCGCTATACGTTAAAGCCTCCCCTTAAAAACGAGTCAGACCAAACGCCTGGGTATTCATACTCCCGGGCTTTTTTGTGCCCCTTCGCAGCAGGCAGCCTCCCGGCTCCTTAGTTGGATGCGAGGCGGGCCGCCCCCGCAATACCCGGGGCCGCGCTACCAGATTGCGGCAATTAGCGAGTACCTTCGCGGGCAAATTTTTCGCATCCTGCCCCGAGACGATGAGCGTTCAGAAACCCAGCATTCCTAAAGGCACCCGTGATTTTGGCCCGGCCGTGGTGGCCCGCCGCAACTATATTTTTGGCGTTATCCGGCGCGTGTTCGAGAAGTTCGGCTACGCTCCGCTCGAAACGCCCACCATGGAAAACCTATCCGTGCTCACGGGTAAATACGGCGACGAGGGCGACCAGCTGCTGTTTAAGATTCTGAACTCCGGCGACTTCGCCAAAGACGTGACGGCCGATGACCTGGCGGCCGGCTCCAAAAAAATCCTGCCCAAAATTGCCGAAAAAGGCCTGCGCTACGACCTCACCGTGCCCTTTGCGCGCTATGTAGTCATGAACCGGGGCACGCTCACCTTCCCCTTCAAGCGTTACCAGATTCAGCCCGTGTGGCGCGCCGACCGCCCCCAGCGCGGCCGCTACCGCGAGTTTTACCAGTGTGATGCCGACGTGGTGGGCACTGATTCCCTGCTCTGCGAGGCAGAAATTGTGCTGATGATGAGCGAGGTGCTGAACACGCTGGGCCTTACGGAGCACACCATAAAAATAAACCACCGGCGCGTGCTGGGCGCCTTTTACCAGGCCCTGGGCGGCGAAGGCACCGAAACCGACCTGTTTGTTGCCATTGATAAGCTGGACAAAATTGGTCGGGAAGGTGTAAGCAATGAGCTGTTGGAGCGCGGTTTCTCGGCCGGCGCCATAGATACTCTGTTTCAGCTGCTAACAGTGGAAGGCGGTTTTGGCGAAAAGCTGGAGCGCCTGCAGGCAGCCTTTGCCCAGGCCGGCGTACCCACCGAGGCCGATGGCCAGTACAAAGGCCTGCAAGAGCTGCGGCAGGTGCAGGAAATGCTCCAGGGCTTCGGTTTCTCGCAGTTCGACCATGTCGAATTTGACCCCACGCTAGCCCGCGGCCTGAGCTACTACACGGGCTGCATCTTCGAAATCAAGATTAATAACGTGAACATGGGCAGCGTGAGCGGCGGCGGCCGCTACGATAACCTCACGGGCTCTTTTGGCCTGCCGGGCGTGTCCGGGGTGGGCTTCTCCTTCGGCGTAGACCGCCTCTACGACTGCCTGGATGAGCTAAATCTGTTCCCGGAAGGCGCGGCCGCTATTACCCGCTGCCTGGTAGCCAATTTTGATGCGGATTCTATGACCGGCATGCTGCCCGTGCTGCGCCAGCTGCGCGAGGCAAACGTGCCCAGCGAGCTGTACCCGGAAAGCACCAAGCTGGCCAAGCAGTTTAAGTACGCCGATGCCAAAGGCATTCCTTTTGTGCTGCTGCAGGGCTCGGAGGAGCGCGCCGCCCGGCAGTTTAAGCTGAAAGACCTGCGCACCGGGCAGGAGCAGCAACTCGCCCTGGAAGATGTCATCCAACTCCTGACGGCGGGTAGCTAGCCCGGCGCTGAAAACTCCGCCTGAATTACCCAACTTTGAAACCGGCGGGCTTCCTCCCCACCCAGGCTCGCCGGCTTTTCTGCGCTTCTTTGCTCTCCCCCACCCATGTCTGCTGATTTTTCGCTTACTCCCTCCCATCATTTCACCCTTCAGGAGCTGGGCCAGCTGGTGGCCAGCGGCCGCCGCGTGGTGCTCAGCGAAGAAGCCCGCCAGCGCATTGAAAGCTGCCACACCTACCTGCAGGAGCGGCTGGCGCATTCCGATGCTCCCATTTATGGCATCAATACCGGCTTTGGGGCCCTCTGCGACAAAAGCATTCCGCCCGCCGACCGCGAGCAACTGCAGGTGAACCTGATGATGTCGCACGCCTGCGGCACCGGCGAGGAAGTGCCCGGTGAGCTGGTGAAGCTGATGCTGCTGTTGAAGGCCCAAAGCCTCAGCTACGGGCACAGCGGCGTACAGGTGGCCACGGTGCAGCGCCTGCTCGATTTTTACAACCGCGACATTCTGCCGGTGGTCTACCAGCAGGGCTCCCTGGGTGCCAGCGGCGACCTGGCCCCACTGGCACATTTGTGCCTGCCGCTGCTGGGTTTGGGCGAAGTAAACTACCAGGGCTACCGCCTGAAAGCGGCCGATGCCATGCATTTGTTCAGCTGGGAACCAGTACGCCTGGGCGCCAAAGAAGGCCTAGCCCTGCTGAACGGCACCCAGTTTATGCTGGCCTACGGTGTACACAGCCTGATGCGCGCCCAGCGCCTGGCGCAGGCGGCAGATGTTATTGGGGCCCTTTCTTTGGAGGCGTTTGATGGGCGGCCCGAGCCATTTGATGTGCGCCTGCACCAGATTCGGCCGCATGTCGGGCAGCTGGCGGTGGCGGCGCGCATCCGGGAGCTGCTGGCGGGCAGTGAGCTGCAACAGCAGCCAAAAAAGGCCGTGCAGGACCCCTACTCCTTCCGGTGCCAGCCCCAGGTGCACGGCGCCTCCCGCGACGCCTTGGCGTACGTGGCCCAGGTGCTGGAAACGGAGTGCAACGCCGTAACCGACAACCCCAACATCTTCCCCGAGGACGACGCCATTCTTTCCGGCGGCAACTTTCACGGGCAGCCGCTGGCTTTGGCGCTTGATTTCATGGCTATTGCCGTAGCCGAGCTGGGCAGTATCTCGGAGCGCCGCACCTATCAGCTGATTTCGGGGCAGCGCGGCCTGCCGCCGTTCCTGGTGGCCGAGCCCGGCCTCAACTCCGGTTTCATGATTCCGCAGTACACGGCTGCCAGCATTGTAAGCCAAAGCAAGCAGCTGTGCACCCCGGCTTCCATTGACAGCATTGTGAGCAGCAACGGGCAGGAAGACCACGTGAGCATGGGCGCCAACGCCGCTACCAAAGGCCTGCGCGTCATTCAGAACACGGAGCAGGTTTTGGGCATTGAGCTGCTGAATGCGGCCCAGGCGCTGGCCTTCCGCCGCCCGGCCCGTACCTCTCCGCAGCTGGAGCAGGTAGTAGAGGCTTTCCGCCAAAAAGTACCTTTCAACGGCCACGACCGGGTACTCTACCCCGACCTGCACGCGGCCGCGGCCTTCGTGCGCACCCACGAGTGGCGCTAGAATTTGCCTGGCGTCGCTTACCTTCCGCTTTTGCGGCCGATGCTATACTGCCTCCGCGCCGGCCGCGTTATGCCCATGGTGAAGTTCTGTACCCGATTCTTTGTGCTGTTCTGGTCCCTGCTGCTCCTGGCTCAGCGGCCCGCCTACGCCCAGGCGCCCTGTACCGATACGCCTAATTCCGGCGCCTGCTTTCAAGTATATGATGCTGCTACCCGGTTGCCGATTACGGCTCTTTGTGCGGGCCAGCGCATCCGCCTGCGCGACTGCAGCGGCCGCCCCCTCGACCCAAAGAAAACCTACTACCGCCTTTCCACGGCCACCGTCTGCACCTTTGCCGAGGGGGATACGGTGACTACGCTAACGGTCCCTGCTACCCCGGGCAATATCGTCATCACCCAGAACACTCCTAACCTGTTGGTACCGGGCACGGGCATTATATTCTCACGCACCCTGCGGGTTTATGCGGCTCCGGAGCCGGTTTTTGCAGTGGCTACCTGTGCCCCCGGTTTTGTGCAGGTTTCTATTACCGACCGTAGCTATGATCAGTTTACGGTGCAGTTGGGCAATGGCACACCGCAGCCTGCTACTGTAGGCACTACAACCTATGCCGTAACCAGCGGCACTACGACAGTTACCGTGCAGGGCAGCTACACGGCCGCTTCTTTGTGCAGCGCTGCCCGCACCATCAGCTTCACGCCTGCCTCCACCCCTCAGGTGCCCCAACTGAAGCAACTAACCGTAAGCGGAAACTCTATTGAATTTCAATGGAACAGCCTGCAAACAGAGTATAAATACCTGCTGGAAGTAGCGGATGCCGCCAGCCCGGGCGGATTCCGGCAGGTGGCAAACGTGCCGGCTGCCAGCACCAGCTTCACCCTGCCCGCCGCTACCTTGCCCGGTTGCTACCGCCTGCGGCTTACGGATGCCTGCCAATCTACCGGTACCCGGTATGTTTCTGCTACGGGCTGCACTGTGCAGCTGTCCGCTACCTCCGCCGATGGCCGCAATGAGCTGCGCTGGACCACCGGGGCGGCCGCTACAGGCTTTGAGATTACGCGCAATGGCACGCTGCTAACCCGCACAGGAGCTGGCACCAGCGGTACTTACCTGGATAAAGATGTGATTTGCGGGGTGGAATACACTTACCGAGTAGCCGCCATCGGCAGCGGCGTTACCTCGGTTTCTGACTCCCGGATACTTAAAACCGCTTCCACCCAAATTCCTCCGGCGCCGGTTATTATGGCATCGTTTGATTTGCGCAACCGGGTAGAGCTAACGACCACCGCCCCCGCCTCTCCGGGCAGTGCTATGGTTTACACGCGCCGGCAGGATGGCACCAGTACGGTGGTGGGCACTACCTCCGGAAGTAAGCTCCTGGATTCATTAGCGCTGGTATCCGTCGATACCCCTCCCTGCTACACGGCCCAATTTCGGGACCCTTGCGGTAATACTTCCACCGCTAGTGCTACGGTATGCCCGGTTATTCTGGAAGCTACTTCTGCAAAAGACAATACCGATGCCGTGCAACTGCGGTGGTCGGCATTGAATGAGGCCACCACTGCCACTTACCAGCTGCAGCTGCTGGGGCCGGCCGGGCAGGTTTTGCGTGCGCAAACTGTTTCTGGCCTCACCTATAATGATCTGACGCCGCCTCCGGACCGGCAGGTGCTGCGCTACCGTTTGGAAGCCACCTTGCCTGATGGTGGTGGGCGCAGCTATTCCAATGTGGCCACGGTAACGCGGCCTTTGCGGGTGGTCCTGCCCACGGCCTTTACGCCCAACGGGGACGGCCTGAATGATGTACTGGAAATAAAAGGCCGCTTTATTACCACCTATCGGCTCGTTATCCAGGACCGAAACGGCCAGGAAGTCTTCACTTCCACTAGTCCGGCGCAGCGCTGGGATGGGCGCATCAAGGGCGCTACCCCGGTGCCGGGCGTATACGTATATCGGTTTGAAGCCGCCGATGAGCTGGGGCAGCCCTTTGTGCAAACCGGCTCGGTTACTATTCTGCGCTGATAGCTAATTATCAGTAGGAATAAGCGGCTACCGCGTCCCATTTAGCGCACTCAGGTACCATAAACTACCTTTACGCGTTAAAGCAGGCAACCGGCCAGCCTTGTCCGGTATCTAGGAAAACACACAACCACGCAACTAAAAGAGACGCATATGTTTGATATGATGGGCATGATGGGGAAGGTAAAAGAGCTCCCCTTTTCCAGCTAATAGACACATATTTTACGGGCATTCAAAAGCTCTGTATCAATTTTAGCAAGACAATTTGATACATGAAGTCTGGTGCCACCACAACTACGGATATCTCAAGGGCGAAGTCATATTGCACTATTCCGTTTTAGGCTATTTGATGTCAGTCACTCGATTGCTACCTTGGAAAGCTAATTCCTGCTTATCCATCGTTTGTGTCCAATTCTACCAGTAACTTCTACTTCCTTCGGGAAGACTTTCCAGCCCTCTATACCCTCGGCAAGGAAGCAGAATTTCTCCTTTACCAAGACCCAGTCGCCGCTTTGTTTAAGCTGCGCTTATATGGGGAAAAGCTAGTTGACCGACTGTTCTCTGAGCACCAGTTGGCTCCGCTGGTGGAAAACACCCAACATCGGCGGCTTGAGGAATTGAAACGGCAGGGCATTCTTCCCCGACAGGTGGAGGATATTCTCCACTTAATAAAGCGTAAGGGAAATGTAGCAGCACACCAGAACACGGGTACCGCTGAAGACGCTGCTCTGCTGCTGGAATCTGCCTACCATCTTGGTAAGTGGTTACTGGATGCCTACGGAGAGAACTTGCTTCCTGAGGGCATTTTGCCGTTTACGTTACCCCAGCTCCGGGATACGCAGCAGGAATTGGCTCAATTAGAAGCCGAAAAACAGGCATTGCAAGCCCGGGTACTGGAATTACAGGCGAGTCTGGATGCTCGGCCCGTATTATCCGCTCCTGAGCTGGCTCAATTACAGGAGAAAGCACAAAAGGCCGCAGACAACCTGAACTTAAGTGAGGCGGAAACACGAGCCATTATCGATGAGCAACTTCGTAGTGTTGGCTGGGAAGCAGATACTCCCACCCTTCGCTATAACAAAGGTACCCGCCCCGAAAAAGGCCGCAATCTGGCCATTGCTGAATGGCAGACTACTTCAGGACCGGCCGATTACGCTTTGTTTGTTGGGATGACCTTGGTGGGCGTTGTGGAAGCCAAACGTATTAACAAGGATGTATCAGCAGCTCTGCAACAGGCTAAGCGGTATGCGAAAGATATTAACCTGACTACCGGCGTTGAACTCTTAAAGTCAGCTCCATGGGGAGTTTACCAAGCCCCATTTCTCTTTGCTACCAACGGTAGGCCCTATCATTATCAATTACCTGAAAAGTCAGGAATTTGGTTTTTGGATGGAAGGCAGTCTATTAACCACTCCCGAGCATTGAAGGGTTGGTATTCTCCACAGGCGCTGATTGAGCTGCATAAGCAGGACATTGCGGCTGCCGAGGAGGCATTAAAAAACGACAGCTTTGATTATTTGCGCTCTGCCCACGGATTGGGCCTAAGAGACTATCAGGTTACGGCTATTCAGCGGGTAGAAGCAGTAATAGAAGCGAACGAACCCGAGCGCCGAGCCCTACTAGCCATGGCAACGGGCACTGGGAAGACGCGCACGATACTCGGACTGGTTTACCGCCTGTTGAAGAGTAAGCGCTACCGCCGTATTCTATTTCTGGTTGACCGCAAATTGCTGGGTATACAAGCCACCGATTCCTTCAACGAAGTGAAGATGGAAGGCAACCTCACGCTGGGCGAAATTTACGACTTGAAAGAGTTGAAGGATAAGCTACCTGAAGCTGAAACCCGCCTTCATGTAGCCACAGTGCAATCCTTAGTAAAGCGGATTTATTCACCAGAAGCGGATACCCCAGCACTTCCGATAGATGCCTACGACTGTATCATCATCGATGAAGCTCACCGGGGCTACACCCTTGACCGGGAAATGTCCGAACCACAAATTACGTACAAGGACCAATTAGACTTCTTAAGTACTTATAAGCTTGTACTGGACTATTTCGATGCCTTCCGGATAGGCTTAACAGCCACTCCGGCCCTGCATACCGTGAAGATATTTGGCTCCCCGGTATTTCGTTATACCTATCGCCAAGCGGTTATCGATGGTTACCTCATCGACCACGAGCCCCCTATTCTCCTGAAGACGAAGCTCAATCAGGAAGGCATTGTCTGGGAAGCCGGTAGCACTCCGCAGGCATACAACCCGGAAACGCAGAACATTGAAGAATTAGACCGGCTGGAGGATGAGCTCAAGATTGAAGTAGATGGCTTCAATAAACTGGTGCTTACGGAGAGCTTCAACCGAACCATAGCCAAAATGCTGGTGAAGGAGTTGCTGCCTGAGGGACCAGAAAAGACGTTGATTTTTGCGGCCAGCGACCAGCATGCCGATTTACTGGTGCTCATTTTGAAAGAAGAATTCAAGAACGCCGACATTGACGTTGACGAAGATGCCATTATCAAAATTACGGGCACTGCCGACCAGCCGCAGCAACTGGTTAAAAAATTCAAGAACGAGCAATACCCTACCATCGTCGTAACGGTGGACCTGTTGACCACGGGTGTAGATATTCCTCGTATCTGTAATCTGGTCTTCATGCGCCGGGTTCGTTCCCGAATCCTCTACGAACAGATGTTGGGGCGGGCAACACGCTTAGCGGATGATATAGGCAAGGAAACCTTCCGTATTTATGATGCGGTGCGTCTCTATGAGGCGTTAGAGCCGGTTACCACGATGAAACCGGTCGTGGTTGACCCAAGTCAGACTATTACAGAGCTGATTGAGGAACTGGATAAGATTGAACAGGAAGAAGCTCGGCAGCAGCAGGTAGAACAAATCCTTGCCAAGCTGCAACGGAAGCGAAATAAGCTGACCCCAACTCAGATTGAGAAATTTGCCCACGGCACGAATGGGCAGACACTAACGCAGTTTATCAACCATCTGCGTACGTTGCCTTCTGTAGAAGCAGCAGCATTATTAAAGCACTATCAGCCTACTCTAGGCTGGCTTTCAGAGGCAAAAGCCGCGCTGAAGCCCCTTCTCTACAGTACGCATCAAGATGTGGCCTTAGAGCCGGAACGCGGCTACGGTGGAGATTCCGCCAGCCCTATTCAGCGCCCGGAAGATTACCTACAGTCCTTTGCAGAGTTCGTGCAGAACAATCAAAACACTATTGCGGCGCTGAACATAGTCTGCACCAATCCCAAAGACCTCACCCGCCCCATGCTACGTGAATTGAAGCTGCATCTTGACCAGCAAGGCTTTACTGATACGCAGCTCCGGGTAGCATGGAAAGCCGTGAAAAAACAGGAATTGGGAGCCGACATCATTGCCTATATTCGTAGCCTAGCCCTTGGTGAAGCAACGCGCCCACTGACTGTACGGGTGCAGGAAGCGGTGGATTTTGTCCGGAATTCTAATAGCTGGAATGCCCACCAACGGAAATTTCTCGACCGGGTACAAACCCAGCTTATCAAGGAAACAGTGCTAACCCGGGACGACCTCAACCAAGAGCCCTTCAAAGGCGATGGGGGCTATAACCGCTTCAACAAACTCTTCGACAACCAACTGGACAACGTGCTGCAAACTATACAGGAACGCTTGTACGTCGCCTAACCCTTTCCTTTTCCGATTTGCTTACCGGAGCAAGGTTCCTGCCTTGCTTCGTCTTTTATCAATAGTATGAACAACCAAGAAATCGTCTCGAAACTGTGGAGTCTGTGTAATGTGCTGCGCGACGATGGCATTACCTATCACCAGTACGTAACCGAGCTGACATATCTGCTTTTCCTTAAAATGCTGAAGGAAACGGGCAACGAGGAATCGATTCCGGCGGAATATCGGTGGGACGAGCTAACCAGCAAGGAAGGCTTAGCGCTGAAAAACTTTTACCGCACGCTGCTGCTGCATTTGGGCACGGAAGTATCAGGAAACGTAGCGCAGATTTACCACAATGCCCAAACGCATATTGACGAGCCCAAGAACCTACGCAAAATCATCAAGAGCATTGATGAACTGGACTGGTATTCGGCGCGGGAAGAAGGCTTAGGCAACCTCTACGAGGGCTTGTTGGAGAAGAACGCCAACGAGAAGAAGTCGGGTGCCGGACAGTATTTTACCCCGCGTCCGCTGATTGATGCCATGGTGGAGCTGATGAATCCGCAGCCCGGTGAGCGGTGCAATGACCCCGCGTGTGGAACCTTCGGCTTCATGATTGCAGCGGATGCTCACGTAAAAGCGCAGACCGATAATTACTATACCCTGACGGAAAAGCAGGCGGAATTCCAGCGCAAGCAGGCATTTTCGGGCTGTGAGCTGGTAGCCGATACGCACCGGCTCGCCATGATGAATGCCCTGCTGCACGGCATGGACAGCGAAATTCTGCTGGGTGATACGCTCACGCAGATTGGGGAAAAACTGAAAGGCTACGACGTAGTATTAGCTAACCCTCCGTTTGGCACCAAGAAAGGTGGTGAGCGTCCTACACGGTCTGACTTCACCTACCCCACCAGCAACAAGCAGCTCAACTTTCTACAACATATCTACCGCTCGCTCAAACCGGGCGGACGGGCAGCGGTGGTGCTACCGGATAACGTTTTGTTTCAGGATGGCGACGGACAAAAAGTACGAGCTGACCTGATGGACAAGTGCAACCTGCACACCATCCTGCGCCTGCCCACCGGTATTTTCTACGCTGCAGGGGTAAAAACCAACGTGCTATTTTTCGAGCGCGGCTCGACCGATAAGGGGAACACGAAGCAGGTTTGGTACTATGACCTGCGCACCAACATGGAGAATTTCGGGAAGCGCACACCCTTCACCCGCGCCCATTTCAATGATTTCGTGCGGGCATATCACGCCGATGACCGTACTGCTCACACCGATGAGCGGTGGATGTGCTTCACCCGCGCCGAAATTCAGCAACGGGGTGATACGCTGGACTTGGGTCTAATTGCTGATGCTAGCCTTTCTAACGCGGCTGACCTGCTTGACCCAAAGGAGCTAGCAATAGAGGCTATTGACGAGCTGGAAGTAGTGGTAGATGAATTGAAAGAACTGTTGCGCCTGCTCGAAATCAATGAAAAGTAAATTACCAGAAGGCTGGGTTCCCGCTCACTTAGGTGATATTCTCACCTTAGAGTACGGGAGTGCACTACCCGCTAAAACACGCAGCAATGCAGGCTTTCCTGTTTATGGCTCTAATGGGGTTGTAGGATACCACAAGGATATGCAGGTTAAAGGTCCTGCGATTATTGTAGGAAGAAAAGGGTCATTTGGAGAGGTTACTTGGTCTAATGAAGATTGCTGGGCAATTGACACTACCTACTATGTCAGAGTTAAAGGCGAGCACAATCTGAGGTTTGTATACTACCTCCTTTTAAACAGTGGGTTAAAGAGACTTAATAGGTCTACGGCGATACCCGGCTTAAATCGTGAGGATGCTTACCAAGTAAAATTTTTATTACCTCCACTAGCAGAACAGCAGCGTATCGTCGCACAACTCGAAGCCGTTATGCAAAAGTTCGAAGCCAGCCAAGAGCGGCTAGAGAAGCTGCCGGTGCTGCTGAAAAAATTTCGGAAGGCGGTAGTGGCGGCGGCGGTATCGGGGAAGCTTACCGAAGTATGGCGGGCAGAACAGCCCCAATATGAAACGGCAACTGATTTGCTAAAAGCTATTCAAGCTGAGCGTATTTTTAGCTACGCTGAGGCGGTGAAAGCAGTAAAGAAGGGCGGTTCTAAACCCCGCTTACCTCAAGATCTGTATTACACGCCTAAAATCGAAATTTCAGATGATATTCCTGAAGGCTGGGCTATAACAGAGGTCAAGGACGTTGCTGATTGTCTCGACTATATTCGACGCCCAATAAACAAGGAAGAACGGCAAACTAGAGTAGGTACTATTCCCTACTATGG
The DNA here is from genome assembly GCF_000801315.1 of Hymenobacter sp. DG25B. Classification (NCBI taxonomy): domain Bacteria; kingdom Pseudomonadati; phylum Bacteroidota; class Cytophagia; order Cytophagales; family Hymenobacteraceae; genus Hymenobacter; species Hymenobacter radioresistens. Next base: position 2,020,307 of record NZ_CP010054.1, on the reverse strand, counting down.
TGCTAATGGTAGAACTGGATGGATTGATGATTACCTCTTCGATGAAGATTTAGTAATTATTGTCGAGGATGAAACCTTCACAGGTCGTGAGCTTCCATTCTCCTATATCATTAGAGGCAAAGCGTGGGTTAATAATCATGCTCACGTTATGCGTCCAGTTGGTGGCATAACCGCTGACTATCTAAACATCTGTTGGAGTTATTATGACTTTATTCCACTTACTTCCGGCTCAACTGGAAGAAAGAAATTAACACAAGGAGGTTTATTACAAGCGCCCTTCGCAATTGCTCCGCTTGCTGAACAGGAAGAAATCGTACGCCAAGTAAACCACTACTTTGAGTTAGCTAACCAACTGGAAGCACGCTTTGAGCAGGCAGCAGCACTAGTGGAGCAATTGCCGCAGGCGTTGCTTGCCAAAGCATTCACCGGGCAGCTCGTATCGCAAGACCCCAACGATGAGCCTGCCAGTGCCCTTTTGGAACGGTTAGCAGCGGAAATGTCGGCACCAGTACAGAAAAAGACAGGGCGCAAAGCAAAGCCCATGTCTGACGCCCCGCTATTTAATTAGTCATTGAAATCTTCCGGATGTCAACTCCTTTATACTTAGCCAATAACCCCATCTATAAATTATCGATGGGTAATTTGAATACTAAAAAGTCTAAGGAGCTTCTTAGCCTACTGAAAGAGCGAAGCTGGCTGGTACTGGATGGCAAAGCCAAGAATAATCAAGGCAACCTGTTTAAGACGGAATTGCAGCAGGGCGATTTTGTATACGTCTGCATTGGCTCTAAACAACTGTGGGGCATATACCGCATAACCGGTGAGTGGAATACTCTGCCGGCTGAATTAGCCCCTCTCCTGCCCTCTGAAAGTGAATGGGGTTACCGGGCTGCCGAATTGGTGGTATCCCCCGTTCGTAATGATATATGGAACCTGAAAAAGGTTACGAAACACTGGGCACCAAGCGGATTTAGCACTTTTTACCGGGTAGCTGATTTAGAAGAAGCCAATAAGCTATTCTTCGAGCCTTTCTACGACCGCACGTTGATTCCCAATGCACCAGAACATCTTGTGAAAATTTCACAAGCTACTCCTATACCTCGCAACCAAATTCTTTACGGACCGCCCGGTACAGGAAAAACCTTTCACACGGTAATACGCGCTGTGGCCATTTTGGAAGGTGTTAGCGACGAGGCCATAAAGAAAGAATATCCGCCTGCGAAGCGGGCCGAGCTCCGGAAAAAATTCGAAAAGTATCAGCAAGCTGAACGGATTGGCTTTGTGACATTTCATCAGGCTTTCACCTACGAAGATTTTGTAGAGGGTATTAAACCGCTACCACCCACTACACCGAAGCATTCTAAAAGTGAAGGTGCTGAAGAGGGCGAAGAAAATAGACCAACAGTAGGTGCTGGGAGCGTTCAATACGCTGTCCGGAAGGGGATTTTCCGGCAGATGTGCGAAACGGCTGCCAATGCTTTACCTACGGAAGAGGAATTCGTCTTAAAGCACATTCCCTTCAATGAGTTGTATGCTGGCTTCATAAGCCACCTCGGAAAGCTTATTGAAAGCACGAATGGTCCTGTGATATTTCGCACGAAGGAGGGATATGGTGTGCAGCTTACTGCTGTCAACCAACAAACCGGGCGCCTCACCTTTCAGTATGGAAAAGGGAGAGTACTTGATTTTGACTCACCGTTTAATATGGACGGCTCCTACAGCCATGTTGATAAATCCCGCCCGGAGAAGCTGTATGCGCTCTACTCTTCGATAGACCAGATTAAAAATCTTAAGTCAGACATTATCAACAAAGTTGGTGGCAATGCCAAAACCTTACAATGGGTGGCATTTAATGAGCTGAAAAAGTATGAGGCTTCTCAGCTCTCCTCTCAACGAGAAAATAAACAGATAAAGCCCAGCCCTTCTTACGTCCTCATTATAGACGAGATAAACAGGGGAAATGTCGCCAATATTTTTGGCGAGCTAATTACTCTTCTCGAAGATGATAAGCGAGCTGGCAAGGGGCAAACAGAAGCGTTAACCGTAACCCTTCCCTACTCCCAGAGTAAATTTTCAGTACCCGAAAACCTATACCTGCTGGGTACGATGAACACCGCTGACCGGAGCGTAGAAGCCCTTGATACGGCCCTACGTCGCCGCTTTAGCTTTACGGAAATGCTACCAGACCCTTCGCTCCTTTCCAAGGATGTTGAGGGTATTAATATGCAGGAAATGCTGCTTGCTATTAATGACCGGTTAGAACAGCTACTGGACCACGACCATGTTATTGGCCATGCCCTGCTTATGCAGGTAAGCAATCTGAATGAGTTAAAAGCAGCGTTCCGGCGCAGCATTCTCCCGCTACTGCAAGAATATTTCTTTGGTGATTGGGGGAAAATTGGCTTGGTACTGGGCAGTGCGTTTATTCAGCAAATGAATAAGAAGAAGGAGGGTAAACTGAAATATAAAATTTTATCCTTCGACCCTTATAATAAAGGAGACTATAGCGAAAAGCCTGTTTTTAGATTGACAGATGTGGATTCGTTAGAAGCCAAAGCTTTTAAAGACATCTACGAAATTTCGTAAGCCGCTCATCCTATGGCTAAAATTATGCGGGTGCTGGAACACAGCACCCTTAGCATTGGTGATGAGCAGTCAGGAGTAAAATTTGAGGTGAAACACTGGCACCAGCTCTTTCGCTACCGGGACGAAAAGTCTGCTAATCGTTTCTACGATATGCGTCACGACGGTGTACGCTTCCGCAGCTACGTGGGCGTTATTCAGACCGGGGACCTTACCATCGAAATTTTACCTAAGGTCGATGATGTCAATGTTGCCTCAGACCAAACCATGGCGAAGTGGCGGGACATCCTGCTACGCATGCTCCATGAGTCGGGCACACTAAATCTTGACTCTCTCACCAACGCCTTTCTACACGAGAAGGAGAACAGCCTACTGGATATCTACCTCGAACTCTTCCTCAACGAGGTAGAGAAATTATTACATAGAGGGCTTGTAAAACGCTACCGCCATACGGAAGGACAACAGTCCGCATTACGCGGGGCTATCCAGTTCAGTAAGCACATTTCGCAAAATTTAACCCACCAAGAGCGTTTCTATACCCGTCACCAGACGTACGACCAGCAGCATCTACATAACCAGCTCATTCGCCAAGCCCTCCTCCTGCTGCCCCGATTGACAAATTCTTTCACACTACGCGGACGTACGGCCCGGGCACTTCTTCAATGGGCAGAGGCCCCAGTTCTCAAAGTAACGGCCGCTACGTTCGCAAGATTGAGCTACGACCGCAAAACAGAAGCTTACCGCCCGGCAATCGTCATTGCTCGATTGCTACTGCTGCATCATCGCCCAGACATACGCGGCGGTAATAATGATTTGATAGCCCTGCTGTTTAACATGAATCAGCTCTGGGAAAAATATCTACTCCGCACCCTACGCCGCCTGTCTTCTTCTTACGATTGTACTGTAGTTAAACCATCCTATAGCACGCTTTGGAAAGCAGAAAACGGCACTATCAGTAAAATGCAGCCTGATATACTCATAACTGCACCGGGCAAGAGGAATATAGTGCTGGACGCTAAGTGGAAGCGACCGAAAGGACTTCCATCCGAAGTGGATTTAAGGCAATTATATACGTATGCACACTACTACGATGCTACACATGCTGTATTGCTGTACCCTCACACAGACTATGTATCCGCTGTATCTGGCAAATTTCAACAACCTGAGCATCTTCCAGCATGCAAGCCCGACGACCTCATTGTGTGTAGCACAGTCTTCGTACAAATTGGGAAAGGAAATTCATTAGGGACTGATGGGGATTACGACTCCCTTGGGTATCTGCACTGCACACTCGAATCCGAGTTTAAGAACTGGCTGGGCAGCGGCAGCACCATATCAATTCTCTGATTTTCCGAAAAATGTTTAACATATAATTGATATCGAATTACTTAACACCACCCTTTAAAGACATATTAAATCTTTAATGATGGTTAATCCCGTTACACAGGGACTGTTCATATCGATATAAAAGTCTGTGAAAATTTCACAGAAATTTACCGCGTATCAAAACTGTGAAATTTTCACAGAAATATTTTGAAGGATTCATACCGCTATATGAAACTGGTTTTATAAAAATTTATAAAATTCCAGTTGGCAAGCCCTGCGATGGACAAAATTTTTAAACAGGGTGCCTACATTGTTTTGCCCCTCCCCGGTGGAGGGGAGACAGGGGGATATTGAATATTTATCTTCCAAATGCTGCTAAATCAGTACGCATCCTTTTGCATGGATACATTTCCCCGTCCTATTGCGCTGAATAGGCGTTTGAGTATCTACAAATGGCTCTTTATTCACTAATAAATGAAGCTCAAGGCTAATAACGGTGTCATTTAACCCTGATACGGGCAGTGAAAATTTCACACCGGTCATGGAGTATGCAACTCGTACTGACTGTTATCTTAGGCTAATGAATAATTAAGATATTTTGAAATTTTCACTACCCGTATCATTGTGACACCTATCGCGCTGCATAATAATATTCAAGAATAGAAGAATCCGAAATTTCTCTTGGGCCTTTCCCATGGGTGGGTCGAATAGAATAATCCCAGCCTACATCAATTAGCTATAGAAAGATATCGAGGAGCGCTATTACAATAGAGTATCCTTGCGTTGAAACTGTACACAAACCTGACCGGTGTTCTGGTCAGGTTTTTTTGTGTCCGTTAGTAGAGTAACGCGCTACGAATACACAACGAATCCTACTGCCTTCATCACTCTCGCTACGCTTCGTTCTTCAGTTGTGCCTATGGCACGGATTCTACCAATAACAGAGATTTGTTTCTAATTAATGATAATTGTTTGGGCAATAAAGAAGAACGTAACAACGACAAAAGAGAGCAAGAATAACAACGAAACGGCCATTACCATTATTGCCCAAACAATTCATAAATCAACCACAACTCAATGATAATCATCAAAAAGCATAATTGAATTTTCATTCGATAGAAACTGTAAAACGAGCGAATGAATGCAACGGAGCGAAAGCAATTCGAAAGTAGATTTCGCTGTATGGCTTAACATTTCATGTTTCTATCGGTGCTATGTTCCTATGGTTGGTTGTCTCTATAATAAAAATATTCTACATCCGCACTCTACGGACCAGAAATTTCGCCACGCAGTTTTGCTATATCGGGAATGATGCAAAACAAAGCTCTATTAACGACGAAATTTCCCGGACATCGGGATTATTTATAGATGGTGGTTTTCCATCCGGGGTGAAAGGAAGTTTCGTGTAATTCTCCCTTTCACATTCCAACCCGTTCAATTACACGCCCGGGACTGGAATACCGGTAATACATAACCTAAAGCTTCAATAACAGATGAAGACAAAAATTACACCCATTGACAACACCAAGCACAACCCTCAAAACCCCAAAGAAGAAATCCGTTAATCAGGAGAAGCAATTCTTATTCCCATCGAACCTCAGCCCGAATGAATTAAATAGGGTACTGACTGGTGTCTCGGGCAGTAGCAGTATTTTAAGGGGAGTGATGTTTTTATACCATAATATCCTTGTCGATACCTACTGCGTGAAACCGCAAAAAGAAGACCAAGAACCCGAATTTCTGAAAGGATATTCACAGATTCATTCCGAAACCCTTCGCACCTACTTCAGCAATAATTACGCGAAGGTGATTGACCGTCTGATAAAGACAGGGTACTTGGAACCACTCCGATTCAATCATAACGGTAAATTCTTTGAGAATGGGTACTACTATTTCGGCGTTACGGGCCAAGGAAGGTGTAAAAGCTTTCGTATACCGGCACATCTATTCGCAGATGGCAAGAAGTATCAGATTATCAAACAGAAGCTCACACAGCGCGAAATTAAGAAGTTTGAAACCATCCAAAACAGACAGATACATCACCGGGAAGAATTCCGATTAACCGTAATCGAAAATATGAAAGACGTTATCCTTTTGGAAACACCCGAATCCGTGAAGACCGTTGACGAACTGTTTGCATCAAACAAGGTTCGAGCTACGGCAGAGACCTTCTTTGATGTTTTCAATCTGAATGCTGTTCCGAAAACCCCAGTATGTAATTTCGGTCATCGGGTTCACTCGCAGGTCGTGTACTCCCCAAAGGTGCTACGGCCTTGGATGCGCTTCCGGAATGAACCTGATGTGCCACTGGTGGAAATTGACCTGAAGAATTCACAACCAGCCATTCTTGCCAACATTACCCCCAAGCTAATTCGTCTATTAGCTCCGGAATGTGAAGCGGCTATCCCCTTCCTCGAAGAAGCCATGAAGGAACAGGATTTCCAAGTCTACAAAGCGAAGTGCGATGAAGGGGTTATCTATGAATTCCTACGCGACGAATTCAACCGGGAATACGCTGTCACCCTTTGGAAACCCATCATCCGGGATGATGCCAAGGAATCCTATTTCATAGCAGGGTTCAGCGATTACCAATACTACGAATCTACTACAGTACGGAAATTCGAACGGAAGCTGAATCAGGCAGTATTGGAAGGCAACCTCGAAAGGATAGAGAAAGCCCGGAAGAAACTCTTCAAAGTCCGCAGCTACCATCTTTTTAAGAAGCTCTTTCCATCAGTACACCGTCTGTTCATGCAGATTAAAGGGTTGGACTGGTCCGGTTTTAACCCCGGAGAGCAACATTCAAACAACTGCCTATTGGCTCAGCGTATTGAGTCGGGTATCATCTTCACCCGAGTGGTAAAGGCATTGATTGAAGGAGGTATCCCCAAGGAAAAAATTGTCACGATTCACGATAGCATCATGGTTCGGGAGAAGGATGAAGAAAAAGCCCGGAAAGTCATACGGAGGGAACTGGATAAGCTTCACCTGAACATTCAATTGAAAGCGAAATTCTGAGTTTCTATCATATTTGAATTTTGAATGAAATGATTATCATTGGTCTGAACCCAATCATCCACTTAACCTACAAACATAATGGCGCGTCAAACCCTCGAAGAACAAATGCTGGCTCTCCTGAATAAAGCGAAAGCTTCGAACTCAGCACCAGCACCAAACCGAGTTAAAGCGAGGGATATTAGCAAGGCACTCGCCATGTTTAAGAAATCTCAAAACTTTTTGACGCAAGCAATTTCGCTGTTGGAAGGTGATGATGTCGCGAATAACTCTCCGAAGCATCAGGAGAACGTAGCTAAATACCCAACCGCACCCTACGGACGCAAAGCAGATGGCACCCCCAAAATGGCATCTGGTAAGCAAGCGCAGACAGTAGAGGCCAATTCCTTCCGCAAGGAGTACCCAGAGTTATTTGGCACCACAGGTGAACGTGTTGGCAACGGAAAGAATCGTGGAGCAACTGGTAGCAAGAAATAATCATTAATCATGGACAAAGCATTTAAACCGTTACTCTTGCTATTGTTGGCTGGATTAATAGTGGTATTGTACTTGCATTCGCAGACCGGCAGATTCCAGACTGGAAAAAATAGTACTGGGGAAATTGTTCTGTTGGATACCCAAACAGGTTCAATTTATGCCTCAGAATCTGGTAAGTGGGTTATCGGAATGGAACGATAGCAATTTGATATCTGCATGATAAAATTTAACATAAGCCCTGACTCACACCAGTCAGGGTTTCATGTTTCAGGATAGTGCCTAAATTCCACTTACATCACTCTGTATTGTTTATATACTAGCGAAGTTCCTAAACAATGGACTCACACCTTTCGCATGACAAATTCTTACCTGCCCAAGAACAACAGGTAATAGCAGACCGGTACATGAATAGGAAGAACTTATGGAGCTTGTTGAACAACTAGCTACCTTGCCTACACATAACCACCTCTCCATCGCTTACCCATTAGTAATTGCACTATAAAATAGACCATGCGAAAGCTTCAAATTCTTCTACTGGTAGCCGTCATCGGCTGCACCAACAAAAAGGCTCAGAGTGACACAGAGCTAGGCGAAATTGCTATGCAAAAAGCTATGCGAACAGTAATAAACGATAGCACTGCTTACATAGCCCTGCGTTTCAACTACGATACAGTAGAAACCATCGGAGATATTCGCAGCACCTACCGAGTGACGCATATTTACAGCAACAAATACAATCGAAATCAGACTAAAGAAATTCAACTGGAACTAGTTAAGTTTCATCGAAATGAGGACAGGGAACCCAAGTTCTTTATCACGGATATCAAACCGTTATAATAAAATCTACCATATCTATACTGGCGTATCTTCTTCCGTAAAAATTTGACAAAAAAATGTCTCGAAAAACGACCGTTTTCACGGACACTGGGCGCTGTCTTAAATCCGTAGAAAAAGGCGCAAATAAGTGTATCATATATTCGTCTCATTATTCTATGTTTCATTATCTTTGAAGCAGTAGACTTTATGATACTAGCAAATGATTTACGGATACGCCCGCGTTAGCACAGCTGACCAGAATCTCCATATGCAAGTAGATGCGCTCAGAGCATATGGTTGTACAAGTATTGCACAGGAAAAAGCATCGTCCGTAAAGGAGCGCCCTACCTTAAGAAAACTGCTGACCGAATTACGTACTGGGGACACTCTCGTCGTTTGGAAGCTCGACCGGCTGGGTCGTTCTCTGAAAGACTTGGTGACGTTGGTTATGGGCTTTCAGGAGCAAGGAATCCAGTTCATCAGCCTGCAGGACAATTTGGACACGACGACCGCTCAAGGTCGACTCATGTTTAACCTCTTTGCCTCATTGGCAGAATTTGAACGGGACCTGATACGCGAAAGAACGAATGCGGGCCTGTCGGCTGCGCGGGCGCGTGGGCGCCAAGGGGGCAGACCCAAAGGATTGTCGAAGGAAGCTCAATCCAAGGCCGAAGCTGCGAAAACCCTGTATTTGAAGCAGGATAAGACTGTAGGAGAAATCGGAAAGCTGCTTGGGGTAGGAAGAGCTACCATCTACCGCTATTTGACCTACCTTGGAGTGCAAACAGGTCATTCTGCTACGTAAGCTATGAGGCAGTTCAACAGGCATAAAGCTTTGTAACTCTACCTTAATATGTAAGGAATTATGATGTCCCTTTTTCTACTCTAGGATATTTTGCCTTAAGAAAGTGGAGTTGTTCGAGATGCCAGTTAAATCGAAGAATCCCGGTCACATATAGTTGTTTTAAATAGTACGCTACCTATCAGCTCATCAGATGTGCACCCCAGCCCGCCAGATAGTCAAGATTGTTTTGAGCATTGCTTGCGCTATGGGTGCCTCCTTCCTTACGATACTCGCTTCCCCACTGGGTCGGGACATTGACCAAGTTATTACGGACCACTTTCGTCATATGAATGAGAGGCGCGTAGCACACCGGCTCACCAGAATGGACGTCTTGGAATGCAAGGTACTTTTTCATGCTATTGCCTTTGCCGGTCGGCTGGTCTCGCAAGAGGGCGGAACAGTCGTATGGCATTACCTGCATGGTGGAGGAAAAGATTTATGGTTGGACAGCACCTACCTCAGCCAGTCCCCAGTTATTCTCCAAAGTTTGAATTCATTGCGGGATGGGGAGAGCAAAAGGTTTGCGTTCCAACAAAATGCTGACTGGAGATTATCCTATGCGCTCAATCCGTTTTTTCTGCGGCGGGAACGAAACAGGGCAGTACTATGGCAGCGAATCGAATTCAAAGACGACCTGACCACCTTTACCACTTTGAATTACGGGCTAGGCAACGTGAGGCTAGCGGACGGGCTCATCCTCGCACTGCATCCGGTCCCGTTCACGGTACGAGCAGCATGGTCACATTGATTTTTTGGGAAAGTCTACTTCTTGAGACTAGTAAACAGTAATTAGGCTTTCAAGCTTTGTCTATATTTAACACACATCAAATTTGCACAATAATAAAATCCTTTAGAATCCATGAAAAGAAATGTGCTAACGCTATACCAAAATGATTCAGTGTTTGACTTTGGCAAATACAAGCACAAAACACTTTTAGAGGTGCACGATATTGACAAAAAATATATACAATGGTGTATTATTAATATAGACTATTTTATTATTGAGCCAAGCAGCTTTATTATATTAAATAAAGATTTAGCTAATCCGATATATAAATCCAACCCGCCAACTACAGCATATATAGTTATATGGAAATATCAAAATTTTCTTAATAAAATGTTGATTTCAGAATTTGGCAACATTAAAAATGAAGATGAAATAAAATCTCACAAAAATGACTATATAAAAGGAAGTATTCTCAATGTAAAAAACGACATAATCGATAAGCTAAACACTTTTAAAAAGGATAACTCAATCGAAAATATAAAAGAGGGAGTCAAAGTACAATTAATGTTTGATGATGATTTAACCTTCTACAATTGGGCATATTGGCTCCAAAATACTGACTTTGAATTAAATAGCAAGTTCGAGTCAGATATAGAAAGTTTTAAGACTACAGGGGAAGTAGAATTTTACGAGAATTACGGTTTTAAAGATTGCTTCTCATCCGAAGATGTATTGCATTCATTTTCAAATGTAATTTTAGACAACAAAAAACGTTCATGTTATTCAATTATAGACTATTCTAATACAATATATTCAATTAAATCCTCAATTTATAATGAGGCGGCTCAAATTAGATATAACGCCGGCACAAGATTTTTAAGGCCTGATTTCGGTTTCACAATGTTTATAACGATGCTCTATAGTGATTTATTTATAAAAGCATTATCAAACAAAAATATTAATGAGATTAAAAAGGAGGCATCGTATTTTTTTAATGCATTTAACATTTCTTTTAAAGGGGATAAAACCCTAATTATATCATTTTCGATATCTATATCAAGCTTTGATTCATATGTAAATAATTACTATGAAACTATTAACAAACAAATGATATTCACTAACAAAAAATTAAACCAAGTTAACTTTCAAAGTAATGAGTTGGCTAATTCTTTGAAAGCAAGAGAGTATAAATATGCTGATGAAAATACATTTGAATATCCTCCCAAACATGGCTTTGCATAGTATAATAGGAAAGCTTGCATAATAGAAGATGCGAATTCATTAGGGGTCACCAAATCGACGCAATAGCATCGCGTCCGGCTCGACTACTGCCGTAGGTGTTCATAATGAGGTGTGTTCCTTCGTGGCCAACGATATCGGCAATGGCGACTGGGTTCACCCCTTTCGCTAAGGCTAAATTGATGAAATTTTTTCGTCCTGTATGGCAGGAAATTAATTGGTCCTTCGTGATATACCGCTTCGTAATCTTACCCCCCCTATATGTCTTCACCAGTTCCTTCCTATCTGCTATCGAGGGGATACGGCTGCATATCGATTTGATATACTTGTTAAAATTTGACGCTGGCACATACTTAAAATTGTAATCATGGGCCTCCAAGATTTCCCTGACCTTGGGAGCCATAGGGATGAACACATCGGTGTCGGTCTTTTCTGTACTGACCCTAATCTGACCGTTTACGATGTTGTCTTTAGTCAACCGACTGTCAGAAAACCGGACCCCAGTTAAAGACATCACTACGAACTGGTCCCTGACTACCCGCTCCGTAGGCTTTTCAATAGGCAGCGCCATTAAATCAGCCAGTTCTTCCTTCGTCAGATAGACGACATTCCCCGTTTTCTTCTTTTTGAAGTCGAGTCTAAAGTCTTTGAGTTCGGAGATGTCCAGCCTTAACGTACGGGCGTAGTAGTAGACGACGCTTTTCGTCTTCGTGATAAGGTCAGCTACCGTTTGTGATTGCTTCCCTTGTGCTAAGAGGAAGTTCTGAAATTCACGCAAGGTTTTCACGTTTACCTCGTCAATACGCCACTGAGAGCGGAATTTCGTCACCCATTCTGCTACATTGGTGAACAAGCGCAGGGAGTTGGGTTTGAGCGTTGACTCCCGGGCTTTACGATAATCAAAAATAAATTTCGACAGTAACCTCCCTTCGTAGATACCCAACCGAAGCTCATAGCTCTCTACCTCCTTCTTCTTGGCTTCTACCAATAGCTCCAGTTCCCGCAGCTCTCGGTGAAGCTTTTCAAGTTCAGACTCGCTGGCGATACACTTACTTTCCTGTGAGGGCTGAGCCGCTGCTTGGTTAGCTAATAACTTGCCGTATTCATCGGCCATGTTCTCCTTAAGGGGTTCCAACCCTTTGCCCAGTAAGTTGCGGGCTGCTATTTCCATCATGGCCCGAACAGCTTCTATAGCGGCATTCAACTCGGGCGCTTGGGGGAGCTTGCTAATAACTCGCCCGGTTTCAGCGTTGAAGTAGTCAGGATGCACTACTGCGCCAGTTGACTTCACAAAAGGACTGCCCCTATGCGTATGCTTTACGTAAATTGCAGCCTCAGTTGATGACTTTCCGGTTAGCCGTAGGAGATAGCTGATTTTGGACATTCTATATGAATGTAGTCGTTGTGAAATTTTGACACAGAAGCGATATGGGCACTACTTTTCTGTATCAATCCTGTATCAATTGAAATTGAAAAGCCCTCTTTTTTAGCCACTACGTAAAGATTTTGAGCATATGTTTGACATGATGGGCATGATGGGGAAGGTAAAAGAGCTCCAGGATAAAATGAAGCAGGCGCAGGACGAGCTGCAGCACCTCACCGTCACGGCCGAATCGGGCGGTGGTCTGGTGAAGGCTACCGTGAACGGGCAGCGCCGCGTGCTGAAGCTCGATATTGACGAAAGCCTGCTCTCCGGCCCCGACCGTGACATGATGGCGGACTTGGTAGTGGCCGCCGTGAATAAGGCCCTGGAAGAAGTTGGCGAAAAAGCCAAGGAAGAACTCAAAAACAAAACTTCGGGCCTGCTGCCCAACATTCCCGGCCTCGATTTCGGTAACCTTGGTCTCTAGTCAGCCCACAGAAATTGGAGGGCCCTGTACAGATGTAGCCGTCGTTATTCTGAACTGGAATGGCCTGCACTGGCTGCAGCAGTTTTTGCCGGAGGTAGTGGCGCAAGCCGATGGGGCCACCATTGTAGTAGCGGATAATGCCTCCACCGATGCGTCAGTGGCTTGGCTGCGGGCGCAGTTTCCGGTCGTGCGGGTGCTCCTTCATGCTACTAATCTGGGCTTCTGCGAAGGCTATAACCAGGCGCTGCGCCAGCTGGATTTCCAGTACTATGTGCTGCTGAACTCGGATGTAGCCGTAACGCCAGGCTGGCTACGCCCTTTGCGCCAGCTGCTGGAAGAGCGCGCGACTGTAGCGGCCTGTCAGCCCAAAATTCTGAGCCAGCAGCAGCCCAAGCACTTCGAATATGCCGGCGCCGGCGGGGGCTACCTCGACCGGCTGGGCTACCCCTTCTGCCGGGGGCGCCTGTTTGACAGCCTGGAAGAAGACCACGGCCAGTATAACGATGCCCGACCCGTGGCCTGGGCTACCGGCGCCTGCATGATGGTGCGCGCCAGTGCCTGGCACGCGCTGGGCGGCCTGGAACCGGAGTTTTTTGCCCACATGGAGGAAATTGATCTGTGCTGGCGCCTGCAGAATGCGAGCCATGAAATCTGGTACCAGGGCGCTAGCACCGTCTACCACGTGGGCGGGGGCACGCTGCACAAAAGCAACCCGCGCAAAACCTACCTCAACTTTCGTAATGGGCTGGCGCTGGTATACAAAAACTCGGCCCCGGCGGAGCTAACCAGCACGCTGGCGCAGCGTCTGCTGCTAGACTGGGTAGCCGCGGCGCGGTTCCTCACCCAGGGGGCTTTTGGCGATTTTAGGGCGGTCCTGCGCGCCCACCGAGACGTACTGCGGAAGCGCTCCTACTGGAAGACCCAAAGGCGGGCGGCGCGGCCGCACCTTATCGTGGCCCAACGGGCTGGCACCTACTCGGGCAGCCTGGTTTGGGCATATTTTGTCCAGGGAAAGCGGACGTTTGCGGAGCTACAAATCCCAGACGGTGCTGCGCTGCCGGCGCAAAGCCCGGCGCACGTTCATCCAGAACGCCAGCGCGAAGTACAGCACCACCGGGGAGCCAAACGTGAAGAATGAGGCGTACACAAACGAGAGGCGCACGCTGCTGGTAGAAAATCCCAGCCGCTCGCCCAGCGCATTGCAAACGCCGAAGCTTTGCTTTTCAATAAAGTCGGTTAGTCGTCTCATAGCCCTTACTATCAACAGCTGCCTTTAGTGGCTAACCTGGTCTAAGGTAACACGATACGCCGAAAGGCACAACTTCTACCCGGCATTTTGCCCCAAGTTACGCCTCTTATCAGGAGTTTTTCGTTTGTTGTCTGAAATTAGCCTACCACGTTTTCAATACATGATCAGCCTATCTGTGCGCGTTGTACCACTTATTCTAGCAGCCACCCTTGGCGTCACCTTGTCGGGTTGTACGCTTACCCGGATGATGAAGGTTGCCGGTGAGGGCCAACAAATTACCGTTCAGCCCTCGGTGCTGGATACCAACGGCGAAAATGTGCTGTTTGAGGTGAAGGCGAAAGTTCCGGCGGCCCACCTGCGCAAAGGCAAAGCCTATAACCTGAACCTGAGCTACCACTACGATAATGGACTGCGGGAAGACACCGTGGGCCGCCTCAGCTTTGTATCCGGCGAGTACGTGTATGATGAGGACCGCAAAGACCAGCTAGTAGTAACCAGGCAATTTTCGTTTCCTTTCACGCCACGTAAAAACCCGGGCCAGCTGCTAGCCACGCCCGAAGCCCGCCAGCGGCGGGCGGGCGGCAAAGTACGCACCGGCAAGCCATTCCCCATAGCCCGCGGCATTGTAACCACCAGCCGCCTGGTAGTGCGCCAGGATACGCTGATTCCTTACCTGCCGGAAACGGCCAGTCTGGAAGGCGGCGGCACCCGCGTTTTGCCGTTCTTTTTTGACACCGGCGAAAGCAAAATTCGCAACTATCTGGGCACCAACGTAGCCGCCCTGGAAGAATTCATCGAAGCCAACCAGAAAACCGAGCTGGTGATGGTGGTGGCCGGCAACTCGCCCGAGCCAGCCGAAACCCGGAACCCGCACCTGGCCGACCAGCGCGTGCAGGCCCTGGTAAAGTACTACAAAAACCGTGTTGATGTCAGCTCTTACCTGAATTCGGTGAAGGAAATCCGCTTTGATACCCGGGCTTACCGCAACCGCTGGGACTTGTTCGTGAACAAGGTGCAGGAGTCAGCGCTGCAGCCCGCTCAGGTAGATTCGGTGCTGACTATTCTGAATGAGTCAGAAGGCACGTTTGCTGAGCGGGAGCTACAGCTGCACCAGCTTTCCTTCTTCGATTATCTGGAGCAATATATTTACCCGGTGATGCGCTTTGGCACGGTGGCCGTGAAATACAGCGCCCCTAAACGCTACGAATCGGAAATCTACCTGCTCTCCAAAAAGATTGTGGAAAAGCAGATGGAGGCCGATGCCCTAACGCCCGAAGAGTTGCGGTACTCCGCCACGCTCACACCGCTGCTAGCCGAAAAGCAGCGCATCTATGAAACCGCCATTGCTACCACTGGCCGCTGGGAAGCCTATCATAACTTAGGTGTAGTGCTGGCAGCCCGCGCCGAGAAAGAAGTAAACCTGCGGGTGAAAAAAGCCTATCAGCGCCGGGCCGCTACCAACTTTACCCTGGCCGCGCACCGCAACCCTACAGCCCTCACCTTCTACCGCACCGCCACCGCCTACCACCGCGCCGGCGACAAGCTGGAGGCTCTGCAGAACTACGACTACGCCATTAAGCTGGGCGGCCCCCGCCCCATTCTGAACAAGGTATTTGCCGATAAAGCCGCGCTGGAAATTGAAGTAGGCCAGCCTGATGATGCCCTGCGCAGCCTCAGCTTCAGCGACAAATCCTATCAGAACACCATGAACCGCGCCCTGATTTACCTGCTAAAGGAAAACTACGAAGGCGCGGCCCAGATTTATCAGGAAGCCCTCACCCTGAAGCCCAACGATGCCATGGCGTACTACTGCCTGGCCCTGGTGGCGGCCCGCCAAAAAGACGAAGCCCAAATGGGCCAGTACCTGCGCCGGGCCGTGCAGCTGGACCGCCAGTTTGCCCAGCGGGCGGTAGAGGACCTGGAGTTCCGGGATTTTGCGGCCAGCAAAACGTTTATGGAAGCCTTGAAGTAGGAAGGTGTTATAGCCAGCCCGTGTCCTTGCGAGGACGATGGACGAAGCAATCCATCCTTTTACCAGAAAGCCCTTTCCCGTCAGCAACGGAAAAGGGCTTTTCACATCTCATGGTTTTCTACGTCTGAGAGGACGGATTGCTTCGTCGTGCCTCCTCGCAAGGACAGGCCCCCACATCATCTTCTCTCCTCACCACTTCATTACAAAATCCTCATTTGCCCGTCCCGTCTGAGCGTCGTAGCTTTACGGGCCGGAAATCCTCCGGCTTTTTCTTTCTGATTTTTCGACTTTCTGTCAACTGACGACTATGCGGACCATCCAATTCCGGGAAGCCCTGCGTGAAGCCATGTCTGAAGAAATGCGCCGCGACCCGCGCGTGTTTCTCATGGGCGAAGAAGTAGCTGAGTATAACGGCGCTTATAAAGTAAGCCAGGGCATGCTCGACGAATTCGGTCCGGAGCGCGTAATTGATACGCCTATTGCCGAGCTGGGCTTTGCCGGCATTGGCGTAGGCGCGGCCATCAACGGCCTGCTGCCCATCATCGAGTTCATGACCTTTAACTTTTCCCTGGTCGCTATTGATCAGGTGATTAACTCGGCGGCCAAAATCTATTCCATGTCGGGTGGTCAGTACTCCTGCCCTATCGTATTCCGCGGCCCAACCGGCAACGCCGGTATGCTTTCCTCGCAGCACTCGCAGAACTTCGAGAACTGGTACGCTAACTGCCCCGGTCTGAAAGTGGTGGTACCTTCCACTCCCTACGATGCCAAAGGCCTGTTGAAATCCGCCATCCGCGACGCTGACCCGGTGATTTTCATGGAGTCGGAGCTGATGTACGGCGACAAAGGCGAGGTGCCCGAAGAAGAGTACCTGATTCCGATTGGCAAAGCCAACGTAGTCCGTCAGGGCGACAGTGTAACGCTGGTGAGCTTCGGTAAAATGATGAAAGTGGCCCTGGCCGCCGCCGATGAGCTGGCTAAGGAAGGCATCAACGCCGAGGTTATTGACCTGCGCTCCGTGCGCCCCATCGACTACGATACCCTGATTGAATCGGTAAAGAAAACCAACCGCATGGTGGTGGTAGAAGAAGCCTGGCCCCTGGCCAGCATCAGCTCGGAGCTGGCCTACATGGTGCAGCGCCGCGCCTTCGACTACCTTGATGCCCCCGTAGTGCGCATTACCTGCCAGGACGTGCCCCTACCCTACGCACCTACCCTCATTGAGGCCTCGCTGCCCAATGTGGCCCGCACAGTAGCCGCGGTAAAGGAAGTAACCTATCAGAAAGCTTAGCTTTCGGCATTCACCTACTAAAAAGCCTCGCTGGTATTCTCCGGCGGGGCTTTTTATTTGATTTTGTGACGGAACGAGTTAGCTGCCGGATAGCAGCCTGCGTTATAGCTGCAGGCTGGCGTTTGGGCCCAAATTTGTAGTTTACGCCTCCCTACCTCCTTACGCCCGCCCTTTTATGAATCACCGCTTACACATACGCTTTGAGCAGTTGGAACATGCCACTAACCGTCTGCTGGCTTCGGCCGCCGTGCTGGGAGAGCAGGCGTACCAGGCGCCAGGCCCGGGCCAGTGGTCGGCGGCGCAGGTAGTCCAGCACCTGGTGGTAGCCGAAACGGGCATTGGGCTGTATGTGGAAAAAAAAGTGCTGCAGGCGGAGGGGTTGCAGGCAGGCGGCATAGGTTCTTTTCTGAAGTCGCGGCTGCTGCGGGTCCTTTTGCGGCTGCCTTTTACGCGTTTTAAAGCGCCGGCTTCGCTTACTAAGCTAACGCCGGAAGCGGTTCCGCCGCTGGCGGAGCTACGCGCTGAGTGGGAGGCCTCGCGCCGCCGCCTGGAGCGCACCTTAAACGAGTATCCAGGCAAACTGCTGAACCGCACCATTTTCAAGCATCCCCGCTCGGGCATGCTCACCATCACGCAAACCCTGGATTTTATGCTGGATCATATCCTGCATCATCAAAAGCAGCTGGAGCGCATTACTAAGCAAGTAGCCCAGCCGGCCGCAAGGTAGCACAGGCGTTTGGCTCAGGCCTTTTCCTCGCTTTTCCGCACGATGTCGGCGTAGGAGGCGTGGGGGGCGAGTTGCCGCATAATGGCAGTCATTTCTACCGGGGGCACCGTTAGCTTGCGGGCGCGCAAATCCAGCCAGGCACCGTCTACGGTCACGGTGGCGGCCAGCCGTTCATCGGCTTTATAGATGCTGTGCACAATGCGCCAGCGGGAGCCATCTTCATTGATGCCCGCCAGCTCGGCCGTTACGCGAATGACCTCGCTCAGGCCCACTTCCTTGAAAAAGCGAGTGTCTTCCCGAAACAGAATGGGACCAATGGCCAGCTTGGCAAGGTGCGCCATAGTGAAGCCATTTTCGGCCAGATATTCCAGGCGTACCTGCGCGGCGTAGTCGGTGTAGGCCGAGTGGCGCATGTGGATGTTAGGGTCGAGGTCGGCCCAACGCACGGTATATATTTTTTCGAACTCTGTCATAAACGGAAATAGAATACGGCTAGCGCACAGTTAGACGCACTAAGTACTGTTCTTGTTCGTCCTCGGCCACAAACTCTACTTCATAACCGGCGGCCTCCGCGTAGTCCTGCACAATACCGGCGCCGGCAAAAAGCCAATGAAAAGGGGCGCCGGTTTCGCCGTTATACGTCATGCGGTATTCCACCTCGCCGTGGTACGGGCCATTCAGGTTAAACACCAGGGCGCCGTCCTCATCCTCAAACAGATAAGCTATATCGGAGGAAGTTGCCAGAATCTGGCCGCCGGGAAGTAGCAGGGTACGGGCATATTCCAGAAACTGCTCCAGCCCTTCCAGCGTGCCTACCAGGCCCAGGCCGTTCATCAGCATCAAAATGGTATCGTAGTGCGCAGCGGGCACCGAAAACAAGTCGTGACAGGCTACTTCACGCACGCCGCGCTCCTCCATTACCTGTACAGCACCCGGCGAAACATCCACGGCTTTTACCTGAAAACCGCGGTTTTGCAACTCCAAAGCATGACAGCCCGCCCCGCGCCTATATCCAGAACACGGCCGCGGCACTCTTCCAGCGCGGTACGCTCCAGTTCCGGCATTTCCCAGAGGCTGCGGAAGAAGTATTGCGCCGGTAGCTCTTCATCATCGGCTACGTTGGAGTGCACCACCAGCGACGCCTTGGGGTCGGTGTTGTGGAGGCAGGCAAGCAGGGCGTGGCCCAGGGGGTCGGGAGTAGCAGAGGCAGACATGGGGCGAAGATAGAAAGGATGCCGGCCAAAGTGGGCACCGTATCCTTTCGCGCCGGCTCTTCGTTGACATCAGCATTCCTCCCTTTTGCCTTTTCGCCATGTCCGTTAACCTTGATTACCTCGACCCTGCCCTGCTTCCGCTGGAAGAGAAAGTGGAAGCTTACCTCAGCGCCAAAGAAGACTTGCAGAAAGCCATTGTAGCCGCCCATTCCCGGGAAGGCCAGCCCGTACCGGAGGATTTTGAACAGCGCTCCGCCACCGGCTCTTTTGATCAGCAGGCCGATGAAGTGGGAAATGCGGTAGAAAATCTGCAGGCTGATCTGGCCATCCTGCGCCGGGAAATTATGGAAATGCTGCCCGTGCGCGATGAATGGGTGAAAGTAAACCTGGGCTACGGCCCCAGCCGCGTGGGGGCTTTCCGCAACGAGAAAAATCCGCTGCCCGAGGGCGAGGACGAATACATCCTGCGGGTAGTGCAATAACCTGTTTTTCAGGCAAATAAAAAAGGAGCAGCTAGTAGCTACTCCCTTTTCCACAACCAAAACACCTAAAAAACTATTCTTTCGAGGAACACATCTGCAATTGCTATGCCATGTTATTGGCATTTACCTGAATTCTCGGAATAATCTTTGGCTTCTTTCCTGAACATGCCAGTCGCAGTTCATCCTTAAACCTGCCGTGGCTACCTTGCACCCTTAATTACAGACATGATGCAAGACCCCAATCCTGAGTTTATGCGGGAGGCCATTCGCCTCTCAGTTGAGAAGATGCAAGCCGGTTTTGGTGGCCCGTTTGGAGCCGTTATTGTGAAAGACGGTCAGATTATCGCCCGTGGCTTCAACCAGGTAACCAGCACTAACGACCCTACCTGCCACGCCGAGGTCGACGCCATCCGGAAAGCCTGCACCACGCTGGGCACCTTCCAGCTCGACGACTGCGACCTGTATACTTCCTGTGAACCCTGCCCCATGTGCCTGGGCGCCATTTACTGGGCCCGCCCGCGCCGTGTGTTCTACGGCAACACCAAGCAGGATGCCGCCGCCATTGGCTTCGATGACCAGTTCATCTACGACGAAATAGAGAAGCCTCTCTCCTCCCGCCAAATTCCCATGCAGCAGCTGCTGCATGAAGAGGCTCTGGCCGGCTTTCAGGCCTGGCAGCAACACGAAAGCAAGACGGAATACTAATTCTGTCATTCCGACCGCAGGGAGGAATCTGCTTTTAAGGTAATGCGCAACAATAAAAAAGCCCCGAACGACTATGGTTCGGGGCTTTTTTATTCAGATTCCTCCCTGCGGTCGGAATATCATTTTACCGCATTCCGCCACGCATACCCATCATGCGGGCCATTTGCAGCATACCGCCCTTGCTCTGACTCATCTTGTTCATGGTGCGCATCACTTTGCGCATGTCCTCAAACTGCTTCATCAGGTTGTTTACCTGCTGAATATCGGTGCCTGAGCCTTTAGCCAGGCGACGGCGGCGCGAGCCGTTCAGCAGATCGGGGTTAGCCCGCTCCTGCGCAGTCATGCTTTTAATAATGGCCTCAATGGGCTTGAAGGCATCATCATCAATATCCACTTCCTTGATGGCCTTGCTCATACCGGGAATCATGCCCACCAGATCCTTCAGGTTGCCCATCTTCTTGATCTGCTCCAGCTGGGAGAGGAAGTCATCGAAGTTGAACTGGTTTTTGCGGATTTTCTGGTTGATGCGCTTGGCTTCTTCCTCGTCGAACTGCTGTTGGGCGCGCTCTACCAGCGAAATAACGTCGCCCATGCCCAGAATACGCTGGGCCATGCGGTCGGGGTAGAACATGTCCAGCGCTTCCATCTTTTCACCGGTGGAGATGAACTTGATGGGTTTCTCCACTACCGCCCGGATAGACAGCGCCGCACCACCACGCGAGTCACCGTCGAGCTTGGTGAGGACGACGCCGTCGAAGTTCAGCCGGTCATTAAAGGTCTTGGCCGTGTTCACGGCGTCCTGACCCGTCATGGAGTCTACTACAAACAGCGTTTCCGAGGGGTTGATGGCGCGCTTCACGGCCTCAATCTCGCGCATCATCTGCTCGTCTACGGCCAGGCGGCCGGCGGTGTCAATGATGACTACCTTCTTGTTATTCTTTTTCGCAAACTCAATGGCGTTCTGCGAGATAGAAACCGGATTTTTATTTTCCGGCTCCGAGTACACTTCCACGCCAATCTGCTCGCCCAGCACTTTCAGCTGGTCAATAGCGGCGGGGCGGTACACGTCGCAGGCCACCAGCAGCACGGTGCGGTTCTGCTTTTTGATGAAGCTGGCCAGCTTACCGGCGAAGGTGGTTTTACCTGAGCCCTGCAGACCCGACAGCAGCACTACGGCCGGGTCGCCTTTAATAACGATATCCTGTTTTTCGCCGCCCATCAGCTGGGTCAGCTCATCGTACACGATTTTGGTGAGCAGCTGGCCCGGCGACACGCTGATGAGCACGTCGCGGCCCATGGCCTCGTCCTTAATCTTGTCGGTGACGTCTTTGGCCACCTTGTAGTTCACGTCGGCATCCACCAGCGCCCGGCGGATTTCCTTTACCGTGGCGGCTACGTTGATTTCGGTGATGCTGCCCTGGCCTTTCAGCGTTTTGAAGGCCTTATCTAACTTGGTACTGAGGTTATCGAACATTGATTCGCAGATTTGCGCTGATTTCCGGAGGTGGTTGCGGGCGGTAAAACGAGTCGCAACGAACAAATTTTCCCCAAAAATAACCAGAAAACCCCGAAAGCCGACTACTGCTTACCTTCGCGGCTTCACCTTTGCTTTCCTTTGCCCGTGTCTAAGCTGCGCCTGCTTGTGATTACCTATTACTGGCCGCCCTCCGGCGGGGCCGGCGTGCAGCGCAGCCTGAAGTTTGTGAAGCACCTGCCCAGCTTCGAGGTGGAGCCCACAGTCATTACTGTAGACCCCGAAAAAGGCGCGTATCCGGTACTTGATTTGTCGTTGGCGGCGGATGTTCCGGCTTCGGTACGGGTACTGCGTACCGATACTTCGGAGCCATTTGGCAGCTATAAGAAGCTAACCGGACGCCAGCAGATTCCATATGGAGGCTTCGCCAACGAAAGCAAAACCAGCCTCGCGCAGCGGTTTTTCAAGTTTGTGCGGGGCAATGTTTTCATTCCCGATCCGCGCCGGGGCTGGAACCGCCACGTGCTGCGCGCCGTGGAGGAGCTGTATGCCAAAGGCGAGAAATTTGACGCCGTGTTCACCAGCAGCCCGCCACACTCCACCCAGCTCATCGGGTTGGAGCTAAAAAAACGCTACAAACTGCGTTGGCTAGCCGATTTGCGCGACCCGTGGACCGATATCTACTACCACCACGAGCTCAACCAAACGCCCCTGGCCCGCTGGCTGGATGCCCGCTACGAGCGCCAGGTGCTGGAGCAGGCCGATGCCGTGCTGGTCACCAGCCCCGACACCAAGCGGTTATTTTTGGGCAAGTCGCCACAACTTTCCAGCGAGAAATTTCACGTGCTGCCCAACGGCTACGATGAAAGTGACTTTCGGGAGCCCTCCACCCCACCCTCAGATGCTCTGCTCATCACGCACACCGGCACCATCACGGAAACCTACCACATTGAGCTGTTTCTGAGCGCCGTGGCCGAGTGCGCCCGCCAGAACCCCGATGTACCGCTGCGGCTGCGCTTCGTGGGAAAAGTATCGGACGGGGTGCGCCGGCAGTTAGCAGAAAATGACTTGCTGGAGCGTACGGAGTTGATTCCTTTCGTGCCCCACGATGAGTCGGTTAGCTACTTGCTGCGCAGTACGGTGCTACTGATGGCCATTCCGGATGTGCCGCATAACCTAGGCATTTTGCCGGGTAAGGTGTTTGAGTACCTGGCCGCCAACAAACCCATTATCTGCATCGGCCCTTGCGATTCTGATGCGGCCCACCTGCTGGATGAATGCGGGGCCGGCCGCGTGCTGCCCTATGATGCGTATGGTGCCATGCTGGAGCATCTGCATAACCTCTGCGAAATGTGGCGCGCCAACTCCAGTCTCGATTTGCCGAGGCTTACGCATGCCCGCTATTCCCGCCGGGCCCTTACGAAGCAGTTGGCGAAGCTGATTAAAGGACTACTGTCATCCTGAGCTTCGCGAAGGACCTTCCTCACCTTTGTGATGCCGTCAAATAAATGCACAAAGCCCTTTATCCGTTGCGTGGTAAAGGGCTTTGTATATTGAAAAGGCTGTTGTGGGTTAGGTGAGGCAGATCCTTCGCAAAGCTCAGGATGACAGATGGTTTTAGTTGAGCACCTAGACTATTTTTAGAACTACATGCCCAATACGGCGCGCAGCTTAGCGGGAAGCAGCCCGGCGGCCCGCGCTTTCAGATCTACCCAGACGGAGCGCTGCAGCTGGCGGCCCTGCCATTGGCCGATGGCAGTGGCCAGGCGCTGAGCCAGCGTGCGGTAGTGCTGGCGCTGGTAGTGGCGCAGGTTGTTGGTGACGTCGGCGGGCGTGCGCACAAAGTCGCGCACATCTACGATAAAGCAGTTTTCGGCTTCGCTTACAAAATCAAGCAATGCCTGGTTCATGCGGATATGGCGGTCTTTGGCACCGGTTTCGCCGGAGCCGGGTACTTCTATTTCAGCGCCATTGAGGAAGAATAGGGGCACCGACGCGGGTACCTGCGCCCGCAGCCAGCGCAGATTTTCGATGAAATCAGCCGGCCGAATCTGGCCTTCGTAGGCAAACTCCTGCTGAAAGCGCCGCATAAAGGCTTCATCAAGCCCCCGGAAACGGCGCTTGGCAAATCTAACGGCCTGGGCGGTGGCATCAACGGTTATCAGATTATTATAGCTGCTGAACGGAATCTGGTGGCCGGTGGCTTTTTCGCGGTACACCTCCTGGGTATAGTCCATCAGGGGGCTGTACACCAGCACATCATAGGATGGGTTCCAGAGCCTGGTCTGGAAGGCTTCTTCGCCCAGAAACGGCAGACTGGTGGCCAGGCGTTTTTTCTCCGGTTCTGGCCACTCCCGGCCGCCGCGTAGCAGGGCGGTATGCTCTACGTGCACCGGAATCTGGTGCTCGTTTACATAGTTGAACTCCTCCGTCACTACCAGATCAAAAGCCTGCAGAAAGGGCGTAAGCTGGCCTAAGTCGCAGCCGCCTTTGAGCAGCACGCGCAATTTGGGGGCACCAGCCACCGGAGCAACTTCCGGGGTTTGCAGGCCCGCCGCGCTGATGGTAATCCAGTCGGGTTGGTTGGTTTGGTTGAGTTCCGTGGCCACTTCGCCCTGCACCTCCAGGGCCGGAAACCCAAGGTGCGCGTAGGTGAACTGCTCTACGCCCAGGTGCAGAATGCGGCAGGAAAACACCAGCTGCTCCAGCTGGTTTTCGGCCAGATTCAGGCAAT
This sequence comes from Hymenobacter sp. DG25B, assembly GCF_000801315.1. Lineage (NCBI taxonomy): Bacteria > Pseudomonadati > Bacteroidota > Cytophagia > Cytophagales > Hymenobacteraceae > Hymenobacter > Hymenobacter radioresistens. The sequence continues at coordinate 1,995,582 of NZ_CP010054.1, read as the reverse complement.
ACACGCCCACCAGCCCATAATCCCCGAAACGGTCCTGCACGCGCACGGTACCCCAGCGGCGCGTAGCATCCTGAAAGCTGGCTTGCAGCTCCGCTTTTTGAACGCGCTGCTTGGTGAAGTTGAGCTGGTTGGAGCGGTTGATGAGTTCTTCTATCCGGTCGAGGTCGGGCAGCACGGCCGCGCCTTCCCGAAACTCAATCTGCACCTGCGAATCGCGCAGAAAGGCCAGGTTGTCCTGGTAAGTAGAGCGGGCCTGCTGCTGGCGCTCCAGCAGTTTGTACTGTTCCAGGCGCGAGAGACCGGGGTCGGGCTTGCCACTGGCACGCAGTAGCGGGCCCAGCGTGGGCAGGTCGGCGGGGTCGGCTACCTGCAGCTTGGGGTTGTAAAACAGGGCCTCGGCGCGGTTGATGGGGTTATCATCCAGAAACAACGCATTGGGGGCGCGCAACTGCATTTGCGCCAGCAGCTCCTTTATAATAGGACCTTTGGGCTGCCAGCTGATCTGCGGAAACACGAACAGGTCGCGGATACCCAGCTCCACCAGCTTTGCCTCGGCCGCAGCGAAGTCGTTTTTGGAAACGATGGTGTGCACGATGCCCCGGGCGGCGGTAGCGCGCACCAGCTCCAGGTTTTCTTCCAGGGCTTCAATGGCGCCTTCGGAAAGCGTACCGCGCCAGAACGTATCGTCCAGGTCCCAGATAACGACTTTGATGGGCGTATCCGTTGTCAGTTGTTGGTTGCCAGTTGCCAGTGCCATGCGTAGTCGGGGCCGCTTGCCAAACGGACACCACAATGCCCGCCACCACGGCGGCTGTTTCAGAAATAATTACTCCGGCAAAGTTACGCTGAACGAGCAACCTGCGCCCAACCAGCCGAATTTGATCAAAAACCGACAACTGGCAACTCACAACTGGCAACTGACTCTAGAATGCCTACTTTTGCCCTCCTCAGTCCCGGAGGTGGGGTGCAGGTCACGTTTCACCTCATCACCTCCCACTCCTCATCACCCCAATGGCTCTCGACCTCAATCATAAATCCATTCTGGTAACCGGCGGTACCGGTTCTTTCGGCAAGCAGTTCGTTCGCACGGTATTGGAGCAGTTTCCGCAGGTGAAGCGCCTGGTGATTTACTCGCGTGATGAGCTGAAGCAGTTTGAGATGTCGCAGACGTTCTCGCACGCCAAGTACCCCGCCATTCGCTATTTCATTGGTGATGTGCGCGACGCGGAGCGCATGAAGCGCGCCTGCGAGGGCATCGATATTATTGTGCACGCCGCCGCCCTCAAGCAGGTGCCCGCCGCCGAGTATAACCCGATGGAGTGCATTAAAACCAACATCTTCGGGGCCGAAAACGTCATCAATGCCGCGCTGGACTGCGGCGTGACGGAAGTAGTAGCTCTCAGTACCGATAAAGCCGCGGCTCCCATTAACCTGTACGGCGCTACCAAGCTGTGCTCGGATAAGCTATTTGTGGCGGCCAATAACATGAAAGGCGCGCGGGATTTACGCTTTTCGGTGGTGCGCTACGGCAACGTAATCGGCTCCCGGGGCTCCGTGGTGCCGTTTTTCCTGCAACGCCGCAAGGACGGGGTTTTGCCCATCACCCACCCCGACATGACGCGCTTTAACATCTCGCTGGAAGAAGGCGTGGACCTGGTGCTGTATGCGCTGGAGCATTCCTGGGGCGGCGAGATTTTCGTGCCTAAAATTCCGTCTTATAAAATCACTGACGTAGCGGAGGCCATTGGTCCGCAGTGCGAGCAGGAAATTGTGGGCATCCGCCCCGGCGAGAAGCTGCACGAGGAAATGATTACGGAAACCGATGCCCTGAGCACCGTGGAACTGGACCGCTACTACGTGATTCTGCCCGCTACGCCGCAATGGGATACCGATAAATTCATCCGACATTTCGGCGGCAAGCCCGTACCGCTGGGCTTTCACTACAACTCCGCCAACAACGACCACTGGCTGTCGGTGGAGGAAATCCGGGAGGAAATCCGCCTGCACGTGGACCCGGAGTTTACGCATGACTGCTAGGTTTCCCGCTTAGGCTTTTCCGCTATGTCGTTTCAACCAACCCGCCCCATTCCTTACGGCCGGCAGCACATTACCCCCGAGGATGTGCAGGCCGTAACTGAAACGCTGCTTTCCGACTTCCTGACGCAGGGGCCGAAAGTGGCCGAGTTTGAGGAGAAATTCGCGGCCTACATTAACGCGCGCTATGCGGTAGCGGTAAGCAACGGCACGGCGGCGCTGCACCTGTGCACCCTGGCGCTGGGCGTGCAACCGGGCCAGCGCGTTATTACCACGCCCATCACCTTTGCCGCTTCCGCCAACTGCGTGCTGTACTGTGGCGGCGAGGTATATTTTGCCGACATCGACCCCGCCACGGCCTTAATTGATTTGCAGGCCGTGCGCCGCCTGCTGGAAAGCCACCCTAAAGGCTATTTCCACGGCCTGATTCCGGTGGATTTTGCCGGTCTGCCCGTGAACCTGGAGGAAGCCCGCCAGCTCTGCAACGAGTATGGCCTTTGGATGATTGAGGACGCCTGCCACGCGCCGGGCGGCTTTTTCATCGATTCCAATGGCGAGCAGCAGCTTTGCGGCAACGGACAGTACGCCGACCTGGCCATTTTCAGCTTTCACCCGGTAAAGCACATTGCTACCGGCGAAGGCGGCATGATTACCACCAACCGCGAGGACTTATATCAGGAGCTCCTGAAGCTGCGCACCCACGGCATCACCAAAGACCCTGCTCAAATGAGCCGCAACGAAGGCGGCTGGTACATGGAGATGCAGGAACTGGGCTATAACTACCGCATGCCCGATATGCTCACGGCCCTGGGCATCTCGCAGCTGGAGCGGGCCGATGCCGGGTTAGCCCGCCGTCGCGCGCTGGCCGCCCGCTACGATGCCGCGTTTGCCGCCATGCCGGGCGTGCAGGTGCTGGCCCCCGGCCGGGAAGGCCACGCGTATCACCTGTATATTATTCAGGTAGCCGACCGCAAAGGCCTGTATGATTTCCTGCGTACCCGGCAGGTTTTTGCCCAGGTGCACTACATTCCGGTGCACACCATGCCCTACTACCAGAGCCTGGGCTGGCAACCCGGCAACTTCCCCCTGGCCGAGCACTACTACGCGCACTGCCTCAGCATTCCCATGTTCCCGAGTCTGACGGACGAGGAGCAGCAATATGTCATTGACTGCGTGCGGGAGTTCGTTACTACCCAATCAGAAGCAACAAGCAACTAAATGGCTGCTCATACTACCCAAGAGAATTTTTGGTCCGGCGAGTTCGGCCGCGAGTACACCGACCGCAACTCCCGTTCCCTGGCTGATTGGGACGAGTTTTACCGCACCACCTGGGGCCTCACCAAAACCGAGATGAATGCCAATTTCCTGGGCAGACTGGCGCCGGAAAGCCGCATTCTGGAAGTGGGCTGTAACACCGGCATGCAGCTGGCGGGCTTGCAGCACATGGGCTTTCAGCAGCTGTATGGCGTAGAGCTGCAGCCCTACGCCGTGGAGCGGGCCAAGGAATTCACCCGGCACGTAAACATTGTGCAGGGCAGCGGCTTCGATATTCCGTTTAAGGATGCGTTTTTTGATGTGGTGTGCACCAACGGCGTGCTCATCCACATTGCGCCCGATGACCTGCCTCGCATCATGGCCGAGATGGTGCGCTGCTCGCGGCGCTATATCTGGGGGTTTGAGTACTACAGCCCCGAGCTGACCACCATTCCCTACCGCGGCAACGAAGGCTTTTTGTGGAAGGCTGATTACGCCAAGCTCTTCCTGGAGCAGTTCCCGGAGCTGCGCCTGGTAAAGCAGGAGCTGTACCCTTATCAAACCCCTAATGAGCAGGGCAATGTGGATAGCATGTACCTGCTGGAAAAAGTAGCCCGCTAATGCAGAAGGTGGGTGTGATTTCGCAGGCGCGCATGACCAGCACCCGCCTGCCGGGCAAGGTGCTGCGCCCCGTGGGCGGGCACCCGCTGCTACACTACCACGTAGAGCGCCTGCGCCAAAGCGGCCTGCCCCTGTACCTGGCCACCACCACCAACGCCACTGACGAACTACTAGCGGCCTTTGCCGGGCAGTATGCCCTGCCCTGCACCCGCGGCGACGAAAACGACGTACTGGGCCGCTATTACCAGTGCGCCCAGGAACATGACCTCGACGTAATTGTGCGCGTCACCTCCGACTGCCCGCTATTGGACGGCGCGCTGGTAGCCCAGGGTGTGGCGGAATACCTGCGGCAAAACGACCCGCGCCTTTACCTCTCCAATGTGCTGGAGCGCACTTTTCCCCGAGGTTTTGATTTTGAAATATTCTCCCGCGAGCTGCTCACCGAAGCCTTCCAGCACGCCACCCTGCCCGGCGACCGGGAGCATGTAACGCCCTACATCAACCAGAACCGCTCGGGCCAAGTGCGCTTTGCGCATATTCGCCGCCCCGAAGTCCGGAAGGAATACCGACTTACGGTGGATACCGCGGAGGATTTCGAGCTGATTCGTATTTTGATTGAGGAGTATAACGCCGCTACTCTATCCGCTGATGCCTTGATTGCGCTGCTGGATGCCCACCCGGAGCTGGTAGCCCTCAACGCCCACGTAGAGCAAAAAAAGGTCTGATGTCCCCTGCCGCCCGCCCCCGCCTCATTCTTCGTGCCGATGGCAATCCGCGCATTGGGCTGGGCCACGTGATGCGGCTGCTGGCGTTGGGAGAAATACTTAGCGAACAGTTTACCTGTGTTTTTGCCATTCAGGAGCCGGCTGATGCCGTTTTAGAGCAGCTGCGAATGGTGTGTGAGGAAGTGGTGGAAGTGCCGCCCATGCCCTATGATGGCGAGCCGGCCTGGCTGACCCAACACCTGCTCCAGCCCACGGATGTACTGGTACTGGATGGCTATGGCTTCGGGCATAGCTTCCAGCAAGCGGTGCGCCCGGCGGTAGCGCGGTTGGTTTATATCGATGATTTGCTGGCTTTCCCGCAGCTGGCCGATGTAGTGCTCAATCCGGCCGGGGGCGTGCCGCCTGCTAATTACAAATTAGAGAACCCCGCTACCCGGCTGCTGCTGGGACCACACTACGCCCCGCTTCGCCAGGCTTTTCGGGAAGTAACGCTCCCGGAGCGCACCGCCGACACCGATACCGTACTGGTATGCCTGGGCGGCGCCGACCCTACCCACCAGACCCAGCGCGTGGCCGATGAGCTACTGGCCCTGAGCAGCGTGCAGCGGGTGCATGTGGTAGTAGGCAGTGCCTATGCGGGCTGGGAGGTGCTTACCCATTGGGCCCAAACCCATCCGCGCATCACGCTGCACCGCAACCTGCCCGCGGCCGAGCTGTGCCTGCTTATGCAGCAGTGCGGCGCGGCGGTGTGCTCCCCCAGCACTGTGAGCTATGAGTATTGCGCGGCGGGCGGAGGCGTGCTGTTTGTGCTGCCCGTAGCCGATAATCAGCAGAATATCGACCGGTTTCTGCGCAGTGAAGGCATGGCCCTGCCCTATCCCAGCATAAACAACGTCCTCACCTCCCCGGAAGCCGACCGGATTGCCGACCGCCTCCGCCAGCAGCAGGCGCATTGGTTTGATGGGCAGATTTCCCACCGCTTGCAGCAGGAATTCGCGGCCCTGCTCCTTCCCCAACCGGTTTTCCAGCTGCGGCCGGTAGTAACGGCCGATTCTGCCCGGCTGCTGGCCTGGACCAACGACCCCACCGTTCGGCAGTTCTCTTTCAACCCCAACCCGGTTGCTGCCCCCGAGCATGAACAGTGGCTAGCGGCCCGCCTGAATCACCCGCAGCATCTACTATTGCTTGCTGAGGAGCAGGAATCGAAACAACCCATCGGGCTTATCCGGTTTAGTATGGAAGGCGAAGAAGCCACGCTCAGCTACCTGCTGGATGCGGCCTACCGCGGCCAGGGCTTAGCCCCGCAGCTGTTGGTGCAGGGTACGCGGCGGGTGCTGCAGGAAAAGCCCGCGCTACGCCGGGTTGTGGGCCACGTGCAGCAGCGCAATGAGGCTTCCATCCGGGCATTCCGGCGGGCGGGCTTCCAGCCGCTTTCAGAAGCGAATAGTAGCCGGCCTGATTCAGTTACCTTTGTATGGGTGAATTAAGGACGGCTGATTATCGGCTGGCTTTCTTTTCGCTTTGCTTCCGCCCCACTCTCTTCGTAGTTCTTGATTATGCAGATTGGCTCCCGCCTGATTGGCCCCGACCAGCCGCCCTTTATCATTGCTGAGCTCAGCGGCAACCACAACCAAAGCCTGGAGCGCGGGCTCGCCATTGTGGATGCCGTAGCCGCCGCCGGAGCCCACGCCATTAAGCTGCAAACCTACACCGCCGATACCATGACGCTGCCCGGCGCGTATCGCATTGACGACCCCAATTCCCTGTGGTTCGGGCGCGAGCTGCACGAGTTGTACCAGGAAGCCTACACGCCCTGGGATTGGCACCAGCCCCTTTTTGAGCGGGCCAAACAACACGGCATGCTGGCCTTCAGCTCGCCGTTTGATGAATCAGCAGTTGATTTCTTGGAGACGCTGGGCGTACCGGCCTACAAAATTGCCTCCTTCGAGAATACCGACTGGCCCCTGCTGCGGAAAGTAGCCGCTACCGGCAAACCCGTGATTATGAGCACCGGCGCCAGCACCCTGGCCGAGGTAGCCGAAGGCGTGCAGGTGCTGCGCGACGCCGGCTGCCGGGAATTGATTTTGCTGAAGTGCACCAGCACCTACCCGGCCACGCCCCAGAACACCAACCTGCGCACTATCCCGCATTTGCAGCAACTATTCCCGGAGTGCCCCATCGGCCTCTCCGACCACACCATGGGCGTAGGCGCCGCCGTGGCCGCCGTGGCTCTGGGCGCCTGCGTAGTGGAAAAGCACGTAACCCTGCGCCGTGCCGATGGCGGCGTGGACTCGGCTTTTTCGCTGGAGCCGGAAGAAGTGGCCACCCTGGTGACGGAAACGGAGCGCGCCTGGCAGGCGCTGGGCCAGATTCAGTATGGCGTGCAGCGGGCCGAGGAAAAAAGTCGCCTTTACAAACGCTCCGTGTACGTGGCCCAGGACATCAAAGCGGGCGAGCTTTTCACCGCTGAAAATCTGCGGGTGGTGCGGCCCGGACTGGGCTTACCCCCGCGCTACTATGAGCACCTGCTGGGCAAGCCCGCCCGCCAGAGTCTGCCGGCCGGCACGCCCCTCACCTGGGATTTGCTATGAGCGTAAAGCCCGCCGCGCTTTCCCGCACGGAGCGGCTGCGCGACATTCTGCAGCTGCGGTTCACGCCGCTATTCGCGGGTATGTCGGAGGCGGCGCTGGCGGGTATTTCGCCGGCCAGTGTGGGGCGGCGGCTCCTGCGGGTGGCGGGCTATACGGTGCTGCGGCTCCTGGGGAATATAGTGCAGCCCATTCGCAACCCGGAGAAGCTGCGCGGGGCCGTGTGGCTGTATGTGGTCAGCGCCAACAACTATGATTCCTTGCGCTTTATCCGGGAGGCCCGGCCTGATAGTGTATTCGTGGCCGGGCAGCAGAAGCAGATTGGGCGCTACCAAAAGCAGGTAAACCGCCTTTCACTGCGCCGGAAGCTGTTGTACTACTGGCAATTTCCCGGCGTATTGCTGGGACTTTGGCGGCGCGAAGGCAAGCTGGCGTTGCGGTTTTTCGACCTGGTTTTTTATGCTGTAGGATATTACGAAGTGTATCGGCGGGCGCTACGCCACTACCGCCCGCGGGCCGTGGTTTTTGCCAACGACCACAACGACGATACCCGGGCCCTGCTGCTGGCCTGCCAAACCGAAGGAATACCCACGGCCTACGTGCAACACGCCAGCGTCAGCCCCTATTTCCCGCCGCTGGGCTTCGATTTAAGTTTGCTGGAAGGCCAGGATGCGCTGGACAAATACCGCCAGTGCGGCCCCGTAGCGGGCCAGGTAGAACTGGTAGGCATGCCCAAAGCCGATGGGTTTCTGCAGCAACGAAATACCAGCCCCCGCGTGCTACGCGTGGGCGTGGCCTGCAATATTCACGACCCGCTGGAGGCTATTGCCGGCCTTTTGCAGGCACTGCTGCCCACTTTCCCGGAACTCACCTTTACCCTGCGCGCCCACCCCAGCGACACGCGCAACTTTCAGGAACTGGGCCGGCAGCTGCCCGCGCTGCAATTTTCCAATTCCCGCGCCGAAGGCGTGTTTCATTTTTTGCAACGCCAGGATGCCCTGGTTGCCGCCGACACCTCCACCCATCTGGAAGCCGTGCTGCTGAACGTGGCCAGTATTTACTACCGCTTCGGTGACAAGCTTCCCGACGACTATTATGGCTACGTGGCGCACGGCCTCAGCGAGCGGACCGCCACCTCGCCGGAGCTGGAATCCTTGCTGCGCCGCCTGTATCAGCACAAACCCGCCGATTTGTACCTGCGGGCGAGCTACTACAACGCCACTTTGGGTACTTCCGATGAAGGCCATAGCCAGGCGCGGGCGCTGCGTTTGCTGGCGGGCTGGCTGGAAAATGTAGCTTAGCTGTATGTCGGTGGCCCTTCCTCCCCTAAAACCTGCGCGTATATCTGCTGAAACCCGGCTTGCGTATGTCCTGCACCATTTCCGGAAGGCTTACGAATCAATGGTTACAATTTCCATTGGGTACGAAGAAACCGACGCTATTCAACTGACGCGGGTCGACTCGAACTTCTTCGAAGGTCAAAACCCCTATCCCGCCCCGCCTTGCCAGCGGGAATGGCGGAATCAGCTGCTGCCTTTTTTCTTTGACAAACAGCCCGAGCAACCGCTGCTTATGCTAAAAGAAGGCAAAGCGCTTATTGGCGTAGACCTTGTTTCTGCCGCTTTTTATCTGCTCAGCGGCTGGCAGGAATACTTCTCGGAGGAGCGGGACCAGCACGGACGGTATCCCTATATAGCTAGCGTGCAGTACCGCTACGGGTTCGTAACGGTGCCCGTCGTCAATTACTATTTCGATATTCTGAAAACGGCCGTGGAGCACGTCACGGGCCAGCCTTTACGCCCGCTCCGCTGGGCCGGAGGCGCCGCCTGGGCCGCCTTCATCACCCATGATATAGATAATCTATACAGCGCCTGGAAAGCGCCGGCCAAAGCAGCATTACGCCAGGGAAAGCTGCTGCGCTTCGGGCGGCAGCTTTGGCAGCATTTCACGCACAAAGATGCCTGGAACAACCTGGCGCAGGTGCAGCAAACTGTAGCCGAATATGGCGCTAAAAGCACATTTTTCTTTTTGCCAAAAAATCGCCCCGATGCAAATGGCACGCCCAACTCGGACTACGCCTTGGCCTTAATACTCCCACAGATTAAGGCTCTGGCTGACGCGGGAGCCGAAATACAACTCCACGGCAGCATTGGCACTGCCACCGATACCGACCAACTGATGCGCGAGGCGGCAATGCGTATGCTGCCCTACCGAAACGAACAATCATCAATGCCGGGCATTCGGTTTCACTACCTGAGCTGGGAGCCGCGCGCCACGCCGGCATTGCTCGACGACTTGGCATTCGAGTATGATACCACTCTGGGCTTCCCTGAGCATTTCGGCTTCCGAAACTCATACTGCCTGCCCTTTTACCTGTTCGATTTCCAGCGGGGCCGGGCCCACGATTTCCTCGAAATCCCTCTAAACGTGATGGACGCCACGCTTTACCATCCCAACTACCTGCGCCTGAGGCCAGACGAAATCCTTCCAGCCCTGGTGCCTATGTTCAAGGAAATTGAGCGTTTTGGGGGGGTGTGTACCGTGCTCTGGCATAATGAGAACTTCGACCCGGCCAACGAACACAACGGCCCTCAACAGTTCCGAGCCATCATGGAGTACCTTCGTGCACATTCCGTCTACTTCGTCAATAGCTTGGATATTTGTGTTTCGGTGAGTTGATGGATTAGTAGGCTTACAAGTGGTGCCTTATGCACATTCATTACACTTTCACTTACCACATTTCTACTCATTAACCTTGGGCATCGTTCAGCGGCAGGGACTGCGCAATACCGTAATTTCCTACATTGGGCTGGCCCTGGGCTTCGTGAATACCACGTTGCTGCTGCCGCGTTTTCTAGCGCCCAGTCAGCTGGGACTCACGCAGGTTTTGGTGTCTATTGCCACCATTTTCGCGCAGCTTTCGGCGGTGGGGTTTGCCAGCATGGGCATTCGGTTCTTCCCGTATTTCCGCGACGCTGAAAACCGCCACCATGGCTTTTTACCGCTGCTGCTGGGCTTGCCGCTGGTGGGCTTTGCGGTGGTTACCGCCCTGTATGTGCTGGGCCAGCCGGTCTTTCTGAGTTTGTATTCGCACGATGCCGGCCTGCTGGGACCTTATTACCTCTGGGGCATTGTGCTGGCCTTGTTTACGCTGCTGTATTCCCTGCAGGATGCCTACCTGAAAGGGCTGTATCACACCGCGTTTTCTTCCTTTCTGCAGGAAATTCTCCTGCGGATACTCATTGCGGGCGCCGCCTTCTTATTCGGAACCGGCTACCTGACATTCCACCAGTTTGTGCTGGCTTATATTGGGGTCAACAGCCTGATTACGCTTTTGCTCACGGGCTATCTGGCATATATCGGGGAGCTGCATCTGCGGCCCACCAAGGCGGTATTTCGCGTGCGCCCTGTGCGCGAGCTGGTAAACTTTGGGGCTTTTGCGCTGCTTTCCAATATTTCGGGCACTGTGATAATGACGGTGGATTCACTGATGCTGGGCTCCAAAATAAACCTGGCCGCCGCCGGAGTCTATGCCATTGCCATCAACATCAGCACCGCCCTCACCATACCCTGGCGGGCGCTCAGCAAAATTGCCTTCCCCCTGCTGGCCGAGTATTGGAAGGAAAACGACCAGCCCCGCATGGCCGATTTTTACCGCAACACCACGCGCCTGCTCACTACTTTGGGCTGCTGGCTGGCGCTGGGCATCGGCCTCAATCTGGATTTCATCTACCACCTTATTCACCGCCCCGAGTACGCCATTGGCACCACGGCCGTGCTGCTGCTCCTCATGGGCCGGCTCTTCGACAGCATGACGGGCGTGAACGGGCTGATTGTGGTAACCTCCCCGCGCTACCGCTACGATTTGATTTTCAATATCTCCCTGGCGCTGGTTACGGTGGGCCTCAACCTGCTGCTGATTCCGGCGTGGGGCCTTACCGGAGCAGCGCTGGCAGCGCTGCTTTCTCTCACCAGTATTAATGTGGCCCGCACGTGGTTTGTGTGGTACAGCTACCGCATGCAGCCCTTCACCTGGCGCATTCCGCTCATTGTTGGTTTAGCGGCTGTTGCCGGAATTTGTGGCTGGCTGATGCCCACGCTCAACTCCCCTTTCCTGACCATGCTACTGCGCTCCGGCGTGCTGACGGTGGTGTATGTGGGTTTACTTTTAATGACGAATTCGGCGCCAGAAGCCCTTCCGTTTTTGCAAAAAATCAGTAGTCGCTTCAGACATTAATGATGTGAAGCATTTCCCGAATTTTTCTCTTCATAGGCTGATTTTTATTTACCGGATTACTGATTTAAAAAATAAAACATAGCACATGCTATTGCTTTTCAGTAGCTTATAAACTTGTTTTCAATTAATACAAGCTTTATATAATTGCTCTGATAATCTATTTTTAGAATAATTTATTTTTCACTTTAGCAGAATATTTAATTTCCGATTTTACAGCTGGGTGGCTCTACTTCAACGTCAGCAAGAAAAATAAATTTTGGAAGTGTAAAATTTCGGACCCTATCTTTGGGCACCAATTCTTTACCATCAAAGGATTGTTTTTATACAGAGGCGTGGAGAGACAGGCTCTACGAAGCGCCGGCAACCAGCGGACCATCCGAAACGGTGCCAAGTCCTGGGCATATAAAAACAACAGACTGTGAAACGCTTCCTCAACTCCGCTACCACATCCGCCACCTCCTCTGCTGTACAGCATGGGTGTTGTGCCATGATGGGTATGCCCTGTTGTTGCTAGCACCACACCCCTCCGCTGTTCTGGTTGTGTGCTTCTACTGATGGCCCGCTGATGCGCTTGTGCGCATAGCCGCTCCGTAGCTGCCCACCCCGCCTTCTGCCTCGCCGGGCACTACGCGTCGTTGTGCTGTAACGCCGCTGTCCGCTGCCGGGGCCATTGTTTGGCCGGAATCCGGGCTTACTGCTTGGTTCTCCTCTCCTACTTTCCTGTTATGTCTGCAGCAAATGCTGCGCTGGCCGTCCACGCCTTGCTGGACGACCTGCGCCCCCGGCTGATTCAGGCTTCGGCCCTGGAACGGCTGCGCCTCGTGGCCGAATACTTCCCCGAGCAGGCCGTGTTTTCCACCTCCTTTGGGCTGGAAGACCAGATTATCAGCCACCTGATTTTTGAGTTCGACCTGCCTATTCAGGTGTTTACGCTGGATACTGGCCGCAATTTTCAGGAAACCTACGCCACCTGGAACAAGACGCTGCTCAAGTATCAGAAGCCCATTGAGGTGTTCTTTCCGCAGCAGGCCGGGGTGCAAAACCTGCTCCTAGAGAAAGGCCCTAACTCCTTCTACGAGAGCGTGGACAACCGCAAGGAATGCTGCTTTATCCGCAAAGTAGAGCCCCTGAATCGAGCCTTGGCGGGCCGGCAGGCGTGGGTAACGGGCATTCGGGCCGAACAATCCCAGAACCGCCAGACCATGGAATCCATGGAGTGGGACGCCGCGCACAACCTGATGAAAGTCCACCCGCTGTTCGACTGGACCTGGGACGAGGCGGTGACCTTCACCCAGCAACACGGTATTCCGGTGAACACGCTGCACCAGCAGGGATTTGTCAGCATTGGCTGCGCGCCCTGCACCCGCGCCATTGGGCCCGGCGAGGATTTCCGCGCCGGCCGCTGGTGGTGGGAAGATCTATCGGCCAAAGAATGCGGCCTGCACACCACCGCTGCACACAACGGCCCCGACCCGGTGGTAGAACCGGTGCCGGCTACTACTTAAATTCTTTGTCATCCTGAGCTTGCGAAGGACCTTGTCACACCAGAACGAAACCGTTCGGTGGTAATTCAAACGGGAGAAGGTCCTTCGCAAAGCTCAGGATGACAGTTGAAAAAAATTGAACTGATAGCCCGACTACATACATGAGTACCCCCACTTTCGATTATCTCGACCGGCTGGAAGCCGAAGCCATCCATATTCTGCGGGAAGTGGCCGGCCAGTTTGAGCGGCCGGCCCTGCTGTTTTCCGGTGGCAAAGACTCCATTGTGCTCACGCGCCTGGCCGAAAAAGCCTTTCGGCCCGGTCGGTTTCCCTTCCCGCTGGTGCACGTGGATACCGGCCACAACTTTCCCGAGGTGCTGGCTTACCGCGATGCGCTGGCCGAGCAGTTGGGTGAGAAGCTGATTGTGCGCCGCGTGGAGGAAACCATTAAGCGGCAGCGCCTGCATGAGCCGGGCGGTAAGTATCCCAGCCGCAATCCGCTGCAGACTTACACCCTGCTGGAGACTATTGAGGAGTTTGCGTTTGATGCCTGCATTGGCGGCGCCCGCCGCGACGAAGAGAAGGCCCGCGCCAAGGAGCGCATCTTCTCTGTGCGCGACGAGTTTGGCCAGTGGGACCCCAAGCGCCAGCGCCCCGAGTTGTGGAACATCTACAACGGCCGCATTCAGAAGGGCGAAAACGTGCGCGTATTCCCCATTTCCAACTGGACGGAGCTGGATGTGTGGCGCTACATCCAGCGCGAAAACATTGCGCTGCCCGACATTTATTTCGGCCATGAGCGCACCTGTGTGGTGCTGCCCTCCGGCCAGCTACTGGGCCTCACGGAGCACATCCGGCTGGATCAGGACGATGAGATTGTGACCCGGCAGGTGCGCTTCCGCACCGTGGGCGACTCCACCTGCACCGCCGCGGTAGAAAGTGACGCCGCTACCGTGGAAGACATCATTGAAGAACTGCTGCTGGCCAAGGTTAGCGAGCGGGGGGCTACTCGTCTCGATGACAACATCTCTGAGGCCGGCATGGAAGACCGGAAACGCAACGGCTATTTCTAAGTGGTGAAATTCCATTCGAACAGCATGCTGAGCATTCTGCGCATCAAGCAGAGGATCGAAGCATCTCGCTAATGTGGTATACCGTGATTAGCACTGCAACATCAGCACGCGAGATGCTTCGACAGGCTCAGCATGACGGTTCGGAAAACTCACCATTTCACCAAATCACTAACTCACCCCATGGACCTTCTCCGATTTATCACCTGCGGCAGCGTCGACGACGGCAAAAGCACTTTGATTGGCCGCCTGCTCTACGATTCTGAATCTGTTTCCCTGGATGTACTGGCCGCGCTGGAAAAGCGTCAGGCTTCCAACGGCGTAGTGGATCTGGCCCTGCTGACGGACGGCCTGCGCGCCGAGCGGGAACAGGGTATCACCATTGATGTCGCCTACAAATACTTCACCACGCCCCGCCGCAAGTTCATCATTACCGATGCCCCCGGCCACGTGCAGTACACCCGCAATATGGTGACGGGCGCCAGCAACGCCGACCTGGCTATTGTGCTGGTGGATGCGCGCCAGGGCGTGATTGAGCAAACCCGCCGCCACACGCTTATTGCCGCGCTCCTAGGCATCCGGCACTTTGTGTTGGCCGTGAATAAGATGGATTTGGTGCAGTATGATGAGACAATTTTCAACCAGATTTCCGCCGACTACGCCGCCCTTACCGACCACTTCCAACTTCCCAAAGCCAGGGCCATTCCGCTGAGTGCTCTGCACGGCGACAATGTGGTAACCCGCTCCCGGCAGCTGCCGTGGTACACGGGCCCCAGCCTGCTGGAACACCTGGAAAGGGTGCCCGGCGCCGTAGAAGTGGCCGCCGCTCCCCGCTTCCAGGTGCAGTATGTTATTCGCCCGCAAACGCCCGAGCTGCCCGACTACCGCGGCTATACCGGTCAGGTGCTCAGCGGCCAGTACCGCCCCGGTGATAAAGTGCGCATTCTGCCCTCGGGCCAGGAATCAACGATTGAAGCCATTGAAGTCAGTCAGCAGGCAGTGGAAACGGCGGCAGCTCCGCAGTCCGTAGTCATTCGGCTGCGCGATGATGTGGACGTGAGCCGGGGCGACACCCTGGTGCCACTAAACGACGAGCCTACCCTCACGCGGGAGCTGGAAGCTACGCTGTGCTGGATGAGTGAGCAGCCCCTGCTGCCCGGCCGCAGGCTGCTGCTGCAGCACCACGCGGCGCTGGTGAAAGCCGCCATTCCGGCCATCCTGCACAAGGTAAACGTGCACACCTTCGCCCAAGCCCCCACCGACTCGGCCCAGCTAAACGACATCGTGCGGGTACGCCTGAAAACCGCCGTACCGCTGGCCGTGGACCACTACCGCCAGAACCGCGCCACCGGCTCATTTATTCTGGTAGATGAGCTGAGCGGTGATACGGTAGCCGCCGGGCTGATTGGCGCGGTGGAGGCCGTTTTTTCTCCCCTTGTGCCGGCCAGTGTAGTAGGCTGAAGCTCCGGAGCGCAGGAGTTACCCTAAAAATTAAATAATTTAGTTCAAGTAACTTCAAAACAACGCATTACCTCATTCTGCTTCTGAAGCCAGGAAGCTAACAGCTGGGGCGGTTGTGCGGAATATCTCCAGCAAAAAAACCGTGTCACACTTCAACAGATACGGCTGCATTTCTGCTTTCACTTCTCTGAATACAACCAAAATGCCGCTCTCCGCTAATAACCCTATGCCCCAGCCAGAACCGCCGCCGCTACCCGGTACCAACCGGCTGTTTCCGGTGTTTTTGAAGCTGGAGCAATTACATGTGCTGTTGGTGGGCGGGGGCGGGACTGGCTGCGAGAAGCTGTCGGCGATGCTGCTGAACAGTCCTGGCGCCGCGGTAACGGTAGTGGCTACCTGGTTTTCGCCGGAGCTGAAGCGGCTGGCGGCACAGCACCCTTCGGTACAACTGCGCGAGCAGCCCTACCAAGCCACCGATTTGGTGGGCCACGACCTGGTGATTGTGGCCACCCATGACCAGACGCTCAACCTGCGCATTAAGGCCGATGCTACGCTACAGCGCCTGCTCTGCAACGTGGCCAACATGCCCGAGGCCTGTGACTTTTACCTGGGTTCCATTGTGCAGAAGGGCGACCTGAAAATTGCCATCAGCACCAACGGAAAGTCGGCTACCATTGCCAAGCGCCTGCGCGAAATGCTAAGCCACACCCTGCCCCAGGAGCTGCACGACGTGCTCCAGCACATGACCGTGATTCGGGAGAAAGTGGGCGGCGACTTCGCCAAAAAAGTAAAGTCGCTGAATGAGGTAACGGCGGAGCTGGCCGGGGGGCCGGCCTATGAGTCGCCGGCGGCGGCGCGCTGGCGCCATATTGCTACCGGCTCGCTGCTGGCCTTCGCGGCCATGCTGGTGTTCAACATCCTCTCCTACTACTTCACATGGCAGCAGGTGTGGGAAGCAGCCACGTCTTCGGATACGTTCTTTCTTTTTGTGGCCATTGGGTTTGGTGCGCAGCTCATTGATGGCCTGCTGGGCATGGGCTACGGGGTGGTGACGGCCATCAGCCTGATGACGCTGAATATTTCGCCGGCGGCCGTGAGCTCCAGCATTCATACCGCCGAAATGTTTGCCAGCGGGGCCTCAGGCTATCATCATTACCGCTTCGGCAACGTGAACCGCAAGCTGTTTAAAGTGCTGTTGATTCCGGGGGTGCTGGGCGCCATTACCGGGGCTTATCTTTTGGCGAAGTTTGGGGAGGAATACGGGGCTTATGTGAAGCCTTTCCTTTCCCTGTACCTGCTGCTGCTGGGCCTGCGCATTATTTCCAAAGCCTTTTCTAAACCCGGTCCGCGCAAAAAGCACAAGAAGCTGGGAATACTGGCGGCGGCCGGCGGGTTCCTGGATTCCTTTGGCGGGGGCGGCTGGGGCCCCTTGGTGACCAGCACGCTCATTGCCGGCGGGCGCACGCCACAGTACGTTATCGGCTCGGTGAGTGTGACGGAGTTCTTCGTCACGTTTGCCAGCGCTGTTACCTTTTTCGCCACCATTGGCATTTCGCACTGGCAGATTATTCTGGGGCTGATTGTGGGCGGCGTGGCGGCGGCCCCGCTGGCAGCCCGCCTGGCCGGCCGCATTCCCGTGCGCTGGATGTTTGTGGGCGTGGGCCTGATGGTAATTGTGTGGAGTATGTGGTCGTTGCGCCGGCTGCTTATATAAGTCAGGAAGAGTATTGCACAAAAAAGCCCCACCGTAATATACGGCGGGGCTTTTTATTACATCCAGCAGGAAGCGGTTGCCTATACTATCTGTTTCTGTTGCGCTTTTTGCCCCAGCTTGCTGTGCTTCTTGCCATAGCCGAAGTAGATAGCCAAACCAATAGCCAGCCAAACGGCCAGGCGCAGCCACGTTTCCCAGGGCAACGACACCATCATAATCAGGCAGGTTACAATACCCAGAATAGGCACCAGCGGTACCCAGGGCGTGCGGAAACCACGGGGCGCATCGGGTTCTTTCTTGCGCATGATGAGAATGCCCAGGCACACCATCACAAAAGCCAGCAAAGTACCAATGGAAGTCATTTCGCCGACAACGGAAATGGGCACGAAGCCCGCAAACAGGGCTATAAACAACCCCAGCAGCAGATTGGATTGCAACGGTGTGCGGAACTGCTCGTGAATACGCGAGAAAACCGGCGGCAGCAGGCCGTCTTTCGCCATGGAGAAAAACACGCGGCTCTGCCCCAGCAAATCCACCAGAATAACGGACGTATACCCGATGATAATGGCCAGGATAACGGCCGATGAAAGCCAGGCATAGGGCGTTTTCTCAATGGCAATGGCTACCGGCGCGGCGCTGTTTTTAAACTCCGTGTAGTTGGCCAGTCCCGTCATCACGTGGCCAAACAGTACAAATAGCACCGTGCAGATCAGCAGGGAGCCGATGATGCCGATGGGCATATTCTTCTGCGGATTCTTGGTTTCCTGAGCCATGGTGGCCACAATATCAAACCCGATAAACACGAAGAAGACCACGCCGGCCCCGCGCAGAATCCCGCTCCAGCCAAACTCCCCAAACACGCCGGTATTCTGCGGAATGTAGGGTTGATAGTTAGCCGGATCAATGTACTGCCAGCCCAGGGCAATGAACACCAGTACTACGGCCACCTTCAGCGTAACTACCAGCGCATTAAACCACGCCGAGCCGGCCGTGCCCCGAATGATAATCATGGTAATAGCCAGCACGATGAGCATGGCCGGAATATTCACAAAGCCATGCACCGTGCTGCCATCCGCCAAAGCGGCCGTTTCAAACGGCGACATTACCAGCTGGGGTGGCAAATGAATACCGTACTTACCGAGAAACCTCAGGAGGTACTGCGACCAGCTAATGGCCACCGTAGCGGCGCCTACGGAATACTCCAGGACCAAATCCCAGCCAATAATCCAGGCAAAAAGCTCCCCCATGGTGGCATAGGCATAGGTATAGGCCGAGCCGGAAACCGGCACCATGGAGGCAAACTCAGCGTAGCATAAGGCAGAAAAAGCGCAGCCAACGGCCGCCACTACAAACGACAGAGTAACGGCCGGCCCGGCATTGTTGGCGGCCGCAATACCCGTCAGCGAGAACAGGCCGGCCCCAATAATTACCCCAATGCCAATGGTAATCAAATTAAAGCCATTCAGGCTTCGTTTTAAGGTATTAGCGCCGGTTTCGGCGGCTTCCTGCCGCAGCAGTTCCAGTGATTTTTTAAGCATATAGTGGGTAGTCGTGTCCGGCGAAGCAAAGCCGCCGGAGCACACGTTGGGTTAATTGATTCCTGGCGCCGGCTGTGACGAAAGCGGCTGCCGGAACCCAGGACACACAGGGGCGGCTACCTTACCTCTGAAACAGAGCAGGCCACAAATCCGAAAGAGAGAAAAACGAGAATTAGAGTTTCGGGCGCTTGCTCCCTGAAAGGGCGGCCCTGCTGCTGGTTAACAGCAACAACATCCGGCGCAACAACAGGCGGCACGCAAAGGGACGCGCTGGAAGGCGGGAGAACTAAAAAGCGGGGCAGTAAAGCGGGGGCAGAAGTCCACGGTGTGTTGTTTTTATATTGTCAGGAAGTAGCTTCTCTGACCTTCGGTTGGGCACCGTTCCGGCCATTAGCGGAGGTTGCCGACGCATCGTAGAGCCTTTCTCTCCGCGTCTCTGTATAAAAACAATCCTTTGGGCTAGAAAGAATTGATGCCCCAAAGGTAAAACCGGATTGATGGGTTTGCAAACAAACTTCGTGTAGGCAGCCACTCTAAGCCACTTTCTATTATTGGTAATGGATACCGGGCACACGTATACATAAAAAAGGGCGGCCCTAACCATTTGGTTAGGGCCGCCCTTTTTTAATTCAAGACCAGATATTAGCTGGCAGGCTGCGCGTTTTTAGGCTTGCGGCCACGCTTAGCGCCACCTACGCTGGCTACGCGGGGCTTACGCTCCTTGGCAGCAGGCTGGTAATCATCAGCCAGTACCGTTTCCATTTGAGAAACAGCTTCCTGGAGTGCATTAATAGCCGAAGAAACGCTGCGAACTGCTTTGCGCAGGTCTTTTTTCACGATTTCGCTATTCTTAGCGGCGTTGAGGGCGTTTTCGAGCTGACCGAAATCAAATGCCATGGGTAAAGAAAATAAGGTGGGGGATAAAAAACGAAGGAAAAATAATTTTTTCTCTTGTTATGTCTTACACAAACGTAGTATAAAAAAATCAACATTCCCTTCATTTATAATGATTTTTGATTAGATAAAAGTACCCTGTGCTCGAGTAGTTTGTAGTGATAACTCAATTCCCCCCTTAAAAAATAACGCAAACCCTATTTATCATCAAATAGCAAAATGACGCTAAGGCAGTTACATCTACTCAGAAACTGTATAAGCAGGCCCTCACATTGGTTTGCTGTAGAGCTTGGCTTTATCATCAGTAATTGTTCCTCTAATTTAGATTTCATTAACCATCCATTTGAATTTGGAGCAGGCACTACACGGCAATAGCTATTCAGGTTTATTGTGAGCAAACCAACGCATGCGGTAACAATGTATGGCCGTTTCGCCCAGCTGTACTAATAACCGATAATTAGCCACCGCGCCTACCGCCGCCCCGATAACGGGGATTAGCTGAGCCATTTTAGCCAGGTCAATGTAGTCGCGGTACTCCTGCTGGAAGGTGCGCCAGTCGAACTCATTTACATCCGTGGGCAGGGTAAGGCGGTAGGTTTCCCAATTGGCCACCCGCTGGTATACTTCATTACGCGTGTGCTGACTGCTGAAGGCCAGCTGAAAAATATGCAGCAGGTACAGTCGCTCGGTATAGTCGCGCACATCGTGGCCGTAGAGCGCGGCAATATCAAAGAGCAGCTTCAATTTCAGGCTGAGCAGCAACGGAAAATCAGCAAGGCCTAAAAGGAAACCACCCGCCCCCGTTACGGCACCTTCGGCGGCAGCCGTATTGCGGTAGTACCGGATGCGCGTACGAATCAGGGTTTCCCGCTCGCTCAAACTGCTTTCGACCAGCGGTTTTCTTGTGATTTGCATTGAGCCAAACAGTACTCCGCGCACCATTTGTTTAATAGCCGCAGTTAGCGCCAAGTGTACTTTTTCCGGTAATAAAGCATTCATTTTGGCCTGTACCCGCCGGGCAAAACGGTTGAGCAGCGAGGGTTTCTGCTGCATGCGCTTCTGCCAGGTTCTCAGCTCGGAATAAGCTTGCGCAGTATAAGTAGTCATGTAGATAAGCTCTTTTGAATCTTAGTTACTTAAATAGATTTACATAGCTCATTATCAGAATAAAGATACCGCCTATAACTAACACAAAATAGCTTTTGCTTTCCCTAAATGCACTAGGGCTATACAACCTGGCATTGATAGCTAGATGGCTCAATTTATTCCTGAAAGTCAGGTAATCACCCAGCCATATAGAGCGAACTACCACCTTGTGCTGCCTGGTAATGATTGTTAATTTCTCACCATGGTACAGCAGGTCAGAATCACGAAAGATTCGGGTGGAATATTCTAACTTCTCTTCCTTGGTTTCCAGACGAAGAATGGAGCTGTAAGGGATTCTTTGTTTTACAAACAGCCCCCCCTTTTTAGGACTAAACACCCATCCTTTAAAAGCAATTGGCGAAGAAGAAGTATTTCAGACGCCGACCACAGCGCAGTCAGAAGCCAGGCACCAAAAAACAAGGCAATAAATAAGTTGGCTGCAGAAATATTACTCTGCCCGATATCCAGTATTACGGCCTTAAAAAGAATTAGAATGTTCACGCAGAACAAGCAGCATTCTACCAGAAGTATCAGATAAAAAGTCTGAATTACGCTTCTATGATGAATGCGTGCTTATTTCAACTGATATATCTGCTCAATTATCTCAACTACTTTTAGCCCATCCAGCGCATTGGTGGTAGCCGCACAACCATTTTGCAAGGTATTCACCACATTCTCAATCACCTGCACATGGTTGGCAGCGCTACCCTGGTAGGGCCCGTAATCATTGGCGGGGTTAGTAGGTGGTAACTCAGGGCACTGATAATTCCGTAGGTGGCAGTACTCCAGCTTATCCATGTACTGGCCACCCAGGCGCAGGCTGCCATGCTCGGCTATTACCGTTAAGGAGCTTTCCAAGTTTTGGTCCCAAACGGCAGTGCTGTATTGCAGCGTGCCGCTGCCGCCGCGTACTAAATCAAAGGAAACCAGGCCGGAGTCTTCAAACTCGGTAAGCTGCTGGTGCGTGAAGTCACGGAAGCGGGCGGAGATATTGGTAACGTCGCCGAATACCCAGTAGAGCAAATCCACGAAGTGGCTGAACTGGGTGAAGAGTGTGCCGCCATCCTGTGCCTGGGTGCCGCGCCAGCCGCCCGGGCGGTAATAACGGGCGTCGCGGTTCCAGAAGCAGTTAAACTGCACCAGATATATCTGCCCCAGGCGGCCTTCTTCATAAACATTCTTGAGCCAGGCGGCGGGCGGCGAGTAGCGATTCTGCATCACCCCAAACACTAGGCGGCTAGAAGCCTGGGCCGCGCGCACAATGGCTTCGGCATCGTGGGTACGCAGCGCAATGGGTTTTTCCACCAGCACATGCAGGCCGGCGTGCAGCCCTTGCATAGCCTGGGGCGCGTGCAGATGATTGGGCGTAGCCACGGTCAGCACATCGGCAGCGGGCCCGGCCAGCAGGTACTGATCCAACGACGAAAAGAAGGGCACGCCGGGGAACTCGGCCGCCAACCCGGACCGCAGTTCCTCCCGCACATCAACCAGGGCCACCAGACGGGCGCCGGGCTGCCGGGCAACCAGTGCCGCGTGCCGCCGGCCAATATGGCCTATACCACAAATTACAAACCGGACGGCGGGAAGGGCAGAATCATTCACAATAGGCGAATGTAGCGGTAACGGCGTAAATCCGGACTATCAGCGCGGCTTTGCTTTCACTTAGCGGCAATTATCAGAAAAATGACTTCACCGCATCTGATACGCAGGCCACCTGCTCTGGCGCCAGGGTAGGATGAATGGGCAATGATAACACCGTATGGCACAGCCGTTCAGCCACCGGAAACTGCCCGGCCTGGTAACCTAAGTACTTATAAGCGGGCTGCTGATGCACCGGTACCGGGTAATATACCACGCTGGGCACCCTATTCGCCGCCAGGTGCTGTTGCAGTGCGTCGCGGCGGGCCGTGTCGGTTACCTGCACAGTGTACTGATGGTACACATGGGTGCTGCGCGGGTCGCGGGCGGGCGGCATCAGGCCTTCTACGCCAGCAAATGCGGCATCATACTGAGCCGCTATGCGCTGGCGGGCGGTGGTCCATTGCGCCAGATGGGGCAGCTTCACGCGCAGCAGGGCGGCCTGCAGGGTATCCAGCCGGGAATTGAGGCCGATGTGCTCGTGGTGGTATTTGCGCGTTTGGCCGTGGTTAGCCAGTTGGCGCAGCAGCTCGGCCCGGCTGCTATCCTGGGTGAATAGAGCGCCCCCATCCCCCATAGCGCCCAGGTTTTTACTGGGGAAAAACGAGGTAGTGCCCACCTCTCCTACTGTTCCGGCTACCCAGGTTGCCCCGGCGCTGGAAGTAAACGTGGCGCCCAGCGACTGGGCATTGTCTTCAATCAGCGCCAAGCCATGGTGGCTGGCAATGCGGCGCAGGCTTTCCAAATCGGCACACTGCCCAAATAAATGCACGGCCACTATGGCCGCGGTGCGCGGCGTAATGGCGGCCTCAACGGCCTGCGGATCCAGCCCAAAGGTGGTGGGCAGCACATCTACCGGTACCGGAGTAAGCCCCAGTACGGCGGCGGCTTCCAGGGTAGCTACGTACGTGAAAGCGGGCACCAGCACCTCACTGCCCTTGGGCAGGCGCAGGCTCATGAGAGCCAGCTGCAAGGCATCGGTACCATTGGCGCAGGGCACCACGTGGGGGCCGCCCAGATACTCACTTAGCTCCTGCGCCAGCTTTGCAACTGCCGGACCCTGAATAAAAGCGCTTTCATTCAGGCATTGCTGCAGCGCCGCGTCCAGCGCGGCGCGCAGGGGCGCGTGCTGGGCCGCCAGGTCCAGCATCAGTATAGGAGGCATAAAGGCAGGAATGGACAAGCAGGCCGAGTATCAGGAAGGCATCAAAGATAGAAGGAGCCGCGAAACCCGGGCCGCAAGCCCGGCGTAACCCGGGCCTGAATGCCTGCGTTAAGCAGGGAAAGGATACTCTCTCCCTAAGTACTCTTCTTTTCTCCCTTATCTTTTCCGAACTACCATGATAAAGAAAACCTTCACCATAAACGCCCTGGCGGCTATTCTATTGGCCGGTGGCGTGTCGTTCACGCAAAGCAGCTGCAGCCGCACGGATAGAACTGAGGTTTCGCAGGATGGCGAACAGGCCTACAACGATTTCAAAACGTTTGTGACCGATGCCGAAACCCGCTCTGAAAACGTAGCCAACGAATCGGAAGCCGACTACAACCAGGAAACCACCCAGCTGAAGTCTGACTTCGATACCAAAGTAGCCGCCGTAGATAAGTACGCGGATCAGTATGATGACGCGCGCCGGCAGGAAATTGAGCAGCTGCGCACCCGCTACACCACCGCTTACGACAAGCGCGACATGACCTGGAAAAACCGGGCCTCAGCTACCGGCACAACCACAACTATGAAAATGGGCAAGTACTACAAGCCCATGACCAGTGAGTATGCCGCAGTAACGCCTCAGAACGTGCGCGCCAAGTACGAGGCCTTCACCGCCATGGTGAAAGCCAACGAGAACCGCTACGATATTGACGACTGGCGCAACGTGAATGCCGACTGGAAAGCCCTGGACGACCGTTACGACGTGATTAAAGACCAGGTATCTACTGCCGACCGCGAGGAAATTGCCAAGGAAAAGGCCAAGTACGCGGCCTTCAAGTCCTTCGACAAAACCGAAGCCCGCGTGGCGGAAGGGGCTGATGCCGTTGGCGGGGCCGCGAAGGACGTAGCCGGCGGAGCCAAAGAAGTAGGCAAAGATGTAGGCCAGGGTGCCAAGAAAGTAGGCAGCAAAGTGGGCAACGCAGTGAAAGGCGCCTACAAAGAGGTCAAGAGCGAAGTTAAAAACACCGACAACGACTAACCCACCCCGGTTACAACACTATTGCAACAACAAGCGCCAGCCTTCCTCCAGGCTGGCGCTTTATTTTTTCCCGGTGCGGTAGTGTTGTAGATCCTGCAGCGCCCAGTACAGCTTAAGGCCATCCAGCTGCCGGAGGTTAGGAGTTCCAGAAAGCAGCGCCCGTTGCACGCTGTTGTATAGCAGCCTAAATCCCGCTTGGTATATCCCTGCCAGCCCCGCACGCCGTAGCCGCAGGGCAGTCCGCAACAGGCTGGTGTCGGTCCCCCACCCTTCAGTTTGGTACAGGTACACCAGATTGCGCACAGCCTGCTGCGTTTTTTCCAGAAAAACGGTGGCGGGTTCCAGGCCATCATGCAGCACGGGGTTATCAATATGCTGCACGGCAATGCCCGCTTTTTGCAGCTGCCAGCCCAGCTTGCTGTCCTCGTGGCCGTAGTGCGTTAGGGCTTCATCCAAACCAAACCGGCGAAATACGGCGGCTTCCATCAGCACATTTTTCAGGATAAACGAGGTGTGTGGCTGCAACTGCCGCACCCGGGCCGGGCGGGCTTCCCGCAGCCGGCCATAGTGCCAGCGCAGCCGCAGCTCCGGAGCGGCGGGGGCGGTTTCAGCGTACATCGTTCCACCTACTATTACCGGCGCCGAAGTTAAAGTGCCGGCATAGCGGGCGAGAAAGTTGGGCTCAGACAGGGAGATATTATTATCCAGCAGTAGCAACCAGGGGTGCAGGGCAGCCGCAGCCAGTTGATTACGAATAGCTGAGCGCCCCACATTGCGCGGTAGTTCCCGGTACACAACGCCCGGCCAGGCAGCCATAGAGCGGTTTAACCGGCGGGTATCCTCGTCGGAGGCATCATCAAAACACAGGATTTCTACCGGCCCGGGCCAGCTGGCGGCCTGTTGCACCAGTGCCAGCACCAGCCGCGTTACGTCCCGGCAGTAAATGGGCAGCAAAACTGACAGGCCGGGCATGGCTATGCGAAATGACGGAAAACGGAAAGCCGGAAACTAGTTGCCGCTCAGTTCCATGGGCAGGGCAGTGGAGTCCAGCAGCTGACCATCTTTGCACTGGAGCACGCGCTTGGGGTAGTTTTTGATGAGCTGGTAGTTGTGCGTGGCCATGAGCACGGCGGTGCCGGCGTTGTTGATTTCCATGAACAAACGCATGATACTGTCCGTCACGTCGGGGTCCAGGTTGCCGGTGGGCTCATCGGCCAGCAGCAGCAGGGGCTCATTCAGCAGGGCCCGGGCAATTACTACCCGCTGCTGCTCGCCGCCGGAAAGCTGGTGCGGCATTTTGCTGCCGGCATTGGACAAGCCTACACGCATCAGCACTTCCGAGATGCGCTGTTTTTTCAGGGACTTCCCTTTCCAGCCGGTAGCATTCAGCACAAACAGGAGGTTATCGGCCACGGTACGGTCGAAGAGCAGCTGGAAATCCTGAAAGATGATACCCAGCTTGCGGCGCAGCATGGGCACTTTACCACTGCTGAGGCGCGGCAAAGCAAAACCGGCTACGTTGCCGGCCCCGGCGCCCAAGGGTAAGTCGGCGTAAATGGTTTTCAGCAAAGAGCTTTTGCCCGAGCCGGTCCGGCCCACCAGGTACGCAAATTCGCCCTTGTCCAGGACAAAGGATACTTTCTGCAGCACGGTGTTCACGTCCTGCATAATGTAGGCATCGTGCAGCTCGATAACCGGGTTGGCAGCGGTGGGCATAAAAGCAAAATTGCGCGAAACAGGGCTCCGCTCGTTCAACAATTCAAATTAGGTTACCGGAATTTCCGGGCAGCCAGGGGCCGAAGCTATACGTCCAGCTTTTGCAATTTACCGAACTCCAGGCCCTCAATTACGCCGGCCAGCGCAGTTTCTTTGCCTTCCAGCCCGTAGCGATGCAAATCTTTCAGGGGGCGGTCGGCCCGGAAATAGGCAATGAGCACGAAGTTCTCATCGCGCAGCTGGATGTAGTCCGGAATCTTGGCCTTGCCTTTTACTTTGATGATGTACACGGCGAAAATGTTGACTGGTAAAAGGTTGCGTGTTGAATAAGCGGCATGCTTCAGCGGCTCATTCAACACGCAACATTCAACATTAAGAATTTACTTTTTTATGGTCGGCCAAGAAGGTGGCCAGGCCTTTGTCGGTAAGCGGGTGGTTCAGCAAACCGGTAATTACATTCAGCGGGCAGGTAGCCACATCGGCTCCCAGCTCAGCGCACTGAATGAGGTGCGGTACGTGGCGCACGGAGGCGGCCAGCACCTGCGTAGGATAGCCGTAGTTGGAGAAAATATCCACAATCTGCTGAATCAGCTGCATGCCATCGGCCCCGATGTCATCCAGACGACCCACGAAAGGCGACACGTAGGTGGCACCGGCTTTGGCGGCCAGCAGCGCCTGCCCGGCCGAGAAAATCAGAGTGCAGTTGGTTTTGATGCCTTTCTCCGAGAAATATTTGATGGCTTTCACACCATCCCGGATCATGGGCACCTTCACTACGATGTTGGGGTGCAGCTCGGCCAGGGCCTCGCCTTCCCGAATTATGCCTTCGTAGTCAGTGGCAATTACCTCGGCCGACACGTCGCCGTCTACCATTTCGCAGATCTGGCGGTAGTGCGACATCACGGCATCCGTGCCTTTAATGCCCTCTTTGGCCATCAGCGAGGGGTTGGTGGTTACACCGTCGAGCACACCTAGCTCCACGGCTTCCTGAATTTCCTTCAGGTTGGCGGTATCAATGAAGAATTTCATGCGGGTAGATTGGAAACAACAATGCCCCAAAGCTAACCGATTGCGGGCAAACGCACCGCGCGGTTTCGTTGGGGCATGGACAAAAAAAAGCGAACCAATATCGCACCGCTCAACCACCTACCCTTGCTACCTTCCGGTCCTGGGGGAGTTCAGCGGGAGCTGGTCGTACTGATTCGCCGTTGCAAATATACACAGGTTTTTGCGGGCCGCGCAATAATTCTGCATTCTTTGCCTGTGCAGGGGCTTGCTGACGCAGCAAACCGCCTAGCAATCAAGCGGCAACGCCCCGGAAAAAATCTACGGCTCACTCCTTTTACTTAGTCTACCAACAAAAAGAAGGAACGCCTGGGGCGTTCCTTCTTTTTGTTTTCATAGCGCAGAGAGAGAGGTCGGGGTGGAGCGGAGGGGTGGGTGGTGTTACTTTACTCTGGCTTTGCCACGGGCGGCCGCAGCTTCCAGATAAACATTCAGGGGAAGGTAATTACTGGCATTCAGCTCTTTATCAGCATAGCCGATGTAGCTAAACAATAAGGAGTTGATACCGGCCGGCACCTTAATAGTATACTCGCCATTGGCGTTGGTGCTGGCGGCTATGGCCGCGCCTTTCACATACACGGTGGCTCCTACCAGGGGTTGGCTTTCTTCATTTAAAACTTTACCTTTCAAAACCACCATTTCCGGCTGGCTGGCTGCAACCTCTGCCGTGGCGGCCGGGGTGGCTACTTCCTCGGCGGTGGCCGCCTGTGTGGCCGCTGTGGCCGGTGTGGTGAGGGGAGCCAGCTCTTCTGCCTGCACTTCGGTAGTTGGAGCAGGCTGGTGCGTCACCTGCACAGCTACTAAAGTGGTGGAAGGCGTTGCGGCGGCCTGAGGTTGTGCCTGAGCTAGCAGAACTGCTGGCGTTAACCAGGTTAGCAAGGCCAGCGAAGAGGAGAGGTAACGCATAGCAGCACGGGGTTTGAGTGAGCGGTACTGTGACAAAGGTGCAGGATAATCGAGAGCAGCAAAAGGCATATTGTGACGCAATTGTGACGTATATAGTGATTGTAATACGTTGTATTTTTCACCTTAATGTCAAGTATAATAACTATATACATGGTACTATTTTCATTTAAATGGCTGTTTTTTAAATCCATTTTGTGACATTACCCGTCCTTTCTTTTTCCTGCTCCGGTCCAGCATAGCTTTCTTAAAATGGGTTTTGTCGATGAGCCTGGGGGGGCTTACCTTTGCCCATGCCTCAACAGATTCTGATTCTCGATTTTGGGTCGCAGTACACGCAGCTCATTGCCCGGCGCATCCGGGAATTGAACGTTTACTGCGAAATTCATCCGTATAACCACGCCCCGGACCTCACTGAGGACATCCGGGGCGTTGTGCTTTCGGGCTCACCCTGCTCCGTGCGCGACCCGGAAGCCCCCAACCCCGACCTCAGCAAGTACCTGGGCCACGTGCCGGTGCTGGGCGTGTGCTACGGTGCGCAGTTGCTGGCGCAGCAAAACGGCGGCGAAGTGCTGCCGGCCACCATCCGGGAATATGGCCGCGCCCGCCTCAGCCACGTGCACCACGACTCGCCCCTGCTGCACGGCGTGCCCACTGAGTCGCAGGTCTGGATGTCGCACGGCGACACGATTAAGACGCTGCCGGCCGGTTTCGACATCATTGCCGGCACGCCGGAAGTAGCCGTGGCCGCCTTCCACATCCAGGGTCAGAACACGTATGGTATTCAGTTTCACCCCGAAGTAACGCACTCCACCGACGGCAAAACCCTGCTCCAGAACTTTGTAGTGAGCATTTGTGGGCTTGACCAGAGCTGGACGCCGGAGCATTTCGTGGATAGCATGGTGGAAACCCTGCAGCGCACCATTGGCGAGCAGGATCAGGTCATTCTGGGCCTGTCCGGCGGCGTAGACTCTTCCGTAGCAGCCTTATTACTGCATAAAGCCATTGGCAAGCGCCTGCACGGCATTTTCGTAAACAACGGCCTGCTGCGCAAAGACGAGTACGAACAGGTATTGCACTCCTACAAAGACCTGGGCCTGAACGTGCGCGGCGTAGATGCCTCCCCTGAGTTCTACGAGGCGCTGAAAGGCCTCACCGACCCCGAGCTGAAGCGCAAAGCCATTGGCCGCACCTTTATTGAGGTATTCGACCGCGAAGCGCAGAAAGTAGAAGGCGCCCGCTGGCTGGCCCAGGGCACTATTTACCCCGATGTCATTGAATCGGTATCGGTAAAAGGCCCGGCCGTGACCATCAAGAGCCACCACAATGTGGGCGGCCTGCCCGAGAAAATGAATCTGCGGATTGTGGAGCCGTTGCGGGCCTTGTTTAAGGACGAGGTGCGCGAAGTAGGCCACACCCTGGAGCTGCCCGTCAATATTCTGCACCGCCACCCCTTTCCCGGCCCCGGCCTGGGCATCCGCATCCTCGGGGATATTACCCCTGCCAAAGTAGACCTGCTGCAGCGCGCCGACGCCATCTTCATCAACGGCCTGAAAGAATACGGCCTCTATGATAAAGTATGGCAGGCCGGCGTGATGCTGCTGCCCATTCAGAGCGTAGGCGTAATGGGCGATGAGCGCACCTACGAGCAAGTAGTAGCCCTGCGCGCCGTAACCAGCGTAGATGGCATGACGGCCGACTGGGCCCACCTCCCCTACGAGTTCCTGGCCGACGTCAGCAACAAAATCATCAACCAGGTGCGCGGCATCAACCGCGTGGTGTACGACATCAGCTCCAAGCCACCCGCAACTATTGAGTGGGAATAAGCCTACGGGATTTCCTGATACAACAAGCCGTTTCAGCCAGCTGAAACGGCTTGTTGCATTACAAGGACCTGGTGCTGGCCGGTGGCGAGCCAACAGGTAGAGCAGCCTTTGTTCCACTTGGTTTTAAGCCGAAGTACTCCGGAAAAGCCGGCTGCTCCGGTCCCGTGCCACGATACCTTTGCGGTACTTTGCATCATTACAATTCGCCTTAGCTTCTATGCAGCTCCACATCTTTCAGCATGTATCCTTTGAAGGCCCGGGCTATATAGCCCAATGGGCCGCAGATAAAGGGCACCGGCTAACCTTCACGCATTTGCATGCTCCGGCTCCGGCTTTCCCTGATTTAACAGAGCTGGATGTGCTGGTAGTGCTGGGCGGTGAAATGAGCGTCCATGATGAGGCCTTGTTCCCTTGGCTTCGCGAGGAGAAGCAATTTATCCGGCGGGCAATAGACGGAGGCCTTCCCGTGCTGGGCATCTGCCTGGGGGCGCAGCTTGTTGCCGAAGCCTTAGGCGCCACAGTTTCCGATGGCCCGGCGCCGGAAATAGGCTTTTTCCCGATTCATTTTTCTCAGGAAGCCCACCGCTTTTTCTCGGGCGAGTTTCCTGCTTCTCTTACGCCGCTGCACTGGCACGGGGAAATATTCTCCCTGCCACCCGGCGCCCGGCTACTGGCCTCCTCCGCAGCCTGCACCAACCAGGCTTTTAGCTGGCAGCAGCGCGTGATTGGCCTGCAGTTTCACCCGGAAGTAACGGCTGAAATTCTGGCCGCCATGCTGGAGCATGAGGCGCACGACCTTGTGCCGGGCGAGTGGGTGCAATCAGCAAAAGAAATAGCTGCCGGGAGACATCTTTTAGCTGCCAGCCATCAATTTCTTGACAGCTTACTCACGGCGTGGGCCGCCTCACCGAGAAGCCCCCAGGCAAATTAAAGCAACGATTAGAAGCCCTTCGGCAAATCAATACCCTTAATAGTACGATACAATGCCAGTGCATTCTGGTCTGATAAGCCGCCAATAAAATCGGTCAGCAGAATAATCTGCTCGTAAGCCGGCAGCTCCGCCTGCGGACCCATGGCGCGGAATTGCATGGGCAGCAAATCCAGGAGCTTGCGGCTGCGGTGGCTGCGCTGGGCATCGAATGTGGCGTGCAGGAAAGCATCCAGCAGCCCACCGAGCACCTCGAAACCGGCGGCTTCAATCTCTAAAACCGGGCGGCTGCGGTAGAGCTTTTCTACGGATAGCATCTGTACTTCCTGCAGTTCGTGCCAGCACTCCAGCTCTTTCACCAGGGGCTGGTCGTACTGGCCCGTGAGCATAGCGGGCACATGCTCCGCAAAGCGCTGCGACACTTCATCCACCAGCTTGCCAATGAGGCGGGCGCGGATGTAGCCCAGCTCCTCGCGCCAGTCGTGCCACTGCACGCTGGCCTGGCGGGTGGGCGGGTCGTTGAGCATACGGCGCAGCAGCTTCAGGCCGTGGTGGTGGTCGATGAGGCCGAGCTTGAGGCCGTCTTCAAAATCGATGATGCGGTAGCAGAGGTCATCGGCGGCTTCTACCAGAAACGCCAGCGGGTGGCGGTGGTAAAAGCCGGCGCCCTCCTCCCCTTTCGGCAGCAGTCCCAGCTCCTCGGCCACGTGCCGGAAGCGACCTTTCTCGCACTGAAAGTAGCCGTACTTTTTCTCGCTGGTACCGCCCGTACGGGCTTTATCCTCTACCATAGAGGGACGCGGATACTTGGTAAAAGCACCCAGCACGGCATAGGTAAGTCCCAGCCCCGCCGTGCCGGTGCTGTGCGCCGGATAGGTATGCGTGAGCACCCGAAACCCGGCGGCGTTGCCCTCAAAATGCTGCAAATCGGCCTGCTGCGCCGCCGAAAGCCCGGTGATAAACCGCTCGGCTTCCCGGCTGGTGAAGTAGGCCGAAATAGCATCCTCACCCGAGTGGCCAAAGGGCGGGTTGCCGATATCGTGACTCAGGCAGGCAGCGGCTACAATGTCGCCGAAATCCTGGTCGAGAGTGGGCAGCGCGGCGGCCAGGTCGGCATCGGCTTCCATCAGTCTTCGCCCGCTAAGCCGGCCCAGGGAGCGGCCCACGCAGGCCGTTTCCAGGGAATGGGTGAGGCGGGTATGCACAAAATCGGTTTCCGGCAGGGGCATTACCTGGGTTTTGCGCTGCAGCCGCCGGAAGGCCGAACTGAACACGACCCGGTCGTAATCGGCCACAAAGGCGCCGCGCACCACGGGCATATCGGCCACCAGGTGCAGCTGAGGCTGGTCGGGGTAGCGGCGGCGCGCCAGCAGGCGCTGCCACGACATAGCAGGCAAAGTGGAGGAAGTAAGATGCATGTAGTGGGGAAGTTACCGCGCAAAATACAGGTATTCAGCTAAGGTGAAAAAATGGCGGACTCCGCCGGGTAGTTCGCAGCAACTCTCCACCCCCGCCATCTTCCTGCAGCATACTACGTACCTTTGTCCGGCACTTTTAATTGAATGGCTGTTTGCCTTCGATTCATCCTTTCATTCTGGTCCTCCCATGAGGCATTTTATGACGTTGCGGTTCGCGAGCTTTGGTATTGGATTAAGCCTAGCCTTCTCGGTGCAGGCTCAGCCATCTGCCATTCGAAAAGATACTCCGGTTTCTAAACCCAGCGCTTCTACTGCAACAACTAAGGCCCCTACTACGCCCGCTAAACCGGCGGCAACTAAAAAGGCAGCCTCGGCGCCAGCCAAACCGGCCATTGCCAAGGCGCAGCCACCCCTGCCAGGCAATCTGCGCTCCTCAGACCAAAATACCCGCTACCAAAACGGCAAGCTGCTCATTGAGCAGGGCCGCTACGAGCTGGCCATGCAGGAGCTGCAACCCCTTACCGTGCCCTCGGCTAAGTTTAAGCGTGCGCCGGAGGCGGCTTATCTGTATGCCGTAGCCGCCACGCGCGCCAAGAAATGGGCCGAGGCCGAGCAGATGCTGAACCTGCTGCGCAGTGAGTACCCCACCTGGCCGGCGCTGGCCGAGGCCTATTTTCTGCAGGGGCAGATTTCTTTTGAGCAGGGCGAAGTGGATAATGCCCTGCGCGTACTGGGGCAGATTCCGGCCGGCAAACTGGAAACCGAGCGCACCGCGCTGAAGGCCACCTATCTGCCGCGCATCAAAGACAAAGCCCTGTTTCAGAATATGGTGCGCCGCTACCCGCAGGATGCCACCCTGGCCACTGCCTACGCCGATAAGCTGGTGCTGGGCGGCTGGTACACCGAGGCCGATAAAGCCCAGCTGGAACAGCTGATTAACCAGTTTTCTCTGGACCGCACCCGGTATTCCCCGCGCGTGCGCCCGCAGAAAAAGAGCAGCTACAATGTGGCCGTGCTCCTCCCCTTCGAGCTGAACGACCCCAGCTGGGAAAAGCAGCGCAAGCTCCAGTTTGTAACCGATTTGTACGCCGGCATGCGCCTGGCCCAGGACTCTTTGCAGCGCGAAGGCCGCCCCCTGCAGCTCTTCGCCTACGATACTGGTGCTGATACCCTGCAGCTGAAGCGCCTGCTGGCTATGCCCGAGCTGGCCGCCATGGATATGATTGTGGGCCCGGTGTACAAGTCAGGCAGCAAACTGCTGGCCCGCTTTGCCCTCGAGCATCAGATTATCACCATAAATCCCTTGTCGCAGGATGCCGAGTTGGTGCTGGATAACCCTTGGCATTATCTCTACGAGCCCAGCTCGGTAACACAGGCCCGGCAGGCGGCCCAGTTTGCCTACAACAACTTCCCCGGTCGCACGGCGGTGGTTTTATACGAAGACAACAAGGACGAAAAGGCTTTTGGCGAAACGTACAAAACCACCTATGAAGCGCTGGGCGGCAAAGTGCAGGTACTGCGCCGCATCAATTCTGATGTAGATGAGTCCCTGGCCCAGGGCTTTGCGGGTATCGATCTGAAGACCGTTGGCCACCTGGTAATGGCCTCCGAAGGACGCAAAGCCGGCCCCTACACGCTGGGTTTGCTGCAAACGCAGGGCGCCCGCCTCCCACTGATTACGTTTGCTTCCTGGCTGGAAAATGCCAGGATTTCGATGGAGCAGCTGGATGCGCGCGACGTATACCTGGTGTATCCGCATTACCTGGACAAAACGGCGCCGGGCGTGCGGCGCTTCCGCCAGCTTTACCTGCAGCAGCAGCATTTGCCGCCCTCTGTGTTTTCCAGCATTGGGTTTGAGCTGTTATACTATTTTGGCTCCCGCCTGCACGAGTATGGCTCTACCTTCCAGAACCAGCTGGCCAATTCCGGTCCGGTTTCGGGCACGCTGTTTCAGGGTATCGGCTACCCCGCGGGTGGCCACGATAACCAGTATGTGCCCATCACCAAGCTGGAGCGCATGGAGGTAGAAGTTCTGAACCCGGTGGATGGCCGGTAACCCCAAAGGCCCCTGCCCGCTTTCTTTTGCAACCTGAATTCTCTTTCGATATGAATCCTTCTGTTTCTTCGGCTCCTGAGCTCACGCTTTCTACCAGCAACGCGTTATTCGAACGGGCTAAGCAGCATATTCCCGGCGGGGTAAACTCGCCGGTGCGGGCCTTCCGGGCCGTGGGCGGCCATCCGGTTTTCATGCAGTCGGCGAAGGGCGCCTGGCTGACGGATGTGGACGGTAACCAGTACCTGGACTTCATTAACTCTTGGGGACCCATGATTCTGGGCCACGCCCCGGAAATTGTGCTGGAGGCCGTGCAGCAGGCCATTCCCAATTCGCTTTCCTTCGGGGCGCCTACCCAGCGGGAAGTGGAAATGGCCGAGCTCATCAAGCAGATGGTGCCCAGCATTGAGAAGGTCCGGTTGGTGAACTCTGGCACCGAGGCTACCATGTCGGCCATTCGGGTGGCGCGGGGCTTTACCGGCCGCGACAAGATTCTCAAGTTTGAAGGCTGCTACCACGGCCACGGCGACTCCTTCCTGATTGCCGCCGGCTCCGGCGCCCTCACCCTGGGCGCGCCCGACTCCCCCGGCGTGACCGAAGGCGTAGCCAAAGACACGCTCACGGTGCCTTACAACGACCTGGAAGCCGTGGAGCGCGCCATTGCCGCCAACCCCAACCAGATTGCCGCCATTATTATTGAGCCCGTAGTGGGCAATATGGGCCTGGTAGAGCCCGCCGCGGGCTTTCTGCAAGGCCTGCGCGAGCTGTGCACCGAGCACGGCATTGTGTTCATTTTTGATGAGGTGATGACGGGCTTCCGCTTGGCCCCCGGTGGCGCGCAGGAGCTTTATGGCATCAAGCCGGACATGACCACGCTGGGCAAAATCATTGGCGGTGGTATGCCAGTGGGCGCGTACGGCGGCCGTCAGGATATTATGGATAATGTGGCCCCCGCGGGCAAAGTGTACCAGGCCGGTACGCTCTCCGGCAACCCCATTGCCACCGCCGCCGGCATTGCCCAGCTCACTTACCTGCAGCAGCACCCGGAGCTATATACGGAGCTCAACCGCATCAGCACCCGCATTGCGGACGGCACCCGTCAGATTGCCGCTGACCTGGGCCTGAACTACACCGTGAATCAGGTAGGCTCTATGTTCAGCCTGTTTTTCACGGCGCAGCCCGTAACGGACCTGGCCAGCGCCAAAACCTCCGACACCGAGGCCTTCGGCCGTTATTTCCGGGCCATGCTGCACCGCGGCATGTACCTGGCACCGGCGCAGTTTGAGGCCCTGTTTGTTTCTACCGCCATTACCGATGAGCTGGCCGACCGCTACCTCACGGCCTGCCGCGAGTCGCTGATAGAAGCCCACGGGCTGTAATTTTCCTGCGGCACTTCTGAAGCTGTCATCCTTGGCCACGCTGGGGATGACAGTTTTTTTGCTATGGCTCCCAACCACGACAGCAACCGGTTACCTTTGCGGGCAAATCTGCTTCGTCTTATGCCACGTTTCCGCTTTCTTTTTCCGGTTTTTTTGCTGATTCTGCTGCCTTCCCTGCTATGGGCGCAGCTGAACGGACCGGCCGCTGATAACAAGCGCCTCTTCGACCGCACCGTAGACGAGCTGAATTTTCGCACCATGGAAACTGTGTACGACAAGTCGTTTACGCGGCGAAAATTCCCGGTGAACCTGCGTACAGCCAAAGACCGGCGCGCTTTCGATGACTTCCCCGGCCGCGACGACCTGCACACGCTCTTTCAGAATTACAACGGCGTTGCCGAGCGCTACAAAGCCCGCTTTGGCAAAGGGCGCACGGATTTGGCCGAGTTTGAAAAGCAGCTGAACAGTATTCTGCTGGACCGAAACTTCGAGTTCTTTATTCACAACCTCCCCCGCGACGAGCGGGTGGCGCTGATTCGGGCCCTGCAACGGGAGATTAAGCAGGCCACGGCGCAGTTTAACGCCTCCGCAGACCCCGCCCCCGACGAAACCACCGCCGACGGCGCCGCCGTGCCGCCCGCCGATGTAGATGCCACTATTGCCGCTCCATTAGAGGATACTACGCCCCAGCCGGAGGAAACCACTACCACCACTACCGTAACCTCCCCGGCAGCCAGCACACCGGCAGCACCTTCCCAGTATGGCTGGCTCGACTACCTGACCCTGCTGCTGGCCGGCACCTCCCTTTTCCTGGTGGGGCGCCTTACCTTGGTAACCATTCCGGAGCTGCGCGGCCGCCTGGATACCTTGACGTCGTATGGAGAAGAGGAGCCGGAGGCAGAAGAAACCGTGGCGCCGCGCCGCAGCTCCGGCCTGCGCGAAGACCGCTACGAAGAGGAAGAAGAACAAGCGTAAGTATTACTTCAAAAGCCAGTCATGATTCTCACCGATCAGCAGATTCTCGCCGAAATGGAGCGGGGCAATATTGTTATCCAGCCGTATGATCGGGCCTGTCTCGGCACCAATTCCTACGACGTGCACCTGGGCCGCTATCTGGCTACCTACCGCGACGCCGTGCTGGACGCCCGCCAGCACAATGAGATTCAGACCTTTGAAATTCCGGCAGAAGGCTATGTGCTGGAGCCCGGCACCTTGTATCTGGGCGTAACAGAGGAGTATACCGAGAGCCACGCGCACGTGCCGTTCCTGGAAGGCAAAAGCAGCGTAGGCCGCCTGGGCATTGATATTCATGCTACCGCCGGCAAAGGCGACATTGGTTTCTGCAACACCTGGACGCTGGAAATCAGCGTTTCCATGCCGGTGCGCGTGTATGCCGGTATGCCCATTGGCCAGCTGATCTACTTTGTGGTGCAGGGTGATGTGGAAACCTTCTACAACCGCAAGGCCAACGCCAAGTACAACGACCGCACCGACAAGCCGGTGGAGTCTATGATGTGGAAGAACACCTGGTAGCAGCCAGGCCGGTTCGTCTACTTTCCGGTGGCGTTGGTAGAGGCCATAGCCGGGTCAAAGCTCATCTGGCCGAACTCCTTGGCACAGTTTTTCGTTAAGGGATAGTAATTTATCGGAAACTGTACCAGCCCAGGTGCAGCTTTCGGTAGGAAACCAACCACAGCTAACGAACCCTGACTATGCGTAATACACTTGCCATTGCCGCCTTGCTTCTGGCCACTAGCATTAGTGCTCAGGCCCAGCAGAAATCGTTTATCACCACTACGCAGGATAAAACCAGCTCTTCACCGCGCCTAAACATGGCAGCCGTAGAGCACCGGGCCGACCGCCTCTCCGACCAGATGGTGCGCCAGCTCCGCCTGAACGGTTACCAGGCTTCCCGCCTGCGTACTATAAACGAAGACAAAGTGGCTAAAATGGCTGCTATTGAGCAGAAGCACGCCGGCAACCAGAAGCTCATTGATGAGCAGTGCAAAGGCGTTTGCAAAGAGCGTGACAAGGAGCTGGCTTCGGTACTTTCTACCGATCAGTACACGAACTACTATGACTCCCGCTCGGTGTTCTACAAGTATGATAAAGACTATGCAGCTCGTTCCAGCAATATCATGCTCGTAAAATCGGTGCAGGAGCCGCTGCCCGCCAGCAGCAAAGGCGCTGTTATTGCGCCTGCCCGCCCAGAAGGGCGTAGCACCCCTGCCAGCAGCGTGCGTGGCCGGTAAGCTACCCTTGAATGCATAAAAAAAGCCCCGTCTGAAGATTCAGACGGGGCTTTTTTATGCATTTGCCAGTTCTACTTCTGCGTTTTCTGCTCCTGGTCGATGTGCTTGGAAAGCTCCGCGCACAGCTCGCGCATCTTGGTCGCCATTACGGTATCGTTGGTGGCCGTTAGAATGGTTTCGGCCATAGAGCCAATGGTATCCACTACGAAATACTTCATGGCATCTACGGGCATATCCTTGGTCCAGAGGTCAATTTTCATGGTGCCTTCTTGGTCCCGGTCCCAGATAGACACGTTAATGGCTTT
This sequence comes from Hymenobacter sp. DG25B, assembly GCF_000801315.1. Taxonomy (NCBI): domain Bacteria; kingdom Pseudomonadati; phylum Bacteroidota; class Cytophagia; order Cytophagales; family Hymenobacteraceae; genus Hymenobacter; species Hymenobacter radioresistens. Next base: position 1,957,144 of record NZ_CP010054.1, on the reverse strand, counting down.
GGCAAAGTGAATATCGGGGCCGGCGTCGGTGGCGGTCCAGCTGATGGCCTCGGGTACTTTCTGGTCGTCGAGGGCAATGCTGAAGCGGATTTCGGATTTTTTCATCGGAGGTAAGAGTAAAAAAGAACGTCATGCTGCGGCGGCGCTCAGCATGACGTTCCGACTTTATTTGTTGTTGAGCAGTTCAACCCGCTGCTACACGTAGTTGTTCAGCATTACCGGCATTACCAGCATCAGAATGCTTTCGTTGTCGTCGGCAATGGTGGGCATGAGCAGACCGGCGCGGTTGGGCGTGCTCAGCTCAAGAGTAATTTCCTCGGAGTCGATATTCGACAGCATTTCGATGAGGAACTTGGCGTTGAAGCCAATTTCCATATCCTCGCCGTCGTACTGGCAAGCCAGTTTTTCGTTGGCTTCGTTGCTGAAGTCCAGATCTTCGGCTGAAACCGTCAGCTCCGAGCCGGCCAGGCGCAGGCGCACCTGGTGGGTGGTTTTGTTGGAGTAGATGGCAATGCGCTTCACCGAGTTCAGCAGGGCGGCCCGGTCGATGATGAGCTTGTTGGGGTTGCTGACCGGAATGACGTTTTCGTAGTCGGGGTAGCGCTCATCAATCAGGCGACACACCAGGCGCATCTGGTTGAAGGAGAAGAAGGCGTTGGAGTGGTTAAACTCCACGCGCACCGGCGTAGCCTCGGAGGGCAGCGCGTTTTTGAGCAGGTTGAAGGCTTTGCGCGGAATGATGAGGTTAGCCGTTTGACCGGCCCCCACATCCTGGCGGCGGTAGCGCAGCAGGCGGTGGCCATCGGTGGCCACAAACGTTACCTGGTTATCGGCCAGCTGCACCAGAATGCCCGTCATAGCGGGGCGCAGTTCGTCGGTGCTCACCGCGAAGATGGTCTTGTTGATAGCGCGGGCCAGCGACGACGACGGAATTTCAATGGGCGCCGAGCCTTTTACCACCGGCACGCGGGGAAAATCGGTGGCATTTTCACCGGCCAGCTTATAGCGGCCGTTGGCCGAGCTGATTTCGATGGTGTAGGTTTCCTCGTCCAGCGTGAAGGTTACGGGCTGGTCGGGCAGGTTTTTGAGCGTATCCAGCAGAATGCGCGCGGGGGCGGCAATGCGGCCACTTTCGCGGGCTTCCACGGGCAGCTCGGTCATCATGCTGGTTTCCAGGTCGGAGGCCGTAATCGTCAGCTTGCCGTCCTCAATCTCAAAGAGAAAGTTCTCCAGAATGGGCACTACGGGGTTATTCGTGACCACGCCATTGATGCTCTGCAGTTGCTTGAGCAAGGCGGAAGACGAGACGATAAACTTCATAAAGAGGCGGGTTGTCGGGCGTTTTTGGAAGAGGACAAAGATAGGAAATGGCGGGGTATTTTCGGGACGAAATTCCAGGCATTTCCGCTACCTGATTTGCCGTGGTTTTAGGCCCCAGGCAGTGCCAGCAACGAGTTTAGCAGTTACCAGTTGGCCCGCCGCAGCTTCTCGGGCTGCAGCACCCGAATGCCTTTGCCGCTCATCTCAATCAGCCCATCGTGCTTAAACTCGCTTAGCGTCCGGATAAGGGACTCTGAGGCAGTGCCTACCACGGCGGCCATATCGTCGCGGGAGAGCTGAATGGGGGTTTCCTCCTCGCTGCCCAGCTGCTCGTGCATTTGCAGCAGCGTATCGGCCACGCGCCGCCGGATGGAGTTGTAGGCCATGCCCAAAAGCTGCTGTTCCCGCTCGCTCACGCGGCCGGCCAGCAGCCGGATAAAGTGCTTGCTAACCTCCGCATTGCGTAGCAGCAGCTGGGTAAAGTCTTCTTTGGGGATGTACACCAGCGCGGAGTCATCCACGGCTACCGCGGAGTCGGTGTGGCGGGTTTGTTCCAGCAGCGCCATGTAACCAAAAAAGTCGCCGGGGTTGTAGATGCCGGTTATCAGCTCCTTGCCGGCGGGCGTGGTCCGGATGGTTTTGATGCGGCCCGATTTTACGAAGTACAAGCGCGTGGGCTCGTCGCCTTCAGAATAAATATCCTGCTTTTTACGCACCTGGTACACTTTGCGGTCAGTAGTCAGGCTTTCCAGGTTGCCAACAGTGCGGGCATCCTGCAGGAACTCGTGCAGGCCCTCCCCTTGCAGGTCGTAGTCGGGTTTAAGGTGCTGGAAGCGTTTGAGGCGGCTGGTAATGGCGCTCAGCAGCTCGGTATCGTCAAAGGGCTTGGTGAGGTAGTCATCGGCGCCCAGCTCCATGCCGCGGCGCATGTCGGTGCGCTCGGTTTTGGCTGTGAGGAAGATGAACGGCACTCCGGAAAGCTGCGGGTTCTGGTTAAAAATCTGCAGCACGCCGTAGCCATCCAGCACGGGCATCATAATATCACAAATCACCAGATCGGGGCGGGCGGCCAGGGCCTGCTCCACGCCTACTTTTCCGTTTTCGGCGGTAACTACGGTGTAGCCGGCCAGCTCCAGAATCTCGGCGGTGTTTTCCCGGATGAAGTCGTTATCCTCAATCAGCAGAATGGTGGTCATAGGGAATGGTAATAGTGACGGTGGTACCTTCCTGCAGCTTACTTTCCAGGGAGATGGTACCCCGCATCAGCTCCAGATATTTCGCAATAATATACAATCCCAGGCCCGTACCGGGAATATTGGTGACGTTGCGGGCCCGGAAGAACCGCTCAAACAGGTGCTCCTTGTCCTCATCCGAAATGCCCACGCCCTGGTCCTGCACCGTGAGCGTGAGCTGACCCTGGCTGCACTGGGCGCGCACCGTTACCACGGAATTCTCGCCGGAATATTTAATGGCGTTGGACAGCAGGTTCACCAGAATCTTCCGCATCAGGGAGGGGTCCAGCCAGACATGCTCCTGGCAGCTTACCTGCTTATCAATGGACTGGCCGGCTTTCAGCATGCCCTGCACATCGGTAACGGTATCGGTGAGCAGCACGGCCATATCCAGCCGGGCCGGACGGGTTTCTATCTTGCCTTCCTCAATTTTGCCTACCGACAGGAACTCCTCCAGAATATCGTTCAGGTGGTTCACCGAGGACCGTATGCGCTGCAGATGTTTCAGGCGCTTGTCCTGCTGGTCGCCGCCGGGGTACTTTTCAATGAGCGTGGCCGAGGTGAGTACGGCCGTGAGCGGCGTGCGGAACTCGTGCGAGGCCATAGACACAAAGCGCGACTTCAGCTCGCCCAGCTCCTGCTCGGCGGCCAGCGCAATGGTCAGTTCTTCGGAGCGCTGCTCCAGCTGTTCCAGGGTGTTGAGCAGGGCGTGGGTACGGTCGGCTACTTTCTGCTCCAGCTCGGTATTGAGGCGCTCTACCCGTTGGCGCTCATTAATCAGGGCCTGCTCGGCATTTTTCTTGAAGGTGATATCCAGGATATAGGAAACCACATACAGGTCCTGCTCCTCATAAAAGTAGCTCAGACTAACTTCTACGGGGAAAACAGAACCGTCTTTGCGCTGGGCCTGCAGGTCGCCGCTGTGCTGGCCCATAGCCCGCACTGATGGTTGCGCATTGAAGGACTCCCGCAGCTTCTGGTGCTGGCGGCCAATGGCATTGGGTACCAGCACTTCTATCTTCTGGCCCAGCAACTCACTATCAGCATAGCCAAACAGCTGCTGGGAGTGGCGGTTGGCTGATATGATGCTGCCCTGCCGGTCGCAGACGATGATGCCGATGGTCGCATTGGAAAAAACGGCCTCAAAGCGCCGCTCGCTCTGGGCCAGATCCCGCTCGGCCTGGTGCAGTCGCTCCTGCTCGCTCAGGCGCACCAGAAAGCTGGCGCGGCCGTCAATCTCTAAAAAGCTAAGCTGCAGCTTGCCCCAGAACAATTCGCCGTTCTGCCGACTTACTTCGGTTTCTACCTCCTGCCGGCCGGCCCGGCGGGCTTCCGTACGCAAGGCTTCCCAATAGGTAGGTGGCAGGGCTGGCAACCGGGGGGTGGCGTCTAAATCAGCTAAAAAGGCTTCCTCTGATGGGTAACCCAACAGCTGTGCGCCCGCTTTATTGACCCGGGTAAAACGGCCGCTGGCATCATCATAAATGCCTATAAACTCTTCTGCCTGATTGATCAGAACGTCATTCAGGGCGATGTTGACAGGATTTGTGGGCATGTACTGGTAGCGGACGGTAGCGGGGAATGGAGGAAAATGACCGTGGGGGCTTTCCTCAAACTTCGGAATTAATCCGACGAATATGACAAATAGCGAGTAGCAAGCTGACAAATATCATGGTCATAGATACGCCAGAAAGGCAATTTTACGCCAACAATTTTTCTTACCGCTCATGACTGTCTCCCAATCCCAACCGCTGCCTTCGTCGCCTGATGCGCCAGTACTGCTGGTGCTGCTGCCGCCGGCATTGAACAGCGAAGGCAAGCAAACGGCGGCAACTATCACAACTTCCCTCGATCAGCTGCAGGGCCAGCTGGGCACGGCCATTCGGGTGCTTAAAATAGATGGGGCCAGTCATCCGGCGGTGGTCAGCAGTTTCCATGCCTCCCAGCTCCCCTCCTTTGTGCTGGTGCGCCGTGGCATTGAGCTGTGGCGGCAGCAGGGCCTGCCCGAAGGTGACACTATTGTGCCTATGTTGCTGAGTAAGTTAGAGGCTTAGAAATGCCGCCATTGTCGACTTCACATCCTTGAAGAGTTGAATCTATTACTTTTTCTTTTCAGGATATCGAATATTCATATTATTAATAACCATATCAAATTCAGCTCTTCTATCCTCAGAAACATTACTATATCCATAAATTACATTATTCTTTTTTATCTCTCTCCAATATTTATTTTTATATAGTCCATTTATATTAACAGTGTCCTCAGTTGCAACAAAGACATAAATACCGTCTCCGTATTTCAGGGACATAAAATCAGCTACATAACCATTTTTATCCGTAATAAATACACAGGAGGAGTCTGGATAGTTAAACTTAACAAGCTTTCTACCATGATAATCTGCAGACTCCAATCTTTTAAACCCACGTGGCAGTGGCAGAGAATAAACAATTTCATTCTTGCCACTAGAGTGAATCATTTTATTGTTGTAGCACCCGCTCAAAATAAACATTAAGAAAAAAGCAGTTATAACAATATTACTCATGTTTATAAAATATATTCTATTTAATAAAATACAATCACGTCAAAAATTTAAAACGAGGCATACTTCCGCTTGCGCAGCCATGCCCGCACCAGCCCAAACAAGGCTAACAACACCAGCGGGGCGCCGATATTCAGCAGCTGCCAGCGGCGTTTTTCTTCGTTGACTTTCACTTTATCCAGCGGGCGCAGCGTAATTTCTTTGCCGCGAACGGCAATCAGGCCGGTTTCATCCAGGAGGTAGTCGGTGGCGTTTTGCACCAGCTCGCGGTTGGCGAATTCGGTGGTGGCCATCCGGTCGTAGCCCAGACGCAGGGGGCGGCCGGTTTTGGTATCTACATCGTTGCGCACAAAGTCCCCGTCCGATATCAGCAGAATCTTTCCGGGGCGGGCATTGGCCGTTTGCGCGGGCTGAAACTCAGTGGTACCAGGCTTGGTACGATTGGCGAACAGGGAGCGAAACTGACCTTCCAGCAGGTAGCTTACGGGCTTGGGGCCGCTGGTGTATAGTTTGGGGTCGGGCGGCAGGCGGGCATCGTTCAGGTTTACGGGCACCGGCGCGGGCAGCACGCGGGTGTAGCGGGAGGTGAACATGAGCGGCGTTTTGCGAATGCCCGCGGCTTTGACCGTATCAATTGTGCCCACAAACTTGAAGTACACCGCATCCAGGTTGCGGGTGATGGGGTGCGGGCTGAAAGAGTTGACGATGGGGTAAAACTGCCACGGCATGGGCTCTACCTGCGGCTTATTGCCGGTAACGCCCGTTACCAAAGGGATTAGACCGGAGTTGATATCCAGGATCAGGTCGCCGTTGAAGCGGGCGCCGTACTTGAAAAGCAGGTCGGTGAGGTTCAGCTCGATGGGGAATGAGAGCATGCCGCCGCGGTTGGCGCTGTCCAGGTTCACGCGCATCATATCCACGAAAAACATGGCCCGGCCGCCCTGGGTGATGTACTCATCCAGCTTAAACTTCTCAGCCTCGGTATAGGGGCGCTGGGGCTTGGCGATGATAACGGCAGCCAGCGGCTTAAGGCTGGGCACCTTGCTCAGGTCTACGCGGTACACGTTGTAGTCGCGCTGCAGGGAGCCAATCATATCAGCCATTTGCAGGTTATCCAGCTCGCCGTGGCTTTCTACTATGCCAATAACTTTGCGGGTGCTGGGCTGCAGCCGCCGAATGGCGCTGGCCATTTCGTACTCTAAACCTTCAATGCTTTGGTTGAGGCGCACATCGGGCGCGGCGGCCTGGTTGCCGCGCAGCAGCAGCACGTTCTGCTCCTTACTGCCCACGGTAATGGTAGCCCAGGGGAAGATGATTTTCTCGACGCGCTTGCCGTTTTCATTGGCTCCCAGGTTGGTGGGGGTCAGCCCTTTCTGGATCAGGCGCTGGTATTCCTTGTTGCGGGCTTCCTCGGAAGAAGCGGCCGCAGGATCGACGAAAACATAGCGCAGCTTGGAGCCGGCGTGTATCTGCATTTCGTCCAGCGTTTCGCGGGTGGCCTGCTGCAGGCGGCGGAAGGCAGGCGGGAAGTCGCCGGCCAGGTATACCGTTACGGTTACGGGCTCGGGCATCTGCTCCAGCAGCTGCTTGGTGGCCGGGGCCATGCTGTAGCGCTTATCCTCGGTGAGGTCGAGGCGGAAGAAATAGAGCTGGGCAATGAAGTTGAGGACAAAAAGCGCCAGCACAAACAGACCGAACCGGAGCAGGTCCTGCTGTTTGCGGGATTTAACCGGGGCAACGGGCGCGGGCAGGGCGTTGGGAGTAGTTTCCATGCGTCAGAAAGTCCGGTTACCAGTTGCGGCTGCGCAGCACGAGGCGGGTAGAAACCAGCATCAGGGCCACGATGGAGAAGAAATAGAGCAGGTCGCGCGAGTCCACGAGGCCTTTGCTCATGTCGCGGTAGTGCGCGGCAATGCCGAACTGCCCGATGTAGTAGGCCAGTGCCCCATCAAACAGGGAAGCCAGCGAATCGAACCCGGAATACACCAGAAAGCAGCCCACCACCGCCACCAGAAAGGCAATAATCTGGTCGCGGGTAAGGGCGGAGGCCAACACGCCAATGGCCGCAAACACCGCCGCCAGCAGCGCCAGCCCGAGGAAAGAACCGGCAAACGCCGCCGAGTCAATGTTGCCAACGGGGTTGCCCAGCTGATACACGGAGAAGTAATACAGCAGCGTGGGCACCAGCGCCAGCAGCGCCAGCAGCAGGCAGGCCAGGTACTTCCCTCCTACCAGCTGCCCATCGGTGAGGGGGCGCGTGAGCAACAGCTCAATGGTGCCGGCCTTCTTCTCCTCCGCAAACGTGCGCATGGTAATGGCCGGAATCAGGAACAGAAAAATCCAGGGGGCCAGGTTGAAGAGCGTCTGCAGGTCGGCAAAGCCGTAGTCGAGTACGGAGCTTTCGGGGAATACCCACACGAACAGGCCGGTAGCCACCAGAAACACCCCAATGACCACATAGGCCACGGGCGAGTTGAGGAAGGCATTGAATTCTTTGCGAAGGATGGCGAGCATCTAAGGCTTTTGTAAACTGTTTTAGTACTAAGCTCCCCTCCTTTTTTCAAGGAGGGGCTGGGGGTGGTTAAGCTAGAGCTAAAAGACTTAAAGTCATTCAAGTAAACAACGATTTTACCACCCCGGCCTGTGGCCACCCCTCCTTAAAAAAGGAGGGGATTTTTCGTTCTATTTGGTCAATTCGCCAAACACCTGCTCCAGGGACTGTTCTTCCTGGCGCAGGCCCAGCAGAATCCAGCCTTGCTGGGCGGCGAGGCGGGAAATGGCACCGCGCTGGTCGGTGGTGCCGGCGGTGCGGATGCGCCAGGTGTTGCCGGGGCCGGGCTCTACTGCTTTTACTTCCGGCAGACGGCGCAGCACTTCCGCGTCAATCGGGCCTTCAAACTCGGCGCGGATAATGGTTTCGCCTTGGGCCAAAGCACCCAGGTCCCGCACCGGCGAGTCGGCTACCAGTTGGCCGCGGCTGATGATGACTACCCGGTCGCAGAGCGCCTGTACCTCGGGTAGAATGTGGGTGCTGAAGATGACGGTTTTGTCCTGGCCCAGCTCGCGGATAAGCTGGCGGATTTCGCCAATCTGGTTGGGGTCGAGGCCGGTGGTAGGTTCGTCCAGGATAAGTACTTGGGGGTCGTGCACCAGGGCTTGGGCCAGACCCACACGCTGGCGGTATCCCTTGCTTAAAGCCCCAATCAGCTTGTTCTGCTCGCGGCCCAGCCCTACCCGGTCCACCATTAGCTGCACACGGCGCCGGCGCTCCTGCCCTTTCAGTCCGTGCACCGAGCCTATGAAATCGAGGTACTCGTGCACGTACATATCCAGATAGAGCGGGTTGTGCTCGGGCAGGTAGCCCACGCGGCGGCGCACTTCCAGCGGGTGCTCCACCACGTCAAAATCAGCCACACGTACGGTGCCGCTGGTGGGCGGCAGGTAGCCGGTGGCAATTTTCATGGTGGTGCTTTTGCCGGCCCCGTTCGGCCCCAGAAAGCCCAGAATCTCGCCCTTGCCCACGCTGAACGAAATATCGTTGACGGCGGCCTGAGTCCCGAAAAGCTTGGTCAGGTGTTGAACTTCTACCATAGGGTGTAGCGCGAAGCTCCAGCTTCGCGCATCGTTGCTGAGGTTGGCCGGCTCGGGTGCGAATCGGCCAACGATACGCGAAGCTGGAGCTTCGCGCTACGGCTATTTCTTGGGTTGCAAAGGGCGCATTTCAATATCCACAATGTGGAAGTTGAAGGGCGTTTCAATGGCGTGCACAATGGTGGCGGCAATGTCCTCGGGCTGCATCATAGAGGCGTTGGCTTCGGTACCGGGTATCTCATCGAAGAAATTGGTCTGCACCGAGCCCGGATACAGGCACGTTACTTTAATGCCATCATTTCGCACCTCTTTAAACAAGGACTGCGAGAAGCCCTTTACCGCGAACTTGGTGGCACAGTAGCCGGCCATTTTCTCGATGCCCTGCTGGCCGGCAATGGAAGATATATTGATAATATGGCCCAGCTGCTGCTCGCGCATTTGCGGCAGCACGGCTTTGGTGCAGTAGAACATGCCGTGCACGTTGGTATCAAACATGAGGTGCCAGTCGTCGGAATCGAAGCCGTCTACGGGACCGGAAATGCCCAGGCCGGCGTTGTTTACCAGCACGTGTACTTCCTGGCCCAGCTTTTCGCGGGTTTCGGCGTAAGCTTTTATCACGGCCGCTTCCTTGCGCACATCACACTTAAAGAAGTGGAAACGCTCGTGCTTTAATTGTTTGGGTGCGGTGCGGCCCCAGCCTGCCACAATAGCACCATGCGCCAATAATGCCTCGGCCGTAGCCAGGCCAATTCCTTTGCTGACGCCCGTGAGAATAGCTACCTTGCCAATCAGGTCCATTGCGTGAAGATGTTTCGGGTTGCGTTTCGGCCGCAAGATAGAGCCTCTGCGGCGCTTTTCAGTAGTTGGCTAACGCTGACCTTTGCCTGGGTGTTGCTTGCCGGCTGCCAGCCAGACCATGAGTTGGACTGCTTTAAAAGCACGGGCAAGCTAACCACCATCCGCCGGGAGCTGGCGCCCCTCCACACGCTCACGGTTTTCGATAACGTGGATGTGACGCTGGTGCAGGATACGGCCACTTTTGCGGAGGTGCGCACCGGCCAGAACCTGCAGGAAGACCTGGAGCTGACCGAGCAGGACGGTGCCCTCACCATTCGGAATACCAGCCGCTGCAATTGGGTGCGCCGCTACGATGTGCCGCGCGAGGTAACCGTGCACACTCCTACTCTGCTCAACCTTTTTCAAAAAGGCCAGAATACCGTGCGCACCCAGGGCACTTTCCGCGCGGAAAAGCTTTTCTGTCACCTAGTAGGCGCCGGCGACTTCGACCTGCAAGTGGACAGTCGCTACCTCTGGCTGGATTTGTATGAGTTAGGCGATATTCGCGTAGCAGGCCGCACCGATTCCCTGCACCTGACGCTGGGTGGTCTGGGTTCCGTTTATGCCCAGGACCTCACCACGCGCCACAGCTTTGTACTAATAAACCGGGCCACCGCGGGCAATGCGCATCTGCTGGTAACGGGGGGATTATTCGGTTCCCATGCCGGTGCGGGCACGCTTTTTTACGCGGGCAACCCGCCGGGAGTAGCCGTATCCGTTACCGGCAAAGGCAAAGTGGTGAAGGCAGATTAGTGCCTGCATTGCTTAAACCCAGAAGTAAACCGGTCTAAGCTTCGGGCTTAAATATCCCCCAACTGCGGCCGGATCAGGATTTCTTCCACCACGGCGCGGGGCGACAAAGAGTAGGCGCTGAAAATAGCGTCGGCTACGTCCTCGGGGCACATAAAGCGCTCGGGGGGCAGGTCGGTGCCTTCCCAGCTGTTGGTGAGCGTGGCGCCGGGCAGCACAGCCGTTACCCGGATGTTGTGCTCCCTCAGCTCGGCGCGCAGCACTTTGGTCATGCCATACAGGGCAAACTTGGCAATGCAGTAGGAGCCGCCGTTGGTATAGGCGGTGATGCTGGCCGTGGAGCACATATTGAAGATATGGCCCGTGCGGCGCGCAATCATATCCGGCAGCAGGCCCTGCGTAATATCGTAGGCGCTGTACAGGTTCACGTCAATCATGCGGCGCAGCTGGGAGCCGTCGGTGGGCTCGTCCTGCAGGCGGCCGGGCTCAAAGCCGCCGGTGTTGTTTACCAGCACTTCCACCTCTCCTTTCAGGCTGCGCACAAAATCCAGAAAGCGGGCGGTGTCGCGGGGTGGCTCAGATCGGCGGCCAGCGTGTACACGCTCACGTCCGGATACTTCTGCGCCATGGTATCACTAAGCACGAGCAAATCGGCGGCCGAGCGGGCACAGGTAACCACGGCATGGCCTTCTTGCGCAAAGCGTTCCACAACGGCCCGCCCAATTCCTTTGGTGCCACCCGTTACTACGATTAATTTTTGCATTCCTTTACTTGTTGAATCGGTTTTACGTAAGGGGAGCGAACCGCTACGGGCCGCTGCTCAGCTGCTACCAGCTTCGGCGCAAGTTTCCGCTTTTCTGCTATAGTTTCACATTGTATGGTCAAAACCTTCGGCTCCTTTATTCTCTTCATGCAAAGTATGCTCACGCGCAAAGAGCGGCTGAGAGTACTTTGGTCCCGTACGCTGGATGAGGCCATTCTGATTGGGGTTGACTCCATCTTTATCGTAGCTATTGTCTCGGCCTTTATTGGGGCCGTAACCTGCGTGCAGATTGCCTACAACCTGACCAACCCGCTCATTCCGAAATCCACCATCGGGTTTATGGTGCGCGAAATGACCATTCTGGAGCTGGCCCCCACCATAACCAGCATTGTGCTGGCGGGCAAAGTAGGCTCCAGCATTGCGGGCGGCCTGGGCACCATGCGCATTACAGAGCAGGTAGATGCGCTGGAAGTAATGGGCATCAACTCTGCTTCTTATCTGGTTTTGCCGAAGGTAGTAGCCGCCATTTTGATGTTTCCGCTGCTGGTGATTATGGCCATGGGGCTTTCCATCTTTGGTGGTTATCTGGCCGGCACGCTGTCGGGCGCTATGTCGGCGCAGGAGTATATTGGTGGTATCCGCACCGATTTTATTCCTTACAACATCACCTTCGCCCTGATCAAGTCCGTGGTTTTTGCCTTCCTGGTATCCGCCATTTCCGCCTACAAAGGCTACTTCACCAAGGGTGGCGCACTGGAAGTAGGTGCCGCCAGTACCGGCGCCGTCACCAACTCCATCATTGCCATTCTCATTGCCGACTACGTTCTGGCGGCCTTGCTCCTATAACAGGCCGTTGGCTGATAGCTGATGGCTGTTAGCTTGTGTAGTCCCTCCTCTTGAAAGCCCAATAGCCATCAGCTATTAGCCACCAGCCATTAGCGTAACAAAATGATTGAAGTTCATAACGTCCAGAAATCCTTCGATGGCAACCAAGTGCTGAAGGGTATTACCTGCACGTTCGAAACGGGCAAATGCAATCTGGTACTGGGTGGCTCCGGCACCGGCAAAAGCGTGCTGCTGCAATGCATTGTAGGGCTCATGCAGCCCGATATTGGTAGCATTACCTTCGATGGCACCATCTTCACCAACAACAAGGTGCAGATCCGGCAGGAAATCCGCCGCAAGATTGGCATGTTGTTCCAGGGCGGCGCCCTCTTCGACTCCATGACCGTGTATGAAAACACGGAGTTTCCGCTGAAGATGCTCACCCCGGAAATGTCTAAAGAAGAGCGCCGGGACAGGGTGGAGTTTTGCCTGAAGCGCGTGGGTCTGGAAAACGCCGGCAACAAAATGCCCTCTGAAATTTCCGGGGGCATGAAAAAGCGCGTGGGCATTGCCCGCGCCATTGCTCCCAACTGTACTTACCTATTCTGCGACGAACCCAACTCCGGCCTCGACCCCGCCACCAGCATCAAGATTGATGAGCTGATTCATGAAATCACGCACGAGTATCAAATCACCACCGTCGTCATCACCCACGACATGAACTCCGTGGTTGAAATCGGTGACCATATTATCTTCTTACACAAAGGCTTAAAGCTCTGGGATGGTAATAAGGACGAAATCCTGAATGCTCAGGTACCCGAGCTCCGCGAATTCATTTTCAGCAGCAGCCTGGTGCGTGCCGCCAAGAAAGTAGAAGAGACCAGCGACGGTGGTATGGAAGCTTTGGCTAACGAACCCCTTTCGGAAGTATAGCTTAGCTAAATAGGCCGGTTTTCAGCCTGCTTCATCCAGATAAAAAGCCCTTGACACACCAGCTGGCGTCAGGGGCTTTTTTATGCGGCTACTTTATACGAATAGTTACTTTTTAGTCCCCATGGCTGATGCCTGTGACAACGCTGTCAGGGCCAATGGTGAGGCAGATATCATCCGAAGCGAAAGGGTGAGTCCGATAGGTATAACAGGTATACGTGGTGTCACCGCAAGTACTTTTATGGTCGGCAGGCCCCATAATAGCAAGGACTTGCCTATAAGTCATGCCGGGCTTTACCTGGTATGAATTCTGTTTGTTACGCCATCCAATCCAGGCGGGAGGACCCCAAGCGTAAAAGGCCAGCCACAACACTATTGCCCCTACACATACACCAATAAACAAAAGGAATACTCGCATAGACTATTTTTGGTGAGCTTAAACTGATATGTTCCTTACTACACTTCTATATCGCGCAGGCTTTCACAGAAGGTATTTGAGTCAATTCCGAAGTTGATTCACGGGCAATTAATAACCGGTTTTATCTCCTTATTAAACCATTCGATTAGGGCTTTTTGCCGCTTACTATCGAGGCCATGATTAAACTCAGTCCACTCACTGTTAGGGCTTGGTTCTTTAACGCCGATTAGTAGGATGGCTGAATCGTTATTAAAGCCGGACCTGACAACCGTGAATAAAATGCAGTTATACTGCCGGGAAAAGAAGTAAAAACGGTAATAAGAGGGATATGTCGCGGGACCATCCGGGAAGGAGTAGGGATGATTATACCGACCGGCGGCTTTCAGGCGGATGAGTCGATTAATAAGAGTATCACGTGGGCAAGTGGAGCTCACTTTTTCGGCATAGCCATAAGGCCCCGCGAAACCTCCACAGGCGCATACTAAGGCCAGCCCCAACAGGCAAAGCACATTAATTATTATTTTCACGGTGCTGGCTTTTACCACCACCCTTCCCTGTCGCGCAGGCTGGAAATATGGGCCAGGTGGTGCCGTCCGTGCCAGGCATACATAGCCAGGGCCTGATCCAGGGTGAATTCCTTTTGGGAGCCGGGATGGTAGAAGCGGCGGGCCCACTGCTCCTCGGTTAGCTGGCGCAGAAGCGTAGTCCAGCGCGAGTGCAGGGCATTCAGCAAAGACAGGGATACGCCTACCGAGGTGGCCGCTACATCCGGCAGCTCCGCCCAGGCGCCTTCATCATAAGGCTTAATGGTGGGTACATCTTCGGTGAGAGCCAGCCGGAAACGCATATAAGCATTCATGTGGGAATCGGGCAGGTGGTGTAGTACCTGGCGCACTGTCCAGCCTCCCGGGCGGTACGGGGTATTCAGCTGTTCCGGCGTCAGTCCAGCGGCGGCGGCCCGTACCTGGTCGGGCAGCATAGCCATCTGGGCCATCAGGGCCATACGGGCGCCGAAGGAAAGCGGGCCGGCAGGTAGTTCTGCCTGGCCAATAGGATAGCGAAGGTCGGTTTCAGACATAAGCGAAAGAACAGTTGCGGGCGGTAAGTTACAAGGTTGCCTCAAGATGGGAATCAACCTAAAACAGCAATGGCTTCCTGTGGAGGAAGCCATTGCCGGGAAATGCAGGAAGCCTATTAGTCTTTCCGCTTATTGAGTTCGTCGCGAATTTTAGCGGCTTTTTCGTAGTCTTCTTTCTCGAGGGCCTGGGCCAGCATTTTGGTCAGCTCGTCCAGAGAAACCTGCCCGGTGGGCTCACGCGGCTCCGTGGGAGTAGGCCGGGTGCCGGTGTCATCGTCCTCATCCTCGTCGTCCTCATCCGTATCCTCGCCGGTTTCGTCGAGGTCAGAAAGGATAATCCCGGCTTCGCTCAGCACGCTTTCTACGGTGTAAATCGGCACGCCGAAACGCAGACCAATGGCAATGGCATCGGAAGGGCGGGCGTCCAGCTCAAAGGTACTGGCCCCATCAGAGCACACAATCTTGGAGTAGAATACGCCTTCCTTCAGGTCAGATATCACTACTTCCAGAATAACCACGTGCACGTGCTCGGCAAACGACTTAAACAAATCGTGGGTGAGCGGGCGGTTGGGGCTGATTTTCTCTATCTGGATAGCAATACTCTGGGCTTCAAACATGCCGATGATAATCGGCAGCCGCCGGTTGCCGGTCTTCTCCCCCAGAATAAGGGCAAACGAGCCGGATTGCGACTGGCTGGAGGAAAGGCCCAGAATTTCGAGCTGTATTTTTTTCAAGGTTGTTGGGGTCTTGAGGACGTAGGGTCTTAAGGATGTGGGGGCAGGTCTGAGTAGATGATACGTGCAAAGAAAAGAAAGGCTCCGCCCCTGTACTAACAAAACCTGAAAAAGACTTAGGGTCTTGGAAAAAACCCGTTTACTTAGAAACAGGTTTTTCCCAAGACCCTAAACTCCTAAAACCTAGCCCAGCTCTTTAACAGCCTGGGTCAGTTTGGGCAGAACATCGAATACGTCGCCTACAATGCCGTAATCAGCGGCTTTGAAGAACGGGGCCTCGGGGTCTTTGTTGATAACCACAATTACCTTGCTGGAGTTTACCCCGGCCAGGTGCTGAATAGCGCCCGAAATACCGCAGGCAATGTACAGGTTGGGCGAAACGGTGATGCCCGTCTGGCCCACGTGCTCGTGGTGAGGGCGCCAGTCTACGTCGGAAACCGGCTTGGAGCAGGCCGTAGCCGCACCCAGAGCCTTGGCCAGGTCCTCAATGAGGTGCCAGTTTTCGGGGCCCTTCATGCCGCGGCCACCGGATACCACGCGGTCCGCTTCGGGCAGCAGAATGCCGCCGGCCTGGTCCTGCATGATTACCTGCTTGGGCGCATCGGCAAAGTCAGCATCGGAAAGCTGAGCCGAGAACGATACAACCGGAGCGGTTTTGCCGGCTTCGTGCAGCGGCTCAATGGAGTTTTTCTTTACGGCAATAATCTTACGCTCGCCCTGCAGCACCACATCGGCGAAGGCTTTGCCCGAGAAGGCGCCGCGCTTTACCAGGAACTGACCACCATTGATCTGGGGCAACTCTACCACGTTGGTAGCCAGGCTGGCCTGCAACCGCACCGACAGGCGCGAGCCAACGGCCGCGCCAATGTTGGAGTTGGCCAGGATAATTACTTTGGCGTCTTCCTGCTGCGCGGCGGCGGCAATGAGCTTGGTGTAAGCACCATTCACGAAATCCTTCAGGCGGGGCTCGGCGTCATACAGCACTTTGCTGATGCCTTGCTCTCCCAGCTTGGCCAGATTGGCTTCGGTAGCCTCACCTACGGCAATGGCCGTGGCGGAAGTACCGAGCATCTGGGCTACCTGGCTCCCGTAAGAAGCCACTTCCAGCGAAGATTTTTTTACTTCGCCGTTATCACATTCTACTACTACGAGTACGGACATATTTCCTGGAATTATGAATTCATCCTTCTGAAGCCATTGTTCAGTTTTACTGGTTAAACCAACTGACTTACAGCAAGTTTAACAACAGCAAGAACCTAAACTTCAAAATTTATAATTCGAAGTTTAGATGACTTTGGCTTCGTTGCGGAGGAGCTTAATCAGCTCGCCGGCATTTTCTGCGGGGATAAGCTTCACGCCCTGCTTTTTGGGAGGCAATGCATACTCGGCTACCTCGGTGCGGGCACCTTCACCTACGGGCTCAATGACCTTCAGGGGCTTGGTGCGGGCCGTCATAATGCCGCGCATGTTGGGAATGCGGGGCTCACACATAGGCTGCTGGCACGAGGCTACGAAAGGCGTATTTACCTCCACAATTTCTTTGCCGCCTTCAATTTCGCGTTCCAGCGTGGCGGTGTTGCCGTTCATATCCAGCTTCATGGCCGGGGCCACGGTGGGAATGCCCAGCATCTCGCCTACCATGCCGTGCACCTGGAAACCGTTGTAGTCGATGCTCTCTTTCCCCATCAGGATAACATCGTAGCCGCCTTCTTTGGCTACGCTGGCAATCTGCTGGGCCACGAAATAAGCATCCTTGGGATGAGCATTCACGCGGATGGCGTCGTCGGCGCCAATGGCCAGCGCCTTGCGGATATTGGGTTCGGTATCGGCCTCCCCTACGTTCAGCACCGTTACGGTGCCGCTGCCCTGGGCTTCTTTGAGCTCAATGGCACGGGTGAGGGCATATTCATCCCAAGGGTTAATCACGAATTGCACCCCTGCTTTATTGAATTCCTTGTTATCGGGGGTGAAGGTGATTTTGGTGGTCGTGTCGGGAACGTTGCTGATGCAAACGAGAAACTTCATCTACGGCTGCTTATATGGAGGGATAACTACGGGAAAGCCCCAAATTTGGGGCGAAGATACTGAAAACTCACTCCCTATGGAAACCGCGTCAAGCCGCCTGCAGCAACTCCTCGCCTTTTATCAGGACGACCCCAACGACCCCTTCACGATATACGCGCTGGCCACGGAGTATCGTCCCACTGATCCACAGAAAGCGCTGGGCTTCTACCAGAAACTACTGGATGAGCACCCGGATTATGTGGGTACGTATTATCACGCCGGTAAGCTGCTGGAGCAGCTGGAAAAGCCGGAAGAAGCTGAAAAGGTTTACCGCCTGGGCCTGCAGGTAAGCCGCCGCGCCGGCCAGTTGCACGCCGCCAGCGAGCTACAGGGCGCTTTGAACAAAGTACTGGGCCTGGATTATGAAGACGACTAACCAGCAGTAGAAAAAACCGCTTTTGCCCACTCTACGGCTTTTGCGGGCGTGGCAGCATAGGCATCGGCGCCCGTAGTCCGCCAGGCTTCGGGGTCGGTGCTGAACGCGGCGCCGCCTACCAGCACTTTTATCTGGCTTAATTCGGCAGCCAGCTCTTTGGCAGCCAGCAGCTCGCGGATTACCGCCAGGTGCTGCGGCATGGAGGCGGCCATAGCCAGTAAATCAGGTCGCAGGTCCTGCAGCAAATTCAGGAGACTGTCGGTAGGGGTATTTACGCCCAGGTAGTAAACTTTCCACCCCTCCATCTCCAGATAATCGGCTAAAACCCGGGCTCCCATTCCGTGCAGGTCGCCGGCCACGGTAGTTACAACGGCCATGCGTCCGTTGCGGGGCTGGCTGTGCCGGAAGGGATACAGCTGGGCAGCAGCCAGCTCGGTAGTAGCCGTGCAGAAGTGTTCCTGCGCCACCGTAATAGCCCTGCTGTGCCACCGCTCGCCCACTTCCCACTGCACGGGCATCAATACATGCTCGTAAATAGCGCGCACATCGGTGCCGCTTCGCGCCTCATCCACAATCAGTTGAATAGCAACCTGGCGGTCGGCAGCCAATAGCGTATCCAGGTACCGGTGCGCCAGATCAGCCAGCGGGTTATCCGGCATGGGAAAAGTTACCAGTGGTTGCTCCACCGTGGGCAGCGACTCACTCAGGTAGCCAATGGCGTCGTTCAGATATTTGGCGGCCAGAATATAGGCCGTGATGGGCAGGCGTTGGGAAAGCACTTGCTTCAGGGCCACCAGCTGGGCAATAAGCTCCTGGTCGCGGGCAGGGCTACTGTCCTGTTTGCGCAATTGCGCAATGTGGGTATCAAACAAGGGCGCACTGTCCATTTGGATAGCCATGGCCAGGGGGTAAATCTGGTTCTGGATTTCGGGCAGCTTCTCAGATTCATTCAGTGCAGCATGGCCGGCGACGGCCTGGTAAGCACGAAAGGCTGCATGCGCTACTTCATCGGTTGTTTCGATGAGGGTACGGGCGGTTTTTTGGGCAAGCTTGGCACTCATGCGGCGAAAATTACGAAATCATGGCGTTTTCCAAAGCCTGTACAAACCATATTAATATCCATTTAATCACAATTGCTTGCCTACTGCGCCTTGATTTGCTCACGAAATACCTTTCCACTTAAGCCTCGCAAAACAGGTACGGCTAAACTCCAGGAATGATCTTGGCTTTATATTCTTTTCAGATTAAGTGCCTGCTAACTGAAGACTTAAAAAACCTGAAGCCAGACCGCTAACCCTATTCCACGGACTACCAGACCCGAGTTACTCTGTAGCTTTTGACGAACATGAATAGGCCTGTAGTAAACAGATCAGCTCCCCTGAAAATAATTTGAGGAGCTATGCGCTCAGCTGCCCCTAAGGCTGAAGCTGAGTTCAATGGGACTGACCAGCTGAGGGGCTTCAAGTGTTGCTGCTATTTCGTTTTTGTTTGCTGAAACCCTGGCTACAAACCTTTGATTTTAAAACCATTAATCAGTATCTTATATACCCAGCCGGGCAGCTTACCTTCCTGCCGTGGCGGCCGCAAATGCAACCTTTCACCTATCAGCAGGCCCACAACTATGTGAATACGTGGCTGGCCATGCACCCCGAGCGGCTGCGCTACCAGCGCAACGACCCCTCCCTGTTGCGCAACTGGTGCGATGCCGCGGAGCGCCGCCTGCTCACGGGCATCCCTGACGATGCAGAGTTTATTCTGCAGCGCTTCGCCAACAAAGCTGAGTCTTCCAGTATGTAGCTGGTCACCTGTGGCCCGATTTCCCAGCCACTACCCTGAACGGAGCTTTCATTCAGGGTAGTAGCTTTATTGTTAAGAAGAATTGATTTTGGAAAAACCGAACCCATTGTCAGAAAAAAATAGACCCTTTTTTGAAACCTTAGCTTCTGCGCTGCCGTAAAGCCAGAGTTTTGCACGTACCCAACTGAACTTAAGGAGCCATTTAGGTGTCCGGTCTTCATGCGTAAGACCATTCTGCTGGGGCTGGCCGTGCTCATAGGCACCGCTACCCGCACCTTGGCCCAAACATCGGGCGACGAATTAACCGACTCGCCATTTGTGCGAAACATCCGCCCAGACCGGCCGGGTGTCACCATCACTACTAACATGCTTTACCCGGGCCAGGTGCAGCTGGATGCCGGCATTAATCAGCTTCCGGCGTCCGGGCGTTTTGGGGCCAGCCGGACTATGTCTTCGGCCACCCTGCGGGTAGGTTTCTTTAACCATATTGAGTTGCGGGCCACGCAGAACTATCTGCATGCCCAGCCCCGCTCTTCCAGCCTGGAAACCCCTACTACTCCCGCCGTGGCAGGCTTTGCTCCCCTTACCGTAGGTGCTAAGTTTTTGGCCTCCACAGTGCAGAATGCCCGCTCCCAAGTGGTAGTACTGGCCGAAATGACGCTCCGCAATGGCGACGCCTCCTTTCCTGCCAAAACCTATGAGCCCTCGGCCCGCCTATTAATTTCACAGATGATAGGCGACCGATATGGTTTAGAAGGCAACTTTGGTTTCACCCAGAAAGGTTTTCGGGCCGAGGACACCAAACGCGGACAGTATATTGGCTCGCTGGCTTTAAATGGCCCCCTGAGCAACCATTTCGGCTTCTTTTCCGAGGCCTATGTGCTGGGCCGCCAAACCTGGCAGCCGGGCGTAACTACCGGCGTTTACTGGCGCCCTGTGCCCGGTTTCCGGATAGATGCCAACGCCGGCCATCAGTTTAACGCCCCCAGCGGTGGCCTGCAGCTGGGTGCCGGTATGAGCCTGCGCCTGCCTTACTAAGCCTGCACAGGCATTGCATTTTTAGCGCTTTTTCCAGCTCCTATGGCTTTGCCATAGGAGCTTTTTGCTTTTATAAATTATATAAAAATAATTCTTCCTTTAGGACAAATTATTAGGATATACTCGACAGTATCCATAGTTTTGTTTTATCAATTCTATAATAGTTACCAAACTAAGTAATGAAAACTATTTACCGCCTCCTATTACTATTCTCCCTCCTATTAGCAGCGCATGCTACGCTGCGGGCGCAGTCTAAACCCGATAATCCTTCCCGCACCATTACCGGCCTCGGCGACCCGGAACCGGCTATGCCCCGGGTATTAGCCAATGCTATTGCCGGAGTTAAGCTGGAAACGCTGCTCGAAGGAGGCTTGTCGGACAGCAGTGAGAACCTGTCGACGCGGGAACAGATGCAGGCCACGGAAAGAAAAGACATGCCCCTTTCTGCCCCGGCCGGCAGTCAGCCCGGGATACCTCGTTAAGCTAATCAGGAAGCTACCGTACTATACTACCCGCGTTGGTAATGCGCGTGGGGGTATCCTGCCCGGCTACGATACTGGTAGCGCTTTCCGCAATGGCTGAAATTACCGCCGCCATATTTTTCAGGTCCAGGCTTTCTACTTCGTCATCTACCGTGTGGTAGAGTTTGTCGGTAGGAATCTGGTCGGTGCTGATGGTGTGGGCCGGTACGCCTAAGCGGGCCAGTGTGGCATTATCGGAGCGGTAGAACAGTTGCTGCTCTGGGTATGGGTCGGGCTCGAAGCGGAAGGGGCTGCCAGCCAGATTGCGCTGCAGTATTTTGCCAAAGTCCGACTTATCGTACCCGGTTATAAAGGCTGTTTTGGGCCCAAACTTGGCGGGCTTGCCTATCATTTCAATGTTAAACATGGCGGCTACCTTCTGAGGAGGAAGTTGCCGGGAAAAGTATTGGGAGCCAAAGCCGCCTATTTCCTCGGCGGTAAACGCCACAAACACCAGCGTACGGGCATTATCGTTTTTCTTCTTGAAATACTCAGCCAGCGCTACCACGGCAGAAGTGCCGCTGGCATCGTCATCGGCGCCATTGGCAATAGAGTCGCCGGCCACGGCCGGTAGAAAACCCAGGTGGTCGTAGTGGGCAGAGAATACTACCGTTTCTTCGGCCCGCTCCGGGTTTTGGCCCGGTAAAACGCCAACCACGTTGCGCATCTCCACGGGCCGCACCGTTGTGTTGGCCGCTATGCGGTAATGAATAGGATTATTGCCTACCGCTACTACCGCCAGTACCGTAGAGAAGGGGCCGGGCTTCTGGGACTGCAGCTGCCCGCCTTGCAAGTGGCGGCTGAGCCTGGTAAAGGCTTCCTGGTGGGCCGGGTCAATGAAGACAACGGTGTTTTCAGTGGGCTCCAGGAGGGGCCTAATTGCCTTGTTAAAGTTAGCTTCTGCCCCCAGCACAATTACGCGGGGCGCAGGGTCATCATCCTCGGCCCAGTTCAGGTGCGGCTGGCCCGTTACCAGAACAGTTTTCTCCTTGGCCACCGGCACATTGTTCAGCATTACATACAGCGCGGTGGTTCGGGTTTCGTAGGCCGTGAAGGTTTGCTCGAAGGAAGTGAGGCCGGGAAATTTATCCAGGCCAATCCGGTTGAATTCCGCCGCCAGAAATTTGGCCGCCAGTACGCCGCCCACTTGCCCGGCCCGACCCTGCATTGCATCGGCAGCCAGCGTTTTGGCCACCCGCTCTACCGTAGCCGCCGAAATAGCGGCCGCTTCACTGGCCTTGGCTTTTTTCTGTCCCAGCCCGGTGAAAGCAGAACACGCCAATACAACTATGAAAATAATGGATTTCATAACACAAGGTAGATATTTTGACGCAGGAAGTTGTTCTAAATAGCGGCATTGTCCTTTTTTATCAGCGCCCGCAATTCCTATTCCCGCGCCGGTGAAAATGGCAGTTGAATTCTATAGTCAAACTATTTCCAGCATAACCAGGCGTTTATCGGTCTGACTCCGCACTTTGACCGGGAAACATCTTCCTTTGATAATGCAACAGCAGGCCTATTCCTAACAATTGGCAAAAACAGACCCCGCCAGCACTTGCCAGCGGGGTCTGTTTGGAGGAGCTGACGGCCGGATTTTATTATTTTTTTGAGACCAGTAGATTTAGCTGTGACACGGCGTTGAATAAGTCGTCCTCGGTGCGGAGGCTGGCTTTTTTCAACTGGGCACGTAGTGGTTCTGCCCATTCGGCGGGCACTGCCGCTAGTAGCGCTTTTTGGGAGGGCTTTACCAGCGTCAGGGTTCCCTGGGGGTTCAGCAGATAATACTCCGGCGCATCAATAAACTCATCATAAGGGCGGTCAGCACTGTAGGCCTGCTGCGTGCTTGCTTTTTGCAGCGTCTTTACCGGACGTTTCAACAGCACATATGGCCCGGAGGGATGCAGCACTTCCAGGAACTCCGGCCGGTTGGGCTGGTTGGGTAAATTGGTGAAAAGGCGAAAAAGGTGCCTGGCCGGCTGGCCCGGCAAAGCCCGGTCATCATTCAGCGTAAACTCCACAATACGCCCCTGATCTACCCAAATAGAGTCACCTTTAGAGCGCCGCGCCATAATCTGGTGGCTGTACACATCATACTTCAGGGGCACGTTGACTACGCGCTGCTTAGTAGAAAGCAGAATATCACCTGTGCTCCAAGCCGGCAAAAAATAGGGGGTTCCTCGCACGCCCTCATATAGCGTGTTTTTCACCATCACGATATTGTTGAGGCCGTTTGCGCCCAGCACGCGCAGGTTTTCCTGCTCAGCCAGGGGGTTACTGGATGCCTGCTGGGCCCAGGCCGATGGAAGGGCCACCAGCAAAAGGGCTACACTACCCACCAGTTTCGGGAAACCAGCTCCAATAAACTTCTTCATAACACGGAGAAATGATGCTTTCAACTGCCTTGCGCTAAGATTTAAGCACAGTAAGTACGTAAAATTCCGGCAAAACAAGACCTCATCGGTCAACCTAACTTAGGTTGACCGATGAGGTCTGGCAGCAGTTTTCACTTCTTACTTAGCTCAGCGTCACTACCAGGTCATCGGCGTGCACCAAGGTACCTTCGGGCAGATTGACGGCCTGCACCGTGGTATCTTCTGAAGCAGTAATGGTGGTTTCCATTTTCATGGCTTCAATAATGAACAGCGGGGCGTTGCGCTTCACGGCTTCGCCATCCTTTACCAGCACTTTGGAAAGCAGCCCCTGCAAAGGCGCTCCTATCTGCCGGGGGTTGGCTTTATCGGCCTTGGGGTTCAGCACGCGCTTTACCTCCACGCTGGTATCTCTGATTTCCAGGTTGCGCGTCTGGCCGTTGAGGGAGAAGAAAATGGTGCGGCAGCCGTCCTCATTCACGGGGCCAATGCTTTGCAGGCCTACGATGATACTCTTGCCCCGGGCAATTTCAATAATGGTTTCCTCGCCGGGCTGCAGGCCGTAGAAAAACACCAGGGTGGGAATAACCGATACCTCGCCGTATTGCTGCAGGTGCGCCCAGTACTGCTCAAACACTTTGGGGTAAAGCAGCCAGGAAAGCAGATCCGTGAACTTGCCGCGCTGACCAAACTTCTCTTCAAACTTCTGCCACTCGGCGTCAAAGTCTATGGGGGCCAGGTGCTCGTTGGGGCGGTCGGTGAAGGGCTGCTCGTCTTTCAGAATAGCCTTTTGCACGTCTTTCGGCCAGCCGCCTTCCGGCTGCCCAATGTCCCCGCGGAACAGCTCCCGCACCGATTCCGGGAAGCTTAGGCTGGGGCCTTTCTCCAGCACATCGGCCGTGGTCAGGTTGTTGGAAACCAGGAACAAAGCCATATCCCCTACTACCTTGGAGGAGGGCGTTACTTTCACAATGTCGCCGAATAGCTGGTTGACATCGGCAAAGGTGGTTTTCACGGTTTCAAACTTATCCAGCAAGCCCAAAGATGCCGCTTGAGGCCGCAGGTTAGAGTACTGCCCACCCGGAATTTCGTGCTGAAACACTTCGGAGGTACCCGCTTTCAGCCCCGACTCAAACGGGTAGTAATGCTCCCGCACGGCTTCCCAGTAGTTGGAGAATTCGTTGAGGGAGCGTTGCTCGAACTCGCGGTGGCGGGGCTGCCCGCGCAGCATCTCCACTACGGAGTTGAAGTTGGGCTGCGAGGTGAGGCCCGACAGGCTTCCCAGCGCCACGTCAATCACATCCACGCCGGCCTCCACCGCTTTCAGGTAGGTGGCGGCCTGCAGGGAAGACGTATCGTGGGTGTGCAGGTGAATGGGCAGGCTGACGGTGTCCCGCAATGCCGTAACCAGCTCCTTGGCCGCGTAGGGTTTCAGCAGGCCGGCCATATCCTTAATGCACAGAATATGCGCGCCGGCTTCCTCAATCTGTTTGGCCAGGCGCAGGTAGTATTCCAGGGAATACTTGCGGTTGCGCTTGGGGTTCAGAATGTCGCCGGTGTAGCAGATGCTGGCCTCGGCCAAACGGTCCGTTTTGTTGCGCACAAACCCAATGCAGGCCTCCATACCCGGCATCCAGTTCAGGGAGTCGAAAATGCGAAACACGTCGATGCCGGTTTCGGCGGCCTGCTGCACAAAGCGCTCCGTGAGGTTATCAGGGTAGGCTTTGTAGCCCACGCCGTTGGCCCCGCGAATGAGCATTTGCAGCAGAATGTTGGGCACGGCCTGGCGCAGCTTGGCCAGCCGCTCCCACGGGTCTTCGTGCAAAAAGCGCAGGGCCACATCAAACGTAGCGCCGCCCCAGCATTCCAAGGAAAACGTCTGGGGGTGCATACGGGCGTAGCTTTCAGCCACCTTCAGCATATCGAAGGTGCGCATGCGCGTGGCCAGCAGGCTCTGGTGCGCATCGCGCAGGGTAGTATCGGTGTAGTGGATTTTGGGGTCTTCGCGCAGCCATTTTGAGAAGCCTTCGGGCCCCAGCTCCGTGAGCTTTTGCTTGGTGCCGGGCGGATAGGGGGCCGTGCGCGAAACTGCCTGCCCATTGCCGGCAGGTGCTCCGGGAGAATGGGCATCGAGGGCCATGCTCCAGCCGGTAGCCAGGTTCACCTCGGGCAGGCGCGGCTTGCGCAGCTCGCGCCTGGCATCTACCAGGCCGCGCACATCGGGGTGGCCGTTCACAATGACGTCGCCCAGGAAGCTGAGTACCTTGGTGGCCCGGTCCAGGCGCGGCTTGAATTTGAACAGTTCCTGATGATCCTTAATGAAGTCCACATTAGCCTCGCCGGCCATGAAAACCGGGTTGGCAATGATGTTCTGCAGAAACTGAATGTTGGTGCTTACCCCGCGTATCCGGAACTCATCCAAAGTACGCGCCATCTTGGTTGCGGCGCCCTGCAGCGTGGGCGCGTGGGTGGAAACCTTTACCAGCAGGGAGTCAAAAAACGGCGACACCTTCACGCCGGTGTACACCGAGCCCTGGTCCAGCCGGATGCCGAAGCCGCCCGCCGAGCGGTAGGCCGTAATGGTACCATAATCGGGCTTGAAGTCCTGCTCAGGGTCTTCGGTGGTGATGCGGCACTGAATGGCATAGCCAATTTTGAGCGGCGTTACGTCCGGGCCCAGGCCAATTTCCGGGTCGCTGAGGCGGCGGCCGTCGGCAATGTGCAGCTGGGTTTTAATCAGGTCGATGCCCGTAATCATCTCGGTTACGGTGTGCTCTACCTGAATGCGGGGGTTCACCTCGATAAAGTAAATCCGGTCGTGCTCGGGGTTCACCAGGAATTCCACGGTGCCCACATTGTTGTAGTTCACGGCCCGGCCCAGGCGCAGGGCATACTCATACAGGAGCTCCCGCATGTGGTCGGGGAGGTTGAGCGAGGGTGCTACTTCCACTACCTTCTGGTAGCGGCGCTGCACGGAGCAGTCCCGCTCGTAGAGGTGCGTGAGGCCACCGTGGTTATCGGCTACCAGCTGCACCTCAATGTGCTTGGGCTGCTCCACAAACTTCTCCAGGAACACGGTGTCGTCGCCGAAGGCTTTCAGGGCCTCATTACGAGCCTCGTAAAAGCCCCGCTCCATCTGCTCGTCGTCGCGGATGATGCGCATGCCCCGCCCGCCCCCACCGGAAGCCGCTTTCAGCATCACGGGGTAGCCGATGCGGTGGGCTTCTTCCTGCGCAATTTCAAAGGTGGTCAGGTCCTGAATGCTGCTTTCAATGATGGGCACCTGACACTGCACCGCCACTTTTTTCGCGGCCACCTTATCACCCAGGGCCTCCATCACCTCCGGGCGCGGGCCTACGAAAATGATGCCTTCCTCGCCGCAGCGGCGGGCCAGCGTGGCATTTTCACTTAGAAAGCCATAGCCCGGATGAATAGCATCCACCCCATTCTCCTTGGCCGTCCGGATGATTCCTTCAATGTCCAGATACGGCTTCAGGGGGTCGTCGTCGCGGCCCACCTGGTAGGCTTCATCGGCCTTGTAGCGGTGCAGGGAGTAGCGGTCCTCGTAAGTATAAATGGCTACCGTGGTAATGCCCAGCTCAGTTGCCGCACGCAGTACACGAATGGCAATTTCGCCCCGGTTGGCGACCAGCAGTTTGCGGATATTCATCTTGGCACGTAGGGTTTGGGTGGAACAGGGAAGGTGCTGCAAGCTACGGAATGGGGCGCGAAGTGTTAGCGAATTTTTGCTGAATTCATATTTTTCGCAATATAGATGCTCCTGTTAATTCTTGAATAAAGTAAAAAACCGGCAAAACCTTCTTTGCCTGGCACAGTTTGGAGAGCACCAATCCTAATTCACCCTCCACGCATGGAATTCGCGGATAAAAACATCCTGCTTGTTGGCGCATCTTCGGGTATCGGGCTGGCTACGGCCCGCCTGCTGCACCAGTTAAACGCCAATTTATTTACTGCCTCCCGCCACCTGTCTCCCGAGCTGGCCGAACTGAATACCACGTTCCTCGAGCTGGATGTCACGCAGCCCATCGGGGCTGCGCTGGATGGCTTGCCCGAAGTACTGCATGGCGTAGTCTACTGCCCCGGCAGCATCAAGCTCCGCCCGTTTGAGCGCATTCCGATGGATGATTTCCGGGCCGATTTTGAGCTGAATGTGCTGGGCGCGGTGCAGGTACTGCAGGCCACCATGAAGCGGCTGAAGAAGGCTTCCGGTGCTTCCATTGTACTGTTCAGCACGGTAGCTGCTGAAACCGGCATGGCTTTCCATGCCAGCATTGCCACCTCCAAAGCGGCGGTAGAAGGCCTGGCCCGCTCCCTGGCTTCCGAGTATGCGGGCAGCGGCATCCGGGTGAATGCCATTGCTCCTTCCCTGACGGATACGCCCCTGGCCGCGGCGCTGCTCAACACCCCGGAAAAGGCCGAAGCCAGCGCCAAGCGCCACCCGTTGCAGCGCGTGGGCCAGCCCCAGGACCTGGCCTATATGGCCGCCTTTCTCCTCTCTGAACACGGCTCCTTTATTACCGGCCAGGTGTTGCCGGTAGATGGTGGTATGGGCCGCTTAAAGTAATGCCGTACTTTCCGCCGAAATCTACGCTCGCAGCGCATGGCTAAAATCGTATTGTTCTGGCACCGGCGCGACCTGCGTCAGCATGATAATGCGGGCCTCACGGCGGCGCTGCAAAGCGGCTACCCGGTAGTGCCCCTGTTCATCTACGACCGGGATATTCTGGACAACCTGCCCAGCCGGCGGGATGCGCGCGTCACATTTATCTACCAGGAGGTAGAGCGCCTGGCCCGGCAAACGGAACAAGCCGGCGGCACCTTACTGGCCTACCATGGCCGGCCGGTGGAGGTATTCGGGCAGTTGCTCCAGCAGTTGGAGGTAGCAGCCGTGTACACCAATGAGGATTACGAGCCCTACGCCACTGCCCGGGATACCGACGTGGCGGAACTGCTGAAGGCGCGCGGGGTGGAGTTTCGTGCGTTTAAAGATCAGGTCATCTTTGCCAAGAATGAGATTCTCAGCAAGTCCGGCACGCCCTCCAAAGTGTTTGGGGCCTACAGCAAAGCCTGGCAGGCCGCCGTGCGCGATGAGCACTTAGCCCCCTACCCCACGGCCGAGCTTTTCCGGGCCGACAATCTGCAAGCGCTGCCCACCGCGCCGACCCGACCTACGTTGCCGGAAATGGGCTTTATCCATTTTGAGCAGTTTGTGCCCGCCGCCGAGCTGCCCGATGAGGCCCTGGTGCGCAACTACCATAACACCCGCGACAAGCCCGGCCTGGTGAATAGCAGTACGCGCCGCTCGGTGCACCTGCGGTTTGGCACCCTGAGCGTGCGGGAACTGATGCGGCAGGCCCGGGAGCTGAACCCCAAACTGCTGGGCGAGCTGATCTGGCGCGACTATTTTATGATGCTGCTCTGGCACTTTCCCTTTACCGCCACTGAAAGCTACGACCCGCGCCTGCGCCGCGTGCCCTACCGCAACAACGAAGCGGAGTTTACCGCCTGGTGCGAAGGCCGCACGGGCTACCCGCTGGTTGATGCCGGTATGCGGGAGCTCAACCAAACCGGCTATATGCCCAACCGGGCCCGCATTGCCGCCGCAGGCTTTCTGGTGAAGCATCTGCTTATTGACTGGCGCTGGGGCGAGCGGTACTTCGCCGATAAGCTGCTGGACTACGACCTGGCCCAGAACGTGGGCAACTGGCAGTGGATGGCCGGCACCGGCGCCGTGGCCGCGCCCTGGTTCCGGGTATACAGCCCCCAAAGCCAGCAGGAACAGTACGACCCCACCTTCGCCTACGTGTGGCAATGGATACCCGAGTTCGGCACCTGCGAATATCCCAAACCCATGGTAGACCACAAATTTGCCCGCGAACGGGCCATTACCACCCTGCGCACGGCCTATAAAGCCCTGGAGTAAACCCCGCAGCCGTAACCAAGCCGGCCTTACCCGGTTATAGACATACTATGGAAAAGGAGCGCATCAAACAAGCTTACCTCGATTACGTGCTGCGCAAAGGCAGCCCGCCGGCCTCAGTCTACCAGCTCACGCAAAAGCTGGGCCTGCCCGAGCAGGAATTCTACCGCTTCTATGCCAACTTCGACGCCATTGACCGGGAGCTGTGGGCCGATTTTGGCCGTCAGGCTCTTGCTACGGCCGAGAAAGAGCCGGTGTGGGCGCAGTACGGCAGCCGCGAAAAGCTGCTCAGCTTCTACTACACGCTGCTCGAGATTCTGAAGCGCAACCGTAGCTATGCCCTGCAGTCGTTGCGCCGCTCTTTGCACCGCATGCCCGGCCTCACGCCCCGCGTGCTCGACGATTTCTGGCAGGAGTTTGAGGCCTTTGTGACGGAGATTCTGCGCGAAGGTCGCCGCACGGAGGAAGTAGCCGCCCGCCCCATCATTCAGGATCAGTACCCGCGCGCTTTCTGGCAGCAGATGCTGTTTGTGCTGGGCTTCTTCGCCAAAGATGATACCGTGGATTTTGCGCGCACCGATGCCGCTGTGGAAAAAGCCGTAACGCTGAGCTTCGACCTGGTAGGCCGCAACACCCTGGATTCCGCCCTGGATTTCGTGCGTTTTCTGGTGCGGCGGTAGCCGTTCTTCCTGCTTATTCTCTTTTCAAGCTCATGGAAGAACCCTCCAAGTCCCTTGATTCCCTGCCGACCACTAAAGTAGCCCGGGCGGCGCGCTTCGCAAAAACCGGCTTCAATGTAGGAGCCAACTACGTGAAGCACTACGCCAGGCGGGCAGTAGGCGCCGAAAGCACCACGCAGGATTTGCATGAGGCAAATGCGGCAGAGCTCTACGGTACATTGAGCGAGATGAAAGGCTCGGTGCTGAAAGTGGCCCAGATGCTGGCCATGGAGAAAAATATTCTGCCCGCGGCCTATGCCGACCAGTTTGCCCAGGCCCAGTATCAAACCCCGCCACTGTCCGGCCCGCTGGTAGTAAAGGCGTTTCGGGATGCCTTTGGGAAGTCGCCCTTTGAGGTGTTTGAGGAATTCGACATAAATGCCCGGCAGGCGGCCAGCATCGGGCAGGTGCACTTTGCCCGCCAGGAAGGCCGGGAGCTGGCCGTGAAAGTGCAGTACCCCGGTGTGGCCGACAGCATCCGCTCCGATATCCGGCTGGTGAAGCCCATTGCCCTGCGTATTCTGGGGCTGGATGAGGCCACCGTGCGGCCTTACCTGCAGGAAGTGGAAACGCGCCTGCTGGAGGAAACCGATTACGCCCTGGAGCTGCGGCGGGGCCAGGAAATGGCGGCCGCCTGTGCCCACTTGCCCCACCTGGAGTTTGCGCGCTACTACCCGGAACTGTCCTCGGCCCGCATCCTGACTATGGACTGGCTGCCGGGCCAGCACCTGAAAGAGTTTCTGGCCACGGCCCCTACGCAGGAAGTGCGCAACCAGCTGGGCCAGGCGCTCTGGGACTTCTACATGTATCAGCTAAACGAATTGCGCCAGGTGCACGCCGACCCGCACCCCGGCAACTTCCTACTACAAACCAATGCTGGTGGCACGCTGGGCGTGCTGGACTTTGGCTGCGTAAAGGAAATTCCCGAGGACGTGCACCAACTCTTCACGGCGCTGCTGGCCCCGGAAACCCTCACCGATCCGGCAGTACTCACAGCCCTGCTCGAGCAGGCGGGCGTGGTGCGCCCGGAAGACGCCGCCCCCAAACGGGCGTTTTATGTCAGTACGATGCAGGCTTCGCTGGAACTGGTAGGGCGTCCTTTCCGGCAGAACACCTTTGATTTCGGCGACCCTTCCTATATGCAGGCCTTGTATGCCTTAGGTGATGACCTGATGCAGCAGCCGGAACTCCGCCAGCAGAGGGAACCGCGCGGCTCGGAGCATTTCATTTACCTCAACCGCACTTATGTGGGTCTGTATGCTTTCCTGACCGAGCTGCGGGCCCAGGTACACACCCGCTAAGCAGCACAAAATCAACCAGGAAACTTCGTTAACATTTTTGCCTTGTTTTAGCTTTCCTTTCACTCACTTACTCACAACCACTCTCCATTTTCCATGAAAAAAATCTGGACGCTTTGCCTGGCGCTGCTGGGCACAGCCACCCTGGCCTCCGCGCAGACTTCTACCACGGCCGCCAAACCGGCTATGAGCTGCTGCGCCAAGCCGGCTGCCAACCAGCAAGCCACCGAAGCCTTTGCCATGCTGGCCACCAACGAGGAATTCTCCGGCGGCCACGATGCCCCCCTGCCCTACGAGTACCAGGGCCCGGGCGAGATGATTGAATTCAAAACCACCGATGGCCACACTGCCCGCGGCTTCGAAATCAAAAGCAACGTGCGTTCCGACAAATACCTGTTCGTAATTCACGAGTGGTGGGGCCTCAACGATTACATTAAAAAGGAAGCCGCCCGCTTTGCTACGGAGCTGAAAGGCGTCAACGTCATTGCCCTCGACCTTTACGATGGTAAGGTGGCCACTACGGCTGATGAAGCCGGCAAGCTGATGCAGGCCGTGCAAACGGCCCGCGCCGAGGCCATCATTAAAGGAGCTATCCTGCATGCCGGCCCCAAAGCCCAGATTGCCAGCGTAGGCTGGTGCTTCGGCGGTGGCTGGTCATTGCAAACGGCGTTGCTGGCGGGCCCCAAAGCCGTAGGCTGCGTGATGTACTACGGCATGCCCGAGAAGGATGTGGCCCGCTTGAAAACGCTGAATACCGACGTACTGGGTATTTTTGCCGCGCAGGACCAGTGGATTTCCCCCACCGTGGTGGGCGAGTTTGTGCGCAACATGGAAACGGCCAAGAAGAAGGTGACCATTAAAAACTATAACGCCGACCACGCCTTCGCCAACCCCTCTAACCCCAAATACAGCCAGGAGTACGCCGAAGACGCCCACGCGCTGACGGTAGCCTACCTGAAGAAAAAATTCAAGCTGAAAGGCTAAGGCCCTACGGCTGCTGTTCAATTTTCAGTAAACACGCCTTCCCGGAATCCGGGAAGGCGTGTTGCTTTTATGGCAGATTCTAAACCCCTATTTTTAATCCAACTCATTACCTCCTACTCTGCCATGTCTGCTGCCCTGAATGCCTTGCTCGCCGAATACGGTGAAAGCCACCAAAACCCCACGAATAAGCTGGTGCACTGGGTGTGCGTCCCGCTGATTATGTTTTCCCTCCTGGGCTTGTTGTGGTCGGTGCCGATGCCGCATAGCTTACGCGCTACCAGCCCATGGCTCAACCTGGCCACGCTGGTGATGGTGCTGGCGGTAGGGTATTATTTCCGGCTCTCGGTGCGGCTGGCGCTGGGCATGGTGCTCATCACCGCGGCCATGGCCCTGGGAATTCGGGTGGTTGATGCCGGGGCGGGCTTACCGCTGTGGGCGGTGTGCCTTATTATTTTCGTGCTGGCCTGGATTGGGCAGTTCTGGGGGCATAAAGTAGAAGGCAAAAAGCCCAGCTTTCTGAAGGATCTGCAGTTTCTACTGATTGGCCCGCTCTGGCTGCTGCACTTTATCTACCGGCGTTTGGGGTGGCAGTATTAACGCCTCCCTTCGCACCGTTTTTGATTTACTGGCTATAGCTTTATGATGCTCTCCGCAACTGACCTCCGGTTTATCTGCCTTGTTGTCTGCCTTCACCTTAGCAATATCCTTTCGCCGGCCGTGGCAGCTGCTCAGCCCTCGGCGCGCGCCCAGCAGCTTTACAGGCGCCTTCAGCAGCCGCACCTCGCCGATACCAGTCGGGTGAATACGCTGAACGATTTAAGCTGGGAACTGCTCAACTCCGGTCAGTCGGACTCTGCCTGGGCATTGGCACAACGGGCTACCCTTTTGGCCCGGCAAAGTAGATACCCGACTGGTTTGTCGCTGGCTTATCGTAGCGCCTGTGAGTTTTTGATGCGGAAGGGCGAGTTGCAGGAAGCTAGCCGGTACGCCCGCCTACAGCTGACCGAGGCCCAAAAAACCAACCAAAACCCGCTCCTGCTGCGCGCCTACCGCAGCCTTACCTTAACGGGCAACATGCTGGGCAACTTTGACCAGGTGCGGCGGTATGCCCGCCAGGGGTTGCAGCTCAGCCAGCTTTTGGCCCTGCCCCGCTGGCAGATAGACTTCGCCGGCGACCTAGCCGATGCCTTTACGCGCCAGGGAAAATATCCGCAGGCGCTGGTATATTATCTGCGGGCCAGCAGCCTGGAAGAACAGTATAAATTAAATGATTTAAAGCCTTATACGGCGGCCAGCATCGGCAATATTTACTTGTTTGAGAAGGACTACCCCCGGGCCATTGAGTACACCCGAAAATCGGCCGAGTTGTTCCGCCAGGCGGGCAATCTGGCTTATGTCGCCCTCTGTTATAATAACCTGGGCGACGCCTACGCCGGGCAAAAGAATTTACAGGCGGCGCAGCAGGCTTACCTGCAGGCACAGCAGATATTCAGGGAACAGCAAAGTCCCTTCGAGGCAGTTTCGGCCAGCGCTTTAGGGCAGATTAGCTATGAGTTAGGACGCCATGAGGAGGCACTGGCTTATCATCAGAAAGCGTTGGCCGGGCTTCGCCAGTTGGGCGAGCAAAATCTGCTGATAACCGGGCTAAACCGGGCGGCCCAAACGTACGCCGCCCTGCACAACAACGCCCAGGCAGAGCTACTGGCCCGCGAGAGCCTGCAACTGGCCCATAAGCTCGGCATCCGGGCCGACGAGCTGGTGGCGGCCGATTTGCTGGCTCACCTGGCAAAAGAGCGCGGCAACTTTCAACAAGCATTAGGCTTTGCGGAACAAGCCGCCACCCTGCGCGACTCCGTGTTCAGCCACGAAAAATCAGAAGCCATTGGCCGTTTGCAGGGCGCCTTCGATTTAAGCCGGGAACGCCAGCGAGTGCAGTTGCTGCGTAAAAACCAGCAATTGCAACAGCAGCGCCTGCACCAGCAAAGGTTGCTGTTGGGGGCATTGGCGCTGGGTTTTGTAGTGGTGTTAGGCGCCGGGCTTATGCTTTGGCGCATCAATAAAATCCTCTCCCGCAAGAACCGGGAGATTGAGGAGCAACGAACTGCGCTGGCCCAGCTGAACGCTACCAAAGACCGGCTCTTTTCTATTATTGGTCATGACCTGCGCGGCCCGCTCAACTCGCTGCACGCCTTTGTTTCTCTGCTTAATATCCGGCAGCTACCCCAGGAAAAACTCATCCAATACGCCCAGCGCCTCAACCAAACCCTTGACCAGACCCTGGCGCTGATTGACAACCTCCTCAGCTGGGCAGCCGTGCAGATGCAGGCCTCCGAGCGGGTAAACCCCGAAGCCGTGCGCCTGCAGGAAGCTGTGGAGGAAAACTTCCGTCTGCTGCGCACTGCCGCTGAGCAAAAGAATATTGCCCTGCTACACACGCTGGAGGCCACCGAATGGGCCTGGGCCGACCCCGATATGGTACGGCTGGTGCTGCGTAACCTGCTCAGCAACGCTATTAAGTTTACTTCCGCTGGCGGCCAGGTGCAGGTAAGCAGCACCCAGGAAGGTGGGTCCTGGCAGCTAGCTGTGGCCGATACCGGAGTAGGCTTATCAGCGGAAGCGTTACAGGCATTGCTGAGTCCTGCCGAGCCCGCGCGTAGTACGGCTGGCACTGCTCAGGAAAGCGGTACCGGGCTGGGCTTAGTGCTGTGCCGGGATTTTGTGGCCCGCAACGGCGGCCGATTATGGGCAGAAAGTGCCGGCCCGGGCCGGGGCACTACCTTCTATTGCACTTTCCCGCAGGCGGCGGCACTTAGTATTGTAGCGTAGCTGATGGCCTAACCGGAGCGGCGCGTAATCAAACGGTTTTGCACTACCCGCTCCGTCACCTCGTCGCGGTAGGTCTGGCTGAGCGGCACGGCCACTTTCAACAGCTTCACATCCTGATTGGTAATCACTTCAATCTTGCTAGCATTGACCAGGAAGGACCGATGGGTGCGCACAAAAAGCGGCGCCGGCAACTGGCTTTCAATGTTTTTCAAATTCACCAGGGTGATGTGCACGGTACCATCTTCCAGGAAAACCTTGCTAAAGTCACGCATGGCCTCAATGTAAGCCACTTCATCATAACGCAGCTTCACAAACTGCATTTCTGTCCGGATGAAAAAGTAATCCTCTTGGGATGAGCTGCCGGGGGTTGACGGCGGCCAGGGTGCAGGAGATGGCTCGTTTATGAGCCGGGCCGCCCGCCGATGCTGCAATAGCTGGCGGGCTTTATCAATGGCCCGCAGAAACCGGTCGAAGGCCAGCGGCTTGAGCAAATAGTCGACGGCATCTACCTCATAACTCTGGGCCGCGTATTTCTGGTGTGAGGTCATAAATATGACCAGGGGCGGCTGCCGTAGCGCCCGCACCAGCTCCAGCCCGTTCAGGCCTGGCATTTCTATATCAGAGATAAGCAAATCGGCGGGTTGCCGGGCCAGCTGCTCAAATGCCGCCAACGGCTGCTCGTGCAGTCCTATCAGCTGCAAAGCAGGCACCTGCTCCACAAAGCTACCTACCAGGTCACGCATCAGCAGGTCATCTTCCAGCACCAGGCAGGTAATGGGAGGCTCGGTAGCAGGCATCATAAGCGAGAAAGGAATGAAATCCGGATCTGGTAGACAGGCCAACCAGCCCATCGACTTTTCCCCCGGTCTGGTAGACTTGCCTGTGCAGCCCTGGCGCCGGGCTTATAGTTTCAGACTTGCTTTCTGATTAGAAAGAAAGCCCCGTCGGCAAATTCTTATTCCTCTTCCCTAATTCCAAACTTTCACCCATGCAAACTCTTACCTCCCGTTCAGCCCGCGTGCTCGTTGCCCTTGTTTTTCTGTGTGTTAGCGCCTCACTAACCTCCTGCGACAAAATTAAGAATGCCGTTAAAGTGAACTTCAATTATAACGTGGCGAATCTGAATTTTACTCTCAATCCTACTACTCAAACCAATTTCTCCACCACCGTTTCACAGACCTCCGGCTTGCAGGCCGAGCTCGACAAAAATAAAGCAGCGGTAGAGAAAGTAACGCTTGAATCGGCGGTATTTACCCTGACGGGCACCTCCAATTCCAACGACAACTTCGGGCTGATTTCTGGTGGTGAAGTGTACATCAAGGCCAACGGTCAGTCGGCTAAGCTCGGAACCTTCACCAACGCTGAAACCAATACGCAAAGCATCAGCCTCACGGTGGATAACAGCCTGGACCTGAAGCAGTATCTGCAGGCCCCGGAGTTTACGGTGGAGCTGAAAGGCACCACCCGCCGGGCCATTGAGCAACAAATGTTTGTGAATGGCGCCCTCAAGTTTAATGTGACTGGCAAAGCCAAGTAACAGGTGTGAAGTAGTGTATGCATTATAAAAGCCCGGCTCCGCTGCAACGGACCCGGGCTTTTTCGTGCATTCCACTCAACAACTATTCTACCAGTCGCGCCTTAAGCTGGGTCAGGCTTTCGCCTAGCTGGTCCATGCTTTCCAGTATGAAGTACAGCTCCTGAAAATGGTCTTTCTCAAAGGGCGTAGTCAGCACGCCATCCAGGCTGAACTCCAGGCGGGTAGGCTTTTCGCTGAGGCTGAACTTTACTTCCCCGTGTGAGGAAAGCAGACCCGCCCCGTAAATGCGCAGGCCGTTGGGCTGACGGAGCAGGCCAAACTCGGCGGTGAACCAGTACAGGCGCGTGAACAGCTCCAGCGTGCCGGGCCAGCGCTGGAAATGCTGCACAGCGGCTTCGCCTAGTTCCTGCAAAAAGGCTCCAAACTCCGGGTTCATCAGCAGCGGCACATGGCCGAATACGTCATGAAACATATCGGGCTCTTCCAGGTAGTCCAGCTGCTCCAGCTTGCGCAGCCACGTGGTGGCAGGAAACTTCTTATCGGCCAGCAGGCCAAAGAATACGGCATCATCTACAATGCCGGGCACTACCACCAGTTCCCAGCCAGTAAGTGCTTTTAGCCGCGGATTAACTTCCGCAAAATCAGGAATGGCGTGGCGGTGAAACCCTATTTCCCGCAGGCCTTCCAGAAAAGGCTCGGCCGCGCGCCCCGGCAGCAACGCCGATTGGCGGTCGAACAGCAGCTGCCAAACGTGCTGGTCGGCGGCGGTGTAGTGGGCATATTGCTGCTCCATGAGTGGCAGCGTGGCTACGGTGGCGGTGGTGGCGGCGAGAACGGAAGCAGAGGAGGACATCATATGAAAAAGGAAATGTGAAGGCGTGAAAAAGAAAAAGCCTGCCTCCGCAGAGCGGAAGCAGGCTTAAGAAGTATGTCGGAGTTAAGTACTTATCCTCCCTGACACGCCATAGCCGCTCCGCTCCTGCAGGGAGCGTAATAAGCATAAGCGTAATAGCGGGAGACAAGCCGAATCATGGAAGTAAAGTTAGGAGGCAAACCGGAAGAAACAAGCCGCTAGACGGTTTTCAGCTGCCAGTTGGTTGAAAGCAACGCGGCCAGCTCAGCTACACTTTCCGTGAGCTGCTCCCAATTAGGCAAAACAAAATACTGTTCCTGGAAGCGCACTTCAGTGAAGGGCGTGTGCAATACGGAAGCGAGGTCGAAGTCACGGCGGATGGTTTCATCATCTACACAGTGGTGCGTTTCGCCGGCCGAGGAGAGCAGACCCGCCCCGTAGATGCGCGGCTTGCCCTCTTCCATTACCAACCCAAATTCTACCGTGAACCAGTAGAGTGCACGCAGGCGCTGCAACCCCTGCGCATCGTTTAGGTGCAGGCGGGCTACGTGACCCAGGAAGTGGAGGAAGTTGGCAAACGCCGCGTCCGACAGCAACGGCACGTGCCCGAAGATATCATGAAACAGGTCGGCTTCCTCAATGAAGTCGAACTGCCGCATGGGCCGGATCCAGGTGGTGGCGGGAAACTTCTTCTCCGCCAGCAAGGCAAAGAAAGTAGCATCATCTACCATACCGGGCACCGCCACCAGTTCCCAACCGGTATAGCTACCCAGCCGCTCGTTCACTTCCTCAAACTTAGGAATGGCGTTGCGGTGGAAACCAATGCGCTTGAGGCCCTGCGCAAAGGCGGAGCAGGCCCGCTTGTGCAGCAGCGCAGTCTGGCGGTCGAACAGAACTTTCCATACTAATTGGTCCTGAGCAGTGTACTGGTCGTAGTGTTGCGCGAACATCGTATTGGACATAAAAAAAGCCCGGCTCCTGGAAGGAGTCGGGCTTTTGTGGTTTTCAGCGAGTAAGTAGCATGTAGCGCTCTTAGCTTCTGTACCGGCAATGCAGCCCAACTCCGTTTCGCATATTGCGAATCGGGGTTAGATAAAAGCATTTCACGGATTGGTTCTGCATACTGATTGCAAATATATAGGCAACAGCTAATTAGTTGTATCCAAAAAGGGGAATTATTTTTTCAAAGGGTCTGAAAAAGCTCCTTTCTGAGCTTCGTTGGGGGTTTATTCCAGCTCCTGGCGCAGGGCATACACCCGGCGCAAATTGCGAATCAGGCGCTCCGACTCCGCAAAGTTCAGCGTCTGCTGCCCATCGGAGGCAGCTTCTTCCGGCTTTTCGTGCGCTTCGTAGATGATGCCATCGGCACCGGCCATAACGCCGGCCAGGGCCATGGGCGCCACATGCTCCCGAATGCCAATGCCGTGCGACGGGTCTACAATAACGGGCAGGTGGGTTTTCTCTTTCAGAATGGGCACAGCGTTCAAATCCAGCGTATTGCGCGAGGCTGTTTCGAACGTGCGGATGCCCCGCTCGCAGAGAATCAGCTTTTCATTGCCTCCGGAAAAAACGTATTCCGCCGAAGACAACAGCTCTTCAATGGTGCCGGAAATACCGCGCTTGATCATCACGGGCTTATCTACGCCACCCAGGGCATCCAGCAGGTTGAAGTTCTGGGTGTTGCGCGCGCCTACCTGGAACACATCCACGTAATCGTGCATCTCCTCTACCTGCGACACCTGCATTACCTCCGTCACAATCTTGATGCCGCGGGCGCGGGCCATCTGGTGAAACAGCTTCAGGCCATCCATGCCCAAACCGCGGAAAGAGTACGGCGAGGAACGGGGCTTAAACACGCCGCCGCGCATGATGCGCACGTCATTATCCACCAGGTGCTGCATAATCAGCTCCATCTGGGCTTCACTCTCAATGCTGCACGGGCCGGCGGCCAGCGTGAGGCTCCCCTCTCCGATCCGCACGCCGTTGCCGAGGTCCAGCACGGTGGGGCGCACGCGCCATTTGCGGCTCACCAGCTTGTAATCGTCCGATACCCGATGAATATCGAGGATGCCCGGCAGCTGCCCAATGGCGCGCAGGTCGATATCGGCTTTGCCGATAGCCACCAGGTAGTGGGCGCGCTGGGTTTTAACGTCAGTTACTTTGTATTTGAGCGCCTGAATGCGGGCTTCAATATCCGCCTGAGCAGCGGCTGAAATATTGGGTTCGAGTTGGATGATCATTTGGAGAAGAAGAAAGAAAAGTCATCTGTCATGTCGAGCGCAGCCGAGACATCTCGCGTGCTGATGTTATGGTGCTAACTATTTACCACACTAGCAAGATGTCTCGGCTACGCTCGACATGACGAGCTACTATTTATGACGTTCTGATTTTGCGGCTTACTGAAGCACAGACTGCACAAAGCGGCTAGCCGCAGCCGGGGCATCATCCGTGTCATCGAGGGCGCGGATCAGGGCGGAGCCGATGATGGCGCCTTCGGCGTACCGGCAGGCGTTTTGGAAAGAAGCTTTGTCACCGATACCGAAACCGATTAAGCGCGGGTTGCGCAGCTTCATGTCCTCGATGCGCTGGAAATAGGCGTCCTGCACCCCTTCGGCCTGGGTATTGGCCCCGCCCGTAGTGCCGGGGCCGGATACCAGGTAAAGGAAGGAATCCGTCAGGTCGTCGATGCGGCGGATGCGCTCCGGAGCGGTTTGCGGCGTGATCAGGAAGACAGGGCGCATGTTATAGCGCTGGAAGATTTCCTGGTATTCGGCCACATAGTCGTCCAGGGGCAGATCGGGCAGGATAATGCCGTCCACTCCCACCGCCGCCGCCTCGCGGCAGAAGTTTTCCACCCCAAATTGCATCACCGGGTTCAGGTAGCCCATGAGCAGAATTGGCGTGTCAGGCACGTGGCTCCGGATATCAGCCAGCTGGCGAAACAATACCCGCAGGTTCATGCCGTTTTTCAGCGCCACGGAGCTGCTCTGCTGAATGACGGGGCCATCGGCCAGGGGGTCAGAGAAGGGCATCCCGATTTCAATCAGGTCTGCGCCAGCCGTGGTCAGGGCCGTGAGCAGCGGCACCGTGGAATCCAGCGTGGGGTAGCCGGCCGTGAAATAGATATTGAGCAGGCCTTTCTGCTTTTTATCGAAGACGTTTTTTATTCGATTCATTGTAATTCTTTCTGTCATCCTGAGCTTGGCGAAGGACCTTACCCCGCGTGAACAATATCGTGCGGCCGTGACCTGACGTGATAAGGTCCTTCCTTCGTCAGGATGACAGATGTTGTGAGTGGTTACAGAATAGTATCGGCGTACTTCAGGTAAGTTTCCAGGTCTTTGTCGCCGCGGCCGGAGAGGTTTACCACCACCACATCATTGGGGCCGGCGCCCAGCTGGTCCAGCGCGGCCAGGGCGTGCGCCGTTTCCAGAGCCGGGATAATGCCTTCCAGGCGGCTCAGCTCCGAGACGGCACGCAGGGCATCCTCGTCTTCAATGCTGATAAACCGGGCCCGGCCGGCATCGGCCAGGAAAGCGTGCAGGGGGCCAATTCCCGGGTAATCAAGCCCCGCCGAAATGGAATACGGCTCGGTAATCTGGCCTTCCTCATCCTGCATCAGCAGCGTGCGGGCACCGTGAATAACACCCGGCGTACCCAGCACCGAGGTAGCCGCCGAGTGGCCGGAATAAATGCCATGACCAGCCGCTTCCACCGCTACCAGTTGCACCGAAGGCTCTTCCAGAAAATGATAGAAAGCACCCGCCGCGTTGGAGCCGCCGCCCACACAGGCCACCACGTACTGCGGCAGCTCGGAACCGGTTTTTTCCAGCAGCTGCTTGCGCATCTCCTCGCTGATGATTGCCTGCAGCCGCGCCACCAGATCAGGGTACGGGTGCGGGCCTACTACGGAGCCAATGATGTAGTGCGTATTTACGGGGTTGGAAATCCAGTCCCGGATGGCCTCGTTGGTGGCATCTTTCAGCGTGCGGCTGCCGCTCATGGCGGCGCGCACCTCGGCCCCCAGCAGGCGCATGCGGTACACGTTGGGCTTCTGCCGCTCCATGTCCACCTCGCCCATATACACGATGCACTGCATCCCCATGAGGGCACACACCGTGGCGGTGGCCACGCCGTGCTGGCCCGCGCCGGTTTCGGCAATAATGCGGGTTTTTCCCAGACGTTTGGCCAGCAGAATCTGGCCCACGGTATTATTGATTTTGTGGGCGCCGGTGTGGCACAGGTCCTCCCGCTTCAGGAAAACGCGGGTATTATATTTCTCCGATAAGCGCTTGGCCTCAAACAGCGGTGTAGGGCGGCCCACATAGTCCCGGAGCAGCATCTGGTATTCCTCCTGAAACTCCGGCTCGGCCAGAATATCGAGGTATTGCTGGCGCAGCTCCTCTACGTTGGGGTAGAGCATTTCAGGGATGAAAGCGCCGCCAAACTGGCCGTAGTAGCCGCGCTCCGTAGGTTGCTGGTAGGTTGGTTTCATGATTATTGAGCTGTTGGCTGATGGCTATTAGCCGAATGAGGTTTGGGCGGCTTTGGGGCGGAAGTTGAAACGATGCTTATCTGATCAAAAAACTGCCCTAGTTGCCCGGCATCTTTCACGCCTGGCTCGGTTTCAAACCGACTGTTCAGGTCCAGTGCAAACAAGCCGGGCAGGCAGAGGTTGCGTAATTCGGCGGCATGTTCCAGCGCCAGCCCCCCGGCCAGGAAATAAGGCACCTGCAGGTGGTATTGTTCCAGCAGCTGCCAGTTGAAGGGGGTGCCATTGCCGCCGGGCTGAGCCCCGGCCGTATCGAAAAGAAAGTAGGTAACGTGGCCCACGTAAGGCGCCAGCACTGAAAAGTCGAACGTTTCGCCTACCGCAAAAGCTTTGCTGACGGGGATGCCCGAATCTTGTAGCGTCGCGCAGGTTTCGGGCGTTTCGGAGCCGTGCAGCTGCACCAAGTCCAGGTGAAATTCCCGTACCCGGGCCTGCATTACTTCCAGCTTTTCATCTACAAACACCCCCACTTTCTGAATCCCGGCGGGCAAAGCCGCCGTGTCAGCCGGCTGCAGAGTAGCGCCCGCAAAGCGCCTGGACTTGGGGTAGAAGATGAACCCCAGAAAATCGGGGGCCAGCGCGGCCACCGTGCGCAGGTTATCGGGCCGCGCCATGCCGCAAACTTTCAGGCGAAGGCTCATTAGAGTAGTGTTACGGCCTCGGTGTGGCGCAATTGCTGCACCAGCGCGGCGCAGGCTTTCTCCGGCCGACTGTTGCGCATGAACGTTTCGCCGATGAGGAAACCGCGGTAACCTACGGCGCGCAGGGCTTCAATCTCGGCAGCCGAGGTCAGCCCGCTTTCCGTCACTTTCACAAACTCCTCAGGAATGCGCTGGGCCAGCTCGCCGGAAGTATCCAGGCTCACGGAGAAGTCGTGCAGGTTGCGGTTGTTCACGCCCACCAGGCTCACGGCATCGGGGTGCAGGGTGCGGACCAGCTCTTCGGCGTTGTGGATTTCGAGCAGCACTTCCAGCCCCAGGCTTTTGGCCAGGCGGCCCAGGCGCAGCACTTCTTCCGGTGAGAGCACGGCGGCAATGAGCAGCACGGCATCGGCCCCAATGCTTTTGGCTTCCAGAATCTGATACTCATCCACCACGAAATCCTTGCGCAGGATGGGGCAGAAATTGTAACGGCGGGCAGTGGTCAGGTCCTCATTTTTGCCGCCGAAAAACTCGGTATCCGTGAGAATAGACAAGGCGGAAGCGCCGGCCTGCATGTAGCCCAAGGTGGTGCGCTCTACCGGGGCATGCGCATTAATCACGCCTTTGCTCGGCGACTTCCGCTTGAATTCAGCAATGATGCCGCTCAGATCATCGCGCTGCAGGTACCGGCGCAGGCTCAGCGGCTGGGCATTCATATAGAGGCTTTGCTCCAGCAATTTGGCGGGTACTAGGCCCTGGCGGGTAGCTACTTCCTGCCGTTTGTGGGCAATGATTTTATCGAGAATAGTCATTTGGGTTTGCATGTAGCGCGAAGCTCCAGCTTCGCGTATTGTTGAACGAAATGATGGATAATTAACTGTGAGACTGGCGCGGACGAGGCACGAAGCTGGAGCTTCGCGCTACTGCGAGGCAACCAGCTTCTCTAATGCCTGGCGGGCGCGGCCGGAGTCCAAGGACTCCTGCGCCGCGGCTAAGGCAGCGGCGAGGCTGAAGTCAGGTTCCAGGCAGCCAATGGCGAGGGCGGCGTTGACCGTTACCACGTCGCGCTGGGCGCGGGTAGCCCGGCCTTCCAGCACATCCAGAAACAGCTGCGCCGATTCGGCGGCGGTGC
Organism: Hymenobacter sp. DG25B; assembly: GCF_000801315.1. NCBI lineage: Bacteria > Pseudomonadati > Bacteroidota > Cytophagia > Cytophagales > Hymenobacteraceae > Hymenobacter > Hymenobacter radioresistens. The sequence goes on along the minus strand of NZ_CP010054.1, from coordinate 1,913,478 downwards.
GGCCGCCGGCCAGCTCTGCGGGCAGCGTGGTGGTCAACCCAAAATCTGCCGCGGTGAGCAGCCGCTCCCCTACCGGCGTGGCCAGTTTGGCGGTGGCCGTTAAGGAGAGTTCATCGTAGCCATCTAGGGCGTGCACTACGGCGTAGCGGGTATCAGTTTGCTGCAGCAGATAGTTATACAACCGCAACAGCTCCAGGCTGAAAGTGCCTGCCACCTGAAACTTAGGGCGGGCCGGATTTACGAGCGGCCCCAGAATATTGAAGAAGGTGCGCACGCCCAACTCGCGGCGCACCGGACCCGCATGGCGCATGGCCGGGTGGAAGGATGGCGCATGCAGAAAGCAGATATTAGCCCGCTCCAGCTGACGCTGCAGTACTTCATTACTGGCCCCAAACCCTACGCCCAGCTGTGCCAGCACATCCGAAGAGCCGCACACCGAGGATACCCCGATGTTGCCGTGCTTGGTTACTTTATAGCCCGCGCCGGCCACCACAAAGCAGGCCAGCGTGCTGATGTTCAGCGTGTCTTTGCCGTCGCCGCCGGTGCCTACAATGTCTACCGTGTCGCGGGTGCCCAGTTCCGGGTCGCGGCTCAGGCTGAGCAGCGCGTCGCGGAAACCAGCCAACTCCGGTACCGAAATGGGGCGCATGCGGTACACCGTCATGAAGGCCGCCATTTCCGACGCATTGGCTTCGCCCTGACCGATGCGCAGCATGGCTTCCCGCGCCTCACTATGCGAGAGCAGCTGCTGGTCAAATAATTGGTTGAGAATCTGTTTCAAAATCGAACAGCGGATAATGCGGATTAAAGGGGATTACGCTGATTTTAAACTGAACGTCATGCAGAGCGCAGCGAAGCATCTCGCTAGTGTGGTAATTACACTGGCAACGTCAGCACGCGGGATGCTTCGCTGCGCTCTGCATGACGGGCTTTTATGTAGACAGCCAGTTGCGCAGCATTTGGTGGCCGTGCTCCGTCAGGATAGACTCGGGGTGGAACTGCACGCCGCGCACGTCATACTCGCGGTGGCGGAAGGCCAGCACCTGCCCGTTTTCATCCAGTGCGGTAACCTCCAGCGTGTCGGGCACCGACTCGGGCCGTACGCTCCAGGAATGGTAGCGACCCACTTTGAAGCGCGCGGGCAGGCCGGCGAACATTCTGTCTTCGGCTACCACTTCTGCTTCGGTGGCCAGGCCGTGCAGCACCTGCGGCAGGTTGTACAGCTCGCCACCAAAGCTCTCAGCCAAACCTTGGTGCCCCAGACATACGCCTAAAATGCGTTTAGTGGGTGCATACTGACGGATAATTTCCGGCATCAGGCCAGCTTCGGAAGGCAGGCCGGGACCGGGGGAAAGCAGGATGGCATCGTATGCGGCCACGTCTTCCACCGTCAGCTTATCGTTGCGGATGATGGTGACATTATCGGTATGACCCAGCTCCCGCAGCACTTGCACGAGGTTGTAGGTGAAGGAGTCGTAATTATCGAGAACGAGAAGTTTCATCGTTGGGTGGGCTTATAATTTGGTCGTTCTGGGGGCGGGTAAGACTACCTAAACCAGTTCTGCTTCTTTCAAAGCTTTGCGCAGGGCGGCCAGCTTGTGGTGCACTTCCTGCAGTTCGGAGTTGATATCGGAGGCAGCTACTACCCCGGCCCCGGCCTGGAAGTAGAGCTGGTTGGCCGTGCTCAGGAAAGAGCGAATCATGATGGCGTGGTTGAAGTCGCCGTTGAAGCCCAGGTGGCCAATGGCGCCGCCGTAGTAGCCGCGGGCGGTGGGTTCCAGGCCATCAATAAGCTGCATGGCGCGGTGCTTGGGCGCGCCGGAAAGAGTACCGGCCGGGAAGGTATCGGCTACTACCTGCAGGGAACTGGCCTTGGGGGCCAGTTGGGCCGTTACTTCACTTACGAGGTGAATGACGTGGGAATAAAACTGAATTTCGCGGAACACCTTTACTTCTACTTTGTCGCCGTGGCGGGCCAGGTCGTTGCGGGCCAGGTCCACCAGCATCACGTGCTCGGCGTTTTCCTTGGGGTCATCAGCCAGCTTCTGGGCCAGGGCGGCGTCTTCGGCATCGTGGCCGGTGCGGCGGAAGGTGCCGGCAATGGGATACAGGCTGGCCTGGCGGCCTTTCACCAGTAGTTGGGTTTCGGGCGAGGAGCCAAAAATCTTGAAGGAGCCGTAGTCGAAGTAAAATAGGTACGGCGAGGGATTGATGGAGCGCAGGGCGCGGTACACGTTGAACTCATCCCCCGAAAAACCCTGCTGAAAGCGGCGCGACAATACTATCTGGAACACGTTGCCGCGGCGGCAGTGCTGCTGCCCCTGCGCTAGCACCTCCAGAAACTCCTCGTCGGTTTGGTTGGTCTGCTCCTCACCTACTGCCTGAAACTTGAAATCCGGTAGCGAAGGGTTGCGAATCAGGTTCACGAGCCGGGTAAGGCCGCTTTCGTCCGCGGGCTCGCCGGCCAGAGTGTGCTCAAACACAAACAGCTCATTGCGGAAGTGATTGACGGCAATAACGTAGCGATAGGTGCTATACAGAATATCCGGAATCTCTCCGGCCGGCTGCTTTGCGGTGTTTAGCTCCAGGTCCTCGAAGTACTGCACGGCCTCGTAGCCAATGTACCCGAACAGTCCGCCGGTGATGAAGTCGTGGCCGGTTTCTTCGGTCTGGAAGCTGTTGGAGAACTGCTGCAGCCGTGCCAGCGCCTGCCGGGGCTCCGCCAGCGTTTCGGTGTGGGTGGTATCGTCCGGGAAGCTCAGAGCCAGTTCGCCACCGCGCAGCTCAAACCGGGCCAGCGGGTCAAAAGCCAGGTAGCTAAAGGCGTTCTGCTGGCCGTGGTAATCGGAGCTTTCCAGCAGCAGGCAGTTGGGGTACCGGTCGCGGAGGCGCAGGTAGAGGCCTACGGGGGTTACGGTATCGGCCAGTACGCGCTGGAAACGGGTGGTGAGCTGGAAGGTTTGCATATGCGGGGCTGGTGGTTGAGAGAGGGTTCCAACGCCGGGCAGCAATAAAAAAGCCCGGCGGGTGGCCGGGCTTTCTGTTAAGTCGATGCGAAGTTGATTGATACAACTCTAACGCACGCACAGGTTGTCCCGTCCGGAGATTCCGAGGGGCCACCACCATGCCTGCAAAGTCAATTGAGTTGTCATCAGAGAAAAGACAGCCTGAGAGGCTGCGGGTGCAAAGGTAAGCCGGCCTTTTTACGAAGCAAGCAGAAAGTGCTGTTCAGGCCAAAATTTTAATCAGAACGCTACTGCTTCATAAAAGCCTGGGAGCCAACCTCCTTGCCCGCCGCTACGCGTAGCACGTACCAGCCTTTGGCCAGTCGGCTAACATCTACGGTTCCGCCATTCCGCACCTTGGCTTTGGCCACCTGCCGGCCGGTGCCATCCATAATTTCCACTTTGGCATCTTTCACGCCGGCTGGCAGCTGCACCGAAAGCTGCCCTTGCGCGGGGTTAGGATAAGCGCTAAAGGCCAGCGCCGGGCGGTTATTTTTGGTGCTGGTGGGCGTAGCGGCCGGAAACAGCCACTGGTAGGCCGCCGGAAACTCGCGCTTCCAGAACCACTCCGCATGCTTGCCATCTTCCACAGGCCGGAAGCTCATATCCGCAGCCGCGAAGCCCAGCTTCTGTAAAGAGTCGCGCATGGCGGCCATCAGCGGCACCATGGTTTCGTCTTCGGTAGTACCCGATACAAAGTAGAATTTAGTAGGCTGCTTGTACCCGGTTTTGCGCACGTACTCAAACAGGGGTTCTTTGGCAAACCAGAAAGCCGGCGAGAACACGCCCACTTTGCTGTATAAGTCCGGGTACTTGAGAGCGGCGTACACGGAAATCAAGCCGCCCATACTGCTGCCAGCCAGGCCGGTGTACTCCCGGCCCGTGAGGGTACGAAAATGGGCATCAATGTAAGGCTTCAGGGTCTGGGCCAGGAAATCGACGTACTTATCTCCTTCTCCGCCGGCTTTGTACTTCTCATTGCGCCAGGGCGAGTACTCATCCAGGCGGGAATTGCCCCCATTATCCACAGCTACCACAATGGCGCCCGTTGGGTCCTGCCCCGCCTGCTGCAATTGGCTTAAGGCTTCGTCTACGCCCCACTCCCCGGAAAAGCTGGTGCATTTATCAAACACATTCTGCCCATCGTGCATATATAATACCGGGTAGCGACGCGCGGTGGTGGCATAGTCGTTGGGCAGATAAATGAGCACGCGGCGGGTGCGGCCGTTTAGCTCCGGCATGGCAAAACTGGCGCTTACCACCTGCACATTGGGCTGCAGGGCGGTGCTGGCGCAGGCCGTGGTGCCCCCGCCCAGGTCTTTCCAGTTCTGCACCTGCAACTCTACGGTGGCGGGAGCCGCTCCAAAGGTGTAGGTGCGGTTGGCTACGTCGCTGTTTTTGGCATCGGTTTCGGCTTTCTCCCAGGTGCCCCGGGTAAATTTGAACTCAATGGAGCCAGTGCTTTTTGGCAGGGTTATCTGATAGGTGCCGTCCGGGTTCTTGGTCAGGGCGGTGCTGCCGGGGTTCCAGCCGTTGAAGGAGCCCGCTACATAAATAGCATCGGTGGCAGGGGTGCTGGCGGGAACGGCCGTCAGCTTAAACGTAACCTGCGCCTGCGCGGCGGCGGCCGTCAGGAATAAAGCCGAAAGGGTCAAAAGGTGTTTTATGCGCATAATCAGGCAGGCAATAGATTGGGTAAACTCCGGGACAAGGTCACCGAATGCTGGCGCCGCGTTGCGCGGGGTCCAGAAGGCGCAGCACGTATACAGCCCGCACAGAATCGATACCGGGCAGCACGTTGGCCTGAAAATCTACCCGGGAGCCGCCGTGCCCATCATTTACCAGGGAACGGTACTGGCTGGCATCATCCTGAAAAACATAAAATACCCCCTGCTTGGGTTTGCGCAGGTGCACATACTGGCTGCGGCCGTCGCCGGCTGGCTGGCGCTTGGAGTTGGATAAGCCATAGGAGCCTACCAGCCGCAGTTTATCCTTGTTTTTGGCGGAGCCCGGTATCTCCCGGTTGTCGATGCCATCAAAGTAGATATCGGGCCGGGCTATCAGCTCCTCAAAGGGAAGTTTGGCTAATTGGGGCAGCACCTTAGCATCCATTACCAGCTGCTGGGCCGCATTGCCGGGCGGTTTTTCGCGGTAAAATACCAGAATGGGGTCATCCAGCCGCACCGTCTGGATACGGGAGACTGAGGTAGCTTTGCCGCCCCGTGCCGCTGCCCGCCCCTGCGCCATAGCGCCGCCACCAGAAAGAAACGCCCCCAAGAGAAGAGCAAACAAAATACGTTTCATACTATGCGAAGCTACACAAACCAACCGCACCCTGTATATTATTTATGCTATAATTATATCCCGGCATAAGAGAACCGGCTTACCGGCACCCTACCCCCTGCTACTTTTGCTCGGCTTAGAAACTGGTATTGCACTGCTGCCTTCACCGGCGGTGGCGGCCGTTATTGCTAAAAAAAGCCAGTCATCTACCTTCACGCCGGCAGAGACAAATAAAAAAATCCTTCCGCCAACGATTTAAAAATCGAGCTTGCCCTGGATTTTGAACCCAATTTCGCTCCTGCAGCGGCCTCGCGTGCTTCCCGTCCTTCCCGGTAAAACTCCGGTTGTTTTGACTCTTTGCACCTTCCTGAAAACCTGCTTCCTTCATTAGAATCGAAGAAAAATCGGATATTATAGCCACCAGGGCCAAAGAAAAACATTTTGACTTAGAGCGGTTTTACTTTCGCTGGCAGAGAGAAGAGACTGGCTGAACAGCAAACGATTGAGGAATAGCGAAATTTCGCCAGCAAAATAGACTTATTACAATACTGGTTCCATGAAGGGCTCACATTGTTTTTGTCCCTTTCAAAACTTTATCTTGCGAAGATTCTTCATCAATCTGAACCCAGAGGCAAGACAATGTGCCTTCTAAAAACCGGTACTGCTCACAAAAAATTGTACTTATCTGCGATGCCCGATGGTACGTCCAACGGTAGAAATTCTGAACCTTTTTTTCCCTTACATCCAACCCCTTACTTAATGAAACACCATTATCTGCCGAAACTACTGTTTCTGCTGTTGTTCTTGTGCACTGGTTTTACCAGCGCATTCGCCCAAACCGGCTCCATTAGTGGGCGGGTAGTGGACGAAAAGGCCCAAGGGCTGCCAGGCGTAACAGTGCTTATTGAAGGCACCTCGCTGGGCACTTCCACCAACTCCGATGGTCAGTTCTCGATTCAGAACATTCCAGCCGGCCCGCATGTGGTTATTGCTTCCTTCGTAGGCTTTACCACCACGCGCCGTAACGTAACCGTTCAGGCCGGTCAGAACTCCGCCCTTGACGTGAACCTGGCCGAAAACACCACCCTACTGAATGAAGCCGTTGTTATCGGTTACGGTACCGCGCGCAAGCAGGACCTGACGGGTGCCGTAGAGCAGATTTCGGAGAAGCAGTTCGTAAAAGGCCAGGTGACCAACCCCGAGCAACTGGTGCAGGGTAAAGTAGCTGGTCTGCAGATTACCACCGGTGGTGGTGCTCCCGGCACGGCTTCTTCTATCCGCATCCGCGGGGGCTCTTCCCTTTCGGCCTCCAACGACCCGCTGATTATCATTGACGGTGTACCCGTTGACAATCAGAAGCTTGACGGTGCGCCCAACGCCCTGTCCATGATTAACCCGAACGACATCGAAAGCATCACGGTGCTGAAAGATGCTTCGGCTACGGCCATTTACGGTTCGCGGGCATCGAACGGCGTTATCCTGGTAACCACCAAGCGTGGGGTGCAGGGTGAGAAGCTTTCGGTAACCGTTAGCTCCCAGAACTCTATTTCGGAGGCTACCAAATTCGTGGACGTACTGAACGGTCCGGAGTTCCGCGCCCTGGTAAACGCCCGCGGCAACGCAGAGCAGAAAACGATTGTTGGCAACTCCAACACCAACTGGCAGAAGGAGATTTTCCGCACCGCCAACACCACCGACAATAACATCAGCATTGGTGGTTCGGCAGGCGCTATTCCTTTCCGCGTTTCGGGTGGCTACCTGGACCAGGAAGGCCTGCTGCTGAACAACGACCTGAAGCGCTACACGGGCGCCATCAGCCTGACGCCTATGCTGCTGGACAACAAGCTGCGTGTTACCCTGAACCTGAAAGGCTCCTGGATTGACAACAACTTCTCGGCCGGCAGCGCTGTGTCGTCAGCTGTATTCTTTGATCCTACCCAGCCGGTTTACTCCTCCGACCCCCGCTACGCTAAATACGGCGGCTACTTCCAGTTCCTGGATAAGGATGGCAACGTGAATACGCTGGCTCCCCGCAACCCGGTTGGCCTGATCAACCAGCGCCGCGACCGTAGCACGGTGAAGCGTAGCATCGGCAACGTACAGCTGGATTACCGCCTGCCCTTCGTGGATGGTCTGAGCGCTAACCTGAACCTGGGTTACGACATTCAGCGGGGCCGCGGCACCGTATATGTAGATCCTAACTCGGCTACCTTCGTAGGGGCTCGTCTGGGCAAAGGCCAGGCTAACCAGTATGCTGCTGACAACGACAACAAGCTGCTGGAAGCTTACCTGAAGTACGACAAAGAAGTGGGTGTTGGTCGTCTGGAACTGCTGGCCGGTCACTCCTACCAGGCTTTCGACTACAAGACCTTCGTGTTTGATGACCGCACCGTAACTGGCGAGGTTTTCACGCCTGCTACCATGCCTATCAGCGGTAAGGACTACTACGATCCGGGCTACCGCCTGCTGTCGTTCTACGGCCGTGCCAACTACAACATCAAAGACAAGTACCTGTTCACCGCTACTATGCGGGCCGACGGTTCTTCGCGCTTCCCTGAGAGCAACCGTTGGGGTTACTTCCCTTCCGGTGCCTTCGCCTGGCGCATCAAGGGTGAGGACTTCCTTGCCAGCTCTTCGGCTATTTCTGACCTGAAACTGCGTTTCGGCTACGGCCAGACCGGCCAGCAGGACCTGGGTCAGGGCAACAACTACTCTGGTCTGTATGGCTACCAGTCGTTGTACACGCCTAGCCGCAACACCGCCCAGTATCAGTTGGGCAACCAGTTCATTACTACCAGCCGTGCCGGTTTCTACAATGCAGGCCTGAAGTGGGAAACCACTACTACCTATAACGTAGGTCTGGACTATGGTTTCATGGACAACCGTTTCTCGGGTTCGGTAGACGTATATAAGCGCGACACCAAAGACCTGCTGAACTTTATTCAGGTAGCTGCTCTGGCCAACCTCTCGAACGAAGGCAACTTTAACGTAGGCAGCCTGACCAACAAAGGTGTGGAAGCTGTTCTGAATGTAGATGTTATTCGCGGCGACAAATTCAACTGGACGCTGAATGCTAACGGCAACTACAATGAGAACGAAATTACCCGTCTCAACACCGTGGAAGTACCCAACTCCGTTGGTAACCTCACCGGTGATGCTATTGGTGGTGGCACCGGCAACCAGGTTCAGGTAAACACGGTGGGCTTCCCAGCTCAGTCGTTCTATGTATACCAGCAGGTATACGGCACCGATGGCAAGCCTCTGGAAGGCGTATATGTAGACCGTAACAATGATGGTATCGTGAACAACCTGGACCGCTACCGTTATAAGTCTTCGCGCCCCAAAATGCTGTTGGGCTTCGGCTCTAACGTGAGCTATGGCAAGGCCAGCCTGGCCTTCACCATGCGCTCCAGCCTTGACAACTATGTGTACAACAACCTGCGCTCCGCTTCTACCTTCACGCAGGGTTCTACCGGCTTCCTGAACAACACCACGCCGGAGGTTCTGGACTCTAAGTTCAGCACCGCGCAGTACTTCTCCGATTACTACATCGAGAATGCTTCTTTCCTGCGCATGGAGAACATTACACTTGGTTATAATGTGGGCAAAATTGCCCAGGACAAGGCGAACGTAAACCTTTCGTTGTCTGTTCAGAATGCTTTCGTGGTAACGAACTATAAAGGTCTTGACCCGGAGGTATTTAACGGCATCGACAACACCATTTATCCTCGTCCCCGCACGTTCACGCTTGGTCTGAACATCGGCTTCTAAAAAATCCCAACATGAAAAATAAATTTGTACGCAGTATAGGGGTAGCCATGCTGCTTGCTGCTTCTCTTTCACCACTTTCGTCGTGCGTGAGTGAGCTGGACCAGTCGCCTGACTTTCTGACCAACACAGAGGTAGTTTACCGCGACCCCGCCCAGATTCAGCAGGTATTGGCGCGTCTGTATGCCACGCTGGCCGTGAGTGGTCAGGAAGGTCCTGCGGGCCTGCCCGATATTACCGGTATTGATGAAGGCTTCTCCAACTATCTGCGTCAGTACTGGGGTGCCCAGGAACTGACCACGGATGAGGCTATCATTGGCTGGAACGACGGCAACCTGCCCGACTACAACAAGCTGACCTGGAACGCTAACAACGAGTTTGTACGGGCTATTTACGACCGTATTTTCTACCAGATTTCCCTCTGCAACGAGTTCATCCGGCAGACCACGCCGGAGAAGCTGAACGAGCGGGGCATCTCGGAAACCGAGCAGGCCAAGATCAGAACCTACCGCGCCGAGGCCCGCTTCCTGCGTGCCCTCAGCTACTGGCATGGTATCGATATGTTCGGTAACATTCCTTTCGCCGATGAAACTTCGACCGTAGGCAGCACGCCTCCGCCGCAGCAGTCGCGCCAGTTTGTTTTCGATTATATCGAGAAAGAGCTGAAGGCTATTGATGCCGACCTGCTGGCCCCCAAAGCAGTGTATGCCCGTGCCGATAAGGCGGCGGCCTGGATGCTACTCTCGAAGCTGTATCTGAATGCCCAGGTATACACCGGCAAAGAGCGCAACAACGACGCGGCCATTTATGCGGCAAAAGTTCTGGACGCTAACACGTACAGCCTGGCCCCTAACTACGAGGAGCTTTTCCTGGCTGACAACGACAAAACCGCTGCCCGTGACGAAGTTATCTTCCCGGTAGCATTTGACGGCCTGCACACCAAAACCTACGGTGGCATGACCTTCCTGGTGCACGCGGCAGTAGGTGGCAGCATGAGCCCGGCTGAGTTCGGTATCAATGGCGGCTGGGGCGGTAACCGCACCAAGAAAAACCTGGTGGAGTTGTTCCCCGGCGAAGCTGAAAGCACCGATGAGCGTGCTCTGTTCTACACGCCCGGCCAGAAAAAGGAAATCAACGACATCTTCACCTTCACGGATGGCTATGCCATTACGAAGTTTAAGAACGTGACTTCCACCGGCGCTCAGGGTTCCGACACGGAAGGCAACTTCCCCGACACGGACTTCCCCATGTTCCGTCTGGCTGATGATTACCTGATGTACGCCGAAGCAGTTCTGCGTGGTGGTGCCCCCGTGGGTGGCCGCACGGCGCTGGATGCGGTTAACACGGTACGTGAGCGGGCTGGCGCTACGGCACTGGCCTCCGTTGATCTGGAAGATATTCTGGATGAGCGCGGCCGTGAGCTGTACTGGGAAGGTCACCGCCGCACGGACCTGATTCGCTTCGGCAAATACACCGGTGGCGAGTATGTATGGCCTTTCAAAGGTGGCGTGAAAGAGGGTGCTGCCGTGGATAACTTCCGCGTGCTGTTCCCCATTCCTACTACCGACCTGATTGCTAACCCGAACCTGAAGCAAAACCCAGGTTATTAATCGGATAAAGTTTTCTAACGGGCGTTGAACAAAGCGCCGGCAGGTTGCTGTTCAACACCCGTTAGAGAAGCTTTTCCCAATCCCACATTCGTTTTAACGATCTGTAAAACATGAAAAATTGGCTTACCCAACTAGTAGGGGTCTGTGCAGCCGTCTTTCTTTTTTCTTCTTGCGAGAAGGATGAAGTAAAAGTTGTAGCTCAGCCAGGTGACGCTCCTACGCTCACGGCTTCTGCTGCCAGCGTTTCGCTGGTACAGGAAAATGCCAGCTCGCCTGCTGTAAAGTATACCTGGAAGCCAGCCTCCTATGGCTATAGCGCTGCCCAAACGTACACTATCCAGTTTGACAAGAAGGACAACAAGTTTGCGAAACCGTATAACGTCAACGCGGGCAGCAGCTTGGAAAAGACCTTCACCGTAAGTGAAATTAACGCTGCTATGCTGGCGCTTGGTCTGACCCCGGGCACCGACTCGCAGGTAGAGGTACGGGTGGTTTCTAACCTGACCACGAATGCGCCTGCAAACCCAGTAAAAGCCATGATGTCGGCTTCTACTACCCTGTCAGGCTCTCCTTATCTTTCTTTCATTACCTATCCGGCCCTTTATGTACCGGGTAACCATCAGGGCTGGAGCCCGCAAACGGCTCCTCTGCTGGCCTCGCCCGCTGATGATAAGGTGTATGAAGGCTACGTGAACTTCACGGAAGCTGGTGGCTTCAAATTCACGCCTGCCCGCAACTGGGACAATGACTTTGGTAGCGATGGTACTGCCTTTGGTCTGAAGCCGAAAGGCAGCGACCTGATGATTCCAGGTGCCGGCTACTACAGAATCATTGTAAACCTGAATACTAACAGCTATTCCCTGCTCAAGACGTCCTGGGGCATCATTGGCTCCGCTACGGCCAATGATTGGAATTCTGATACGCCCATGACCTATGACGCTACCAAAGGCGTATGGACCATTACTACCGCTCTTAAAGCTGGTGAAATGAAGTTCCGTACCAACAGCTGGGATGCCGACAAGAACTTTGGCGACAACGAGCCTAATGGTATGCCTGACTACGATGGTAAAAACATCCAGATTACCGAGGCTGGCACCTATACGATTACCCTTGATTTAAGCAAAGGCAAGGGCAACTATAGCTATTCCTTAGCTAAGCAATAGGACTGCTCGTTGAGCTTTAAATAAAAAGCCCCGCTGCTGAGCAGCGGGGCTTTTTTGTTGCTAATACAGTTCTGCAATTAGTTAATCACCAGCTTCTGGCTGGTCAGCTGGTCGCCTACGCGCAGCTTTACCAGGTAAGTACCGGCCCGCAAATCAGAGAGCTTATACTCCTGCCGACCTGCCTGCTTAACAGCCGCCAGCGTGCGTACGCGCTGGCCCAGCAGGTTCACCACTTCTAGGGCTACATCCTGCCGGCCTTGCACCGTATACACGATTTTAGCTTCGCGGGCGGGATTAGGGTAAATACCAAAACCGAGGGTACGCGCTACTTCCGCACGGCTGGCCGTGATAGTGGCCGTATAATTAATAACCTGGGTTCCAGGAAGCGTAACAAAATTGGGGTTGGTTCCTAGGTTACCTTCATTATTAGTGCCGATGGGAGCAGTTTGCGGTGCCGTATTTCCCGTCACCTCCGGAATAACATCCGAAGAGAAGAAGCCACCGTCACCGTTATTCTGCGCTGCGAATAGCTGTATCACGGCATCATTGGCAATGCCTAAATCAGCTTTATCCAACTCAATTTCCAGTCCTTCCGTCCCGGTATGAGCCGTGAGTAAGTTGACATTAAGAAACGCCATTCTGGTTTTGTTCAGATTACCCGTGGTAGCGGCCGGTACAGTTACTGCTGTACCCAGATTAGCTAAGTCTCCAATTACTTGATCCGTAGCTTTAGCATCTGTACCTGTGCCTACCAGGCGGGTATAATCAATAATGCTTCCGGTAGAAGCCGTGGCACCACCTTTCACACCAAAGGCATAGTCAACTTCCATTTCCATTACAGGCTTTGCCGCCTGAAAGGAAGTGCCGGTAATATTGCTGGCGGGTAAGGCAGTACCAGAAGGCACTCCTGTTTTTCCAGGTATGTTCAGATATATCTGAAAAGAGTTACCATTAGTTTCCAGCGCACCAGTCAGGGCAATGTACAGTTTGGTATCGGTGGTTTTGGCATAAAGTGCTGCCAGGCCATGTGGGCCGAAGCCTCGCACGGTGCTGGTATACTCACCTATTTTCGTGTAGTTCTCCGTTGGCAGCACTTGGCCGTCTAATACCACTTGGGCCTGGGCAGTAAAGGCAGCGGACGCTAAGGCGCCTGCCGCAGCGAGAGTAAGTAATTTTCTCATTGGAATGGTAAAGGTTTAGGACATGAAAAATGGAAAGGTGGTAATGCAAAAAGTAACGTGAGAAACGGCTAAACCAAGCGAATTTACCCCTGGCCAGGTGCTGTCAGCGCCATAAAGAGGAAAGAATTGGAATTCCTTGATGCAAGCTCAGCAGCAGTGGGCGTAAGGTAGCAGACGTTGTTCTTATGCTTTAGCAACTTACCTAGAAAAAGGTTGCAATCGGCCATCATTTTGCACAAATGAAACCACTGGCTACCAGGTCGGAAAGCGCTGGTATTTGTTCAATCTTATTCCGCTGGCGCGGTTATTAATTTTCCGGTCCTGTTATCTTTACCCCTCCTCTAGTTCTGCAAACGTCCAACCCTTCTCATATGATCATTATTGCCGACGGCGGCTCTACCAAAACCAACTGGTGCCAGATTGACAATGCGGGCACCAAAATCTATTTCAACACCGAAGGCTACAACCCGTATTTTATTGATACGCCCGGTATAGTAGCCTCTTTGGAAAAGAGCCTGCCTGATACGCTGCCCCGCGCGGAAGTGACGGAAGTATATTACTATGGCGCCGGCTGCTCCGTCCCGGAGAAGGTAGAGATTGTAGAGCGCGCTATGCGGCAGGTTTTCACCAGCTCGAAAGTATATGTGGGCCACGATTTGCTGGCCGCTGCCCGGGCCCTGCTGGGCCGCAATATGGGCTTTGCCGCCATTCTGGGTACCGGCACCAACACCTGCCTGTATAATGGCAAAGACGTGGAGCTGAACATTGATTCGCTGGGGTATTTCCTGGGCGATGAAGGCAGCGGCTCGTTCATTGGCAAGCGCCTGCTGCGCGACTTCATGCGCGGCTACCTGCCCGATGGTTTACAGGATGCCTTTAAAGACCAGTATGGCCTGACCAATGAGGAAATCTTTGACCGTCTCTACAACCAGCCCCTGCCCAACCGCTTCCTGGCCTCGTTCAGCAAGTTTGCCTACGACCACAACAACATCAGCTACTGCCGCGAGATTGTACTGGATGGGTTTGAAACCTTCTTCCGCAACCTGGTAACGCATTATCCCAACTTCCAGAACTACTCCTTCAACTGCGTGGGCTCCGTGGGCTATAACTTCCGCGACGTGCTGGAGCAGGTGGCCAAAAGCCACGGCATGGAAGTGGGTAAAATCATCCGCTCCCCTATCGATGACCTGGTGCAATACCACATCAATGGCTAAAAGCCGTGTGGCTGTTAGCTAATAGCTGATGGCTTGCTAAACGGCATCACAGTAAATAAAAGAGCCGCCTCACAAATGTGAGGCGGCTCTTTTTATGGTGTAAGAAGCTAATAGCCATCAGCCATTAGCCAAATTAGTGCTGCACCTGCAGGCGGGTGGTTACCTGCTGCTCACCGGCCTGCATACGAATGAGGTAGATACCGTTGGCCAGGTTTTCCACCGGGATGCTGAGAGTATGCGCCCCGGCCGACTGCTTGCCCGTGCCGGGCAGCGTACGCACGGTGGCGCCCAGCAGGTTCAGTACCGTTACTTGCACGGCCGTAGCCTGGGGCAGCGTGTAGCGCAGCAGGGCGACCGAGCTGGTGGGGTTAGGAGCCACTGAGTAGCCCAGCGCCATAGCAGCCCGCTCGTTGCGCGTAGCCAGCACCGTACCCGCCGGCTTGGCTACTTTCTTCGATAGATACACGTAGTACTGCCCGGGAGCCAGCGTGAAGGTGCTGTCGGTATTCTTGATTTTGAGGCTGGTGCCGTCCAGGTAGTTGTACCAGGTGCCCGCTTTCTGGAACTTGGGGTTCACCGTAGCCGACTTCACATCGAAGTTGCCCAGCACCGTAACATTCTGGTCCGTGTTGTTCAGGTGAATGGATTTCACGGCGCCGCCAACATCCTGCGTGAAGGAGGTGTAGTTCTCAAATACCGGCTCATCCTTCTTCAACTGAATCAGGCTGCGGTATACATCGTAGAGGCGACGACGGTTGGCATTGTCGTAGTAGTCCCACAGGGCCGGCTTGTTGCTGAGCTTGCAGCTCTGGTCTTTGCCGTAGTTTTTAGGGTCGGTTTCATCATCACCGGGGTACTTGCCGTCAGGGCACATAAAGATGCCCTTGTCGTAGCCAACCTCGCCAAACTGCCAGATCATGCGCGGGCCGGGCACGGTAAAGAAGAAAGCGGCTGCCAATTCCTGACGGGCCAGGGCCGTATTCAGGTTCTTCACCGAGTAAGAGCCTGCGCTGTTGCCAAAACGCAGGTTCTTGTACATCAGGCGGTCCTCGTCGTGGCTTTCCATGTAGGTAACCAGGTTGGGCTCCGTGAAGCCGCGCTGCTTGAAGTAGCCATAGCTGAAGTCCGACTTGCTGCCATCGTTGTAGCCCATGGTGGCCTCATTGTAGTTGGTGGTCATTTTGCCCCACAGCATGAGGCCGGCGGCGGACAGTGCCTTGGCTTCTTCAGTAGCCACAAACGTTTCCAGAATGGCATAGGAGCCGGCGCTGGCCGCCTGCTGCGCGGCGTAGTAGTCTTTCCAGATATTCACCCGCGACTGGTCAAATACCGACTCATAAGTAGCCTCTGTTTTCTGCACCTGGCTGAAACCGCCCGCCAGGTCATAGCGGTAGCCATCGATGTGGTACTCCTGCAGCCAGAACTTGATTACTTCTTTCGAGAAATAGCGGGTATAGTCGCTTTCGTGGTTGAAGTCAGTACCTACGTTATAAGGGTGCGTAGGCGTAGCATTGAACCAGGGGCTGTTGCTGCTGTATAGCTGCACCATGGGGCTCTGGCCGAAGGAGTGGTTCAGAACCATATCCAGCACCACGGCAATACCGCGCTTGTGCGCTTCGTCGATGAGTTTCTTCAGGTCGTTCTTGGTGCCGTAGTACTTGTCAGGAGCAAAGTAGAACGAGGGATTGTAGCCCCAGCTTTCGTTGCCTTCAAACTCGTTTACGGGCAGCAGCTCCAGTACATTAATACCCAAGCGTTTAATATAATCCAGAGAATCGGTGACGGTTTTGTAATCGTGGCGCGCTACAAAGTCGCGCACCAGCAGCTCATATACCACCATATCCAACTTACTGGGACGCTGGAAGTTGGTTACCTGCCAGGTATACTCCGGGGCATTGGTTTGCAGTACGGATACAATGCCGGTGGTTTTGCCGGTGGGGTACGCCTTCAGGTTAGGGTAGGTAACAGCCGGAATGTACTGGTCATTATTGGGGTCCAGCACTTTCTCGGTGTAGGGGTCCGCTACGCGCACACCATCTACCAGATACTGATAAGCATACTCCTGACCGGCCGTGAGACCGTCAATCTTCACCCACCAGCGCGTGTTCACGTTGTCGGTGGCGCTGGTTTTGCTCATCTGGTACTTGGTGTCCGCCAGCCAGTTATTGAAGTCGCCGAGGACGTAAGCGGTGGTCTTGTTTGGGGCCGTCAAACTCAGAATAACGGACGTGCCGCCATTCAGATAAGTAACTCCATCTTTCTTGGCACCTGCTGGCAGAGCGGCAATGGTAGTAGCCGGGCTTACAAACACGGTTACTTCGTCTGTGGCCGTAACGCCGCCGTTGGTAGCCGTTAGTTTCAGCACATTGCTTCCCTCCTGGGTCAGGGTAACGTCCTTGGTCAGGGTGGTAGCGCTGGTTTTCTGATCTACCTGCGTGCCATTCAGCGTAAGGGTGAGAGTAGATGCCGCCGAGGCCGTGCCCGATACGCTTACGCTGGAATTTTTAGTAACGAACTGGCCCGTGGTGGGGCTGGTGAGTCGTACGGACAGCGCAGACGTTTGCGCCACATCCACCAGAATGTCTTTGCCGCCGGTGCCCTTGCCTTCAGGTGAGCCATTGGCACCCCGGAAAACCATTGCCAGCTTCAGGATCTTATCCGTAGCAGCAAGCTTATCGTAGTAGGTACGGGGAGTGAGGGTGATGGTATAGAGGTTAGCATTGGTGGTGCTACGCGTCATCTTCTCCTTAGCAATAGGAGCGCTAAAGCTCGTACCCACCACGGCTTTCCAATCACTATCATTGGTGCTCTTGTCCGTGATAACGCCAGTCCAGATGTATACGTCACCGGTGTAGCCTTTCAAACCACCAGTACCCTGAGTTGCGTCGAAGGTAAGCGTCACCTGATCGGTAGCCGTGAAGAAGGTTGGCTGGGCCGTAACCACCTGGGCCTGCACTACGGGCAGCGTGGCCAGGCTGACCAGCCATAGCATGAGAAGTCGAAGTGATTTCATTAAACAGAAGTTGTGTGGGAAAACAGAAGGAATTTCGCGAAGGAGACGAAAACAGCGAAAATTCGTCGTAAACGCAGGGTTCCGAATCTTAAAGATACCACCGCCGAGCTGGGCTACCAAAGGACAGCGGCGGTTTTATTGTAGTTTTGAGGGATGACCGCGCCCCTCTGTGCCGGCAAAAAAGAGGAAATATGGCGTGGTACGCGCGTACATTCGGATTTTGCCTGCTCCTGCTCACGGCCCTGCGCGGCGCGGCCCAGGTGCCGCTGGCTTCCCCCGATACCGCCCGCACTACTTCCGCCCACCGACTGCCCTTGTTGCTGGGCGCGGGCACGGCTGCCTACGCTGGCACGCTTTATCTGCTGAGCGAAGGGTGGTACACCGGCCCCCGCACTGAATTACACTGGTTTAATGACCTGCCGGAGTGGAAGCAGATGGACAAAGCCGGCCACTTCTGGGGTGCCTTTCACGAAAGCCGCGGCGCTGTGGATATGCTGCAGTGGTCGGGAGTGCCGCAAAAAAAGGCCATCTGGTACGGCAGCATGGTGGGTTTTCTGCTGCAAAGCCCCATTGAGCTGCTGGACGGCCGCGACCCGCAGTATGGCGCTTCCGCTACCGATCTGGCCGCCAATTTTCTGGGCTCGGCGGGGGTACTGGCCCAGCAGCTGGCCTGGCAGGACGTGCGCTTCATGCCCAAGTATTCCTTCCATACCACCCGCTACGCCGGCCTGCGCCCCAACGTATTGGGCCAAAGCCTGGCCGAAAAGCACCTGAAAGACTACAACGGCCAAACCTACTGGCTGTGCGCCGATATCAGAGCCTGGCTGCCCGCCACCAGCCGCTGGCCGCGCTGGCTGCAGCCCGCCCTGGGCTACGGTGCCCAGCAAATGGTGTACAACGATGCGGACGCCAACGCCGCCCTGGGCCTGCACCCCTACCGCCAGTACTACCTTTCCCTGGATGTTGATTTGCGCCGTATTCCCACGCGCAGCAAGCTCCTGCGCCGGGTGTTCTACGTGGCCAGTATTTTTCATCTGCCCGCCCCGGCTTTGGAGTATAACAAGCGGCGCGGCATGGTGCTGCACGGGCTGTACTGGTAGCCCCAGCCTAATTACGGAGTCGTTTCATACGTTTGGCTCAGCCGCGGGCGTTTTTTGCGCGTTACCTTTGTTGCACCTATTCCAACTGACTTTTTTCTTTTTTGATATGAACGTAGGAGACAGAGTCCGCCTACTGACCGGCCGCGAAGAGGGCATTATTACCCGCATCCTCGACAACGACCTGGTAGAAGTAGCTATTGATAACGATTTTACCATTCCCGTACTGCGCCGCGAGGTGGTAGTAGTAGCCGCCGAAGAAGGCAAAGCCTTCGACCGCACCGCTCCTGTTCTCAAACCCGGCCAGATGGGAAAAGGCACCAAGCCAGCGGCCGCCCGACCGGTCAGCGCGTCCGCTGCGGCCCCGGCCAGCCAGGGCGCCGCACAGCCCGATCAGCCCAAAGCCCCGGCCCCGCTGCCCGCCGCGCAGAAAGGCCTGTACCTGGCCCTCACCCACCAGGCACCGGAGCTGCTTTCGGTACAGTTGCTCAACAATACCGAGGCCGATGTGCTGTTCACCTGCGGCGAGGAGCGCCCCGACCGCCCTTACCGCGGTCTGGTAGCCGATAAGCTGGGGCCCAAGCAGGCCAGCAAGCCGCTGGCCCACTTGCACCTGAAGGATTTTGAACAGTGGCCCGCCTATGTGCTGCAGGTACTGCCGCACCAGGTAAACGGCGCTTCGGCGTTTGAGCTGCTCACCAAGCGCGTGGCCTTCAAAGCGGCTACATTCTACAAGAGCCGGCAGCAGGCCCCGCTGCTTCAGCGCGAAGCCTACCTGTTTCAGCTGGATGAGAAACCCGCCGCGGCTCTGGCCCTGCCACCCGAAAAACTGGCCGAAGCCTTAAAGCAGCAGCTTTCTGGCGATGCCCCCGCTAAACCGGCCGCCATTGCGCCGGCGCCGGAACCGGCTAAAGCCCTGGTAGCGCCGCCGCACGAGCTGGATCTGCACATTGAGGCCCTGCGCCCCGAGGGAGCCGAAGGCCTCTCCAACACCGCCATGCTCAAGCTGCAGCTGGATGTGTTTGAAGATGCCCTGAGCCGGGCCCTGGCCACCAACATGCACGAAATTGTCTTCATTCACGGCGCCGGCAACGGCACCCTGCGCAAGGAAATCCACAAGCTACTGAGCCGCAACCGCGACATTAAGTTTTTTGAGGATGCCCGCAAAGAGAAGTTCGGCTACGGCGCAACCCTGGTTCGCCTGAAGTAACGCAAGTAACCAAACACACCTGTCATCCTGAGCAAAGCGAAGGACCTTATCACGTTAGAACGATACTCGTACCCACGACTCGTTTTAGCGTATTAAGGTCCTTCGCTTTGTTCAGGATGACAGTTTTTATTTATATCGATTTCCCTCTTAATGTCCATCCCAACCACCGCACAGCCACTTACCGTTCCCTTACCAGACGGCCGCCGGCTGGGCCTTACGCGTTATGGCAACCCTGCGCATCCGGCTGTTATTTTCCACCATGGCTACGCCTCCTCGGGGCTGTCGGTGCCGGCGTGTGCGGAGCTGCTGGCGGAATTGGGTTTGCAGGTGCTGGCCCCGGACCGGCCGGGGGCGGGCCAGTCGGATGTGGATGAGAACCTGACGCTGGCTTCGTTCGCGGCCGATGTGGTGTATGCGGTGGAGGCGTTGCGGGTGCCGGGGCGGCTGGGGGTTACGGGCTGGTCGGCGGGTGGGCTGCACGCGCTGGCGCTGGCCGCGCTGTATCCCGCGCGGGTAGGCCCGCTGCATCTGCTGAGCACCATCCTGCCCTTCGGCGACCCGGCGGCTTACCAGGACTTCACGGTGGGCTGGAAGGCTGTGCGCTACGCCAATGAATACCTGCCCACGCTGGGCAAGCTGGCCTTCGCCGAAATCAGCGAGAAGTGGCACACCGACCCTGAAGCTACCATTGACGAATTTCTAAAGCTCATCTTCGGCCCGCCGGAACAGGTAGTGGGGTTTCAACCAACCAACCGCGCCCTGCTGCGCGACGCCGCCGTGCAGGGTTTCAAACACGAGGGTCAGGGCGTTTATTTCGATAGTCGGGCCATCTGCCAGCCTCTCTCCTTTTCCCTATCGGCCATTACCGCTCCCACTACCATCTGGCACGGCACCGCCGACACCATCTGGCCCCCGGAAAGCCTGCATTACCTCACGGAGCGCATCCCGCATACCCACATAAATATGCTACCCGGCGAAGGCCACATGCTGTATCTGAAGCATTGGGAAGAGATTTTGCGGCAGATATGTGCGCAAATGCAGTAGGCTTCTGCAGCATCCATTTTATAACCTCCCGCATCATTACATCTGTCATCCTGAGCCCAGCGAAGGACCTTCTCACAACTAAACGACTTGCGTAACAACGACTCGTTCCAACGTGAGGAGGTCCTTCGCTGGGCTCAGGATGACAGAGTGGTTTTGGCAGAAAGTATAATCCATATCAGGCCTAAAGGTGCAGGGTGTTACTTTGCAGAAATCTTCTGCCTTTTATGACTCTGAAGCTTCTTGCCGCGCTGCTGTTGGCTAGCGCCCCCGTTCTTGCCCAGCAAGCCCTACCTATTCCGCGCAATCTGCAGGCCACTTACCAGAAAGGCACCCGTTCCGAAGACGGCAAGCCCGGCCCCAAATACTGGCAAAACACCGCCGACTACACCCTCAACATCAACTTCGACCCCGCTACCCGCCTGGTGCAGGGCACGGTGGATATTGCCTACGTCAACAACAGCCCCGATTCGCTGCGGCAGATCTGGTTTAAGCTTTACCCCAACTACTACCAGAAAGGTGCCCCGCGGGTATCGTCGGTGAAGCCCGAAGACCTGCACGATGGGGTGAAGATTGCGCAACTCAGTGTGAACGGCGAGGCCGAGGATGTGGCCAAGCTGAAAATTGATGCCACCAATATGCCCGTGAGCATCAAGCCGCTGGCGCCGGGGCAAACGGCGCGCGTGGCCATCAGCTACTCCTACACGCTCAACAAAGGCTCGCATATGCGCACCGGCGAGATTGAGGAAGGCGCGCATTTCGTGGCCTACTTCTTTCCGCGCATCACCGTGTACGACGATATTGATGGCTGGAACCGCCTGCCCTACATCGGCTCGCAGGAGTTCTACAACGACTTCAGCAACTTCAAAGCCGCCATTACGGTGCCCAAAAACTTTGTGGTGTGGGCCACCGGCGACCTGAAAAACACCGACCAGGTCCTCCAGAAAAAGTACGCCAAGCGCCTGCGCGATGCGGAAAAGAAGGACCGCATCACCAGCATCATCACCGAAGAAGACGCAAAGCGCCGTGACATCACGGCCCAGAATGCCACCAACACCTGGCAGTTTGAGGCGAAGAATGTAACCGACTTCGTGTTTGCCACCGCCGACCACTACGTGTGGCAATCTACCAGCCTGATAGTGGACCCCGCTACCAAGCGCCGCACCCGCGTAGATGCCGTGTACAACACCAAGCACAAGGACTACGAGGAGGTGATTCACTTTGCCCGCAAAACGGTGCAGGCCATGAGCTACGACTTCCCGAAGTGGCCTTTCCCCTACTCCCACGAAACCATTTTCGATGGCCTCGACCAGATGGAGTATCCCATGATGGTGAATGACAACCCCACCGAATCCCGCGCCGACGCCATTACCCTCACCGACCACGAGATATTCCACACGATGTTCCCGTTCTACATGGGCATCAACGAAACCAAGTACGGCTGGATGGATGAAGGCTGGGCCACCATTGGCGAGTGGATCATCTCCAAAATGATTGACCCCACCCTGGACGACGACTACGGTATTGCGCCCTACGCCCGCGCCGCCGATACGGAGCAGGACATGCCCATCGTGACGCTGACGACCCAGCAAAATGGCACGCCATTCTTCCTCAACTCCTACCCCAAGCCCGGCCTGGGCTACCTGTATGTGAAGGATTTACTGGGCGATGAGTTGTTCACGAAGGCGCTGCACACCTACATCCGCAACTGGAACGGCAAGCACCCCATGCCCTACGATTTCTTCAACTCCATGAACGCCGGGGCCGGCCGCAACCTCAACTGGTTCTGGCAGCGCTGGTTCTTCGAGGGCGGCTACCCCGACCTGGCCATTGCCAGCGTAACCAAGCAGGGCAACCAGTCCCAGATTGTAGTGGAAGCCAAGGGCACCAAGCCCGTGCCGGTAGACCTAACTGTAACCTTCGCCGATAACTCTACCCAGCAGATTCACCGCACCATTGCCGTGTGGGAAACCGGCGCCAAATCCGTCACCATTCCAGTGCCTTCTGATAAGGTAGTGACGAAGGTGAAGCTGGGCGCTACGCTGGTACCGGATAGCAACCCGAAGGATAATTTGTGGGAGGGTAAGTAGTAGGTTTAGCTACAAATAAATTACTACTCTAAAAGATGACTTCAGAAGACATTAAAACTTGGGGGTTAGCAGTGGGAGGATTCGCCACATGTCTAACTGCTATCTATAGTATTTTAACAATTACCCGTGAATACAAGCTTAAACTTCAAGCAGAAATTAGATTGAAGC
This sequence comes from Hymenobacter sp. DG25B, assembly GCF_000801315.1. Classification (NCBI taxonomy): domain Bacteria; kingdom Pseudomonadati; phylum Bacteroidota; class Cytophagia; order Cytophagales; family Hymenobacteraceae; genus Hymenobacter; species Hymenobacter radioresistens. The sequence goes on along the minus strand of NZ_CP010054.1, from coordinate 1,890,635 downwards.
ATACAGCTGAAGTGGAGTTGGATATCAAACTATTAACAACATTCAATGAAATTCTATCATTAGCACATGCTCGTGCGGCTTACCATGTTTCAGAGAAGGCTATAGAATATCTGTTAATGCGCAATCCAAATATTAATGACTCCAACCAAGTTCAACAAGCACTTGACAGCGCAGTAATTACATTACCAGTCGGAAGCGCTATTCAGGATGCCGCAATAACAGCTATGGCAGAGTTGGCTAGAAAACATTCAGTCTTGAAACAACCCGCCATTAAAGCATTACAACGATTAAGTGGCCTTCCTGGCGTTAAAGGGTCAATTGCTCAACAAGAATTAGCGAATCTCACTAATCAGGACTTAGGTTTCATTATTCGTACCTTTACCCGCAGTGATGGGTCGCCCCACCGCGGCGCCTTACGCAAGAATGGCGACGAGGAAAGTCCGGGCAACGCAGAGCACCCTGCTTCCTAACGGGAAGGACTGGTAAGCGTAAAGTAAGCCAGGACAGCCAGTGCCACAGAAAACTACCGCCAGGCGGTGAAGTTGTGAAAGGTGAAGTTGTGAATTTCACAATCTCACAAATTCTCAATTTCACCTTTGGTAAGGGTGAAAAGGTGCGGTAAGAGCGCACCAGCGGCCGGGCAACCGCGTCGGCTGGGTAAACCTCAGGGGTTGAAAGACCAAATAAGCTGGTACGTGGGCCTTCGGGCCTGCACCGGGCGGCTCGTCCGGCGCCAGCGGGTAGGTTGATGGAGCCTTTTCGCGAGAACTGGCCTAGATAAATGGTGGGGCCGCGGCAACGCGGACAAAACCCGGCTTATAGACTCATCACCCACAGCAAACGGCCGTCGCACAATCCTGCGGCGGCCGTTCTGCGTTGTAGCCCAGTGTTTCTTCGCGTAGCTTTCGCTCATGAATTATTTATTCCCTTCCGGGTCGGTTGGCCTTCCCCGTAAAAGTTATCTAGTCTACTTACTGGCTGGCTTGTTTCTGACCCTGAGTCTGCCCAAAGCCAGCGCCCAAAAAGCCCCTCCCGCTACCGCCGATATTTACATTGACCCCGCCGGGGTCATTCGCTGGCAGGGCAGCCGGCAGGAAGTAGCCCTGTTTGGGGTGAACTATACTACGCCCTTCGCCTACTCCTACCGCGCGCACAAAAAGCTGGGCGTGAATCTGGAGCAGGCCATCGACGAGGATGTATATCACCTTTCCCGATTGGGCATTGATGCGTTTCGGGTGCACGTCTGGGATGTGGAAATAACCGACACGGCCGGCAACCTGCTGGACAACGAGCACCTGCGCCTCTTCGATTATCTGATTCAGAAGCTCAAGCAGCGCAACATTAAAATCCTGCTCACGCCCATTGCCTACTGGGGCAACGGCTACCCCGAGCCCGACACGGCCATGACGGGCTTTTCCAGCATTTACCCCAAGAACAAAGCCTACCGGATTCCGCGCGCCATTAAGGCCCAGGAAAACTACCTCACCCAGTTCCTCAACCACCGCAACCCCTACACCAAGCAGCTCAACCGCGAGGACCCCGACATCATTGCCTACGAGGTGTGCAACGAGCCGCACTACAGCCAGCCTGAGGCGGAAGTGAGCAGCTTTGTGCAGCGCATGGTGGCGGCTATGCGGGCCACCGGCTACCGCAAGCCCATTTTCTACAACATTGCCGAAAGCCCGACGGTATCCAACGCCATTCTCAGCAGCCCGGTGGATGGCTTCACGTTTCAGTGGTACCCCTCGGGGCTGGTAAACGGGCACACGCTGCGCGGCAACCCCTTGCCTTATGTGCAGCAGTACCCTACGCCGTACCGCCAGGACCCGCGTTTCACTAGTAAGCCCCGGTTGGTGTATGAGTTTGAATCCGGTGACATTCTGCAGCCGCTGATGTACCCCATGATGGCGCGCAGCTTCCGGGGCGCCGGCTTCCAGTGGGCCACCCAGTTTGCCTACGACCCCTTGGCCATTGCCTACGCCAACACCGAGTACCAGACGCACTACCTGAACCTGGCCTACACGCCGGCCAAAGCCATTAGTCTGCTGATTGCGGGCCGGGTTTTCCGGCAGGTAAAGCGCGACCAGCAGTTTCCCGCCTTCCCCAAAGATTCCGTGTTCAACAACTTCCGGGTGAGCTACCGCGCCGGCCTGAGCGAGCTGAATGCCGACGAGGAATTTCTGTACACCGGCACCACCACTACCAGGCCGCGCAAACCAGCAGCGCTGCGCCGGGTGGCCGGCACGGGCTCCTCGGTAGTAGTTAATTATGAAGGCACCGGCGCTTACTTTCTGGACCGCCTGGCCAACGGCATGTGGCGGCTGGAAGTAATGCCAGATGCCATTGCCGTGCGCGACCCATTTGCCAAAACCTCCCTGCGCCAGACCGTCACACACATCTTCTGGAACACCCAGCCCATGCGCCTTACACTGCCTGGTTTAGGGGCTGATTTCACGGTGCGCGGCCTGGACAAAGGCAACACATTCCAGGCTCGGGCCAGCAACGGCACTGTGCGACTACAGCCGGGCGTGTACCTGGTAGCGGCCCGGGGCAAAAACACCGGTTCCTTCACCGCGCAAACCAGGCTGGGCGCTATCCAGCTGGGCGAGTTTGTAGCCCCGGCCCCCACTACCAGACAAGTGCAGGTAGTGCACACGGCCCCGGCTCAGCTGTCGGCCGGCCGGGCGGCTACGCTGCAGGCTACTATTGCGGGGGTGGAGGCCGCTGATTCCATGCTGCTGGTGGCGCAGCACTTCTATGGCCCTACCCGCACGCTGCCCATGCGCCGCCTCACCCTGACCACCGCCGAAGTCACCGTACCCGCCGAATTGCTGTACCCTGGTTTGCTGCGCTACTGGGTGGTAGTGAAGCACCAGGGCCAGAATACCAGTTTCCCCGGTCCCCTCACCGGTTCGCCCAAAGACTGGGACTTTGTGCCCCGGGAATACTGGGAAGCGCCCATAGTAGCAGCTGATGCCGCCCTGCCGCTGTTCCAGGCTGCCCAGGACCAGCCCCGGATAGAAGCCGGCGGTATAACCGGTGGCGGCTGGGCTGATTATATAACTATCCCAACCGGTGCCGTAGCCCTGCGCCTGCTGCAAAGCCCACCCACTACCGGCACCGCGGCCCCCACCACCCCTGATAATGCCCCTATTGCCTTCCTCCGCACCTACTTCCGCGACCGGCTGGCTCCCCGCGCCAGCGACCTGACCAACATGAAGGAGTTAGTTGTCCGGGGCCGCAAAGGTGCCGGCGCGGGCCGCGTTCAGCTGGTACTCATTACCCGGGATGCCGCGGCTTACGTGGCTAACGTGGAGCTGGGCGCTGACATGCAGGAAGCACGCGTGCCGCTCAGCTCCTTCCAGTTGGGCAGCCAGGTGCTACTCCCGCGCCCCTACCCCGGCTTTCTACCCTTCACCTTCCAGGCGCCCGGCCCGGCCACACTGCCGCTGGCCGAAGCAGAAGTGTTACAGGTGCTGCTTCACTCCGGCACTTCCACCGGCTCCGATGCCCGCCCTTTCTTGGATATTGAATTGATAGTGCTGCGCTGATAGTTGGCCGCAACTCTTTCTCTGAACAGCTTAGAACCCGGCTGCAAGCATATTACAATGAAACCATTCAGGAAGTCGAAAGAACGTCATGTCGAGCGTAGCCGAGACATCTCGCTAGTGTGGTAAATAGTTTGGCAACGTCAGCATGCGAGATGCTTCGACTTCGCTCGACATGACGGTCTAAGGTGTTTTAGTCATATTCCAAAATAGCTTAACTCAACATTTATCCGGCTTTCCGGCAAAGATGCACCCGTTTGCGGCTGGCTTTTCGTTACTTTGATTTCCTTCATTCGCTCTTTCTCCGCACATGCCCCGCATTCTCATAATTGACGACGAAAAAGCCATCCGGAACACCCTTAAGGAGATTCTGGAGTACGAAAATTACCAGGTAGATCAGGCCGAGGACGGCCCCACCGGCCTGGATATGCTCATCAAAGACAAGTACGATGTAGTGCTCTGCGACATCAAAATGCCCAAAATGGATGGCATTGAGGTATTGGAGCGCGCCCGCATAGTCGCCCCCGATGCCGCTTTCATCATGGTATCGGCCCACGGCAACGTAGAAATGGCCGTGGATGCCACCAAGAAAGGCGCCTACGACTTCCTGCAAAAGCCACCAGACCTCAACCGCCTGCTGGTAACCGTGCGCAACGCCCTGGACCGCACCAAGCTGGTAGCCGAAACCAAAACGCTGAAGAAGAAAGTAGCCAAGAGCTCCGAAATGGTGGGCTCTTCCAAGGCCCTGGAAGCTGTGCGCAAGGCTATTGAGAAGGTGGCTCCTACCGATGCCCGCGTGCTTATTACCGGCCCCAACGGAGCAGGCAAGGAAATGGTGGCCCGGCAGCTGCACGAGCTCAGCAACCGGAACAACGGCCCCCTGGTGGAAGTGAACTGCGCCGCCATTCCTTCCGAGTTAATTGAGTCGGAGCTGTTCGGGCACGAGAAAGGCTCGTTTACTTCGGCGGTAAAGCAGCGCATCGGCAAGTTTGAGCAGGCCGATGGCGGCACGCTGTTCCTGGACGAAATCGGCGACATGAGTCTTTCGGCCCAGGCCAAAGTGTTGCGCGCCCTGCAGGAAAACAAGATTACCCGCGTGGGCGGCGAGAAGGAAATTTCCGTGAACGTGCGCGTGCTGGCCGCTACCAACAAAGACCTGCAGCACGAAATTGCCGAGCGCAACTTCCGCGAAGACCTTTACCACCGCCTCTCCGTTATCCTGATCAAAGTACCGTCCCTCAACGAGCGGCGCGAGGACATTCCGGAGCTGGTGCAGAAATTCCTGCAGGACATTGCCAACGACTACGGCAATAAGCCCAAGAAGGTAGATGATGCCGCCCTGAAATACCTGCAGGGACTGGACTGGCGCGGCAATATCCGGGAGCTGCGCAACGTGGTGGAGCGCCTCGTAATTATGAGCGACGACACCATTACGGAAGACGATGCCAAAGCTTACGCTGGTAAATAAACCTACTAAGCTTATCCTTTAATTATCAAAGCCCTTGCCATTCACTGGCAGGGGCTTTTTTCATTTTAAGGGAAGCGCTACGGAACCATTGGGATTAGGTTACTGTCTGAGGAAAATAAATCAGCGAATTGCACCTTTTCAAGCCCCTAAGGGCAGAAATCAGTCGATTCAGCCCCCCATTAGTGTTTTTCTATCATTCCAATTCCCTTTCATGTCAAAATCCTTGCTGAATTTCCGGGTAGGAACCGTAGTAAGCGCCGCCACGCTGAGTATAGCAATGCTGGCCGGCTGCGCCAAAGACACCATAGCGCCCGCCGAGCCGGGCATTAGCGGTGCAGTTAGCGCCGCGGCCGATGCCAAAGCCGTTGGTCAGGTAATTCCCGGCCGCTACATTGTGGTGCTGAAAGAAGGCAGCGTAACGCTGGGCAGTGAAGCCTACGAGGAAAAAATCAAGAAAGTGAAAGGAGTGGCCCAGGGTCTGCTGAAACAGCGCGGCCTGCGCCCGGAGAAAGTTGAGCGCGCCTACGGCCATGCCCTGAAAGGCTTTTCCGCTGAGCTAACGGCCGACGAGGCCGCCCAGTTGGCGCAGGATGCCAGCGTGGCGTACGTGGAAGCCGACCAGGTTATTACCATTGAACAAACCACCGGCACTACCACCACTACCTCCACGCAAACCGTCCCCTACGGCATCAAGCGCGTGGGCTACGGCAGCGGCGTGGGCAAAGTCGCCTGGATTATCGACACCGGCATCGACCTGACTCACCCCGACCTGACAGTAGACAAAACCCGCAGCCGCACTTTCATCACCTCCGGCACGGATGCAACCACCGCAAATGATGGCAACGGCCACGGCACGCACGTAGCCGGTACTATTGCTGCCAAAAACAACCTGGTAGGCGTAGTAGGCGTGGCTGCCGGAGCTACCTTAGTAGCCGTGAAAGTGCTGGCTGCCGATGGCAGCGGCACCTCTTCCGGCGTCATTGCCGGTATTGATTATGTTGCCGCTAATGCAAAGGCTGGTAACGTGGCCAACATGAGCCTGGGTGGCGGCACCTCCCAGGCCCTGGACGATGCGGTGACCCGCGCTGCCAACAAAGGCATTCTATTCGCCGTAGCTGCCGGCAATGATGCCAAGAGCGCCACGCTGCACTCCCCGGCCCGCGTGAATAACGCCAATGTGTTCACCATCTCGGCCATGAACAACCTCGATACCTGGGCTTCTTTCTCCTGCTTCGGCAACCCACCGGTAGACTATTGCATGCCCGGCGTAAGTATCACCTCTACTTATAAAGGCGGCCAGTACGCTACCATGAGCGGTACCTCTATGGCTACCCCGCACATGGCCGGGGTGCTGCTGATGCGTGGCAAGAGCTTTACCCGCAGCGGCTACGTGAAGTCGGACCCCGACGGCAAGCCCGACCCGATTGCCCACTTGTAGTTAAAAGGTGCGCGGGAAGAATTTCTGCGGCGCTCAGAAGAAGGAAAAAGCCTGACCGGATTTGGTCAGGCTTTTTTTTGGAACCAGGTCACGCCAATCAACGCCGAAAAATGCCCAGCGTGGGTAGGTCATGTACCCACAGGTCATATACCTTGCGGCCGAGTGTGTCGCTGGCCTGCAGGCCGTAGCGGGCGTAGTTGGTAAACACGTAGGTACCGGCCGTATAGGGCGGGCTCACAAATTGCAGTCGTTGGCGTTGGGCCAGCGGCAAAATCAGGGTGTTATTATAAAGCAGGTCGCTGCGCGGGGAGCCTATCCGGATACGGGCCGAGGAATCAGCGGCCAGCAGCCATTCCAGCCCCGCCCGATACGAAAGCCCCCAATAGTCACGGTCGAACTGCCGGGCCACTACGGCGGGCGGAATCAGGCTAAAATAGACCTGCTGTTGCGGATGGTCCCGCACCATGCGGTAGGCTGTTTGCAGCATGCCGGCCAGCAAGCTACCTGCTACCACATATTGCGCCCAGCGTCTTTCCGCGCGCTGCCGGGCCCAGTTTATTACGGCACGCACCCCACCTACGCCCAACAGAAGCAGCGCCGGGTAAACAAAGTATAAGTGTCGCCAGCCGTTGTAGAGCGCGGAGTGAAGCGCTATAACCATCAGCAGCGGCCCCAGCAGCCAGGCCACCACCACGGCATCAAACTGCCCTGCCCAGCTGCCCAATTGCCGAGGCGTGCGCAGCAGGTTTTTAAGCCAGATAACCCACGCACCCAGTGCGGCTGCTAGATAAGGCCAGGGAGTGGTAATGGCTATCAAGACAGGGGCATAGTGCCAGGGCGTGGCACTGCCGGGGCGCAGCACGCCCAGGTAAAAATTGCGCCCTTCCCAGGGGTAGCTACTCAGCCGTTGGAAGGCATACAGGAAGTTGCCGGCTGGGTTTTCCCACAGAAACGGCCAGCCCGCTACCACCAATACGGCCGTAGTGGCCAGGTATAGGCCTGTATATAGGAGCATCTGCCGGCGCTTTGGCCCATGTTCTGCCGGAAAAACCAACTGCCAACTCAGCCACCCCAGCGTGAAAGCTACCAACATCACACCCAGAATACGGACATCGATGGCCACGGCGCAGGCCACACTGTGGAGTAGCACCCGCCCGGTGGTGGGCCGCTGCGTGAGTCGGGCCATGGTGTACATGGCCACCGCAAATAAGGCCATAAACACGCCATCCTGTGCGTTGTAGAAGGCCTCTGCAAACAGCCTCGGGGAGAGTACCAGGGCACTGGCTGCCACCAGCCCCCACCGCCAGCTGCGGAAGCGCAGCGCAGCCAGCCGGTAGAGCGCCCACACCCCCGCCACAAAAACCAGAAAGATCAGCAAGTGGCGAATACGATAGTACACGGCAGAATCGCCGTGGGCCAGTAGCGGGCTGAGCAAACTCACCGGTATTTCAAACAGCACGCCGTGGCCATTATCAAAGTAGCCAGGCAGGGGCGGAATGCGGGCATATTGGGGCTGACGACGGGCTAGCTCGGGTGCCACCATGTCGGCTATGTACTTCACGTTTACCATGCCGTGCATATGGTGCGCCGGCTCATCGGTAGAAACGCCGTAGTCGTTATGCACCAGCAGGCCCAGCAGCACCAGCATCCCAAAAAAGCCACCTACTACCCAGGGCCGCCAGGTGTCAGTCCGAAATTCTGCGGGCATAAAATGAGGCGGTGGCGAAGCGAGAGGAAAGCAGGCGTGGCGTTATGCCAGCTGGTTGCAGCCCCGAATATCTGAATTATCCATTCTCCCCAGCACTTCAAAAGAACCATCGGGGTGCATACGGGCCAGGTCTTTGGTTTCGATGAAGGCGCAGCTGTCCACGTTGGCCAGGTCTATTACGTTGATGGCGCCATCGGGGCGGGTTTCACTCAGGGCGAAAGGGTCGGATGGGTCGCGGAGGAGGATGCGCAGCTGGGTAGGCGCGTGGAAGCGGCCGTCGCCGAGGCTGTACGCCTGGGAGAGCAGCTCCGTCATGCCGTACTCGGAATGAATACCGGCCGGGCCAAAGGCCTGCTGCAGCTCCGCGTGCAGCTCTTCCCGAATCATTTCGCGCCGGCGCCCTTTCATACCGCCCGTTTCCAGCACCGTGAGGTTTTGCAGAGCCGGCGCGGCACCATATTCCGCTACCAGATCCAGCAGCGCATACGATACTCCAATGAGCATAATGCGGCGACCGGGCACTTGCCTGGCTTTACTTATTGCTTGCAGAAGCGCGGCGTGGTTGCGCAGGAAAAAAGCCGGTTGCTCCTGCCCGGAAGCGGCCGCAAAATGCTCTACCATGGCTACCAACGAGGAGTGCCCCTGCTCCAGATAGGAAGGCAGCAAAGCCAGGAAAATCCAGTCCGTGAGCGGGCCGTAGTATTGCTCAAAAATGCGCGCGGCATTGCGCCGGTACAGCTGCGGCTCGCGTACAAAATGCCGGCTGCGCTGCTGCAGCGTAGTGCCGCTGCTCAGATATAATTCCTGGGGCTCCCACTCCAGCGGCAGCGTACGCACCTCGTGCGTTTTGAAGAACTCAATGGGCAGAAACGGAATGTCCGTCAGGCGCTCTATCCGGTCTGCTTTCCGGCCCAACTGCGTCAGGTATTCCCTGTAGGGTAGGCACTGCGCGGCCTGGTGCCGAAAAAGCGCCAGCGCAGCCGCTTCAAAAGAAGCTGGGGTTAAACTGTCCAACGCCTGGAGATGCTGCTGGCGGAAACTCATTAGCGTACAACTGGGTTTTGGGAAAGCAACAAAGTACGGGGTGCTTCGTTGAGAATCCGTACCTTTTCCCGCCTATTAAGAGGTATTTCTATTCGTATGGCCACCACTGCTACCTTTCGTTTTTTTAAATATGCAGCGCTGATTTTCGGTAGCGGTCTGCTACTGAATGCCTGCATCACGCCGCCTGATTATCCGGATACGCCCAGCATCGAGTTTAAGGCTATCAAGCTGGAGCGCAAATCCCCGGTAACGGGCGTTTATGATTCCGTGACGGTAACGGTTTCTTTCAAAGACGGGGACGGCGACCTGGGCCTGGGCCCCACTGACACCCTCCCGCCCCATAATCAGTACAACCCAAACTCGACGGACCCCAACCGAACGCCAAACCGCTTTTACAACAACTATTTCTTTCAGCCCCTACTGAAGGGAGAAGACGGGGAATTCCGGCCGGTTGATTTTGCGTTTCCCTACGACAGCCGCTTTCCGCGCCTGACCACTACCGACCGGTCTGAGCCCATTAAAGGCGACCTGAACTTTGGGCAGACCTTCTTCGTGGGGTCCTTTCCATCGGGTTCCGAAGTCCGGTTTAGAGTCACCATTGTAGACCGGGCCCTGCACGAGAGCAACACCGTAACTACTTCCTCCATCATCATTCCCTAAGGAGCCATCCATTTCGTCAAAATCAAACGCCCACCCTTCCGATTCTCGAAAGGGTGGGCGTTTGATTTGGTGGCTTAGTAGATGGCCGGAAACTGCTTGGGGTCAGCTTCGTGCATCAGCTCATACACCACATCGAAAACATCTTCTGCGTTGGGCTTGCTGAAGTAGTCGCCATCGGAGCCGTAGGGCGGGCGGTGGGGCTGGGCGGCCAGGCAGCGCGGAGCAGAGTCGAGGTACTGATAGGCATCCTGCTCGTCCAAAACCTGCTGCAGCATGTAGGCCGTAGCGCCGCCAGGCACATCTTCATCGGCGAAGAGCACACGGTTGGTTTTCCGGATGCTGTCGGTAATCACGTGCTCCAGATCGAAGGGCAGCAGGGTCTGCACATCAATAACTTCAATGGAGATACCCACCTCGGCCAGCTGCTTGGCAGCATCCATCACGATGCGGCACATAGAGCCGTAGGTAACCACCGTTACATCCGTACCCGGGCGCAGGGTTTCGGGCATGCCCAGGGGCACGGTGAACTCGCCTACGTTCTGCGGAATACGCTCTTTCAGGCGGTAGCCGTTCAGACACTCAATCACAATGGCCGGCTCATCGGAGCGCAGCAGCGTGTTGTAGAAACCAGCCGCCTGCGTCATGTCGCGCGGTACGCACAGGTGCATGCCGCGGATGGAGCCCAGAATCATTTGAATGGGTGAGCCGGAGTGCCAGATGCCCTCCAGCCGGTGGCCGCGGGTGCGCACAATGAGGGGGGCTTTCTGGCCGCCTTTGGTGCGGTACTGCAGGCAGGCCACATCATCAGAGAGAATCTGAATGGCGTACAGCAGGTAGTCCAGATACTGGATTTCGGTGATGGGACGAAGGCCGCGCAACGCGGCGCCGATGCCCTGCCCCACAATGGTGCACTCCCGAATGCCGGTATCCGTTACGCGCAGCTCGCCAAACTTGTCCTGCAAGCCCGCAAACGCCTGGTTTACGTCACCAATTTTACCCACGTCCTCCCCAATGGCGAAGATGGTAGGGTCGCGGCGGAAGTTGGCATCAAAGCAGGCCTGCAGCACCTCGCGGCCGTCAACAATCGGAGCATCGGCAGCAAACTCAGCGGGGACAACCTCGATGTTGCCCACGGCCTGCTCGCTCTGGCTGTACAGGTAGGAGTTGTACCGGTCGGCGTTTTCGGCCAGGGCCTGCTCCAGCCAGTTCTGCAGGTCGCGGCGGGCGCCGCTGCGCTGGCTGCGCACCTGGCGCAAAGCGCGGCGCACGGTGCGCACCAGATCAGCGCGGATGGGCGTGGTGTTGTGCTCCAGGTGCTCTACCAGTTCGTGCAGGCTGTTTTCGGTGCCGGTTTCAGCTACCAGCTTATTCAGCAGGGCCACGGTTTCGTCGCGCTCCTGCTTGATGGGCGTGAAGAAAGCGTCCCAGGCCGCTACACGGGCCTGCTTTACTACGTCCCGGCTCTCATTTTCAATCTGCGTGAGCTCCTCTTCCGTGGCGTGGCCTTCAGAGAGCATCCACTCGCGCATTTTGAGCATGCAGTCGTGGGCTTCTTCCCAGCTGAGGCGGTCTTTGCTCTTGTAGCGCTCGTGCGAGCCACTGGTGCTGTGGCCCTGGGGCTGGGTTACTTCGGTTACGTGAATGAGCACGGGCACGTGCTGGGTGCGGCACAGCTCGGCGGCGCGCTGGTAGGTATCTACCAGGGCCGGATAGTCCCAGCCCTTCACCACAAAAATTTCGAAGCCCTGCTGGCCTTCGCCCTCACGCTGCAGGCCCATCAGAATTTCGCTGATGTTCTGCTTGGTGGTCTGGTACTCGGCGGGCACTGAAATGCCGTAGTGGTCGTCCCACACGCTCATCAGCATGGGAATCTGGAGCACGCCGGCGGCATTCAGGGCCTCGAAGAACATGCCCTCGGAGGTGCTGGCGTTGCCGATGGTGCCGAAGGCTACCTCATTGCCGTTGATGGAAAAATCGGTGCGGTCGTGCAGCTCGGGGTTCTGGCGGTAGAGCTTGCTGGCGTAAGCCAGGCCCACCAGGCGCGGCATCTGGCCGGCAGTGGGCGAAATATCGGCGGAAGAATTCTTGGTGTTGGTCTGGGGCTTGAAGTTACCGTCCTCGTCCAGCAGGCGGGTAGCAAAGTGGCCGTTCATGGCGCGGCCGCCGGTGGCTGGCTCAGCTTCTACGTCGGGGTGGGCATAGAGCTGGGCGAAGTACTGCTGCAGCGTGAGCTCGCCAATGGAGAGCATGAAGGTCTGGTCGCGGTAGTAGCCGCTGCGGAAGTCGCCGTTCTGGAAGGCGCGGGCCATGGCCAGTTGGGGCAGCTCTTTGCCATCACCGAAGATGCCAAATTTGGCTTTGCCCATGAATACTTCCTTGCGGCCCGCCAGCGAGGCGTGGCGGCTTTCCCAGCCCAAACGATAGTCGCGGAGCAGGTCTTCTTTGCTGAGCGTAGCGGCAGCGGTGATTTCGGCGGATGCAGGGGTGGGCATACGGGTCGGGTGGGCGGGGAAAGAATGAGTGCGGCAAAAACGCGCCGCGGCGGCCGCGGTTACTCCGGTCGGCGGGTCAAAAGTACGGATTTGGGCGCGACCATCAACCGTGGGTCTTTTTCAGCCCTGTACGGGCGCACAGTGTTTTTGGCTATCTTTGAAGGGAAGCGCTGCGGGGCGGCCCCTTTCATTGGGGGGCGCGCCGGGTGTGCCGGCCAGCTACTCTATCTGTTTACCTTTTCTAAAGCCAGCCTCTGGGGTGGGTATTGCCATGAAACATCTTTGCACGCTCTTGTTTGCCCTGTTGCTGACGTTGGGCGCCCGCGCCCAGGGTGTTATCACCTTTGATAAAGACCTGCACGACTTCAGTAAAATTGCCGAAGGCACTCAGGCCGTCCACGAGTTTCGGTTTAAAAACACGGGCAATCAACCCATTGTGATTAATGATGTGCGGGCCAGCTGCGGCTGCACCACCCCGGACTGGACCAAAACGCCCGTGCTGCCCGGCAAAAGCGGCATGGTGAAGGCCGTGTACAACAGCACCGGCCATCTGGGCGTGTTCAACAAAACCGTTACCATCACCAGCAATGCGGCCACGCCCAGCAAAACCCTCACTATTCAGGGCACCGTGCTGGCCAAGGATGAAATGAAAAAGGCCCTGACGCCGGCCCAGCTGGCCCAGTCGCCGCACCTGGTGCTGGACCGCACCGTGCATGATTTTGGCAAGATGGAAGCCGGTCAGCAGCCTATAGCGCGCTTCACGGTACGCAACACCGGCAAATCGGACCTGGTGCTGGGAGCGGTGGTCAGCAGCTGCAACTGCGTGGGTTTGAAAAGCACGCCCGCTCCTATTAAGCCCGGCCAAAGTGCCGTGCTGGAGCTGATTTACAGCCAGCGCAAGCTGGGTGCCATGCTGGACGAAGTCACCCTGAACTCCAACGACCTGAACGGCGATACCAAGCTGAAGCTGAAGGCCAACGTGGTGAAAGACCTGAACGCCGGTAGCATGGTAAAGGAAAGTGACGCTGTGGTACCGTTTAAGTAACAAAGGGTAAGTAACCTGAACGGAAAAATTCTGCTGACTGTCATTCTGGAATCTTTCAGAATGACAGTTTCTTTTTACCCTGTCTCCTCATTGATTTCCAACTTATCTTTGCCCCCGCTTTTAAGGCAATTTTCTCCACCCACCCTCACCTTAGCTTTCTGCCATGATTATCGGCGTACCGAAAGAAATTAAGAATAACGAAAACCGTGTGGGCCTAACGCCCGCTGGCGTAGCTGAATTCCGCAAGCATGGCCACGATATATATGTGCAGTCTACTGCCGGTTTGGGCAGCGGTTTCCAGGATGCCGAGTATGAGCAGGCCGGGGCTACCATCCTGCCTACCATTGCCGATGTATATGCCAAGGCTGAAATGATTGTGAAGGTGAAGGAGCCGATTGCCTCGGAGTATCCCCTCATCAAGGAAAACCAGCTGCTGTTCACCTACTTCCACTTTGCCTCCGGCGAGGAGCTGACCCACGCCATGATTGAGCGCAAAGCCGTGTGCCTGGCCTACGAAACCGTAGAGCTGCCCTCACGCGCCCTGCCCCTGCTCATCCCCATGAGCGAAGTGGCCGGCCGCATGGCCCCGCAGGAAGGCGCTAAATACCTGGAGAAGCCCCTGAAAGGCCGTGGCATTCTGCTGGGCGGCGTACCCGGCGTGAAGCCCGCCAACGTGCTGGTACTGGGTGCCGGTATTGTAGGCACGCAGGCTGCTAAAATTGCCGCCGGTCTGGGCGCGCAGGTTACCGTAATGGACATCAACCTGAACCGCCTGCGCGAGCTGGACGACTTCATGCCCAAAAACGTGGTAACGCAGTACTCCAACGAGTACAACATCCGCGAAGCCATCAAAACCTCTGACCTCATCATTGGCGCCGTGCTGATTCCGGGTGCCAAGGCCCCCACCTCATCACGCGCGACATGCTGAAAACCATGAAGCCCGGCACCGTGCTGGTAGACGTGGCCGTGGACCAGGGTGGCTGCATCGAAACCTGCAAGCCCACCACCCACGAGGATCCTACCTTCATCATCGACGATATTGTGCATTACTGCGTGGCCAACATGCCCGGCGCGGTGCCCTACACCTCTACCCTGGCCCTGACCAACGCTACGCTGCCTTACGCCGTGAAGCTGGCCAACCTGGGCTGGCAGGAAGCCTGCCGCCGCGACGAGGCCCTGCGCCTCGGCCTGAACGTGGTGAATGGCAAAGTAGTATACAAAGGCGTAGCAGAAGCCTGGGGCCTGCCCCTGGAGTCGGTAGAGTCTGTAATGGAAGTGGCGGTTGCGTAACTCCAATTAGTAATTGAGAATTAGTAATTAAGAATTGAGCGTTTTGGTGGCAATGAAGCTGCCAGAACGCTCAATTTTTAATTTTTGCAGATCAAAGCCACTCCGTAGCGGCCCGGCAAATGGTAGTCTATCCAATTCTTAATTACTAAGTCTCAATTACTAATTGAAAATGAAAGGCATTATTTACACCGGCGGCGAGCTGACCGACCTGGTCACGTTTGCCCGGCTGCCCTCCTACCTGCAGGCCTTTTTGCGCGAGCAGAATGGCGTGGTGGCGTACTTTGGCGGCCTGCACATTCGGGGCTGCGTTTCGGAGCCTGCGTGGCACTCCCTCTCTGAGGCCTGGCAGGGCCTGCATGCCTTCTGGCGCGTGTATGACACGGTTCAGGAGGCCGACATTCCGTTTGCCCAGGACTGCGTGGGCAACCAGTTTCTGCTGCGCGGCGACGCGGTGCTGTTCCTGGATACTGAAACCGGCGAGCTGGCCGACCTGGAAGTAGACTTCAAGCACTTCCTGTTCGGGGCCGAAAAATTTCCACTCGATGCCCTGGGTATGGAGCCCCTGCGCAGCTTCCAGCAGCGCGGCGGCGTATTGCAGCCCGGGCAGCTCCTGAGCCTGTATCCGCCGGTGTGCGTGGCTACGGAAAAACAAACGCCCACCATCCAGCCCAAACCCGCGGCCGAGCGGCTGCAGTGGCTGGCCGATTTCTACCGGCAGATAAAGGATTTGCCCAGCGGGCAGCGCATCCGCTTCCGCCCGGCTGAGTAGCTTATTCTGCCCGATGCCCTCCCTCCCGCTGCGTTTACTGCTCCGTCGGTTTGCCCTCCTGCTGGGGGTGTATGTGCTGCTGCGCGCGGGGTTTTATGCTTTCAATTACGAGACCTTTCAGGAAGCTTCGGCGGGTCAGATAGCGCTGGCCTTCTGGCACGGGTTCCGGTTCGATATTTCGGCGCTGCTGCTCCTGAATCTGCCGTTTGTAACACTGTCTATGGTCCCAGCCTTGGGGCGCCGGTGGCAACGGCTGTTGTGGGGCCTGTACCTGCTGCTGAATGCCCTAGGCATTGCTCTCAACATTGTGGATTGGGAGTACTTCAAATTTATTGGCCGCCGCACCAGCAATGAGCTGACCACCATTGGGGCTGATGTGCAGCGGCAGGCCGGGCAGCTGGTGGGTAACTACTGGTTTCTAATACTTCCGTTTTTACTGCTGCTGGTGGCGCTGTGGTACTTCTACCCCATGCCGGAAATAAAGCAGCCCGAGGGTGATGGAATAGCTACCTCAACATTCCGCTCGCAAGCAAGTCGGCGGTGGCTGCAGCTGTTGGAGGCGTTACTGGTGATAGGCTTTACCGTACTGGGCATCCGGGGAGGGCTGCAGCTGAAACCCCTGCGCACGGGCGCGGCCTTTGCCCAGCAACCCGCCACGCTGGGCCACCTAGCCCTCAACAGCACCTTCACCTTCCTGAAAAGTCTGGGCTACGAGAACCTGGAACACCGCCGCTATTTCGATTCTGAGGCTGATTTGCAGCAGGCTTTGGCAGCATCCCCGGCCCTAAAGTCGCCAGCCCCGGCACCGCGCCGCGACAATGTGGTAGTACTCTTGCTGGAGAGCTTCGCCTCGGAATACACCGGCGTAGAAAACGGCGGCCACGGCGGCTACACGCCTTTCTTTGATTCCCTGGCTACGCACGGGGGGGGCTTTTTCGGGAGCATTATGCCAATGGCCGGCGTTCTATTGAAGCGCTGCCGGCCGTGCTGGCGGGACTACCGGCCTTGCTGGAAAGCCCGTTCATCACCTCCAACTTTCAAACCAATGAGCTGCACGGGCTGGGCGAAATCCTCAGCAGGCAGGGCTATACCACGTCCGTATTTCACGGGGCCGAAAACGGCTCTATGGGCTTTAATACGTTTGCCGGGGTGGCTGGAATACAGCGCTACTACGGCCTGAGCGAATACCCGGGAGCCCGCCAAAGCCCGGATTACGATGGGCACTGGGGTATTTTTGATGAGCCCTACCTGCAGTATTTCAGCCAGCAGCTAAGCCGGCAACAGCAGCCGTTTTTTGCTACGCTGTTCACGCTGTCCTCGCACGAGCCCTTCACGGTACCGCCGCAGTACAGCGGCCGATTCCCTAAGGGCACGCTGCCCATTCATGCCGCCATTGGCTACACCGATTTTGCCTTGCGCCGGTTTTTTGCCACGGCCAGCCGGCAGCCCTGGTACCGGAATACGCTGTTCATCCTGCTGGCCGACCACACGTCCCAAACCGACCGCCGCGGCTACCAGAACACGCTGGGCAGCTACAAAACGCCTCTGTTGGTTTTCCATCCCGGCCAGCCCTTGCCGGCGGCCAATGTGCACCGCATCACGCAGCAGGCCGATGTGCCCGCCACCGTGCTCGATTATTTACGCGTACCTGCCCCGGGCAAGCTGCTTCCCTTCGGCTACTCCGTTTTTGACACCACAAACACTGGCCGGGCGATTTTCCTGAGCGGCGGCTCGTGGTTTCTGGTGCACTCTGATTTTGTAACGGAGCTCACAGCCGACGACCAGGTGCGGCTTTATCCGTATCAAACCCACCGGCTGCCTGCTGTGCCACTGGCGAAGCCTGATCCGCAAAAGCGCCGGCAATATGGTAATGAGCTAAAGGCCTGCGTGCAGCTCTACGTAAACGGCCTGATAGATAACCGGCTATACCTGCGCACTAAAGCGCAACCCACCGTCCAGCAGCCGCCAGAGCATTAACTGCTCCCAGATTACCTGTTCTCCGCCTCTTCGGCCATTTGAGAATGGATAGCCCGGATTTCCTCACTATCAATGGGCTTGTGAATCAGGCCGGTTACCAAGGCGTATTGCTTGGCTTTTTCCATATCCGACAAAGCCAGGGAGGATGTAAGAATATAAATGCGGCAGCGGCCCAGCAGCTCGTTTTGGTAAGGAGCCAGGGCGTCAAGAAAGTCCCAGCCGCTCATTACGGGCATGTTCAGGTCCAGAAACACCACATCGGGCGCGGCCACTCTCTTTTCGCCCACCAAGGTTTCTAAGGCTTCCGTTGCGGATTGAAAAGTGGAAATACAATTTGAAAAACCCTGTGCCCGCAACAACTGCTCAGTGAGGTAAATACCGAGGTCATCGTCATCAATCAGGTAGGTTTTCATCTGCATGGCGGCTAAAATAAAGAATAAATTGGGTACCCTGGTTTACCTGACTACGAACTGTAACCCGGCCGCCCATGGATTCCACATGGGATTTCACCAGGAATAAGCCGATTCCGCGGCCTTTTTTATGGGTGTGGAAACGCCGGTAAAGCTGAAAAATATCCTCGCCCGCCTTCTCCTGATCAAAACCCGAGCCATTATCAGAAATGGTGATGGTGGTGCCAGCGCCGGGCGCGCTTTCCGCTTTAATTTCAATACGCAGGGGCCGTTCATCGGAGCGGTACTTAATGGCGTTGGAAATCAGGTTATGAAAGATGCTGTGGAAATAGGCGCGGTTTCCAGGCACCATGAGCTCTTCCGGTATGTGGCAGATCAGTTCGCCACCGCACTCCTGCAAGGGCTCTTCCAGCCCAAACAATGCCTGCCGGCAAACTGCCGCCAGGGCTACGGGCTCGGGCCGGTAGCCGCCCTGCTTGTCCCGCACGGCCAGAATGCGGTTTACGTCGGTTAGAATCTCATCCAGCTGCTGCACGCTGGCCTGCAGGTTCTTCATCGACTCCTCAAACACCTCCGACTCCTTCTCCACACGCGTCAGCAAATCAACATAACCCATGGCATTGGCCAACGGCGCCCGCAGGTTATGCGAGACAATATACGCGAACTGCTGTAAGTCAGCATTTTGCTTGAACAGCTTATCCGCCATCAGGTGCTGCCGCTCCTCGGCCTCCCGGCGCTCCGTTACGTCCTGCATGGAGCCTATCATGCGCAGGGGCCGGCCATCCGCATCCCGCACAATATAGCCTCTATCGAAGACCACTGCCCAGGTACCATTTGCTTTTCGGAAGCGGTATTGCCCCTGCCAGAGCGTGTGGGTGGTTTCATTTACCTCCCGCATCAGCCCGCCCAGCACCGCCTCCACATCATCGGGGTGTACGCTAACGGACCACAGGTTGAAGTGGGTAGGATTTTGCTCCAGCCGGTAGCCAAACAAGGTTTCCAGTCCCTCGCCCCAATAGATGGAGTCGGTCGCTATATCCCAGTCATAAATAGCATCGGAGGTGGCCCTCAATACATATTGAAACCGCTCGTTGCTGAGAAGCAGGGCGGCTTCCACCTTCTTTTGCTCGGTCAGGTCGTGCACAATTCCTACCAGCTGGGCGCAGGTGCCGCTTTCATCCAGCACGGGCGTCACACTGACTTCTCCCGTTACCTGGCCCGTGGGGTAGTCAGAGGTTTCCAGCCAGCTTACACGCTGCCGCGTAGTTACGGCCTGCTGGTATTTCTCTAAAACCAGGCTGAGTGATGGTTCCGGAATAATATCCTGCACGTAGCTGCCCACCACCTTTTCCGGGGTCAGGCCGGTGGTTTTTTGGAAGGCTTTATTAGCGAAGGTGAACCGGTAGCGCCCCTGGGGTTCCACATCCAGCACAAAGGTTATATCGGCCATGGTGTCGAAAATAACCGAGAGCTGATGCTCCCGCTCCCGCAGGTGCTGGCTGGCCAGCCGCTGGGCGCTGAGGGGCTTGGCAAAGCCATATACGCCGGCAATTTGGTGGTTGGTCAGCAGGGGAAACAAATGAAGGCTTACCTCTGCCTGGTGGTGGTTTAAGCCCAGCCGGGTCTCAAAGCAGACCACCTCCCCGGCCGCCGCTTTGCGCACCTGCTGCTGGCCCTGTTCTACCTCTTCGGGCAGCAGCAAATGGTACAGGCTGGTACCCGCCAGTTGCCCGGCCGGCTGCCCCAGCAACCCGGCAAAGCGGGCATTGGCCCACTGAAAATCACCGGCCATGTCCAAAGCGAAAACCGCTTCCGCGCTGCGCTCGAAATCGAAGAAATTACCCGCCGATAAAATATCCTGTTGCATCACGGCATGTTCGGTTAACAACCCTTTATTTCTCCTGCAAAGCACTTTCTGTTAGTCCGTTTGGGTGCGCTATCCTACTGTAGCGCCTGCCACCAGCCACTGCACCTGCCCAGCACCTCACTTGTTGCTCAATAAAGCAAAACGCTGACAAATATCCGCAGCGGATTTACGCCGGCTACTGCCCCGGGTACGGCGGCACTTCATTGAGCCGCTCGTTGGTGCGCTTCTCAAAATTGACGCGCCAGCAGAAGTGCTGCAGGCCGTTAGTGAGCAGCAGCAACGGGGCCCCAATGGTTTGGTTATACACGGCGGCCTGCTGGGCTACGGCAGCCGTAATGGGCACGGAGGGCGCTTTGCACTCTACCAATAATAACGGTTGCCCGGCGGGGCCCAGGGCGCATAAATCCGTGCGTTTCTGGCGCTGGTTGTAGCGGTGGCCGCGCTCCAAGCTCAGCAGGCCTTTGGGGTAGCCCAAGTGGTTGATCAGGTAATGCACCACGTGCTGGCGCACCCATTCCTCGGGGGTGAGTACCACGTTTTTACGGCGCAAAACGTCCCAGATCAGCGAATTTACGCCAGATTGTGTAACTTTGTACTCGAAAGGCGGCAGGTTCAGCTCTTGCATCACCTCCAAAGGTACGGCCCCACTGTTTCGCTTTTTATCTGGCTGCCGTCGTTCGTAAAGGTCGACGGCTTTTTTGCAACCTATTCCCACCATATTCTTCGCCTATGAAATCAAAATCTGACATTGTAGAAAACTGGCTGCCCCGCTATACCGGTGTGCCGTTGAAGGAATTTGGTCAGTATATCCTGCTTACCAACTTTATCAATTACGTGAGTATGTTCGCCGAGCATTTCGGTGTGGAGGTGCGCGGCCTGGATAAGCCCATGCAAACGGCTACGGCCGATGGCATCACCATCATCAACTTCGGCATGGGCTCGCCCATGGCGGCTACGGTGATGGACCTTCTTTCGGCCGTGAAGCCCAAAGCGGCCCTGTTCCTGGGCAAGTGCGGCGGCCTGAAAAACAAAACCAAGCTCGGCGACCTGATCCTGCCTATCGCGGCCATTCGCGGCGAGGGTACTTCCGATGACTACCTGCCCGCCGAAATTCCGGCGCTGCCCTCCTTCCGCCTCCAGCGCGCCGTATCGTCCATGATCAAGAAGCACGAGAAAGACTACTGGACCGGCACGGTATATACCACCAACCGCCGCGTGTGGGAGCACGACGAGAACTTCAAGGAGTACCTGCGCCAGATCCGGGCCATGGCCGTGGATATGGAAACCGCTACCATTTTCACGGTAGGTTTCGTGAACGAAATTCCCCACGGCGCCCTGCTGCTGGTGAGCGACAACCCCATGACCCCGGAAGGCGTGAAAACGGCCGAGAGCGACAAAAAAGTAACTACCGACTACGTAACCGCGCACCTGCAAATTGGTATCGACTCGTTGCTGGAGCTGAAAAACTCCGGTGAGTCGGTAAAGCACATGCGCTTCGAGTAAGCAATATTTATTTTTTGGTATGTTATTTCTGGAGGCCACGGGAAAAATCCCCGTGGCCTTCCGTATTTTTACCACCGTAGCAGCCCATTTCAGTGCGTATGCCTTCGTCGGCCCCCTCCTACCTTTCCATAGAGTACCGCCCCGACCTGCAGTTTATAATAGGCCGCTGGATGCGCTCGGTGATGCCATTTGAGCTACACCGGGGCTATGGCAAACTACTGGATGAAGCCGAGCAGCACCAGTGCCGCTACTGGCTGGTAGATATCCGCCGTCGCACTTTTGTGGATGGCAATGATGTGGCCTGGATGATGGAGAAGTTTTACCCCCAGGTACAACCCCGCCTGGGCCGTACCACCTACCTGGCCTACCTCATGGCCCCGCACCAGCTGGCCGGCGTTCTGACCAATTCCAGCATTCCGGACCTTTCCGTTTTAGATGGCCGCCCTTACCAGCTGCAGCGCTTTACTGATGAAGCCGCGGCGCTTGAGTGGCTGCAGCAGTGTGCCCTGCGGGATGCCGTAACCAGCTAATGCCAGCTGAAGCGGCGGAGTTATGTACTTTCGCTGCATGACCCCATTGCTCCGCTACCTCCCCGTTCTGGCCCTACTGAGCAGCGCCGCCTGCCAGCCCTCTGCCTCCTCCCGCCAGCCCGCCGACCTGGTGGTGTATAACGCCACCGTATACACTGTTGATTCGGCCTTCAGCAAAGCCCAGGCTTTTGCCGTGAAAGATGGCCAGTTTCTGGCCGTAGGCTCCGCCGATGCTATTCGGGACAAATACCAGGGCGCACAGGAAGTAGATGCCAGAGGGCAGTTTGTGTACCCTGGCTTTTACGATGCCCACTGCCACTTCTACCGCTACGCCCTGGGCCTGCGCGATGCCAACCTGGTAGGTACTACCTCCTGGGCCGAGGTAGTGAGCAAGCTGCAGCAACACCGCCAAGCGCAGCCCCAGGCCGCCTGGCTTACCGGCCGCGGCTGGGACCAGAACGACTGGGCCAACAAGCAGTTTCCCACCAAAGACACGCTGGATGCGCTGTTCCCCAACACCCCGGTGTATATCATTCGGGTAGATGGGCACGCGGCACTGGTGAATCAGAAGGCGCTGGACCTGGCGGGCATTACCACCCGTACGCCCATCAGTGGCGGGGTTATTACCAAAGATGCCAACGGTAAGCTTACTGGTTTGCTGGTAGATAATGCCGTGGATCTGGTTTCCGTTAAGATTCCGGAGCCTACCCCGGCCGAAGCCGACAAGGCCCTGCTGCAGGCCCAGCAGCAATGCGTAGCCGTGGGCCTCACCAGCCTCGCCGATGCCGGCCTCGAAAAAGCCAACATCGACCGGATGGCGGCCCTGCATCAGCAAGGCAAGCTGAAAATGCGTCTGTACGCCATGCTGGCTCCCACAAAAGAAAACTTCGATTTCTACCTCAAAAACGGCCCCGTTTTCCAGGACCGCCTTACGGTATGCAGCTTTAAGATCTATGCCGATGGTGCCCTGGGCTCCCGCGGTGCCTGCCTGCTTCACCCCTACGCCGACCGGCCCAAAGAAACCGGCTTCCTGCTGTCTTCCGTGGCCGACTACCGCGCCCTGGCCAAGAAAATAGCGGCCAGCAAATTTCAGATGAACACCCACGCCATTGGTGATTCCAGCAACCGCCTGCTCCTGGATATTTACGGCGAGGCCCTAAAAGGCCAGAAAGACCGGCGCTGGCGCATAGAGCACGCCCAGGTAGTGAGCAAAGCCGATGTGCCCAAGTTTGGGGAATATGGCATTGTGCCCTCGGTGCAGCCCACGCACGCTACTTCTGATATGTACTGGGCCGGCGAGCGGCTGGGAGCTGAGCGCCTGAAAACCGCCTACGCCTTCAACGACCTGCGCAAGCAATACGGGCAGGTGGCCCTGGGCTCGGACTTCCCGGTGGAAGACATCAATCCGCTCTTTGGCTTTCATTCGGCCGTGGCCCGCCAGGATGCCAAGAACTACCCGGCCGGCGGTTTCCAGATGGAAAATGCCCTCAGCCGCCCCGATGCCCTGCGGGGCATGACCACCTGGGCCGCCCACGCCGCCTTCGAGGACAAGCAAAAAGGCAGCATCCGCCCCGGCCTGGCCGCCGACTTTGTGGTGCTGGATACGGATCTACTGGAAGCCCCCAAGGAGAAGCTGCGCGGCGCCAAAGTGCTCCGCACGTTTATTGCCGGCGAGCAGGTATTTGAGAAGAAATAGAAAAGCCTATCTAAAGTAAAGTACAAAAAAACGTGTCATCCTGAGCAAAGCGAAGGACTTTATCACGCAAGAACAAGTCGTTGTTACGATTATCGTTCAGCGTGATAAAGTCCTTCGCTTTGCTCAGGATGACACGTTTACTTTTTGAATTCAGATGGCTGGTTTGCGGTCAGGCGCTTACCGCTGCGGCGCTTCGTCGGCGGAGCCGCCGTAGATGGCGGGCACCGGGATATCCAGCAGGCGCAGGTACACGCTGAGCTGGCCGCGGTGATGAATCAGGTGGTTGAGCACCAGAATGCGCGCCACCATAGTGCGGGGCATGGCCATAATTACCTTCTCGTTATTGCGCATCGTCCACACGTCGTGGAAAGTAGCATCATCTACCCGGGACAAGGCGGCCTGAATGCTTTCGGCGTTTACGTCGAAGTGGCGCAGCAGCTCGTCGGTGGTGGTAGGTGCATCCGGGCGTTTGAGGGCTGCCATGTTAGTTTCGGCGCCCTGTAATGATATTTCCAGGAAGCCCACTAGGTTGGCCATATGCGAGGCCAGCGTGCCTAGCTTCATAGATTTGGGGTGAGGCTGCCAGTCGAATTTCTCGGTGGGCACGCGCTCCAGCAGGCGGCGCGTAATGGCAAGCTCCTGCTTTAGCTCCTGGCCCAGGGCCGCTTGCAGAGTAGAGTTGGAGGTAGTGGACATAGTTGAAATGGGTGGAATGGATAGGTGCTGCAGCAACACCAGACCGGGCCTGCCGGTTTTTACCGGTCGTAGCTCAGGCCGGTAGCCAGCTGTGGATCAGCCTCGTTTACTTCGCGCAGCTTCCTGCCCCGCAGCCGGAGCAGGAAAAACAGGCCCAGGATAAAGAACACGATGAGGGCCAGAATACTGTAGCGCATAGAGCCGGTAATTTGGGCAATGACGCCAAATACGGCGGTGCCAATCACAATGCTGAGCTTCTCCGTCACATCAAAAAAGCTGAAGAAAGAGGCCGTGTTGGGCGTGTTTTCCGGAATAATCTTGGAATAAGTGGAGCGCGACAAACTCTGAATGCCTCCCATAGTAAGCCCGATAACGGAAGCCAAAGCGTAGAACGACCAGCCCGCCTGCACAAAGTAGCCCGCAATGCAGATCAAAGCCCAAATCACCACCGACCAGCTCAGCGCCCGGGTATTTCCAATGGCCTCTGACAAGCGCGCAAACAGGTAAGCGCCCAGAATAGCTACTACCTGCAGCAGCAGGATGGTGATAATCAGGGAGGAGTCGTCCAGGTGCAGCTCGTCGGTGCCGAAGAGCGTGGCCACGTACATCACCGTTTGCACCCCCATATTGTAGGTGAAATAGGCCAGCAGAAACTTCTTCAGGTTGGGCAGATGCTGGAGCTGATTCCACACTTTGGCCAGCTCCCGGAAGCCATTCAGCACCCAACCACTGTCGCCATTGGTGGCACCAGCGGCGCGGCCGGGGTCTTTGGGCAGCGTGAAGAAGGGAATCTGGGCAAAACCGGCCCACCATAACCCCGTGAGCAAAAACGACAGCCGCGCGGCCTGGCCCTGGGAAACGCCAAACGTATCATGGAACTGGTTGATGACCAGGCAAATCACCAGCAGAATAACCGAGCCCACATACCCCATGGAAAAGCCCCGGGCGGAAAGCCGGTCATACTGGTCTTCGGAGGCAATATCCGGCAGGTAGGAGTTGTAGAACACAATAGAGCCCGAGAAGCCCACCGTGGCCGCAATAAAGATGAACGTGGAGGCTGTGAGCGTACTATCCGTAAAGAAGTACAGCCCGGCGCAGGAAGCAGCGCCCAGGTAGCAGAAAAACTGCAGAAACAGCTTCTTGCGGCCGGAATAATCGGCCAGCGAAGTTAGAAAAGGACTCAGCAGGGCAATAAGCAGGAACGCCGCGGAAATAGCATAAGTCAGCAGCGAGGAGCCCGGTATCTGCAGCCCCAGAAAATCGACGGGACTCTTGCCACTGTCGCTGTGCGTGATGGACTTAACCACGCCGCTCCAATAGATGGGAAAGATGGACGAGGTGATAACCAGCGGGTATACTGAGTTGGCCCAGTCATACATCGTCCAGCCGTTGGTAATGCGCTTGTTGTTTTTGGGAACTGCTACCGGAGCAGCTGCCGAAGCGGCAGAAATAGTAGTCATGAAGGCAGAATGAGAGGATGACGTTGGGCAAGATAGCGGGATTTTACTCATGCGCTTTCTCCCGGTTGTGGGTTGGTCAGCGCACCTGAGTAGCAGGAGGCTCTTGCAGCAGGCGTTCATACTGCGCGGGGGTATCTATATCCAGCGCCGCCGCCGGAAATGCCACGGCGGCTACCCAGGCGGGATGTTGCTGCAGCAGCTGGCGGGCGCCGGCACCATCGGGCAGGGCGCGCAATAGTGGCAGCATGTCCGGCGCAAACAGTACCGGCACCCCGCTGATGCCCTCGTATTCGGTGGCAGTGATGGGCAATGAATTCTGCTGGTGCTCCTGGTGCAAGCGGCGTAGCAGCTCCGGGGTTATCAGAGGCTGGTCGCAGAGCATGATGAGTACGCTGGTTACGGGGCCGGCTGCTTCGGCCACCACAAGTCCCGCTTTGATGGATGAGCCCATCCCCCGCTCCCACTCCTGATTGCGCGTTACAGTGACCGGCAAATCGGCCAGTTCCGGCAGCAGCAGCTCGTGCAAAGCACCCGTCACTACCACCACCGGGCCCAGGTTGGCAGCCACGGCTGTTTCTGCTGCCCGCCGCAACAAAGACTTTCCTTCAAAATGTAAAAGCTGCTTGGGTTGTCCTAAGCGGGAAGAAGAGCCGGCAGCCAGAAGCAGTAGGGTGGGCATAGGTATTTATTCATTGTCATCCTGAGCTTTGCGAAGGATGACAGAAAGCAAAAGCTGTGGAAATGGATTATAAACTGCAGGTAACCTCTACCCTGCCTTCTCTCAAATATGGAGCATCTGCCTGTAAGGGCGGGTGAATGGGGTGCGGCGAATCCCGCAGGAAACCCGCGGGCCGGCCAGCCAGCACCGCCTGAATTTCGGCCACCACGGACAGAGCTATTTCTTCCGGCGTTTCGGCACCCAGGTTTAGCCCCACCGGACTGTATACGCGGCCGGCCAGCCGCTGCGCCGCTTCCGGAAAGTCCTGCTGCAAATCCGTCAGGAGCCGCTCATATTTTTTGCGCGGGCCCAGCAAGCCAATGTAGCGCGGGGGGCCGGGGAGCAGATGCCGCAGCACCGCCAGATCATAGTAATAATTGTGCGTCATCAGCAGGACAAAGCCATCAGTAGCAGGCTGATGTGGCACTTGCTCCAGGGGCAGCACCCGCACGGTTTCGGCCTCCGGAAAGCGCCTGGCCTGCGCCTGGGCCGGCCGGCCATCTACTACCGAAACCCGCCAGCCTAAACCAGCCGCCAGCCGCACCAGCGGCTGCACGTCATTGCCCGCCCCGTAAACCGTAAGCCCAACCGGCGGCCGCAGTATTTCCAGACTAACCCCCATATTACCAGCCCCCACAGCATAGCGGCGCGTGGCCGGCTGCCCGGCCAATAAAACCGCCCGGGCATCGGCTAATATAGCTTCGTACCCTTCGGTTTCTACGGCAATGGTACCTTCCAGCCGGCCGCTGGCAGTCAGCAAAAGCCGATGCCCAACTTGCGCTGCCTCTTGGCTTTCCACGCTGTAGATGGTGGCCAGCACGCCCATTTCTTCCGGCCCGGTGGCCCAGCGGCGCAGGAGTTCCATCGGGTTATCGGGGTTCTGAAAATCGAGGGGTTCCAGCAGAATCTGCACCACGCCCTGGCACCCCAGCGCCGAGCCAAACTGCAGGTCGTCATCGGGGTCGGTGGAGTCATAGGTGATGAGCGTGGGGCGGCCCTGCTGAATGGTGCGGCGGGCGCGCTGGCGGGCATCCCCTTCCAGACAGCCCCCGCTGATAGCACCCGTCAGCTGCCCGTCATCCGTTACCAGCATGCGGGCGCCCGGTCGCCGGTAGGCCGAGCCGGCCACCGCTACCACGGAGGCCAGCGCACAGGCCTGCCCCGCAGCCCGGTAGGCATCGTAGGCATGTAGCAGGCGTTGTAGCTCCGTCATGTTATTTTAAGCTCTTGGCTGATGGCTAATGAAGCTGTAGAAAGTAGAACATCATGCGGAGCAAAGCGAAGCATCTCGCGTGCTGATGTTGCAATGGTAATCTGATGACGCGAGCAAGATGCTTTGCTCTGCATGACGTTCTGGGGACTCTCTAAACAGCTAAAAGCTAAACTGCTGCTTGCCCCAGCAGCTTATCCGGCGTAATGGGCAGGCTGCGGATGCGTTTCCCGGTGGCATGATACACGGCATTGGCCACGGCCGCGGCCACGCCCACCATGCCCAGCTCGCCGATGCCCTTCACCCCCATGGCATTGATGTAGGGGTCCTTTTCGTCCACAAACTCAATGGTCATGTCCGGAATATCGGCCTGCACAGGTACGTGGTAGCCGGCCAGGTCAGAATTCACGTAGCGGGCAAAGTTCTGGTCGCGCTCGGTGGCTTCCATCAGCGCGGAGCCGATGCCGAAAATAGCGCCGCCAATCATCTGGCTGCGGGCGGTTTTGGCGTTGAGGATGCGGCCGGCGCCGTGCACGCCCACCCAGCGCGTTACGCGTACGGTGCCCAGCTCGGGGTCTACCTTCACCTCGCAGAAATGCGCGCCAAAAGAGTGCATGGAGTACTCTTTGGGCTGCCCGCCGGAGTCCGTGGTTTTATCGTCGCCCTCAAAGCCGGCGCCGTAGCGGCCCATGCCTGTGCTTTCGATATCAGAGAGCCGGGCGCGCTCCAGGATGGCGGCAAAAGGCTCCGCTTTGCTGCGGTCCTTCTTCAGCATCAGCTTACCCCCTTCCACTACAATATCTTCCGGCTTGGCCCGGTACAAGGGTGATTTTTTGTCGCCGATAGCCAGCTCCTTCACCTTGCGCCACACATCCTGCGCGGCCACAAAAATAGACGAGGACACCGTGCCTGCGGCTACGGAGCCACCGGAGTTAGGCGCCGTGGGCAGCGTGGTATCGCCCAGCTCAAACCGGATGCGCTCCGGCGGCAGGCCCAGCACATCGGCGGCGGTTTGCGTCATTACGGTGTAAGTGCCGGTGCCCAGATCCGTGGCGCCGCTTTGCACTACGGCGCGCCCATCAGCAAACAGCCGGATGCGGGCCGTGCCCTGGGAGCTGTGCACCGGGTAGCTGGCGGTGGCCATGCCCATGCCCACCAGGTAGCGACCCTCGCGGGTCTGGCCGGGCTTGGGGTTGCGCTTGCTCCACCCAAACAGCTCGGCGCCGCGGGCGTAGCACTCCTTCAGGCTCTTGCTCGACCACGCTTTCCCATCGTTGGGGTCTTTATCGGCGTAATTCCGCAGCCGGATTTCAATGGGGTCGAGGCCGAGCTGGTAAGCAATATCATCCAGCGAAGACTCAATGGCGAACGAGCCCGGGGCCTCCCCGGGGGCGCGCATAAAGGTGGAGGGCATCACATTGGCGCGGGCCAACTGGTAGGTGGCCTCAAAATTGGGGCTGGCGTACAGCATGCCAATAATCTTGCTGTTCGACTCGGCGTAATTGTCCCAGGGCGACGTAGTGGAGGTTTTTTCGTGGATCAGGGCCGTGATTTTGCCTTCCTTGGTGGCGCCCACCTGCAAGGTCTGGGTCTGGTCTTCGCGGTGGCCCAGGGAGGTAAACATCTGGGGCCGGGTGAGCACCAGTTTTACCGGGCGGCCCACTCCACGGGCTACCTGCGCGGCCAATACCGTGTGCGGCCAGCAGGAGCCTTTGCAGCCAAAGCCGCCACCCAGGTATTGGGTAATGACGCGCACCTGGTCGCGGGGCAGGCCAAACGTGGCGGCCAGAGAAGTCTGAGTACGGGTAATGCCCTGGGTGGCGTCATATACCGTGAGGCGGTTGCCTTCCCATACCGCGGTGGTAGCACCGGGCTCCATGGGGTTGTGGTGGTTGATGGCGTGCGTGTAGGTGGCCTTGTGCTGCACCGCCGACTGGGCAAATACCGCCTTGGGGTTGCCGCGCACTTTCCGCGCCGGCACCTTACCATCCTGAATAGCCAGGGGGTCAAAAAGCTTGGCTTTGGGGTCCAGGAAGCTGGCAATGGGCTCGTTGGCCTGGTAGCTTACTTTCACCAGCGTGGCGGCATGCTGGGCTCGCTCCAGGGAATCGGCTACTACCACGGCAATGGGCTGGTTGGCGTACTGCACCTCGTTGTTAGAGAGGGGCATGTACTTCATGGGCGGGGTCCAGCCTTTGGGCCGGTCGGGGCTGTCGGGCAGCACGGCCAGCTTGGGAATGTTCTGGTGGGTGAATACGGCCAGCACGCCCGGCGCCCGCCCGGCCTCGTTGGTATCCAGCGTTACCCTGGCATTGGCTACGGCGCTGGTGACCAGCACGGCATACGTAAGCCCCGGCAGCGGAAACTCGGCTGAGTACCGGGCCGCGCCCGTCACCTTCGCCCGACCATCTACCCGGTCCATGGGCTTGCCCACTACCCCACCGGCGGGCTGTTCAAAAAACTTTGGTTCACTGCTCATGTAATCAATCCTTTAGCATCTGAAGCGCGGCACGAAGCAAACGAGCCCACCCTACTGATTATCAATTTCTTAAATACCTTAACCAGCCACTTCCTGCAGGGCCCGCACCAGCGTGTTCTGCGCCAGCTCTACCTTGAAAGCGTTGTGCTTCTGGGGGTTGGCTCCCTGCACCGCCAGCGCGGCCGCCGCCCGAAAATTCTCTTCCGTGGGTGCTTTGCCTACCAGCAGCTGCTCGGCGGCCTGAGCACGCCAGGGCTTGGTGCCCACGCTGCCCAGAGCTACCCTAGCCGAGCGGATAATGCCGCCCTGCACATCGAGCCCCACCGCCGCCGACACCAGCGCAAAGGCATAGCTGGCCCGGTCGCGCACTTTCAGGTATTTGGATTTGCGGGCGTGCGCGGCGGCCGGCACGGTAACAGCCGTAATCAGCTCGCCGGGCTCCAGCGTGGTTTCGCGCTGGGGCGTGTTGCCGGGCGTGAGGTAAAAGTCCAGCAGGGGCACGCGGCGGGCTTTGCCTTTGGCGCTTTCCAGGTGCAGCACGGCATCCAGGGCAATGAGGGCCACGGCCAGGTCGCCGGGGTAGGTGGCGATGCACTGCTCGCTGGTGCCCAGAATAGCGTGGTTGCGGTTTTCACCGTTGATGGCCGGGCAGCCCGAGCCGGGCTGGCGCTTGTTGCAGGGAAAAGCCGTATCCCGAAAGTAGCCGCAACGAGTGCGCTGCAGCAGGTTGCCCCCGATGCTGGCCATGTTGCGCAGCTGGGGCGAGGCCGCCAGCAGCAACGCCTCCGAAACGGCCGGATACTGCTGCATCACCATGGGGTTTTCGCCCACGTCGCTCATGCGCTCCATGGCCCCGATGCGCAGGCCATCGGCGGTTTCCGAAATACCTTTGAATGGAAGGGAATTGATATCAACAAGCTGGCTGGGCTGCAGCACGTTCAGCTTCATGAGGTCCAGCAGCGTGGTGCCGCCGGCCAGGTAAGCCGCCTGCTTGTCGTCGCGGAAGGCGCCGGTGACCTGTTTGGCCGAGGCCGCAGTTTGAAAGGCGAAGTTGTTCATGACTTGCTGCCTCCTTTCCCGGCTACTTCCTTAATAGCGGCCACAATGTTGGGGTAGGCGCCGCAGCGGCAGAGGTTGCCGCTCATCCATTCCCGGATTTCGGCGTCGGTTTTGGTGTGGCCTTCCTGCACGCAGGCTACGGCCGAGCAAATCTGGCCGGGGGTGCAGTAGCCGCACTGGAAGCCGTCGTGCTTGAGGAAAGCGGCCTGCATGGGGTGCAGCTCCTCCCCTTTCGCCAGGCCTTCGATGGTGGTAATGTCCTTGCCCTGGGTGGTAATGGCCAGGGTGAGGCAGCTGTTTACGCGGCGGCCATCTACCAGCACCGTGCAGGCGCCGCACTGGCCCTGGTCGCAGCCTTTTTTGGAGCCTGTGAGGCCCATATTTTCCCGCAGGGCATCCAGCAGCGTAACCCGTGGCTCCAGCCGCAGGGTGCGCAGGGTGCCGTTCACCTTCAGCTTCATTTCCGTGGCGCCTTCCACCTTGCTGGTGTAGGCGGCCAGCCGCTCCGCCTGGCTTACGAAGGGCGGCGCTACGGCCAGGCCCAGAATGCCGGAAGCCTGCTTGATAAAGGTTCGGCGGGAGCCGTCATTGGGGCGCTGCTCCGGCGGCGGGTCATTGCCCGTGGGGTCGAAAGAATCAGGATGCATAAAACAAGCGGCTGGTTTCGGATAGAGAAGATACGGCATTCGCCAAAAAAGGGGACGCCACGCAGTAATTCCGGGAGTTCCAGAAAATAAAGCTTCAGAATGGAAAAAGGTTATCACATCAGATTATACCATGATTTTTTAGGATCACATAATGATGTGATTCCCTGGAATTACCTGAAAATGATTCCGATGTTTGCCTCGCTATTCTATGAAAATGCTATTGAAGCCCAGCCCGTTGGCGGGCCACGCCCTGCCCGGGGCCTGTTAGTACTGCTTTTCTGAACACCTGCTTCCGGCGCTATGCCGAAGCGCTGCTTTTCCCTCCATATTTTCTACTACAAGCTATGAAACAACCTTACCAAGCCGGCCGGCTTCAGCCTACCAATGGCCGACCGGGCCCCCAGAAATTTTTATTGAAAGCAAAAGCGTGGCTTTTTCTGCTGGCCTCTCTGTTGAGCCTGGGAGCCTATGCCGCCCCTACCAACGACTTATGCGCCAATGCTACCACCCTGACGGCCGCGGCTACCTGCACTCCGCTTTCCGGTACCCTTTTCCAGGCCAGCGGCTCGGGCCCGGCGGCCAGCGTGGGCCAGGCCGATGATGATGTGTGGTACAAGTTTGTGGCTACTTCCCGGCAGCACACCATCACCCTAAACCCAACCGGCGGCACTGACTTGGTGCAGCAGCTATTTTCCGGCTCCTGCGGCAGTCTGGTAGCCATCAAATCATCAGACCCCGAGACGATGGTGGTGCCCGGCCTCACCATTGGGGCTACCTATTATCTGCGGGTGTACTCCTACTACAACAGCCCGACTACGGCAGCCAGCGGCGCCTTCACCATTTGCCTGAATAACCCCGGGGCCGCGCCGGCCAATGATGAATGCGCCAGTGCCGTTGTGGTTACGCCTAGCAAAACCTGCACCGGCCTGGCCGGCACGGTAGCCGGAGCCACCCCCTCCGACCCGGATGCTACCACCGGCGAAGCCAACGATGACGTGTGGTACTCGTTTGTGGCCACCTCCACGCAGCATATCATTACGGTAAACCCCACCGGCAGCACCGATATGGTGCACCAGCTTTTCCGGGGCAGCTGCGGCGCGCTTACGCCGCTGTTCTCTTCGGATAATAAGGCCATGACGGCCACCAACCTCACGCCGGGAGCCACCTATTACGTGCGGGTGTATTCCTACTTTAATGCGCAGTATGGGGGCAACGATGCCCGGTTTACTATCTGCATCGATAAGCCCGACGCGCCGCCCGTGAATGATAACTGCGCCAGTGCTATCAGCCTGACGCCGGGCCTCACCTGCCAGCCCATAAGCGGCACGCTCTTCAGCGCTACGCAGACTACCCTGCCCAATGATGGGGCCTGCGGCAAGCCGGATGATGACGTGTGGTACTCTTTTGTAGCCGCGGCATCTACGCAGGGTATTTCCGTGGACCCCAACAGTGCCCTGGATATAGCCCTGGAGCTGCGCTCCGGCGCCTGCCCCGGCACCAAGCTGCGCTGCAAAGACCAGGCAGGCGCCGGCCTCACTGATTCCATTAGCGCCAAAAACCTGACCCCCGGCGCCACCTACTACGTGCGGGTGTATTCCTACGCTGCTACCCCGACGACAGAAACTACAGGCACTTTTACTATCTGCCTGACCACGCCTAAAGTATGTGACGCACCAACGGCCCTAACGGCCACCAACCTGACCGCCACCACTGCTACGCTGGGTTTTACCGCCAGCGCCGGCGGGGCTTCCTTTAAGCTGGAATATGGCGCAAAAGGCTTTACGCCCGGCGCCGGTACTGTTAAAACCATCAGCAGCTCGCCTACTACCATTTCCGGACTAACTGCCGGCACGCAGTATGATTTCTACGTGACCCAAACCTGCTCCAATGGCCTGACCAGTGTGCGGGTGGGCCCCAAGAGCTTCAGTACCACCGCGGCGGTGTGCGCGGTGCCTACCAACCTGAATACAACCGGTATTACCACCTCTGGCGCTACCCTTAACTGGTCGGCGGGGGCGGGCACCGTGGCCTCCTACCGCGTGGAGTATGGCAAGCAGGGCTTTACGCCGGGCACCGGCACGGTGCTCACCGTAATCGGCGCCAGCAGCAAGCCGCTTACCGGCCTGACGCCCAATACTGCCTACCAGTTCTACGTGCGCCAGAACTGCGGACCCGGAATAGATAGCCCGGTAGCCGGCCCCGTGGCCTTTAAAACACTGGCGCTGGGCGACCTTATTGTGGACAAGCAGATGAACGTGCAGGGCACCTACAACAACGTAACCGTTACCCGCACCGGCACGGCTATCCTGACGGGCCCTCTCACAGCCGCTCAGAATATGACGGTGCAGGCAGGTGGAGTTATACGGACGGGTGCTTTCCTGGCCAGTGCCACCACGTTTAACCTGGCGGAAGGCGCTACTCTGGAAATTGGGGCAGCAGAGGGCATTTCTGCCAACGGCACCACGGGCAGTGTACGGGGCACCACGCTCACCTTCAGCCCCAACGCCAACTACGTGTACAACGGTAGCGCCGCCCAGGTTACCGGCCTGGGCCTGCCCCAGCAGGTACGCAGCCTGCAGGTGAGCGGCACGACGCCGCTCACGCTTACCCGCGAGCTGAACGTGCTGCAGCTGCTGAGCCTGAAACAGAACCTGGTGACCAACGGCAAAACTCTCACGCTGCGCTCCTCGGCCGCCGGCTCGGCGGTGGTGCATAACAATGGCGGCACTGTAGTGGGCAATGCTGTGGTGCAGCATTTTCTGCCGGCCCATCCCAACGGTACGGCTACCGAACATTTCCTGTCTTCGCCGGTGCAAAGCGCCACGGTGGCCGACCTGACTACGCCCGGCTTTACGCCCGTAGTAAACCCGGCTTACAACACGGCTGCCGACCCCAGCAAAGTAACGCCCTACCCCACCGTTTTCCGCTACGACCAGGCCCGCGTAACCAGCATGGGCACCGGCGCTGCTGATTTTCAGAAAGGCTGGCTTTCGCCCGCGGCCACTACCGAAGTACTCACGCCGGGCAAAGGCTACGTGGCTACCATTGGGCCTAATGCCAGCAACATGGATTTTGTAGGCACCCTGACCAACGGCTCCCTCACGGTAAACAACCTGGCCCGGGGCAAGCAGCCGCAGGCAGGCTGGCACCTGCTCGGCAACCCCTACCCTTCGCCCATCGACTGGACCAAGCTGTACCCGGCTACCACCGGCCTGGATGCCGCCGTGTATGTACTGAAGCCAACCGGAGCCTATAGCGCCTCGGTAAACGGGGTGGGTGGCAGCCCGATAATTGAAAGCGGCGAAGGGTTTCTGGCCCACGTAAGCGCGGCAGGCACGCCGGGCAGTATTTCGTTTACCAATGCGGCCCGCGTTACTACTTTTGCAGCGCGCACTTCTACGCCGCCCGTCACGGAAACCCGGCCTTTACTGCAGCTGGGCCTCAGCCGCAACGGCATCGGCGATACACTGTTTGTCTACTTCCAGCAGGGCGCTACCGCTGGTTTCGACCGCACTTTTGATGCCTACAAAGTACCCGCGGCTGATGTGCCGCAGCTGGCCGCAGTAGCCGGGGCCGCGCAGCTGGCCATTGATGGGCGCCCGGCCCTGGGGGCCACGGATGTGGAAATACCGCTGGCTGTTAACGCGCCGGAGGCCGGCAGCTATTTATTCCGGGCCAAGCACCTGCTGAATATGCCCGCTACTACTTTTGTCTACCTGCGGGATGCGCAAACGGGCAAAAATATAGACCTCAAGCTGCTGCCTACCTACAGTTTCTCCGTAGCAGCCGCCGGCCTCAACCAGACGCGCTTCTCCCTGGTGTTCACCCGCAATGCCATTACGGCCACGCTACCGGAACAGCTGCGCAGCCAGGTTGCCGTATATCCCAACCCGGCGCATGACCAGCTGAGCCTGCAACTGGGCCGTGAGCTGGCGCGCCAGGGCGTGCAGGTGCAGTTATTTAATCCGCTGGGCCAGCAGGTAATGCAACAGCATTTCCCAAGGGGTACCGCCGGCGAAAAGCAGCTGCCGCTGCGGGGCCTGGCCCCGGGTGTGTACCTGTTGCGCCTTATGGTGGCAGAAGGCAGCATGACCCAGCGCATCATAGTGGAATAACTTTCCGTAGCTATTGCTAAAACACCCCGGCTGCCAGCTCCGGCAGCCGGGGTGTTTTTTTGTGCCGGCCGCCTGCACAACGCCCTACGCCCGGAACCCGTTATGGCAGCATCCTTTTCGGCTTTCTTTCCCTCTTGCTATGTGGTGGCTTTATGCATTGCTCTCGGCCCTGTTTGCGGCCCTCACGGCGGTACTCGCCAAGATTGGTATTAAGGGGGTTGATTCCAACCTGGCCACGGCCATTCGCACGGTGGTGATTCTAGTGCTGGCCTGGGGCATTGTGTATTTCCGGGGCGGGCTGGAGCAGTTCGGCAGCCTTACCCGCACCAACTGGACGTTTCTTATCCTGTCCGGGGTGGCCACGGGCTTGTCGTGGGTATTCTATTTCCGGGCCCTGCAGCTGGGAGAAGTATCCAAAGTAGCGCCGGTCGATAAGCTGAGCGTGGCGTTAGCCATTGTGCTGTCCGTAGTTTTTCTGGGCGAAAAGCTCACCTGGCAGGGCGGCCTGGGTGCCGGGCTGATTATTCTGGGCACGCTGGTTTTGATCTGGCAGTAATCTACTTTCTACGACAGCGCAGGCTGCGCATCCCCTTTTGCATATACCAGCCGGAGCAGGCTGGGCAGCACTATCAGCAGCAAGGGCAAAGCCAGCATCAGCCCCCCAATTACGGCAATGGCCAGCGGCTGATGCAGCTGGGCGCCAGCCCCGATGCCCAACGCCAAAGGCAGCAGCGCGGCAATGGCGGCCAGCGCTGTCATCAGCTTGGGGCGCAGGCGGGCCGCAATGGCATACCCGATGGCGGCTTCCACCGGGGAGTCGCGCCTGGCATCGTTAAACTGCTGCAGGGTGAAAATGGTGTTTTCGCCGATGATGCCTACCACCATAATCAGGCCGGTGTAGGAGCCCACGTTCAGGGGCGTGTGGGTGAGAAACAGGGCCAGACTGCCCCCGGCCGGGCCCAGCACCGCCACCAGCAGTATCAGCCCGGCGGCTTTCAGGTCTTTAAACAGAAACAGGCCTACCGCAAACACCAGCAAGCAAGCCGTAGCCAGAATGGTCAGCAGCTCCTGAAACGACTGCTGCTGCTCGGCGTAGCTGCCCCCAAACTGGATGAAGTAGCCGGGCGGCAGGTTCAGCTGCCGGTCCAGCTTCTGGCGAATTTCCTGCATGGCCGAGCCCAGGTCTCGGCCGTTGAGGCGGGCCGTAACGGCCGTCATAGCCTGCAGGTTCTCGCGCTCCAACTCGGCCTCGCCGGCCGAAACCCGCACTTCGGCCAGCTCTTCCAGCCGCTGGCGCTGGCCATTGGGCAGGAAAACGGGTTGCGCCCGCACCTGCTGCAGCGAGGCCTGGGCCGCCCGCGGGTAGCGCAACCGGATAGTCAGCAGCTGCTCGCCTTCCAGCACATTGCCGGCCTCTACGCCCGCCAGCTGGGTTTGCAGCTGGCTCTGAAAATCCGTAGCCGTGAGGCCAAACTGGGCGAGGCGGCGCGGGTCGGGGCGCACGTCCACGGCCGGGCCCATGCGCACTATGCCGTCGAAGACATCGGCTGTGCCTTCCGTTTTTTCCACGATGCCGGCCACCTGCTCTGCCAGGCCGTAGCGGATATCGGCCGTGGGGCCAAACACTTTGATTTCGATGGGCTGCACGGTGCTCATCAAATCTCCCAGCATGTCACCTATCACCTGGCCAAAATCGATGGTGAGGGCGGGCTGCGTGCTTTCGATGCGCTGGCGGATGTCGTCAATTACTTCATCGGTGGTGCGCCTACGGCTGGTTTTCAGCCGGATGAGGTAGTCGCCACGGTTGGGCTCGGTGATGAAAAAACCCATTTGGGTACCGGTACGGCGCGAGTAGCTGGCTACTTCCGGCACCTGCAGAATCAGCTTTTCGGCTTGCCGCAGCATCTGGTCGGTTTCTTCCAATGAGGTGCCGGGCGGCGAGTTGTAGTCGAGCACGATGGCGCCCTCATCCATTTCGGGCAGGAAGCCGGTGGCCAGGCGCGGAATCACCAGCACCAGCACGCTCACCAGAACCGCCACTCCAATCAAACTCCAGAGCGGATGCCGGATAACCGAGCGCACCCACGGAATTTCATGGTGCCGGACCTCCACCAAACCGGACTCTTCAATTTCCTCTATCTCCTCCTGATTTTTAACTAATAACGCATCAGCCACCACTGCCTTCTTCTTTCCAAAACCCAGCTGCGAAAGCAGCAGATACAGCACCGGCAAGCCCAGCCACGCCACCACAAACGAGCAGAGCAGGGCCACCACCATGGTAGTAGCCAGCACTTTAAAGTAGGCGCCCGCCACCCCGCTAAGCAGCGCAAACGGCAGAAAAATAACAATGGTACTGAGCGAGGAGCCGATGAGCGACGGCAGCAGGTGCTGCACCGAGCGACTCACAATTTCATTAACGGAGGCCTGCGGGTGCTCCTCGCCTACCCGGTGCAGCTGCTCCACCATCACTACGGCATCGTCAATCATCAAACCAATGGCGGCGGCCAGCGCCCCCAGCGTCATGATGTTGAAGGAATAGCCCAAGCCAAAATACAGCACCGCCACCGTGAGAGCCAGGGCAATGGGAATGGCCAGCAGAATGGTGATCGTGGCCCGCCAGGAGCGCAGAAACAAGGCCGTTACCAGCAGCGCCAACGCCAGACCAATCCACAGCGAATCCTGCACGGAGCGCACCACTTCCGACACAAAATCGGCCTGATCATAGTACGGGCGGAGCTGGATGCCGCGGGGCAGGCCAGCCTGCAGCGCCTTCACCTTAGCCTTCACGCCTTCGGATACCTG
The DNA here is from genome assembly GCF_000801315.1 of Hymenobacter sp. DG25B. NCBI lineage: Bacteria > Pseudomonadati > Bacteroidota > Cytophagia > Cytophagales > Hymenobacteraceae > Hymenobacter > Hymenobacter radioresistens. The sequence goes on along the minus strand of NZ_CP010054.1, from coordinate 1,852,004 downwards.
CACCACGTTGGCATCGGGCTGCCGCGACACGGAAATGAGCACGGCCGCGTGGCCGTTGGCGTTGATGCGGGTGTATTCCGGCTGCTCGCCCACCTGCACCGAGGCCACATCCGCTAGGCGCACAATACGGCGGTTATCATTGCGCAGCACTACGTTTTCAATGTCTGCTTTCGATACCAGAGAGGCATCGGTTACGGTGAGGTACAGGCGGCGGTAGTCGGTGAGGTAGCCGTTGCTCTGCACGAAGTTGGTCTGGCCAAGGCTGGTGCTCACATCGGCGGGCGAAAGGCCCAGCGCCGCCAGCTGATCGGGCTGCAGCTCAACCTGGTATTCCTTGGTACGCCCGCCCTGCACGTGCACCGCCGACACGCCATCTACCTGCGAGAGAAACGGCTTGATAGTGTAGAGCGCCAGCCGCCGCAGCTCCAGCGCGCTGCGGCCCGGGGCTTCCAGGGTGTAGCCCATTACCGGCAGAATGGCCGGGTTCATGCGCTCCACGGTAATCTGGGTGGCCGGCGGCAAATCGGCCCTAATCTGGTTCAGGCGCGACTCAATAGTTTGCTGGCTGCGCACCACGTCCACGTTCCAGTCTAGGTAGGCAGATATTTCGCAGGAGCCCCGGCTGGTGGTGCTGCGCAGCAGCTTCAGGTCGGGCACCTGTTTCATGGCATCTTCCAGCGGCTTGGTCACGGTTACCATCATGCGGTCCACGGGCTCCAGGCCGTTTTCGGCAATAACCTTCACCTTCGGGAACGTCACCTCCGGAAACAGGGCCAGAGAAATGCGCTGATACGCCAGCGCCCCTACCGCCAGCGTGAGAGCCAGCAGCACCGCAATGGGCGCTTTGTATGCCTGAATAAAGGAAGGGCGCATAAATGGTAGCTGTTGGCTGGTAGCTTCTGGCTGTTAGATTTATTATGGGCTGATGGCTACTAGGGCCGCACCAGTTTCACGGTGGCGGTGTCTTCCAGCCCGTAGTTGCCGGTGGCCACTATGCGGTCCTGCGGGGAGAAGCGGGGGCTTTTGATTTCCAGGTGGCCGGCGTGTTCCTGCCCGGGTTGCACCGGCACCTGCACGGCGGTAGAATCATTGAGCAGGCGCATCACCCAGAATTTGGTCTGCGTTTCGTCGGTGAGCACAGTCTCCCGGGGCAGGGTCTGGGCCTGGTAGGGGGCGGTTTTGTCTATTTCGATGGTGACGGCCAGGTTTTCGGGGAGTTGGGGCACGGGGCCTACTACCTCCACGGTGTAGCGCTGGGTTTGCGAGGCTATGTCGGTGGTGGGCAGCAGCTCAGCCACGCGGCCCGGCAGCACGCGGCCATCGGGCAGGGTGATGCGGCAAGATTGGCCGGTATGCACGTAGCGCAGCTGAGTGGCGGGCACATCCAGCACAAAGCCAAAGCGGCTCTGGTCGAACACTACGCCCAGCTGCTCGCCATCCTGCACATAGTCGCCGGCCAGCTTATCCACGCTGGAAAGCACCCCGGCGCGGCCGGCCGCAATGCGCACCACGCCGCTGAAGCGCAGGCGCGGGTCGCCGGTGAGCTTGTCCAGATGCAGCGTGCGGGCTTCTTTGGTTTGCAGGGTGAAAACCGTTTGCCCTGCCCGCACCCGCTGGCCCGGCACGGGTACGGGCGCCAGCAGGTAGCCCGTGGTGGTGGCCCGCAGCACATCCTTGGCCGGATACGCCGATACCGCGCTCAGATGCAGGACATCGGAAACTGTATCCGTCTGCACGTGCACCACTGTTACGGCGGGGCGGGCGCGCACCGCCGCTTCTTCATCAGGCTCTTCCGTGGCCTGCTCCTGACATTGGGTCAAGCAGATCAGACCCAGCAACGGCACCAGCCACCGGGCCGGGCCGCCGCCAGAATTTCGAAACCCAAAGCCTTTTAGAAAACGCATATACCGAGGAGGAAAAAACCGAATGTAATATGGAAGAAACCGAGCCTATTCTCCCAGATAATCAATAGCATACAGGGTGCGCAAACGCTCGGTTTCGGCCTGCGTGAGGTTAAACTGGAAGGCGCGGTAGCTATTGACCAGCTGCAGGTAATCGAGAATGGAAATATCACCGGTAGCCAGCTGTTGCCGGCCGGCTTTCACCAGGGCCTCGGCCACCGTGAGCTGCTGGCGTAGGGTGGCGCTCAGCTGGTTGCTGGCCTGCACCAGCCCTTCCAGCTGGTTGTACTGCTGGCTGCGCTGAGTGGTGAGAAAACGGCGGTAGCCCTGGCGAATTTCCTCGGCCACTTTCAGGCGGTCGTAGGCAATCTGGCGCTGGTGTCCATCAAAAACCGGCACCGAAAGCATGAGGCCCGCGCTGACGCCAAAGCTGTGCGCCAACCGCACGGGCATGGGCGATGACGACTGCAGACCTGCATCGGCCACCCAGCTCAGCTGCGGGCGGTAGCCCAGGTCAATAGCCCGCCGTTCCAGCTGCAGGCGCAAACTGTCCAGGGTATACTGGCGCTGGGCCACGGCGCTGAGGCCGGCCAGGGCCCGATGTGTAGGCGGCGTGGGCGCTTCCAGGAGCGCAAAGGCAGTATCCGAAACGCCGCTGAGGTAGCGCAGCACACCCAGCTCCCGGCGATACACCAGCTGGTCCTGCTGCACGGCCACTTCCTGGCTGCGCATCGAGAGATAGTACGTGAGATACTGGGTTTGCTTGAAGATGCCCCCATTTACCAGCTGGCGCAGTACCTCGTCCTGCTGCCGGAGCTGGCGCAGCAGCGCCCGGCTAAACGACCATTGCTGCTGGGCAGCATAAGCCGTCAGGAACTGGTCGGTAATGGAGCGTCGCAGGTCCAGCGCCGATAAGCGGCCGGTATTACGCAGCACCTGCCCCTGGTTTTCCAGAATCCGGAAGTCGTTTTGCAGCACGGGGCGGTTGAACAGCGGCTGCGTGGCCGTGACTACGGCGGCGTAGTTGCCTCCGTTGGAAACAGCTTCATCGTAGCCATAACCGCGCACTGTAGGAGCGGCTACCACGGCCGCCGTGCCGGCTAACTGGGGGCGTTGCTGGGCCCGGCGGCGCAGGCTGTCGAGGCGGGTTTGGCGTACCTGGCCGGCGTAGTCGGCCAGCAGCGGGCTGTTGGCGCGGGCTACGCGCAGGAAAGCGGCCAGGTCCCGCGGAGAGTCTGGGGTTTGGGCCAGGGCGAAATCCTGTATACTCAACAAAAGGATGAGCAGTGCTGCGGCTGTAGGCAGCGCAGGCCGGCAAAACATACGCAGGAGCAACCAGCGGGTAAGCACAGACACAGGCGGAAAGAAGCCGGGCGTTTCGGCTGAGAAGCGAAACGACACCCGGAGTAGAGGACCGGAATTGGGCTTTGTACGGGGCTGTCTGCAAATTGGCTTAATTCTATCGGACACCGGAATTCAGCTAGGCTCCAGAATTATTTTTTTGCTCCTCTAAATCCGGCCTGCAGGGCTAGGGCGTAGGTGCTGTTATAATTCAAAACCTACTTCCTTTCTTCTTCCCAAATGAAAAAGACCCTATTCTCGCTGGCTTTCGCAGCCTTGTTTGGCGCGGCTACCACTAACGTTTCGGCCCAGGCCATGATGAGCCCAAAATCGGCAGCCGGCAACACGGTATCCGTAGGTGGCCAGGCTATGTACCCGAATAAGAATATTGTGGCCAACGCGGTAAACTCCGCCGACCACACCACGCTGGTAGCCGCCGTGACAGCCGCTGGCCTGGTAGAGACCTTGCAGGGCAAAGGTCCGTTCACCGTTTTTGCGCCCACCAACGCTGCCTTCAACGCCCTGCCCGCCGGCACCGTGGAAACTCTGGTGAAGCCCGAGAACAAAGCTACCCTCACCAAAATCCTGACCTACCACGTGGTAGCCGGTAACCTGACGGCCGATAAGATTATGGCCGCCATTAAAGCCGGCAAAGGCACCGCTACCCTCAAAACCGTCAGCGGCGGCACGCTGAAGGCCATGATGAATGGCCCGAAAAACGTGGTGCTGGTAGATGAGAAAGGCGGTACGTCCACCATCTCTACCTACGATGTGCTGCAAAGCAACGGCGTGATTCACGTGATTGATAAAGTGCTGATGCCCTAAGTACTGCGCAGACGCTCCACCGTCGTTTGTGTAGCTGAAACGCCTGCTCCTTTTGGAGCAGGCGTTTTTGTGGACTTACCTCAGCCGGATTAACAGGCGGCCAACAGCGCGAAGTGGCCTTCAATGCGTTTAGAGGCACATTTTAGTCAGGCGGATGAAAAACGGCAGCAGTTCTGCGGTAGCCACTGCGGCACCGGTGGCGATGTTGTAATGCCCGGAAGGAGTACTTCTCTCAGCTGATGTGCCTTCAGCAAGCTGCCAACCGGTGCTTCAAGGAATAGTTCTACTATTCAGTATAGTTGGTTCCTTTTAAAGTGCAGTATGCCGGTATAATAACTCAACAATCTTCATAACTCAACAGTCTTCCTTTTACTACCTACATTTGTCAAGTCTGGTTTGGGCCAAGTTTTGACGAATCAATGCGCTTTACTATAGTTAGCTCATGCATACATGCATGCATGGGGAGGCAGTGAGGGCAACCTTTACCCGGTCTATTCAGGAAGACTTGCGCGTGATACGGCATATAGGCTGGCAACGCTTTCTGCACAATTTAAAGGTACAGACCCGTAAGAGCGTGCTGGGATACACCTGGCTGTTGCTGCCTTCTTTACTGGCGGCTTTGGTTTGGGTTGGGCTCGGCCGTGCCCAAGTATTAAAAGTGGATAATTCCGGCGTACCGTATCCCGTAGTTGTGCTGGCCGGCTTATTTCTATGGCAGGGTTTTGTAGAAGCGCTGAATTTCCCCTTGCAGCATATTCAGGCGGCCAAGACCACGTTAGCAAAGGTGCGGGTTCCCCACGACGCTTTTGTAGCGGCTGGGATGGGATTGGTCATATTTAACAGCGCCCTGCGCCTGCTGATTCTGCTTGCTGCTATGCTCTGGTTTCAGGTCCCGCTTACCGGGCTGCTGTTCCTGGTACCGCTTGGAGTAGCTTCCCGGTTTGTGCTGGGCCTTGCGCTTGGGTGGTTGGTAGCTGTGTTGGGTTTACTCTTCTCAGACGTAGCCAATGCCTTGGGAATGGTCATTAATTTGTGGTTTCTGGTAACTCCGGTTGTATACACCTTACCTGCCGCCGCCAACAAATGGCTGATTCTTAATCCGGTTACTCCCCTGCTCACGACAACTCGCCAGTGGCTGCTGGCGGGCCCCTTTGTTCCTACGCCGGGCTTTTGGCAGATTACGGTTATAGCCTACCTGCTGCGCATTATTGCCGAACACAAAGAGGCCAACTGTGACCTTTGGTACCGGGATGCGCATTTCGTGTATAATTTTTTCACCCGCGCCTACTTCAGTGGCATTCACAAGCTGGAGCCCTTGCGCCAGCCTATTATTGAGCGTATTCTGGCCTCAGCCCGTCCTGACGGGCATTTAGGCGATACACTCACCGATACGGCCTGGGTCGTAAGCAGCCTGCTCAATCTGCGCAGCTACCCACCTGAACTTACTGCAGCCACGCGCTACCTGCTTGCCGCCCAGCAAGCTACTGGCGAATGGCCCCGCTGGCTCCTGTATTATGGCGGGGCAAACGGCTACTTGGCTGGGGTTCAGAGGAAATGACAACCAGTTTCTGCCTGGAAGCGCTGGCTCGGGTTCAGGCCTGGCACCTCGAAAACGCCGGGGAGAATTGGCCGTGAAACTACTCGCTTCTCACTCTACCACTACTTCTCCGCTCTATTTTTCCTTCCAATGAATAAATTATCTGGGCCTGTAGCCTATCCTCGTTACGTGGAGCTGGACGTCCTCCGCTTTCTGGCTATTATGTCTGTGGTATTGGTGCACATGACGTATACCATGCCCACCATTACCCATCAGGGACCAACTTATCCAACCATAAGCTTGGTATCCGTCTATGGCTACCTCGCAGTGCCGCTGTTCTTTATGATTAGCGGATTTACCATTGTTAAGTCGGCCCGGCATAAAACTGTTTCGGAGTTTCTGGCTGCGCGCATAGTCCGGCTATATCCTGTGTACTGGCTGAGCTGTATCCTCACCTTTATTGGCCTGCGGGTGAGCCACCTCATGGGAGATGTCTCGGTGAAACAGTTTCTGTTTAATATGACCATGCTGCAAGAATTTTTTGGGCAGGCATCCATCAATGGCGTTTACTGGACGCTGACTTATGAGCTGACGTTTTATTTTCTGGTTACTCTTCTTATTTCCTATCGACTATGGGATTATCTGCTGCCGGTAGTTGTGGGTTGGCTGGGTTATACCTTAGTAGCAGGACCTGAGCCCGGGGCCAGCACTTTATTTACGGGGCTGTTTATTCCGCGCTACAGCCCTTATTTTATTGCAGGCCTGCTTTTTTACTTATTACAGACCCGCACGGTAGCATCCTGGAAAGTCTATGCGGCCTTGGCGGCAACCGTTGTTTTAACCTTGCGCACCGACCGTGCTGCCCGTCATGCAGCGGAGCAGTTTTACCATGCTCCCCATCTTTTTAATCCCATAATATCACTCGTCCTTATTCTTTCGCTCTTTGTACTGTTTCACTTAATCATTTTTCGTCGGTTTACTCTGCCACCATCTCCTCTATGGGCCTGGTTAGGCAAACTCACCTACCCTCTCTATCTAACCCACATGCTGGGCGCCATCCCTCTGCAACTGCTCAATGGGCGGGTAGATAAACACGTGCTGCTGGGAGCAACTATTGCATTAGTGCTGGCGGTAGCCTGGCTGGTCCATATTCTGGTGGAAGTACCCGGTACAGCGCTGCTAACCCGGAAACTCATGCCGCTCCTAACGGCTTCGGGTAAGTTGCCTGTTTCCTCACCTGCTGATTTTGGCTCCGCACCTGCAACGAACCGACTGCATCCCCCGGTTTTAATGAACAAAAGTGAGTAAGCTAATATCCTTTTCTGGGGCTGCCCCAACTGCTGCGGTTGATTTGCTGCCCCGCCACAAGATCAATTCTCTGCGGGGGGTTGCTATTCTGCTCGTCTTCGGGTATCACTCCCTATTGGTAATATTTGGGGAATACGAGTTTCGGCGCCTGGGGCCTTCCCACTTCTTCGTTGATTTAGACTCCTATTTGCCGGGCCAGATAGTCCTGAATCTCTTACCAACTGGTATGGGTGCAGGCGTAACAATATTTCTGGTCTTGTCCGGGTTTCTCATTCACTGGAATCATCTAAAAAACGGCGAGGTCTTTCAATTTAGCTCTTTTATAAACCGTCGATTCTGGCGTATTTATCCGCCTTACCTCGCCGCTCTGCTATTTTTCAGCCTGAGTCGGGGTACTGAGGGCGGGCTCAGTCTGCTCACCCATCTGACGCTGACTCATAATCTGCTTGAGCGCACTTTTTTTTCCATTAACCCAGCACTGTGGTCGTTGGGGTTGGAAGTTCAACTCTACCTGCTCTACCCGGTTTTGCTCTGGCTGCGGCGACACCTGGGAATGAGCCAAACCACACTGGCAATTGGTTTGCTCGGCCTGGCTACCATGGGTACGGGCCTGTTGCTTCATGCACGGAGCCCGGTGGTATATCTCTCCCCGCCTGCCATGTGGATACTTTGGGCAATTGGGGCGTTCTTTGGTGAGCAATATTTTCAGCAGAAGCGCCTGTTTTCCGGGCATGGGCTGCATCTATTAGCAGCCTTTTTCCTGCTCACTCTTCTAAAGATAACCGTCCTGTATCTGTTTTTGGGGCGCTTGCTTTTCGCCCTCTTTTTCGTGTGCCTGCTTGACTGGTTCTTGCAAAGAAATAATGCCTCTATTGGGGCGGGAATGACACTTTTTGGGCGTGTGCTTTCCTCTATCGGGCTATGCAGCTACAGCATTTACTTGTTTCACCAGCCATATCTACATTCTCTGATCGGTTTTTTCAGCTTCTATAACAGTTCTAAACCCGCTCTAGGGCTGGGAGTGTTGCTATCCTTTGGGCTTGTTTTTGTTGTTGCACAAATTACTTATCGCCTGCTAGAACTACCTTCGCTTCGGCTAGGGAAGGTTTTCTATCAGCGTTTCTGGCCAAGCAGATCTTTCACTCTCGGTACATTCCCTGTTACAAAACAAAGTTAAAACGCCTGCTTCGTCCAAGGCAGGCGTTTTAACTTTGTCTAGATCTTCGGGGAGTTCAATGCATTTTCCCGAAATCATCTTTCAGCACAAACTCAGCAGGTTTTGTGCTAGAGAGTGTGGCTCTCTCGGCAGGCAGCTACTTCGCCACTTGCGCATGCAGATAATTTGATGAGACCACCTATTCTAACTAACTAAAATTCAGCACTTGATCCAACTTTCAGGCTGGGCTGAATGAAGTAAAAAAACGGCCAATCCAGACGGATACTGGCGGGCGTAGCAGAAAGTGGCGGTGCCGCCGTTTAACATGGCTTGCATAACCAGTCCAATATCCTCAGCTGCAGGCATTTACTTCTTATATACCCCATAAATAATAACCCCCCGTGTTCATAAAGAAAACGGGGGTTATTGCAGAGAGGATGGGATTCGAACCCACGATGAGCTTTAGACCCATACACACTTTCCAGGCGTGCTCCTTCAACCACTCGGACACCTCTCTGAATGCGGAAAGCGGTGGCAAAGTAACGCCCCTTTTTCCGGATACGCAAGCCCCCTGGCCGATTCCTGCCGAGTATTCCCTAGCCGAGTGATATTTCGCCGCGTAAGTCGCGGGTAAGGCCGGCGGCGGTTTCGGCGGGCGTGAGGGGGTGGCCCAGCACGTACATCATCTTGGTAATGGCGGCTTCGGTGGTAATATCGTCGCCCCCAATCACGCCCATGTCCCGCAGGTGGGCGCTGGTTTCGTAGCGCCCCTGCTGCACGCGGCCTTCGTCACATTGGCTTACGTTGAGAATGTGCAGGCCCCGGTCGATGGCATCGCGCAGGGCCTGGGTAAACCAGGGGGCAGTTGGGGCATTGCCGGAGCCATAGGTTTCCAGCACGCAGCCGCGCAGTTCGGGCACTTCCAGGGCCGCGCGCACTACCCGCTCATTAATCCCGGGAAACATCTTCAGAATACTTACCCGGTCATCAAACTGGCGGTGGAACAGCGTGGGGCCGGGCGGTATGGCCGTCCGGATAGCCGACTCGTTGTATTCCAGATCAATACCGGCGCGGGCCAGTGGCGGGTAGTTTTCGCTTTTGAAGGCGTTGAAGTGGCCGCTTTCTACTTTCTTGGCGCGGTTGCCGCGCAGCAGTACGTTGTGGAAGAAGATGCAGACTTCCGGCACTCGGGCCCTGCCGGTATGCGGGTCGCGGGCGGCCGCAAATTCCAAGGCGGTGAGCAGGTTTTTGCGGGCATCGGTGCGCACTTTACCTACGGGCAGCTGGGCCCCCGTGAAGATGACAGGCTTGGTTAGGTTCTCGAGCAGAAAACTCATGGCCGAGGCCGAATACGCCATGGTATCAGTGCCGTGCAGAATCACAAATCCATCGTAGGCCTCGTAGCTTTGCTCAATAAGCCCTACCAGTGTCAGCCAATCGGAGGGAGCAATATTGGAGGAGTCGATGGGGTGAGCCAGGCTGTGCACCGTGAGGCGCACGTTAAACTGGTGCAGCTCGGGCATCAGCCGCAGCATACTGCTGAACTCCATAGGCACCATCTCGCCGCGGCGGTTGTAAGCCATGCCAATGGTGCCGCCCGTGTAAATCAGCAGCAAAGAAGCCTCGGGCGCGGCCGGGGCGGCAATGTTAATATCCAGTAATTGGTTCAAAGGAACAGAGAAACAGGGCCAGGTAAAGCCCGGCCGCGCGTGGGTGGTGGAAGTGGGAAAGCAGGAGGAAGCTTACGCTGGGTGGGTGGGCCCGGCGAATTGGCAAGCTACTGCATGTTGCGCACTAAAACTACGGATAGCAGCTAGTTCCCCACCTCAGCTGAGGAGGGGTTAGGGGTGGTTGACCGAAGCGTTTGCACGACAGCTAGTTCTAGTTTTCTAGCTCTAGTCATTCAACCACCCCTAACCCCTCCTTTCTGAGGAGGGGAACTAGCATTTAATTCTAGCTTGTTGCTCTGGTGATTTAGCCTTTGCTTTTTGCTATAAGCTAAATAATGCTTGTGCGTTGCGGGTGGTGGCTTCGGCTACTTCTTCCACGTCCCGGCCCAGCAAATCGGCTACGCGGCGGGCCACCAGGGGCAGGTAGGCGGGCTCGTTGCGCTTGCCGCGGTGCGGCACAGGCGCCAGGTAGGGGCAGTCGGTTTCCAGCAGCAGGTGCTCCAGCTCCAGGCCCGGCAGCACCTGATCCAGGCCGCCGTTTTTGAATGTGGCCACGCCCCCAATGCCCAGCTTAAAGCCCATTTTGATAACGCGCTCCGCCTCGGCGCGGGAGCCGGAAAAGCAGTGGAACACGCCTTGCAGCGTACCGTCCTGGGCGGCTTCTACCAGCTCAGCGGTTTCCTGAAAAGCGTCGCGGGTGTGCAGTACCAGTGGGAGCTGGTGCCGCTTGGCCAGCTGGATCTGCACCCGCAGGGCTTCCTGCTGCCAGCCCAAGGTGGTTTTGTCCCAGTACAAATCAATGCCGCACTCCCCTATCGCCGCAAACGGCCGCTTGCCCAGCCATTCTTCCACCAGATACAATTCCCGCTCAAAATCCTTGTTCACGGAGCACGGATGCAGGCCCATCATGGCAAAGCACAGCTGCGGAAAGCGGGCTTCCGTTTCCAGCATCATATCAATGGTGGTATGGTCGATGTTGGGCATGACGATGGTGCTCACACTGGCCTCCAGGGCGCGGTGCAGCATGTCGTCCCGGTCGGTTTTAAACTGCTCAGAATATACGTGGGCGTGCGAGTCGGTGAGGTGCATGGGGTCAGTTGCCGGTTGCGGGTTGTCAGTTGCCAGTAGTAGGCGGCGGAAGCTTTTGCAAAGGTAGGCGACGGGCAGGCGAATACAGGCTGCAGAGCGAGGAAGGGGCAGCACAAACCAGAACTTCATGCCGGCGAAAGCGAAACCTCTTACGTTCTGACTTTGCCACCTTATCTGTCATCCTGAACTCTGCGAAGGACCTTATCACGTTAGGACCAGTCGTTGTTACGATGGTCGTTCAGCAGTGTGAAGGTCCTTCGCAGAGCTCAGGATGACAAGTGAAGCAGTAGAGATGCTTCGACTGCGCTCAGCATGACGTTATGGTTTTAATCTTGCCACAAATCCCCTACTTATACCGCCGGCCTTTCCACTCAAACCGAATAGGTAGTAGCCGAAACAGTACCAAGCCAACGGTAAGACCTACCGTGTAGAACTCGAATAGCGGAAGTAGGCGCAAAGGCGCGCGCCGGCCTACGCGGTGAAAGCAAAGCGCAGCTAATATACCTTGCAACAGCATTTTAGCGCCCAAAACCAACAATGCTGCCTCAGGCCCCACTACCACAGCCAGCAGCAACAGCACCGGATAGAAACCGGCATACACCAGCAAGCCGCTTTGCAGCCACCAGGGCAGCCCCTCTACCCGCGTAGCCAGCGGCGGCGCTGGTGCAGCAGCCGGCCAACGGAGGAAATGGGTAAGGAAACGGCCAGCACTTCGGGGCGGAATACATTTCGGAAGCGGAAGCCCTGCCGCAATACGGCCCGGAACAGCTCATAGTCTTCGGTCACGGAAAACGGCAGCCGCTCGTAGCCGCCGGTGGCCTCGTAGGCGGTTCGGGTTATCAGCATGTTGTTGCCCATGGCCGTGACCGGGCGGCCAAAATCAGACACCACCTGCACCAGCCCCAGGGAGAGCAGCCAATCCAGCCCTTGCAGCTGATCGAACAGGCGCGGGCCTTCTACTACGGTGAGGCCCGTAACGGTGCCGACTCCGGGCTGCGCGTGCGCCAATAGTCCCGTGAGCCAGGTGGCAGGCACGGCAATATCAGCGTCGGTAATAAAGAAATACTCCGTGGTGGCCAGCCGGGCCAAATGGGCCAGCACGTTGGCTTTGCCCAGGGCCGTGCCCATGGTGTCCGTGATAGGTACGCAGCGAAAGGTGCCGGCATAGCCCTGCATGGCCCGCTCGGCCAGGGCGCGGGTGCGGTCCGAGGAGGCATCGTCCCCCACCAGTACTTCTATCAGCTCCGGGGGGTAGTGGAGCTGGCGGATATGGTGCAGGCAGCGGCCAATGGCGGCTTCTTCGTTGCGGGCGGCAATGAGGATGCTCACGCGCGGCAGCGCGGCGGGCAGCGGCGCCAAAGCCGGGCTGCGCCGCAGCGCAAACAACAGCGTGGACACGCTCAGGATCAGAAACCAACATGCCAGATACAGCGTGAGTGCCGTGACCATCAACCCGGAATTATAAGGCAGCAAACTGATAGCCCAGCGCCGCAAAGTGAGCCAGGTAGCGCGGCAGCACATAGCGCAGGTTGCGGCTGGCTTTCAGGCTGTCGTGAAACACCACAATAGAGCCGGGCCTGGTCAGGCTGATGGCGGTGTGCAGGCAATCTTCAGAATCGTAGGTGGCGTCGTAGTCACAAGTGAGCACGTCCCACATTACCAGCTGGTGGGTGGCGTGCAGGTGGCGGGCCAGCGGAATAGTGATGCGGCCGTAGGGTGGGCGCAGCAAAGGCCGGGCCTCGGGAGCGGGCAGCACGGCATCCAGGGCCTGCTGGCACCGGGTGATGTCAGCTAAATAATCGGCGCGGGAGGTGGTCCAGCCGCTGAGGTGGTGGTAAGTATGGTTGGCCAGGCGGTGGCCGGCAGCCAGGGTTTGGCGGGCTATTTCGGGGTGGCGCACCAGGTTTTCGCCCACGCAGAAGAAGGTGGCCTGGGCGTTGAAAAGCGCCAGCTGCTCCAGCACAAAAGGCGTTTCTTCGGGAATGGGGCCGTCGTCGAACGTCAGATATAGCACCTTCTCCCCGCCTACCGGCATATCCCAGAGCGCTTCCGGCAACAGGCGGCGCATGGGGGCCGGCATTCGGTGTAAACGCATGGTTTTTGAGTTCGGAATGAAGAGCAAACGGAGTTTAGCAGTACGAAGGTACGGCAGACCAGATTATAAGAACGTCATGTTGAGCAGGCGAAGGACCTTTTAGGAATCTATAAGCCCGTCATGCAGTGCGGGAGCGAAGCATCTCGCTAGTGTAGTATATTTTGGTTTAGAAGCGGTAGAGATGCTTCGACAAGCTCAGCATGACAGTTACTGTAGCAACGACCGCACGCGAGATGCTTCGCTCCCGCTCTGCATGAAGGTCTTGTTTATGATATTCCGGATCTTACTTCCCTGCCACTTCCAGCAATACCTGCCACAGCTGGGCGGCGCTTTGATCCCAGGAAAAGCGGCGCGTGTTTTCGTGCCCCAGGCACACCAGCTCCTGGCGGCGGGGAGCAGAACTGTGCACTAACGCAAGCCCCTCGGCAATAGATTCTACCGAAAATGGGTCTACCAGCTGGGCGGCGCCGCCGGCTACCTCAGGCAGGGAGCTGCAGTTGGAGGTGATGACGGGGCAGCCGCAGGCCTGCGCCTCAATAATGGGAATACCAAAGCCTTCGAAGTAGGGCACGTAAGTGGTGGCCAGCGCGGCGGCGTATAGCTGCACCAGTTCCTCCTCGGTTACGCGGCCGGTGAGGTGCACGTCGCGGCGGTGCTGCAGCGTGCGGTACACCTCGAAAATGGGTCCCGCCTGCCAGGCCGTGCGGCCTACAATGAGCAGCTTGGCCGGGGAGCCGGTGCGCAGCTTAAACAAATCAAAAGCGCGCAGCAGATTTACCAGATTTTTGCGCGGCTGCAGCGCACCCACAAACAGAAAATAGGGCTTGCCCGCGCTGAACCGGTCCCGCGTATCCTGCTGCACCTGGGGTGGCTGGGGCTGAAAATGGTCGTCGGCGGCATTGTATACTACCCGGATACGGTCGGCGGGGATTTGGTAGGTGTGGATGAGGTCCTGTTTGGTGGCTTCGGATACGGCTACTACCCGGGCAGAGGCGCGGGCAAAGCGCGGGGCAAAGTAGTGATAGTACCAGCGCTGCAGGGTGCCTACATCCTGCGGAAAATGCTCGAAAGCCAGGTCGTGAATTACCGTGACGCGGGGCACGCTGGTGTTCAGCGTAGTATAGCCATCGGGGCTGAGAAATACCGCCGGGCGGAAGCGCAGCAGCCAGGCGGCCACGGCTACTTCAAACCACAGCACATACAGAAACGGATGCCGGGCCGGGGGGTAGAGCACGTGCGGTACCACGTTGGGCCCGAACACGTACCGCGCATCAAACTCCCGATCAAACAGAAAGTGAAAGGTGTGCCCGGGGTGCTGCCGCACCAGCCGTTGCAGCGTTTCAAAAGTAAAACGCCCGATGCCTTCCAGCTTGTTGCCGGGCAGCAGGAAACGGGTGTTGACGGCAATGTGCACGCGGGAAGGATTGAGCAGTGAAAGAGCAGCAAAATAGACAATCAGCCGCTCACGCCCGCCGGCCGCGCCGTTTTTGCAGTCGGCCAGGATAGATTAACGGCGCAACACTGCCCGCACTTCTTTCACTTTCACAATGCGCAGCAGCAGCAGAATAAGACCGAAAGCCAGCCCCGCCCCCACCGACTCTAACAGCCACTGGTGCAGCCACAGCTGCAGACCATACCACACGGCCGCCAGCAGCCCAAAGGCCAGCCCCAGGCGGCCCAGCAGCGCCCACGGAATGGCCACCCGCGCCCGGCCGCGCACCAAAGCCACGTAGCCAATCGAAACAAACAAAGCGCACCACAGCGTATTAAGCGCAGCAGCGGTAGCGCCAAACCGAGGGAGTAGCAACAGGTTCAGGCCCACATTCAGCACAATGCTGCCGGCCACCAGCGCACTCACGGCGCGCTCCTGATTGGTGCTGGTGAGCAGGGTGCTATAGATGGCGAAGAAGGCGTGCACCAGCACATTCACAAACAGGATTTTCAGGCAGAAAGCCATGTGCGCAATTTCCGTCGGGGTGCTGTGCTTAAACTGCCAGAACAGCACCTCGCCCCGAAACAGCACAAACGCGCACACAAACAGCAGCGGCACGGTTACAATTCGCTGCCCAAACCAGAGCAGCTCGCGCTGCTCGGTGGGGCGGGCGCTGGCGTGGGCAAACTTGGCAAAAAACAGGGGCAGCACCGTCCAGAGGTACATCATCACGGCATCTACCCAGCGGTAGGCCCCGGCGTAGTAACCCGCCTCCTGCGGCGAAGCCAGGCGCTCCAGCATCACCATGTCAATCCGCTCGTTCAGGCCATAGAGCAGGGTGATGAGGGCGAAAGGCAGGCTTTGCTTGAGCACGGTGCGGGCGTGCTGCCAGCGCAGCCGGTAGCGCTGCCACCCAAACAGCCTGGAAACCAGCACATACAGCACTACAAAGGTGAGCAGCGTGGCCACTGTGCGGGCCCCAATGTAGCTATCCAGTGAAAGGCCCACGGGCAGCAGCAAGAGCACCAGCCCCAGCAACAGCACTTTTTCCAGCACGGAGAGCAGGGCATCGGTATTGAAGCGCTGGCTGGCCTGCAACGTGCCGCGCAAAAACTGCGTGTATTGCATGAGCAGCAGTCCGCCCCCGGTAAGCGCCAGCAGCGTGAGCGTGTGCCCACGGTAGCCCAGCACGAAACCGGTGGCCACAATTAAGCCCAGAAAGCCCAAAGAAAGCCAGCCCTTCAGGGGCAGAATGGTAGGGAAATACTCGGGCAGAAAGGTGGCGTCGGCGGCCACGCGCTTGGTGGCGTGCTGCGTCATTCCCAGGTCAGAAACCGAGGCAAAGATGAGCGTCAGGGCATACAGGGCGGTAAACGTACCAAAGGCCGCGTGGCCCAGGCGGTCCTGCACCAGGTTTTCCACCACCACCCAGCCGGGCTTTACCAGCAGGTTGAGCAGCACGACGAAGCTGATATTTGCGAAAAACTTTTTGATGCTACTTGCCGCTGAGTGGACGGCAAAAATACGATTGGCACCGAACAATGCGTATTTTTCGGCCTTCGATGATTCTTCTGCTATTTTTCGGCGCGGCTGATGCGCCGCGTTCCTGCTACTGAAATGTTATTCGGGGCCCCGGCCGGGTACCAGCGGCCTTCGCTACCTGCATAATTGTAACCCTGCCCGTATGCCTGATTCGTCTTATTCGCTTCTCCATATTTGGCCGCTGCTCAGGCGGTGGCAAAAACCCGTGCTGCGGGCTTTGCTCCTCACGCTGCTGGTAAGCACCGTAGTGGCTTTCCTGCTGCCCAATCAATATAAATCAACCGCGGTATTTTACCCCACCGCTCCCCAAAGCACCGACCCCGACCAGATTGTAGCCGAAGGCGCCAAGCTGGAGCCCGGGGGAACGGCCGCCGACCTGGACCGGATTATTACCATTGGCACTTCCCTGCCCGTGGCCGAGCAGGTGGTGCGCAAATTTCATTTACAGCAGCATTATGGCCTAGACGATGGCAACACCGACAAAGTGCACCAGGCCGTGCTGGATGAGTTTAGCAGCAACCTGCGCATCATTCCCTCGGAGCGCGACGCCATTGAGCTGACCTTTATTGATGAAGACAAGTTTCTGGCGGCGAAAGTGGCCAACGCATTGGTGCAGATTATTGACAGCATCAACCAGCAGCTGACCACCGAAAACCGCCGCAAAGTACTGGCCCTCTACCAGTCCCGCTACGCTTACCTAAAAACCCAGTACCAGCTCACCCGCGACAGTCTGGTGAACAGCCGCAAGCGCTACGGCGTGTTTGGCATGGACCGCGAGTCGCGCTACCTGGCCAAGGAAGTGGTAGAAACTGAAACTGAGCTGCAGCGGGCCGAAGGCGAAGTGGCCGCTGGCGGGGGTTCCGTGGCCCGCGTGGCCGGCCTGCGCCGCGCCCTGCGCAATCTGACCACGGCCGAAGGCGGCAACCGCATCAACCTGGAAAACTACCTCACCGCCGCCGACGATGTGAGCACGCTTTACGCCCGTTTTCTGAATCTGCAGGAGCGCCTGGTGAAAGCCCGCGGCGCTTACGAGGATACGGAAGTCAGCCTGCGCAACCGGATTTCGTCTATTTACACGGTGCAAAAGGCCTACCCCGCCCTGCGCAAGTCCCAGCCCATCCGCTGGCTGATTATTGTAAGCTCGGTTACCGTCATGTTTGTGCTGTCGGTTATTGGGGTGAGCCTGCTGGAGCTCAGCCGCACGCAGCTACCGGTATTTAGCGCCCGGCGCGAACGGGAATACGCGGAATGAACCGCCTGACGCTGCCGGCTGCGTGGCGGCGCCACCTTCCTACCGATGTTCTCACCTGGCTGTACGCGGCCTTTGTGGGGCTGCTGCTGGTTTGCGGCAGCATTGCGCTGCTGACGAAGGATAGTGGCTGGTGGCTGGTGCCCTTTGTGGCGCCCGCCGTAGTGGCGCTGTTTTATGACTGGCGCTGGGCCTACTACCTGCTGCTGTTCTCGCTGGCGTTTTCCCACGAAATCAACCTGCCTAATGGGCTGAGCACCGATATTCCCTCGGAGCCGCTGATGCTGGTGGTTACCGGCTGCTGCCTGGCGGGCCTCATCACGGGGGCCATTCGCCTGCCCCGGCGTTTGCTGGGGCACCCGCTGGTGCTGCTGGTATTTCTGGCTTGGCTGTGGGCGGCTACCTCTACCCTGGTTTCGGTGGATACCCTGAAATCGGTGAAATACCTGCTGGCCAAAACCTGGTACCTCATTCCCTTTGGGATGGTGACGTGGCTGGTGGTGCGCCGCCCGGCCCATGTGTGGCGGGTGGCGGGCTGCTATACTGCCGGCGTGGCCCTATCTACTCTCTACAGCGTGCTGCGCCATGCCGGCAGCGGCTTTCGTTTTGATACCATTCATCAGGCGGTGCAGCCGTTTTACCGTAACCACGTTATCTACGCCGCCACGCTGGCCCTGCTGATTCCGTATACCTGGTATGCAGCGCGGGCGGCCCATACGCGCTGGGGTCGCCGCCTGTGGCTGGGCGCATTTTGGCTGTTCCTGTTTGGTGTATTCACCTCCTACACCCGGGCTTCTATTCTGGCGGTGGTGCTTTCCGGCGTGTTTTACTACATCATCCGCTGGCGGCTTACGCGCCTGTTGCTCATCGGCTCGGCGCTGGCCACCCTGCTGGCCGTGGTCTACTTTGTGCAGCAGAACAAGTACCTGCTGTACGCCCCCGATTATGAGAAAACGGTTTTCTACGGCGACAACTTCGAGAAGCATCTGGAAGCCACTTACAAGCTGGAAGACGTATCGGGGATGGAGCGCCTGTACCGCTGGGTAGCGGCCGCACGCATGTTTCACGATAAGCCCATTACCGGCACCGGCCCCAGCACCTTCTATCCGGAGTATAAGCACTACACCGTTAAGAGCTTCCGCACCTACGTCAGCGACAACCCCGAGCGCTCTACCACGCACAACTACTTCCTACTGCTGCTGGCTGAGCAGGGTCTGCCCGGGCTGCTGCTTTTTGCTTTTCTGCTGAGTACTGCCCTGCTGCTCATTGAGCGCCTATACCACCAGAGCAAGGACCCGGTCCTGCGCAACGTGGTGCTGGCGGCCGGCCTGTCTTTCTATATTATTGTGTTTCACCTGCTGTTGAACGAGCTAGTGGAAGTAGATAAAATCGGCTCCTTCTTCTTTATAGCACTGGTCATTCTAATTCGGGTGCAGGAATGGGTTTATCAGCCGGAAACCAGGCTGACGGCAGACGATTCTTCCTCACCCGGCTGAAGTGGATACAAAAGCTACCACACTCCGCCCGCACTGTGCGGCGGCAGCTAGCGGTAAAAAATATTGTAGAGAATCCAGAGCAGGACAATTACTGCCATGGCATACCAGCCCCATTTAGCATAGTTATCGGAGGAGGTTCGGCGGGGTGGACGGTTGAGGCCGGGGAGTTTCATAGCTATAATTTTAAGGGAGGAAAGAATAAGAAAAGGTATCCATTAGGACTGGCCCCGCCAAATATTGGTTCCCCGGGCCGGCCGCTGTTCTTTTCCACCTTTAGCAGGAATACTGGGAGCAGTACGCTAAAACAAATGCCAGCAACTGAACCAGAGGCATTGACAATGCAATTTTATATTTATATTATAACATAATTAAACCAAACAGCATTATCCCTCCCGTTCCTCCGTGTTATGAAAAACTTTCTCGTCCCCACCAATTTCACCCCCGAAGCGCACCATGCTTTTGAGGTAGCTATGCAACTGGCGCAGCGGGTAGGCGGCCGCGTGGTGCTGCTGCACAAGCCGGATTTGCCCGGCGGCTCGGGATTTGTGTCCAGCGGCAGCGGCAATAAGGGCGACGGGCTGGATGATATGTTTGCCGTACGACTGCTGCAGAACGTGAAGTTTAAAATGCACGAGCTGATGCGCGAAGCCCTGCGCCAGACCAATAATGTTAATTTCGATGAAGTCATCAGCACGGAGGAACTGACCACGGCCATTCTGGACACCATTCGCTCCCATGATATCGACCTGGTGGTGATGGGCACCCAGCCCGCCACCCAGGCCCGCCCCTGGTGGGTGGGCTCCAATACCGAGAAGGTAGTTCAGCTGGCACCCTGCCCCGTACTCACGGTAAAGCATGCCCAGCCCAACTTTGACGTGCAGCACCTGGTAGTAGCCTCAGATTTTTCGGATGAGGCTGACCGCCTGGTGCCCCAGCTGCGGGAGCTGCAGGAGCTGTTCCCGGAGGCCAGTCTGCACCTGCTGGATGTGGTAGCCCCGGGCCGCAGCCACGAAGCCCCGCTGCAGCGCATCCATGCCTTCGCCAGCCGCCACTCCCTGGACGACTACGAGCCTGATGTTATTGATGCGCCCCGCGTGCGCGAAGGCATCCCCCGCTTTGCCGAGCAGGCCCACGCCGATTTGGTAGTGATGCTCACCCACGGGCATACCGGCCTCAGCCACCTCTGGCACGCCAATACCGCCGAAAACGTGGCCACTCACACCTACGCCCCTGTGCTCACACTGCGCTCAGCATGACGGAAAAAGTTGCTGCTTACATAAGCCATTAACTGGCTTAAAACAGTAAAATCCCCATCCACCAGAAGTAGATTCTGATGGGTGGGGATTTTACTTGTTGCCGCTCTTTCAGCAGGTTTTGAAAAGCTTACTTAAAACGGCAGCTGAGGATGGTAATATCATCAGCAAACTGATTGCCTTTCACGTTGAAGCCGCGAATCTCATCCAGTACCTCCGTGTGCAGCGTGCGCAGGGGCAGGTAGCGGGAGCGGCGCAGGAAATCCAGCACGCCTTCTTCGCCATACTCGTCGCCGGCTTTGTTGAATACTTCCGTCAGACCATCGGTGTAAGTGAGCAGCAGGGCTTTGGGGCGAATAGTGATGCGCGACACTTTCAGGAAGGGCAGCTCGTCCATAATACCCAGCATGGTAGCCCCATCAGCCAAGTACTCCACCGTGTCGTCGTCCTGCAGCAGAATAGGCGAGTTGTGGCCGGCATTCACGTATTGCAGCTCTCGCGTGGTGCGGTTATAAATGCCAAAAAACGCTGTGATAAACTTCTCTGACACGGCATTGCAGTAAATCAGATTATTCAGCTCGGCTACCACCGTGGCCAGCTCCACGCCCTGGCGCAGCAGCGTGCGCAGCCCGGCCTGGAAGTTCGACATCAACAGCGAAGCCGGCACGCCCTTCCCGGATACATCGGCCACGCAGAACAGAAACCGGTCCTTGTCAATGGTCACTACATCATAATAATCGCCCCCAATGGCGGTGTGGGGCACGTAGCTGGCATGCACGGCCACCTGAGCATCGTTGGGGAGGTTGCGCGGAAAGAGCATGGTTTGCACTTCCTGGGCAATTTCAATTTCCTTGCGCATGGCGGCGGCCGCTACCCGCTGCCGGGCCAGGCGGCGGTTCTCAATGGCGCCCAGCAAAATGTTGCTCAGCGTTTCCAGAAACTTGGTGGCTTCGCCATCGGCGTAGTCCTCGTGCACATTCCCGATGAGGATGTACGCCAGCACCTCGCCGTTCTGCAATACCGGAATCAGGGTTTCCAGCAGCTGCCACTCCGGGCCCAAGTGGGCGGCGGCTACCGGGCAGGGCTGCAGCTGGGTTTGCTCCTGCACCAGGGCGGGCACGGGCAGCTTTTTAAAATCGGGCATGCCCGCCCCGAAGGAAAGCATGCACTGCCACTCCCCTTCTTCCTGCACATACAGCACCAGGCGGCGCACATTCAGCTGGCCCAGCAGCGTGAACTGAAATATTTTGTACAGCGCACCTTCCGGCGAGTCCTGGTTAATGGACTGCGTGATTTCCAGTAAGGCGTTCAGTTCCCGCTCCTTCAGGAAGAAGCGTTTCTCAAGCGTAATTAGGCGGGCTGATTCAGGCATGGGAAAGCGGGGTTTTCGGATCGTAGGCGTCGCGCAGGCCGTTGCCGAGCAGGTTAAAGCTAAGCACCAGCAGGCTAATAGCCAGCCCGGGCAGCAAAGTCAGCCACAGGCCGGCCTGCGTGCCCAGCAGCTGAAAGCCTTCATTCACCATCAGGCCCCAGGAAGGCGCCGGTGGCTGCACGCCCAGCCCCAGAAAGCTGAGGCCGGCTTCCAGCAGAATAGCTGCCGCAAAGTTACTGGTTGCAATTACAATCAGAGGGCCGGTCATATTGGGGAGCAGGTGGCGCGCAATCAGGCGGCTTTGTGGCAAGCCTAGTACGCGCCCGGCCTCTACAAAGGTTGTGGTGCGCAAACTCAGCATCTGACCCCGCACTACGCGGGCCACATCCACCCACATGGTAAGCCCCACCGCCACAAACGACGTCCAGACGCCTTTGCTGTCCAGGGCCAGGGAAATGGCAATAACCAGCATAATGCCCGGAATGCTCCACACCACCGTCATCAGCCCCAGCAGCAAACTATCTACCCAGCCGCCTACGTAGCCGGCCACGGCCCCAATCAGCATGCCCAAAGCCAGGGAAATAAGCACGGCCACCAGCCCAATGCCCAGGGAAATGCGTGTGCCCAGCAGCAGGCGGCTCAGCTCGTCGCGGCCGGCTTTGTCGGTGCCCAGCCAGTAGGTACGGTGCACTATATGGGTTGATTCCACCTCGAGGCGCAGCTCGGCAGCCGGGCCGGCATGCCCGGTAATCTGCGCCAGCGAATACCGCCGCGACTTATCGGCCAGGGCGGAATGGTTGCGGTAGGGTTCGGTTATGATTGAATCGCCCACAATACGGTAGCTGCCAATGGGCTGCTCGGCGTAGCGCGGTGCGCGGCCCTGCCACCAGGTCAGGAATAGGTTATCGGCTGAAATAGTATCCCGGGGCGCGGGCAGGCGCAGAATGGTAGCCTGGAAGCCGGGTGGCTCTTTTTGCAGCTGCACAATGCTGTTGTTGGCCGAGGGCGAATTATCGGGCAGCACCCAATAGCCCAGCACCGCTATAAGCGTGCACAGGGCAATAAAGCCCAGCCCGAACATGGCGGGCTTGTTACCGAGCAGGCGCTGGCGCACATAGTAGCCGGGCGGCCGCGCCGTAGTAGGTGCAGGAGCAGTTAGTACGGCCACCGTTAGCGGGTATTGTGCTGCAGCAGGCCTTCTTTGGAGGCCAGATAAAAGGCATCGCGGCCAATGGCCCCGAAGGAAGTAGGCTCATAGGCCAGCTCGGTATCGGGGTCGGGCCAGTAGCTGCGCACCAGGCCTTTTTCCAGCAGGCTGCGCAGGTGCTGTTCCAGCTCGGCCGTAGAAAGGCTGGTTTTCTGGAGCAGGTCGCGGAAGGAAGTAACGAAGTACAGCTCGTCGAGGATATCGAATTCGGCGTCGGTCAAGGCAGCAGGGGCTGAAGTGAAGTAAGCAAATGTAACGCAGGAAGGCGAGTTGTCAGTTGTCAGTTGCCAGTTACCGGTTGCAAGAAGTTCGTTATGCTTACTGACAACTGGCAACCGGCAACTCATTTCACCTGCCGGCCTTTCCACTGATACTGCCCGCGCCGCGCACCCAGCGCCACGGCCAGCGCATACGGCGCATAAAGCAGCTGCAGCGGCAGCACCCACCACAGTAACTCCCCGCGGCCTAATAGCCGCAGCACGGGCCGCAGGAAGACCATATCAGCCCCCAGCTTCAGGAGCCAGCCGCCTGCCACCCAGGGCCATAGCACTGGCCATACCAGCAGTGAAACCAGACCCAGGAAAAGCGCCACGTTGGCCAGCAAAACCACCACGGCCAGGCGTTGGGGTGCAGTAGTCTGATAATGCGGCCACTTACTGGCCCAGCGCACCCGCTGCCGGAGCAAGGCCGGAATGGTGCCCTGCGCGGCGGTGCTGACGGTGGCTTTGGCTTCTTTCAAGAACTGAATACCGCCGGGGTTGCGCTGCTGTATTTTATGCAGCAGAAACTCATCGTCGCCGCTGGCCAGGTGGTGGTTGCCGGCAAAGCCGCCCACTGCCTGGAAAGTGCTGCGCCGATACCCCAGATTGGCACCATTGCACATGGTGGAGGCTTGTTGCGCGATGCAGGCAGCCCCCACTCCTACCAGCCCGGCCATTTCCAGGGCCTGCAGTTGCGCCAGCCAGCCGGCACCCGTTAGCCGTACCGGGCCGCTTACAAAGTGCGTGGCGGGGTTGGCGGCCGCCAGCGCGTGCAGCCTTAGCCAGTCGGCGGGCACACGGCAGTCGGCATCAGTGCACACCACCCACGGTGCCCGGGCTACGGCCAGGGCCGCTTCCAGCGCTGCTTTTTTTCCGGTGCCCTGCCCCGGCGCCTCAGCTAAAGCCAACAGGCGCAGGCAGAAGGGCAACTTCTTCGCCCACTGTTGCACCAGCGCGGCAGTGGCATCAGTGGAATGATCATCGACTATAATTACCTCAAACTGCGCGACCGGCAGCGTTTGCTCCTGCAAATCCTGGAGTAAACCCGGCAGGTTTTCGGCCTCATTCCGGGCGGCAATCAGCACAGAAAGCTTGGGCAGCTCTCTTGCTAAAATTGAATGATCAGCCTGATTTTTCTGAGCCTGATCAGACAATCCAGGCAACGCCGGAAGCTGCTGCCAGGCTTGCCGGAAGCGCAGCATGGCCACCGCATACAGCACGGGCGGTATGAGTAGCGTCAGGCCCCAACTAAACGGCAGCCAGCTCACGAGGCGGTATCTTTATGTGCCTTTTTCCGAAACACCTTCACCCGCAGCACAAACAGCAGCCCGGCCGCGCTGGGCAAGGCAATATTAATCACCCACAAGCTCAGGCTGGCACTTAGCACCGGCAGCACCGGCTGACCCAGCAGGCCAAACAAATGCGTGGCCGACAGCTCCCGCACGCCCACATCGGCCAGCGCATTGAGCGACGGCACTAGGGACTTCAGCAGCAAAGTACCCGCAATAGCCGACAGCCCCGGCCCTACATCCGGCCGCGCACCATAAGCCCACAGCAGCAGCATAAACTGCCCGCAGAAAACCAGATACCGCAACCCCGACACCGCCAAAACGGAGTGCAGCAAATTAGCCGGATACGTAGGCATCACGGCCAGATACCGCCGGAAGCGCCGCAATGGGCGCACCAGCGTGAGGGCCGCCAGCAGCAAGCGGCTGCGGTAGAGCGGCACCAGTAGGGCTACGTTGATAGCCACGGCCGCACCTATTACCCCCAGCTTAGTAGCCGGGTAGCCGGTTAAATAAAAGGTGAGCAGGAAATAAAGTAGTCCGGCCGTGCCCGCCAGCATGGTAGCCACCATTTGGCAGTAGCGCCCGAGAAAAACCGCGCCCAGCGCATCCAGACGGCGGCTTTTGAGCTCAATGATGCGGCCGGCGTAGTCGCCCACGCGGTTGGGGGTGACGAAGCCCAGCGTGAGGCCTACCAGCACGGCCCGGAAACTGCGGCGGAAGGAAACCGGCTCCAGATGCCGGGCCAGGCGCCACCATTTCCAGGCCTCCAGGCCCCAGTTTACGGGCACCAGGGCCAGCGCGGCCAGCACCGGCCCGCGGCCAGCACCGGTTAGTGTGGAGCGGAGCAGCTGCCGCCAGGCTGCGGCCGTAGCTTCATCAGCAAACACCGAGTGGTACAGCAGCCCCAGCGTGAGCAGCGTAATAAGTAATTTGCCGCCCACCACCCATACGCGCCGACGACGCGCAGATTCTTCCGGCTTTCGTGCGTAGTTTTGTAGTGGTTCGGGGGGCAAAATGGTGGCGAATTTGGCGTACTCAGCTGGCAAGTTATCCAGCCCTACGCAATAAAGCGCCCGTCCGTCGTGCTTCTTCCCCGGTCTGCTATGATTTTGCCTCTCGCCTCTACTGAATTACTGCCTAAAATTATCATGGGCGTGGACCCCGGCACTCAGATTATGGGCTACGCCGTGATTGAGGTGCGTGGCCAGCACGTAACGGTGCTGCGCTACGATGTCATTGATATGAAGAAGCTGGGCACCAACCACGCCCTCAAGCTCAAGCGCATCTACGAGCGGATGACGGAGCTGATTGAGGAGTTTCTGCCCGATGAGCTGGCCATTGAAGCGCCGTTTTTTGGCGTCAACGTGCAGAGCATGCTCAAGCTGGGCCGGGCGCAGGGCGTGGCCATTGCCGCCTGCCTTTCCCGCCAGATTCCCTATGTGGAGTATGCGCCCACTAAAGTCAAGCAGTCGGTAACCGGCTCCGGCAACGCTACCAAGGAGCAGGTAGCGCACATGCTGCGCCAAACGCTGAAGCTGCCGCCCATCGAGGAAGCCCCCAAGTTTCTGGATGCGACCGATGCCCTGGCCGTGGCGCTCTGTCACCACTACCAAAAAGGCAACAACGTGAAAGCCGGCGGCAAAAGCTGGGGCAAGTTTCTGGCCGATAATCCCGGGAAGCTGGCTGCGCCAGTGGCGGGCAAGAAGGCCGTGGCGAGCAGGAAAAAGCCGGCGGCGTAAAAGTTTGTAAGTACTTTATCAGCTGGTATATCTGTGTAATTATCTATAGGATATCAATGAAAGTATTTACCAAATACCCCATATAGTAGAGGCCATAACCCCGAAAAAAAAATCAGCATAAAAGAAAATAATCTATCCGAAGTACTCAAGTGCGGATTGTGTTTTGCAAGTCCTAACCCAACAACATCTTTGGCACCTCTCGCAAGTAAATAGAACGTCCTTCCCTGAATTCGCAAGGATATACAATCAAATAATTCGTAAAGGACGCCAGCAATAAGAGAGGCTGAAAACAGTCCATAGATTGGGTGATGCAGCTTTATTTCAGGTTTGAATATAATAAGGTATAGCACTGGCAATAAAGACAACCCAATTAATATGTGGCGCATTCTTCTCCTGAAACCAAACGTCCTCGAATAGATAATACAAACCGCCAGTGTAATTGGGAGAAGGATTGTTATTAGAAGCTTCCAATTAATCATTATTGATAGTAGCATATAGTATCCTTACTCCCCTACCTCAATTTCTCCCTTCAGATACGTCAGAGCCTGGCCGCTGATCAGCACCCGGTCGCCGTGTAGCTCGCACCACAGGTCACCGCCGCGGGCGGAAACCTGGCGGGCGTGCAGGGTGGTTTTGCCGAGCTTTTCGGCCCAGTAAGGAATGAGTTGGGTGTGAGCTGAGCCGGTAACGGGGTCCTCATCAACGCCTACGCGCGGCCCAAAAAAACGCGACACAAAATCGACGCTGCCGGTGCCGGGGGCGGTGGCTACTATGCCGCGGTATTCTACCTTACTTAGGTGCTGAAAATGGGGCTTGAGGGCGCGCACTTCAGCTTCGGTGGAGAACACGGCTATCAGGTCGGCATTGGGGCTGGCCAGAATATTCAGGGGCGTGGCGCGCAGGCCGTCAATCAGGCCATCGGGGTGCACGGGCAGCGGGTGGGGCGGGTTGCTGGGAAAGTTGAGCGTGAGGCGGTTGTGCTGGCCACGCGTTACGTGCAGGGCTCCGCTTTTGCTGTGGAAGATGATTTCCTCGCCCTTAAAGTTGAGGTGGTGCAGCAGCACGTGCGCCGAGGCCAGCGTGGCATGCCCGCAAAGAGCCACTTCCACGGTGGGCGTAAACCAACGAATATCGAACTCATTCTCCTGCGCCCGGGACACGAAGAAGGCCGTTTCAGCCAGGTTGTTTTCGGCGGCAATGGCCTGCATCAGGGCCTCGGGCAGCCACTCGGTGAGGGGGCACACGGCGGCCGGGTTGCCGGTGAAAATTTTATCAGCAAAGGCGTCGATTTGATACAGTGGAAGAAGCATAGCTTGCGGGATGTTTGTGCTGGCGAAGTAGCCGATAGTTCGGCAGAAAACAAATTATATCAGGGTGCCCGGCAGAAGTTACCGGCGCTTTAAAATATATTTTTTGGCTACGCAACCGGATTCCAATACCTCTGGTCATGGGTGTAGAATGCTAGCGTACGACATTTCTATTAGTTCTATTACCTGCCTATGGCTGAATCAATTAATGCGCTGGTAGAAGGTTGCCGAAAAAACCAGCCAGCGGCGCAACGGGCGTTATATGAGCGCCTGGGTTATCAGCTAATGGGCGTCTGTATGCGTTACTGCTCGTCCCGGGCCGAGGCGGAGGACGCTCTGCAGGTAACGTTCGTCAAGATTTTCACCCGCCTGGAGCAATATCGTGGGCAGGGTCCCTTTGAAGCCTGGGCCCGCCGCATTGCTGTCAATACAGCCATCAACAGCTATCAGCAAAACCGGCAAGCGCACGTGCCGCTGGATGCCGAGGAAGTAAACGAGCTGGCCCATCCAGACGGAACTCCCTTTGATCAGCTTTCGGCAGAAGACCTGGTACGCATGATGCATCTGCTACCCCTCGGTTACCGCACGGTGCTTAACCTGTATGCTATTGAAGGCTATAGCCACGCAGAAATCAGTGAGTTACTGGGCATTTCGGAAGGTACCAGCAAGTCCCAATTGTCGCGAGCCCGCCGCCTGCTAGAGGAACGGCTGCTTGTTTCAACCTCCTCTTCTAACTACAATGACTGAGCACGAATCGGAACAATTTTATAACGACCTGCGCCAAAAGCTGGAAGGCTATGGCAGTGCCGTTCCGGAGTCCGTCTGGTCCGGAATTCAGGAAAAGATGCCTGCTGCTCCCCGCAAGCGGCGACTTTGGCCTTTGCTGCTCCTCTTATTACTGTGCAGCAACTACATCATTTATCTGGCCCTGGGGCCGGCTGCCCCGCTGCGGCAGCACCTGCCCTGGCAGGATACAGCAGAAGGTAAAGGCGCCGTAGCGCAAAACGCCTCCCGCTCCGGGGTAGCCCCAGGAGCACCCGCTGAAGGCGGAAAGGCCGCACTGGGTTCGGTAGCAGCTTCTCAGGCTGCAGGCCAAGCAGCAGGGCATCCCGGCAGTGGCTCAGCAAGTGCCGCTTTAGAGGGTGCACCCACTAGCGCATCCATCAGTAGCTCTGGCGGAGCAGCACGGCCCGCCCTTTTGCCTGTGCCTGAGCGGCGCACAAAAGACCGGCCCGCAGAGGAGAATATTTCAGCAGAAGGCGCTCAAAAGACATCATCACGCACCCGTACCCGCCGCTCCAAAATATTCCCGGGCGCGTTGGCGGCTATAGTAGGCAATCGGAAAGGTGTAAACCGAGGCGCCAACCGCTTTACGGATAACGGCGCAGGTGCTAATCCTTCATCGGCCCTAACGGCGGCAAGCAAACCTCGCCGCCCGGCTTCCCTGCGCCGCCCAGGCAGCCGGTTGGCAGGTGCTAATACTGAATCTTTGGGGGAGCAATTTGCTGCCAACGGGCAGGCCGCCTCTGCTTCGGAAACCCGTCGTCGGGACCGGGCAGGCAAGCCCGAAAAGCTGACGTATGAGCCCCTGGCGATGCGCCGGGTGCTGCCCCCCGAGCTGGAGGCCGAGGAGCCGGAGGTAAACAAGAAGCGCCGCCCACGCACCAAACGCAAGCGCGCCAACCAGATTCTTCAGCATATGGGAATTGAGTTGGTAGCAGGTAGCGGCGTTTCTTACCGTAAGATGGGCGGCATTACTACCCAGCTGCAAAACCTGGAGCGCCCTGGCACCAGCTATGGCGGCCACCTGGGCCTGACGTATGCCCTGAACAAGCGCCTCACGGTAATGGCCGGGGCCGGCTATGCTGAGTATGCCACTGCCCTGAATTACCAGCTGCAGAAAACATCGCAGGATATAACCAAGCAGATTTCCTTCCGGGATGTGCACCGATACATCACCCTTCCGGTGCAGACCCAATACCAGTTTATTGGCAACCACCGCTGGAACATTGGTACCATGGTAGGGGGCGCAGTAAACCTGCGCACCAGTTCCCGCACTACGGAAGGAGACGCCTGCTTCTGCGAGCAGAAAGAATGGACGCCGGGTGTAGCCTCGCCGTACCGCTCCACCAACCTGCTGCTCAAGGCCGGGGCCTATGCCAGTTACCAGATGGCCTTAGGCCAGTGGATCAGTGTGCGTCCGCAGGGTCAGTATTTCCTCAATTCCATTACCGATCCGGCCCAGGCACAGGCCAAACGCCACCCCTGGAACCTGGGCGTGGAAGTGGGTCTGATGTGGGAGCTTTCCCCCGCCCCTACCAAAAGTAAATAGTTGTTCATCTATCCCTTATCCTTTTCAAGATACTCTGCCATGCCGCGCTCTTTCACTTGGCTAGCCGCCATTCACATACTACTCTTCGCCTTAACCGCCTGCGAGCTTTCGCCGGACGTAGTGATTTGCAACGACGGTAAGCCGCCGGTAATTAAAACACCCACCACTATTAAGGAAGTAGCTACCACCTTAGGGGCCCCGGTGCAGCTCTATACTTACAACCCCGCCCAGGAAAACACCTTCAACAGTGCGCAAGGAACGGCAGTAGTGATACCTGCGCATGCCTTTGTGGATGAGAACGGCAAACCCGTGACCACCCCAGTGCATGTGCAGCTCCGGGAGGTATTTGATAAGGCAACTATGGTGCTGACGGCTATGCCTACCATCAGTGACGGCCGTGCGCTGGAGTCAGCGGGTGAGTTTTATCTGGCTCCTGAGGAAAAGGTAAAATGGGCTGATGGCATTTCGGTTACGCTCAGTTCCCAGATTCCGCCTTCGGTTACTTCCATGGAAGGTATGCAGCTTTTTGCCGCACAACCCATCTCTGACTTTAGCTTCGACTGTTTTCACTGGTCTCCCCAAATTGATACCACCTTCAAAAGCTTCGGTCAGACGGCTTCCGCAAAAATTCCCAGTGCATTGCTCAATGCCGGTTACGAATGGATCAACTTCGACCGGTTTCTGCCGGATGAGCCCAAGGACACCATTATCGTCACCATTCCCGGTGAGAATATCGATTTGAAGACGAATACCATGGCTTATGTGCTGTTCCAGGACAATAACACAGCTTTCAAATTCTGTGAATCGGCCGGAATCGGCAAGCTAAAAAGCCCAGGCATTCCGTTGGGCACGGCGGTAAGCACCGTGGTTATCAGAACCCTGAATGGCAAAGTGTATTATGGGCGCACCAATACGATTGTAGACGGCAAAAAGTACCTCGCGCCCAATATCCTGGAAATAACCCCAGAGGCTTTGGTGGACTCCCTAAAGCTGCTCAAGTAAACACTGCAGCCAAGTAAAAGGCCCGCTTCCGGAAATCCGGAAGTGGGCCTTTTACTTGGAATGGTCAGGCGAGCTACAAAACTTTATGCAGCGTGGCCTCCTGTTCAGCCTTCGCCTTGCCGTTTTTGGCGGCCAGTTGCTCCGCGCCTTTTTCGGCCGCGGGGGCATGCTTGGCTACTTCCTGCGCCTGGCTGCTCTGCTTTTCTTCCTGCACCTGATCTGCTGATTTGGTACCGTAAATATGGTCCAGGTCTTTGATCATGTCATCATCTACCTGCAGGTCTTTCAGCAGGCCTTCGCGGATGTCGTACACCAAGCCATGCAGGCGAGGCGGGTTGCCACCTTTCAGGGCATTCTGGATGATGTTGGTCTTGGCCAGGTTACGCACCTGCTCAATTACGTTGAGCTCTACCAGGCGGCGCAGACGCTCGTCCTCGTCCTTGATGCGCAGGAACTCGGTTTCGTGCACCCGGATTACGTCGCGGATGTTGGTGAGCCAGTTATCGATGAGGCCGTATTGCTTGTCGGCAGCGGCCGCAGCTACACCGCCGCAGCCATAGTGGCCCACTACCATAATATCCTGCACGCCCAGCACCTCTACGGCATACTGCAGCACGGAAAGCAGGTTGAAATCGGTGTGCACCACCATGTTGGCAATGTTGCGGTGCACGAACATCTCGCCCGGGCCGGTGCCGGTGATGGCCGAGGCCGGCACCCGCGAATCGGAGCAGCCGATGAACAGGAAGCGGGGCTGCTGACCGGTGGCCAGTTTTTCAAAGTACTGGGGGTCGGAGCTGCGCTTCTCCTCCACCCATTTGCGGTTGTTCTCCAGAATTGGCTCGATACCTTTCATGATGCAATAATAGTAGTCGGAATGTGTGGATGAAATCCCGGAACGGGGGAAATGTTTTAGTGGCCCACCGTATTTACCTGCGGAATCTGACGCAGCTCCAGGTCGATGTGCCGCTCCAGGGCATTTACGCGGAAGTTCTCAATGGCTTCCAGCACGTCGTAGTCAATTACCTCTGAGTCAGACCCATCAATAACAACCCGGGAACCAGGCTTGAAGCGGTCCAGCAGCTGCACAATACTGGCCTTGTTTAAAAAGGAGACGTGCTCACTCAGCTTTAGGTGAAACGTGCCCGGCTCGCGGGAAGGCTCGTGGTGGAAAAAGTACGCCGACTGATAGTTGGCTTTCAGAATGAAGAACACGGCCACCACCAGCCCGATGCTGATGCCCTTCAGCAAATCACTGAACAGAATGGCCAGAATGGTGATGATGAACGGCAGAAACTGCTCCCAGCCCAGCTTCCACTGCATGCGGTAGAGGGCGGGCTTGGTAAGCTTGAAGCCCACCAGCAGCAGCACGGCTGCCAGCGCCGACAAAGGAATCAGATTAAGCACCGGGGCCAGGAAGAGCACGCTCAGCAACAGGAAAAAGCCGTGGATAAACGCCGACATTTTGGTTTGGCCGCCGGCATTAATGTTGGCAGAGCTGCGCACGATAACCGCCGTCATGGGCAGGCCACCCAGCAGGGCCGCCACCATATTGCCCACGCCCTGCGCTTTCAACTCGCGGTTTTGGGGCGTATGGCGCTTGTGGGGGTCCAGCTTATCCACGGCCTCTACGCTCAGCAGGGTTTCCAGGGAGGCCACCATGGCAATGGTGAAAGCCACGCCGTAGGTAGCCGGGCGCAGGAAGGCGCTCCAGTCGGGGAAGGTGAGCAGGCCACCCAGGTCGCTGAGGGAGGATACCACGGGCAGCTTTACCATGTGCTCCGGCTGCACCTGCAGCGTGGGCGCAATGGAGCCCAGCAGCAGATTGAGGCCAATAGAGCCGGCCACCACCAGCAGCGCGGCCGGCACCATTTTCACCAGCTTAATGCGCTGCAGGGCCTTGCTTTCCCAGGCCAGCAGCACCAGCATCGACAAGCTACCAATCAGGATGGCGCCCGGACTCAGGGCCTGCAGGGCGGCCCCAATGGCGGAAAACGTGTTCTGCCCGTTTAGCTGGAAGAAGGTGTTATCCTCGAAATAGTCAGTATCGGCGCCCAGGAAGTGCGGTATCTGCTTCAGAATCAGAATAAGACCAATGGCGGCCAGCATGCCCCGGATAACCGAGGAAGGAAAGTACATGCCTATAATGCCCGCCTTCACAAAACCCAGTATCAGCTGCAGTATACCGGCTACCACGGTGGCCGCCAGCAGGGCCTCAAACGAGCCCAGGGTTTGAATGGCCGTGAGCACAATGACGGTGAGGCCGGCGGCCGGGCCGCTCACGCTCAGCTGCGAGCCGCTCAGCCAGGACACCAGCACCCCTCCTACTATACCGGTAATGATACCGGCCAGCAGCGGGGCGCCGGAGGCCAGCGAGATACCCAGGCACAGGGGCAGGGCCACCAGAAAAACCACCAGCCCGGATGGCGCATCGCTGGCCAGGGTGCTGAAGTAGTTGCCCGGTTGCGGGCTAACCGGGGTAGTTTTTACTTCTATTTTTTCAGCCGTCTGACTCATAGCTTCTACTCTGGAGAACAAGGGAAACGGGCCCGATGACCCGAATATGAACACAAGAGTAGGGCCGCGTAGTTAAGGCCGGGTTAAAAGGGAATTAAATTACGATTAAAACGCCCCAGGCTCACGAAAAAGGCAATATCAGCCATACCTGCGTGCCCCGCCCCAGCTGGCTTTCCACCTGAATGCGGCCGCCATGCAGCTCCATAATTTTGGAGGTGAGCGGCAGGCCGATGCCGTGGCCGGGCACATTGCGCACGGCCTCGGCCCGGAAGAAAGGCACAAACACCTGCTGGCGGTCTGTCTCGCTCATGCCCAGGCCCTGGTCGCGCACTTCCAGGCTAACCCGGCCGGGCGGAGCCGTGAGCGAGGCTACAATGGGCTGGTTTTGGCGAATAGAGAATTTGCAGGCGTTTTCCAGCACGTTCAGCACGGCCACCAGCAGCAGGGCCTCATTGCCCAACACGGTGAAGGGCCCGGTGCGGCCATCCGGCTGTGATTCGCCAAACTCCAGGTCGATGCGGCAGGTGGGGTGGCGGCGCTGCATCTCCTCATGGGCCAGCAGCAGCAGCTCATCAAAGCGCACCTGGGTGCGGGAAATCTGGGAGGGGTCGTCGGAGGCCCGGGCTATTTGCAGCAGGCCGTTGGTAAGGTCTTTCAGCAGGCGGGCGGCATCCAGGGTGCTGCGCAGCACGCGGCGGTACTCCTGAGGGGTGCGCTCCTGCTGGAGAAGAGCCACTTCCAGCTCGCCAATAATAGCGGTGAGCGGGGTGCGCAGCTCATGGGAAGCATCGCGCACGAAGGTGCGCTGGCCGGCAAAAGCCGTTTCCAGGCGGTCGAGGAGGCGGTTGAAGCGCTGGGCCAGGTGTGATACTTCATCCTGCCCATCGGCCATGGATAGGCGCTGGTGCAGATCGGAAGCGGTAATACTATCTACTTCCCGCACAATGCGCTGCATGGGGCGCAGGGCCTGCCCGGCAAAAAACCACCCGCCAATACCCACTGCTACCAAAGAAACCAGCAGCCCGCTCAGCAGAATCACCCGCAGGGTTTCCAGCTCGTGGCGGCTATCGGCATCCAGGGAGGAGGCCAGCACCACAAACGTGCGCTGCTGGCGGGCATCGTGGTAGCGCAGCCCTACGGTTTGGCGGTAATGCCCTTCGCGGCGCACCACGCGGCCCTGGGCCAGCACCTGCGCCAGGAGCGCCGCCGTTACGGGCTGGTACGGGCCGGCGCCTTCCTTAAACACCACGCGCGCGCCATCATACACGCGCACCTGTTCCTCGGGCAGGGTGCGGTAGAACTGCCGCAGGTAGCGGCGGTACGAGCCCCGGCTGGCTTCATCGGCCCGGTTGGCACCATCGGCATACACGTGGCCTACCACCAGGGCCCGGTCAAAGAGGTTATCGGTGAAAGCCTCGCGCCGGGCCCGGAACGTAAAAAAGTAAATCACCACGGAGAACAGCAGCAGCGTAATGGCCAGAATAACGCCAAACTGCAGCGCCAGTCGAGTACGGATGGTCATGAGCTGGTTTTGGTTTCGGGTGGTTTTTTTTGTGGTCAGTTGTCAGGTTAAATATATTATCATCCTGAGCCGGCGAAGGACCTTTTTACGTTAGAACGAGTCGTTGTTGCGCGAGGCGGGCAGTCGGGTGAAGGTCCTTCGCCGGCTCAGGATGACAGTTCATTCTATCAATAGAAAAGCCTCTACTATCAATCAGCAACTGACAACTCATCAATCCTCTTTCAAAACATAGCCCATGCCTACCAGGGTGTGAATGAGCTTGGGGGTGAAGTCCTTATCTATCTTCTTGCGCAGAAAGTTGATGTAGACATCAATGACGTTGGAGCCGGTATCGAAGGAGGTTTCCCAGACCTGCTCCAGAATATCCACGCGCGAAACCACGCGGCCCTGGTTGCGCAGCAGGAAATGCAGCAGGGCAAACTCCCGGGCCGTGAGCTGAATCAGGTGCCCGGCCCGGGTCACCATTTTGCGGGTGGGGTCCAGGGTTAAGTCGGCCAGGCGCAGCACCGCCTCGGCGGCCGGCCCCTCGTGGCCCCGCCGCGTGAGGGCCCGGATGCGCGCCAGCAGCTCCTGAAAGGCAAAGGGCTTTACCAGGTAATCATCGGCGCCGGCATCCAGGCCCCGGATTTTATCATCCGTCTCGCCCAGGGCCGTGAGCATGAGAATGGGCACGCGGGTATTCTCGGCCCGGATGCGCCGGCATACATCCAGCCCGTTCAGGCCGGGCAGCATCTGGTCCAGAATAATCAGGTCGTACTGCCCCTCGGAGGCCTGGTGCAGGCCCTGCAGCCCGTCCATAGCCACATCTACGGTATGGGTTTGCTCACTGAGGCCTTTATACAGGAAGGCCGCCACTTTGGGCTCGTCTTCTACCAGCAGAATCTTCATACAACAAGGTTAGGGCGCCCAAAATACGGGGTTTAGGCGCAGCGCAGGCTTTGCCGATTGGGCTACCGCACCCAGCAGGCCTCCACCGGATAATATTGCCCGTATTCAATACAATTTTTTGTAAGAATAATTTAAATACATCTTGACTTTATGAATCAAATCCTATAGGTTTAAAGAATTATTCTATCATTGGTTTTTTATCAACTTCCTACAAACTAGTCTTCTCCTCCATTTTTCCGGAGTGCCTGTCCTGATCTTTCTCACTTGTCCACCACCGTCGTCATGCGCTGTTTCTCACCTTCCATCCGGTATTTTGTGTTGTTGATGAGTGTGATTTTCTCCAGTTGTGTAAGCCAGAAGGAGCTTCCTTACCTGCAGGACACGCAGTACTCCACCGCTACCCCGGTCACCACCAATAATACCCCGCCCACTTATAAAGTGCAGGCCAACGACATTATGTCGATTCAGGTGCAGAGCACGCAGCCAGTGCTCAGCTCCATCTTTAATCCCACCAACGTCAATGCTTTTCTCAGCGCCGACCCCGGCAATATGTATCTGACGGGCTATTCCGTGAATGACCAGGGCTTTATTAACCTGCCCACCATTGGCCCGCTGAAAGTGCAGGGCCTTACCGTAACCGAAGTGCAAAGCCTGGTACAGAAGGAGGTGAGCCGCTATGTGAAGGATGCCAACGTGCTGGTTAAAATCTCCAGCTTCAAGGTTACCATTCTGGGCGACGTGCGAAACCCCGGGCGGTACTACATCTATAACGGGCAGGCCACGGTGCTGGAAGCCCTGGGCCTGGCCGGCGACCTGAACCGCCTGGCCAACCGCAAAAACGTGAAGCTCATCCGGCAGACGCCCGCCGGCTCGGAAGTGGTGCTGCTGAACCTCACCGACCCCAACCTGCTCAAGTCGCGGTACTACTACATGCTTCCCAACGATGCCCTGTACGTGGAGCCGCTGAAGGTGCAGAATGAGCGCGCCAACCTGGCCAATCTGGGCCTGGTTTTCTCGGGCATCACCACCTTAGCTCTTCTGCTTAACTATCTGAATGTAAACCTTTGATATAAGGCAAACTCTGATTTTACCCCACTTCTTTAGCTCTATTGCCCATGGACCCACAAGCAGCTTCCGACGGAATTGACCTCCATCAGCTATTATTTCGGATACGCACCCGGTGGCCCCTGGTAGCGGGGTGTTTGCTGGTGGCTTTTCTGGGCGCCTTCCTGTATCTGCAGGTTAAAACCCCGATATATGACTTTAAGGCCACCATGATGCTGGGCTCGCAGACCAGCGGCTCCAAGCAGGCACAGGAGCTGCTGAAGCTCCTGGAAATCAAGGACAAGAGCGTAAAGATGGAGGATGAGATAGGCATGGTTACCTCCGTAGCTATGGTACAGCAGACCATGAAGCGCCTGCCCCATTTCACTACCTCCTACTATGTGGTGCCCAACACGTGGGTAAATGCGGCCTTCCCCCTGAAAAAGCGCCAGCAGTCCATGGAGGAGTCACCCTTCCGGGTAACGCCTACCCCCAATGCGCCCCAGCTGACCAATGTTCCTATTCTAATTGATAAGCTGCCGGATGGCCGCCTGCATGTACGCGCTGATGCCGATAAGGGCGAGCTGAAGAATCTGCAGACCGGGGCTGTGGTTCGCCGCCTGACCAATATCCATATCAACGAAACAATACACCCGGGCACGGAGCTGAAGCACCCGCTGCTCTCGCTCCGCATTGATTCCAACGAAGGGGTACCCGCCGAAGCTAATGCCCAGTATCTGATAACCCTGAATGATGTGATGAGCCTGGTAGGGCAGCATCTGGGACGCCTGAAGGCCCGCGCCACCGACCACGACTCGCATATTATTGAGCTGATGACCTCTGGACCGGTACCAAAACAGGAAGAGCAGTTTCTGGATACTCTGATGAGCGTGATGCTGGCCAACGAGGTAGAAGACAAAAACCGGGTAGGCCAGCGCACGCTGGATTTCCTGGACGGGGAAATTGCCAAGATGGCCGCCTCGCGGCAGCAGGCCTCCCAGGACCTCAGCGCCTTCCGCTCTTCCCGCGGCGTGGTGAACGTGGATGCGCAATCATCCAACCGCGTCTCGCAGCTCACCAATCTGCAGCTGGAACGCTCCCGCGTAGCCACCCAGCGCAAGTATTATCAGAACATGCTTAGCTACCTGCGCAGCAACCGCAGCCTCAACCAGGTGGTGTCGCCGGCCAGCATGGGTATTTCTGATCCGGTACTAAACAATATGGTGCTGCAGCTGGCGGACCTTAGCTCGCAGAAAGCCGCCCTGGGCGTGAATGCCAGCGCCGATAACCCCATGGTAACGGTGCTGGATGAGCGCATGAAAACGACCCGCGAAGCCCTCAACCAGACCCTTTCTAACTTACTGCGCACCAGTGATATTGGCCTCAACGACCTGGACAACCAGGTAAGCCAGGTACGCGGCGACCTGAACCGCCTGCCCGAGGATGAGCGGCGCCTGGCCATGCTGCAAAGCAAGTCTGACTTCAACGATAAGAACTACAACTTCCTGCTGGAGAAGCGCACGGAGGCCGCCATTGCCCTGGCTACCAACTCTACGGACAAGAAAATTGTAGACCATGCCGTGATGCAGGGCTCGGGGCCTTCCTCGCCCAAACCTATGTTTGTGGGGCTCATTGCCCTGCTTTCCGGTCTGATAGTGCCCATTGGCATTCTGCTGATAACGCAGAAAGTAAACCGGCGCATTCAGAGCAAGGAGGACCTGGCCCGCGTAACGGATATTCCGCTGCTGGGCGTGGTGGCGCACGCCTCCAAGGCCGATAAGCAACAGATGGTGCATGAGCCCAAAGGGCTGGTGGCCGAGTCTTTCCGCTCTATTCGGGTTAACCTGCAGTACCTCTCGGGGGGGCTGGAGAAAAAACTGATTGGCGTTACTTCCTCGGTGCCCGGCGAGGGCAAGAGCTTCTGCGCCGTAAACCTGGCCGCCGAGCTGGCCCACTCCGGCCGCCGCGTGATATTGGTAGAAACCGACCTGCGCCAGCCCACCATGGCCACCTATTTCGCCGTGCCGCCCTCCGATAAGGGCCTGGCCACTTACCTCAGCGGCCTGACCACCTTTGAGGACAGCGTGCGGCCTTCCGGCGTGGAGCGCCTGGATGTGATGACCTGCGGCATTATCCCGCCCAATGCGACCGAGCTGCTGGAAACCCCGCGCATGGCTGAGCTGCTGGAACGCCTGCGCGCCGAGTACGACTACATTGTACTGGACACCCCGCCGGTAGGCTACGTGGCCGAGTATTTTGTGCTGATGCGCTTCCTGGACGCCAACATTTACGTGGTACGCCAGAACTACACCGACCTCTCCCTGCTCAGCCAGATCAACGACCTGCACCTGGAGAAGAAGATCAAAAACGTGTTCCTGATTATCAACGACGTGCACTTTGCCAAAACCTACGAGTACCGGCACCGCACCAAAGCCTACAGCTACGGGTATTCGCACTAAGTAAGCCCCGCCCCCAGATATCACTCCCCGCTTCTTTCCCTGCCCTATGTCCAGCCAGCTCACTACCACGCCACCACCGGCCCCTGCGGCCCCCGGCAGCCTGACGGGAGCCGCCATACAGGGCATGAAGTGGACCACGATGGCCACGCTGGCTACCTCCGTGCTGCAAGTGGGCTACACCGCCGTAATGGCTCGCCTGCTTACCCCCGCCGATTTTGGTGTGGTGGCACTGGCCGCTATTTTCATGCGGTTTGGCGGCTACTTTGCCCAAATGGGGATGGAGCAGGCCCTCATTCAGAAAGCCACCCTGACCCCCGCCGATGTACGGGCCGCCTTTACCTCGGCGGTGGGCCTGGGTTTGTTTTTTGCCGGGTTGCTGTGGCTACTGGCGCCTTTGGGCGGGCGGGCTTTCTCGCAGCCCGGCGTAGTGCCTATTATCCATGCACTTTCGGTGGGGCTGGTGCTGATGGGCATTTATGCCACCTCCGTGAGTTTGCTGCGCCGCCAGATGCGCTTTCGGACGCTGGCCCTTATAGAAGTCAGCACGTTTGTGCTGAGCTACGGGGGCGTGGGTATTACCATGGCGTGGCTGGGCTACGGCGCCTGGAGCCTGGTAGGTACGCAGCTAAGCCAGAGCCTGCTGCTGTTGATTTTGGGCTACGCCGTTACCCGGCATTCTGTTAAGCCCCTGTTTAGCTGGCAGGTATACCGGCCGCTGGTGCAGTACGGCGGCTGGTCGTCGGTGGCCAGTTTTTGCGAGTACATGACCGGCGAGCTGGATAAAATGGCCATCAGCCGCCTGTGGGGCGGGGCGGCCCTGGGTCTCTACAGCCGCGCCGCCATGCTCATTGCCCTGCCGGCCTATACCCTCACCGCCAGTGTCACGCGGGTGGCCCTGCCCTCCTTCAGCCAGGTGCAGCACGACCGGCCCCGCCTGCGCGGCGCCTACCTGCGCAGCCTCAGCCTCACGGGCGTGCTCATCATGCCCATCTGCCTGGGCGCCGCCGTGGCTGCCCCTGAGCTGGTGCGCGTGATGCTGGGCCCGCAGTGGATGGACGCCGTGCCCATTTTCCGGGTGATTTGCCTGCTCTACAGCCTGAGCACTATGAATATGTTTGCCGTGACGGTGTGTGATGCCACGGCCCACCTGGTTCGCAAGCTGGTGCTCACCCTTACGCACGCTGCTGCCATGCTGGCGCTGTTTGTGCTGCTGCGTGGTTTTGGGCTGGTGGGCATAGCGCTGGCTGTGCTGCTGGGCGAGGCACTGCGCACGGTCTTTTATCTGATTTTGATGCGCCGGGTGCTAACGGTGGAGCTCACCACCCTGATGCGCGCCTACGTACCGGCTTTGCTCCTGAGTGCCGGCGTAGCCGCTTCCATAGCCCTGGTGGCCAGTGGGCTGCGCGCGGCCATGGCGCCGCTGCCTCTGGTTTTTGCCGCCGAGCTGCTCACGGGGGCTATCAGCCTGCCCACTCTTATTCTGCTGTTGCCGCTACCGGCGCTGCAGGCGGAGGTGGCCTATCTGCTGGGCCACCTGAACACCCGCGCGGTGCCGGTGCTGGGCCCGGTTCTGGTCTGGCTGCATCGGCAGCTGGCTCCCTCCTCGCTGCCGGCTTAGCGTCGGTGGGCATATCATTCCCTTAGCTACTCTGTGGTTTCATTTTTAAGCTTATGTCCGGGTTTGCTACTTCTTATTCTCCGCCCATTGCCGCTTCCCAGCCCAGCCGGGCAGCCGGGCCGGCCAGGGCGGTGGCTCGTCCCCGGCAGAAAGTGCTCTGGATGGCGCAGTTTCCTTACCCTGGTGCGGGCATGGGGCATCCGGCCCCGTGGGTAGCGGCCCTGGCCGCCGCCCTGCAAAAACAGCCGGAAATAGAGCTTACCATTCTCGACTGGCACCCCGGCCTGAGCAAGCCCATTGATGAGTTTGACAAAGATGGGATGCACTTTATTTACCTGCGGGCTCCCTCCTTCCGGCAGGATTTACTTACGCTGTATACCCAGCGGGTACATGTGGCGCGCCAATACCTGCGCCGGCATCATCAGGCGTATGATGTGCTGCACCTGCATGGCTCCGAATGGCAGCTGCCGGCGGTAGTGCCCGGGCTGGAGCGGCCCGTGGTGCTCTCGGTGCAGGGCGTGATAACCGAGTACCTGCGCTACCTGCCCCAAACCTGGTCCCGGCTGGGCCTTTCCTGGAAGATTGGCGAGTTCTATGAGCGCCGCTATCTGCCCACGGTGCACGAGTTCATCTGCCGCACAGCCTGGGATAAAGCTCTTATGGCAAAGCTGAGTCCCGGCGCCCGTATCCATCATAACTGGGAGATGATGCGCCCGGAGTTTTATGAACCCGAACCAGAGCCGGCAACTGAAGTACGTCCGCAGGTGCTGTTTACGGGCGGCAACCAGCGCATGAAAGGCTTTACGGAAGTAGTGGCCGCCTATGCGCTTATCCGGCAGCAAAGTCCGCTGAAGCTGGTGATGGCCGGCCGGGTAACGCTGGAAGAGGTAAATCAGGAGGCCCGCAAGTTAGGCATAGCGCCTTTCACGGCCGCTGAGGTGGAGTGCGTGGGCTTCTGCAATGCGGCACAGCTGGCGGCCCTCATGCGCCAGTCCTTTTGCCTGCTCCACCCTTCTTACATCGATAACAGCCCCAATACGGTTTGCGAAGCCCAACTGCTGGGGCTGCCGGTGGTAGCCACCCACGTGGGCGGCGTGCCCGACCTGATAGAGCCCGACAAAACCGGCTTGCTCAGCGACTTGGCCCCGCGCAGCCTGGCGGCCCAGGTGCTGCGGCTGTATCACAGCCCGGAGCTGGCCCATATGCTGCGGCAGGAAAGCCGCCTGGTGGCTGCCCACCGGCACGACAGAGAAACCATTGTACGGCGTACGATAGACATTTATCACACCATTAGCTGACCTCCCGCGCATGAAAATCAGATTTGGGATTCCCCGCGGCCTGTACCTGTTTGGCGTTCTGTTCATGAGCAGAATCTACACGGAGTTCTTAGTCTCGTGGGAAGGGGACCCTCTGCTACGGTATTATGCTTTTGCCTTATTGGGCATTACCATGTGGATTACGGTGCGTAATCTACGCTACCTCACCGGGGCCATGGGCTGGTGGTTTGGCCTCACGCTGCTGAGTCTGTTCCTGCTGGCGCTGGAGTCGTATGGGGGTTGGGGGCGCTGGTTTGTGTACCTGCACGTATTCAGTAAGCTCACTGATTTTCTGCTGGTTTTTGGCGTGTATGCTTATTACCTGCGTTGGGGTCTACCTAACTTAAAGCTGCTGATTGGGAGCATTCCGCTGGTTCTGCTGCTAAACCTGCTTGTTTTTCACCCGGAAACCTTCACCATGGAGGGCTTTCTGGAACAGGAAAGAGGGGTATCCTCAGCGTCTGCTTTCCTGCTCATTTTACCGCTGCTGTATTACCTGAACACTTATTTCAAAAATGGCTCTCTGCTGGCATTAGTGGCCTTTTTTGGTACCCTGAGTCTGATTGTATTTTTACAGCACCGAACGGTTTGGGTCACTACCGGTATTGTGCTGGTCATCGACCTGCTCCTCCTGATGCGCACTGTCTCTGTGCGGCCAACATTTAAACGGCTGGTGCCCATGCTGGTACTGCCGGTGCTGGTGGTGGCATTGGGCGGGCTGGCTATTGTACTAAATGACGAAGCAGTACAGAAGAAGTTCGAACAAAACATAGCGGACATCCGCAACCCGGATAAGCAGGGCACGGGCAACTTTCGCCTGAATCAGTTTGAAGCCTATATCCCCTTCCTACAGGAGTACCCCATTGCCGGCATGCGGCTCAAGGGTTTTGAGCTGCCAATACAGTTTTACCATAGCAATACCGGAGAAGCGGTATGGATAAACGGTACCGGACACCACTTTCACAGCTTCTATGTAGACCGGCTTTTCTACTTTGGGCTGCTGGGCTTGCTGTTGGCCGTGGGCCCACCTATTTACCTGGTTATTAAACGACTGCGCCAGCCCGAGCCTATGACCCTGGAGGCCGTGACTCTGGTGGCGTATGCCTGCGGCGCGCTGGTTTACGGGGTATCCTATAACTGGCCCGATTACTATCTGGGGTTGCTGGGCCTGGCGCTGGCCGCCGCTACCGTAGCCGATACCGCACCGGCCCCCGCGCCCGCTCCTGCACGTTCTGTTTCCCAGCAACCCCAGCTCGCTCATGGCTCCATCCCCTCTGTCCTGCTCCACAGCTGATCGGGGGCCGGCCGTTCTGTTCGTGGTCTTCAACCGGCCTGCGCTTACCTGCCAGTCCTTTGAGGCCATTCGGGCGGCGCGGCCGCCCCGCCTGTACCTGGCCGCCGACGGCCCCCGTGCCAGCCGGCCCCTGGAGGCGGAGCTGTGCGCGCAAACCCGCGCCGTGGTTACGGAGGGAATAGACTGGCCCTGCCAGCTGCAAACCTTATTTCAGCCCGCCAATCTGGGCTGCAGCCGGGGCGTATCCACGGCCATCAACTGGTTTTTTGAGCACGAGCCCGAAGGCATTATTCTGGAAGATGACTGCGTGGCCGGCCCTGACTTTTTCCCTTTCTGCCAGGAACTGCTGACCCGCTACCGCCACGATACGCGGGTGATGCACATTGGCGGCAACAACTTATTCCAGGAAGCCCGGGAGCATACCGCCCCCACCGATTCCTACTCCTTTTCCAGCCAAGTGCATTCCTGGGGCTGGGCTACGTGGCGGCGCGCCTGGCAGCTGTATGACTTTGAGTATGCCCAGCTGCCCGAGCTGCGCCGGCGTGGGTTGCTCAGCAGCATGTATCCTTCGCGGCTACAGCGGTATTACTGGCTGCAGAAGTTTGAAGCCATGCGCCGGCAAGCCTACCCGCCCCATACCTGGGATTATCAGTGGCACTTCACGGTAGCGGCCAATTCCGGCCTGGCTATTATCCCGGCGGTAAACCTGGTGCAGAATATTGGTTCCGGGCCCGATGCCACGCATACCGTCAGTGCCACCCACCATGTGGCCGGGCACACGCGCTACCGCCTCTCCTTCCCGCTGCAGCACCCCACGCCCGTG
Source organism: Hymenobacter sp. DG25B (assembly GCF_000801315.1). Taxonomy (NCBI): domain Bacteria; kingdom Pseudomonadati; phylum Bacteroidota; class Cytophagia; order Cytophagales; family Hymenobacteraceae; genus Hymenobacter; species Hymenobacter radioresistens. The sequence continues at coordinate 1,808,124 of NZ_CP010054.1, read as the reverse complement.
CTGGGCAACTATGCCCGCGATGAGCGCCAGTTCCGGCGGTTTCTGACGGGCCGGGTGCTGGCCCGCCTCGCCCGGCTTATTCGGTGGCCGGACCAGTGGCGGCTTCGGCGACGCGCCGCTACCGAGGGCCTGCCAGCGGCCAGCTACTCCGTACCTGCCACGTAGCCGCTTCGCCGGGTTTAACCGTCTACCGCCCTATCCCATTTTCTGTACCGTAGCTTCTCCCTGGACCCATGCTCTACGTTATTATTCCGGTTTTCAACCGCTGGGCGTTTACGCAGGCCTGCTTAAGCTCGCTCCGCCAGCAAACCTACCAGCACTTCCGCGTGCTTGTGGTAGATGATGGCTCTACCGATGGCACCGCTGAGGCGCTGGGGCGGGAATTTCCGGAGGTAGAAGTGCTGCGCGGCAACGGCGAGCTATTCTGGACGGCCGGCGTGAATATGGGCATCCGGCAGGCCTTGGGCTACGGTGCTACCCACGTTCTCACCCTGAACAATGATGTGGTGGCAACGCCTGCTTTTCTGGAGAACATGCTGCTCTGGGCCCGCCGGCAGCCCCACGCGGTGCTGGGCGCCCTGGAGCTGGACGCCTCAACCCGGCAGCCTATTTATGGGGGGGAGCGGTTTAGCTGGCTCACGCACCGCAGTGCCTTTCTGCTGCAGCAGCTGCCCGCCGAGGAGCGCCAGGGCCTGCACCCGGTTACCTACCTGCCAGGCCGGGGCCTGCTGATTCCGGGGGAAGTGCTGCGTACCATTGGCCTCTTTGATGAGCGCCGCCTGCCCCACTACCTCGCCGACTATGACTACACCAGTGTGGCGCGCCGGCGGGGGTTTCCAGTCTACATCAACTATGACGCCCACCTGCTGACCTACCCCGAGGAAAGCGGCCAGCAGCAAACCCGGCGGCGGCGCAGCCTGCGCGGCTACTACCAGCATCTGTTCGGCATTCGGGGCGGCGGCAACTTATTGAATTTCACCCACTTTGCCCTAAAAAATTGTCCACCCCTGCTGTTGCCGCTGTTTTTACTGAACGGGTATCTGCGGCGGCTGGGCGGGTATTTTCTACCGCATAAACTGGCCTGAGCTGTTGAGCTGAGCTACTTTATAGCTGCTTGAAATTGTAGAAGCGCTGCTGATTTTCCTTGCTATGGTTATTCTCGTGAAACGTACCGGACAGCTCGGCAACCGCCTGTTTCTGTTCGCCCATTTTATCAGCAATGCGGCGGAGTACGGCTACGAGTTGTGCAACCCCAGCTTTGGGGCGTACGCGCCATACTTTGAAGCCACGGCCAGCGGGGAGTTTGGCGGCCTGCCGGTTTCCCTGCATCCGTTTGGCAGGCAGCGCGCCCAGCTGGATAAAGTATTTGGCCTGCTGCAGCACCCCCGGGCATTCCGGCTACTGGGCAGCGCGGCGCGGCTGGTGCCCGGCAGCCGGCTCACGCTGGTGCATTCTGCTGATAAGGATGACACCTGCTTCGACCTGAACCAGCCGGAATACCTGGCGCAGGCCCGCAGCAGTAGCATTGTGCTGGCCCACGGCTGGCTTTTTCGGGATAAGCGCCATTTTGTGCGGCAGGCCCCGCGCCTGCGCCAGCTGTTTGCGCCCATTGCGCCCCACCGCCTCGCCGTAGCCAACCTGCTGGAACAGGTGCGCCAAACGGCTGATGTGGTGGTGGGCGTGCACCTGCGCCGCGGCGACTACGCCCACTATGCCGGGGGTGCCTTCTACTACACCAATGCTACCTACGCCCGCGCCATGCGCCAGCTGCGCGACCAGCTGCCCACACAGCAGCGCGTGGCCTTTCTGCTCTGCTCCAATGAGGAAGTTGACCCCACTGATTTTGCCGGATTAACGGTACACCGCCCCACCGGGCACTTCGTGGAAGACCTATACGCCCTGGCCGGCTGCGACTATATCCTGGGCCCGCCCAGCTCCTACTCCCTTTGGGCTTCTTTTTATGGCCAGGTCCCGCTGCTACATCTGCACAGTGCCGAACAACCGGTAGCACTGCCTGCATTCGAGGTTTTTCTGGATACCTAAATCTTCTGCCGATGCTTATGCTCCGTCTTCTGGCCTTTGTGCTCACAGGTGCCTGCCTCACCATGGAGTCTTCCCAGGCATTTCTATCGGAGGGCCCAAACGGACCGCTGGTGATTCGCCAGGGCGGCACCTACAGCGGCACTTTTATCAGTACCGATGCCAGCCGGCCCTGCGTGCGGATTCTTACCCGTGAGCCGGTACTGTTGCGCAACAGCTACCTGAAAGGCAGCGGCCACCTGATTGAAGCCGCGCCTGGCGCCTGGCTCACGGTAGAAAATTGCTACGGGCGGGGCGTGCTGCCCCAGATTCCGGAAACCGCCCGGGGCCGGTTTTTGGTGGCCGAAGGCGCCCGTATGCTGCGCATTGAACACTGCACCATGGAGCAGACCACCGGTATTTATGTGCTGCGCTGGAGCGGGGAAGGCACCCCAGAAGAAACCCTGACCGTGCGCTACAACCGCTCCCGCAATATTGATGGTCGTTACTGGAATGGCGGCCGCACCCGCGCCAGCTGGCTGAGTCTGGATAAGGTGTGGCGCGTGCCCGGCATCGAAATAGCATGGAACCAAGTGATAAATGAGCCCGACAGCTCCCTGGTGGAAGACAACATCAATTTCTTTAACTCCTCGGGCACCCCGGAAAAGCCAATTCAACTGCATAACAACTACATTCAGGGTGCTTACCCCTACCCGGCCACCAGCCCGCAGTATTCCGGCTCGGGCATTATGATGGATGGCCAAGGTGCCACTGCCGAAACCACCACCGCGTACGTGCAGGCCTACAGTAACCAGGTGATAAACACCTGCAATGCAGGCATGAGCATAGCAGCCGGCCACGATATCCGCTTCTTCCAGAACCGGGTGGTGCACAGCGCCCATCTGCCCGATGGGCGCTATCTGCCTTCTACGTTTGCCGGGCTGGCCATCTTTAATCATTACAATATGGACTCCTCGGTTTTCAACCGGCATAGCATCGACCATAACGTGGTGGGCTACAACAATCAGAATTACAGCGCTCCGGTGTCCGGCCGGCAGGATGAGCACCGCCATGCCTGTACCAGCTGCTCGGCCCAGCAGCATCTTCCTAACCCCATTACCCGGCGTACAGAGCAACTGGAATGGCGCCTCTGGAAACGCAAGCTACGCCGCCATCAGGTAAAAGTGGGGGCTACCCTGACCAAACCGCCCCAGCCGGCCAACATGCTGGCCCGGCGCTAATTGTGGCTAAACCGTAAAAATCTTCCCTCCGGAAGATTTTTTTTATGCCCTTGGCAGCAAATCAGTTACCCCAAAAAATCACATTCCGGCTTATATAAGCGGATTACGATATCTATTTTCTATTCCATCTTATTTTAGTCCTATATACATAATTTTGGTGTTGCCCCTCGGGTCATTTTATCTTTTGTACATTTGTAATGAATCACGGTATCAGATTTATGACTTTTACAAGTTACTATCTGATCTGCTTTTTCAAAATCGGGGCATAGTTCGCTGAAAGGGGGATTTGAATTGCACCGGAGTGAGAAGCGAGGAGACAGATGCTTTATAAGGCATGCTGTTGGAGAGAGTTGAATCGTGCTGCTGAAAACCTGTTTTACCAGGTAATTAACAACTTTATTAGTTTACTACTCCGTTCTTCTGCGCAGAAGAACGGCCTCCAGGAGCCCGGGGCTTGCGCACCACCGGGCGAGTACAGAAACTAACACCCCGTTGTTTTGGCCGGTGCCCGGCACTGACCATCAATTGCACAAAAATGATCTAGACATCTTGACCCAATTAAAACATAAGCGGGTTTAGCTAGTCATTCATTTCCCTGTTTTTCATTTTTACAAAACTCAGAATGCAAAAAACCTCTGGAAACCGGTTTGGGTACGCCCACAACACAACATCCTCTGGTGCACGCTTTCTGCCGCTGTTGGCGTTCGTGCTGTTGGTATTAGGGTTTGGTCCGGCTACGTTCCGGGCTGCTGCGCAAGCACCCAACGTGACCTATCAAGGTCCCATTACGATTTCAAAAGGCGGTACATATACGGGCAACTACCGCAGTACCGATTCTAATACACCGGCCATTAAGATTACCACTTCCGAGCCGGTTATTCTGGATGGCTGCATCATTGCCAGCGCCGGCGACCATATTTCGGCGGTTAATGGCGGGGCTGTTCTGACGGTGCGCAACTGCAAAGGCTATGGCCTCACGCCCAGCCAGGATAATATTCGCCGCGGCCGCTTCCTGGCTACCCACGCCGCTAAGTCGGTACGGGTAGAAAACAACTACATGGAGCAAACGACGGGCATTACCATTCACCAATGGACGGGTGATGGCTCGCCCTCCCAGACCCTGACGATTCTGCGAAACCAGGTGCGGAACATTGACTCGCGCTACCGCAACGGGGGTGGCACCAAAGCCAATTTCGTGGGCATGGATAAGGTTACCAACATTGGTAATATTGAAATTGCCTGGAACGAGGTAGTGAACACCCCTAACAACTCACTGGTAGAAGATAATATCAACTTCTACAGCTCGGGCGGGGTATCGAGCGCCTGGGCCAAAGTGCACGACAACTACATTCAGGGTGCTTATCCTTACCCGGCTACGGGTACGTCTTTCTACGGTACGGGCATGATTACGGACGGCCTGAAGGATGGCGCACTGCCGGCCTTCATTGAGTCTTTCAACAACCAGTTTGTCAGCATCTGTAACGGTGGTATGAACCTGGCCGCCGGCCACGATATCTACTACCACCACAACCGCATTGTAACGGCAGGTTTGATGCCCGATGGCACAACCAAGCTCCCCGCAACGTACTCCGGCGTAGCCATCTTCAACTACAACAACCTCTCGAGCAGTGTTTTCTACAACCACCGGGTAGATAACAACACCATTGGCTACGTGAAGTGGGGCTACAACCGCCCGTACGCCAACCGGAACGATGAAGCCGACTACGGCCTGCAGATTGCTACCAACACCCAGCACATGCCTAACCCCATTACGCTGGACACGGAGAAGAACGAGTGGACCATCTGGCAGAATAAGCTGAGCAGCAACAATGTTAAAATTGGGGTTGGCGGCAGCGGCGGCGGAACCACCACTACGCCTCCTGCTACTACCACCAACAAGGTGCCTACCGTGAGCCTGACGGCTTCTGCTACCTCGCCGGTAGTAAACACGGCTGTGAAACTGACGGCTTCGGCTTCGGACGCGGATGGTACCGTGAGCAAAGTAGAGTTCTTCTCAGGCAGCACTAAGCTGGGCGAAGATACTTCCTCTCCTTATGAGCTGAGCTGGACGCCCACGGCTGCGGGCTCGGTGAGCCTGACGGCGAAAGCCACGGACAATGCTGGTGCCACTGCTACCTCCTCGGCTGTGAGTGTGAGCGTTCAGGCGGCTACCACCACTACGCCCACTACGCCCACCACGCCTACCAGCACTACGCCGGTAGCCGGCACTTTCTACCGGGCTATTGACCTGAACGGGGGCGCCTCCACGATTGACGGCAAGAACTGGGAAGGCAACTCGGCACCCAACTACTCCATGAACGGCACGCTGCACAACAAGACCACCGTGGCGCTGATTCCCAGCACGGACGCGGCCCGCACGAACATGATTCGCTCTTCGAAGTACAGCAACACGGTGGACTTTAAGATGAGCAGCATGGCCAACGGCAGCTACCAGGTGTACCTGTACGTGTGGGAAGACAACTACTCGGAAACCTTCAGTGTGCAGGTGGAAGGCAAGTCGGTGCAGACGGGCATTGTCTCGGGCAGCGCCGGCACCTGGAAAAAGCTGGGCCCATACGCGGCTAATGTTACGGATGGCGTGCTGAACGTGACCACCACCGGCGGCACCGTTAACCTCTCCGGCGTGGAAGTATGGACTGGCTCTACCAGCACTACCACTACCACCACCGCTAACAAAGCTCCTTCCGTAAGCCTCACGGCTTCGAACACTGCTCCTACGGTAAACACGGCTATTACGCTTTCGGCTTCGGCTTCGGACGCGGATGGTACCGTGAGCAAAGTGGAGTTCTTCTCGGGCAGCACCAAGCTGGGCGAGGATACCTCCTCCCCCTACTCCCTGAGCTGGACGCCCACGGCCACCGGCACCTTCAGCCTCACGGCTAAGGCTACGGATAACAGCGCCGCGGCCACTACTTCGGGTGCCGTGAGCGTATCGGTGAAAGCCGCTACCACGACGACCACGACCACCACTACGCCTACTACCACGACCAGCACCGCTTTCTACCGGGCCATCGACCTGAACGGGGGCGCCTCCACGATTGACGGCAAGAACTGGGAAGGCAACTCGGCGCCCAACTACTCCATGAACGGCACGCTGCACAACAAGACCACCGTGGCGCTGATTCCCAGCACGGACGCGGCCCGCACGAACATGATTCGCTCTTCGAAGTACAGCAACACGGTGGACTTTAAGATGAGCAGCATGGCCAACGGCAGCTACCAGGTGTACCTGTACGTGTGGGAAGACAACTACTCGGAAACCTTCAGTGTGCAGGTGGAAGGCAAGTCGGTGCAGACGGGCATTGTCTCGGGCAGCGCCGGCACCTGGAAAAAGCTGGGCCCATACGCGGCTAATGTTACGGATGGCGTGCTGAACGTGACCACCACCGGCGGCACCGTTAACCTCTCCGGCGTGGAAGTATGGAAGCAGACAACCTCCACGGCCAGCATCTTCACTCCTTCGGCTGGTTCCCTGAACGTGGCCTCGGCTCCGGCCAGCGTATACCCCACGCCTCAGGCTGGTGGTCTGGTACAGCTGCCCGCCTTCACGGCCTCGGCAGTAGTAGTACCCGCGCTGCAGGCCCGCCAGTGGGCACTGGCTCCTAAAATTGGCTAATCCTTCCTGAATACAGGTGGTGCCCGCACCACTTGCCCTACTCGAAAAGCCCGGTCCCTATGGATCGGGCTTTTTTGTTTTTCTGGTAGTGTATGCCCGCAGGCTCAATAAAGCCTACCAAACCAGTAATTCATTTTAAACACAATTTGAAATAAATTTTTTCATAGATTATATTGACATTATCGTTTTAAATGCAATTATTTGTAAACATAGTTCTAACAATGGACTATTCAGTATTGCTTTCACTTTTGATTAGTTCTACTTATGAAAAGAGCCCTTATCACTGGTATTACCGGGCAGGATGGTGCTTACCTCGCCGAGCTGCTGCTGGAAAAAGGATATGAGGTGCACGGCATTAAGCGGCGCACTTCCCTATTCAATACGGATCGAATAGACCACTTATACCAGGACCCGCACGAAACCGACATCCGCTTCAAACTCCATTACGGCGACCTGACGGACTCCACCAACCTGATCCGCATTATTCAGGAAGTGCAGCCCGATGAGATTTACAACCTCGGGGCCATGTCGCACGTGAAGGTGTCCTTTGATACCCCGGAGTATACCGCCGATGTGGATGGGCTGGGCACGCTCCGCGTACTGGAGGCGGTGCGCATACTGGGCCTCACGCAGAAAACGCGCATCTATCAGGCCTCTACTTCGGAGTTGTACGGGCTGGTGCAGCAGGTGCCGCAAAGTGAAACCACGCCCTTCTACCCCCGCTCGCCCTACGCCGTGGCCAAGCTTTACGGCTACTGGATTACGGTGAACTACCGCGAGGCTTATGGCATGTTTGCCTGCAACGGCATCCTGTTCAACCATGAGTCGCCGCTGCGGGGCGAGACGTTTGTGACGCGCAAAATTACCCGCGGCGTGGCCCGCATTGCCCTGGGCCTGCAGCCCAAAATCTACCTGGGCAACCTGGACGCCAAGCGCGACTGGGGCCACGCCAAAGACTACGTGGAAGCCATGTGGCGCATTCTGCAGCAGGACACGCCCGAGGACTTTGTGATTGCCACCGGCGTAACCACCACCGTGCGCGAGTTTGTGCGCCTGGCTTTTGCCGAGCTGGGCATTGAGGTAGCTTTTCACGGCGAAGGCGAGCAGGAAACCGGCTTTGTGGTGCAGTGCACTAATCCCGACTACCAGCTGCTGCCCGGCCAGGAAGTAGTAGCCATCGACCCCGCCTATTTCCGCCCCACGGAGGTAGAGCTCCTCATTGGCGATGCCACCCGGGCCCGCACCCGCCTGGGCTGGACGCCCCAATACGACCTGCCCGCCCTGGTGAGCGACATGGTGCAGGCCGATGTGCTGCTGTTCCGCCGCGATGCCGTGCTGCTGGAGGCCGGCCACCGCATCCTCAATTATTACGAATAAGCTACCCGGCTCGCCCTCTCCCTCAGCATGGAAAAAAACGCTAAGATTTATGTGGCCGGTCACCGCGGTATGGTAGGCGCGGCGGTGGTGCGCCTGTTACGGCAGGAAGGCTATACCAACCTGCTGCTGCGCACCTCCCAGGAGCTGGACCTGCGCAACCAGGCCGCCGTGGAGGAGTTCTTCGCCCGGGAGCAGCCCGACTATGTGTGGCTGGCTGCGGCCAAAGTGGGCGGCATTCACGCCAACAACACCTACCGCGCCGATTTTATCTATGATAATCTGCTGATTGAGGCCAACGTTATTCATGCCAGCTACCGGCAGGGCGTGGGCAAGCTGCTGTACCTGGGTTCTTCCTGCATTTATCCCAAAATGGCGCCGCAGCCTATCAAGGAAGAGTATTTGCTCACGGGCCCGCTGGAAGCTACCAACGAGCCTTATGCCATTGCCAAAATAGCCGGCCTCAAGCTCTGCGAGGCCTACCGCGCCCAGTATGGTTGCCGGTTTATAACGGTGATGCCCACCAACCTCTATGGCCCCCACGATAACTACGACCCCGAAAACTCTCACGTAGCCGCCGCCCTGATCCGCAAGTTCAGTGAGGCCGCGGCCGCCCGGCTGCCCAGCGTAGAAGTTTGGGGCACCGGCACGCCGCGCCGCGAGTTTCTGCACGTGGATGACCTGGCCAGCGCCTGCCTGCACCTGATGCAGCACTACGATGGCGCCGAGCCCGTGAACATCGGTACCGGCGAGGACCTCAGCATCCGGGAGCTGGCCGAGCTGATTGCGGAGCTGAGCGGCTTCCGCGGCGACATCATCTTTAACCCCTCCCGCCCCGATGGCACCCCGCGTAAGCTGCTGGATGTAAGCCGCCTGCACGCCCTGGGCTGGCACCACCGCATCGGGCTCCGAGAGGGATTAAAAAAGGTGCTGGCCACCGCCGACTGGAAACCGGCCGCGCAGCAGCCCGCTCCGGCAATGACCTGATTCTCTTTTCTTTGCGTGTGCTTCCACAATCTTTTTTATCCTTATTTCTGATGGGCTTATGCACAATTTTATAGCCCGGGCAAAACGAAAAGCCGGCCGTTATCTGCGCGAAATAGTGCCCTATCAGCTGCACTACCGGCCCACAGGCGTGCACCCCAGCTGCCGGGAGCTGGCCCTGCGGCCGGGCAGTGAAGTGGCCTATTATGAGATTGTGCCCGCCGGCAGTTCCCACCTGCACGTGCCCGATGACTTTTACCAGCAGGCGTCTGATTTTGGAGGCCTCTACAGCAAGCCCAACCGCACGGAAAAGGTACCAGCCGCCGCCGTGGTAGTCCTGAAAAACGGCCGCATCTACGCTGATAATCCCAATAGCGTGGCGGTGCTTTCTTCCGATGGCGGCCTGGTGGGTGACATATCCTTTCAGTACACCAACAAGGAATGGGACCTGCTGGACCCCGCCCGCAACAACATATTTCAGCAACGCTTTTTTCAGGAGCCGCTGGAAGTCGCCGGCACGGTGTGCAGCTTGCTTTCCGGCGGGGGCGCGGCCAATGGCAACTATTATCACTGGCTCATTGACTCCCTGCCCCGCCTGCACCTGGTGCGCGAGGCCGGCCTGCTGAGCAGCATCGACTACTTTCTGGTGTATGATAAGTCCTTGCCGTTTGTGGTCCAAACCACGCAGCAAATGGGCATCAGGCCCGAGCAGCTGCTGGAGGTGAAAACACACCCGCACGTGCGGGCCGGACAGCTGGTGGTTACCGCCGCCGTGCGGGGCACCCGCACGCATACGCCCACCTGGGCCTGCAACTTCCTGCGGGATGTGCTCCTGCCCCCTCCGCCCACCGACCGTCCCTTCGGCTCTTACATCTACATCAGCCGCCGCGACGCTAAGTTTCGCCACGTAGTAAATGAGCCCGAGATGGAGGCTATGCTGCGGCCCTATGGCTTCGAAACCCACGTGCTTACGCCCTACACGCAGGCGGAGAAAACAGCCCTTTTCGCGCGGGCTAAAGTGATTGTGGCGCCCGTAGGTGCGGGCCTGGCCAATATCGTCTTCAGCTCGCCCGGAACGCAGCTGATTGAGCTGTTTCCAAAGAATTTTGTGGTGGCCGATTTTCTGGAGCTTAGCGCCCGTCTCGACATCGGCTACCAGTACCTGGTCTGCCCCTCGCCCCACGCCAGCCACACCCGATTAGCCGCCAACGCCGACCACCTGCTGGTAGACCTGCCCGCGCTGCGCCGCCAGGTAGAGCGCGCTATGCTGGAACACTTTTCCCCGGCCCCCATCACCCAGGCCAGCTGCTAGGCGGGCCTGGGGCCGTCCGCTTTTTCTTCCGCACTTCTCCTGCCATGGTTAATGCCCCTTCCACCGCCCTTGCCTCCCCCCAGGCGCCTGCTGCCCCAGAGGATGCACCCCAGGCCTTTGTTACGCTTTCCGTTGTAACCTGGAACAGTGCCGAGTGCATTGAAGCCTGCCTGCGCTCTGTGCTGACACAAACCCACCGCAACTTTGAGCTCTGGGTAGTAGACAATGCCTCTGCTGATGATACCTGCGCGCTGGTGGCCGCGCTGGCCGAAACCGATAAACGCATTAAGCTGCACCGCCTAAACCACAATACCGGCTTTTGCGGGGGCCATAACTACTCCCTAAACCGCACCACCTCCGAGGCCGTGCTGCTGGTAAACCCCGATACGGAGCTGGACCCGGATTACCTGGAGCACGCCCTGGCAGCCTTACATAAGGATGAGCGAATTGGCGTAGTATGTGGCCTGCTGCTGCAAAGCCGGGAACCAGACGCCCGTATTGACAGTGCCGGCATGCTGGCCCTGCCCGATGGCCGCTTTGCCCTGCGCCTGCACGGCATCCGCCAGAGCCAGGCCGGCCCGCTGACCCCGCAGTACGTAGATGGCGCCGATGGCGCCCTGCCGTTATACCGGCGGCGCTATATTGACGATTTGCGGGTGGAAGGCGAGTTCTTTGACCCTCGTTTTTTTGCGCATAAAGAAGACTGGGATATAGCCTGGCGAGGGCAGCTGTTGGGCTGGCGCACCTGGTTTGAGCCGGCCTGCCGGGCTTTGCACCCGCGCCAGTTTCAGCCCACCAACCTGCGCGTGCGCCTGCGCATGAGCCGCAGGGTACGCGCCAATGCCGTACGAAACCAGTGGATTATGCTCATCAAAAATACCCCCAAAGCCCAGATATGGCATATGGTGGTCCGGGCATTGCCCCGGCAGCTGGCCATTCTGGCTTATTTGCTGGTGGCCGAACGTACTTCCTTAAGCGCCCTGCGCTACGTGTGGCAGCACCGCAAGGAAATTCTTGCTTCACGCCGGCTTATCCAAAGCCGTGCCCGGGCGGGGTGGTCGCCGGTTGCTACTGCTTAAACCCATGTTCCTGCATATCAGCAGCAACCAATGCTTATGTATTGCATTTCCCTCCTGAATACTACACGATAATCTAGCTTAAAAATCCGCTGGCGCGTTCCCTTCTTATGGATGCGCCAGCGGATTTTTGTTGCAATAGTTAACCTGGGTGCCGTTGGTATTGCCCAGTAAGGCAAACCAGAACTCAGGACGCGGCAGATGCCATATTTCGCACTGGTTCGCTCTTTGACTCGCTCATTGGTAAAGGGAAGCGGACTTCCTGTTCCCGGCGCAGCCTGTCAATCAGGCGACCCTCGGGCAGCTCCACGTCATTATAGGTCAGCACCTGGTCCTGGGGTACGTCGTGGCGCAGGCGGCAACCCTCGGCCACGCCCAGGGGCAGCAGGTTTTGCTGCTGGGCCACCTCATAATTCTCCGCCAGGCCATAGGTGTGGTAGTGGCCGATGCCATCCAGCACCTGCCCGGCAAACAGGGGCACTTTGGCGGCGGTAATCACCTCCACCGTGGGCCGGCCCTGCGGCGCCAGCGCGGCATCCTGAAACAGCACGGCCCGGGCCACGGTGGTGGGCGTTTCAAAATGACAGAGGTGATAGGGCGTGTAGAAGCAGTACAGCGGGCCGGGGCCCAGCTTGTAGAGCTTGAGGTAATGCTGCTGCACGGGGTCATCGTGGGTGCCCAGCACGAATACGCCGGGGCCGGGCTCGGCGCCTACCACGTAGTCTACAATGCCCGGGCCACCATCCAGCAGGTGCTCGTGGGGTACCATTCGGCGGCTTTACTGATGGGGGTGCCGGTGGGTACGGTGGGGCCGTACATACCCCGCCGGGCCACGCGCATGCCCAGGGCATTGGCAATGCAGGCCTGCTCAAAGCTGATTTTGCTGCCATCGGCGAAGCTGGTGACCATGCTGGGGTTCTGCCCCCACTGCCGGGCAAAGCCTTCCTGCGTGGTGGGGTTACGGTAGGGGTCGTGCAGGCCTTTGATGTTGCCGCACAGCACGGGTTTCACGCCCAGTCCTTTGACAAACCGCACCAGATTCAACGTCACCCCGGGCTGGTCGCCATCGGAAACGGAGTAGATAACACCCGCCTCATCAGCATAAGCTTTTAGAATAGCGCCAACGGTGCCATCCAGCTCGGCATTCAGCAGAATCAGATGCTTGCGGTTGCGGATGGCTTCCATAGCCACGTGCGCACCGTGCTCTACGGCCCCGGTTACTTCAATAATAGCATCAATACCTTCGGCGCGGCACACCAGCAGGGCATCATCCGTCACGGCGGGCACGCCCTGCCGGATGCACTCCTCCAGCTGCGCTACCGAGGCCACCTCCCGCACCGAGCCGCTGCCGGCTGCCAGATACGCCTGCCGGGCTTTGTCTACGGAGCGGTTGGCAATAACCACCAGCTCCATGCCGGGCACGTAGCGGCAGATTTGCAGCGCTACACCCCGGCCCATAAAACCGGCGCCCACCATAGCCACGCGAATAGGATTGCGGGCCTGCGCCCTTTTTTGCAAAGCAGTATCAACTAAAATCATATCCTACAAAGCGTAAAAAGGTGAACGGGGGGACTCGGGCAGAGAAGCTACTGTGATATCAGAAGCTGAAAATCAGGATGACTGCTATCCTTGGCGGAAACAAGCTTGGGTGGGAAAGGCCACTTAATGGCAATGGCGGGGTCGTTCCAGCGCAGGCCCCGCTCGGCCCCGGGGGCATATTTGGCTGATACCTGGTAGAATACATCGGAATTATCCACCAGCGTGAGGAAGCCGTGCGCAAACCGCTCGGGCACCAGCAGCATGCGGAAGCTGTCGGCGGTGAGCTCTACGCCCAGCCACTGCCCGTAGGTGGGCGACTCTTCCCGCAGATCCACGATGACATCATAAACGGCGCCGCGGGTGCAGCGCACCAGCTTGGTTTCCTCATGCGGGGGCAGCTGGTAGTGCATACCGCGCAGCGTCCCCTTTTGGGGGTTGGAACTCACATTGGCCTGTAGCGGAGGATATAAAATGCCGTGCTCCCGAAATTCATCCTCGCACCACGACCGGGCAAAAAACCCCCGCTCATCACTCATTCGCTCCACATCAATGATGTAAGCCCCAGGCAATTCAGTCTCAGTAAAAATCATAACATCATATGGTTTAGGGAAAAGAAGGAGAGACACGGGGGATGCATGGGGTAAGCAGGAAGCGTGCTAGACTACCTCGGCGGGCACAGGCGCAGCCACCGCGGCCGGAGCCCAATACAGCGTATCGGTTAGCTGCTGGCTTTCGCGCAGCTCTGTGAGCACACGCAGGCGCATGAGGCGCGAGGAGCGGAATTCGGGGTCGCGGAAGTTCATGGCGAGCAGGCCGTCGCGCAGCTCGGCAATGGTATCGGCCAGCTGATGCCGGGGCTGGTGCTCGGGGGCCAGGGCGCGGAACAGGCTGAAATCGACGCGGTAGGAACGTTTGTCCGGGGGGGCATCGGCGTTGAGCTCTACGGTGGTGCCGGGCAGGGCGTGGGCCACCGCCTGGGCCAGCTCGCGCACCTGGTAGTTCCACTCGTCGGAGCCGGCATTGATGGCCAGGAAGGCGCCGCCCAGCACGGCCGGGCGCTGCACGGCCCACTCAATGGCGCGGGCCATATCCAGCACATGAATTAGGGGGCGCCAGGGGGTGCCGTCGCTCAGAATACTGATGCGGCCACCGGCCACGGCGCCGGCCACAAAATCGTTGAGCACCAGGTCCAGCCGGAGCCGGTCGCTCCAGCCGCAGGCGGTGGCAAAGCGCAGGCAGGTTACCCGGAAGGTGTCATCGGCCAGCGGGGCCAGGTCCTGCTCGCTGAGCACTTTGGAGCGGGCGTAGGCGGTTAGCGGGTTGAGCGTGGAGGCTTCGGTTTTGGCCCCCTCGCCCCCGGCGCCATACATACTACAGCTGCTGGCAAACACAAAAGCGCGCACACCGGCGGCCTTCGCCTGGCGGGCAATTTCGATGCCGGCGCGGTAGTTTACTGCCAGCGTTACTTCCTCAAAGGCTTTGCCCATAGGGTCGTTGGAAATGGCCGAGAGGTGTACCACGGCATCCACGCCCTGCAGCAGATCGGCCGGAAACCGGCGCACGTCGCCAAAAATTTGCCGGTTGAGGCGAGTTTCGGGCAGGCGGGAGGCGCCCGTGAGGCAATGAGCGAAGAAGCCGGTATCGTAGCCAATGAGCTCGGCCTGGGGAAAGCGCTGCCGCAGCTGGCGCACGACGCCCGGCCCCACATAACCCATATTTCCGGTGATGAGAATTCGATTCATAGGTGGAGTATTGGTTGAGAAAGAGTCAACATAATTTGATTATATAACTTTAATAATCAGTTTATTAACACAACATAATACAGGTAAGGTTGAGGTAAAAAAGGCAGCATAATCCCTGGAAAGCAGCCGGCAGGAAATAGTAGGCCACGGGTCAGTCCACGGGTATAATAGTGGGGCTGGCTACCCGCTCGCCCTGCGGGGCCTGCACCGGTGCGGCCAGAATTTCGGCCAGTACGGGGTCGGGCGTGGCGGGCTCGGGAGCATCGTTCCATACTTTCCAGCGGGCCTCCCCTTTAGTCCAGAGCTCATCCAGCAGGTTCCGGTCGCGGAGGGTATCCATGGGCTGCCAGAAGCCTTGGTGGCGATAAGCCGAGAGCTGGCCGCTGGCCGCCAACCGCTCCAGCGGGTCTTTTTCCCACACGGTATCGTCGCTGTCAATATAGTCCAGCACTGCGGGCTCCAGGACAAAGAAGCCGCCGTTTATCCAAGGCGTGGCTTCGCCTTCAGGCTTTTCGGTGAAGCTGCCCACGGTGCCTTCGCCTTCACTTAAGTTAAACACCCCGAAGCGGCCGGGCTGGCGCACGGCCGTGAGCGTGGCCAGCGTGCCCTGCTCCCGGTGAAAGCGCACGGCTGCCCTAATGTCCACATCCCCCACCCCGTCGCCGTAGGTCATGCAGAAGGGCTCGTTGGGGTTGAGGTGCTCGCGCACGCGGCGCAGGCGGCCGCCGGTCATGGTCTTCTCGCCGGTATCTACCAGCGTCACGGTCCAGGGCTCGGCGTGGTTGCGGTGTACCTGCATTTCGTTGCGGTCCATGCGGAAGGTAACGTCTGAGTTGCGCAGGAAATAATCAGCGAAGTATTGCTTGATCATGTGCCCCTTATAGCCACAGCAGATTACAAAGTCGCGGATGCCGTGGTGGGCATAAATTTTCATGATGTGCCACAGAATGGGCCGCCCTCCCACTTCTACCATGGGCTTGGGACGAATGCCGCTTTCTTCGCTGATGCGGGTACCGTAGCCCCCGGCTAATATCACTGCTTTCATAGAACGGGCACTGTTAACGGTGGATACAGAATAGACTACAAGACAAGTGATGTGAATGAGCTTCGCCTCGGATTAAGAGAGGTACAAGTTGCATGAATGTAGTAATAATTATAATAATGTCAATATAAATTATGAATAAATTTTACACCATTTATATACATAATAAATAAAGTACAGACATAATAATACTCTTCACCTTTAGGGTTAGCCCTGGAAAGAAACCATGCTACTGGAGTGCTATTCGGCGGCTAAGGGAGGGCGCCCGGCCAGCTGGGCGAGCAGGCGGGCCGCTACCAGGTACACAAAGCGGGTATTGGTGGTGAGGTAGCGCCGCCACAGGCGGCGGGGCTCCAGCCACAGCCGGTACGCCCATTCCAGCCACAAGCGGCGGGCCCACGGGGGCAGGCGCCGCTCCAGGCCGGCATACACCATAAAGGCCTGCCCTACACCCAGCATACAGGCAGAGATGCGGCCCTGGTGTTCGGCCATCCAGCGCTCCTGGCGCGGGCAGCCCAGGGCCACAAAAACCAGATCGGCGCCGCTGGCATTCATGGCGGCTACATCGGCCTCATCCTCGGCGGGGGTTAGCGGGCGGAAGGGCGGCGCCAGCGTGCCGGCAATGCGCAGGGTGGGCAGCTCGCGCGCGGCCCGGGTCACTATAGCCGCCAGCACGGCGGGCGTAGTACCATAGAAAAACACAGACTTATCCTGCGCGGCGGCGGCGGCCAGCAGCTGCGGCAGCAAATCCATGCCGGCTACACGGGGCTGCGGGCTACCGCCAAACCAACGCACGCTGGCCGCCACGGGGCTACCATCGGGGGCTACCAGGGCAGCCTGGTTTACTATCTGGCGGAAATGGCGGTGGCGGTGCGCCTCTACTACCATGTGCACATTGGCAAAGCACACGTACGCGGAGGCACGCCGGGCGGCCAGGTCCAGAATGCTGTCCACAAACTGCTCGGTAGTTCCCGTCGAAATCCAGGTGTCCAGCACCAGCTGTTTGGGCAGCATGTTTTCTTTAGTAAAGCAGTTGATTTAATATTGGAAGCCGGTGACAAACCCTTTACCAGGGCTTAGTAAGCATTTTTCTCGCCTTTCACCATGTTCCAGACGGTGCGGCCAATGATTTTCATATCCAGGCCAAACGACCAGTTTTCCATGTATTGCAGGTCGTACTCCACGCGCTTTTCCATGGCCTGCGGGGCGCGGGTTTCGCCGCGGTAGCCGTTTACCTGCGCAAACCCGGTAATGCCCGGCGTTACGGCATGGCGCATGTGGTAGGTGGTAATGTACTTAGAGTACTCCTCCAGCTGGCTGATCATGTTGGGCCGGGGCCCTACCACCGACATATGGCCCAGCAACACGTTGAAGAACTGGGGCAGCTCGTCCAGGTTATACTTGCGCAGGTAGCGGCCCACGCGGGTAACGCGGGGGTCCTGGTGAGTGGCCTGCAGCTCGGGGTTGGGGTGGTCGGCGCGCATGGTGCGCAGCTTGTAGCAGGGAAACAACTGGTTGCGCTTGCCTGGGCGCATCTGCTTAAAGAAAACGGGCCCCGGCGAATCCAGTTTAATCAGCAGCGCCAGCACCGGCAGCAGCAGCGGGAAGATGCCCACAATTACAAACAGGGAAAAGCCTATATCGAAGAGGCGCTTCATAGTTTGGTTGTAGCGTATGCCCAGGGGCTGGCTGCGGATGGTGAGAATGGGTAGATGGTCGTAGAAATACACATTCACCTCTTTGTGCACGGTGCCGCAGAAATCAGGAATGATGCGGAAGGTGAGGAAATGCTCATCGGCAAAGTGGGAAAGCTCCTCAATGAGGTGGCGCTGGTCCATGGGCAGCGTGAAATAGAGCGTGTCTATCTGGGCGCGCAGGCAGTAGTCTTTCAGCTCCTGCAGAGGGCCGCGCACCAGGGGCCGCAGGCCGGGGGCCACGGGCTCATCGGCAAAAAAGCCCATAAACTCGTCGCCAATAGGGTCGTGGGAAAACAGAAACCGGTACAGCTCCTGGCCCGAGTCGCCGGCGCCTACAATAACGTAGCGGCTGTGCGGCCGGGATATTACCTGATGATAGGTGCGGTACAGAAAGGTGAGCAGAAAGCGCATGCTCACCACCCCTATCACGGAGAAGGCATACACCGTGAACAGGTACCGCAGCGGCACCCAGTAAATCTGCAGCAGCAAAGCGCCCAACAGTACCACCACGGCATGCAGCAGAAAGGTGCGCAGCAGGTACAGCAGCTTCTCCCGGTAGGTAATGAGCTTGTCTACGCGGTAGATGTTGGCGTACTGGCCCGAGAGAATCCACCAGAGCATGCCAAAAATGACGAACAGCAACGGGGAATACCCCTCAAAGCTCCAGCTGCTGTATAAAAACCAGCTCGTGCTACGGAAGGCCACAAAAATGACCAGCACATCTATGATGGGAAAAATAATGCGCGAGCCGTCTGAATAATGTCTGTAACGTTCCATAAATCTTCCTCACCGCTACCATTTACACTTTTGGGGACACCCTAAGTACGGAACTTTTTATAGTTTAACCAATATTTTTTATAACAATTTTATAAATTATGCCAAAATTATTTAAGATAATTTATATATGAATATCATTCCCAGGCGCTTACGGAAGTGCTTAGGTAGTAAGGCAGGCTTCCAGAGGCATTTTCACGGCTGCTCTGCCTTCTCCTTGACTGGTTCTTTTAGCTGGCTCTACTCCCAGGGCCTGTCACTTCGGACCTCACTTCTTTAAGCGTGCCCATGAGCAACGCGGTTGGCAATCAGCAGCGCGGCTCTTGCCCAGCAGACTACGCAGGGCAGCAGCTCATCTGCCCCGGGCATTGGCCTACTCCCCGGAAAGAAAGTAACAACATAGCCCTCAACCCAGTAAACGGGAGAGGAAATGCTCTTATTTCCGACTACTTTATTTCCTGGTATGGGTCCTCATTTCCTGTTTGCCACCGGTATTGAAAACAGTAACCCCACCATCCAGAACGGCCGGTTGCGGGTAGATGAAATGGCAAAATGCGGCCATTATGAGCACTGGCAAAAGGACTTTGACCTGGTGCAGGAAATGGGCATTCATTTTCTGCGCTACGGCCCGCCCATTTATAAAACGTGGCTGGCCCCCGGGAAGTACGACTGGTCCTTTGCCGACGAGACCTTCCAGGATCTGCTGCGCCGCAACATCTCCCCCATTGTGGATTTGTGCCACTTTGGCCTTCCCGACTGGCTGGGGAATTTCCAGAACCCCGACTTTCCGTTGCTGTTTGAGCAGTATGCCCGCGCGTTTGCCACCCGCTTTCCGTGGGTGCAGCTTTACACGCCCGTGAATGAAATGTTCATCTGCGCCGAGTTTTCGGCCCTGCATGGGTGGTGGAATGAGCAGCTTACCGGCCACCAAAGTTTTGTAACGGCCCTCAAGCACATTGTAAAAGCCAACCTGCAGGCCATGCGCGCCATTCTGGAGGTGCGCGCCGATGCCATTTTTATTCAAAGCGAATCCTCGGAGTACTTCCATGCCGAAAATCCGGCTGCCATTCGGCCGGCGGAGCTGATGAACGCCCGCCGCTTTCTGTCCCTGGATCTGAACTATGGCCGCCGGGTAGAGTCGGAGATGTATGAGTATCTGATGGATAATGGCATGACCCGCGACGAGTACCACTACTTCATGCACAACAAGATGAAGCATCATTGCATTATGGGCAATGACTACTATAAAACCAACGAGCACCGCGTATCCGCCGATGGCAGCATTCGGCCGGCCGGGGAGGTTTTCGGCTACCACGTTATTACCACCCAGTACCACGACCGGTACCGGCTGCCGGTGATGCACACGGAAACCAATCTGGCGCAGGGCTCTACGGGCGAAGAAGCCGTGAACTGGCTCTGGAAGGAATGGGCCAACGTGCTGCGCGTGCGCAACGACGGGGTGCCTATTGTGGGCTTCACCTGGTATTCCCTCACCGACCAGGTGGACTGGGACACGGCCCTGCGCAGTAATAATGGCCGCGTGAACCCGCTGGGGCTGTATGATCTGGACCGCAACATCCGGCCGGTGGGCAAGGCTTATAAGCAACTGATTAAGGACTGGCAGCAGGTGCTGCCCACGCACAGCGTCTGCCTGCAGCTGCCCATTGTAATGCCCCGGGAAAGCAGCCGCCTTTGGGCTAAGCAGCAGGAAGCAGAGGCCAAGAAAAACAGCGCCGATGTCTCCACTGCCCAGGCCAACGCGCCGCGAACCTAGTATGGGCTAATTCCTCTGTTCTTATGAAAACCAGATTTCAGGATAAAGTGGCCCTGATTACCGGCGGGGCCAGCGGCATTGGCCTGGCCGTAGCCAAGCGCCTGGCCTGCGAGGGCGCCCGCATTGTATTAGCCGATTATAAACAGGAAAACCTGGACGCCGCAATGCCCATCGTGGAGGCCGCCGGGGCACCCGCCGTGTGGGGCAGCCTGTGCAACGTGGCCGACGAAGCCCAGGTAGAAGCTACCGTGGCCGGGGCTCTAAAGCGCTTTGGACGGCTGGATGTGGTGGTCAACAATGCCGGCCTGATGCAGTTCAAACCTTTGGAACAGCTTACGGGGGAAGACTGGCTGCGCATCCTGAATGTGGATTTGCTGGGCGCCTTTTACTTTATCAAGCAGGCCTTTTTGCATATGAAACCTGGTAGCAGCATTGTGAATGTGGCCAGCATTCATGCCATAGAGACCAGCCCCCTGGTGGCGCCGTATGCCGCGGCCAAAGCGGCGTTATTGTCGCTCACCCGCTCTGCCTCGCTGGAGGGCAAGCCCAAAGGCATCCGCACCAACGCTATTCTGCCGGGTGCCATCGATACGCCCATGCTCTGGGATAACCCCAACGTAAAAAGCGGCGTGGAAGTCATTGACAAAACTGATGTGGGTCAGCCTGAAGATGTAG
This sequence comes from Hymenobacter sp. DG25B, assembly GCF_000801315.1. NCBI lineage: Bacteria > Pseudomonadati > Bacteroidota > Cytophagia > Cytophagales > Hymenobacteraceae > Hymenobacter > Hymenobacter radioresistens. The sequence continues at coordinate 1,787,238 of NZ_CP010054.1, read as the reverse complement.
CCGCCGTTATAGCCTATCTGGCCTCCGACGATGCTCATTTTGTACAGGGCGCCGAAGTGCGCATCGACGGTGGCCGCCTGACGCGGTTGTAATTACGCCTGCTGGCACCAGGCTGTCCATCCTTTGTACCTCACTAGCCTAAAACATGGGTTATTCACTGAAATCAGTACCTCATTCCCAATGCCACCGGTACCACCGGCCTAGCGGGCCCCTGCCCGTCCGCTTCCTGAAATCCTGGGCTGGTGTGGTGCTGCTTATCCTGGCGCTGGCCAGTTGCCAGAGTAATCCGGAAGTAACTCAGGTACCCACTGCGCCCGCCCCACAGCCTAAGCTGGCTACCGGCAGCGCTTTGCCCGCAGATACTGCCACACCGCAGAGGGCCTCGGAAATGAAGCAGTCTGTTGCCCTCACTTCTAATGCCCTGCAATTGGTAGCACAGCCGTCGGGCTCTACCACGGAAATACCGCTGGGTATGCCCCAGGAGGAATTGGTTGCGCTTTTGAATAAGGTCCTCGCCCAGAAAGTGGCGAGCGTGGGTATCAACTCCGAGTGCGGAGTCGGGCCTTTAAAAATGGCTACCTGGGGCAACGGCTTAACGGTGGCTTTCCAGCAAAAAAAAGCGGGTAACTGGCTGTTTGCCGGCTGGTCCGTTGGGGCACCGGCCGGCACCTCGCCTAAACCTACTACCATGGCGGGAGTTGGTATTGGCTCTACCCGCGCAGAGTTGGAAAGCGCTTATGTCATAAAGAGAATGAAGACCAGTTTGGGGCAGGAATTCTCTACTGCCGATGGCCTCTACGGCATTCTGGACGGCCCCGGACCCGAAGCCCGAATTACCAGCATGTGGAGCGGCGTGAGCTGCGTTTTTCGATAGCTGCCCCGGCCACAAACCCAAAAACCAGCAGACTAACTTAGCTGCTGGTGCAAAAGAACAGCCGTGGGCTGTTCCAGTCTATCCTTTTGGAAAGGGTACTAAAAAAGCAACTGTAAATGCAGGAACTGCCTGTTGTCTGTAATTCCCGGGGTATTAAGAGTAATTACAGGGTGGCGGCGGCGGTGCGTTTTCAGCTGTATTCGATTAACGCGCAATAAAACCCTTGGCTTCCCAGGCTTTCACATTTTGCGTGCGTACAAAACGGGTTTCAATATGCCCCCAGGCATCCTGCTTGTACATTACGGTTTTTCCCTGTTCCCGCGTGTGCATTATCTGTAAATGCTCGGCGTGCGAAAGCGTGGCAGCAGGGGCAGATTCTTGAGGTTTCCGCGTACGGGTACGTTTGGTCGGTTGTGTCATAATGGATATAACGCAAACTACGAAAAAAAAGAGCCCGTTCGCACCTGGCAGACCGGCTCTTTTTTGGATAAATAGTAAAATCGAAAGCTTTATGGCGCCGAGCGTGAACCCATCCGATATTTAATGGCACTTTGCCTGGTAGCAGCTATGGAGGAGCGCAAATTATTATTGGTCGCGGGCGCAATAGCCCCCTCATAAGTGGTAGCCGTTCTGGCTCGCGCACCGCACCCTCTCCTGAAGCATGCTTCTACCCAGGCCGCGCGCCCGGCTGTCTGGCAATACTTCTGCTTGCCGGATGTTGCTTAACTCCTGTCTCCTTCCTGTAAAGCTTAAAAAGATAGCCGTAGGCAAATTGCTTTGCTGTATAAGCCTCCGTTGGCATTCTTGCCGCTGTTAACCGGGGTCATTCTTTTATTCTCTCTTTGTCCTTAGCTTACTTTGATAAATCTTGCCAAAGATCAAATAAATAGTTGTATCAGATAAAATTTATTGATTTTTTAGGCATAACTACAACCCGCCTAAGCACCTATTGAAAGGTTGGTGAAAACCCGTTTCCGTCCTGCTAACCTCAGGCGAACCGGAAGGCAGAGTAGCCAGAATGACCGGCCAAACGAGCGAGATGCTTCACTTGCGCTGGCCTGCGGTTCGGAAAGCTCTCCAGGACAAGTCCCAAACCCGCACTAAACGGGTCTTATATAGCTTCCTTGATGGATAATATCAACCTACTTTCCCGGATCCAGCTGCTGGGCCACGCCCTGGATAAGGCGGCAGACACAGCCGATACCGGCAGCAATAGTGCCCTGGAACAAGTCCGCGCCTTTCTGTTCACGCATTTGTTACAGGAGCCTGTGCGCCCGCACCGGGCAGATGATGTGCTGGAACTGCTGACTCCATCACCTCACAACCATTTAAGCTGGGAGCAGCAGCAGGCGCTGGCGCTGGAAGGCCTGGCTATTCTGCGTCAGGTCTGGCTTCGCACCGTGCCGCTGAGCTGCTCCACGTAACCTGCAACCTGAAAATGCTGGCGGCGCCATTTCCCTCCGAAGGCGTTCTGGCTTTTGTAACGGCGGCTATGCATTCATCGGCAACCAATACCGCCAAGCGCGTCAAAATACCCCACTAAAACTATTACCGGACCACTGCTATGCGCGTTTTAGCTTTCCTGCTGGTTATCCTGTTCCTGGGCTTTGCCGCCGTACAGTACAACGACCCCGACCCCTACCTCTGGATTCCGGTTTACCTCTTTCCGGCCATCGTATCAGCCCTGATTTTTACCGGCCGACGCGTTTCTCCCTGGCTGCTGGCTTTGGGAGCCGGTGTTTTTTTGGTGTTTTCCTACTTTCAGTGGCCCGCGCATTGGGAAGGGGTAGCGCTGAAAAACGGCATGAAGGATATAAACATTGAGGAAGGCCGCGAGGCGCTGGGCCTGATTATCTGCGCGGCCGTATTGTTGCTTTATTGGGTGTACCTGACCCGGTTTAAAGCAAGAGCAAATCAACCGGCTGTTGGTTGATTATTAAATCATAACACCATATCCCTATTGCCTTTTGATTGATGATTTCAGGCCCGTAAATGGGCCAGGATAACATCAAACACGGCCGGCGCTTCTATAGCGGCATCGGGCAAAAGCTGGTGACTGCGGCTCATCAGGAGCGGCCCTTCTGCCGGGGTTTCCGGCGCGCGGCCATGTGAGCCTTTTATCAGGCTGGCATCCAGGGGAATAATATCCATCAGCATCCGAAAACCCAGCTTCTTGCGCAGCAGCTTCAGGCCTACTTTGGGCTTCAGAAACCGGATGGCCGGGTTGGTGAACATCTCCACCGGGTCGTAGCCGGGCTTGCGGTGAATATCCACGATGCGGGCGAAATCGGGCGCCCGGGCATCATCCAGCCAATAGTAGTAGGTAAACCAGGCGCCCTTTTCGGCTACGGCAATCAGCTCGCCGGCACGGGCATGGTTTAAGTGGTGGGACGCTTTTTCCTCGGGCCCCAGCACCTTTTCCACGCCGGGCACCTTTTCCAATAGCTGCCGTACGGCCGGCATTTGGGCAGGGTCCGGCACGTAGATGTGCGCCAACTGGTGGTCGGCCAGGGCAAATGCCTGGCAGGTGCCGGCGTCCAGCAGCTCCCGTCCCCGCTCTTCCCGGATGGATAGGTAGCCGTTTTCCCGCAGGACGCGGTTTAAATGCACCGGGCGCGCGGCCTCGGCAATACCGTACTCGGACAAAAAAATTACCTGGGCACCGGCACCCTCAAAATAGGTGGCCAGGCGCTGGCATACGCCGTCTATTTCCCGCAAATCGGTAGTTACGCGGGCATCGTGGGGGCCGTAGCGCTGGGCATTATAATCCAGGTGGGGCAGGTAAACCAGCGTGAGCGTGGGGTGGTAGCGCTTATCGGTTTCAATGGCGGCCTCGGCAATCCATCGGCTGGAGTTGATGGTGGTGCGCGGCCCCCAGTATTCAAACAGCGGAAACGGGCCCAGTTTGGCTTCCAGCTGGGGGCGCAATTCCATGGGGAAGGTGTAGCAGTCGGGCATTTTGCGGCCATCGGCCAGGTACTGCGGGCGCGGGGTTACCACGTAGTCGGCGGTGCTGTACATGGCATACCACCAGCAGATGTTGGCGCAGGTAAAGCCGGGGTCCTCGGCTTTGGCCACCTCCCACACCTTCCGGGCCTCCACCAGCCGGTTAGACTGACGCCAGAACCTGGGCTCACACTCGTCGCGGAAATACCAGCCGTTGCCCACAATGCCGTGCTCCGCGGGCCACTTGCCCGTGAGGTAGGTAGCTTGCACCGAGCAGGTTACGGCCGGCAAAACGTGACCCACAGAAACCGTTTTCGCGCTTTCAGACCACTGCTTCAGAAAAGGAGTATGCTCTCCGATGGAAGCCGGGGTTAGCCCCACCACATCAATGACAACTGTTTTACGCATAGCAACCTATATTCCGGTAGCGGTAGAAAAAATGCCGGCTTAGCAGCCGAATTTGCGAGAAGCTTTGACCGGGCCACCGACGGGCAGCCACGTACTTTCGGTCTTTAATCCGGAGCCGGCAGCTGCTGCTTTACCCACTCCAGCTCCCGGGCAATGGAAGCCACCAGATCCTGCTTTATTTCCGGGGGCAGCACCTCCCAGGTATAGGTTTCTACTTCTAAATAGCTGGTAACAGGCTGCTTGGATAGTGCCTGCAGCACCTTCAGGATTTCTCCCTGGGTAGACTGCAACCGGTTATAGCAGGCCAGAAACACCGGCACATGAAAATGGGAGCGCCACTCCCGGGCCTGCTCCTCCAGGATATGCGGCAAAGCCGCCGGCAGATCAGCATAGTGCGTGATGCTCTCGTCCTGGTTGCGCACCAGCACCTGGTGCAGATAGGTAGATTCCGCGAAGGCCGCAAACTGTTGGGTTAGCTCCTGCCGCGCTTCCATTTCCAGTGGTAAATCGGCCTTTAGGGCGGCGCTTATCTGCACCCGACCTACCTTAATATGCTTGGCAGCCAGCTGCTCGAAAACCGCTGCGGGCTCCTCATACACCAGGGCAAAATGACAGACATCGTAGCAGAGCTGCACGTGCTCGTAAACTGCTTTAACGGCCCTCTCATGGCTCAACTCTAACCGTTGCTGCAGATGCCGGGAAACCTGAGGCAGCAGATACCGCTCGTAGTAAGCAATGAATTCCGTTGAGTTTTCGAGTAGCCCATCCGGTTCGGGCTCGATATCCAGGTGAATGAGGCGCCCGGTTTGCTGCCGCAGCATAACCAGTTCTTCCACCAGCATAGCCAGGTGCCGGGTGCTGGCCTGCAGCACTTCCTCCGTTTGCTGTTCCTGGCCCGCCAGCCAGGGCTTGTAGGATAAAGGAGAAGTCGAAATGCCACCTTCCAGGCCCGGGGGCAGCAAACCGGCCAGGATGTACGCCAGGCGCCCGGTGTACGCCAGGCGCGCCGGGGAGGTCCAGTCGGGCCGGTGCACGTCGTCCTTCACCGCTTCGCCGTGGAAGCTGCCAAAAGGAAACCCATTAATGATGGGCACATACAGCTGATTTTGGGCCAGCCAGGCCTTGAATTCTGCCAGCTGCCTGGGCTGTACCAGCTCCCGGCTGGCGGCATCGGAAAGGCGCAAGCCCAGAGCAAAAGGTGCATCAGGCGAAACCCGCTCCTTCACCGGCAGCACATAGGTGCGCAGGCTCTCAAAAACCTCCGGCCAGGTTTCTCCCGGATGGATGTTGGTGCAGTAAGTAAGATGATAGCCCTGCTGGATGTTCATAGCTTTCAGGAACCGGCCGGTGAGAAAGGCAGCATGCGTGGCGGCGCCTGCTCAGCAAATTACCGCGGGCTGATACTCGCGAAGCTGCCGCACGGCTTCCATCAGCAGCGCGTTATCCATTTCGTGCACCTCCACGCCCCGGCCTATTTTCTCCAGCAGCATCACCGTCAGGCAGCCTCCCAGGTGCTCCCGAAATTCCTGCAGCCCCCGCAGCAGGCTCTGCGGATGCGTGGCATCCTCCAGCTGCTCCGCCATTTCGGGGGCGTACAGCGCAAAGCCCAGCGTGCGGATTACGTCCAGAATCTGCTCCAGCTCGGCACCGCTCAGGCGCCCCTGGAGGCAGGAATAGGTAGAGTCCAGGGCAATGCCGATAGCCACGGCCTCGCCGTGGCGGAGGCGGAAATGGCTCAATTGCTCCAGCTTATGCGCCGACCAATGGCCAAAATCAAGGGGGCGGGAAGAGCCCTGCTCAAAAGGGTCGGGGCCGGCAATGTGCTGCAGGTGCAGCTCGGCGCAGCGGTGAATGAGGTACTGCATGGTGGGCAGGTGGCGGGCTGCCAGCCGGGAGGCGTTTTCCTGAATGAAGCGAAAGAAAGTAGCGTCCTTTATCAGCCCCACTTTCAGGGCCTCCGCAATGCCGCCCCGCCAGTCGCGGTCCTCCAGCGTCAGGAGAAATTGGGCATCATTGAGCACGGCGTAGGGCGGGGTGAAATTGCCCAGGAAATTCTTTTTACCGAAGGCGTTGACGCTGTTTTTCACGCCGATACCGGAGTCGTTCTGCGACAAAACCGTGGTGGGGATGCGGATGTGCCGGATGCCGCGGTGCGCCACGGAAGCCACGTAGCCTACCAGGTCTAACACCGCGCCGCCGCCCAGCCCTATTATATAGGAGTGCCGGTCTATATGATAGGTGTCCACGGCTTCCAGAAGCTGCTGCAGCAGGGCCGGCTCATTTTTACACTGCTCGCCCCCGGGAATAATAGTGATGGGGCCACTCAGGCGCAGCACGGCCGCGTGGGCATCCACGTAGCGTAGAATCTCGGCTTCCAGCCCGGGCCGGTGGTCTACCACGCCACTATCCAGCACAAAGAAAACCTTGCGCGGCCCTTCGCTCCCATCCTGGCTCAGCACCTCCGCCAGCAACGGGTTATCCGCCTGAAACAGCCCTTCGGTGAAATGAACCGTGTAAGAGAAGGTAACCTGGAACTGCTGCTGCAAGGACTGAGTAGACATAGCGGTGGGCGAAACAGAGTGGAGCAAGAGGCAAAAGCGCAGCGTAAACCGGCCGGGGCGCTAGGTAACGGCAAACACCCGGGCCAGCAGCACCGATACCGGAAACAAGGCCAGCACAAGGAGCCCGTACCACCAGCCGGCAAACCCGGCGGCCAGCGTAGCATCCAGCATAATCAGGGCCATGATGCCGGCTTTCACCGCCCGCCGGATATCCAGGGGCTTTAAGGAAGCAATAGCCCGGAGCAGGGGCGGAAAAATCAGGTAGCTGAACAGGGCCAGAAAGGGCACGATATATAAGCCGTTGATCTGCGGCAACCGCATCAGCACCAGCACACTGCCAATCACCAGACTATACAATCCCAACGACCCCAGTAATATCCTTTTATCACCGCCGTGCACCTCGCCCCTACTGATGGCCGTGATGGCCGCTATGTACACCACCGGCAGCAAGGCCAGATACCAGTAGGCCGATACCGCGGCGGGAACAGCACTAAGCCCCAACAATAAGTTGCCACCACGGCAGGCCCCCATATTCAGCGGCCCCAGAATGGGCTGTTTTTTTCCGATGGCATCATAAACCAAGGCCAGCAGCGCCACCAGAGCGGCAATCAGGCCACTGGTGGCGGAAACCTGAAAGGCCGCGGCCACGCCGCCGGCCAGCAGCAGGGTGCCCAGCAGTGCAGCGCTCCGGCGGCTGGCAGCGCCGCTGGGAATAGGCCGCTCGGGCCGCTCCACCCGGTCCAGGTCCGCGTCAAACACGTCATTAAACACCACCCCACCGCCGTACAGGCCAATGGTAGCCGCCACCAGCCAGAACAGCACGCGCAGCAGGGGGTGCGCAGCCCCAGCCGAATTATTTTGCAGCAGCAACTGAACGGAGCCCGAGGCGGCAAAACCGAGCAGGATATCCGCAATGGCCGTGATAATATTGGCGGGGCGCATGAGAATGAGGTGGGCAAAAAACCGGTTCATGGCCAGGACTGCTAGCGGATGATGGTAGGATCTGCCTCGATTTTGGGGGTTTGCCCGCCCCGCAGAATGGAGTTGCCGGAGAATTTGAGGCTCTGATCAATCAGCCGGTCATTGAGCCAGTCACTTTCCTGCATCTGCCCGCTTTGGCTGAATGCTGCCAGGGCATTCTGGTAGGTAACCAAGTGCACAGTTTCGGCGGGAATGCCGCGTTCCAGCATCAGTTGGGCGGTTTTAGGAACGGCCAGGGGGTCACTGATGCCCCAGTCGGCGGCGCTGTTGATGAAAATGTGCTCCGGGCCGTAGTGCTTCACAATTTCAGTCATCCGCTCGTTGCCCATCTTGGTATGCGGGTAAATGGTGAAGGCCGCCCAGAAACCGCGCTCCAGCACATCCTGCACGGTTTCTTCGTTGTTGTGGTCTACAATCACCATGGCCGGATCCAGCCCGTGCTCCAGGGCTACCTCCATGCTGCGCAGGGTACCCTTCTTTTTATCCCGGTGGGGGGTGTGAATCTGCACCGGCAGGTTTACCTCCCGGGCCAGCTCCAGCTGCAGGCGGTAGTATTTATCCTCGGCGGCGGTTTGGTCGTCGTAGCCTATTTCGCCCACGCCCACCACGCCTTCTTTGCACACAAACAGCGGCAGCAGTTCCATCACCTCTTCGGCCAGGGCCTCGTTGTTGGCTTCTTTAGAGTTCAGACCGATGGTGCAGTAGTGCTTAATGCCGAACTGACTGGCCCGAAACCGCTCAAAGCCAATCAGATGACTGTAGTAATCCTGAAAAGTACCTACCCGGGTGCGGGGCTGCCCCATCCAGAAGGCCGGCTCAATAACGGCCACTACTCCCGCCTGGCGCATGGCTTCGTAGTCATCGGTGGTGCGGGAGGTCATGTGCACGTGGGGGTCGATAAAGAACATAGCTCGGTGGATAAGGAGGTGAAGACAGCGTACCGGTGGGGTGCTTTTATCAGGAAGCGTAAGCTTTTTCGCCGATGCTTTGCCAGGTGCAGGCGCCATCGGTGATGGAATCCTTCATTTCCGGATGCTGCCGCAGCAGCTCCCGGGCCATAGGCAGGTCGCTTTCTATTAAAGCCAGGGCCGCTGCCTGTTTTTCCAACGTATTAGCGCTCAACAGCAGCCGCTGAATATCGGGCATGTACTGCAGGGTGAGATGCGGACTTACCAGGCGCCACACCTCCGGCGTGAGCGTGCGGCCGGCGGCCCAACGCTCGTGGGCGTAATCCACCAGCATTTGGGCCAGGGCGGCGTTGTGGCGGTGGTCCAGGCCGTAAATTCGGTGCAGAGGCCGCACGTTAAATACCGCTTTCAGAATCATCTGATTCCAGGCTTCCGTGGGCAGGTAGTCGTGGGGATAGGGATTATTCAAGGCCACGGCATCAAACACCTGCGTCATGGTGGTGCGCACGCCCTCGGCGGCGCGCTTCACGTGGGTTTCCGGGTAAGGCAGCAGCGGCAGGGCCGCGTAGAGGGTGGCTACTTCGCACAGGTCGGCCGCGGAGGCAAGCCGGTTTAGAATGGCCGTGTAGTCAGCAGGGGTTTGGTGCGGGGCGCGCAACAGGAGTAGCGTGCGGGCGGCCTGCTCCATCGTCCAGGAGGCGGGCTGGAACCCGGGGCGCAGCTGCTGGGCCTGCTCAAGCTCCGCCGCCGTCAGGCTAAGAGGGATTTTGCCCACAAAGCGCGGCGCCATGCTGAAAGCCAGATAAAATGCCTTTTCGGAAGCCAGACCAGCCAGCTGGTTTTGTAGCCAGGCCAGCCCTGCTTCCGGTAGCCGGGCCGCCAGAATAGTCAGCAGGTAATTTTGATAAGATTCTGATGGCATGGCTCCTACAGCATAAATATTGAAAACGGCAGTATTCAAAATTTCAGGGAGGCCATGCTTAACCACTCTCCTCCCTTATCCCAGAGTTTGTTTATCGGAATTCAAGCACAGAACTCAACGTCTTTTTCACCAATACTTTAATATCGCCACACTTTACAAGGCCATTAAATTAATATTTTAAACTTTTATTATCCTATAATAATTTAATCTTTTTTAATAATTATTTGAAACTATAAAAGAACATAGATGCGCATACCGGGGGCTGCGGCTGAATGCCACTTTCGGTTACTTAACTGATTAGCAAGAAGCATTAAATAAGGAAGCAGCCAGCCGCCCCTTGGCACTTGGGCAAAACCTGCCTGCTCAGAGGCCTTCCTGGGTAACCCAAAAACGGGGGAAAGCCGCGGCCTTAGCCTGCGTGCTTTACCGGCACCTCGGCCCGGGCGGCCCTGAGGGCCAGGAGCAGCGCCCCGGCGGGCAGCAGCAGCGTGGCCAGTAGCAGAATACTATGGTAGGCCGGGATATAGCTCCAGTCGAGCCAGAGCATGGTTCCCTGCAGAAACAGCAGCGCCTCTGTGAGCAGAAAGCCCGCCAGCAACAGCCAGGCCCCCAGCCGGGCTGCCCGCTCCCGCAACGCAAGCAGGCCTTGCTGGTGCAGCAGGGCCAGGAGCGTGAGCGTGGTAGCCCCCAGCGTAATCAGGTGCACAAACCCAATCACATAATTGCGCACCGTGAACGACATAATGGCCACGTAAGGTATGGCCACGGCCGCGTGCACCAGGGCTTTGAAGGCCAGGGAGCCAATGCCAAACGCCCACAGCCCGCGCAACAGCGGGGAAAGTGGGGTTACCAGCTGCCGCAGGGCCGGCCACACAGCCCGCAGCCATTGCACCACGCCCAGCAGTTGCAGCAGCACGCCCAAGGCGGTAACGGCATAAATAGCCGGGTGCCGCTCGGCCCAGGCCACCGCCAGGCCATACGTAGGCAACAGGCTGCTGATTAACAAGATAAACGCCTGCCGCAGGCGGGGGCGGTTCAGGGGCAGCTGCTCCTTTTCAAAGTAAGCCACCACCAGCCCCAACGTGCCGAACATAAACCAGCCGTTGAGCTGCCCGTGCAGAAAAAACTGAATAGCCAGGTAAAACAGCGTCATGTTGGGTGGCCGGGAGGCCATAATGGCCCCCAACGCCCACAGGCCCACTGTGGAAAGAACAATACTGCCCAGCCCGGCCAGCAGATAAGGCAGCGCCGCCCAGCCCGCGAGCTTGCGGCGCAAATCGGGCCAGAGCATAGCCACTGCTATGTAAGAAAGCAGCACGTGCAGGGAGGTAGCTACAATGGAGCTGGCCGCATAGCCCTGCAGCGCAAACAGTACAAAAATGGCTATAACAGTAAGCTGCGTGGCCCAGAATAAGTACGTATAGGCCCGCCGCCCGGGGCCGGCCAGCAATACATAGCCCGTAAACAGTGCCAGGTAAACCCAACCCAGCATAGCCCCGTGGCTGTGAGCGTGCATGATATTGCGGTACTCCACGCCCGGCACTTCCCACAGAAAAATATAGCGCATCAGGGCCCCCAGCAAAGCCGCTATGGCCAGGTTGATAAGCGCAAGCTGTATCCACTGACGGGCAGGCGGCCAGGAAACGGGCGAAGAAGGCATGCGGATAGGATGGGTTAGGATATACTAGATGCAAAATTATTTTTTTCCTAAAGCCGGGTTTATGATTTCTGTCATAAAAAGCCGGCGCAGAGAGCCATAGCTTTGGTGAGTTGATGAATGCCATTTCGCGTTCATTCACCCATTTTAATCACTGAAAAGCATGCCTCAGCCCTCCTGTGCTCATACTCCTTGCTTAGTCACACCTTCCTAAATTCTTCCGCGGTGTGCTACAGCTTATTGGAATTAGTGGATTCATGTGGATTATTCCGAAAAAAAACTTAGGTTCATCAGTAGCTTACTGTTAACCTCTTTGCCGGAGAATTCACATTTATCCTTTTCTATAAAAGCCCTGCCTACCTGTTTGCTCCTCCCGGCTGCCAGCGGCGCTACCCACCAGTACCCGCAGTTGGAAAAAGCGAATACGGACAACCTGCGACTGTCCGGGCAATCATTACTCTATCGACATTCCTGATTTCCATTTTTCACTCTTTCCCAATCACTTATCCCATGGTATTTTTAACAAACCCCTCCTCGGTCCGCTCACTGGTGCTGGCGGCTGCCATTCTAGCTGGTGCTGCCACCTTTAGTGCCTGTGGTAGCAACGAAAAACCGGCCGAGGAAACCACGGCCAGCGAAGGCAACATTTATGAATCGGAGGCCGGCAAAGAGGCCATGGCCAAGGCCGATGCGGAAAAGGCCGGCGGGGAGATTTTCACGGCGGAGCAAGTAAAGCTGAGCCCCACCATAGATAAGGAGAAGGCCGCCAAAGGCAAGGGCCTGGCGGAGCTGAAATGTCAGTCTTGCCACAGCATGGGCACCAACCGCGTGGTAGGACCAGGCTGGGCCAACATCACGGAGCGCCGCAAGCCGGAATGGATTATGAACATGGTGGTGCACACCGACAAAATGCTGGAAACCGACCCCGAGGCGCAGAAAATGCTGGAACAGTGCCTGGTGCGCATGCCTAACCAGGGACTCTCGGAAACGGAAGGCCGCGAGGTGCTGGAGTACATGCGCACGCTGGTTGCCAAGAATTAACGATTCCCTAACGGGCGCCCTTCCGGCTGAAGGGGCCTGCCAGGCTCCTGAGCAGGAAGGGCGTTTTTTGGGAATTTACGTGGGTGCTGTACGCAGGCATACGCCATAGTAAGTTCTCCCCACTCCAATTCACAGTTTACAGCGTATGCTTTTCAATATAGAACTACCCAAAGCCCGCATCGGCCTGCTGGCTACCGCTCTGTCGGCGTCAGCGCTTCTGTTTTCCTGTCAGGAAAATGCCCAAAGCAAGGACTCTGATACTGATGTGGTCAATCTGGATGCTCCACTAACCGGCACCGTAACCGCGGAGCTCACCGATGCCCCGCTGGTGCCCAAGCCCCTCACCTACAACACGCCCAAAAAGGTGCTGGTAGAGCTGGAGGTGATTGAGAAAGTGATGAAGATTTCCGACGAGACGGAATACACTTTCTGGACCTTCGGGGGCCACGTACCCGGCAAATTCATTCGGGTGCGGGTCGGCGACCTGGTCGACTTCACCCTGAAAAATGCCCCCAACAGCAAAGTGGTGCATAACATTGACCTGCATGCCGTGAACGGCCCCGGCGGCGGCGCCGAGGCCACCAGCACGGCCCCGGGGCAAAGCTCCAACTTTCAGTTTCGGGTGCTGCAGCCCGGCCTCTATGTGTACCACTGCGCTACCGGCCCCGTGGGCATGCACATTGCCAACGGTATGTACGGTATGATTCTGGTGGAGCCCGCCGAGGGCCTGCCTAAAGTAGACCGGGAGTTTTACCTGATGCAGGGCGACTTCTACACCAAAGGCAAGTTTGAGGAAAAAGGCCTGCAAGGCTTTGATGAAGAAAAAGCCATAAAGGAGCAAGCCGACTATGTGCTGTTTAATGGCCGCGTACGCTCTACCACCGGCAAAAATGCCCTGCAGGCCAACGTAGGCGAAACCGTGCGGCTGTTTGTGGGGAATGGTGGGCCTAACCTGGTTTCCTCCTTCCACGCTATTGGCGAAATATTCGACAACGTGTACATGGAAGGCGGCGCGGCCGTGAACCATAACGTGCAAACCACGCTTATTCCGGCAGGCGGCTCCAGCATCGTAGAGATGTCGCTGCAGGTGCCAGGCGTGCTGAACCTGGTAGACCACTCCATTTACCGGGCGTTTAACAAAGGCGCCATTGCCCAGATTAAAGTAAGCGGCAAAGAAAATCCGGCAGTTTTCAAGTCGAATAAGTAAGCGGTTTGGCCCGGTTGAAGCAGTTGGTGGTATGGAGCGCATGAAGCATTTTCTTTTTCTGATTCTACTGCTTACTGCTTCGGCCGGGGCCCTGACGCATCCTGGTGCGCCTAAGGGGAAACCCATGCATACCGTGCCGAAGGGCGTATATGAGCCCTTTTTCCGCACCGTGGCCAACCGCCCCGTGCCGGTAGCCGCCTTCCGGCTGGATGAGTATGCCGTGACCAATGCGGAGTTTGTGGAGTTTGTGAAAAAGAACCCTGCCTGGCGCCGGTCCCGGGTAAACCGGCTTTTCGCCGACAAAAACTACCTCCACCATTGGGCCACCGACACCACGCTGGGCCCGGCCAACGCGCGGCTGCTGCAGGCGCCGGTTGTCAGCGTTTCGTGGTTTGCCGCGCAGGCCTACTGCCGGTGGAAAGGCAAACGCCTGCCTACCGTGGCTGAGTGGGAAGTAGCCGGCAACGGCAGGCCCCGCAACATGCAGTTTGCCTCCCTCACCGACTATATTCTGGACTGGTACAAACGGCCCAACCCGGAGGTACTGCCCCCGGTGAAGTCTACCTATGTAAATCAGTATGGCCTGTACGATATGCACGGCCTGATCTGGGAATGGACCTTCGACTTCAACAGCTTTGTAGGCTCCACCGACTCCAGAGGCAATACCACCGACGAAGTGCAGGCATTCTGTGCTGCCGGTGCCCTCAATGTGAAAGACAAAACCGATTACGCCGGCTATATGCGCTTTGGCTACCGGGGCAGCCTAAAAGGCAACTTCTGCATTCAGAACCTGGGCTTCCGCTGCGCCAAAAGCATTTAACATGAAACAAACCATCCGGCTGGCATTGGCACTTCTGCTTCTGGCCAGCTGCAGCCCTAATAAGGAAGAGGCCACCGTGCAGTCGGCCACCACTCCGGCGGCCCGGCCAGCGGCAGTGCTGCCCCCGGAAAGCGTGTACCAGCTGCCTGACACTTTCCAGACCCAGGATAAAAAGCCGTTGGTGCTGAAGGCACTGGCCGGTAAGCCCACGGTGCTGGCCATGGTGTTTACCAATTGCGGCTACGCCTGCCCCCGCCTCACCGATGATATGAAAGCCATAGAAGCAAAGTTACCGGCAGATGCCAGCCGCATCAACTATGTGCTGGTGAGCTTTGATGTGGCCCGCGACACGGCCGAGCAGCTGAAAAAGTATGCTACTGATAAAGAGCTGGGCAAAAACTGGGTGCTGCTTCACGGGCCGGAAGAGGCAGTACGCACCTTATCAGTGCTGCTGAATGTGCAGTATGAAAAAAACGCCGACGGCAATTTCTCGCACGCCAACAAAATAATTGTGCTGGATAAAAACGGCGTGCCGCGCTTCCATCAGGAAGGCTTGGGCGTAAATCCGGACGAAACCATCCGGCAGATCAAAACCCTGCTGAACTGAGCAGGAGGCGGACGCCCGGCGCATGGCCGGCGGTCAGCCTGTACCGCCTTTTCTGAATTTCTCCGGTTCCTATGATCTAAGTCATAGGCTGCTGAGGCATGGCCGCCGTATTGTTGTAGTGCCTACCGCAACCGCGCCTTTAAGTAAGACGCGGCCAGGTGGTTGGCTATCCTTTGCCCGCCTGCCCTATCTGCTTACCTCATGGAGAATCCCATTTTATCCGACATCAGCACCCAGGAAGATATCCGCCGGCTGATTGATGCTTTTTACACCGTGGTGCGCCAGGATGCGCTGCTGGGCCCCGTTTTCGCGGCCCGCATTCCCGATGGCCACTGGCCCACCCACCTCGATACCATGACGCGCTTCTGGACGGCCGCCCTCCTGGCGCAGCCCGCCGGCTACCGCGGCAACCCCGGCGCCAAGCACCTGTATCTGCCCATCGAAAAAGAGCACTTCCAGCGCTGGCTCCAGCTATTTGAGCAAACCGTGGACAAAATGTTTGCCGGAGAAAATGCCACCGAAATCAAGCTGCGCGCCCTGAAAATGGGCGAGCTATTTCAGGCCAAGATTAGCATGGCCCGCCAGGGCGGCCTCTCTATTCTGTAATTTATTGCTGCTTGCTATGGATACCATGACCACCCTTTCCGAAGTGCTGAATCTCCTGAAAAAGGAAGGCTATACCGTTGATTTTAATTTGCAGGACAGCTGCCTGATGTGCCACGGCAACTCCCTGCAATTGCATCCGGAAGAGTTTTTGGTGGACAAGCATTATCGTTTCGAAGGCAATTCCGACCCGGGTGATGAAGCCGTGGTGTACGCCATTTCCTCCGACAAGCACCAGCTAAAAGGCACCCTGGTAAATGGCTACGGTATGTACAGCGAAACCCTGACGGATGAGCTGGTAAAAGCCCTGCAGGAGCACAACCCGGCAACCCATACCCAAACCACTGGCCCGGATGCGGCCGAAAAATCGAACGAGGCCACGCCCCGGCGCCCGGCCGGCAGCCGCGTGCTGAATGCCTCCCTGTTAACCTTGGATCTGACCCAGGCCCGGGAGCAGATAAAGCAGGAACCCGCCTGGCAAACCAGTGACCGGAATGCCCTCACGCTTTTTAAAGCGGATGGGATGCGCCTGGTCCTGATGGCGCTGCACGAAGGTGCCACGCTAAAAACCCATACCGCTCCCGGCATTATCTGCGTGCAGGTGCTGGAAGGACTGCTGGATTTCCGCACGGCAGCGCAGGCCGTAGAGCTGCGGCCAGGTGAGCTGCTAACGCTGCAGGCGGGTATTCCGCACCGGGTGGAGGCGCTGGAGGAGGCTGTTTTTCTGCTGACCCTGGCGGCGGCCGGGAAAGGAAAGTAGAGGCCTGACACCATTAATCAATTTTCGTTCAGGTAAATACACTAAATCTTCTGCCCTTGCCAGCTCTGGTGCCTTGCTCTGCCGCGTGCTACTATAGCTAAAAGGGGCAGCCGTTGCGGCCCACTGTGTGAAGCAAGGGCAGCTAAATGGGTACTGTACGTTTTATTCCGGAATGGTCTTTCGCAAAGGCTGCTTTCCTTCCTGCGCTGTCTATTTAGATTAATTTTAAATAGATATTGCACAGACGGGAAAGACGGCCTAATTTTGCGTTGTTTAAAATCATTCCAAATAATTCGCTTCTCTCCCTATGCGTAAGCCTGCTGTTCTTCTCCTTACTTCTCTCGTGGCCGCTTTCTCTTTTAGCTCCTGCGACAAGGATTCCCAGGAAGACCCCACGCCCCAGTACGACATTCCGACGACCTACAATTTTCAGAACGTAAGCTACTCCGGCCAGCAGACGCGCATAGCCATGCTAGATGAGATTGGCACCTATATCAGAACCGGTAACACCGGCGCTGTTTTGGATGCCCAGCAGCTGAAGGATATGTATGCCAACGTGAACAGCCGCTTTTCTACCGCGGAGCTGAACACCTCGGGCAAGCAACTGAAAGACAAAACCCTTTCTACTGTGCAGGCCGAGTACGAAGGCTATTTTGACGGCGTAGCTACCGCCAGCCTAATGGGCACCATGCCCGCCATGAACGGCCATGCTGGTATTCTGACCTCTGCCGATGGCGCCAAGAAATACCTGGTGGACGCCAATGGGATGGAGCTGGGCCAGCTAATTTCCAAGGGCCTGATGGGTGCCGTGTTCTTTAACCAGGCGGTGGAAGGCTACCTCACAGATGAGAAAATTGGCAATTCCGTAGATAATGCCACCGTAACCGCGGGCGAAGGCACCGCCATGGAGCACCATTGGGATGAGGCCTTCGGCTACTTTGGCTCACCTATTGACTTTCCTGCCAACGATAAGGGCCTGAAGTACTGGGCTAACTACAGCAACCAGGTTAATCCGGCGCTGGGTTCTAATAAAACCATGATGGATGCCTTCCTGAAAGGCCGCGCTGCCATCAGCAACAAGGACATGAAGGGCAAAGCCGAAGCCGCCGCCACCCTCCGCTCGGAATGGGAGCGGATAGTAGCTGCCTCGGCCATTCATGAGCTGAACGCTGCCAAAGGCGTAGTAGCCGACCAGGCCCTGAAAAGCCACTACCTCTCCGAGGCCCGCGGCTTTGTGAAGAGCCTGCAGTACAAGTCAGACCGCCGCATCAGCGACACTGTTCACAGCCAGGTGCTGGCCAAAATCGGCACTAACCTTTACAATACCACCGGCGCCGATATCGTAGCGGCCATTGATTTGCTGAGCACGGCCTATAGCTTTGACCCTATTAAAGGGCAGATCTAGAATTAGGGCGGCGTCACTTTTTCTGCATCAGGAAGCAGCCGCTATAGCCCGTACGGGCGTGGCGGCTGCCTTTCGCTTTCTCAACCAAGGAATATGTTTAAAGGAAAAACGCTGGTAACTGCTTCCGCCCTGTTCCTGGCGCTGGCAGCCGGCTGCGACTCGAAAGAGGATACGGCTCCCGCCTCGGAGTACGACCGGGCAGCCATGCTGACCAACTATAGCAACAACCTGATTGTGCCGGGCTATACAGCCCTGAATACGGAAACCACGCAGCTGAAAGCCGCCATAGATGCCTTTGTGGCGGCCCCCGGCGAAGCTACGCTGGCCAGCGCCCGTGCCGAGCTGCAGCAGGCCTACACCGCCTGGCAGATGGTGAGCGGCTACGAGTTTGGCCCCGCCGAGCAACAGATGCTCCGCACCAACCTGAACATTTATCCCGCCACTACCAGCACCATTGAGAGCAACATCTCAGCGGGCAGCTATGATCTGGAGTCGTCGGCTAACCTCTCGGCCAAGGGCTTCCCGGCGCTGGATTACCTATTGTATTCTGATGCCAGCGCCACGGCCGTAATTGCCCGTTTTGTGGCCCAGAGCAACCGGGGCCGCTATCTGCAGGATGTTGCTGCCAATATCAATACCCGCGTAGGTGCCACCACTGCCGGCTGGCAGAGCTACACCGCTACCTTCCAAAAGTCGGAGGGCACGGCGGTAGGCTCGGCCGTGGGCAACCTGGTCAATCAGCTGAACTCGGATATTGATATGACCAAGCGGGCCAAAGTGGGGATTCCCTCCGGCCGCTTCACGGCGGGTACCGCGCAGCCTACCAAAGTAGAAGCCTATTACAGCGGCCTTTCGCTGCCCCTGCTGAAGTCTTCTTTGCAGGCGGAAAAAGCCATGTTTCTGGGGCAGAACGCCGCCGGCGCCAACGGACTGGGCCTGGACGACTACCTGGACCACGTAGGCGCCAAATACAACAACGAGGCACTTTCCGCGGCTATTGCCAAGAAGTTTGATGAGGCCATTGCCGCTACTGATGCCGTGCAGGGTCCGCTTTCCCAGGCCGTAACCACCCAGCCGCAGGCCGTGGGCGCCGTGTACCAGAAGCTGCAGGAGCTGATTGTGCTGACCAAAACCGATATGCCCGCCGCGCTGGGCGTTTCCATCACCTATACTGATAACGACGGCGACTAAGCCTTTCTGCCGCTTCCCTCCTTTTGCATGCTGCGTAAGTTCACTGCTGTCTTAAGCCAACCTGTATCAGCGGCGCCCCTGGCGGTGTTCCGGCTGATATTTGGGGGTATGCTGCTGGCCAGCATTGTGCGGTTTGTGCTGAAGGGCTGGGTAACGGAGCTGTACGTAAAGCCGCAATTCTACTTCCCCTACTACGGCTTTGAGTGGGTGCAGCCCTTAGGCAGCGTGGGCATGCACCTGCTGTTTGGGCTGATGGCCTTGGCAGCCCTGGGCATTATGCTGGGGTTGTTTTACCGCTGGTCGGCGGTGCTGTTCTTCCTCAGCTTCACGTATGTGGAGCTCATTGACAAGAGCAACTATCTCAACCACTACTACTTTGTATCGGTGGTGGCGTTTTTGCTGATCTGGGTGCCGGCCGGGGGGCATTTCTCGCTTGATGCCTGGCGCCGGCCCCGGCAGTGGGTGAGCCACGTACCGCGCTGGGCTATCCTGATTTTTCAGGTGCAGATGGGGCTGGTGTACTTCTACGCCGGCCTGGCCAAGCTCAACCCCGACTGGCTGCTGGAGGCCATGCCCCTGCGCTACTGGCTGCCGGCCCACACCGGCATACCCCTCATCGGGCCTCTGTTCGATTACCTGTGGGTGGCGTACGTATTCAGCTGGTTTGGCGCGCTCTACGACCTCACCATTCCCTTCTTTCTGATGCAGCGCCGCACCCGGCTGCTGGCCTACGCCACCGTGGTGGTGTTCCACGTACTCACGGCCGTACTGTTTCAGATTGGCATGTTCCCCTACATTATGATGGTGAGCACGCTGATTTTCTTCTCGGCGGAGTTTCATGAGCGAATTCTAACCTTGCTGCGCCGGCTGATTCGCCTGCCAGATGCTGCTCCGGCCATGTTTCCGCGCGCAGCTTCGGGTATTCATCCGGTCCTGCTGGCGCTGCTGGGGCTGCATTTTCTGGTGCAGGTGCTGGTGCCGTGGCGCTTTGTGCTGTATCCGGGCAAGCTGTTCTGGACCGAGCAGGGCTACCGGTTTTCCTGGCGCGTGATGCTGATGGAGAAAACCGGCACTGCTTTCTTTTATGTGCGCGACCCACGCACCGGCTACGAAACGGAGGTCCACAACCGCCGCTTTCTCACCGTAAACCAGGAGAAAATGGTGGCCACCCAGCCCGATATGCTCCTGCAGTACGCGCAGATACTCCGCCGCGAGTATCAGCGCCAGGGCATCCCGAATCCGCAGGTGCGGGCCGAGGTGTATGCCAGCCTGAACGGGCAAAGCTCCCGCCTGCTCATCGACCCCAACACGGACCTGGCTGCCTTGCAGGATGGGTTTACGCCCAAACCCTGGATTCTTCCCTTCGACCGGCCTACCGCCCCCACGCCTATCGTAGGGCAGAACTAACGCTATGTACCGCTTTCTTCTTTTGTTCTTCCTGGCCCAGAGCCTGCTTTCCGCCAGCTTCGCTCAAACCTTTTCCATTACTGGGCGGGTTACCAATGCGGAAACGGGTCAGGCGGTAGCTCAGGCCGAGGTATTGCTCACGGGTACTTCCCGCATTGTGACCACCAACACGCAGGGTCAGTATCAGTTTGATGCGCTGCCCGCCGGCAGCTATGCACTAACGGCCTACGCCGCCAAGCTAACCAGCATTACCCTGCCCGTCAGCCTGGGTACTGACAATGCTACCCTGGACTTTTCACTGCCTCCGCTGCGCGTAACTACCGCCGAGGTAAAGGTGGAGGGCGAGCGGGACAAGAGCTTTGGCATCCGGCGGCTGGGCTCCGTGGAAGGCGCCGCCATTTACGAAGCCAAGAAAACCGAAGTGGTAGAGCTGGCCGGCGTTACGGCCAACCTGGCTACCAACAACAGTCGGCAGGTATTTGCCAAAGTAGCCGGCCTCAACATTTGGGAGAGCGACGGGGGTGGCCTGCAGTTGGGCATTGGCGGCCGCGGCCTCAGCCCCAACCGCACCGCCAACTTTAACACCCGCCAGAACGGCTACGATATTTCGGCCGATGCCCTGGGCTACCCGGAAAGCTACTACACCCCGCCTACGGAGGCCCTGGACCGCATTGAAGTAGTGCGCGGCGCGGCTTCTTTGCAGTACGGTACTCAGTTTGGCGGCATGCTCAACTTTGTGATGAAGCACGGCCCCGAGGACAAGCCGCTGGAAGTAACTTCCCGGCAAACGGTGGGCTCCTTTGGCCTGTTTAACACCTTCAATAGCCTGGGCGGCACTACCGGCAAGCTGAACTACTACAGCTTTTACCAGTACAAGCGCGGCAACGGCTGGCGCCCCAACTCGGGCTTTAACGTGCACACGGCCTACGGCGCCTTGCGCTACGACGCCTCGGCTCGTTTGAAACTGGGGCTGGAATATACCTTCATGAATTACCTGGCCCAGCAACCCGGCGGCCTCACCGATGCTGATTTTGCCGCCGATGCGCGCCAGTCCAAGCGGGAGCGTAACTGGTTTCGGGTGAACTGGAACCTGCTGGCCCTTACGGCCGACTACCAGTTGGGTGAGCACACCAAGCTGAACGTGCGCAACTTCGGGCTGTTTGCCGAGCGGGATGCCCTGGGTTACCTGGAGAAAATCAACCGGCCCGACCCCATGCAGGAGCGGCTATTGCTGATTGACCAGTTCCGCAACTTCGGCAACGAAACCCGGCTGGTGCACCGCTACTCCCTGCTTAAGTCCTTCTCCACGGCCCTGGTGGGCGTGCGCTACTACCACGGCTTCACGGACCAAAAGCAAGGGAATGGCTCCGCCGCTGCTGATGCCGACTTCCGCTACTACCCCAACAACGGCGACCCCAGCCTTTCCGCATTTCAGTACCCCAGCCGCAACCTGTCGCTGTTCGCCGAAAACGTCTTTAACCTCTCCGAGAAGCTCAGCGTAACGCCGGGCATCCGCTACGAGTGGATACGCACCCAGGCTGAGGGCCGCTACGACGTGGTGAACCGCGACCTGGCCGGCAATATCTTATATCAGGAGCGCATCCCGGAAAACCGCACCAACACGCGCGGACTGGCGCTGCTGGGCCTGGGCGTCAGCTACAAGCCCAGCGAAAAGCTGGAGGTGTACGGCAACTTCTCCCAGAACTACCGCGCCATCAACTTCAACGATATGCGCGTGGTGAACTCCAACATCCGCATTGACCCGCAGCTGCAGGACGAGAAAGGCTACAGCGCCGACCTGGGCATGCGCGGCGGCACAGCTGGCCTGTTCAGCTACGATGTAAGTCTGTTTAATCTGGTGTATGACAACCGCATTGGTCTGCAGCCGGCCAAAGACACGGTGCAGTTCACCAACTACCTGCTGCGCACTAACATTGGCCGCTCGCGCAACCGCGGCCTGGAGACGTTTGTGGAGGCAGATGTGCTACGCCTGCTCTACGGCGCCGAGCACCGCACCGGCCTTTCCGTCTTCTCCAACGTGACGCTGGTTGACGCCCGCTACCAGATTGACAACGAGCTGTTCCGGAACAAGAAAGTGGAGCTGGCCCCCAGCCTGATTGCCAAAGCCGGCGCCGCCCTGAAGCGCAACCAGCTGCGCCTCTCCTATCAGTACGCTTACACCTCCCGGCAGTTCAGCGACGCCACCAACAGCCTACTGGAACCCACCGCCGTATTCGGCCGCATTCCGGCCTACTGGGTTATGGACCTTTCCGGCAGCTACAGCTACAAGTTTCTCACGCTGGAAACCGGCATAAATAACCTTACTGACCGCCGCTACTTCACGCGCCGCGCCACTGCCTACCCCGGCCCCGGCATTATCCCGGCCGATGGCCGCAGCTTCTACCTGACGCTGCAAGTGCGCCTGCCCAAGTAGCAAATTAAGCAGAGGCAAGGTGGTATTGGATTAACTCCCAGGGCCGCCATGCTACCCATCAACTGCCTTACTATTAGCCAGGTGCCAGCGCTGATACCTGGCATGGCAATGAGGCAGGCAATGGAGATGGAAGCATACTGCCCACTTGAGGGCCAGAGCCCCGGCAGGCGGCAAGGTAGGTGCCGGGAAATTCTCATAGAATTAGCCATGTGAACTACCTGCAATTACTGGCGCTAAGCCCACATGAGGAAGAAATGCCCGGAAGCAAGTAAAAGGACTACTAACCAGGAAGAAACCTAGCTACTGCCTCCTGTAATCACTTGACTATCAATGATTATAGATCATACTACCTGTCATAAATCAATAGTACAGCCCCTGAAAGGCATAACTTCCGTTGTACGGATTATTATAAGCTCAACATTAGATTTATTATAAAATAAATGTATATAATCATGTCATTAACTATATAGCAATACTTATTATTTGTAACTTACAATCATACTAACGCCCTACTACTACCGTTTATCACGCTTACTTTTAAAAGCAGTTTACCCACTTCGCCTCTATTGTTGGACATAAAAAGTCCCTATCTGTCCATACACCAGCACGTATGGCTTGCCTGAGTATTCGCTACACACCTACGCCCCCTGCATTCCTAGTTTACCCGCACGCATCCATATAGGAGGTATACGTTTTCTGTGTGTCTACTATGCGCTGTAGCCTGATTATCTAGCCGGCTACCTCTTCTACCCTACTTCCTGACCAGCCCCATGTGCCCCGCTAAACCGGGGCTTAGGATTCTCTTGTGCCTATGGCACAATGGGGTAGAAATCTATTGCTACTTCTAAACCTATTGCCCCATGGAAACATCTGTAAACACAACTACTTGTTGTCGGCTATTTCATGCCTTTCGATTCTCCATTTTCATTCGATTTATTACCCGGTTAATCAATGGAAACGCCCGTAACGGCCTTCTTACCGCATTACCGCTTCAACCTCTCCTGATCAGTATTTTCTGCTTTACCATTTCGTCTGCCTGGGCCCAAACCAGCAATGCTATTGTTACCGAAAACAGCAAGCCGGGCAACCCCGCATCAGAATGGCAGATTCAGGGGGCGGGTGATTTATCCATTCAGGGCTTTGCTACCGATATCAGCTATAATAAAGGCGAGCTGGCCCATTTTAAGGTAAAAACCGATGCCAGCAGCTATACCATAAAGATCTATCGGCTAGGCTATTACCAGGGCAATGGTGCGCGACTGCAAGGCACCGTAGCGGTATCTGCCGCTCAAACCCAACCACTCTGCATTACTGACCCAAACACGGGTCTGCTGGACTGCGGCAACTGGGCGGAGTCGGCTAGCTGGCAGATTCCGAGTGACGCTGTTTCCGGAATATATATTGCCAGGCTCGCCCGCACAGATAACGGCGGCGCTAGCCATATTGTGTTTATTGTGCGGGATGATGCCAGCACCTCTGATCTGCTATTTCAGACTTCTGATGCCACCTGGCAGGCCTATAATGTGTACGGCGACAACGACAATGGCAGGAGCCTCTATACGGGCGTTGCAGGACTCAAGGCATCTAAGGTAAGCTATAATAGGCCCTTCTACACTCGTTCCGGTGGTGGCGGTGGTGAGAATGAGGACTGGTTATTCAATGCAGAATATCCTATGCTCCGATTTCTGGAAAAGAACGGCTATAATGTTACCTATACAACCAACATAGATACCGAACGGAGAGGTAGTCTGATTTTAAATCACAAGGTATTCATGTCTGTTGGCCACGATGAATATTGGTCGAAAGGCATGCGGGATAACGTAACGGCAGCCCGCGATGCCGGCAAGCATTTAGCTTTCTTCAGTGGTAATGAAGTATACTGGAAAACCCGCTGGGAAAAAGGCCTGGGCACCTCTGCCGACGATTACCGCACGTTAGTCTGCTATAAAGAAGGAACCGCAGGTGAAAACCAATGTAATGGAAAATGTGACCCTAGTACTGAATGGACTGGCCTGTGGCGGAGCGGATGTGAGTTTCCTGGTTCTGGCGCTTGCGACCCTGAAAACGCCTTATCGGGGCAGATAAGCTGGGAAGGCTTCAATACAGCCCTTCAAGTCCCTGACACTTATAAAAACTTACGCTTTTGGCGTAATACCAGCGTTGCCACTCTTCCTGCCGGACAGAGCCGGACCTTCACGCCTAATACTGTGGGATACGAGTGGAATCCGGAGAACGAAACCTATCGGGCCTCCTATCCCGCCGGCCGGATTATACTTTCCCGGACTGAACTCAATGGTAAGACCCACCATGTTTCGCTCTATAAGCACAGCAGCGGGGCTTTGGTGTTCGGCGCAGGTACGGTACAATGGTCTTGGGGGCTGGATAGTGAACATGACCGGGGCAATGACCCTGCCAGCCCAGACATGCAACAAGCTACTGTTAACCTGCTTGCTGATATGGGAACGCAGCCAGCTTCCCGCCAAACAGATCTGGTAGCGGCAACGGCTTCTACCGATGTTCAGGCTCCTACCCTTACCATCACCTCGCCTAATAGCGGGGCTAGTTTACCAGGAGGACAATCTGTAACCATAACCGGCACAGCATCGGACGCCAATACGGGGGCTGGGGTTGTGGCTGGGGTGGAAGTCTCCACTGATAACGGCGGTACCTGGCGCCTGGCGGCTGGCACTACTAGCTGGAGCTTTGCCTGGACGCCTTCTACTCAAGGCACTGCTACTATACAGTGTCGGGCTTTCGATGACTCTGGTAATTTGAGCTCAGTAGATACCAGAAGTGTTACAACTACCGCTCAGGCCTGTCCATGTACGGTCTTCCAGTCATCAGAGGCCCCATCGGGACAGCTTATTGGTGGTGGCGCAGGCCAGGGGCCCGTTTTGCTAGGCATGAAATTTCGGGCCGAAACTGATGGCTATATTACTGGAGTGCGGTTCTACAAGCAGACTGGCAATACCGGTACGCATATAGGACAATTATATAGTGGGGACGGCGCTCTGCTGGCTACAGCTAATTTTACTAATGAAACCGCTTCTGGGTGGCAAGAAGTTACCTTTTCCGCCCCTGTAGCAATTGCTGCCAACACTACTTATATCACTGCTTACCATAGTAGTGGCGGTTTTTACTCGTTTACCAATCCCTACTTTAATGTTGCTAAAGTTAATGGGCCCTTAAGGGGGTTGGCTTACGGCGAGGATGGTCCTCAAGCAGTATTCAATTACGGGTCTACACCCGCATTCCCCAGTTCGAATTTTGAAACTAGTAATTATTGGGTTGATGCGGTATTTGATACGTCGTTGGGCACTGATGATATACCTCCAACGGTCACGTCAATTACGCCCAGTAATAATTCGATAGACTTTAATATTAATAATAATATCACCGTCACCTTTAGTGAAGCTATTAGCTCTTCTTCCTTAACCAATGCGACCTTCAGGCTGCTTGATGGGAACACGGCATTACAGGCTACTCTGACCTATGACGCTCCAAGCCGCACTGCTACCCTTAATCCGTTAGCAGCTTTAGCTTATTCCACTACTTACACAGTAGAAGTAATAGGCGGCAGCACTGACCCTCGCATTAAGGATTTATCTGGCAATGGGTTAGCTACCACCACTACTTGGTCATTTACCACGCGCCCTTCACCACCACCCGTCGCTAACCCTAATGATGGCCCCGGTGGACCCATCCTCGTAATAAGTGCCTCCAGCAATCCATTCAGTAGGTATGCAGTAGAGATTTTGCGTGCTGAGGGATTCAATGAGTTTGCCGCGAAGGATATTTCAGAGATAAGTGCGAATCCTGGATTACTTGACGCATACGATGTTATCATTCTGGGAGAAGTGCCCGTTACAGACGCCAATGTCACTTCTTTGACCTCTTGGGTGAATGCCGGCGGTACTTTGGTCTCTTTCAAGCCAGCGCCCGCCCTAGCCCCTTTACTAGGTATTACCCCCACAGGCGGGGCTCTGTCTGATCAATATCTGCTAGTAAATACGAGTAGTGGACCCGGTGTTGGTATAGTTAACGAAACTATTCAGTTCCACGGAACGGCTGACGGGTATGCCTTAAATGGAGCTACTGCTCTAGCTACCCTATACTCCAGTGCCAGTACCGCAACCAGCAATCCAGCGGTAACCAGCAGAAATGTTGGAACAAATGGGGGAAAAGCAATTGCTTTTACCTATGATTTGGCCCGCTCAATTGTGTATACGCGTCAGGGAAATCCTGCCTGGGCCGGGCAAAAACGGGATGGTCAGGCAGATCCTATTCGCTCAGATGATATGTTTTTCCCTGACTGGGTGAATCTTGATAAAGTAGCCATCCCTCAGGCAGATGAGCAGCAACGCCTGCTGGCCAATATTATCCTGCAAGGTAATATGCACAAGAAACCCTTACCTCGTTTTTGGTACCTGCCACGAGGTTTAAAGGCAGCTATAGTCATGACAGGTGATGACCACGGTGTAGGCGGCACAAAGGGTAGATTTGACCAATATATATCCTTGAGCACTTCTAATACGGCTGAAGCTGTAGCTAATTGGACAGCCATACGGAGTACATCCTATATATACCCTAATACTCCGATTACAAATGCCCAAGCCATGGCGTATGAAGCGCAGGGTTTCGAAATCGGGCTTCACGTGAATACCAATAGCCAAACTTGGACGCCTGAAACGTTAAGAGGGTTCTTTAGTACCCAATTAGCGGATTTAGCTGCCAATTTCCCGGGCATTACCCCACCGGTTACGAACCGCACTCACAGTATTTCTTGGAGCGATTGGTCTACTGAACCTGTCGTAGAATTGGAGAATGGGATTCGTTTGGATGCTAATTATTACTACTGGCCCGGCGCGTGGGTCAAGGACCGGCCTGGCATGTTCACCGGCTCTGGTATTCCCATGCGTTTTGCAGATCTGAATGGGAATCTCATCGACGTATATCAGGCGGCTACTCAGCTAACGGATGAATCGGAAATCACTTATTCTACTCACATTAATACACTGCTGGATAATGCCATAGGCTCCAAAGGATTTTACGGGGTGTTTACCGCTAACATGCACACCGATATCAATGGAGAGAATAGCACCAATGGGTCAAATATCATTATTACTGCGGCTAAACAAAGACAGGTTCCGGTAATCTCGGCTAGGCAGATGTTGACATGGCTGGATGGCCGGAATAACTCCTCCTTCGGCGCGATGACCTGGAGCAACAACTCCTTAAATTTTAGTATTGCAACGGCAGAAGGGTCGCTGAATATGCGGGCCATGCTACCCATTAATGCCGCAGGGGGGCAATTAACTGGGTTGACAGTAAATGGCAGCTCCGTTACTTATACCTCTGAAATGGTTAAAGGCATGCAGTATGCCTTCTTCCCAGCCAACAGTGGCAACTATATAGCTACCTACGGCTCGGATACCGATCCACCACAAATTACGGGGGTAACAGTCACTCAACAGGCACCAGGTGCTATCATCACGTGGAATACTAATGAGGCTTCGGATTCCCGGGTTGATTATGGCACCGCGCCAGATCAATTAACCGAGTCAAAATCAGATGCTGCCTTCGTTAATAACCATAGCCTTACAATTAGTGGGCTAGCTCCTGGTACTACTTATTATTATCGGGTCCGGTCTACGGATGGGGCATCCAATACGATGCTTTTGCCTAATCCTCCGGCTGCTCCCTTAAGCTTTACCACACCTGCTGCGGCCTGCTTTATGGATCAGGGGCTGGCCAGCTTCAGTGCCGGCACGGCGGGGGCAGCTACCTCCGTGACAGCCAGTGGGGTGACGCTCAAGCCCCAGGTAGCCGAGGACTTTTCGGCCTTACCACCCACGAGCCAGTGGCAGAGTTTCTCCTGGGGTTTCGATGGCCCGGGCTCCAGCGCCGTCACCGATGGGCAGCTAGTCGTCAACGGGGCCCGCTTTGTCACTCAGCCCGCTAGCGCCACCTTCGGGCCCGGCACATCGGTCGAGTTCATGGCCACGTTCAATGCCGGCAATAATCAGCACGTAGGGTTTGGTGCTGGCGGGGATGAAGCGCCGGAGATGTTTAATACCGTTCCCTGGATTCTGATCAGCACCGGGGCGAACGGCGCCTCGGCAACCGGCTTATTGGCGCGGGTCCACAACGGCACAGAAGATCTGATTACCGCCCTGCCGGGCAACCTGATTGGCGCAGCGCACACTTACCGCATTGACTGGAAAGCCTCCAGCATTGACTTCTACGTGGATGGGGTGTTGGCACATACTCAGAACATCACCCTTACTACTCCAATGCGCGTGGGCGTGAGTGATGTTATGGCGGCCAGCCCCGGCATCAGTGTGGATTGGATTCGCATTACGCCTTACGCATCCTCCGGCAGCTTTACCTCCCGCATTTACGATGGCAGCACAGCCAAAACCTGGCAGGAAGCCACCTGGACGGCCGATACGCCCGCCGGCACCACGGTGCAGCTGTTCCAGCGGCAGGGGAATTCCACCAATCCGGAGGATGGCACCTGGACCCCGTTTACGGCCATTGCCAGCAGCGGCACGGTTATAGGCGGCACTTCCCGCTTCCTGCAGTACCGCGCCGATTTAGCCACTTCGAATCCCGCGGTTACACCTACCCTGCAGCGTATGGGCATTAATTGCGCCGAGGCCACTTGTGCCGACGTAGCATTTACTCCAACGGCCGGGGCGGTCCTGCCCAACGCTACCGTGGGTGCTTTCTACAGCCAGACCATTACCACCAGCCCGGAAGCCTACAATCTGGTGGCCAGCGGTTTGCCGGCCGGCCTCACGCTGGAGCCCGCTACCGGTTTACTGAGCGGTAAGGCCACCGCAGAAGCCACGGGCGCTGTTATCACCATTACAGCTACCAAGGGCAACTGCACGGCAGAGGCCACCTACACCCTCACGGTGCAGGCTGCCAACCAGCCGCCGGTCTTAGCAGCCATTGCGCCACAGTCGGTAGCAGCCCTCGCTACCCTGAGCTTCACAGCTACCGCTACGGATGCCGATACCGACGTCAGTTCGCTGCGCTTTAGCCTGGCCGGCACCGTACCGGACAAGGCCGTCATCGACGCCGAAACCGGGGTATTCAGCTGGACGCCCGTGCTGGAGCAGGTAGGCAGCCATACATTTAAGGTGATGGTTTCGGATGGTATTGCCAGCGGAGAGCAGGAACTGACGGTCACCGTTACCAGTCCCGCTCCCACGGATATCAGCCTCAGCAGCCAAAGCGTGGAAGAGAATAAGCCCACCGGCACGGTGGTAGGCAGCTTCAGCACGGCCTCGGCCAATGCGGCCCAGACCTACGCCTACTCTCTGATGGCGGGGGAGGGCGACTCGGGCAACGCCTCTTTCCAGATAGCCGGCAGCGACCTGCAGACGGCAGCCGGGTTTGATTTCGAGTCCAAGGCCTCCTACTCCATCCGGGTGCGCGCCACCAGCAGTGAAGCTGGTGGCCCCACCTTTGAAAAAGCGTTTACCATTGCGGTAAACGATGCGAACGAAGCACCGGTGATGACGGCTAATACCTTCAACGTAGCCGAAGGCACGGCTAATGGCGTTACCGTAGGTACCCTCTCGGCCACGGACCCCGATGCGAATCAGCTGCTGACGTACAGTATTACGGGTGGCAACACCAATAATGCCTTCATCATTGTGGGCGATGCGCTGGAGGTAAATAATAGCGCCGCGCTGGATTATGCCACTACTCCGTCCTTCTCGCTGACCGTGCAGGCTACCGACAGCGGCAACCCCGCCCTTAGTGCATCGGCAACTATAACGGTGAACGTGACGGATGTAAATGGAGCGCCTGTTATAGCGGATCAGAGCTTCTCCCTGGATGAGAACACCCGAATGAAACCTCCGTGGGTACGATAGTGGCTTCTGACCCGGATGCCAGCCAGCAGCTGAGCTACAGCATTACGGCGGGCAATGAAGCCGGGGCATTTAAGCTGGAGGGGAACGTGCTGAAAGTGGCCGACGCCGCGGTGCTGGACTATGAAACCACCAAGTCGTTTGTGCTAACTGTGCAGGCTACCGATAATGGCAATCCTGCCCTAAGCAGCTCGGCTACTATCTCCGTACCCCTGACACCGGTAAACGAAGCGCCCGTGTTGGCCAACGTGCCCACCTCGGCCGTCCAAATTCCGGAACAGGCCGCCTACACGTTCCAGGCCACCGCCACCGATCCTGAAAACGATGCTCTCACCTTCTCACTGGCCTGGGCGCCTACAGGAGCCATAATCAATGAAAGCACGGGCGAGTTCACCTGGACGCCAACCGAAGAACAGGGCGGCGCTACGTACAGCTTTACCGTGCGCGTCTCGGATGGTAAACTCACCTCGGAGCAGGCCATGAGCCTGCTGGTGGAAGAAGTAAGCTCAGCGCCGGTTCTCACGGGCGTGCCGGAAACGGCCACTATTAAGGAGCTGGCCACCTACAGCTTCCAGGCAGTGGGCAACGATGGCGACGGCGACGCATTAACCTTCTCGTTGCGTAATGCGCCGGACGGAGCCACCATCAGCGGCAGTGGCTTATTTGCCTGGAATCCTACGGAAGCTCAGGGCCCGGGTGAATACACCATTACCGTGCAGGTTTCTGATGGCAGCTCCACAGATGAGGCCACCGTGGTGCTCACGGTGGAGGAAGTAAACGCCGCCCCGGTACTAAGCGAAATAGCAGATGCTACCATACCGGAAATGGCGGAATACACCTTCACGGCCAGCGCTACCGACGCGGAGAATAGCCCGCTCACTTTCTCCCTGCTCGGGGCCCCAGCGGGTGCTACCATGCAGGCCGGCGTATTTAGCTGGACCCCGACCGAAGCCCAGGGACCTGGTTCCTATACCTTCTCGGTGCAGGTTTCGGATGGGGAATTAACCGATGTACAGGAGATTACCCTGACGGTAGAAGAAGTGGGCACTGAGCCAGTCCTTTCTGCAGTGCCGGCCTCGGTAACCATTCCGGAGCTGGCGGCCTATAACTTCACGGCGCAGGGCTACGATGGCGACGGCGACGCCCTCACCTACTCTCTGCTCAATGCGCCAACCGGAGCCAGTATTGGGGCCAGCAATGGCCTCTTTACCTGGACCCCCACCGAGGCGCAGGGTCCCGGCACCTATGACATCACCGTTCGGCTTACCGCAGGTGGTGCCTACGATGAAGCAGTGGTGCATATTGTGGTGGAAGAAGTCAATGAGGCACCCGTATTAGACCAGCTGGCAGATGCAACCATACCGGAGTTGATGGAATATACGTTTACGGCAGCGGCCACTGATGCGGAAAAAGATGCTCTCACCTTCGCCCTGCTCCGTGCTCCTTCCGGTGCTACCCTAAATGCAACTACAGGTGCCTTTGCCTGGACACCTACCGAAGAGCAGGGACCGGGCACGTACACTTTCCAGGTGCAGGTATCGGATGGCAGCTTAACCGATGAGCAGGAAATCACGCTCACTGTTACGGAAGTTGCAGCCCCCATTGTGCTGACGGGCGTACCAGCCGAGGCCACCATTCCGGAACTGACAACCTACAGCTTTACGGCCTCCGTCAGCAGTACTGAAACCAGCTCTATTGGAAGCTCTCCTTCAGAAGCGCCGGAGTATTCCCTGCAGAATGCTCCGGCCGGAGCCAGCATAAATGCCAGCAGCGGCGTATTTACTTGGATGCCTACCGCAACGCAGGGACCGGGGCAGTATACCTTCACCGTGAGCGTGGCAGTGGGCCAGATGACTGACTCTAAACAGGTTTCTCTGACGGTAGAAGATGTTGTCCTGCCACCTACCATTACCTCCTTTACGCCCACTGCAGGGCCGGTAGGTACGGTAGTTACCATTGCGGGCACCGGCCTGGCCAAAACCACGGCGGTATTCTTTAATAGCAGCAACGCCCGCTTCACCATCAGCAGTGATGCGCAGTTGGTAGCAACGGTACCGGCCGATGCTACTACCGGGGTTATTACGGTTGCGGCGCCATCCGGCACGGCTACCAGCAGGTCGGTCTTTACGGTTACGCCTACTATTTCCTCCTTCTCGCCGGCCTCCGGTCCGGTGGGTACGCAGGTCACCATTACGGGAACCAGCCTGCTGGGCGCCACCTCGGTGCAGTTCTTTAATGGAGTAGAGGCAACCGGGGTAGTAGTACAAAGCAGCACTACTATTCTGGCCACGGTTCCTGTGGGAGCCCGCACCGGTCAGCTTACCGTGAACACGCCTAATGGCAAGGTTAAGAGTGCTGATAAATTCACGGTAACAGCCCCTACCATTCCCCTGCCCATTATCAGCAGTTTCTCTCCTGCATCCGGCCCGGTGGGCACTACCGTCACCATTTTTGGCAGCAACTTCGATGGTGCTACTGCAGTAGCCTTTAATGGTACGCCTTGCGCAGGTATCATCTCCAACACGAGCACGGAGGTAGTGGTACAGGTTCCCACTGGAGCAACCAGCGGCACTATATCCGTAACAACTGAGCTTGGGGTGGTGGTCAGCAAAGACCGGTTTAAGGTAATTGTTGGCGCTCCTTCTACTGCACCTATTATTACCTCCTTCTCGCCGACCTCCGGTCCGGTGGGTACCCAGGTAATCATTATGGGTAGTAACCTGGGTAGCCAGATGGAGGATTTGGTATCGGTTGCCTTCAACGGAACTCCCTGCATTAAACCTGAATGGATTTCCGCCAGTCAGATTAAGGCTACGGTTCCTCCCGGGGCGCAAAGCGGCCAGATTACGGTGACTATCAAAACAGGGGCAGCCACCAGCAAAGACCGGTTTAGAGTAACCAAAGGAGTTTCTACTGTCAGCCTCTCCACGGGCCTGATTGGCGACCCGGATGCCGCCTCGCAAAGTGCGCTACAGCCCCTGCAGGTGTTCCCTAACCCTATTCAGGGCCAGGCACAGCTTAGCTTCTCACTGGCCAAAGACGAAAGCTTCACGCTGGATATCTATGACCTGAAGGGAAGCAAAGTACGCAGCCTCGGCCGCGGCACGGCCCAGGCCCGCCAGCTGACTACGGTGGAAGTAGACGCCCGCCTCCTGGAAGAAGGCGTCTACATTGTGCGCCTGGTTACGGGTTCCGCGGTGCAAACCACCCGCATTACAGTTCGGAAATAACCCGGGGATAACAAAAGCATCGACAGAAAATCAGCGTGACAGGCTGGTTTTCTGTCGATGCTTTTTTTGGTGAATCGCAGCCTTTTCGGCCCTTATAAGACAAAAGCTGCCCGCATAGCGCAAGCAGCTTTTTTTTAGTGGACCCATAGCTGTTCGCATACAATGGCTACAGAGGCTACGGACACAGCACCTAAAATGGCTGGCCGTTGGTAATGGAAGCACAATCCAGCGTGTCAGCCGCTCCCTGGCTTAATTGTGTCATACTTCATCCCGCTCCCGGAACGCCGCCAAGCAAGCTACCTCCCTGGCTGGCAGGTGCAGTTGCGTCAGCGCCTGGTCAGCAGGAAGTGCGTTGCTGAAAGTAACGGCTGCCTTATGACTGCAGCTACCAGGTAGTTGCCCCGGCTATGCTGGCAACCGCCAGAAAAGCCCGGTACTTCCAGCCGCTTCTACTCAGCATTTACTCGATGTGATATACAACAGGCCTCCCTATATCCGACGACTCTCTCCCCTTATGATTTAGAGCACTAAGGCGGGCAATTGCACAGATTTTTGATTGAAATATTCCGGAGTATAATCAGCAGCCAAACCTATAAAAGATGATTATATAACGATACCCTTAGCCAAAAAGAAAGCCCGCTTCAGCATAGAGGCGGGCTTTCTTTTTAGCTGAAGCGGAGCTCAAAACAGCCCCGATATGGCATTATCGAGCAGATATAGCCAGCTTCTCCAAGGCGGCTTTAAACTCCGGCGTGTCGTATTCAGCCATGCCATCGTGGCGGGCCGCTACCTGCCCGTTGGGGTCCAGAATCACCGTAGAAGGAATAGATGGTGAGTCGAAGGGCGCGGCCAGCGGGCCCGTGGGGAAATACACCGGGAAGGTAAAGCCGTGGCGCTTGAGCATGGCCTGGGCCTTGGCCGGGTTCTCATCCAGGGAAATCATCACGAAGGCCACCTTCCTGGGGTCCAGTTTTTTGTAGAGGGCATGAATGCCGGGCATCTCCGCCACGCAGGGCGGGCACCAGCTGGCCCACAGGTTCACGAACACCACCTTGCCCTTCAGGTCGCTCAGGTTGACGGTTTTCCCATCGAGCGTAGTCAAGGGCAGGTTGTGCGGGTACGCGGCGCCGCCCGTCGGCATAATGGGCGCGGCAGCCGGGGCCGTGGCAGCCGTCGGCGCATCCGCTTTCCACAGGCCGGTGGCCAGCAGCAGGCTTTGCAGCCCGCCCAACACGGGCGTGCGCAAAGGAGTAAACAGAACGAGGGCAAATAAAACCAGTGGCAGCCACTGGAGAAGGGTTTTACGATTCATGGTCAGGGGATTTAAAAGCGCAACAACAAACAAATGAAAAAACGTTCATATATCATACTCCGGCAGGCTTTACCTGGGCTACCGTAACGGGCTGTCCATCGGCGACCTGCTCCGGGGTTTCCCGCACCTGCTCGTCGCCAGGCTGCAGCGGTCCGGACACCACCGTGTCGCGGCTCAGTTGCTGGCCTTGCGCACCGGCACCCACCGTAGCCTTGCTGCACGCGCACTACCTGCGCCTGCTTCGGCACGTCAGGCGTGGCAAACACGGCCGAGGTCGGCACGGCGCGGGCATTCATTTCAATGGGCAGGGCCACCAGTACCTGGGCATACATGCCGGCTTTCAGGCGGCCATCGGCATTGGGCACGTTCAATTTCACCAGCTCTGAGCGCACGGCCGGGCTGGGTTCTGAGGAAAAGGCGGGGCGGCCCGGCAGGCGGGACAGGGGCAGCAGAGGGGCCGCGCAAGGCGGCGGGCCGGTCTGGGCATAAAAAAACCGGTTATCACCCCCACTAGCGGGGGCAATTAACCGGGTACACACCCGGCTCCATTACGCGTTTTCCTAAGAAAAGCGGACGGGCGGAGCCTTATTGGGGTGGTTGGCAAACGACTGCCCGGGGCCGGCATTCAGGCCGCGAGCAGGGTTAAGGGTGGGCTCGTTGGCAGGGAACAACAGCCCGAAATACAGATCCGGGAAGTCGCCGCCCAACACGAAGTCCAGGGGCAGCAGTTTGGCTTTGGCTACCTGCGCGGGCTCGGCCTGCGGGTCGGCCTGTACGGTCTGCAGCTTCTTTTTGCAAAGGCCCGTTTGAGACGGTTCCTGCTGGCTGGCATAGCCGGTTGCCGTTGCTAAGGCCCGGGCAGGCAGCGGCTGGCAATGCAGGTAAATACCTGCATAGAACAGCAACAGCAGATGGGCCAGCAAACGAGACATAGGCAACGGTAGTGGCTGCAAAGGTGCACACTTTTACCGGATAGCACCCAAGTCAAAGGCGCGCCAGCCCGTCCAGCGCGGCCAGAAACAACAGGGAGTTAATCGAAACCGTCCTGTTTAGAGCGTATTTGGGCATTGTCATGCTGCGCTGGTCGGAGCATGACAGAAACAACGTTGTTATGGAATCTCAAACACGCTCTAGGATAAGCCGGCGAGCCGGCTAAACCCACTTCCCAGGAATCAGCCGGTTACTTCGCCGCCACAACTTGCACCTTTGCCAGCGTGGGCGGGCTTAGGGTACCGCGCCGGCGCAGGCCGGCCTCCACCACTTCCGTTACGCCCTTGTCCAGCTTCCTGATATTCTCTCCCTTAGCGAAGGTGGTGTAGCGGTGAATGCCTCTGAGCATGCCGTTGTGGGTGACCACGCGGTAGCGGCGCTGCAGGTTTAGCGGCTGCCCGTTCACCTGCACTCCGCTCACCCGCTGGCCGATAGGCCGGTTCAGGTCGGCCGTCCAGTTCAGGCCACTGGTCTGCAGCAGGCCGCCCACCCGGGCCAGGTCGTTGCCGGGGTTCTGGTTGGTGGCGGTTTGCTCCAGTAGCTGGAGCACCTGCGCGCCGGTCAGCTCCAGCGTCACCACTTTGGAGGGGTGCGGCAGCAGGGTGTAGAGCATTTCGCGGGTGATGGGGCCCGGCTCCAGCGACACGCCGTAGCCCACGCCCGGCAGGAAAGCCAGCTCGGTGCCGGTGGCGTCGCGCAGCAGCTCGCCGGCCAGCTGGTCGAAGGGGCTGGCCGACTTATACTGCCGCCCAATGCGGCCGGTGGCCGTGGCCAGTACTTCTTCCAGCTGCGCTTTATGGGGCACCCGTAGCGAGTCCACCAGTTGCGCCATCTTCGTATCGGCGGGATATTCCTCAGTCCAGAGGGTGGGCGCGATGCCCTCCACGCTGGTCATCTTGCCCTCTTTTACCTGCACGGTGAGCTGGCCCAGCACGGCCGCGTCCGACAGGGCCTGCACTACCCACACGCTGCCCACCTGCCGGGGCGGCGTAATCCGGTCGTGGGAGTGCGCGCCCACAATCAGGTCGATACCCGGCACCTCGCGGGCCAGCAGCTCATCCACCTTCGTACCCTGATGCGAGAGTACTACCACCACATCGGCGCGGGCACGCAGGGCCGGCACATAGCGCCGGGCGGCCTCGATGCCGCTGCCAAACGTCAGCTCCCGGGTATTATCGGGGTTGCCGGTCTGGGCCGTGTTGTGGTAGGCCAGGGCCAGCACGCCTACGCGCACGCCGCCCACCGTAAATACCTCGGTCGGCTCGCCCAGAAATGGCTTGCCCGTCGCTTTTTCGAGCACGTTGGCCCCACGCAGCGGGAAGCGGGCCAGCTGCTGCAGCTCGCGGGTACGGGCCGTGCCGTAGTCGAAATCGTGGTTGCCCAGGGCCATAAACTGGTAGCCCAGCGCATTCATCAACTGAATGTTGGCCGCCCCTTGGGTGAGATTCCCCAGCAGATCGTCGCTGAACGTGTCGCCCCCATCCAGCAGCAGTACGTGGTCGGCGCCGCGCTCCTGCCGCACCCGGGCTACGGCTGTGGCCAGGTGGGCAAAGCCGCCCACCTGGCCGGCGCGCTCAAACGAGGAAGGACTGCGGTCCGGGTCGCCGGTCTGGGCGGTGGCGTTGCCGGGGCTTACGCGGAAAGGCCGGTGCCGGCCGTGAATATCGTTGGTGTGCAGAATGGTGAACGAGCCGCTGGCCGCAGCGGCCGCCTGGCGGGAGTTGCCCTGACAGCTGCTCAGTCCCCAGGCGGCCGCCAGAGCAATACCGCTCAGCGCCAGCCAGCGCCACGTACCCAAAAAGCGGGTTAAAACGGTAAAAAAGCTAGTAGTTGGGGCGACTTGCATGAGGATGTAAAACATTTTGGAACCAAAGAGGAAGTCAAAGTTGTATACATGAACAAATGATCATACATTTGCAGCACCATATGACACCGACTACCACCTCCGCCGATCTGAACCTAACCACCGAGAAGATGGAAAAGGTAGCCTTTATCCTCAAGACCACGGCCCATCCCACCCGCATAGCCATTGTGCAGCTGCTGGCCAATCAGGAGAGCCTCTCGGTGACCGATATCAGCGAAAAGCTCAGCGTGGAACAGTCGCTGCTCTCCCACCACCTCACGGGCATGAAGCTGAAGGGTATCCTTAACTCCCACCGCGACGGTAAAAACATCTTCTACTCGTTGAAAAT
This sequence comes from Hymenobacter sp. DG25B, assembly GCF_000801315.1. Taxonomy (NCBI): domain Bacteria; kingdom Pseudomonadati; phylum Bacteroidota; class Cytophagia; order Cytophagales; family Hymenobacteraceae; genus Hymenobacter; species Hymenobacter radioresistens. Next base: position 1,748,896 of record NZ_CP010054.1, on the reverse strand, counting down.
GCGCGAAGTGGTCGACGTGATTCAGTGCCTGGCCGGCTGTACATTCCTGTAAGGGAACCGGCCTTTTTTTGGCCAGTTACATGAACAATCTTTCATAAATACATACGTTCCCCTGTCTACTCATGTTGCACCTCTTCGGCTATTTCGCGGCTATATTCATCGGTCTTTCCCTGGGCATTATGGGGGGCGGCGGTTCCATCCTCACCGTGCCGGTGCTGGTGTATCTGATGGGCGTGAGCCCGGTGCTGAGCACGGCCTACTCGCTGTTCGTGGTGGGCTCCACTTCCGTGGTGGGCGCCTCGGGCTACTTCCGCAAGGGACTGGTCTCGGTGCCCACGGCGCTGGTTTTTTTGGCCACCTCGCTGGCGGCCGTGTTTATTACCCGCAAGCTGGTGATGCCTGCCATTCCGCATGAGCTGTTCACCGTCGGCCACGTGGTTTTTACCAAGGATCTGCTGGTATTGGTGGCCTTTGCCGTGCTCATGGTAGTGGCGGCAGTGTCTATGATCCGCAACCAGCAGGCCGAGGAAATTCTCACCGATGATCTGCACCATAAGCATACCATCAACTACCCGCTCATTCTTACCGTGGGGGCCATAGTGGGCCTGCTGACGGGGTTTGTAGGCGCCGGCGGTGGCTTTCTGATTATTCCCGCCCTGGTGCTGTTTGCCCGGCTGCCGATGAAAAAGGCCGTGGGCACTTCCCTGGTCATCATTGCCATCAACTCCCTGATTGGCTTTACCGGCGACCTGAGCGCGGGCACGGCCATCGACTGGATGTTCCTGGGCGGCTTTCTGGCCTTCGCCGTGGCTGGCATCGTGCTGGGCACGTACCTGGCCCGCTTTATTCCGGGCGCCAAGCTGAAGCCTGCTTTCGGCTGGTTTACCCTGGCTATGGGCACTTTTATTCTGCTGCGCGAGCTGGTATTCAGCCACTAAGCTTTTTTCGGCCAGTTTTTAACAAATTCCCTTCGTTTCCTACCTACCCATTTTTCCTGCGACTTTCCTCACCTTCCAACTACACCCGTTATGAAAATCGAACAGTTTGAAGACAAGGGCCTGGCCCATTTCTCCTACGCCATCCTCAGCGAGTGCGCCCGCGAAATTGTGCTGATTGACCCCGCCCGCGACCCCCAACCCTACTACGACTATGCCCAGGCAAACGACGCTAAAATCGTCAGCGTCATCGAAACCCATCCCCACGCCGATTTCGTGTCCTCGCACCTGGAAATTGCCCAGCGGACCGGCGCCACCATTCGGGTAAGCAAGCTGCTGGGAGCCGACTATGCTTTTGAAGCCTTCGACGAGGGCGACTCCTTCACCGTGGGCAAGCTCACCTTCCGCGCCCTGAATACGCCCGGCCACTCCCCCGACTCCATTAGCATCGTGCTCAGCCGCGAAGGTAAAGACGTGGCCGTGTTCACCGGCGACACGCTGTTCATTGGCGATGTAGGCCGCCCCGACCTGCGCGAGAAGGCCGGCAACATGACGGCCAAGCGCGAGGAGCTGGCCAAGCAGATGTACCACTCCCTGCGTGAAAAGCTGATGCCGCTGGCCGATGACGTGCTGGTGTACCCGGCGCACGGGGCGGGCAGCCTCTGCGGCAAGGCCCTGAGCGGGGCCAACAGCAGCACCATCGGGGCCGAGAAAATCGGCAACTATGCCCTGCGGCCCATGAGCGAGGAGGATTTCGTAAAAGAGCTGCTGGCCGATCAGCCCTTCATCCCCAAATACTTCGGCTATGATGTGGCCCTGAACAAGGCCGGCGCCCCGGCCTACGCCCCCAGCGTGCAGCAGGTAAAGCGCCTGGCCGGTTCGCCTTTGGAAAAAGACCTGGTGATAGTGGATACCCGTTCCGAAGCCGAGTTCAAGAAAGGCCACCTGGAAGGGGCCATCAACATCCAGCAGGGCGGCAAATTTGAAACCTGGTTGGGCTCGATTGTAGGCCCCGAGGAGAAGTTCTACCTCATTGCGGCCGATGAGGCCACGCTGGAAGACCTGATCCGGAAAACCGCCAAAATCGGCTACGAAGCCCTGATTGCCGGGGCCCTGGTGGGCACGCCCGCTATGGAGGCCACGCTCCCGCAGCTGGACGTGGACACCTTCCGCGACCAGCCCGAAGCCTATACCATCGTGGACATTCGCAACGCCCCGGAAACCAAAGCCGAGCCGCTGTTTGAAGGTGCGCTGAACATTCCGTTGCCTGAGCTGCGCGAGCGGGCGCAGGAAATTCCCACCGATAAGCCCATTGTGGTGCACTGCGCCGGTGGCTACCGCTCGGCGGCCGGCAGTAGCATTGTGGAAGCCGCCCTGCCCCAGGCTACGGTCTATGACCTGAGCGAGGCCGTGAAATCCTTCCAGACGGCTGCGGCCAGCCACTAATTACACTGGCAGAATACCGCCGCCCTGCCCCGGGTGGCGGTTGCCCCAGTTCATCCCCTTAACCCTACCCTGCCATGTTCGGTCTCTTTAATTCCGCTTCCAAAGCTTATCAAAACCTGAAGCCGGCCGAGTTTGCCGCCGGCCTGCGCCAGCCCGGCGCGGTGCTGCTGGACGTGCGCCGCCCCGACGAGTTTGCCGGCGGCCACCTACCCGGTGCCGTGAACATCGACGTCACCAGCCCGGACTTCGCCAAGCGCGTAGCCGCGCTGGATAAAGCCCGGCCCACCTTCGTGTATTGCCGCAGCGGGGCGCGTTCCGCTAATGCGGCCGGCCAGCTCACCGTGGCCGGCTTTACCACCGTTGCCAACCTGCTGGGGGGCGTAATGGACTGGCCCGAAACGCTGGTGCGCTAACCCTTTCCTCTACTTCGCTTAAGAACTTCTCTCATGCTTGATTTGATTCGCCAGCCCTGGCCCTGGTATGTGGCCGGCCCGCTCATCGGGCTGACTGTGCCGGCCCTGCTGCTCATCGGCAACAAAGCTCTGGGCATCAGCTCCTCGCTGCGCCACGTGTGCGCCGCCTGCGTGCCCGCCGGCATTCCCTTCCTGACCTATAACTGGCGAGCGGAAATCTGGAACCTGTTTTTTGTGCTGGGCATTGCCATCGGCGGCTTTATCGGCTACCAGCTGATGGGCCACGCCGATACCATTGCCATTTCCCCGGAAACCGTGCGCGACCTGAAAGCGCAGATGCACCTCACGGACTTCTCCGGCCTGCTGCCCCGGGAGCTGTTTGCCCTGGAGAACCTGACCAACTGGAAAGGCTGGGTTTTCCTGGTGCTGGGTGGCTTCCTCGTCGGCTTTGGCACGCGCTACGCCGGTGGCTGCACTTCAGGCCACGCTATTTCCGGCCTGTCTAACTTACAATGGGTGTCCCTGGTGGCCGTTATCGGCTTCTTTATTGGGGGCCTGCTGATGACCTGGGTGTTTTATCCCCTGATGTTTTAATCCGGCCCCGCTGATGAATGCTTCCTCCCCTGCCGCCGAGTTCTGGGACACCCGCTACGAAAGCGAGGCGTACGCCTACGGCACCGCGCCCAACAAGTACTTTCAGCAGCAGCTCGATAAGCTTACCCCCGGCCGCCTGCTGCTGCTGGCGGAGGGCGAGGGCCGCAACGCGGTGTACGCCGCCAGCCGGGGCTGGGAAGTAACGGCCGTGGACTTCAGCAACGAGGCCCGCGCCAAGGCCCAGCGCCTGGCCCTGGCCCAAGGCGTGCACGTGGACTACCACGTAGCCGACCTGACCGGCCTGAGCTGGCAGCAGCCCGCAGCCTATGATGCCATTGGGCTGATTTATGCCCACCTGCCGCCCCTGGCCCGCCCGGCGGTGCATGCCGCTGCGGCCCGCAGCCTGGCGCCGGGCGGCCACCTGATTCTGGAAGCCTTCAGCCTCCGGCAGCTGGGCCTGCCTTCGGGCGGCCCCCAGTCGGCGGCGCTGCTCTACGAACCCGCCGACCTGGCCCGGGATTTTGCCGAGCTGACGCTGCGGGAAAACCAGGAGCTGGGCGTGGTTCTCCATGAGGGCACCTTCCACGCCGGCCCGGCCCGCGTGGTACGCCTGCTGGCCACCCGGGCGTAAACCCTTCTTCTTCTATTACTACCTGACATGAAAAATCTGAAATACCTGGTGCTGGGCGTGTTGTTCGGCATCATTCTGACCAAGAGCGAAGTAGTGAGCTGGTGGCGCATTCAGGAGATGTTCCGCTTTCAGAGCTTCCACATGTACGGCATCATCGGCTCGGCCATTGTGGTGGCCATGATTTCCATTCAGCTAATCAAGCGCAACCATATCAAGAGCATCAACGGCGAGGAAATCAAGATTGCCGACAAAAAGTACAACCACGGCACCTGGATCGGGGGTATTATCTTCGGGCTGGGCTGGGCGCTGACCGGGGCCTGCCCCGGTCCGCTGTTCGCGCAGCTGGGTAGCGGCGTGGCCGGTGCCGCCGTGCTGATTCTGGCCGCCCTGGCCGGCACCTGGACCTACAGCGCCCTGCGCGAGCGGCTGCCCATGTAGCCGCCCCACCTTCTGCTTCTGCCTCTAACATTCACCCGATGGAAACTCCGCAGAAATCCGTGCTGCAGCTGCCCCAGCTGATCCGCATCCTGCTGCTGCTGACGGCGGTAGTTGTGTTAGTGGTGGTGGTGCTGTTTACGCAGCTTTTCCTGCCGCCCGGGCCGCCGCCCACGGAGCCGGTAGCCGAAGCCGAGCAGGGGCCGCCCCCGGCCGGCAGCTACCGCCGCCCGGCCACGCCGGCCCCGGACACGGCCACGATTCCACACACGGCCGCCGGCCGGCAAATCCGCTACGGCCGGGACCTGATTGCGCACACGGCAAAATATCTGGGGCCCAAGGGCTCGGTGGCGCAGCTCTCCAACGGCATGAACTGCCAGAACTGCCACCTGGACGCGGGCACCCGGGGCTTCGCCAACAACTACCTGGCGGTGGCTGCCACCTACCCCAAATTGCGGGCCCGCTCGGGCACCCTCGTCAATACGGAAATGCGGGTGAACGACTGCCTGGAGCGCAGCCTTAATGGGCGGCCCCTGGCCGACAGCAGCCGCGAGATGCGGGCCATGGTGGCCTACATCCACTGGCTGGGCCAAGGCGTTCCGAAGGGGGAAAAGGTATACGGTACCGGCTTTATGAAGCTGGCTTACCTGCCCCGCGCCGCCGACCCGGTAGTAGGCAAGGCGGTGTTTGCCGCTAAGTGCCAGAGCTGCCATGGTCCCAACGGGGAAGGCAAGGCCCTGGCCGACGGCCGCGAGTACCAATACCCGCCGCTCTGGGGCTCCCACAGCTACAACGACGGCGCGGGCCTGTACCGGGTCACCAACCTGGCCCGCTACGTGAAGGCGGCCATGCCCTTCGGCGCCAGCTTCGACCACCCTCAACTAACCGATGCCCAGGCCTGGGATGTGGCCGCTTTTGTGAACTCGCAGCCGCGCCCGCATTTGAAAACACCCCGGGACTGGCCCGACATCCGCAAAAAGCCGGTGGACCATCCCTTCGGACCGTATGCTGATACCTTTTCGGAGCGCCAGCATAAGTACGGGCCCTATCAACCCATTGCCGATGCGCATCCCGAGTTGGCGAAAGGCCAGTAAGCCGGCTGTGTTCCGTTTTGCCCGTTTACTGCTGGCCGCCGTACTGCTGCCCGCCGCAGCCCGGGCGCAGCACGCCGAGCCGGCCCTGACCCCGCCGGTGACGGGGCGCATGCGGCGGCCGCCCTACCCCGCCCCGGCAACGCCGGATACCGTGCGGGCCCACTCCCTGGCTGAGGCCTTTGCCCGGGGCCGCTGGCACGGCCGGGTGCGCAACTATACCATGGCCACGCTCAACCAGGGCTCCTACCCCGATTACTACGCCAACGGCCTGGGGGCCGGGGGGCGCTTTGAAACAGCCTCCTTCCATGGTCTGCAGCTGGGAGCAGGCGGCTTTTTCTGGGCCAACCTGGCCTCCAATAACCTGGCCACGCCGGATACGCTGACGGGCGCCGTGAGCCGCTACGAGGTAGGTCTGTTCGACGTCACCCACCCGGGCCGGCGGCGCCTCACCGGGCGGGCCGAAGAGCTTTTCCTGCGTTACCGCTGGCGGCAGTCGACGGCTACGCTGGGCCGGCAGCTGCTTTCTACCCCGCTGCTTAACCCCCAGGACGGGCGCCTGAGCCCCAACTACGCGCAGGGCCTGTGGCTGGAGTTCCGGGAGCTGCCCCGCACCACTTTCTCGGCCGGCTGGCTGACCGGCGTGGCCGTGCGCTCCACCACCGACTGGACCTCCGTGGCCGGCTCAGTAGGCCTGTATCCGGCGGGCGTGACGGAAACCGGTCAGCGCGCCCTGTACGCCGGCCAGCTGCGCAGCCGGGGGCTGGGCCTGGCGGGCATCAGCCGGCAGTGGGGCCCGCGCACCACGGCGCAGGTCTGGAACTACTACGCCGACAACCTGTTTAACGCCAGCTTTGCGGAGCTGACCACCGGCCGGGCCGTGGGCGCAGGCACACTTACGCTGGGCGCGCAGTACCATTACCAGCGCACGATTGGCAACGGCGGCCACCCCGACCTGCAACGCGCCTACAGCGCGCCGGGCCGCCAGGCTCACGCCCTGAGCGCCCGCCTGGGTTACCAGTTGGGACCCTGGAGCCTAAGCAGCAACTACACGCGCATTACCCGCACCGGGCGCTTTCTGTTTCCGCGCGAGTGGGGACGGGAGCCGTTTTACACCTTTCTGCCCCGCGAGCGGGAGGAAGGCTTTGGGGGCCTGGATGCTGCTGCCTTATTGGCCAGCTACTCCTTCAGTCCGGGCCTGAAAGCCGAAGCCGGCTACGGCCACTACTACCTGCCCAACGTGCGGAACACCCGCTTGAACAAGTATGGTATGCCCTCGTATCGCCAGCTGAATGCCTCCCTTACCTACGCTTTTCCGGGCGGGGCCACGGGGCTGCGCGGGCAGCTGCTGTACGTCTACAAAGGGGCCTTGGGCAATACCTATGGCGAGGCGCGCTACGTAGTAAACAAAGTGGATGTACACCTGCTGAATCTGATTCTCAACTACGATTTCTAACCTTCTTCTCTTTGCATCATGATGACAAGCCTGCTTCGTTTATCCGCCCTGGCCGCCTTGCTGCTGACGGGCTGCGCCACCTCGCACGCCCAAACGACGGCCCCAACCAAGGCAGCCACGGAGTTTGCCGGCGCCGTGGCCGATAAGGCTGAATACAAGGTGGTGTATCAGCTCGACAGTAACGACCCCAAGCTCATTTCCCAGACGCTGCATAACATGCTTAATGCGCTGGAAGACCCCCGCCTGAAGGGCAAGCTGCAAATGGAGCTGGTTGCCTTTAGCGGCGGCACGGATGTATATCTGAAAACCCAGCCCTATGAAGCCGACCTGCAGGCGCTACGCCAAAAAGGTGTGCTGCTGGCCCAGTGCCTGAACAGCATGAAAAAGCGCAACCTCAGCAAGGAAGACCTTTTTCCCTTCGTATCCTACGTGCCCACCGGCAACGGGGAGCTGATCATCCGGCAGGCCCAGGGCTGGGCCATCGTGCATCCCTAACGGCCCGGCCGTCCGGCATCCATTTATCCGGTAACCATTTTCTGCTATGGCTCCCCGTCTCGGCTTGCGCGAAAACTGGCCGCAGTTCACCCTGCTGGTAGCAGTGAATGCCTTTGTGGGTGGGATGGTCGGCCTGGAGCGCACCATTCTGCCCCGGCTGGCTGAGCAGGAATTCCATCTGGTTGCCCGCTCGGCCATTCTTTCCTTCATCGTAGTTTTTGGGTTTACGAAAGCGGTGGCCAACTACTACGCGGGAGCCTGGGCCAATAAAGTAGGACGCAAAAACCTGCTGGTCATCGGGTGGCTCTTTGGCCTGCCCGTACCGCTGCTGCTACTGTGGGCGCCTACCTGGGGTTGGGTAATTGGGGCCAATGTACTGCTGGGTCTCAACCAAGGCCTGGCCTGGTCGAGCACGGTGGTGATGAAGATTGATTTGGCAGGGCCTAAACAGCGCGGCCTGGCCATGGGCCTGAACGAGTCGGCGGGTTACCTGGCGGTGGCCGCCATGGCTTTTGCGTCAGGGTGGGTAGCCACAGAATATGGATTACGGCCCTACCCGTTTTATCTGGGCATAGGGCTGGCCGTGGCTGGCCTGCTAGGCAGCCTGTTGGTGCGCGATACCGGCCACCATGTGGCCCTGGAAGCCGCGCAGACCCCGGCCGAACCGGCGGGGCCGCCCCCCTCCTTCTGGGACGTTAGCTGGCGGCATCCCAACCTGGGCTCGGTGACGCAGGCCGGACTAGTCAACAACCTCAACGATGGCATGGTGTGGGGCCTGCTGCCGCTGCTGCTGGCCGGCAAGGGCTTTACCCTCACCCAGATTGGCACCGTGGCAGCCGTGTACCCGGCTGTATGGGGCCTGGGCCAGCTGGTGACCGGGCCGCTGGCCGACCGGCTCTGCAAGAAGGATCTGCTGTTCTGGGGCATGCTGCTGCAGGGCGCCGTGCTGCTGGTTATGCTCTTCACTTCCTCTTACCCGGCCTTTCTGCTGCTGGCGGGCCTGCTGGGGGCGGGCACGGCGCTGGTGTATCCCACGTTTCTGGCGGCCGTGGCCGAGTATGCGCCCCTGGCGCAGCGGGCGCACAGCGTGGGCATCTTCCGGCTGTGGCGCGACGCGGGCTATGCCATTGGGGCCCTGCTCACCGGGGTGCTGGCCGATGCCCTGGGCCTGGGTGCTGCCCTGGCCGCCATTGGCGGGCTCACGGTGCTATCCGCTCTGGTTATCCGGCGCCGGATGTACTGCCTGCCCGCGCCGGATAACATGGGTTCATCTACCGGCAGCTGTGCCCGCCCCGCTCCTACTTCCCGCCGGAGCAGTACGGTACTCAACGGCCCGCTGCGCCGCTACCCATTCTGGCTTACGGTAGGCGGCGCGGGCTAAGAACGGCCCGGCTCGCGGCTACTGGCGCAACTTCTACCCGGAAGACTCCGGGCCCAATTCAGTTGCCGCCATTCCCTTTGTCTACCGGTTTTAATTTTTACTGAACATGATGGAAGTAAGGGCGAAATAATTGACAAAAATCATGTGAATACATGTTAATATGTTCGTAATTGCATATAAAATTGAATTGAGCACCCCACTCTTCCTTGTCCCAGTCTACCTCAACTTTTTCCGCTATGAAAACCTCCCAAATTTCCCAACACTACCAGGTCCTCATTATTGGGGGCGGCAACGCCGGTTTGTCGGCAGCGGCGCAGTTGCTGCTGGCCGACCGCCAGCTGGACGTCGCCATTCTGGAACCCAGCGCCAAGCACTACTACCAGCCCGCCTGGACGCTGGTGGGCGGGGGCGCCTACGATATTCACGACACGGAGCGCAACGAGGCCGACTTTATCCCGAAGGGCGCTACGTGGCTGCAGGAGGCAGCGGCCTCCTTCGAGCCGGAAGTTAACGTGGTGGTTACGGCCAGCGGGCAGCGCCTGGGCTATGACTACCTCATCGTGGCGCCGGGCATTCAGCTGGACTGGTACAAAATCAAGGGAGCCAAAGAAGCCTTGGGCAAGAACGGCGTGTGCTCCAACTACGGCTACGAGCTGGCGCCCTACACCTGGGAGTGCGTGAAGAATTTTAAAGGCGGCACAGCCCTGTTTTCGGCCCCAAACACGCCGATAAAATGCGGCGGCGCACCCCAGAAAATCATGTACCTGGCCAGCGACAACTGGCGCAAGCGCGGCGTGCTGAACAAGGCCGATGTACATTTTACGACCGGCGGCGGGGTGCTGTTTGGGGTGAAGGTTTTCGCCGATGCCCTGCAGAAAGTGGTAAACCGCTACCACATCAAAACCGATTTCCTGCACAACCTCAAGGAAATTCGCGGGGAGCAGCAGGAGGCCGTGTACGAGGTGTATAAGGATGGCCAGGTGGTGGGCGAAAAGACGATGAAGTTTGACTTGCTGCACGTGGTGCCGCCCATGAGCGCCCCCGACTTCATCAAAAACAGCCCCCTGGCCGTGCCCGGCAACCCGCTGGGCTGGGTGGATGTGGACAAGCACACGCTGCAGCACGTGCGCTACGCCAACATCTTCGGGCTGGGCGATGCCACTTCCACGCCCAACGCCAAAACCGGCGCGGCCGTGCGCAAGCAGGTGCCCGTGGTGGTAAAAAACCTGTTGTCGCTGCTGCGCGAGCAGGTGCTGACCGGCAACCCGCCCTACAACGGCTACGGCTCCTGCCCGCTGATAACGGGCTATGGCAAGCTGATTCTGGCCGAGTTCGACTACGACAACAACCCCACGCCCAGCTTTCCCGTGGACCAGGCCCAGGAGCGCTTTTCTATGTGGCTGCTGAAGCGCTATGCGTTGCCGTGGCTGTACTGGAACAAAATTCTGGCCGGCAAAGCCTGATTTTTTCGTTAGCAGGAATCCGCGTACGCCGGCTGGCCAGAGGGGCCGGCCGGCGTTTTCCGCTTTGGCGCCCGCCATCGGGCCCTCGTTCTTAACTCCTTTCTCCGCTATGCCTGCCACCCTCTCCCTGTTCCAGCTCAACGACGTGCACGGCTACCTGAATCTGCACCAGGAGCTGTTTCACGTCCCCGGCCCCGTGCGCCTGGAAGACCTCTACAACATTGTGCCCATGGACCCGGAAATTGAAACCGTGGCGCTGACCGGCACCGAGCTGCGACAAATGCTGAAAGCCAACCTGGAAAGCACCTACCGCGGGCAGCCCCTGCACCAGATGGGCGGCTACGTGAAGCGCGCCCTGGGTTTGTAGGTTTCCTTCAAAGCTGAAAACCCCAAAGGCAGCCGCCTGCAGCAGGTGTTTGTGCAGGGCCAGCCGCTGGACCCGGCGCGCACCTACTCGGCGGCGTTCATCACGGCCCAGGGCGTACCGGCAAAGCTTGGGCAGCAGCGCCGCAAAACCAGCCACCACGCCGTGGCGGCCATGCGCGCCTACCTGGAGCAGCACCGCCCCCTGGCCGTGGCCCACTACCACACGTTTGTGGTGGTGTGACCGGGTAGGCCGGGTGCCCAAACGCCACCCGGCCGGCGGCCGTGCTATCCTGAACCAGCTTCCTAATCAGCGGCATCGTATACTTGCTTTTTAGGAGGAAGCTGCTGTATGAAGGTTTTATTGGTAGAAGACGAGCCGAAGCTGGCCTCGTTTGTTAAGAAAGGGTTTGAGAATGAGGGCTATGAGCTGGAGGTAGCCTACGACGGGCGTATGGGCCAGTCCTTACTCCAGCAGAACCGCTACGACCTGGTGGTGCTGGATGTGAATCTGCCCTACGTGAATGGGTTTGAGCTATGCCGGCAGGCACGCCAACTCAACCCACACCAGCCCGTGCTGCTGCTCACGGCCCTCGATTCTCTCGATGATAAAATTGCGGGCTTTGAAGCGGGCACGGATGACTATCTGGTAAAGCCGTTTGCATTCAGGGAGCTGCTGCTGCGGGCGCGGGTGCTGACCCGGCGGCACGCGGCCGGCAGCCCGGCCCGCCAGCTCCTACGCTTTTCCGACCTGGAGCTAAACCTGGACACCAAAGTGGTAACCCGGGCCGGCCAGCGAATTGAGCTGACCACCAAGGAGTACTCCTTACTGGAATATCTGCTCCTGAACCGCGGCAAGGTAATTTCGCGGGTGGATATTGCCGAGCGGGTCTGGGAGCTGAAATTCGACACCAATACCAACGTTATTGATGTTTACGTGAGCTACCTGCGCAAAAAGCTGGATAAAGGCTACCCCGTAAAACTGATTCATACGGTGGTGGGCATGGGCTACGTCCTGCGCGAGGGGTAGGCGTATGCTGATTCGCAATAAACTTATTCTGCGCTTTACCCTGCTGGTGCTGGCCATTCAGTTGGCGCTGTCCGCCTTCATTTATTTCTTCCACGCGGCGGCGCGTCAGGAGCGGTTTGCCCAGCGCCTGGCGGGCAAGGGCCGCATGACGGCGCGCCTGCTGCTGCGCACCCCGCAGCCCGCAGATGCCGCCCCGCGCCTGTTCCGGCGCCGCGACCTGCTCACCATTCTGGAAGAACAGATCAGCATCTACGACCCCGCCGGCCGCCTGCTGTACACCAGCGGCGATGAGGTTCAGCAGCAACAGAACCTGCGTTACCTGCCGCTGGTACAGCCTGGGGCCCGGCCCCTGCGCTTTGCCGCCGACAGCCTGGAGGCCGTTGGAGTGGCGTATTTGTACCAGGGGCAAACATACCGGGTTTTTGCCGCCGGCCTCGACCAGTTTGGCCATCTGCAGCTGGAAAAGCTGCGCCTGATTCTGCTGGTAGGCAATGTGGGGGCGCTGGTGCTGATTATTCTGGCGGGCTGGTATTTTGCCGATGAGTCGCTGAAACCGATAAAGCGGGTGGTGGGCCAGGTAGAGCGCATCACGGCCGGGCGGCTGGGGCTGCGCGTGCACGAAGGCAACGGCACCGATGAAATAGCTCAGCTGGCCGTGACCTTCAACCGTATGCTGGCCCGCGTTGAGCAGGCCTTCGAGATGCAGAAAAACTTCCTCAGTCATGCCTCCCACGAGCTACGCACGCCGCTGGCTACGGCCCTGGGCACGCTGGAAACGTCGCTGACCTATGATACCGACCTGGGCGAGGTGCGGCGCAGTATGGCCTCAGCGCAGGAGGAGCTGCGCCGCCTGACCGGCCTCACCAACGCCCTGCTGGCCCTGGCCAAGGCCGAAAACACCGCCTTCCGGCGCGTACCGGTGCGGCTGGATGAATGCCTGACCCAGGCCCTGAACTACTGCCAGGGCAAGTACCCCGGCCGCCAGGTACAGCTCTCCTTTGGCGAAATGCCCCCGAAGGGGACGCCCGAACCGTTTGTGGTGGCGGGCAATGAGCAGCTGCTGACCACGGCCCTGCTAAACCTGCTCGACAATGCCTGCAAGTATAGCAGCGGGCCGGTACACGCCTGTATTGGCTACACTGGCCGAGCGGTGGAAGTGACCGTGACTGACTCCGGCATCGGCATTGCCGCCGAAGCGCTGCCGCTGGTTATGACGGCGCTGTACCGGGCCGAGAATGGCCGGCAGGTACCCGGCTACGGCCTGGGCCTGACCGTAACGCAAAAGATTGCCGAGCATCATGGCGGAAGCCTGGAGCTAAGCTCGCCGCCGGGCGCGGGCACCACCGCCACGCTGCGGCTGCCCCCGCAGTAGCGGTCAATTTTTAATGTTTTCTAATCTGGTTCTCACCCGGCTCTAATGCCGGGGCCGCTTCTTTGTGCCATTCCGCCGCAGAACGTGCGCCCTATGCCCGAGTTCCGAAACCGTATTTTACTGAGTCTGCTCCTGGGCGCGCTGCTGCTCTCCGCGGGGCTGAACGTGTACTTTCTGCAGCAGATTGACGCCCGCCCCCTCAACTATGAGCTGGAGACGGGCTTGCCTGTTTCGGTCACGGAGCTGGAGCTGGCCCAGGCCCGTGCCGAGCTGCTGGCCTGCCAGCGCGGTAGGCAGGCCGGCCCCGACAGCGTCCACGCCGTGCACGCCGCGTTCTGATTTCCGGCTGAACCTGCGGGCGGCATTGCTGCCTTCGGCCAGCTCGCTTCGCTTATACCTCACCCGGGCCACCGACTCCCGGCCGCCCTTTTGCCTTCCTTCATCATGTCTTTCCTTTCTTCATTTCTGCTGCGGACCCTGCTCCCTGGCCTACTGGGGGCTACGCTGGCCGGCTGCGGCACCAATGGCCAGGCCGATACGGGCCATGCGGCCGAACCGGATATCCCCACGCTGCCGGTTACCCGGCTTGTGGCCCACGACACCGTACTGGCCCGCGACTACGTGGCCGATATTCAGGCCGTACGTAACGTGGAGCTGCGGGCCCGGGTGCGGGGTTTTCTGGAGAAAATCTACGTGGATGAAGGCCAGACTGTGAAAAAAGGCCAGCCCCTGTTTCAGATCAATGACGCCGAGTACCGCACCCGTCTGGCCCGGGCCCGCGCCGCGCTGAGCAACGCCACTGCCCGGGCCCGGGTGGCCAGCCTGCAGCTGGACCGGGTGCAGCTGCTCACCGAGAAGAATATCATTTCTAAAACCGAGCTGGACGTGGCCCAGGCCAAGCTGGCCGCCGCCCGCTCCACCATGGAGGAAGCCCGCTCGGCGCAGGCCAACGCCGCCCTCATGCTCAGCTATACTACCATTCGCGCCCCGTTTGATGGCGTGGTGAACCGGGAGCTGCTGAAGGTGGGCAGCCTCATCGACGACGGTACGCTGCTGACCACCGTGTCGGATACGCGGGCCGTGTTTGCCTACTTCAATGTGTCGGAGGCGGAGTATCTGGCGTACATGAAAACGCGCCGGCCGGACTCGGCCCGCCGCACCAACCAGGTGCGGCTGGTGCTGGCCGACGGCACGCTCTACGCGCCTACCGGCCAGATTGAAACCGTGGAAAGCCAGTTTCAGGCCGGCACCGGGGCCATTGCCTTCCGGGCCCGCTTCGCCAACCCCGAGCAACTGCTCAAGCATGGGGCCACCGGCAAAGTGCGCCTGGCCAACCCCGTGACCGACGCGCTGCTCGTGCCCCAGAAGGCTGTATTCGAGCAGCAGGACAAAAACTACGTGTATGTGGTGGATGCCCGGGGCCAGGTGCGCCAGCGCAACTTCGTGCCCCAGAGCCGCCTCAACGCCTTCTACGTGGTGGATAGCGGCCTGAAAGCCGGGGAGCAGATTGTATGCGAAGGCGTGCAGGATTTGCGCGACGGCTCCCGCATCACGCCTCGTCCGGTGACGCTCACCAGCCTGACCACGGCTCTGTAGCCCGTCATGCTGAGCGAAGGCGCAGCCGCAGTCGAAGCATCTCTACCGCTTCGTTGCAAGACCAAATCCAACGAAGCGGTAGAGATGCTTCGGCTTCGCTCAGCATGACGGGCTGTTCCAGCCAACGGCACACCTCCTCACGACACACCTTCTCTATGTTTTCTATCTTCATCAGACGGCCGGTTTTGTCGCTGGTTATTTCCTTGTTTATCACCCTGCTGGGTGTGGGGGCGCTGTTTACGCTGCCCGTCACGCAGTTCCCCGACATCGTGCCGCCCTCCGTGACGGTGCGGGCCAAGTACAACGGGGCCAATGCCGAGGTGTCGGCCAAGGCCGTGGCCACGCCGCTGGAGCGGGCCATCAACGGGGTGCCGGGCATGACCTACATGAATACCGTAACCACCAACAACGGCACCACCCTGGTGGAGGTGTTCTTTGAGGTGGGCACCGACCCCGATCTGGCCGCCGTGGCCGTGCAGAACCGCGTAACCACCATCCTGGATGAGCTGCCCGAGGAGGTAATTAAGGCCGGTGTGGTGACGGAGAAGGAAGTGAACAGCATGCTGCTGTACCTGAACATCGTCAGCGACGACCCCACGGCCGACGAGCAGTTCATCTACAACTTCGCCGACATCAACATTCTGCAGGAGCTCAAGCGCATCAAGGGCGTAGGCCTGGCCGAAATCCAGGGCAGCCGCGAGTATGCCATGCGCGTGTGGCTGAAGCCCGACCGGATGCTGGCCTACCGCGTGGGCGCCGACGAAATTGTGCAGGCCATCCAGACCCAGAGCGTAGAGGCCGCCCCCGGCCGCACCGGCGAAAGCTCGGGCCGCTCGGCGCAGGTGCTGCAATACGTGCTGCGCTACACCGGCAAGCTTTTCGAGCCCGAGCAGTACCGCAACATCGTCATCCGGGCCGAGGCCGACGGCTCGGTGCTGCGCCTCAAGGACGTGGCCGATGTGGAATTTGGGGTGCAAACCTACCGCATGCTGTCCAAGAGCAACGGCAAGCCCTCGGCCGCCATCCTGCTCAAGCAGCTGCCCGGCTCCAACGCCTCCGACGTTATTGCGCAGGTGAAAGAACGCATGGCCGAGCTGAAAGCCACCAGCTTCCCGCCCGGCATGACCTATACCATCAGCTACGACGTGTCGCGCTTCCTCGACGCCAGTATTCACGAGGTGGTGCGGACGCTGTTTGAGGCGTTTTTGCTGGTGTTCGTCATTGTGTACCTGTTTTTGCAGGACTGGCGCTCCACTCTCATTCCGGCCCTGGCCGTGCCGGTGGCCCTCATTGGCACCTTGTTTTTCATGCAGCTGCTGGGCTTCAGTATCAATCTGCTCACGCTGTTTGCGCTGGTGCTGGCCATCGGCATTGTGGTGGATAACGCCATTGTGGTGGTGGAAGCCGTGCACGCCAAGATGCACGAAAAGCACTTGTCGGCCCTGGACGCCACGCTGGAAGCCATGGGTGAAATCAGCGGGGCCATTGTGGCCATCACGCTGGTGATGTCGGCGGTGTTTATTCCGGTGTCATTTATGAGCGGGCCGGTGGGCGTGTTCTACCGCCAGTTTTCGCTCACGCTGGCCATTTCCATCGTCATTTCGGGGATAAATGCTCTCACGCTCACGCCGGCTTTGTGCGCGTTGCTGCTCAAGGAGCCTACTGATGCCGAACGTACGGGCCTGCTGGGCCGCTTCTTTGCCGGCTTCAATAGCCGCTACGAGCGGTTTGCCGACGGCTACCAGCGCCTGGTGCGCACGGTGGCCAGCCGCCAGCTGGTGACGGTGGCGCTGCTGCTGTTCTTCTTGGCAGCCACCTGGGGCGTCAACTCCGTGCTGCCCACCGGCTTTATTCCGAGCGAAGACCAAGGCATGGTCTACATCAACGTGACCTCGCCGCCTGGCGCCACCATGGAGCGCACCCAGCAAGTGCTGCAGGAAGTGCAGCGCGTAGCCCAGACGATGAAGCCCGTGGAATCCGTCTCGACGCTGGCCGGCTACTCGCTGATGAACGACGTGTCGGGGGCCAGCTACGGCATGGGCATGATCAACCTGAAAGGCTGGGACGAGCGCCAGGAATCCGTGACCGAGCTGATGGCCCAGCTGCGGGTTAAAACCAGGCACATTACCGGGGCGCAGGTGCAGTTTTTTACCCCGCCCACGGTGCCCGGCTTCGGCAACGCCGGCGGCTTCGATCTGCGGGTGCTGGACCGCACCGGCCGCGGCGACCTGCACCGCACCGACGAGGTGACGGACCGTTTCATTAAGGCCCTCAACAATACGCCGGCCATCGAAAACACCTTCTCCGGCTTCGACCCCACCTTTCCGCAGTATCTCATTCACCTGGATGCCGACCTGGCCGCCAAGAAGGGCGTGACCGTAGCCCGCGCCATGAAAACCCTGCAAACCCTGATGGGCTCCAACTACGCTGCCAGTTTTATCCGCTTCGGGCAGATGTACAAGGTGATGGTACAGGCCCTGCCCGGCTACCGCACCAAGCCCGAAGATTTGCTGAAGCTCTACGTGAAAAACGACCGGGGCGAAATGGTGCCCTACTCCACGTTTGTGCGCCTGGAGCGGGTGTACGGCCCGGAGCAGTTCACGCGCTATAACATGTACACTTCGGCCACCCTCAACGGCGACACTGCCCCCGGCTATTCGTCGGGCGACGCCATCAAGACCATTGAGGCTGTAGCGGCCAGGGAGCTGCCGCGCGGCTACACCTTCGAGTGGAGCGGCATGACCCGGGAGCAGATTATCTCGGGCAACCAGGCGCTGTATGTGTTCGGCATCGTGCTGGTGTTCGTGTACCTGCTGCTGGCGGCGCAGTACGAAAGCTTCCTGCTGCCGCTGCCGGTGCTGCTGAGCCTACCCACCGGCATCTTCGGCGCTTTCCTTGCCCTGAAGCTGCTGGGGCTGGAAAACAATATCTACGCCCAGGTTTCGCTGGTGATGCTCATTGGCTTGCTGGGTAAGAACGCTATTCTCATCATTGAATTCGCGGTGCAGCGGCAGCGGGAAGGCCTGTCGGTGCTGGATGCGGCCGTGGAAGGCGCCCGCTCCCGTTTGCGCCCCATTCTGATGACCTCCTTCGCCTTCGTGGCCGGTTTGATTCCGCTGTGCATTGCCACTGGTGCGGGCGCTATGGGCAACCGCAGCATCGGCACGGCGGCGGCAGGCGGCATGCTCATCGGCACCTTGTTCGGGGTGGTGCTGATTCCGGGCCTCTACGTGCTGTTTGCGCGCGACAAAAAGCCGGCCCAGCCCATAGCCGAGCCTGCCGCTGAGGTTCCCGTTGCTACCCGCGTTGCAAAACCTGCCCCCGTAGCCGTCTAACGCCGATTTATGAAGTTGCTGTCTTCCCTTATTCGTTTTTCTGCGGGACTTTGCTTCCGCCGCGTGGTTCTGGCCGGAGCAACCGGGGCGCTGCTGAGCGGCTGCCAGGCTACCGCGCCGGTGGTGTTGCCCCGGGCCACACCTCTGCCCAAAAGCTTCAGCGCCGCCCCGGCCGATACTGTTAGCGGCGGAAACCTGTCGTGGCGGCAGTTTTTCACTGACCCCAGCCTGGCGGCCCTGCTGGACACAGCCGTGCGCGCCAACCCCGATCTGCTGGTGGCCGTGCAGCGCGTGGAGGTGGCCCGGGCCGGCCTGACCGCCGCCCGCGGGGCGCTGCGCCCCACCATCAGCGCTACGGCCGCCGCCAGCTACGACCGGTTTGCCGATCTGAGCGGCACCGGCTTCAATGCCACCAACGACGGCCAGACCCTGCCCTCCGTCGCGCCCGACTATTTTCTGGGCCTGCGCAGTGCCTGGGAGCTTGACCTGTGGGGCAAGCTGCGCAGCCGGCGCCAGGCTTCCTTTGCCCGCCTGCTGGCCTCGGAGCAGGGCCGCCGCCTCGTCGAAACGGCCCTGGTGGCCCAGGTGGCCCGCCTATACTACGACCTCCTGGCTCTGGACAACGAGCTGAGCGTACTCCGCAAAAACAAAAAGCTGCAGGATCGGGCCCTGGAAATAGTGAAGGTGCAGAAGCTGGGCGGGCGGGCTACCGAGCTGGCCGTGCAGCAATTTCTGGCTCAGCTGCTGCGCACCCGCAGCCTGGAGGCCGAAACCCGGCAGCGCATTGTAGGAGCCGAAAACGAGCTTAACCGCCTCTTGGGCCGCTACCCGCAGCCCATCCGCCGCGGGGCACCGCTGCCGGAGCAAACCCTGCCCGCCCTGGTCAGGACAGGGATGCCGGCCGCCATGCTGCTGCGCCGCCCCGACGTGCGCCAGGCCGAGCTGGAGCTGGCTGCCACCCGCGCCGACGTGGCTGCCGCCCGGGCCGCCTTTCTGCCCAGCCTTACCCTCTCACCCTATGTGGGCCTGAACGCCTACAAAGCTTCTTTGCTGTTTTCGACTCCCGGTTCTCTGGCCTATGGCCTGCTGGCCGGAGTGGCGGCGCCCCTCGTCAACCGGAGCCAGCTGAAGGCCAGCTACCGGCAGTCGGCTGCCCGGCAACAGGCCGCGTACTACCGCTACCAGCAGGCCATGCAAACCGGGTTTGAGGAAGTAGTGACCAGCCTGCGCGGCCTGGAAAACTACCAGCAGGCCTATGAGCTGCGCCAGCAGGAAGTGCAGGCCCTGACTACCGCCGTGGAAGTATCAAACGACCTATATACGGCCAGCTACGCCAACTACCTGGAGGTAGTAACGGCCCAGCGCAGCGCCCTGGAGGCCGAGCTGAACCTGACCGGCATCCGGCGCGAGCAGTTTCAGCTGCTGATTGACCTCTACCGGGCTTTGGGCGGCGGCTGGACCCCGGGCAGCCTTCAATAAGAGTCCATCAGCGCGCTGAATTGGCAGTTGATGATTGGTGAACATAGTCGCCATTCCTCCAGGTAGTATCGTTAACACGTCCTAAACCCAGCTACTTAACAGTTCTTCAGCCGCAATTTTTGGCTGAAGAACTGAAGCCCCTACAAGCAACTAACTTCAACGTGCAAACTCACTTATCGAACGTGGAAATTTTCATCGATTTTGCGGTGGACATGGCTGATAAGTTGCCCATTATGTGGCAGAAAGCTTATTTTATAACATATTAACTACTCCAAAATAGGATCCATCCGAACGGCATTGCCTTCGCGCCCGAAACTGGCCTTTATCGAACCGGGCGCACCAACGTAATTTTTAACACAATTGCCTCTCTTGCAGCTATTAACAACAATAAAAAAACCGGACTCAACCTCCTGAAAGGAATAAGTCCGGTTTGGTGGGCCCAACTGGAATCGAACCAGTGACCTGCTGATTATGAGTCAGCTGCTCTAACCGATTGAGCTATAGGCCCGGCGCAAAACCAGCCGGTGTGGTTGGTTTCGGCACCGCAAACTTCGACTTTTGTGGGCGTATTTGCAACGCAGAAGCGGATGGATTATGGCGGGCTTCGCAACTTTTTAGTCAGCCAAGTGCTATCCGCGCTTCTATAGAGACCTTCGTATATGGCCAAAAAGCCTAACCTGCTGTTCGATTTCGGCGGCGTGATTATCAATATTGATTACCAGCGCACGCTGGATGCCATGGGCCGCCTGCACCGGCATGGTAGCACCATTGCGTTTACCCAGGCAGCCCAGGCAGAGCTGTTTGACTTAATGGAAACCGGCCGCCTCACTCCCGCTGAGTTCCACCAGGGCCTGCGCACGCACTATGAGTTAGAGGCCACCGACGAGGAGTTGACGGCCGCCTGGAACGCCATGTTGCTGGACGTGCCCGCCGAGCGGCTGGCCCTCATTGCCGAGCTGCGCGCCCAGGGCTACGAAACTGCGCTTTTATCAAACACCAACCAGATTCATATTGAGGAGATAAACCAGCGGCTGCACCAGCAATACGGTCTGCAAAATGGCATTGCCGATGCCCTGGACCGGGTTTTCTACTCCCAGCATGTGGGCCTGCGCAAGCCCGGCGAAGAAATTTTCCGGCATGCGCTGGCCGAGATGAACTGGAAAGCAGAGGAAACACTTTTCATCGAGGACAGTTTTCAACACATTGAAACGGCCCGGCGCCTGGGGTTGCACACGCTGTTCCTGGCCCCGCCTCTCACCCTTCTCGACGCTCTTCCCGACGCCCTCCGTGCCTTCCAATCTTCCGCCTCTCCCCTTTCCTCCTGACGCACCCGTTCCCGGCCTGCGCGACGAGGAAGACTTCCGGCAGTTTTTCACCCGCTACGAGCGGCCCGCGCCGCCGCGCTGGC
Source organism: Hymenobacter sp. DG25B (assembly GCF_000801315.1). Taxonomy (NCBI): domain Bacteria; kingdom Pseudomonadati; phylum Bacteroidota; class Cytophagia; order Cytophagales; family Hymenobacteraceae; genus Hymenobacter; species Hymenobacter radioresistens. Next base: position 1,727,973 of record NZ_CP010054.1, on the reverse strand, counting down.
GCCGGTATGCCCTGCACTTGGTATTGTTTTTCATCACCCTGATTACCACCACCCTGGCCGGCGCGGAATGGATAACCGGCAAGGCTTTCTTTATTCAAGGCAACATTTTTAAGCTGAGTGGCTGGCTGACGAAGCCGGAAATTCTGAGCGGGCTGTGGTTTTCGTTGCCCTTTCTGGGGGTACTCACGGTGCATGAGTTCGGGCACTATTTCACGGCCCGGCACAACCGGGTGCGCACCACGCTGCCGTACTATATTCCGTTTTTCACGGGGCTATTCAATACCATTGGCACGTTTGGGGCCGTCATCCGCATTAAGGACCGGATATTTTCCCGCCGCGAGTTCTTCGATATCGGCCTGGCCGGACCGCTGGCGGGCTTTCTGGTAGCGGTACCGGTGCTGATTTATGGTTTCACGCACCTGCCGCCCCTGGAATACATCTTCCAGATTCATCCGGAATACCGGGCCTATGGTGCCGATTATGCCCACTATGTGTATCAGCAGGGCACTGGCCTTACATTGGCTAAACCACTGCTGTACCAGGGTCTGGAATACCTGTTTGCTGACCCCACCCGCCTGCCGCATCCCAATGAGCTAATGCACTACCCGGTGCTGCTGGCGGGGGCGCTGTCCTTGTTTTTTACGGCCCTGAACCTGTTGCCCATTGGGCAGCTGGACGGAGGGCACATTCTGTACGGGCTGCTGGGCTTTCAGCGGTTCAATCGGCTGTCGGCGGTTCTGTTTATCGGCTTCGTATTTTACGCCGGGCTGGGGTTGTTTTCGCTGCACAGCGCCCTGGATACCTGGCTGTATTGGGGCCTGCCCTATTTTCTGTACCTCACGCTGGTTTTTCGGCGGGTGCTGCCCACGCCGTGGCGCGGCGTGAAGCTGGCTTTCGCGGTATTTGTAGCACAGCTGGCCGCTACGGTGGCCTTTCCGGGGCTGGAAGGCAACCCCGGCTGGCTGGTTTTTGGGTTGCTGCTGGGCCGGGTAATGGGCATTTATCATCCGCCCTCTACCGATGAGCGCCCCCTCTCGCCGGGGCGCAAAGTGCTGGGCTGGCTAATGCTGGTTATTTTTGTGCTTTGCTTTACCCCTTCTCCTTTTCTATAAATTAGTTGAACAGCGGCTTCTGAGCCCGGTTCTATTGCGGATGCTCCTCGAACAAAACCGAATTTTACTAGGTACTACCCAACTGATTATGCGCGAGCATGGCCTCTACGCCTGCCAGCGCAGCACCCAAAATATTCCTTTACTGGAAGTAGAAGTCCCCTACGAGAAAATCCTGCCTGTACAGCTGGAGCGCACCCGGCAAGTGCCCACCCGCTGGCTGCTCTACATGCTGGCCCTGATAGTGTGGGTAGCTATTGAGCCGGTGCAGGAATCCTGGGCTACCGGCACCGTTACGCCCGGGCTGGTGGGCGTACTGGTTTTTCTGGCGGTGTTGGGGGCATTTATTGCGCTGGAGTGGGACCGGCGCTGGTTTCTGCTACATTTCCGCACGGCCCAGCTCAACCTCACCTTCGCCGACCGGCGCCGCGACCGGGCCCAGTTCTACACGTTTGCCCACACACTAGAGCAGCGGGTTAAAGAATATCTGCGCACCCACTATGCCCGCATCAACCCCCTAGGGCCCATTGAACAACAAGTGCGCCGACTGCAGTGGCTGCAGGAAATGCAGGTCTTGAGCGAGCCCGAAGCCCGCGCCCTGATGGTGCGCCTCACGGGCCGCCAACAGGAAACCCTGCAGGGTATGGGCCACGAGTTGGAGGGACTTTACGAGAACTAACATTAGTATGTCATTGCGAGGCACGAAGCAATCCGTCCTCGACAACACCAGATACTTCCTTCTACCAGAAAGCCCTTGACGCGCAGTACGTCAAGGGCTTTCTGCTTTACTTAGGCTTTCTACGTTTCAGAGGACGGATTGCTTCGTGCCTCGCAATGACTACTTACCGGCCTTCCAGCGCCGCCACACCGGGCAGCTCTTTTCCCTCCATGTACTCCAGCAGGGCGCCACCGCCGGTGCTGATGTAGGACACTTTATCGGCGAAGCCTAGCTGGTTTACCGCCGCCGCGGAGTCGCCGCCACCGATGAGGCTGAAGGCGCCGTTTTCGGTAGCTTCCGCAATGGCGCGGGCCACAAACTCAGTACCTACCGAGAAGTTCGACATCTCAAACACGCCCATGGGGCCATTCCAGAGAATGGTTTTGGAGTTGCGGATGATTTCGGCGAACAGCTCGCGGGTTTCGGGGCCGATGTCCAGACCCATCCAGGTGGCCGGAATGCTGTGGCTGCCGGCTACGTCAATATCGGCATCATTGGCAAACTGATTGGCAATGATGCTGTCGACGGGCAACACCAGGTTTACGCCTTTTTCCTTGGCTTTGCGCATCAGGTCCAGGGCCATATCCATCTTGTCGCCTTCCAGCAGGGAGTTACCAATCTGGCCACCTTCGGCCTTGGCAAAGGTGTAGGACATGCCCCCGCCAATGAGCAGATTATCCACCTTATCCAGCAGCTGCTCAATAATTTGGATTTTATCCGAAATCTTGGCGCCGCCCATAATGGCAGTGAAGGGCCGCTCGGCATGATCCAGCACGCGCTTGGCGTTTTCCAGCTCGCCCTGCATTACGTAGCCAGCCACGCGGTTTTCCGGGGTGAAGTGGTGGGCCATGACGGCCGTGGAAGCATGCCGGCGGTGCGCCGCCCCAAAGGCATCATTCACATACACGTCGCCGAGGCGGGCCAGCTTTTCCGCAAAGGCTTCGTCGCCTTTTTCTTCTTCGGCATAAAAGCGCAGGTTCTCGAGCAGCAGGATTTCGCCGGGCTGCAGCGAGGCGGCCATTTGGGCGGCTTCCTGGCCCAGTACATCATCCGCAAACTTCACTTCCTGCCCGTACTCCTGCTGCAGACGCAATACCAGGTTGCGCAGGGAGTTTTTCTTGTCGGGGCCACCTTTGGGCCTACCCATGTGCGAGAGCAGGATAACGGAGCCGCCATCAGCCAGAATTTTTTTAACCGTGGGCGTAGCCGCCCGAATGCGGGTATCGTCGGTGATGCGCAGGTCGCTGTCGAGCGGCACGTTGAAGTCCACGCGTACCACCGCCTTTTTGCCGGCGAAGTTGTACTGGTCGAGGGTTTTCATAAGCTGAGAATAGAAAGTTGGGTGTCGTCTTATACGGGGTTGCGGCGCGTAGTTCGGGAGTTTTTGAGTTGCATGCAATTTTCCTGGGGAGTTAGCGTAGTTATACGACGCTTCCGCATGCCTTTATTCAGCGGATGTAGTCTTTGCCTATTATTGCGCTTCTATCCGGCCTCAATATTGACAAACCCCAACTCTATTCTGAATGTATATCCGCTTCTTGCTGGCAGTGCCAGCCCTGCTGCTTAGCCAGCTGGCCGTTGGTCAGCACCTTCGTTTCGGCGTGAAGGCCGGCGCTAATTATTCCCGGGACAAGGTAAAGCACACCGTTGGCCCCGACCGACTATTGGGCATTAATGGCGGGTTGGTAGCACGCTACTCCCTGACCGAAGATGGATTCTGGAGCATTCAATCCGAGCTATTATATTCAGCGAAAGGGGCAAAAGATAAATACGGCAGCACTACTACCGGTGCCCGGACAACCAACTACTACCACCGTAATTACCTCGATTTGCCGATCCTGACAAAAATCAATGCCAAAGGACTCACATTTGAAGCAGGGCCGCAACTCAGCTATCTGCTCAGTTTTAAGAACGATGTGAACAACGACCTGTATGAACAGCCCCAGCGCCGCGACTTTAACAGCCTGCAGCTGGGATATGTAGCCGGTATCGGTTACGAGCTGCCTTCCGGCCCAAATATCACGCTACGTTATTGTGGTGATATAACTCATCCTCTCCAGTACAGCCCCACGCGCAACTCCGTCTTTCAGGCCCAGCTGGGGTATATGTTCGGGGCGAAGCAGTAACGCAGCAAGTTGCCGGCAGGTAGCGCCATGCTGTCTGACATTCGTACCTTTGCACTACGTATGAAAATAGGCATCTTCTTCGGCGGACCGTCGCGTGAGCGGGAAATTTCCTTTGCGGGCGGCCGCACTGTATATGATAACCTGGACAAGTCGCTGTTTCAGGCCGTTCCCGTATTCGTGGACAGCCGCGGCAACTTCATCCTGCTGGACTGGCACTACATTTATAAAGGCACCATCCGGGACTTTTATCCGCCCGTTTCGGCCCTGCCTGCCTCCGAACACAAGCTGCAGGTGTACCTGGAAAGCCTGGGCGAGCTGAGCCTTGCCCAACAGGACGAAATTATCAATCAGGTAGGCCGCCGTATTCAGCCGCAGGAGCTGAGCAGCCTCATGGATTTTGCCTTCCTGGCTCTGCATGGTCCCGGCGGCGAAGATGGCGCTATTCAGGGCCTGCTGGAGTGGTACGGCATTCCGTATTCCGGCTCCGGCGTGCTGCCCTCGGCCTTTGGCATCGATAAAATTGCCCAGAAAAAGCTGCTCCACGCCCTGAACCGGCCCACGCCGGAGTTCCGCGTGGTATCGGCCGAAGAATGGGACGCCGCCGACCCGGCTGCTACCCTGGCTTACCTGGAGCGCGAGCTGGGCTTGCCGCTGGTGTTCAAAGCCCCGCGCCAGGGCAGCAGCATTGGCATCAGCATTCTGCGCACCGCCAACGTGGAGGCTTTCCACCGCGCCATGGAGCGCAGCCTGTTCCGCAAAACCGTGACCCGCGACGATTGGCAGCGCCTCTCGGAGCGCGACAAAATCATGTGGGTGCAGCAGCTCACCGACATCCGTGAGGGCATTGGCCTGCCCGTGATGTTGGATGCCGATGATGAGCACATTATCTACCACCCCGAGGCCCTGCTAAACACGCTGGCTGAGCGCCTGCAAACCGCCGAACAGGTGCGCCTGACCAACGTGGACGGCGAAACCCAGGTGCTGGTGGAAAGCTTTGTACAGGGCCGCGAGTTTTCCTGCATTGTGGTGGAAGACCCCAACGGTCAGCCACTGGCGCTGCCGCCCACGGAGATTGTGAAGGGCGAGGAGATGTTCGACTACCGCTCGAAATACCTGCCCGGCCTGGCCCGCAAAATCACCCCCATCGATTTACCGGAAGACGAAATTCAGCGCATCCGGGAAGCCTGTGAGGAGATGTTCCGCACGTTCGGCTTCCAGGTGTACGCGCGGCTGGATGGGTTTATCAGTTCCCAGTTACCAGTTGCCGGTTCCCAGATTTCAGGTGAAGAAACTGGCAACTCGCAACCGGCAACTGAAAACTCCATTTTCCTCAACGACCCGAACACCACGTCGGGCATGTTGCCGGCCTCGTTCTTCTTCCACCAGGCGGCGGAAATCGGGCTCAATCCTTCGCAGTTTCTGACCTATCTGATTCGCACTTCTCTGGCAGCACGCCGCCGGGCGGGTATGCGGCCCGTACAGCTGCAGCGCCTGCTGCGTGGGCTGGATGCGGCCGTAGCTGCCCGCGGGCACGAGGAGCGTCAGCGCATTAAAGTGGCCGTCATTATGGGCGGCTATTCTTCGGAGCGCCACATTTCGGTGGAAAGCGGCCGCAACATCTACGAGAAGCTCAGCTCCTCTATTAAGTATGAGCCGGTGCCCGTATTCCTGACCGGCAACAACCAGGATTTCCGCCTGTACGTGCTGCCTATCAACGTCATGCTGAAGGACAACGCCGACGACATCAAGGAGAAAGTGGAGCACATGGAGGCGGGCCACAGCCTGCACCCTATTCTGGAGCGCATCCGCCGCGAAGCAGAAGCCATTACCAGCACCTATGCCGGTCAGCCTACCGCGCAGCCGCGCCGGGTATCGTTTGAGGAACTGGCCAAGATGGTAGATGAGGTGTTTATTGCCCTGCACGGTCGTCCCGGCGAGGACGGTGCTTTGCAGCAGCAACTGGAAAAGTTCGGCCTGCCCTACAACGGCTCGGGCGTGGGCAGCAGCAGTATCACCATCAATAAGTTTGAAACCAACCGCCGCCTGCGCGAAGCCGGCATGCGTGTGGCCGAGCACCGCATGGCCAACCGCCTGGAATGGCAGGCCGATGCCGAGGGCTTCTACCGCTCCCTGGAAACGCAGTTTCCCTACCCCTTCATTGCCAAGCCCGCCGACGACGGCTGCTCTTCGGCGGTGAAAAAAGTAAAGAACCGCCCTGAGCTGGAGGCTTTCACCCGCCTCATCTTCCGGGAGCAGGAAGACCTGATGATACCCGATGCCGAAACGCTGCACTTAGGCTTCAAGGAGGAATTCCCCCGCAAGGACGCCTTCTTGGTAGAAACCTTGATTGAGCGCGACGGCGCGGCTCACTTCCTCGAAATTACGGGCGGTCTGCTCACCCACTGGCGCTCCGATGGGCAGCTGGACATTGAGGTTTTTGAGGCTTCCGAAGCGCTGGCTACCGGTGAGGTATTGAGCCTGGAGGAGAAGTTCCTGGCCGGCGAAGGCCAGAACATCACCCCGGCCCGCTACGCCGCCGATGCCATTGAGCGCCAGCGCATTTCCGACGAGGTGAAGGAAGAGCTACGCCGCGTGGCCGAAATCCTGAACATTCAGGGCTACGCCCGCATCGACGCGTTTGTGCGGGTGCGCGACAACGGCGCAGTGGAGGTCATCATCATCGAGGTAAACTCCCTGCCCGGCATGACGCCCGCCACCTGCATCTTCCATCAAACCGCGCTGGCCGGCTACACGCCCTACGATTTCATCGACCAGATTCTGGAGTTCGGCAAAGAGCGCACCCGTAAAGAAAAGCTGGCGGTGAACAGCTAAGAACTAGTTCCCCTCCTTTTTTCAAGGAGGGGTTAGGGGTGGTCAGCTAAAGCTAGATATTGATGATCGTGCACCGATTGGTCAACCACCCCTAGCCCCTCCTCAGCTGAGGAGGGGAACTAGCTTCTAATTTTTAGCTTTTTTAGCTTCTAACTTCGGCCAGCTATTTTCGCCTCTCTACTCCTAACTTCCTGCTCCTAGCTCCTGTAAATAATGTCCTTTTTCAAATCAGATACGCCGCTTGATGTGCTGAAGCATTTGCTGGCTATGGCAGCGGTGGTAGCCATCATGGTACTCGGGTTTTTCTACGTGTATCTGCCCATGACCACCAACCACGGCGAAACCATTGTAGTACCTAAAATCACGGGGATGCAGCAGACCGATCTGGAGGATTATCTGGATGAGCGCAACCTGCTTTTCTTCGTGGACGACAGCAGCTACAACCCCGGCACCCGCCCCGGCACCGTGCTCACCCAGGACCCCGCCCCGGGCGAAAAGGTGAAGGAAGACCGCAAAATCTACATCTCCGTGTCGATGAAAAATCCGCCGGTGATTAAGATGCCCCGCCTCACGGATGGCTCGGTGAAAAACGCCCAGATGATTCTGAAAAGCTACGACCTGGTAGTAGGCCAGATTCAGCTGGTGCCCGACCTGGCCCAGAACGCCGTGCTGAAACAGCTGGTGAACGGTAAAGAAATTGCGCCCGGCGCCCCCATTGCCAAAGGCACCAAAGTAGACCTGGTAGTTGGCGACGGCCAGGGCAACCAGGAATTCCCGGTACCCAACGTAGTAAATATGCCCGCCGACGAAGCCGCTACCCTACTGGCCGGCCAGGGCCTGCAGGTAGGCGAAATCTTCTACCAGGCCGCCGAAGAAGGCCAGGAAGATGGCAATGTGGTGAAACAGCGCCCCGTTTCCTCGCCCGGCGCCACCATCCGCACCGGCCAGCTGGTGGATTTGTGGGTAGCTGGTCAGGCGCCCCTAAAGCCTGTTGAGTAAGTTATTACTAGAAGGATCAAAAGGCCCGTTGCGCAAGCAGTGGGCCTTTTTTATTGATAATTGGTCATTTTTAACATCTCTAAATACCTATTCGCCCGTCATGCTAAGCTTGGAGAAGCCGCTCGCCTCTCTACCTGTCATCCTGAGCTTGCGAAGGACCTTATCAAGCTAGAACGACCATCGTAACAACGACTCGTTCAGTTGGGAGAAGGTCCTTCGCAAGCTCAGGATGACAGGCAGGGTAGTATAGCATTGCAACGGCAGCACGCGGGATGCCTCGGTTCCTGGCTTGCTGCGCCACATTCTCGGAATGACGTTCATAGGTATCACCCTTTGTTTCCATACTAACCTATCAATATTTCCTACCCGCAAACGTTGTTCCGCAACGCGCTGTACCTCTACCCGCCTGGCTTACGTAACTTGCCCCTGATGATGCGTTCCAGCTTTCTCCTCTGTTTGCTTTTGACGTGGGCCACGCAGCTGCGGGCGCAAAACGTACAGCCGCTTTCCGCTGACCCAGGCCGGGCGTCACCGGTTGGCAACGCTTCCCATTCAGCGGCCCGGGGCACCAGTATAGCATTACCCTTTTTCGATGATTTTGCCCAGCAGCCCGAAGGCACGCCTAATGCCGAGCATTGGGAACCGCGCGGTGGAACATTAGTGAATAACCGGTTTCCGGTGGCGCCGCCCTCCCGCAACGTTGTCACGTTTGATGGCCTGAAAGCAAATGGCCAGCCCTACGGCAGCTCTTCCTTTTACAGTGATACCGATACGCTCACCTCGTTGCCCATTGACTTAAGTGGGCTTACCGCTGGCTCCAACGTGTATCTGAGCTTTTTCTGGCAGGCGGGCAGTATTGTAGGCTCGCCGTCGGCGGCCAGCTCTACGCGGCAGGTGGCTTTCACCCTGGAATTTCTGAACGACGCTGGCCAGTGGCAGTCCATCTGGAGCCAGCGCAGCACGGGCCGCCGCACCGATTTTGCCCAGGAAATTGTGGCCGTAACCGAGCCGCAATACCTGCACGCCAACTTCCGCTTCCGCTTTCACAGTATCGGCAACCAGGCCAACACCCGCGACGCCTGGAGCCTGGATTACCTGAAGCTGGACCGCAACCGCTCCGCCGCCGACACCACCTACCGCGACATTGCCACCAGCGCCCCGCTCACTTCCTTGCTAAAGCGCTACGCCAGCATGCCCGCCGTGCAGCTGGCGGCCGCGCCCACCCCCGCCGATGAGCTGAACGACCAGACCGGCACCACCATCAACAACTTCGACATTGGCCCTGCCCCTACGCCCATTACCTGGCGCGGCACGGCCCAGAACCTGCCCAGGGGTCCGGAGCTGCAGTTCCTTACCGGCAACCGCTCCATTGATGCCAGCGCCCGGCAGGTGCCCATTATGGGCGACGTACGCACCGTGGCCGCGTCCCTACTCACGGGCGGGCCGCAGCGCATCCGGCACCGCATTTTGCTGGGCACCAACGAAACCGACTCGCGCATCCAGCCCAACGACTCCATTTCCCGTGTAACGGAGCTCTCCGACTATTATGCCTACGATGATGGCACGGCCGAAGCAGCCGTCAGCCTGCCGGCCCTGACGGGCGGAGCCTCCACCTTTTTCGCCTACCGCATCGACCTGAACCAGCCCGACCAGGTGCGCAGCGTACGCTTGTACCCGGTGCTGCCCAATGCCGCCGGCCGGGCCATTACGCTCTCCGTTTGGGCCGATGAAAACGGGAAGCCCGCCGAAAAACCCTTGGCTTCCGTTCCGTACACCGTCCCCGCTACGGCCCCGGCGGGCGGGTTTCTGGATGTTCCCTTTTCGCAGCCAGTGGGGGTAAGCGGCACGTTTTACGTGGGCTACGGGCAGGCTTCCCTGGGGCAGTTTGTGCAGTTTGGGCTGGATTTAAACAGCTCACCGCCCGCCAATTACTTCTTCTATCAGGTCCGGAACGAGTGGTCGGCGGTGACGGACTTTTCCGGGGCCCTGATGCTACGCCCCGTGATGACGGGTACGGTAACGGCCGCCACGCCTTCCCGGGCTGCGGCCCTGCTTACGCTCTATCCTAATCCCTCTACCGGCATAGTACAGGTGAAAGGTCGCTATACGCACGCCACCGTGCTGGATGCGCTGGGCCGCACCGTGTGGCAGCAAACCGGCCTGGCCCAGGGCCAGCCTGCGCTGGACTTATCCAGGCTGCCGGCCGGGGTGTACTTCATGCGGCTGGCCCTGCCCGATGGCAGCCTGGCCACCAAGCGGCTGGTGCTGACGCGCTAGCTGTTTGCAACTTCTTGTAGCTTTGTAGGGCGTTGCCGGCGCAACTTCTCCTCCCTTTTCCACCTTTCTCTTTTACTCATGCCCGATATCACCCCCGCTGAACTGAAACAACGCCAGGCCGAAGGCACCGCTCCCATCATCATTGACGTGCGCGAAACCTGGGAAAATGAGGAAGGCCACATTGAAGGCAGCCGCAACATTCCCATGGGCGAGCTGCCCGGCAAGCTGGATGAGCTGGAAGGCCTGAAAAACCAGGAAGTGGTAGTACATTGCAAAGGCGGCGGCCGCTCGGCTTCGGCCAAGGCCTATCTCACCCAGCAAGGCTTTACCAACGTGCGCAACCTGCTCGGCGGCTTTCAGGCGTATCAGCAGGCCCAATAAAGTAGCCTTTGTTTTACAGGGAACTACCTAGCCTGCGTACGTTTTCTTTCCCTTGATTTGTAGTGGCACAGCATTCCGGCCGGGGTGCTGTGCTTTTTTATGGCAAATATTTCACCTGATAATCAGACCCTTATGTCTTTCTGAAAATATTTCAATTGCACACAATCAAACATTAGACAACCTAAGCGGCTTTATACCCCACAATGAGCAACTCTGACCCTACCCCTACGCCTGATCCTTCCTGGCTGAAGCTGGAAAACCAACTGTGTTTTCCGCTGTATGCCGTTTCCCGCATGCTAACCAAAGCCTACCAACCCCTGCTGCAGGAGTTGGACCTCACCTATCCGCAATACCTGGTGCTGCTGCTGCTCTGGGAGCATGAGCAGCTGACGGTGAAAGCTCTGGGCGATAATCTACTGCTGGACTCGGGCACGCTGACGCCTTTGCTGAAGCGCATGGAGCAAAAGCAATGGATAAGCCGCCACCGCGACCCGCAGGATGAGCGCTCCGTGATTATCAGCCTGTTGCCGGCCGGCCGCACCCTGCAGAATAGCGCCTGCCGCATTCCCGAAAAGATGCTGGAGAAACTGCATCTCTCGCCTGCCGAGGTAGACAACTTGCGTCAGCAGTTGAATACGCTTCTGGCGCGCCTTACTTAAGAATCCTTCTTTCCTTAAACTTTCCTTTGATGAAACTCGAGAAAAAACTTTTCACGGCCCAGGCCAAAGCCAAAGGTGGCCGGGATGGCCACGTTTCTTCTAATGATGAAGTGCTGAACATTGCCCTGAGCACGCCCAAAGCTATGGGTGGCCCCGGCAAAACCGGCGCTACCAACCCCGAGCAGCTGTTTGCGGCCGGTTATGCGGCTTGCTTTGAAGGTGCCCTGGGCGTAGCTGCCCGCCAGGCCGGCGTACGGCTGGAAGGCGTTACCGTAGAAGGCCTCATCGGTTTTGGCCAGGCCGAGGATGGCGGCTACGGCATCTCCGCCGACCTGCACGTGAACATTCCCGGGCTGGCACAATCCCAGGCGGAAGAGTTGGTAGAAGCCGCGCATCAGATTTGCCCCTACTCCCGCGCTACCCGCGGCAACATTGAGGTAAACCTGCACACTACCACTAACTAGTCTGGCCGAAACAAAAGAGCCCGCGGAGGTCAGAATTTTCTGGTTTCTGCGGGCTCTCGCTTTCGTATTACCTCATTCCTGCAACGCATTATCCTATGAAAACCATACTGCTGGCCAGTCGCCCACAGGGCGCGCCTACCCTCGCTAATTTTCGATTTGAAGAACAGGAAATTCCGCAGCCCCAGGCCGGGCAGGTGCTCCTGAAAATGCGCTACGCCTCCGTAGACCCCTATATGCGGGGCCGTATGAGCGACGCCAAGTCCTACGTGGCCCCGTTTGAAGTAGGGCAGCCCATTAATGGGGGCGTAGTGGCCGAAGTGGTGGAAAGCCATAACGAGCAGCTGCCCGTAGGCAGCATAGTAGTAGGCAACCTGCCCTGGCAGGAATACTGCGTGTCCGGCGGGCAGGGCCTCACGCGGGTGCCTGCCAATCAGGCGCCGTTGAGCTACTATCTGGGTTTGCTGGGCATGACGGGCCTCACGGCTTATTTCGGGCTGCTGGATATCTGCCAGCCCAAGCCCGGCGAAACGGTAGTAGTGTCCGGGGCAGCCGGCGCCGTAGGCATGGTGGTGGGCCAGCTGGCTAAAATTAAAGGCGCCCGCGTTATCGGCACAGCCGGCTCCGATGAGAAAGTGGCCGAATTGAAGAAGCTGGGGTTTGATGAAGCCATCAACTACAAAACCACCCCGGACATAGCCCAAGCTCTGGCCGCGGCCGCCCCAAGGGGCGTAGACTGCTACTTTGATAACGTGGGCGGCGCCATTACCGATGCCGTGTACGACCTGCTGAACAAGCACGCCCGCATTGCCCTGTGCGGCCAGATTTCGATGTATAACGCCACTTCGGTGCCCATGGGCCCGCGCCCGGAGCCCAAGCTTCTGAAAACCAGCGCCCTGCTAAAGGGTTTTATAGTGAGCGACTACCTGGAGCGCTGGCCCGAGGGCATTCAGCACCTGGCCGAGTGGTATCAGCAAGGCAAGCTGCAGGCCGAAGAAACCATTACCGAAGGCTTCGACCAGCTGCCGGCCGCATTTCTGGGCTTATTCCAGGGCGAAAACACCGGCAAGGCCATTGTGAAAGTCGCTTAACAAAGTAGCGCGAAAAAGTAGCGCGAAGCTCCGGCTTCGCGCACGAGCAACGCGAGTAACAGGCGTATGCTCACCGCGTAGGAACTCGCTTCGCTCGTACGCGAAGCCGGAGCTTCGCGCTACTCTCACTGCCAGGTATTTTCTACCACTCGGTGCGTTACTCCGCGAAGCCGGAGCTTCGCGCTACATACATTTAATACGAATCCATGAAAAACTTCCAGTTCTATAACCCCGTCCGCATTTTGTTTGGCAAAGGCCAGATTGCCAGTGTGGCCCAGCAGGTGCCCGCCGGCGCCAAAGTGCTTATCACTTATGGTGGAGGCAGCATCAAGCAAAACGGCGTTTACGAGCAGGTGACAGCCGCGCTGCAGGGCTTTGATACCGTGGAGTTTGGCGGCATTGAAGCCAACCCGCACTACGAAACCCTGATGCAGGCCGTGGAGCTGGCTCGCACGGAAAAGGTGGACTTTATTCTGGCCGTTGGGGGTGGCTCCGTGGTAGATGGCACCAAGTTTATTGCCGCCGCCGTGCCATTTCAGGGCGAAGACCCGTGGGATATTCTCAGCAAGCGCGCCAAGGTAACCAGCGCCCTGCCCTTTGGCGCAGTGCTCACGCTGCCCGCTACGGGCTCAGAAATGAATTCCGGCTCTGTTGTTACCCGCGTATCGACCAAAGAAAAGCTGGCGTTCAGCTCGCCGCTCACCTTCCCCAAATTCTCCATCCTCGACCCCGAAACCTGCTTCACGCTGCCCAAGCGCCAGATTGCCAATGGCATTGCGGATGCGTTTACGCACGTGCTGGAGCAGTACCTCACCTACCCCGTCAACACGCCCCTGCAGGACCGGCAGGCCGAAGCGGTGCTGCTCACGCTGATTGAGGAAGCGCCCAAAGTGCTCGAAAACCCACGGGGCTACGATGCCATGGCCAACTTTATGTGGGCCGCCACCAATGCCCTGAACGGCACCCTGGCGGCCGGCGTGGTTACCGACTGGAGCACGCACTACGTGGCCCACGAGTTGACCGCCCTGCACGGCATCGACCATGCCCGCACCCTGGCCATTGTGCTGCCCGCCATGCTGCGCTACCGCCGTGCCGGCAAGCTGCAGAAGCTGGTGCAATACGGTCAGCGCGTCTGGAACATTACCGCGGGTACCGATGAGGAGCGCGCCGAAGCCGCCGTTCAGGCCACCGTACGCTTTTTTGAATCCCTGGAAATCAAAACCCGCCTTTCCGATTATGAAGTGGGCGAGGAAACCATTAGGCACATTGTGCAGCGCTTCACGGAGCGCGGCGTGAAAAACCTGGGCGAGCGGGCCGATGTGCAGATTGCCGACGTAGAGCAGATTCTCACCCTCAGCCTGTAAACCCATGCCCAAGCCAGAAGATATTTATTGCGTAGCCGCCGAATGGCTGGTGCAGCCGGGCCAGGCCGAAACGGTGCGGCGCCTGCTGAAGGAAGCTGCGGCAGCCGTACGGCAGCATGAGCCGGGTAACCTGGTCTACACGGCGCATCAGTCGGCTGAGGAGCCGGAGCGCTTCTTTATTTACGAGCAGTACGTGGACCAAAACGCGCAGCTAACGCACCGGGCCGCGCCACATTTTCAGGACCTGGTACTAGGACAGATTGTGCCCTTGCTGGCAGAGCGCAAAACCACGTTTTACCGCCTGCTGCTGTAAGGGCTCAGTGCCCTATTTTTCATCCCACACTTTTCTATCACTTAAATACAAGCCACCATGAACATACTAATGGTATTGACCTCCCACGACCAGCTGGGAAATACGGGCCACAAAACCGGCTTCTGGCTGGAAGAATTTGCCGCGCCCTATTACGTGTTCAAAGATGCCGGCGCCACCCTCACGCTGGCCTCACCGGCCGGCGGCCAGCCCCCGCTGGACCCCAAAAGCGACGACCCCAGCGCCCAGACCGAAGCCACGGAGCGCTTCAAAAAAGACTCCGAAGCGCAAAAAGCCCTGGCCAGCACCGTGAAGCTCGACAGCGTGTCGGCAGCTGATTTTGACGCCGTGTTCTACCCCGGCGGCCACGGCCCGCTGTGGGATTTGGCCGAAGACAAAAAGTCGATTGAGCTGATTGAAACGATGTACGCCGCCGGTAAGCCCGTTGCGGCCGTATGCCACGCTCCCGGCGTGCTGCGCCACGTGAAAGCCCCCGATGGCAGCTCCATTGTGAAAGGCAAATCAGTGGCCGGCTTCACCAATACCGAGGAAGAAGCGGTGCAGCTGACTAACGTAGTGCCTTTCCTGGTGGAAGATATGCTGAAGCAGAACGGCGGCAACTACTCCAAAGGCGCCGACTGGCAGCCCTACATCGTAACCGCCGGCAACCTGATTACTGGCCAGAACCCGGCCTCCTCCGAGCCCGCCGCCAAAGAGCTGCTGAAGCAGCTGGCGAAGTAGGTTTAATCTTTTCTAATAAAATGCCGCCCCGGCTGTTCCTGCTACAGGAGTAACCGGGGCGGCATTTTGGTGTTAGATTCGTAAGTGCAATAACACTCTATAACTAGTGTATACCTTCTGATGCCCAGACGCAGGATCTTGAATGGATTTCCCCATAATCTAGCTCAACTGTATTTCTATTCGCCCGTTGGTAGTGACTTGGCTGATTTATTATACCATACAGCTCGGAAACATAATATCTCCGAAATCACGCTGAATGTCTTGACCGGGCAAATAGAACCGGTTGCCCTTCAAACGGCACCATTTGAATCCAACTTAATAAGGATCAAAACATTACTAGATACACGTTTGCAAGACCTTGGATTTAACTCGGGGTTTATTAAGGAAGTTAAATTTAGGATTGAGGTTCCAGCCAACAAACTCCTTTTGTTCTGCTGGCCTTCTATGCAAGACCTTATAGGGCGCAGCTATGAAACAAAACGCATGGCCATAAATGTGTATGCAACGCATATGAATGAGGTGTATCCTAAACCAGAGCTGCCTCATTTCTCTTTGTGGAAAGCAATAAAGTACCTTTTTCAGCAGAATTATTCTTAACCCAGCCTTCCATCCGGCGCGTATTTCAGCTCGCCTCGCTCCACCAGTTCCCGCAGCAACTCCGTTACGGCCGGAGCCTGCCCAGGCACGAAATGCGCCAGCACTTCCCGTGGGGTTTGCGGGGTGGTGCGGAGCAGCTTTAGCAGCTGCTCCCGCAGCGCGGGTGTGGGCGCGGCGTCCTGTCTGGCTTTCTTTTTGGCGAGGCAGAAGTCGCACACGCCGCAGGCCGGCGCATCCAGCTCACCAAAATATTCCAGCAACAATTGCTGACGGCAGCGCCCGCCGGCCGTGTAGCGAATGACGGACTCCGTTTTGTGTACCGCCAGCTCCTGCGCCTGCAGCAGGCGCTTCTGGTCCAGGGGGAGCTTATCGGCATCAAAGCGCGGGGTGGTAAACAGCGCCTGCGGCGACTCGTGCTTGGGCTGGTACTGAATGATGCCCGACCGGTGCAGAAACAATAGCATCTTGCGCACATCCACCACGCTTAGCTTCAGGTGCTGGGCCAGGCTGTTTTCCGAAATCCGCTGGAAGCCTGCGAACAGCTCGCCCCCATTAAAGCGCAGCAGACTCTTAATCAGCTGGTCGTGCTGCTGGTTGGCTACCTGGAAGCGGTACAGGTCGGTGTGGTTGATGGGGATGTGCACGCGGGCGGGGTTGTTCACGGCCTCGTTCAGCTGCACGAAGCCCTCCCGGGCCAGCGTGCGCAGGCTATTATGCGCATCCAGGGCCTTGAGGCGGTAGGTTTCGGCGAACTGCTGCAGGTCAAAATCGAAGGCTACCAGCTCGCCGCCACCTACGGCAGTGCGGGAAAAATTGGCCAGGGCCTGGTACACGCGGCGCACCACATCCAGCGGCGGGTAGGCCTGCCGGGTGCGGCGGCGCAGCTCGTCGGCATCGTTGGGGCCGGAGAGTAGCACGGCAAAAGCGTACTTTTCGTCGCGACCCGCGCGGCCGGCTTCCTGGTAGTAGGCCTCCAGGTTGTCGGGCGCATCCAGGTGCACCACCAGGCGCACATCGGGCTTATCGATGCCCATCCCGAAGGCATTGGTGGCCACGATGCAGCGCGTTTTGTTGCCCATCCAGTCCTGCTGGGTGCGGGTGCGCTGCTCGGCGGGCAGGCCGGCGTGGTAGGCGGCCGCAACTACGTTGTGCTGTTGGAGAAAAGCAGCCGTATCCTCGGTCTGGCGGCGTGTGCGGGCATACACAATGCTGGTTTTTTCGGCCCCTACCCCACGCACTACTTCCAGCAGCCGCTTGAGTTTATCTTCCGTGCTCAAAACCGAATACGAGAGATTAGGTCGGGCAAAGCTCTGCTGAAACAACCGATGCGTGGCCCCGAAATGCAGCTTTTCTACTATATCCTGCCGCACCTGCTCGGTGGCGGTGGCCGTGAGGGCAATGCAGGGCACGCCGGGCAGCAGCTCGCGCAGCTCCGCAATTTTCAGGTAGGGCGGGCGAAAATCGTAGCCCCATTGGGAAAGGCAGTGGGCTTCGTCTACGGCCAGTAGGCTTACTTTCATCTTGCCCACGCGGGCCCGGAACATATCGGTCAGCAGGCGCTCGGGACTCACGTACAGGAACTTCACCGGGCCATACACGCAGTTGTCCAGCGTCTGGTCGATTTCGGTGTGGGTCATGCCGGAGAAAACGGCCTCGGCCTTGATGCCACGCTTGCGCAGGTTTTCCACCTGGTCCTTCATCAGGGCAATGAGCGGCGAAACTACCAGGCACAAGCCCGGCCGGGCCAGCGCCGGCACCTGAAAGCAGATACTTTTGCCGCCGCCCGTGGGCAGCAAAGCCAGCGTATCCTGCCCCGCCAGCACCGAGCGGATAATATCCTCCTGCAGCGGCCGGAACTGCGTGTGCCCCCACGTCTGGCGCAATACATGCAGAATGTCGTCGGTGGGGTGCGGCATAGACCACGAAGGTAACACCGATTGCACGGCGGCTCAAATGCTGGGAGTGTCATGTCGAGGGAAGTCGAGACATCTCGCGTGCTGATGTTGTAATAGTAATTGTCATCCTGAGCTTTGCGAAGGACCTTCTCACGCAAGCACAAGTCGTTGTTCCGATTGTCGTTCTGCCGTGAGAAGGTCCTTCGCAAAGCTCAGGATGACAGGCGAAGCAGTAGAGATGCTTCGCCTGCGCTCAGCATGACGCTCTATTTTGATGCTGTTCTTTCAATTGCAGCCGCTCGCCTATACCGCACCGCCTTATACACCTCAAACCAGCCCACGCTAACCAGCGCCACGGCCGCGCAGATGGCTAGCTGTATGAGGGAAAGGGGCTGCAGCTGAAACAGATGCTGCATAGGCGCAAAGGTGAGGCACAGAGCCAGCAGCGCCAGCGTGATACCCAGCGCCAGGGGCACCAGCGGGTTGGGGTAGCGTAGGGTGGTGAGCACGGTAAGGTGGCGGGAGCGGCTGACCAGCGTTAGCACCACGTTGGCCAGCACCAGCGTAGTGAAGACCAGGGTGCGCGTCAGGATTTCGGAATGGGCTACCTGCAGGGAGTAGAAGTACACACCCAGCACGCCGGCCGCCGCCACACTCCCCTGCACCAGGCTCAGGCCCAGCTCCCGAAACGAGAGAAACGTATCCGAAGCCGGGCGGGGTTTTTCGTGCATGGTGCCGGCTTCCATGGGCTCGTTCTCAAACACAATAGAGCAGGTGGGCCCCATCAGAAGCTCCAGGAAAATTACGTGCACCGGCCCGAACAGCGCCGGGTATTTCCAGGCCAGCAGGGAAGGTACCAGCACCGTGAGAATAAGCGGAATATGAATGGAAATGATGTACTGCACCGCCTTTTTGAGGTTGTCGTAAATACGGCGCCCAAACCCTATGGCCGTTACCATGCGGCTCAGGTCGTCATCCAGCAACACCAGGGAGGCTGCCTGCCGGGCCAGCTCGGTGCCGCGGTGGCCCATGGCAATGCCAATGTGGGCGGCTTTCAGCGCGGGGCCGTCGTTCACTCCATCGCCGGTCATGGCGGTTACTTCGCCGTTGGCTTTCAGGGCGTTGATGACGCGCAGCTTGGCTTCCGGGAACATGCGGGCGTACAGGCCTACCTCCTGCACCCGCTGGTTTAAGGCAGCTTCGTCCAGGGCCATGATTTCGGCGCCGGTGAGCACGGGCGCGGGGTGGCGGAAACCGATTTGGCGGGCAATGGCGGCGGCCGTCACGGCATTGTCGCCGGTAATGATTTTCACCTCGATGCCGGCTTGGTAGAACTGTTCCAGCACCTGTGGAATATTCGCCTTGGGCGGGTCGCTGAAGCCCACCAGGCCCGCAAACTGCCAGTTAAAATCCTGCTGCCGTTCCGGATATTCAGTACTGGTCCACTCGCTCCAGGCCACGCCTAATAC
This sequence comes from Hymenobacter sp. DG25B, assembly GCF_000801315.1. Taxonomy (NCBI): domain Bacteria; kingdom Pseudomonadati; phylum Bacteroidota; class Cytophagia; order Cytophagales; family Hymenobacteraceae; genus Hymenobacter; species Hymenobacter radioresistens. The sequence goes on along the minus strand of NZ_CP010054.1, from coordinate 1,708,944 downwards.
TCGCAGACCCACGGATGTGAGGGATTCCAGTGCCTGTTGGGCGGCCTGCTGCTCGGCTGCGGAAAGATGACTAAGCGCCATAATACCTTCGGGCGCCCCTTTGCAAGCAATTATCCGGCGGCCATCGGCAGCGGCGAAAACGTGCGTCATCATGGGCGGGTGCCCACCCAGCGGGTACTCGTGCACCAGCTGAAACCGGGGCCGCTCATCAACCGAAGAAAACTGCGCATACGCCTCGTGCAGGGCCCTTTCCATGGGGTCGAAGGGCTGCGGCTCGCTGGCCCACATGGCCGTGGCCAACAGGCGGGCCTGAGCAGGAGCCAGCACCAGCTCCGGCCGTATTTCCCAGGGCACAGTATCATCCGGGCAGTAGGCGCGGGTAAGCGTCATACGGTTTTGGGTGAGGGTGCCGGTTTTATCCACCCCTATAACGGTGGCCGAGCCCAGCGCTTCTACGGTTTGCGGCTGCTTGGTCAAGATTCCCTGCTTCATCAGGCGCCAGGCGCCCAGGGCCATGAAAGTGGAAAGGGCCACCGGTATTTCTTCCGGCAGCACCGCCATGGCCAGCGCCAGCCCATGGAGCAGCCCGTGCACCAAACTGCCCGATTCCCACCAGTTATACCCGAACACCAGCACAAACGCCACAATGCCCACCAGCGCCATGCGGCGCACAAACACGGCAATTTGCCGCTGCAGGGGCGTTTGTTCCGGTTTCACCGCCTGCATCAGGCCCCCAATTTTGCCCAGCCGGGTCTGGCTGCCCACGGCCGTGACGCGGGCCCACACGGCCCCGCTGGTGAGCGTGGAGCCCAGGTACACGGCCTGCGCACCATCGGCCACCTTGTCTACCGGCAAAGATTCCCCGGTCAGGAAAGATTCATCGGCCTGCGCGTCGTGGGCCTCCAGCAGCAGGCCATCGGCCACCACCTGCTCCCCTTCTGATACCAGGAGCACATCCCCTACTACCACGTCTTCGGCCGGCACATCTAACTGCTCACCCGCGCGGCGCACGTGGGCCAGGGGCTGCGAGAGCTGCTGCAGAGCGCGCAGAGCCTTGTCGCTGCGGGCTTCCTGGTAGAGCGAAATGCCCGCCACCAGCACAATGGCCCCCAGCATAGTAAAGCCCTCCTGGTAGCTGCCAATGACCATATACACCCCCGCCGTAACCACCAGCAGCACAAACATGGGCTCCGTAACCACGCCCCGCAGAATCTGCCAGGTGCGGTTACCGGCGTTGTCCGTGAGCTTATTGGGGCCGAAGCGCTGACGCTGCTGTTCTACCTCAGCGGGCGTGAGGCCGGGCGGCAGGGTTGCGGGCGTGGCATCAAGGATGGCCGTTTCGGATGCAGTAGCCATGCAGCAGGGTTGGTGGGCGTTTTTTAAAGTTGGTGAAAAGACGGAGTAAAACCGATGACCTTTGTCATTCAACCGCAATCAGAAAGGCACAAAAAAGCCCGACGCTGAAACAGCATCGGGCTTTCGATATAAGAAGCTACTGGAAGCTTACGCAGCGGCCGTTTCGCCGTTTTCACGGTCTTCAATGGCTTTTTTCAGCTTGGCAATGGCCTGTACGGCCCGCTCTTCATCCAGACGGTTGATGTTCAGGAGCATTTTGGTTTTCTCCTGACGCGTAATCACCGGATGGTTCAGCAGACGGATGATTTCCTCCTTCTGCGCAGCAGTAGCATAGGCTACGGCAGGAGCAGGTTCCGCAACGGGGGCTACAGGCTCAGCGGGCACGGCTTTCATGGCCGTGGGGGCGGCCGGAGCTGGCGCAGCGGAGGGGGCCGGAGCGGCTTTCACCTCGGGCGTGTTGCCGTGGTACTCCATTTCCTCCGCTGGGGTAGGCTCATAGCCGGCGGCGCGGATAATCCAGGCCAGAATGTTCCGGTAAGCCTTACCGATGGCGCGCGTTTGCGCCATGCTCATGATGGCAAACTCCTGGTAAAACTTCTTGCCCTGCTCTTTATTGGAGCAGATGGCAAAGCCAGCCCCTACCGTATGCCCGGAGCGCAGATCAAACAGCGTTACCTTGGCCTGATATTTAATTTCTGACTCAGTCGAGACATTGATGACGTGGTCAACGATGGGCACAATGCCCAGGCGCGAGCCGGCATACTGCCAGCCTTCCACGTTCACGAACTCCTTGCCCTGCACCGAAGTGGTGAGCTTGTTGTCCTTGATGAACTTGGCCAAGTCCGTGGCCAAGTGCAGCGTTTCGTCGGAGCGTGCAATATCGTAGCTCTCGACTTTCATCTTCCGAGCTGGCTCTTTGGTGTTCTTGGTTACTTCGTTCATGATGTCTTCCCTTTAATACGTTTTGTTGTTCTAGTGTATAACCCATCGGGCACCTGATAAGTGCAAAATACAGACCGTTTTTTAGTAAATTTTCCCGTTGATTATCAGTAAGTTACAAATTATTTTTCAAGCGACTTAGCCAACGAGGTTAGTTAAACTCTTCTTCTTTCCGGCCGGTGCCGCAAACGCACGAAAAAACGGGCCTTACTGCGCCGATAACCTGTTGGTTTCTACGCAATAAGACCCGTTGCTGTTTCTGGCACACCCGGGGGTGCGGCGGCAGAGGTTATTCGGAAATGTACCCGTCTTTCATGGTGATGGTGCGGTCGGCCATGGCGGCCAGCTGGTCGTTGTGCGTCACGATGACGAACGTCTGGCCCAGCTCCTTGCGCAGCAGGAAGAAAATCTGGTGCAGCTCCTGGGCGTTCTGGGAGTCCAGGTTGCCGGAGGGCTCATCGGCGAAGATGATTTCCGGGGAGTTGATGAGGGCGCGGGCCACGGCGGTGCGCTGCTGCTCGCCGCCGCTCATTTCGGAGGGCTTGTGGTCGGCGCGGCGCTCCAGGTTCAGCATGCCAAGTAATTCGCGGGCCCGCACGCGGGTTTCCTTCTCGGAGCGGCCGGCCAGATAAGCCGGCAGGCACACATTTTCCAGGGCCGTGAACTCGGGCAGCAGGTTATGAAACTGGAAGATGAAGCCAATGTGGCGGTTGCGGAACCGGGCCAGGCTGGAGCGGCCCAGCGCACTTACGTTTTCGCCATCAAACAGCACCTCGCCGGAATCCGGCGTATCTAGGGTGCCCAGAATGTGCAGCAGCGTGCTTTTGCCCGCGCCCGATGACCCCACTATCGACACGATTTCTGACTTCTTGATGGTCAGGTCGATGCCCTTGAGCACTTCCAGCGTGTTGTAACTCTTGCGGATGTTAATGGCTTGCAGCAAAGCGGGGTAATGAGAAATGAGCGAGGTTAAGAAGCAAATCTACGCAATGTCAGGCGTAGCATTCGATTCTGAGCTGCGAAAGGTTGCGGCATGCCCTTTTCCTGCGTCTGCCACGAATATTGACACAATGCTTTACCAGTGCGCGTAACGAAATTGCCCACTCGGCAAAAAGGCATAATACAGCACCATAAGTGCCAAAAACACATACCAAAAAGCGGTGAGAGTACCGGCAACGCGCCCAGGCAGGTAACGGGATAAGATGGAATACATGGGTTTAGCTCAGCAAACGGTAAAAGGTATGGGCCACAGCCTGCCAGGATGGCTCGCGGATAATCACGCAACTAAAGCAGTAGAAATGCAGGGTGAGAAAAACGCCCAGCCATACGGGCAGCACCGGGACAACATTCGGCCGCTTTTCCGCAAACTTTTGATACTGGTGCCAGAACAGAATGCCCAGTCCCTGCAAAGCGCCCCACACCAGATACCGCCCCGACCACTCATGCCAGAGCCCCAGCACCAGCATGGAGGCCGCAATGGCCAGCATGGGCCGGCGGGTCAGGCTCAGCAACGGAGAAAATACGTAGTCGCGGCACCACTGAGAAAGGGAAATATGGTAGCGCTTCCAGAAGTCATTTAGATTGGGAGCCAGAAAGGGCGCGGCAAAATTTTCCCCGGTTCGGAAGCCCAGCAGCAAGCTTAACCCAATAGCTATATCCGAATACCCGGCAAACTGCACGTAGGCGTTGCCGGCAAACCGCAGGATGCCCAGATACGTAGCCAGCGCCGGATGTTGCGGCTCCAAAGCCGTAAGCAGGTGCCCCAGCTTGTTGGTGAGCAGCGCATTGCCCAGTACCACCACCTTCACATAGCCATACAACACCCGCTCCAGCCCTACCGATGCCAGCGCGGCATCCCAGCGGCGGCGGCGTACATCCCGCAGAAAATCGGGGAAGCGGTTGATGGGGCCTACCAGCATGGTAGGCAGAAAGAATAGGTAGCGCAAATAATCGGCCCAGGTGTGGCGTGGCAGGGTTTGCTTATAACGCTCAATAGCGTAGTGAATTTGCCGGAAGGTATAGTAGGACAAGCCCAGCGGCACCCCCACCTGTGTCCACCAACCCGCCTGCGTCGGCCACTCTGATTTAAATACCATCCAGACAGCCACCGCCTGCCCGATGGCCAGTAAAACTGCTCCCGTAGGGCGTAGCCAGGAGCTTTTAAATACCCAATAGCTGGCTGCCGCCGTCAGCAGCAGCATCAGCGCGGATATGGGAGCTACATACAGAAGAAATGCCGCTGTCAGCAGGCTAACGGCACTTATCTGCCAGCGTTCCGGCAACAGCCAAGCGGCCGGCACTAACAGTAACAGGCTAAAAAACACGATAGTATGGAGGACAAGCATGTCGTGCTGGTTAGCGGGCAGTCAAGAGAGTAGGATTTGTTTCCTGGCGCAGCTTTTTGGCCAGCCAGGTAGAGTATAGGGCGCGGCCCTGGAAATTCATGTGTGCTTTATCGTAGAAATACCGGAAGTGATAAGGGCCGGGCTCATGCCAGTAGCTGGCCTGGTAGGCCCGCTGGTATTGCGCAATGCGGTAGCGTAGCGAATCCCCATTACGACCACTATAAATAGCTTTTTCCAAAGGAGCCGGCCGGGGAAAATGCAGCAACACTATGCGTACGCCCTGCCCTCTTAGTATCCGCAATGCCTGATGCACAGGATGCCGGGGAGCAAAAGGGCGGACTTTCCGCTGTCGTATTTCGGCTACGAATTCGGTTAGATGCGTTGTATCCCACGGAGTAGTAGGCGCTGGCATATCCACATCCTGCATAGCAAGACCGGGCCGATTCACATCGATAACCTCGTGCGTGAGCCCAAGTCTTTGCTTACTCCGGTTAACCAGCTGATAGGAGTAACGAGCTACATTCTTCAGCAGGAAGGAATCCGGCGACAGTTCGGACCAATCTTTCAGGTCATACAGCAGCAGGTTTTCCTCAATGCAGAGAATGTCCGGCGGATACTCCTGCAAATACTTTAAAATGGGGGCACGGTCGGTAAACGACTCCAGATTAGCACTGATGCGGAACAGACGAACCACCCGGCAGCGGCCGTTCGTCTTTCGGGTGAAATACGCCGAGGGCATCACGCCATTGCCGGTAAGCGAGCTACCCAGAATAACTACCCGCGTCACACTATCCGTCCGGTCCTGCCACTCTCGTTGTAACAGCTGCCGCGCACCGGCCACCACCTCCTGGTGGTAGGTAGAAACGGAGTGCACAAATCCCCATCCATATACAGTCCCAAAGCTCAGGAGCATACCCAGTGCCACTGACCATACCCAGATGGGGGCAGGCTCAGCGGGTGGCGAGTTTCTTGCGCGCAACGTCTTCAGCGGTTTGTAAACTATTCATTACCATAATCTCTGCCGTGGAAAACTCCGTTCCCAGTGCCTTTTCCAGCCGAACGATGAAATCCAGGTGGGCCATGGAGTCCCAGCCGGCCATGCTGCGCGAGTTGGCCTCGGGGCGAAGCTGCTCCATAGGCACTTTAAAGGCATGCGATGCTGCCTCGCGCACCAGCGAGCGGAAATCGGGGCCATTAGCGGTGGCTTGCGCAACGTGCGTTGCCAGCCGCTCCTGCACTACTTTCAGCTGCACTTTTCCAGACAACCCTTTGGGCAACTCATCCAATGAATGAATTACGGTAGGTACTTTCTTCTCTTCCAGCCGCTCGCGGCAGTAGCTGGTCAGCTCTACCTCAGTAGCCGTAGTTCCTTCTTTGAAAACCACGCAGCTAATTAGCTTTTCCCCGAATACCTCATCGGCCACGCCAAAGCTGACAGCTTCGGCCACAGCGGGGTGCGTGTTCAGAACCTCCGTTATTTCCTCGGGGTGAATGTTGACTCCACCCGAAACAATAATGTTTTTCTTACGACCTGTAATGCGGTAATAACCATCGGTGCTGCGCATGGCTATGTCGCCGGAGCGGAGCCAGCCATCCGGCATCAGTACTTCTGCGGTAGCGGTGGGATTATTGAGGTAAGCCAGCATGACATTTTCGCCGCGCAGCAGCAGTTCCCCCTCGGTTTCATCTCCTACTTCCTCATCAAACTCATTCACTATGCGGGCCTCCATGTCCACGGGCTTGCCCACGGTGCCAATGCGGTAGCTTTCGTCACCAGGGCCGCAGAACAGGCCACCGGCCACGGTTTCCGTGAGACCATACACGTTCACCAGACGCACGCCGAAGCGCACAGCAAAAGCGCCCCACAGGGCTTCTTCCAGATGCGAGGAAACGGAAATGATAAAGCGAAAATCCGGGGTACGGAAGCTGTCCTCGTAGCCATCTGAAAAGCGCTGAATGAGCGCCAGCATAGCTGGCACGGCTATTAGATGCGTTACCCGGTACTTGTAAATGGCATCCAGTAGAGCGCCAATATTGCTCAGGTCGAAGCGCAGTGGCCGGATGCAGACGGCCGCGTTATAACCCGCCAGAATTGGCCCTTGGATAATACCATCGGCGTGGTAGAGCAGGAGGATGTTCATCAGACGCGTATCGGCATCAAACCCGTACACGTTTGTCAGTGTCTGCAAATGGCTGAACAGGTTGCGGTGCGTAATCTGCACCCCTTTTGTATCGGAAGTAGTGCCCGAGGTGAACAGCACATAGGCTACCGTATCGGGACTGATGGCAGTGGGCAGTGGGGCGGGCTTTTCCTGTGCCAGCAGGGCCGGATATGTCTGGCTTGCTCCTGCCGATGACTGGGTGCGGCCCAGTAGCTTCCGAAAAAGCTGCCCTTTAGGAGCTTCCTCCAGCCGCACCGGAAGTACTTTATACTGCTTTGCATCGATTTGCTGCCGCTGCAAAAAGGCCTCATCGGCAATGAACGCCACTGGCTCAGCCGTGCGGATAATAGCACGGGCCCGATCGGGCTTCACTTCCGGGTCCAGTAGAATAGCGCTGAGGCCATAGCGCAGCATCGCCCAGAAAATAAAGGCGGTTTCCACTTCATCCTCCACCGAAACCACTACCCGGTCGCCTTCCTGAAGCCCAAGCCGGGCAAAGACCCCAGCCAGCTGCCCAATGCGCTCCGTGAGCTGACGATACGTGATACGACGATTGCCCAGATCTAGAAACGCGGCGTTCTGGCGGGCGGGCTCACTGAAGCGAGCTACGGTTTGGACGACATCGGCCCAACGGGTTGCAGTAAGAGTAGACATCAAAATACAGTGCAGATGAAACAGTAATAACTAGCAAGTGACATGGAGCCCGCCCAGCCGGCATGCTGTCAGCCTGAGCGGCGGCTTTTTAATCAGCGAAGTAACTCCAGTAGTTGGGTTTTAAGCACTTTCCCATTGGAGGAATAAGGCAGCGCATCCAGTACCTGCACCACAGATGGCACTTTGTGCTCCCCTACCCGAGCCGTGAGATGCGCCAGAAGCTGAGGTATTATCAGGGCAGCATCGTGGCCGGGGCCCAGCGTTACAAAGGCAGCCAGGCGTTCCGTGTCATGGCGCTGAAAGGCACACACAGCGGCCTGGTGCACGGCGGCATGGGCCAGCAGATGCGTTTCAATTTCGGAGGGATACACGACTTCGCTTAAAGCATTCTTGATAAGCTCCGTGCGACGGCCGCGCAATGTTACGCTGCCATCGGAGTTGGCCACGGCTATGTCGCCGGTGTATAGCCAGCCGTCCCGCACCGGCGAAGGAGTAGCGCTGCCGGGACCATAGTACGGGCCCTGCATCAGGTTATCACTGTAGATACGCAGCTCCCCTTCCTGCCCTGGATCCACCTGCTGGCCCTGATCATCCACGATCTGCGCCAGGCAACCTACGGGCCAGCCAATGGTATCGGCGGTGGGTTGCGCCTGCTCGGGGCGCTCGGCCAGGCATATGCCGGTAGTCTCGGTGAGGCCGTAATAGTTAACGATAGGGAGGTTAAACGCCTGCTGGAAGTCGGTGCGCAGCGTAGGCGTCAGCTGGCTGCCGGTGCTCATCACCAGGCGCAGGCTCCGCAGTTCCGTCCCAATGCGGCGCCCCAGCTGCACCCATTGCCGCAGCAGCGCCGGGCTAGCGGCTAGCAACGTGGCCTGGGAGGTTACTACTGCTTCCGCAAGCATGGCGGCGTGTTGTTTCTGAGCAACGGTTGGGATAATGACGCTGGCGCCTACTTCCAGCGGGGCTAAGGCCGCGTTGCGTAGGCCGCTCATAGCATCAGCGTCGCCCACGGCCAGAAAACGGTCGGTGGTTTCCCACCCGAAGGTTTCCGTTACCAGCCGGGCACTGCGGTATAACTGCCCGTGCGTGAGCGGCACTCCTTTCGGCAGCCCGGTAGAGCCTGAGGTAAATAAAATGGCCGCAACATCTGTAGGAGTAATGGTCGGTGGAGTAGGTTCCTCTGTTTCGGGCTCTTCCTCCAGGCTCAGCCAGTCAGAAAACCACCGGGCGTTCGGCGGCAGCTCACTGCTCTCGTCCGTGTCTACCACCAGCTTGGGCACTTCTACAGGCTCATAATCCGCTTGCTTTTCAGCTACCACTAACAGAAGCTTTGGCGAAACTGACTCCAGTATGGTTTGAGCGGTGGCAGCAGGTAGCGTCATGCTCAGGGGTACTACTACAGCGCCTTCCAGCCAACAAGCCCAACTCAGCAACAAAACCTCCGCATGTAGCGGCGCATGTATGGCCACCGCATCGCCCGCAGAAATCCTGCTACGGCGCAAGGCCTGCCGAATGTCCGTTACAATGGCATCGGCCTCTGCGTAGCTGAAGCTACTTCCATCTTCCAGGGCCGTGAGCAGCGTGGCTTCTCCGTAGTGCTGCTGGGCCCGCGCCCACAGCCGGGGAATGGTGTGCTCCTGATTGGGGGCCTGAAATTCCTGAAAAGCCAGAAAATGCTGCAGCCGGTGGCTTTGGGCGCTGATGGGCACTAACTGGATGATATCCAGGGCGCTAAGCTCCCGCAGCAGCGGCCGTAGCTCTTCCACAGAGCGCCCCAGCTGCTTGGCTATTTCGGCGGCGGTGTATTGCCGGGCGGCCCAATAAAGCACGCTGCGCGCCTCTGCCGACAGTTGGTAGCCGTGGGCACTTGCCAAATGTTGCTGATATACCGGGTGCCGCTCTAATAAGTGGCCCACGGCGCCACCAAACCGCTCGGCGCGGTATTCCACCCGGCCTGTTAGCGGGTTAATGTGCAGCAGGAAATTGATCAGGAGCCGGCAACTGGCCCATGTGGATTCTTCCACTGCCTGGCAGGGCTCCAGCATTGGCTGCTTTTCCATCCATGTGTCCGGTAGTAAAGCAACCAGGCCGTTATAGTCGGGGGAGGCAGGATTTGGTTTTGGTGCCGGGGTATTGGAGTCACCGTGTTCGTTGAAGTAAAACAACTCAGGCTCAGAATACACCAGCGCCTGGCGGTTGGTTTGCCGGGCCAGGGGCTCCAGGAATTGCATATACTGCTGGCCATGCAGCAGGCGGCCGCCACGCTCAAAGTAAGGATCCGGCTCGTTATTGGCGAGGTGCACATGCGGAAAGAGCAGGCCACCATCGGGCGCAACCACCCGCATCAGCTCCCGCAGCACCCGGGCCTGCTCGAAGCGGTGCAGCACATCCATACCTATGACCAGGCGCACGCTGTGGTCGTTGAGGGGCAGTGGCTTGTTCAGCTCCTGGAAAAGCAGCTGCACGTTGGCCGGGGCCTGCGTGCCGGTTAGCCAGTATGCATAGCCTTTATAGCCTAACACGTCCCGGTCACCGTCCCACACCGTGAGAATAGTCTGCTCCGGGAACAGGCCCGCCAGCCAGGAGGTATTCCACCCCGACCGGTCCCAGAGATTCAGAATAACGTCGCCGGAGCGGAGTTGCCGGCGCAGCATATGCACGAACGGTAGCAGCGCCCGGGTGGCCTCATTAAAGGGCTGAAAGCATACATAGGCATCATACACCGGGCGCCGCCCTTTTCGCCGCACAAACTCATCGTAGGCCGGCAGGCGCTGGCGCAGGGTTTCCTCTGTGGCCCGTGCTTTGGGTTCCATCAGTTCCGGCAAAGGCCAGTCCAGCTGGTCGCCCAGGATCATATTCTGCACGATTGGCAAGCCGAAAGCGCCGCTGGGGTGGGCCAGCCAGCCCGTTGCCTGCTCCGACGAATAGAGGGGATGAAAGGTATACGCTGTAAGCCCGGGAATCATACATAAGGGGATTTAGAATGATATAATTATTGGCCGCATTGCCTTTCAGCCAGCGGAGCGTAGTAGCATGAAGCTATTATATATTTCCACAATAATAATAATTATTGTCACTATTCAAATATAAATATTGAAGCTTGTTAACACTTTATGCTGATCAGCTGAAGAGGGCTGTAAAAGCCGGGCTTTCCTCCTGCCGCCGCTTTTGTGCGGTGTTACTGGAGCGCCGCCTGCCCTGCCGAAAAATATCCCGGGGGCTTTTGGCATCGAAATCAGGGAAAAGGAATACTACCACGGCACTATCCTGGGCGAAGCGGGCGGCGTGAAATCGTACGGATGATATATCCAATTTCCCCCTCCGCTGATAATTCCCTACTTTCGCCCCCGCAAATCCCACCCGAATCTTCCTTCAAACCGACCCTCTATGAACATCCACGAGTATCAGGGTAAAGAAATCCTCAAGCGCTATGGCGTGCGCGTGCAGGAAGGCTACACCGCCGACACCCCCGAAGAAGCGGTAGCCGCCGCCCAGAAGCTGACCGCGGAAACCGGAACCGGCTGGCACGTTATCAAAGCTCAGATTCACGCCGGTGGCCGTGGCAAAGGAGGCGGAGTGAAGCTCGCCAAAAACCTGGAGCAGGTGAAGGAAATTGCCGGCCAGATCATTGGCATGCAGCTGGTGACCAAGCAAACCGGCGCCGAAGGCCGCAAGGTGCACAAAGTACTGGTTGCCCAGGACGTGTACTACCCCGGTGCTTCTGAGCCCAAAGAATACTACATGAGCGTGCTGCTGGACCGCGCTACCGGCAAAAACGTCATCATCTATACCACCGAAGGCGGGATGGACATTGAGGAGGTAGCCGAAGCGCACCCCGAGAAAATCCACCGCGAGCATATTGACCCCCGCGTGGGTCTGCAGGCTTTTCAGGCTCGCAAAATTGCCTTCAACCTGGGCCTCGAAGGCGAAGCCCACAAGGAGATGGTGAAGTTTGTACAGGCGCTGTACAAGGCTTACGACGACACTGACTCGGCTATGTTCGAAATCAACCCTGTGTTGAAAACTTCGGACAACAAGATTCTGGCCGTGGACGCCAAAGTAACCCTCGACGAAAACGCCCTCTACCGTCACAAGGACTTCGCCGCCCTGCGCGACCTGAACGAAGAGGACCCGCTGGAGGTAGAAGCCTCGAACTCGAACCTGAACTATGTGAAGCTGGACGGCAACGTGGGCTGCATGGTGAATGGCGCGGGCCTGGCCATGGCTACCATGGACATCATTAAGCTGAGCGGCGGCGAGCCGGCCAACTTCCTCGACGTAGGGGGTGGAGCCAACGCCCAGACCGTTGAAGCTGGCTTCCGCATCATCCTGAAGGACCCGAACGTGAAAGCCATCCTCATCAACATCTTCGGTGGCATTGTGCGCTGCGACCGGGTGGCTAATGGTGTGGTAGAAGCCTACAAGAACATCGGCGACATTAAAGTCCCCATCATCGTACGTCTGCAGGGCACCAACGCTGAAGAAGGCGCGCGCATCATTGATGAGTCGGGTCTGAAAGTGTACTCGGCTGTATTGCTGAAAGATGCGGCTCAGAAAGTGAAAGAAGTACTGGCCGAGCAGGGCCTCGCCTAAGCCGCCACTTGGTTAAATAAAAAAGCCCCCACCGGAGTCCGGCGGGGGCTTTTTTATGATGTGCTTGTTAGGCCTTTTCCTTTACGGCGGCCGGCTCGCCATCTACTTTCAGCTCTACTTCCATGTTGCCCCGGGTGCCTACCGAGTAAGGGCATATCTCATGGGCTTTGGTCACCAGCTCCGAGGCGCGCTCATGGCTCATACCCTTCAGGCTTACATCCAGCACGGCGCTCAGACCGTAGCCTTCGCCTTCCTGAAAAAGCGTTACGGAGCATTGCACGGTACTGGCAGGGTCCAGCCGCTCGCCTTCCTTCTGCGCGATAACCAGCAGGGCCTGCTGAAAGCAGGAGGAATAACCGGCCGCAAACAGCTGCTCGGGGTTGGTAGCGCCCTTCTTCCCGCCCAGTACAGATGGTACCGACATTTCCATATTGATAACGCCATCCTGGGAGTGCACCTGGCCGCTGCGGCCGCCGGTAGCCGTTGACTCGGCCGTATACAGATTCTTTTTCATAGAAACAGGGTTGATTAGAATGGGTAGATATGTAGGCTTAACCTGCTACCAGTCATTTAGGTTACCCTATTTTCCGCTTCCGGCTGCTGATAGAATCTGTAGTCAGACCCACGCAGTTGCTTGTAGGACGGTATTTTTCTGTTAGTTTTGCCGCCCCTACCCGCCCGGTCGCGTAGTACAACGGATAGTATAGGAGTCTCCGAAGCTCTTGATCCAGGTTCGATTCCTGGCGCGACCACCATAAATGCCCTCTACACTGCGTAGAGGGCATTTTTATTGGGGTTTAGGACGAACAAAGCGCTTTAGGCAATGCCCTTTGACTTAAGCTGATGCCAGCCTCGTTTAATCCCCCCTTTTTTTACGGAGTATGTTCATAAGACACGCTGGTGAGATACCAGAAAGTAAGGCAGAAATTTGTTTTAAACAAGCGTTTAAAACAAGATGATAAAGATTCTATTTTCTGCTATATTTAGATACTGTTGGCCTTATCCTCTAGAAATCTAACCATTACCCAGCTTCCTCAGCCCATGAAAAACGCCGCTGCCCCGATGGATACCAGCACGGAAGAGCGCATTAAAGTGGCGGCGCGCAAGGTGTTTCTGCGCAAAGGCTACGCCGCCACCCGGGTGCGCGACATTGCCGAGGAGGCAGGCATTAACCTGGCCCTGCTCAACTACTACTTCCGCAGCAAAGAAAAGCTGTTTGATCTGGTGATGCTGGAAAAGCTGCAGCAGTTTGCCGGCTCCCTGCACCAGATTATGCTCCATGAAACTACCACGCTGCAGGAAAAGGTGGAGCAGATTTCGGCCTTCTACATTGACCTGCTGCTGGCCCAGCCGGAGCTGCCCTTGTTCATTTTCAGCGAGTTGAAAGCCAACCCGCAGAAGCTTTCCGAAACCATGGGCGCCAAAAAGGTGCTGCTGCAGTCGCGGTTTGCGGTACAGCTGCGGGAAGAGCTGGGCACACACCAAAATCAGACTCATCCCCTTCAGCTGCTGATGAGCCTGCTGGGCATGGCGGTGTTTCCTTTTATTGCGCGACCGGTATTTCAGCTGGTGAGTGAGCAGGACAACGCCCACTTTGCGGCCCTGATGCAGGAGCGGAAGCGCCTGCTCCCGCTATGGTTTGATGCCCTCCTGAAAACGAGCTGAAGCTTTTTTAACCACTCGTTAAACAAGTTTTTAAAATAGGCTTTCAAGCCTTCCCTCCATGAAAAACTTAGTAATGCTGCTGGGCTGGGCAGTTTGGGTGGCGTTGGGTCTGACCGTTATTTCCTGCCAGGAAAAAGGGCCTGATTTCGATGCTTCCGGCAATTTCGAAGCGGATGAAGTTATCGTATCAGCCCAGCAGACTGGCCAGATTCTGGCATTTACCGTGCAGGAAGGCGACGTGCTGCCAGCCGGCACCACCGTGGGGCAGATTGACGTAACCACCGCGCGGCTCCAGCAGGAGCAAACACAGGCTTCCATGGAGGCCTTGCGCGAGCAAACCAGCAGCGCCGCCCCGCAGGTGGAGCTAACGCGCCGCCAGCTTGCCGTGCAGCAGGCCCAGCTAAAGCAGCTGTACCGGGAGCGCACCCGCACGCAGGGCCTGGTGCGGGCCGATGTATGGCCCCGCAAGCAGCTGGACGATATAAATGCCCAGATTACGCAGGCCGAGCGGCAGCTGGCCGTTACGCGCCAGCAGATACAGGTGGCCGAGAGCAACACGGCCACGCAAAACCGCGCCGTGCTCAGCCACCGGGCGGCCCTGTCTAAAACGGAGGCGCAGTTTGAAGAGCAGGTGCGCAAAGGCCGGATTATGAACCCCGTTACCGGCACAGTGCTCACCAAATACGCTTTTGCCGGCGAAATGGCAACCATTGGCAAGCCCCTGTACCGCATTGCCAACACCGATACGCTCACGCTGCGCGCCTACATCACGGGCACCCAGCTGCCTCAGGTGAAGCTGGGGCAACCCGTTACGGTGCGAATTGATAATGGCAAGGACCAGTTCAAAACCTATCCGGGCACGATAACCTGGATTTCCAGCAAGGCAGAGTTCACGCCCAAAACCATTCAGACCAAGGATGAGCGGGCCAATCTGGTGTACGCCCTGAACGTGCGCGTGAAGAATGACGGCTACCTCAAGATTGGCATGTACGGGGAGGTGCTGCTGAAGAAATCAGCCGAAGAATAACCCAGCCAAAAAGCCGCCTAAGAAAGCGGAAACCCACTTAACCGCCACCCATGGTCACGCTGCAGAACATCACAAAAACCTACGAAAAAGGTACGGTGCGGGCCGTGGAGGACGTGTCGTTTGCGGTGCAGCCGGGGGAGTTGTTTGGGCTGATTGGGCCCGATGGAGCCGGCAAAACCAGCCTGTTTCGGATTCTGACCACGCTGCTGCTGGCGGACTCCGGCACGGCCACTGTGGATGGCCACGACGTGCGCCGCGACTACCGGGCCATCCGCAACACGGTGGGTTACATGCCGGGTAAATTCTCCCTCTATCAGGATCTGACGGTGGAGGAAAACCTGACCTTTTTCGCCACGCTGTTCGATACCACCATTGCAACCAACTATGGCCTGATTAAAGATATTTACGAGCAGATTGAGCCGTTTAAAAACCGGCGCGCGGGCAAGCTTTCCGGGGGCATGAAGCAGAAGCTGGCCTTGTGCTGCGCCCTCATTCACCGGCCCACCGTGCTGTTTCTGGATGAGCCCACCACCGGCGTGGATGCCGTATCGCGCAAGGAATTCTGGGAGATGCTGGGGCGGCTCCGGCAGCAGGGCATCACCATTCTGGTTTCCACGCCCTACATGGATGAAGCCACGCGCTGTGAGCGAATTGCGCTGATGCAGGCCGGCCACCTTCTTTCCGTAGATACGCCCGATAATATTATTAAAGCCTACCCCGGCCCGCTCTACGCGGTGAAGGCCACCGCCACCCACCGCCTGTTGCAGGATTTGCGGGCCTCGGCGCTGGTGCGCAGCAGCTATGCGTTTGGCGAGTACGTGCACGTAACGTTCCGGCAGGAGAAGCCCGACAACGAGGCCGCCCTCCACCGCTACCTGCTGGCTAAACAGCACACCAACCTCGAAATCAAACCCATTATGCCCACTATCGAAGACCGGTTTATTGACCTGATGACTACCCACCCCGCCAGCTCCAATGGAACCGCAGCCCGCTAACGTCATTTCCTGCCGCGAGCTGACCAAACAGTTCGGCGACTTTGTGGCCGTGGACCGGATTACGTTTGACGTGGCGGCGGGCGAGATTTTTGGGTTTCTGGGGGCCAACGGCGCCGGCAAAACTACCGCCATGCGCATGCTCTGCGGCCTCTCCTACCCCACGGCGGGCCAGGCTACGGTGGCGGGCTTTGATGTGTACCGGCAGCAGGAAAAAATAAAGCAGAACATTGGCTACATGAGCCAGAAATTCTCGCTTTATGAGGACCTTACCATCCTGGAAAACATTGAGTTTTTTGGCGGTATCTATGGCTTATCCAATCAGCAGCTGAAGGCCAAAAGCGAGGCGCTGATTACTACTCTGGGCTTGGAGCGGGAAGCCCGAAAGCTGGTAGGCAGTCTGCCGCTGGGCTGGAAGCAGAAGCTGGCCTTTTCGGTAGCCATTCTGCACGACCCGAAAATCGTGTTTCTGGATGAGCCCACCGGCGGCGTGGACCCGGTAACCCGCCGCCAGTTCTGGGACCTGATTTACGAAGCTGCCGACCGGGGCCTCACCATTTTCGTGACCACCCACTACATGGATGAGGCCGAGTACTGCCACCGCGTCTCCATTATGGTAGACGGCCGCGTGGAAGCCCTGGACTCGCCCACCAACCTGAAGCAGCGCTACCACGCCACTACCATGGACGACGTGTTTTACCAGCTGGCCCGCGGCGCCCAGCGGAGCGAGTAACCCCACGGTTTTCCCATGAAACAGCTGCTCGTTTTTATCCGCAAGGAGTTCTACCACGTCTTCCGCGACCGGCGCACGTTGCTGCTGCTTTTTGGGCTGCCCACAGCGCAGATTCTGCTTTTTGGCTTTGCCTTGAGCAGTGAGGTAAAGAACATCAAGCTGGCCGTGGTGGATTTCGCCCATGATCCGGCTTCGCAACAGATTACCAGCAGGCTGCGGGCCAGCCCCTACTTCCAAGTGCAGGAGCTGGCGCTGAGCTACGCGGAAATGGAAACGGCTTTCCGGCAAAGCCGCATCAAAGCCGCGCTGGTATTTCCGGCCCATTTCCAGGCCGATTTGCTGCACACCGGCCGCAACCAGCTGCAAATAGTGGCCGACGCCTCGGACCCCAATACGGCCATTACCATTACCCACTACCTCACCAGTATGGTAGGCGAGTATCAGCAGGAGCTAAACCAGGCGGCCGGGGCGCTGCCCTACCAGATTGTGCCCCAAACACGTATGCTGTACAACCCCGACCTGAACGGCTCGCTCAACTTTGTGCCGGGCGTGCTGGCCCTGGTGCTCATGATTGTGTGCACTACGCTTACCTCCGTGGCCATTGTGCGCGAAAAGGAGCTGGGCACCATGGAGGTGCTGCTGGTGTCGCCGTTCCGGCCGCTGCTGGTGCTCATTGCCAAGGCCGTGCCCTATTTGGTGCTGTCCCTGCTCGATTTCACCCTGATTCTGCTGCTGTCGGTGTACGTGCTGAAGGTGCCCATTCAGGGGAGTCTGGCGCTGCTGTACCTGGTCAGCACGGTGTTTATTGTGGCGTGCCTGGCTTTGGGGCTGCTGATTTCCAATGTTACCAGCTCGCAGCGCGTGGCCATGCTGCTTTCCATGATGGGCATGATGCTGCCCACGCTGCTGTTCACGGGCTTCCTGTTTCCGCTGGAAAACCTGCCTGGCCCGCTGCGCCTCATTCCCAACTTCATACCCTCGCACTGGTACTACCTCATCGTGAAGGCCGTGATGCTGAAGGGGCTGGGAGTGGCGGCAGTTTGGCGGGAAACGCTGACTTTGCTGGGCATGGCGGCGGTGCTGCTGGCCATTAGTCTGCGCAACTTTAAGATTCGGCTGGCATGAGAATTCTGCTCTTTCTGCTGCGCAAGGAGTTCCGGCAGATTTTCCGCGACAAAAGCATCCTGGCCATGATTTTCTTCATGCCCACCATGCAGCTCATCATTCTGCCGCAGGCCGCCAACTACGATGTGAAAAACATCAACCTGGCCATCGTCGATAACGACCACAGCAGCTACTCGCGCCAGCTCATTTCCAAAATCGGCTCGTCGGGCTACTTCCGGCTGGTGGGGCCCAGCCGCTCCTACCGGCAGGGCCTGCAGCTGGTGGAGGAAAGCAAGGCCGACATTGTGCTGGAAATTCCGCCCCACTTCGAGCGCAGCCTCGTGCGCGAAGGCAGTGAGCAGCTTTTTCTGGCCGTAGATGCCATCAACGGCACCCGCGCCAGCCTGGGCGGCGCCTACCTCACCCGCATCATTGCCGACTTCAACCAGGCCGTGCGCCTGGAGTGGCAGGGCAGCACCCCGCCTGCATCCGCCGCGCTTATCGACGTGACGACCATCAACTGGTACAATCCGCTGGCGGAGTACCACGTGTTTATGGTGCCGGCCATTCTGGTGCTGCTGCTCACGCTGGTGGGTGGGTTTCTCACAGCCCTGAACATTGTGCGCGAGAAGGAAATCGGCACCATTGAGCAGATTAACGTGTCGCCCATTAAGAAGTGGCAGTTCATTCTGGGCAAGCTGATTCCGTTCTGGGTGCTGGGTATGCTGGTATTCACTATTGGGCTGGGGGTGGCCCGGGGCCTCTACGGCATTGTGCCGGTGGGCAGCCTGGTGGCGCTCTACGTCTTCGCGGCCGTGTATATGGTGGCCGTGCTGGGCTTTGGCCTGCTGATTTCGACGTACAGCGACAACCAGCTGCAGGCCATGTTCGTGGCCTTTTTCTTCATTATGATTTTCATTCTGATGAGCGGCCTGTTCACGTCCATCGACAGCATGCCCGACTGGGCCCGCTACATTGCCTACTTCAACCCCGTCACGCACTTTATTGAGGTAATGCGGATGATAGTATTGAAAGGCAGCGGCCTGCAGGACGTAGCTCCCCAGCTGGGCTACGAAGCCCTTTTTGCCGTGGTGCTGAATGGCTGGGCCATTCTGAACTACCGCAAAACCACCTGAGGCCACCCACACCGCCATGCACGCCCCGGCCCGGTACCCCAGCTGGCTACTCTGCAAAGTATCCGATATATTTGGTTAGTGTTATTCCCCTACGTCCTGCTTATTCCCCTTTTCCAGCGGTTTTGCCGCGCTCTTGCCCTGCTGCTGGGGTTGCTGCTGTTGCTGCCGGGCTGCAGCCAGCCCGCTAAAAAGCCTGCCTACCGCATCGGGTTTTCCCAATGCAGCACGGCCGGGCCCTGGCGGCAGGATATGCTGGCCGGTATGGAGCGGGAGCTGAGCTTCCACCCCGAAGTGGAGCTGCGCATGCTGGACGCGCACGACAATAGCCAGCGCCAGCAGCAGGAAATCCGGGAATTGCTGCGCGGCGGCATTGATCTGCTGATTGTTTCGCCCTACGAATCGGGCCCGGTGACGCCGGCCGTGGAAGAGGCATTTAACCAGGGAGTGCCGGTGGTGCTGCTGGACCGCCGCACGGCCTCGCCCCGCTATACCGCCTACGTGGGCGGCGACAACCTGGAAGTGGGCCAGACAGCCGCCCGCTATGCCGCCCGCCTGCTCAACC
Organism: Hymenobacter sp. DG25B; assembly: GCF_000801315.1. Lineage (NCBI taxonomy): Bacteria > Pseudomonadati > Bacteroidota > Cytophagia > Cytophagales > Hymenobacteraceae > Hymenobacter > Hymenobacter radioresistens. The sequence continues at coordinate 1,689,676 of NZ_CP010054.1, read as the reverse complement.
AGCGCGGCCAGGTGGTAGAAGTGCTGGGCACGCCCGGTTCTTCGGCTACTTCTGAGCGGCACCAGGGTTTTGTGCAGGCGCTGGCGGCCTACCCCAACATGCCGCTGATAGGCCAGGTTACCGGCAACTGGCAGGAAAAAACCCTGAAACCGGCGCTGACCAAACTGCTGCAGGCGCACCCGGAAGTGTCGCTCATTTTTGCTCACAATGATGCCATGGGGCGCGGCGCCCACGAGGTTTGCGAGCAGCTGGGCATTGCCAAAAGGGTAAAAGTGATTGGGGTCGATGGCATGTCAGGCCCCGGCGAAGGCATTGACCTGGTGCAGCGCGGCGTGCTGGATGCCTCTGTGTTGTATTCGCCGGGCGGCGAGGAAGCTATTCGCACGGCCCTGAAAATCCTGAACAAGCAACCGTTCAAGCGGGAAAACACGCTGGGCACCATCGTCATCGACTCCACCAACGTGCGAACGATGCAGCAGCAGACCGATAAAATGGTGAGTCAGCAGCGGGATATTGAGCGGCAGCAGAACCTGCTGCGCACCCTGCGCGCCACGTTTTCCAGCCAGCAAACCGTGCTCTACAGCCTGGCGGCGGCCCTGCTGGTTGCGGCGGCGCTGGGTGCGTTGGCCTGGCAGTCGGCCCGCAAGAACCGGCAGATTAACCGCCAGCTGGCTGCGCAGAATGCCGAAATTGATGCCATCAACCATCAGCTCATTAGCCAGAACGAAGAAATCAGCAGCCAGCGCAACCAGCTGGAGGCCATGGCAGAAAAGGCCCGCACCGATACGGAGGCCAAGCTGCGCTTTTTCACCAACTTCTCCCACGAGCTGCGCACCCCGCTTACGCTCATTCTGGGGCCGGTGGAAGAGCTGCTCACCCACGGCCCCAACCTGAACTCGGCCCAGCGCCACGACCTGGGCCTGGTGCGCCGCAACACCCAGCGCCTGCTGCAGCTGGTGAATCAGCTGCTGGATTTCCGGAAAATTGAAGTGGGCAAGATGGCCGTGCGCGCTACGGAGGGCAACCTGGTAGCTTTTGTGCGGGAGATTGTGGATGCCTTTGAGAAACCCGCCCGCCTGCGCGGGGTAAACCTGCGCTTTCTGGCCGCCGAGCCCGTGCTAACTGGCTGGTTCGATGGCAACATTCTGGATAAGGTGTTTTTCAACCTGCTCAGCAACGCGCTGAAATTCACCCCGGATAATGGGCAGATTACTATCAGCCTGCAGGCCGTGGAAGCAGGGCGCGCGCTGCAGGTAAGCGTGGAGGACACCGGGCGGGGCATTCCGGAGCAGGAGAAGGCCCACATTTTTGAATGGTTTTACCAGGGCGACCAGGGAGCCGTGGCGAAAGGCTCGGGTATGGGCCTGGCGCTGGCTCAGGGGCTCACGCGCCTGCATCAGGGCCAACTCACGTTCAGCAGTCAGCCGGGCCAGGGCAGCACGTTTTTGGTTACGCTGCCCCGCGAGCTGCCAGAGGCGCTACGCTCGGCCACCCCTGCCGAGCCCGTGGTGCTTGCCCTGGACGAGCCCGAAATAATGCCGGCCGAAACGCCCGCCGATGCGCCCCCCGGTGCAGATCGGGAAACACTGGTTTTGGTGATTGAGGATAATGCCGAGGTCAACGACTTTCTGGCCCGCAAGCTGCAGACCGATTTCCGGGTGCAGACCGCCACTGATGGCCACACCGGCTTCCGGATGGCCACCGACCTGATTCCGGACCTGATTGTGTGCGACGTGATGATGCCCGGCCTGAGCGGCTTGGAGGTGGTGGCTAAGCTTAAGGCCGACTGGCGCACCTCGCATATCCCGGTGATTCTACTCACGGCCCGCAATGCCCCCGAGCAGCAGGTGGAAGGTGTGCAGGCCGGCGCTGACCTCTATCTGACCAAGCCCTTCCACCCTACCTTCCTGCTGGAGAGTGTGCGCACCCTGCTGGCCAACCGAACCCGCCAGCGCGAGCATTACCGGCGCGAGTTGTCCGTGGATACGACCACCGTGGCGGGGGCTAACCCGGACCAGAAATTCCTGGCCGACCTCACCGCCATTATAGAAGCTAACCTCACCCGCTCCGACCTGAGCGTGGAACATGTGGCCCATAGCCTGGGCATTTCGCGCATGCAGCTCTACCGCAAAGTGAAAGCGCTGCTCGGCACTGGCGTCACGGACTTCATCCAAAGCATCCGCCTGACCAAGGCCCGCGAGTTGCTGCTCGATGACACACTCACCGTTACCGATGTGGCTTATGAGCTGGGCTTCTCCTCGCCTTCCTACTTCTCCACCAGCTTTAAAGCGCGCTACCAGATTTCTCCTTCCGAGTTCCGGACCCTGCACATCATTCCCAAACACTGAAACATTCTCAAAAGTGATGTTATAAAATTGAAACCGAGCCGGTAACAGGCTCGGTTTTTTTGATTATATAGTACTGTAATTCAAATACATATATTTATTCAGCTCTTGAACGGATTTTGAAAGAAATGAGCAATTGGTAAGCCGGCGGGTAGTGGATATTTGTTGCCAACCACTACCGCAATGCTTACGCCGCTCCCCATCGTATGCTTCGGAGAAATGCTCTGGGATATGCTGCCTACCGGCAAGCAGCCCGGTGGCGCGCCCTTCAATGTTGCCGTGCATATGCACCAGCTGGGTGTGCCCGTACAGCTCATCAGCCGGGTAGGCGACGACGAGCTGGGTGCCGAGCTGCTGGCTTTCAGCGCCCGCAAAGGCCTCGATAATCACCTGGTGCAGCGCAGCGCTACTCACCTCACAAGCGTGGTGAAAGCCAACATAAATCAGCGCCAGGAGGTATCGTTCAAAATTCTGAAGTCGGTGGCCTGGGACTATATCCAGCACACCGACGAGCTGCGCACGGCCGTGGCCAACTCCCACGGGCTGGTGTTTGGCTCCTTGGCCGCCCGCAGCCTGACTACCCGCGAAACCCTGTACCGCCTGCTGCAGGTGGCGCCTTTCAAGGTGTTTGATGTGAATTTGCGCCCGCCGCACTACTCGCGTGAGGTGGTGAAATACCTGCTCCGCCAGGCCGACTTAGTGAAGCTGAATGAGCCGGAGCTTACCGAAATTATGAGTTGGCTGGGCCAGCCATCTACTGATCTGGCCACGGCCCTGCCCTGGTTGGTCGGGCGCTTCGGCCTGCAGGCTGTGTGTGTTACGCGCGGGGCCGCCGGTGCCGCCCTCTGGACCGATAACCAGCTGTTTACCTGCCCTGGCTTTCTGGTGCCCGTGCAGGATACCATTGGCTGCGGCGACGCTTTTCTGGCGGCGCTGCTGGCCGGCCGGCTGACGAGCCTGCCGCCGGCCACTTACCTGCGCCGGGCCTGCGCAGCCGGTGCGCTGGTAGCCATGCACCAGGGAGCCATGCCGCCCCTCTCCCCCGCCGATATCGATGCCCTTACTTCTTCCACTCTTACCTGACGCCTGTATGTCCGCCCCCGGCAACGGCTAGTTGGCTGCCCAACCATCCGTTCCTTCTCCCACAACTTTTCTTCTCCCCTTACTTAACCCCATTCCCATGCCGTTTCCTGTACCATTTCCCCACGGCTCCTGGCCCCTTACCAAGCGGCTGCTGACGCCTGCTTTAAGTGGCCTGTTATTCACCAGCATAGCGCTGGCGCCTTTTGGGGCCGAAGCCCGCGCCACCGTTGCGGCCGCGTATTCGCCCACTTATCTGGAAGCGCTGCGCAACCCGGCCGTAGCCGGCGGCACCGTTACGGGCCGCATTGTTGACGCCACAGGCTCGGCCCTGCCCGGCGTTACGGTAGTAGTAGCCGGCACTTCGCTGGGCAGCTCTACTGATACCAATGGGTTCTTTACCATTGCCAACGTACCGGCCGGCGCCCAAACGCTGGTTATTTCCTCCATTGGCTATACCACGGTGCGAATTCCGGTTTCTGTGGTAGAAGGGCAGTCCACGGAAGTACCAAGCACTACCCTGGCGGAGAATACGCAGGCCCTGAGCGAAGTAGTGGTAGTGGGCTACGGCACCCAGACCCGCAAAGAGCTGACCACGGCCGTTTCGTCGGTAGGTGCGCAGCAGATTGAGCGCCAGACGGTAGCCGGTTTCGACCAGGCCCTGCAGGGCCAGACGCCGGGTGTGCAGGTAACCTCGCCCAGCGGCGCGCCGGGTGCCGGCATCAACGTGCGCATCCGCGGCAACTCCTCGGTTAGCCTGAACAACAACCCGCTGTATGTTATTGACGGGGTGCCCATTCTGCCGACCTACGACCGGGAGCTGGGCGGCTTGAACAACCAGCCCCCTAACCCGCTGAACGCCCTTAACCCCGCCGACATCGAAAGCATTGACGTGCTGAAAGACGGGGCCGCCGCCGCCATTTACGGGGTGCGCGCCTCCAACGGCGTGGTAGTAATTACCACCAAGAAAGGCAAAGCCGGCAAGGGCCAGGTGGGCTTTAGCGCCTACTACGGCCAGCAGCAGCTGCGCAAGAAAATTGACGTGCTGGATGCCCGCCAGTTTGCGGAGTATTACAACGAAGCCCGCGTGAATGCCGGCCAGGCACCAGCCTTTACCGACCTGAACACTCTGCCCGCCAACACCGACTGGCAGGACGAGGTATACCGCACGGCCGCCATTCAGAACTACCAGCTCAACATGAGCGGCGGCTCCGATAAAACCCGCTACTACCTCTCGGGTGGGTACTTTAAGCAGGACGGTATTTTCCGCAACTCCGGCTTCGACCGCTACAGCGTGCGCCTGAACCTGGACCAGGATGTGAGCACCCGCTTCCGGGTGGGTACCAACCTGAATCTGAGCCGCACCAACAACAACGGCGCCGTGCGCTCTGAGCGCGGCATCGGCAACGGCGGCACCGTAATGGGCGCCCTGGCGCAGATTCCCACGGTGCCCGTGTACAACCCCGATGGCACCTACGGCACCAACCCCTACCGCAACTTCGACAACCCAGTAGGCAACCTGCAGGAAACGAACAACAAGGCGGTTATCTACCAGGGCATCGGTAACGTGTTCGGCGAGCTGGACCTGCTGCCTAACCTGCGCCTGCGCTCTTCATTGGGTATTGATTTCCGCTCGCAGCTCGAAAACGAGTACATCACCCGCGAGTATCCCGGCAACCGGCAAACGGCCAACCCCGACCCCGCCACGCTGGGCCAGGCCCGCACCGGCACCGTGCAGCAGACCATCTGGCTGAACGAAAACACGCTGACCTATAACCCTTCCCTGGGCGAGAAGCACAACCTGACGCTGCTGGCCGGCCAGTCGGTGCAGGAGTCTAACCGGTTTACGTCCAACGCCCGCGCCACGGGCTTCCCCTCTAATGCCGTACCGTACCTGTACGCCGGCACGGCCAACCGCTCGGTGAGCAGCTATGAGTCGGAATGGGGCCTGTTCAGCGTGTTTGGCCGCGCTATCTACAACTTTGAGGACCGGTACCTGGCCACCTTCAGCCTGCGCGCCGACGGTTCCAGCCGCTTTGCGCCCAACAAGCGCTTCGGCTACTTCCCGGCCATGGCCCTGGGCTGGCGCGTGACCAAGGAAAGCTTCTTCCCGCAGGTAGATGCTATTTCTGAGCTGAAGCTGCGCGCCAGCTACGGCGAGAACGGCAACCAGGAAATCGGCGACTATGCCCGTTACAGCACCTACGGCTCGGGCTTCGGCTACCAGGGCGCGGGCAGCATCTCGGGCGGCATTGCACCCGAGCGTATTGGGAATAATGATGTGAGCTGGGAGCGTACCAAGCAAACCAACCTGGGTTTAGACCTGGGCCTGCTGCAGGACCGCCTCACCTTGAATGCCGACGTGTACCGCAAGCGCAGCACCGACCTGCTGTTTGAAGTGCCGCTGCCACTGAGCTCCGGGGCGCAAACGCTGTCCATCATCCAGAACCTGGGCGAGGTAGACAATAAAGGCGTGGAGCTGGGTTTATCGACTATAAACGTGAAGGCTGAGGGCGGCTTTGGGTGGACTACCAACCTGAACTTCACGCTGAACCGCAGCGAAGTAAGAAACATTGGCACCGTGCGTAATGAGCAGGGCGAGGAAAGCAACCGCGAAATCATTGGCGACTACAGCATTGTGCGCGCTGGCTTGCCGCTGGGTTCTTTCTACGGCCTGAAGGTGGATGGCATTTTCCAGACGGATGCGGAAGCGCAGGCCCTGGATGGCAATGCCCACGCCGGCGACATCCGCTTTAAGGACCTGAACGGCGACGGCCAGATCAACGGCCTAGACCGTACGGTTATCGGCAATGCCAACCCCAAATCCATTGCCGGGGTTACCAACACCTTCACCTACAAAGGGCTGGAGCTGAGCGCCTTCTTCCAGGGCTCTTTCGGCAACGACATCTACAACGAAACCCGCCGCACCACGGAGGGCATGGATGAGGCCCTGAACCAGACCACCCGCGTGCTGAACCGCTGGACGCCCACCAACACCAATACCGATGTGCCGCGCGCCATTCTGGGCGACCCCGCCAAGAACAACCGGGTTTCCGACCGCTTCATCGAAGATGGCTCCTACGTGCGCCTCAAAAACCTGACGCTGGCCTATGGCCTGCCCATGAGCGTGCTGCAGAAAACCGGCATCAGCGGCATTCGCGTGTATGTAACCGGCCAGAACCTGATTACCTGGACCGACTACTCCGGCTACGACCCCGAGGTGAGTGCCGACCCCTTCTCCAGCACCGGCTTTGGCCGCGACCTGGGCGTGTATCCGCAGGCGCGCACCTACACCGTAGGCCTGAACGCTACCTTTTAACTGACCCCATCCATGAAAAAAATACTGATTCCCATTCTGGCCGGGGTACTGCTGACCGCCGGTTGCAACGTGCTGGATAAAGAGCCTTTGCCCAGCATCACCTCCGCCAACTTCTTCAAGAATACCGATGACGCCGAGGCCGGCCTGACCGCCGCCTACGACGCCCTGCAGCAGGAAGGCACCTACGGCCTGGACCTGATTGCGGTTGGCGAAATGCCCTCGGACAACGCCACCAGCACCAACGGTGACGTAACCGACCTGGACCGCTTTACCTGGGCCCCCACCACCAAGCAGGTGCGCACGGTGTACACGGCGGCCTACATTGGCATCAACCGCGCCAATGCGGTGCTGAAGTATGTGCCGGCCATTACCATGCCCGAGGAGCGCAAAAATGAGATTCTGGGCGAGGCCCGCTTCCTGCGCGCCCTGCACTACTTTAACCTGGTGCGCTTGTACGGCGGCGTGCCGCTGCGCCTGGAGCCCACCGAAACCGGTGACCCGGCCGTGCTGAACCTTAGCCGCTCTACCCCGGACCAGGTGTATCAGCAGATTGTAGCTGACCTGACCGAAGCCGCCAACCTGGCCCCCACGGGCGATGCTACTGACCGCAGCCGCGCCACCAAAGGCTCGGCCAATGGGCTGCTGGCCCGCGTGCAGCTCACGCAGCGCAACTGGTCAGCGGCCGCGGCGGCCGCTGATAAGGTAGTAAGCAGTGGCCTTTATAGCCTGGCCTCTACCCCCAAGAGCCTGTACCCGGCGGAGAACAAGCCGGAATCAGTGTTTGAGGTGCAGTTTGCGGGTTCCGATGACGGGGGCAACATCTTCCCCGATGTGGCCCTGCCCGCGCCGCCCGCTACGTATTCGTTTCCCAAGTTCAACATCCCTACTGCGGAGCTGATTCAGGCCGCCGATACGGTGAAGGACCTGCGCTGGAAGTTTGTGGGCGTAGTGCCCGGCGGCCGCGACCATGTGAGCTACATTGATGGGGGCAAAGGCACCGGCAACGACGATGGCCCCTTCGTGTACAAGTGGCCCGGCAACCCCAACGGCTTCAACTCCCCCGATAACACCTACGTGCTGCGCCTGGCCGACGTGCTGCTGATGCAGGCCGAAGCCGCCAACGAGCAGGGCGACATTGCCGGTGCGCTGGGGCCGCTGAACAAGGTGCGGGAGCGCGCCGGCCTGACGGCTCTTACAGTCGCCTCGCCGCAGGCTGCCACCGAAGCCACGCTGCGCACGGAAATAGATTTGCAGCGCCGCCTGGAGCTGGCCTTTGAGGGCGAGCGGTGGTTTGATTTGCTGCGCTATGCCCGCCACGAAATGGCCCAGCCCAGCGTGAACCACCCGGTAGATGCCCTCAACCTGATTGAGGAAAAGCTGGCCCGCCGCGACGAGAACTACCTGCTGCTGCCCATTCCGCAGCAGGAAACCAACAACAACCCCAACATTCAGCAGAACCCGGGTTACTAAAAGTGCGGGCGGCACTATCACGCCGCCCGCCTGATTTCCGCTGCCGGGACTTTCTGCACCCCGGCGGCGCGAAGCCGGGGCCGGTTTCGGGTAAGGGAAAGATGAAACCGGCCCTTGCGCTTTGCTTTTTACACCGGCATTTTCGCCTCTGATTTTTTTGATCTGGTATGCTTTCTTCTTTTCGATCTTCTTTACCATTCGCCTTGCTGGTTAGCCTGGCGCTGAGCTCCGGCTGCCAGCGGCCGCCGCAGCCGGGCTCCACTACCGGTACGCCCGTGGCCATTCCGGCCGGCACGGCTGCTTTCTGGCTTACCAATGCGGATAAATCGGTGCTGTTCCAGGCCCAGACGCCGCTGGTAGCCAGCACTAGCCAGGCCACCGGCGCTGTTATTGAGGTAGATGACAGCCAGACGTTTCAGACCATTGATGGCTTTGGCTACTGCCTCACGGGGGCAGCGCCCAGCTGCTGCACGCCATGGCGCCGGCCGCCCGCGCGGCCCTGCTGCAGGAGCTGTTCGGCACCGAGGGCAACCACATCGGCGTAAGCTATCTGCGCCTGAGCATTGGGGCTTCTGACCTCGATGCCCAGGTTTTCAGCTACGACGACCTGCCCGCGGGCCAGACGGACCCCACGCTCAGCAAGTTCAGCCTGGCCCCCGACCGCGAGCATCTGATTCCGGTGCTCAAGGAAATTCTGGCCATCAACCCCACCATCAAGCTGCTTGGCTCGCCCTGGTCGCCGCCGCCGTGGATGAAAACCAATGGCAACTCCAAGGGCGGCTCTTTGAAGCCCGAGTTTTATGATGCCTACGCCCGGTATTTCGTGAAATACATTCAGGGAATGCAGGCCGAGGGCATTCGGATAGATGCCATTACCATTCAGAATGAGCCCCTGCACCCGGGCAACAACCCCAGCCTGCTGATGCTGCCGGAGCAGCAGGGCGAGTTTGTGAAAAAGCACCTCGGCCCCACCTTTAAAGCTGAAAAGCTCGACACGAAAATCATTATCTACGACCACAACGCCGACCGCCCCGACTACCCTATTTCCATCCTGAACGACCCCGAAGCCAAGCAGTATATCGATGGCTCGGCGTTTCACCTGTACGCCGGCCCCATTGAGGCGCTGAGCAAAGTACACACTGCCCACCCCGATAAAAACGTATATTTCACGGAGCAGTGGATTGGCGCCCCCGGCAACTTCCCCGGCGACCTGAACTGGCACGTGAAAACCCTGATTGTGGGTGCCACGCGCAACTGGTCCCGCACCGTACTGGAGTGGAACCTGGCCGCCGACCCCCAGCAGAACCCGCACACGCCCGGCGGCTGCACCGAGTGCCTGGGCGCCGTGACGCTCTCCGGCGACCAGGTGACGCGCAACCCGGCGTACTACATTATTGCCCACGCGTCTAAATTTGCCCGGCCGGGCTCTGTGCGGGTTGCCTCTACAGCCTCCGTAACGCTGCCCAACGTAGCCTTTAAAACTCCGGCAGGCCAAAAGGTGTTGGTGGTGCTGAATGATAGCCAGTCCGCCCAGTTTTTCACCATTCGCCACAGCGGGCAGCAATTTACCTCCAGCCTCAAACCCGGGGCCGCAGGTACCTATGTGTGGTAAAATCCTCTTGTGCAGATCTATTTTTTTATGACGAACAAGCTCCTTTCTCTTCTGCTGCTCTCGGCCTCCATCGGCCTCAGCCCTGCCCTGGCACAGAAAACCAGTAAGCCTACTACCCCAAAACCCGCCACCCAGAAAACCAGCAAAGCGGCCGGTAAGGTCAGCGCGTTTTCCGTGGCGGGCAAAAAAGCCCAGGTGTTTACCACGGCCGCAAACACCGAGCTGCGCCTTTCCGCCGCCGGCGACCTGGCCTTTCAGCCGGCCCCGCAGCCGCTGGAAACCCAGCTGTGCGTGTTCGTAGACCCCCAGCACACTTTCCAGACGATGCTGGGTATTGGAGCCGCCATGACGGATGCCTCGGCCGAAACCTTTGCCAAACTGCCCAAAGCGGCCCAGCAGGAGTTTATGCAGGCCTACTTCAGCCCTACCAAGGGCATTGGCTACACCCTGGCCCGCACGCCCATCAACAGCACCGATTTTTCCAGCGGCAGCTATACCTACATAGCCGATAAGGATACTGAGCTGAAAACCTTCAGCGTGAAGCACGATGAGCAGTTCCGGATTCCCTTCATCAAGCAGGCCATGGCCGCGGCCGGTGGCAAGCTTACGATGTACGTGAGCCCCTGGAGCCCGCCCGCCTGGATGAAGGATAATAACGATATGCTGCACGGCGGCAAGCTGCTGCCCCAGTACCGCCAGCCCTGGGCCAACTACTACATCAAGTTCATTAAGGAGTACGAAAAGCAGGGCATTCCCATCTGGGGCCTCACGGTGCAGAACGAAACCATGGCCAAGCAGATCTGGGAGTCCTGCCTGTACACGGCTGAGGAAGAGCGCGACTTTATTAAGGAATACCTGGGGCCAACGCTGCACAAAGCAGGCATGAAGGACAAGAAGCTCATTGCCTGGGACCACAACCGCGACCTAGTATACCAGCGCGCCAGCACTATTCTGGATGACCCCAAAGCGGCTCAGTACGTGTGGGGCATTGGCTACCACTGGTACGAAACCTGGACCGGCGCCGGCATGAACTTCGAGAACCTGCGCCGGGTGCACGAAACCTTCCCCAACACCAACCTGATTTTCACAGAAGGCTGCGTGGAGAAGTTTAGCCTGGACCAGGTGAACGACTGGCGCCTGGGCGAGAAGTACGGCATGTCGATGATTAACGACTTCAACAGCGGCACCGTGGGCTGGACGGACTGGAATATTCTGCTGGATGAGAAGGGCGGCCCCAACCACGTGGGCAACTTCTGCTTTGCGCCCATTCATGGCGATACGCGCAGCGGCAAGCTACTGTACACCAACAGCTACTATTACATCGGGCACTTCTCCCGGTTCATCCGGCCCGGCGCTAAGCGCATCATCAGCTCCAGCAGCCGCGACGTACTCAGCACCACCGCCTACCGCAACCCCGATGGCAGCGTGGCCGTGGTGGTAATGAACGGCACTGATACCAAACAGGATTTCCAGCTGCGGCTGCAGGGCCAGGCCGCCTCGGCCGTGAGTTTGCCGCACTCCATCCAGACGTTTGTAATTCAGTAAGTCAATCGAAATCTTCATGCCATGAAAGCAGTCCTCCCGTCTGGTTTTGCGAACCGCATGTTGCTGGCGGGCGGGCTGCTGGCCGGGGCATTGCTGGGGGCCATGCCGGCCTTTGCCCAGCAACCCGCCCAGGATGAATGGCACCGCCAGGAAGAAGACCGGCTGCACAACGACTGGGCCTTTCTGAAACGCTATGCGGCCGCCAATCAGCAGCTGCCCGCCCCTATCCCCGGTGTGCCCCGCGTGGTGCTGCTGGGCAACTCTATTACGGAAGGCTGGCCAACCGCCGATTCGGCCTTTTTCGCCCGCCGCCAGCCTTACGAGTTCATTGGGCGCGGCATTGGCGGCCAGACCTCGGGGCAAATGCTGCTGCGCTTCCGGCAGGACGTGGTAGCCCTGCGCCCGGCCGTGGTAGTTATTCTGGCGGGCACCAACGACGTAGCCGAAAACCGCGGCCCCTACAGCCCAACGTCCACCATGGACAACATTATGTCGATGGTGGAGCTGGCCCGGGCTCAGGGTATTCGGGTAGTGCTGTGCTCCGTGCCGCCCGCCTATGATTTCCCCTGGCGGCCCAACCTGCAGCCAGCGCCCAAAATTGTGGCCCTGAATCAGTTGATAGAAGCCTACGCCACCAAAAACCGCCTGGTGTACCTGAACTACCACACCGCCCTGGCTGATGAGCGCCAGGGGCTGAAGCAGGAATATGGCCAGGATGGCGTGCACCCCACGCTACCCGGCTACCGGGTAATGGAGCCGCTCCTGCAGCAGGCCATAGCGGCTGCTTTAAAACGCAAATAGCTCTCTGACCCGGATTTTTCTTCCGTCAGTTCTACACTTTCTTGATTCGGCAATAGATAAAAATAGTCAGCCGCCGTAAAGGGCACTGACTATTTTTTGTTGATCTGTTGCCATGATGGTTAGTCGACCCACGCGTATCTATTTTGAAAACCTGGTAGGAAGTCTGCTGGAACACCCTGATGGCTACGCTATAGTACAGTACAACGCGGGCAAGCGCACCCTCAGCGACCTGCAGGCCTTTCTGACCCATGCCAGCCAGTTGCTGCACACCCGCAACTGGAACCGCCTGCTGGCCGATCAAACGGCCATGGCGCCGTTCACGGACGAAGAAAGGGACTGGGTAAAAAAATACTGGCTGGCCCGCAACGACCGGCCCATGTTTGGGGCCATTGTGCTGCCGGAAGATGTATTTGCCCGCTTATCGGTTAATAATCTGGTGAGTGAAGCCGAGTCGGCGGCCTTAACCTACCGCGTGTTTGATAACACGATTGATGCGGCCGCCTGGCTGCATACGCAGGCCTAGCGCCCTGCCTACAGGCGGCTTTGCACCATGCGGTACCACTTCTGCTCGCCGGCCTGGGTTTCTTCAAACATCTTATTGTAGGCAGCAGCTTTATCGGCCGTAAACATTTTCTGGAGCAGGTGCTCGATGTCATAGTCCTGGCCGGGCATCACGGGGTCCATGATGAAAACATACTCATAGGTGCCGTCTTTTTCCGGCCGCCCGGAGTACAGCACGCGGGTATGCCGGAATATCTGCTGCTCCGCCAGCGGCAGCTTTTTGGCCGCCGGCCAGAACACCTCATTCACAAACCGTTCAAACTGAGTCCGCTTATCGGGCTTCACCGAGTTTACGATAACCCACACGGAGTCGCCGGGGGCGGCCGGCGTGCGGGGTTCCTGCTGTTGCTGGGCCACCGCCGCAGAGGTCAGAAACAGGCTCAGAAGCAGGACAAAGGGCAGGGTTTTTAGAGAATAAGGCATAGCTCAACTATAAAGGGGTGAGAAAAGGGTACTGTAAATCAGTGCCCCTAATATTATATCATTTTATTGATAATTATTATTACTTTTAACAAAAATCCTATAAAAAACAGCTTCCTGCCGGTCAGAAGCGGGCATAGAATGTAGCCGCAATTCTATAAATCCGGTTCTCAGGGCAGGGCCGTATAGCGGTAGTTAGTGTCTCACTCAACCTTTTTCTAAAAGCCATGATCAAGCAACTGTTTTCTACCTGCGCTCTGGCGCTTGCCTTAAGCGTGTGCACGGCCCCCGTAGTGCGGGCCCAGACGGAAACCAAGTCGGACAATGAAAAGACGAAGACCAAAGAGGGGGATGCCATGATGAAGACCAAAGTGCAGGACGACGGCAAAACCAAGATGAAAGGCAAGTCGGGCAAGGGCGACAAAATGAAGTCGAAGGCCAAGCCCATGGATGGCTCTATGGGCGGTACCACCGGCGGCATGGAAATGGGCAGCCCCGCCATGGGCACCGGCATGGATAATGCTACCTCCGGCAACGCGGCCGGCGTGATGGTGGGCGGTGCCATGATGATGCCCAATAAGGACATTGTGATGAATGCCTCCGCCTCCAATGAGCACTCCACGCTGGTAGCGGCCGTGAAAGCCGCCGACCTGGTTTCCACGCTGCAGGGCCCCGGCCCATTCACCGTATTTGCCCCCACCAACGCCGCTTTTGATAAGCTGCCCGCCGGCACCGTAAATACCTTGCTTATGCCCGCCAACAAAGAAAAGCTGAGCACCATTCTCACCTACCACGTAGTGCCCGGCCGCCTGATGGCCGCCGACCTGAAAGACGGGCAGGTACTGACCACCGTAGAAGGCGAAACCCTGACCGTGCACCGCAACGGGGATATGGTCATGATTCATGATGCCAAAGGCGGCATGGCCAACGTCACCATCCCGAACGTGGTTTCCAGCAATGGCGTGACCCACGTAGTGGATACCGTGCTGATGCCGACTCGCTAAGCCTGACTGCAAGACATAAAAAAGCCCGCGGCGCTCTGCTGCCGCGGGCTTTTTTATGTCTTTTGATGGAGGATTACGCCAATATATCGGCGTACTCCTCGTGGTGTTTGTGCAGGTAGGCCTGCATAAAAGAGCAGCTGGCCGTTACGCGCAGCTGGTTGGCCCGCGCGTACTGCAGGGCTTCCTGAGCCAGGCAGTCGGCTATTTTCTGGCCCCGCAGCTCTTCATCCACAAAGGTGTGGGTAAAGTCGATGACCTGCGCGGCGGGCAGGCTGTAGGCCAGTTCGGCGTTGCAGCCATTTACCAGGGCAGTGAATTCCTGGTCTTCCTGGTTGTGCTGAATTGGAGGGTTGGGGTGCGGCATAAGCGTAAAATAAAGGCATGGGGCGGCCGGGAAAGCGCCGCTCCGGGTTATACGCCTGGTTCGGGATTTTGGCGAAGCGTAGCCACAAGCCCGCCGGTTTACGTATGGCTTAAGCAAGGGCGCTTGCCGCCCTGTGTTTGTCCATCTCTACTCCAAGTTTGTATTCCCATGCACATCAACCCCAACGACGGCAGCAACGACAATCCGGACGAGTTCAGCGAATTCCGCAAGGACCGCCAGCCCGATAATATTCGTAAAGGAACCAATGCGCCGGAGCAGTCTACTACCGGCGTAGCCGGCCAGAGCGCCACCGTACCCAATACCTCCGCCACCACGCCCACCTACGGCGAGTTTGGCGCCCCTGAGCAGGCATTGCCGGCTGAGGGCGTACCCGGCGGCGTAGCTGCCCCCTCTACCCCGGCGCCGGAGCAGCGCGGCAGCGCCCCGCAAAACCTGGCTACCGGTGAGGTGAAAGCCGCGCACAACGCAGAAAGCGCGGAGCGCCGCGAGTCCTACAAAGAGGACGACCCGCGCTACGGCAGCGGCACCCGCAACTGGGAAACCCGGGAGCCCGCCAACCGCAGCAATGGCTCCGAGGACGAGCCCAGTCGCCTGGACCAGAACGTGTAATTAATTCTCTCTCCTCCCTATTCCCATGGCCACATCCAAGAACACCGCCGCCGACGATGCCGCCGGCAAAGGTAAAATGACACCCGAGCAGCAGCGCCACCACGACGAGCTGTATAACTACAAGCGCGACGAGGAAGGCACCCTGGACACTTCCGATATGCTGGACGCCGCCACTTCCGGCCAGCCCGATACCCCCACCACCGGCCCCGACCCGGAGGAAAGCCAGGTAGACGAGCTGCGCGACCCGGGCTTCAACAACCCCATCGACGACAACAACCGATAAACCCGAATTTTTCGTTTCCAAAAACCCGCTCTGTGCTATACAAAGCGGGTTTTTTGTTTTTACCGTAATATTTATTTTATCGAATACTTGACATTGGCTTTCCTTATGACGTATGTTTACGTCATACTTCACAAGCCACCCATGACCTACGCCAAACTCACCGGATTTACTGAAGGCCAGCAGCAGCTGGCCCGCCTGGCCAAGGCCCTGGCGCACCCGGCGCGGGTAGCCATTATCGAGCTGCTGGCCGCCCGCCAAACCTGTATTTCCGGCGACATTGCCGCCGAGCTTCCGCTTAGCCGCACCACCGTTTCCCAGCATCTGCAGGAGCTGAAAGCCGTGGGCCTGATTAAGGGCGACATTGATGGCCTGACGGTGTGCTACTGCCTGAATACCGAGCTGTTTCAGGAAGTGCAGCAGCAGTTTGCCGCCTTTTTCCAGGTAGCGGCCTCCCCTGCTGCTGCCTGCTCCCCCACCGGCTGCGCCTGCTGATTTCCAGCCGCTTTCTTCCCTCCTTTTCCCTTCTTTCTTCCATCCCCTCGCTACCCTTTCTGACTATGAAAACTACCCCTTTCCCCCGCATGCACGTGTCGTTGTACGTTTCCAACCTCACGGCCACCGTCAACTTCTACACGGCTTTCTTTGGGCAGCCCGCCACCAAGATTAAGCCGGGCTACGCCAAGTATATACTGGAGCAGCCTTCCCTCATCATCTCCTTCGTAGAAAACCCCCAGCGGGTGCAGAGCCACTTCGGGCACCTGGGCTTTCAGGTAGAAACCGTGGCAGAGCTGGAGCACCGCCTGGCCGTGGCCCGCGAGGCTGGCCTGGTAAACCGCGAAGAAGTAGGCACCAGCTGCTGCTACGCCAAGCAGGATAAATTTTGGGTAAACGACCCCGACGGCGTGGAGTGGGAAGTGTACTACTTCCACGAAGACGCCGAGTTTAACGACCCACGCTACCAGGCCGAGTACGACCAGGCCAGCGAAAGCACACAGTGCTGCATTGCGCCCGCGGCAAAGCAGGCCGTTGCGGAGGAAGTGCTGACCACTGCGCCCATGGCCTTTACCATCACGCCCGAGCCCGTGGCCGCCAGCGCCTGCTCCACCAGCTGCGGCTGCGCCTAACATTTGGTTTGCTGCTGATGATTTTCCGATAAGGTCGCGGGCGTTTTTCAAGCGCCCGCGGCTTTAGTTTCTCTTCTATCCTTATGCTGATCAAATCCCTTATCGAAGCGCACTGGCCGGCTGGCCAGGCTATTTACCAGGCTGGCATGGATACCGGCAATGCCACCTTTACCACCCAGGCGCCCGCCTGGGCCGATTGGGATGCCGGCCACCTGCAGCATAGCCGCCTGGCAGCCTTGTTCGATGATGGGCAGGTGCTGGCCTGGGCGGCGCTGTCGCCGGTATCAGGCAGGTGCGTGTATGGGGGCGTGGCTGAGGTTAGCATTTATGTGGCCGATGAAGCCCGCGGGCAAGGGGTGGGCCGTCAGCTGCTGCGCGCACTCATCCAGGAATCGGAGAAAAACGGCATCTGGACGCTACAGGCGGGCATTTTTCGGGAGAACAACGCCAGCCTGCGCCTGCACGAGTCGGTGGGGTTCCGGACAGTGGGCTACCGGGAGCGGATTGGCCAGCTGCACGGCGTGTGGCGGGATACGGTGCTCATGGAACGGCGCAGCCAGGTGGTGGGAGTTGCTGCTTCTGCTTTAGCTGCTTCGCAGAGTGAATAAACCAACAACCGACGTTGCTCGCTGCTCCTCCCATGTCTGCTACTGATACCCTCGATTACATTCGTCAGCATAACCTGATCGGCATTCGGGCCGGGCAGGACCGAGCTACTTTCCTCTCTATCTGGATGGTGGTGGTAAACAACCGGATTTTTACCCGCTCCTGGGGACTGGCCGAGAAAAGCTGGTTTAACACGTTTCTGGAAAACCCGACCGGGGCCATTCGCTGCGGCGAGGAGGTGGTCCCCGTGCGGGCCGTAGTACCACCTGATTTAGCCCACCTAAACGAGCGGATTAGCCAGGCTTACCTGGCCAAGTACGATGCCGGCGCCAACTCCCCCTACGCCCAGGGTATTACCCAACCCCAGCACGTGGCCCGCACCCTGGAGCTGGTAGTGCTTCCTGCGGCCTCCCCGGCTTCTTCGGTTAACTGATTTTTTTCTTTCCCTGCTGCTGGTATACCAGCCTGTTCTATTTACATGACGCCGCCTCTTTCTCCCACTCCTGCCCCGGCCGTATTGGCCCGCAAAAAGCTTTCCGGCCTGGACCGGGGCCTCACGCTCTGGATATTCCTGGCTATGGCCCTGGGCGTGGCGCTGGGTTATTTTGTGCCGGGCGTGGAGCGCGTCGTCAATTACTTTTCCGTGGGCACGGTGAATGTGCCCCTGGCCCTCGGGCTTATCCTGATGATGTACCCACCCCTGGCCAAGGTGAAATATGAGCAGCTGCCGCGCGTATTCCGGAATACGCGCATCATTGGCCTTTCCCTTTTTCTGAACTGGATTGTAGGGCCGCTGCTCATGTTTTTCCTGGCCATCTGGCTGCTGCCCGATAAGCCGGAATACATGATGGGTCTGATTCTGATTGGTATTGCGCGCTGCATTGCCATGGTGCTGGTGTGGAATGATCTGGCTGATGGCTCGCGCGAATATGCCGCCGGGCTGGTGGCCTTGAATTCTATTTTTCAGGTGCTCTTTTACAGTGTATTGGCCTGGCTCTTTATCACGGTGCTGCCCCCGTATTTTGGGCTAAAGGGCTACGCGGTAAATATCGGTATCTGGGATATTGCGCAGAGCGTGCTGGTGTACCTGGGCATTCCTTTTGCGGCAGGCTTTCTGTCCCGCTCCATTTTGCGCGCCGCTAAGGGAGATGCCTGGTACGAAACGGTGTTTATTCCGGCCATCAGCCCCATTACGCTTATTGCGCTGCTGGCCACCATTGTGGTGATGTTCAGTTTGAAAGGCCAGCTGATTGTGCAGATCCCGTTGGATGTGCTGCGCATTGCGCTGCCGCTGGGCCTGTACTTTGGCATTATGTTCCTGCTGAGCTTTGGTGCGGGCAAGTGGCTGGGCGCCGGCTACGCCGAGAATACCAGCATTGCCTTTACAGCTACCGGCAACAACTTTGAACTGGCCATTGCCGTGGCTATTGGCGTATTTGGTCTGAACTCGGGGCAGGCATTTGCCGGCGTGGTAGGCCCCCTGATTGAGGTACCCGCTCTTATTGCGCTGGTGAATGTGGCCTTCTGGCTGCGCCGCCGCTGGTACGGCTCAGCATCAGCAGCCCCCGGAAGCACTACCTCGTAGTGTATGGCATTAACTTCTACTGGCTATGAATGCGCTGATTACTTCCGCTGTCATTACCTGCCCCGTGTGCGGCTACCAGGAGGCAGAAGAAATGCCGACCGACGCGTGTCAGTATTTCTATGAATGCACGCACTGCCATACGGTGCTGAAGCCCCGGGCCGGAGACTGTTGCGTTTTCTGTTCGTACGGCACCGTGCCATGCCCACCCAGGCAAGCCGGTAGCTGCTGCGGCTAACATATTTCCTCTAGTTGTTATTTATGGCTGATCCTAAAAACATTCTGGTGCTGTGCACCGGCAACTCCTGCCGCAGCCAGCTGCTGCATGGCTACCTGCAACAGCTACTGGGGGTGCGGGCTCATGTGTACTCGGCCGGTGTAGAAACCCACGGACTGAACCCACGCGCCGTGCAGGTAATGCACGAAGATGGTATTGACATCAGCCACCACACCAGCCACCACGTGGAGAAGTACACCCATATCCCGTTTGATTATGTTATAACCGTCTGCGACCACGCCCGGGAGGTTTGCCCGGTGTTTCCCGCATCAGCCAAACAGTTGCACCATAACTTCCCGGACCCTGCCAAAGCCACCGGCACGGAGGAAGAGATTCTGCAGCAGTTCCGCGCCGTGCGCAACCAGGTGAAGGCCTACGCGCAGGCATTTGCAGATGAACATTTTCCCCACCTGATACAGGATTAGCCATTCCCACGTATACTGCAGCATATTCCGCAACTCCTCTATTCCTTACTGCAGCACTATGGCCTCCCCCCTGCTGGTACTCACCGACTTCTCTCCCGCCGCCGACCACGCCCTAACCTATGCTAACGCGCTGGCCGAAAAACTGGAAACGTCTATTGTGCTCCTGCATGTGCGGCGCACTTCCCTCCTGGACCCCGACCTGCTGACCGGCAAAATTACCCACCTGAGCGAAGGCGAAGTGGCCACCGCGCTGGCCGAGCGCACCAGCCACCTGAGCGTTCCGGCCGTGGTAGAGGTAACGACTGACCAGGTAGCCCAGGCCGTAACGGAAGCCACCGAACGCCTGCTCCCCAGTTTACTGATTGTAGGTAAGCCCGACACGGAAGCTACCCCCGATGAGCTGGTAACTACTACCTCGCTGGAGCTGATTCATGCCGCTACCTGCCCCATGCTGGTGGTGCCGGTGATGTCTGCCGTAGCCAGCCCGCCGGCCCACATTACGCTGGCGGTGGATGGCCAGGGGTTTGCCCTGAGCGCCGAATCGGCGAATATTCCGCACCTGCTGCACGAGTTAGGGGCGCCCTTAACCGTGGTGCACGTAGCCACGCCTGAAGAAACCGAATCGGCGCAGCTTTCCCTGGACTCCGTGCAGCGCAGTGGCCTGGCCATGGAGCTGGAGCAGCCCCAGGCGCAGGTGGTCCGCCACTCCGATCTGGCCGAGGGCATTCAGGAAGCCGTGCTGCTCACCCAGGCCGATTTGCTGGTACTCATTGCGCGGCGACACAGTCTGTTGGGTGAGCTTTTCCATCACAGCATTACGGCGCAAGTGGTACGCCACAGCATTGTGCCGGTGCTGGTACTGCCCAGTGAGGATTAATTACGTATGATTCTGCTCTGAGACGACAGCCCCGCCGAACAGGCGGGGCTTTTTTATTGCTTCTGATGCCTTAAAACAGGGTTTTCTGCGCCTGGCTATAAGAGCAGGCGACCATTAAATAGTGCCAGCAATGGCCCCTCTTTGAATTAGTTTTTTCATATATAAAAATGATTAAATATTATTATCAAGATTATTTTGATATCGGATTAATTAGTGATTAAATTGACTTATTCAGATGCAGATAATCTTTAAGGCCTGCCTATTTTTCCTCGGCCGGGGTATGGGTGGGTGACTAAGCCTGAGTGCCCACCGTGCGTAACCAGTTGCAAATACGGTTCCCTTCTCTCCTGTTAATCCAGGCTTCCACTCGCTGATTATTTAGTGCTCTTCTTTTCTGGAAAGCCCCCATTTCCGGGTTTGCACACTGCCTGCAACAGTGTGCCTGCTACCCCTACGTCTGAACAGTTATCCTTTAGCCCATTCTAAATTTCTACTCAGCGCTACGGCTCATTCCCTGAATGTAGCTGGCGCTACCTGCCTCCACACCTATTCTCTGTAGCAGCCGGTCTAGGTTACCCGCTACTACCCACACTGCTTCTTAACGTCCGGGTTGAACTCACATTTTGTGGGCTCCTGGCGAGCTGTTGTCTACAGCGCCGCGTGCTTGGTGATTTTTTCAGTACTGAATCTGACCTATGCAACTATGTACTCCACTTCTGACACACCTATTTACTACACTACCTCTCACTATACACCTTGTGAGAAGGCACTCATTCGCCAAAAGACAACTTGGTTCTTAATGGCAAACTGGCACCGCTTTCTGCTGGTAGCAGTTGGTTTACTGCTGCTCAGCGTTTCGGGGCAGGCACAAAAAACCAAGGAGACATTTGGCTCCTCCTTCTCCCAATATGCCAATGAGCCGAATAAAGAGCAATGGATAAACGGGGCTTTGATTCCTAACAACTCCCAGTACTATGAAGGCACCAGCACGCTGCAGCGCCTGGTGCTGGTCAATATCCCCGCCAACCCAGCCCCTCCTGCCGGGCAAACAGCTAATTATCACCTCCTGGAGTTTCGGGTGCTGGCCACCAAAGGCGGAGTCAATGCCTATGACTTCGTCACGGGCTTTGATCAGGCGCTGAAGGACTACAACAACATTACCGGTGGGCAGATCAAGAGCGGCACGTTTGACCCCACCAGTGCCAGTGACCGGCTGGCCCTTGTTACGGCCGCCGGCATTCCCAACCCGGCCACGGCCAGCATGATCAGTAGTTTGTTTACCAGTGGCGTGAAGGCTGTGGCCGCCGCACCCGCCTCGCAGTATACTACCTCGCCTATTTCCACGGTGGTGGCCGCTTATGATAACACAACGTATCCGGGCTTCAGCTCCGCGGTGGTCAAGCGCGGCGTGCAGCTCTACGGCGAGGCCGGCACCTCCATTTCCGGCGCCACTATGGAGTTTGGTGGCTACTCTGCTCCTGACCTCTCCGGTGACTCCTATGGTATCTACCGCCTTTCCTGGACTTCTGCCTCCAAGAAAATTCTGATTCTGGCGGGCGGGCACCTGGCCACGGGCGATAATGGCTCGCCCTATTCGGCCCTGTGGGTAGGCGCGGATAAAGGCGCTTCCGATATCAGTGGCGGCCCCTACCACTTCAAGCTGGAAAAACTGGATGGGGCCAGCCTGGGTAACCAAGACAATCAGATTCAGTCCGGCGCTATCACCGTGTTTCAGTCTGATTGCGGTATTACTAAATATGAGGCTGCCTGCGTGGGTGATGTCTTAGAGTATACAGCCAGCACCAGCGCTACCGGCGCGCATTATGCCTGGACGTTAACCGGGGACGGAGAATTCCTCAACAGTAGTAATCAGGTGGTTACTAATCCTGGCGATGTTGCAACTGTGAGAGTACGGGCAAAGAGCGGGAGCACGGGCACATTCAACGTTAAAGTTGATATTAGTGCTACAGGATATATAGGCAGCAGTTGCAACGATGATGTAACTGTAAACCCACTGCCCACTATCACAGCGCCTGCCATTGGGGCCATCTGCGCCGGTACCACCAGCGCTTCGCTCTCTTATACGGGCGTAACCGGGGGGGCTAACCAGTACAAAATTATCTGGACTTCGGGGCTCACCAGCATGACTGATTATGCCTCTCTGCCTAGCAGCCCCATTACTATCTCAGGGACAGGCAGTTTGGCTGCCGGCACCTACTCAGGCATTATTTACGTCAAGAACAGCACGACCGGCTGTATCAGTACGGGCGCTAGTGTTTCACTGGCAGTCAATTCTAACCCCACTATCACAGCGCCTGCCATTGGGGCCATCTGCGCCGGTACCACCAGCGCTTCGCTCTCCTATACCGGCGTGACCGGGGGGGCTGATCAATATAAAATTACTTGGACTTCGGGGCTCACTAGTATGAGTAGCTACGTGGCTCTGCCTACTTCCAGCCCCATTACTATTTCAGGGACAGGCAGTTTGGTCGCTGGCACCTATTCAGGCATTATTTACGTCAAGAACAGCACGACTGGCTGTGAAAGCGCAGGTGCTGCTATTTCCTTGGTAGTGAATGCCAACCCCACTGCCAGTGCGGGAGATGCTCCTGCCGCCCAATGCCTGGATGAAGCTGGAAACACTTTCCAACTAGATGGTAGCGGCACCAACGGCACCTTCAAATGGACTGTTCAGAGTAAGTCAGACGCTGCAATGGGTGTTGAGTTCTCGGATGATGCTATTGCCAAGCCTACTGTAACAGTAACTGGTGGAGTATACGGGACTGTTACCTTGCGCCTGACGGTAACCAGTAACGCCACACCTTCCTGTGGTTCTCAATACAGTGACGTTACAGTAACGATAAACGACCTCCCCTCTCCGCCTGATGTCACGTATAATGCCCCGGCCTGTAACTCTGCTTTCTTTAGCGTAACGGTAAACAGCCCTGAAGTAGGCACTTATATTCTCAGCCGGACCGGCTATGATGATATAAAAATTGTAAGTGATGGGACCAATGAAGTCTTGTTTGAAAATTTGGCGGCTGGTTCTGGGTACAGCGTAGTATATGAGAATTCCAGCAAGTGCGTTTCAGGAGCTAATAACTGTGGAGGGGCTGGCTTGATTGGAAAGTCAAGTAGTTCATCCTTACAAACAACGGACAAGGCGACCCCAATGCAGCGCAGCATCCGCACCGAGGCCTACCCCAACCCCACAGGCCGGGATGCTACCATCAACTTCTCGGTTCCGCGCAGCGGGCACGTAAAAGTGGATGTATATAACGCCCTGGGCCGCTACGTTACAACTCTGTTTGATGGGGAAGCCAAAGGCGGTGAAAGCCACTCCGTAGTACTGAAAGGCGCCCAACTCCCTACCGGCACCTACTACTATAAAGTTACAACCGACGGTAAGACGAAGACCAACCGGATTAGCCTGGTGAAATAAGACCTGTAGACTGTGGATATGACTACAAAAGACCCGTCCAGTTTGGGCGGGTCTTTTTGGTAGGCTGACAGGTAGCTTTTAGCGAGGTTTATAACATATATTTACATATATATAAAAAAGTCTAAATATTATTATCAGCTAATTAGATTATGCATTTATTTATGATTAAATTATACTATTACAAAACAAGGTTCTTCAAGCCCCCTCTGCAGCTGCGGCCTGAGGGAAAGACCTGCCAATAAGACCAGGTGTCCACCGTGCGTGTAGAATTTGTGATGACGGAATCCCCTTATTCAAATGGCTAACAGCCCTACCATCTGAGCTATTCCCGCGCCCACTGCTGACGGTAATGTGGCTCCTGCTTGTGCTACTCTGCCCATTCTCCTTTCTCGCTTTCCACCCTTTCTATCGATCAGCCAACTCCTGATTGAAAAGGTGTCTGGAGCCCCCTTCCTGTCTGGCATAAGCCGGTTTAGGCTACCCGTTTCTGCCCACTTCCTTCCCTCGTCCAGGTCGCCCGTACGTGCTGCGGGAGACTTTTGGTGCGCTGCTTTTCGCAGCAACAAACGCTCGTTGAATTATCAGTAATGTATCCTGAAATGCGCAACCATGAGCTCTACTTCTCACACACCCATTGCTACAGTAAGCACCGAAATAATTCCTTTAAAAACCAGCAGCTCCAAAACCTGGCGGTACCTATTGCTCCTGCTAAGCTTGATAGTTTTCTCCTCCATTACCGCCTCAGCCCAGATTTTAGGTACTTACTGTGATGGTGACCCATCAGACTGGGCTAATTTCCAGACTACGTATCCCATTCATGGCTATAAGCTGGATTCAGCAAATGCAGCTAGCAACGTCGACAACCAGTTTACGCAGGGCTCTAAAGATGGCAGCACCATTGCTTCCTGGCGCTGGAGCTTGGGCAATGCCAATGCCAAAGGCGACATTACGAATGCCGGCGCTGTGTTAACAGGAACCGGTAACTGCATCCTGCGCTTCTTTGGCGACCGTACCTCCGATAATGGCGACGCCTCTATTGGCTTTTGGTTTTTTAAGAGTGATGTCAGTACAAATTCTAATGGCACCTTTAGTGGCGTCCACACGAATGGGGACTTGCTGATTCTGAGCGACTTCACCTCCGGAGGTACCAAGCCTACTATTAAGGTGTATGAATGGCAGAATGGCAAGCTCGTGTTGCAGTCGGCCTCGTCCGATAACTATTGTGCTGATGTAAACCACTCCAAAGCTGATGTGCCGGCAGGATTTACCTACAAGGCCAGCAACGGGGATACTTTTTATGCTCCCAACCTATTCTATGAAGGCGCCATTGACCTTTGCGCCCTGGACATTTCTACCTGTTTTGCGGCCTTCATGGTTGAAACCCGCAACTCGCAGTCCATCACGGCTTCGCTCCAGGATTTTGCCCTGGGCGGTTTTAACGCAACGCCTGCCAGGCCAGCAGCTACCGTAGATCAGCCCACTTGCTCAGTAGCCACCGGTACAGTGTATGTTACCGCTCCGATAGCCGGTTATACTTATACTCTTACCGGTCCCAGCCCCGCCACTACCACCCGCACTACCAGCGCTGCTCCCTTTAGCTTCACTGGCGTGGCCCCAGGTACTTACGGCCTCACCGCCTCGCAAGGTGACTGCGTCTCAGGTTCCACATCAGTAGTGGTGAATGCACAGCCATCAAATCCTGCCAGACCTGTTGTAACAATTCAGGATGCCCTCATCTGCGGAACAAACACTACACCTACTGTAACGGTATCCTGCCCGGTAGTAGGTAAGTACATCTTAACGCAAACTGGTCAAACTGCTCAGACATTCACCTATACTGGTTCAAATGGCCCGGTTGTATTCACCGTTGTGCCTGGCTTAGGCGGCTTTAGTATTACCGTCACTACGGGTATTACCACTGCGGATCCTGCCGGTTGCACATCACCTGCTACCAATTGCACCAACTATACTTCGAACTCCTGCCCAACACTTGTTCCCTTGGCACCAGCCGGTGAAGCCAAAATTTCCGCTCCGACTGAGCAGCGCAGCATTCGCACTGAGGCCTACCCCAACCCCACGGGCCGGGATGCTACCATCAACTTCTCGGTTCCGCGCAGCGGCCATGTAAAGGTAGAGCTCTACAACGCCATGGGAAGCCGCGTAGCTACCATCTTCGATGGCGAGGCCAAAGGCGGGGTGAATAACTCTATTCTGCTGAGAGGCGCCCAACTGCCCACCGGCACTTACTACTACAAGGTAATGGCCGATGGTAAAACCAAGTCCAACCGCATCAGCTTAGTTAAATAAGGCTTTCCGTTAATACATATGCAAAAAGGCCTACCCAAACGGGTAGGCCTTTTTTGTATGCCGCTGGCCAGCACCACTGCCACACGGTGTAGGGCTTTTTACCTACTTTGCCGCCCGCATGAAGCACCTCTCCCGCAACCTTACTTTTCAGGTACTCACGGCCATTGCGCTGGGCATTCTGGTAGGGGCGCTGTTCCCCACCGTGGGCGCGGCGCTCAAGCCCATCGGCGACGTTTTTATCAGCCTGATAAAGATGCTGATTGCGCCCATCATCTTCCTCACGGTGGTGCTGGGTATTGGCAGCATTGGCAACCTGAAAAAGTGGGCCGGGTGGGCGGCAAGGCGCTGCTTTATTTTGAGCTGATTACCACGCTGGCCCTGGTCATTGGGGTGGTGGCGGCCAACCTGGTGCAGCCCGGCGCGGGCATTGATACCAGCCAGGTAGCTGCTAAGGCCGCCGAAACCCAGCAGTACAGTGAAAAGGCTACGCAAATGGATTGGGTGGCCTTTTTCACCCACATTATACCGGAGAATCTGGTGGGCGCTTTTACCGGCGGCGACGTGCTGCAGGTGCTGCTGGTGGCCGTGCTGTTTGGGTTTGCGCTTTCCCGCGTGAGCTACACCGTAAGCGGGCCGCTCATGGCCACTTTTGAACGCCTGAGCCACGTGCTGTTCGGCATGCTGGCCATGATTATGAAGCTGGCCCCGCTGGGCGCTTTCGGGGGCATGGCTTACACCATTGGCAAATACGGCCTGCACACGCTGCTGCCCCTGGCCAAGCTGATGGGCGCCGTGTACCTGACCATGGCTTTGTTCATTTTTGGCGTTCTGGGCACGGTGGCGCGCTACTACCAATTCAGTTTGTGGCGGCTGCTGGGCTTCATTAAGGAAGAGCTGCTGATTGTGCTGGGCACGTCGTCGTCGGAGTCGGCGCTGCCGCGGCTGATTGACAAGCTGGAGGCGTACGGCTGTTCCCGCTCCGTGGCGGGGCTGGTTATTCCTACGGGGTATTCCTTTAACCTGGATGGCACTACCATTTACCTCTCCATGGCCAGCATCTTTCTGGCGCAGGCATTTCATATTCCGCTCACACTGGGGCAGCAGCTCACTATTATTGGTATTCTGATGCTGACCAGCAAGGGCGCGGCCGGCGTTACGGGCTCGGGGTTTGTGGTGCTGGCCTCCACACTGGCGGCCACCAAAGTTATTCCGGTAGAAGGCATGGCCCTGCTGCTGGGCGTAGACCGGTTTATGTCGGAGGCGCGGGCCATTACCAACATCATCGGCAATGCGGTGGCCACGGTGGTCGTCGCCAAAAGCGAAAAGGAGTTTGATGAAGTGAAGAACCGCGCCGCGCTGGCCGGGCGGGTACACGCCGAGTCGGACGTGCTAGTGAGTTAACAAGGCCCTTTTGCCGGGAACTTGTGTGGGGCTGCTCAGCGTAACATATAGTCCATCTAACTCCCCTATGCCCGCTCTCTCGCCCGACCTGCGCAAAGCCCTGCTCAACCTGCCTCAGAAAGAAAAAGACCAGCTCCTTACGCGCCTGGTAGCTCAGGACGCCGTGCTCACCGAGCAGCTGGCCTTCCGTCTGCTGGAAGGCGACGATGCCCTGGAAGAGCGCCGCCACCGCCTGCGCACGCAGGTAGACGACCCCGTGCGCGGCTACCACCAAACCCCCAACGACCTGCTGGTGGTAGTGCGCCAGCTGCAGGCCCGCCTTACTTACCACACCAAAATTACCGGCGACCTAATGGGTGAAGTGGAACTGAGCGTGCGGCTGCTGATCAACGTATTCCGGCACCAGCCCGCCGCGGTAGCGCGCCTGCACGGGCCCACCCAGCCGCTGCTCACCCATTTGGCCCGGCGCACTCAGGAAGCCTTGAAACAGACCGCCAAACTGCACGAAGACTACCTGGTGGAGCTGGCCCCGGCCGTGGATGAGCTGCTGCAGCACCTGTATCAGTCGGCGGCGGCCCCGCTGGCCCGGGAGCTGGGGATACCGGTGAAATGGTGAGATGGTATTCCGGTGAGGTGGTGAGATAGTGAGATGGTGAGTTTGTTGTTCAATACGCGCGGTTTGCGCAAGCGGAACGTCAAACTCACCATCTCACTATGTCACCACCTCACCCCCTTAATTCATGGCCCGGAAGGTAATAGGCATGGTATAGCTTACCCACACGGCTTTGCCTTTAATAGTGCCCGGCGTCCACCAGGGCATAATACGCACCAGGCGCAGTGCTTCTTCATCCAGGCCATAGCCCAGGCCCTTTATTACCTGCGCGTCGCGGATGCGGCCTTTATCATCTACCACAAACCGGACGTGGACCTTGCCGGAAATGCCTTGGGCAAGGGCTTTTTCGGGATACTGGGCCTTGTCCCGGATAAACTGCTGAAAGCCCGCCTCGCCGCCCGTAAAAGTGGGCATCTGATCGGCCAGCAGATACACCACGGGGGCGGCGGCTGGCTGGGCGGCTTCTTCGGGCGGCGCCAACGGCGTGTTGGTAGCCAGCGTCACCATCTGTTTTGATTTCTGAGCGCGCAGCTTCCCGACAAAGCACAGCAGTAGTAAGAGCAGAATAGTAGACCGATTCATACGCCCAGGTGGTTGGTTTAGAGACGGGGCAAAGCTAGAAGCCAACTCCGGGGCGGGCGTTACCGGGAAATTATGGTTGTGTTGCGCTTAAGTTGGCCGGCATTCAGGCATCTTTTCCACCGCAAATACAGTACGTGCAGTAACGGTCCATATTCTGCTGCCATGTCTTATCCGCCCTCCCCCAGCCATATGCGCGTACCCGAAAACCTCTCCGACGCCGACCTGCGCCAGGCGCTGGAAGAGCTGAACGGCAAGATCAAAACCCTGCGCAACCGCGCCCACGCCACCACCGCCAACTCTCCCCACACCTACCACGAGCATATTGCCGCTCTGGAGGTGAAACGGGCCAAGCTGGCGGCGCAGCTGGGTCCCACCCCGAACTCCGGCACCACTGCTCCGGCCACCAACGATACCGACCGGAGCACCTGGGACGAAATCTGGCGCGGCATAGAAAACCTGCGCGACGATTTGCGCCATATCATCTAGTAAACCCGCTGGTTTTCAGCTAAAAAGCCTCTGCTCTTCCGTGGAAGAGCAGAGGCTTTTTTATTTGCAATGCACTGACAATCAGAAATAATACAAAATAATGAATACTAAAAAAGCGAGCCAAACAACATCTTTTCTGCCTGCATATCAGTACAAAGTCTAACTATCCGCCACTGTCGGCGCTCCATTTAACTTCCCACTGCTATGCGTTATACCGCTTACTCCCTCCTGGCCGGAATGCTCTTATTGGGCGCTTCCTGCACGCAGGATAAAGTCCTGCAGAACCCCCGCAACTACGCCACCGACTCACCGCCGCGGCGGGATAACAATAAAGCAAAATCTAAGAAAGACCCCGTTACCATTGGGTTGGGGCTTGATCTGAATGCCAAGAACCCGCAGAAGTTTAAAACCGTGAAATCCCCCCACAAATACAAGTATGGGAAAGGCAACTAGCGCTATTCTCCAGCAACAAAAAGGCCCTGACTTAACAGTCAGGGCCTTTTTTGATTAGCACCAGCTATATTACACTACCGGCTCGCGGAAGCCCACCCAGGTGAAGCGCTTAATCACGAACTCGGGGTTGGTGAAGGAGGCGTTGCCGGCGGGGTTGCCGCCCGTTACGTGGAAGTCGGAGAAGCCCGCGTTCTGGTTCACGTAGATGCCGCCGGTGAGGTTGAAGCTGACGGGCGTACCGGCCAGGCTCATCTCATCCATAATCTGCTCCTTTATCTCGGGGTCGGTGGTGTAGGCGCCGCAGGAAATAGCGCCGTGCTCCTTAGCCAGCTTCGCGGCCAGGTGGATGCTTTCCTGGGTGTCTTTGGTCTTAATCACCAGCATGATAGGCCCAAACAACTCCTGGCTGAACTGCTCCACTTTATCAGAAGTCGTTTCGTGGATGCTGGGCGAGCAGGTGCGCGCGTTCTGGAACATGGGGTTGTCTACCGAGCCATGGGCCAGCACTTTGCGTCCACCATCGAGGCTGAGCTGCTCCACCCGCTCCTGCGTGGCCGGGTTCTGAATGGCGCCAAACACGTGCGGCCCCACTTTGGGGTTGGTAGCCAGGCCGGTTACGGCGCCGGCCAGCTTCTGTACCACCTCCTCGTAAGGCACCAGCTGGTCGCCTACTTTCACGCCGGCGGCCGGCACAAAGAAGTTCTGCGGGGCCGTGCACATCTGCCCGGAGTACAAACTCACGGAGAAGGCCAGGTTCTGGGCCACCTTGTCCAGGTCGTCGCAGCTATCCAGGATAATGCTGTTCACGCCGGTTTTCTCGGTGAAGACAGTTTTACCCTTCAGGCTTTCGATATAATCGCCAAACTGCGAGCCGCCGGTATAGTCAATCAGCTTCACAGCCGGGTTTTCGGCCAGGTCCTTCGTAATGAGACGGTCGTTGGCATCTACGGCCAGCTGGCAGATGTTGGGGTTCAGGCCGTGCTCTTTCAGCACTTTCTGCACTTCGGCCACCACAATAGCAATGGGCAGCACGGCTTTGGGGTGCGGCTTAATGATAACCGGGTTGCCGGTTACCAGGGAGGCAAACATGCCGGGCACCGTGTTCCAGGTAGGGAACGTAGAGCAGCCAATAACCAGGGCTACGCCCTTGGGCACGGCGCGCCAGGTTTTGTGCAGGGTGAGGTTGTATTTGCCCATGGGCTTCTCCCAGCGGGTTTCCTCGGGAAAGCGGGTCTGCTCCTCGTAACCGGCGGCAATGGCCTCCAGGGCGCGGTCGGCGGCATGCGGGCCGCTGGCCTGGAACGACATCATATAGGCCTGGCCCGTGGTGTGCATGGTGGCGTAGGCAATTTCAAAGAAGCGCTGGCGCATGCCGTCCAGGCTTTCCGTGAGCAGGGCCGCACGCTGGGCGGGCTTCAGCTTGCGCCACTCCGTAAAAGCGGCTTCGGCGCGCTGCACCAGGGTTTCCGGGGCAAAGTATGGGTAGGTGATGCCTAGCGGCTGCTGCTCGTAGGGCGACTCCTCCTGGCCTACCCACTGCTCGGGCTCCTCTTGCAGCAGCTCAGTAAAGCGCTGGCCGCGCAGGGCCTGGAACTTCTCCCGGCCCTGCTGGTCGGCATCGGCCCCGTAGATTTCGGGGGAAGGGTTTTCGGGAAATGCGGCGAAGAACGTGCGGCCGTGGAGGGCCTTCACGGCCGTGTCGAGGGTAGCTTGGTGTTTGCGGGTGGTTTCCGTCATAATACAGGTGGGAAGAGGCAGGAAATAGATTGGTCGGGTGGTTTACCGGGTTGGTCGAAAACCCCGTATAGCAGACGCAAAGTACTGCTCCGAAAGGTTAAATTTACAAATCCCCCCGAACCTGCCCCGCTTATGTTCCCACCGCTACGCTTACTATTGCTGGTCCTGTTGCTGGGCGGTGGCTTATTGGCCCCCATGGCCGCCCCGGCGCAGCCGGCCCGCCTGGGCCCCACTACCCAGCCGGGGGTATGTGTAGTGCGCCTGAAAGCACCCGCCAGCGCCCGGGGTATGGTCCCCGCTGACCTGCTCCAGAGTTCCCCGGTGCAGAAAGCCCTGCAGCAGTTGGGCGCCACCCAGCCCCGGCAAAAATACCCGAAGGCCCTGCTCCCCCGCGCCGGGCAGACCCGGGGCGTAGACCTGCGCCAGATTTACCAGATGCGCTATCCAGCCGGGGTGCCGTTTGAGAAAGTGCGCCAACAGCTGCTGCAAACCGGCGCTTTTGAGTACGTGGAGCCGCTGTACCAGCGCCAGCCCCTGTACCAGCCCAACGACCCCTTTGCCGACTCTACCCGGACCGCTAATCCTCGGCAGTACTACCTGAAAAATATCCGAGCCTACCGGGCTTGGGATTTTTCCAAGGGCGACTCTACCATCGTCATCGGCATTTCGGATACCGGCACGCGTTTCACGCACCAGGACCTGAAAGGCAAGGAACAGCGCAACTACGCCGACCCTATCGATGGCATCGACAACGACAAGGATGGCTACGTGGACAACTTCCGCGGCTGGGACCTGGCCGATAACGATAACGACCCTACCGCGGATAATCTGCCCGGCTATGGGCACGGCACCCTGGTAGCCGGCGTGGCCGCCGCCCGCACCGATAATGGCCGGGGTATTGCCGGCATGGGCTTCCAGTGCAAATACCTGCCCCTGAAAGTATACCCCAGCACGCCCACCGGCTTTTTTGCGGGCTTTGAGTCCATCGTATACGCCGCCGACCACGGCTGCCAGGTGCTGAATCTTTCCTGGGGTGATGTAGGCGGCCGCTCCCAGTACGAGCAGGATATTATTACCTACGCGGCCGTGAACCGCAACATGGTGATTGTAGCCGCCGCCGGTAACACCAACGCCGACCTCGACTTCTACCCGGCCAGCTACGACCATGTTATTTCCGTATCCGGCTCCGATGTAAATGACCGCAAGGGTAAGAACATTTCTTACAGCTACTTCGTGGACCTCACCGCCCCCAGCGAAGCCATCCTTACCACCAGCTTCGACCATGATAGTGCTTATTCTTCCGGCGTCTGGGGGTCCTCATTTGCGGCCCCGTTAGTAGCGGGGGCGGCCGCTTTGGTGCGCCTGCGCTTTCCGCAGTACACCGCCGAGCAGGTGGCCGCCCAGCTGCGTCAAACTACCGACTCCTTATATACCATCACTAGCAACGCCGTTTACCGCCATAAGCTGGGCACTGGCCGCCTGAACGTGGCCCGTGCGCTGACTCTCACTGACCGCCGCGAGGCCCGCGTAATGCGGGAGGACTACCTCCCGGTCCGCTCCTACTTTCAGCCGGGCGACACCGTGCGCCTCACCGTGCAGGTACAGAGTCTGCTGAACCCCATTACGGGCCTTTCGGTCAGCCTCACGTCTCTTTCGCCGTACCTTACGGTGCGGAACCAGACCTTTCCTGTCCCCGCTCTTAATACCCTGGCGGTGACCTCTAATGCGGAAAACCCGTTTGAGCTGATTATCAGCCCGGAAACACCCATGGCTACTACGGCAGTATTGCGTTATCATTTTGTGGGTGATAATGGCTATCAGGATGATCAGTACCTTAAAATAGTACTAAACCCCGGCTACGTCACCCTCACGGCCGGCGACCTGGACCTGAGCCTGACCAGCCAGGGCAATATTGGTTACGAAGCAACCGACCCTTCCTTGGGCGACGGGGTGATGTACCGCACCAAGCTTCCGATGCTCTCCATCGGAGGGCTGGTGGTGGCTACCTCGGCCCGTCGGGTATCAGACCGGCTGCCCAACGCGCAGAATAAAATAAACACGGATTTTACGGTCGTTAGCGCTGTGCAGCTGTTGCAGGCCCCACGCCGCGCCACCGAGGAAGCCACCGGCGTATTTGCTGATACCCTGCAAAATACACGGCCCGCTACCCGGACCGGCGTGCGGGTACGGCAGCACGCCTACGCCTGGGCCGAGCCTACTGAGCGGCGTAATTTTATCGTGCTGGAATATCGGCTGACCAACATCACGCCTGATACGCTGAAGCCCCTGCATGCTGGTTTGTATATGGATTGGGACCTGCTGCCCAACCCGGCCGGCAACGAGGCGGCCTGGGACGAGGAGCGCCGCCTGGGCTATGTAACCGAGCGCAAGAACCCGAAGCATTACGCCGGCGTAACCCTGCTGCGGGGCGGGGCACCGTCCTTCTATGCCGCCGACAATGCGGCCCCGGCGGATTCGGCAGTGCGTATTTATAACGGGTTTAGTGATGCCGAGAAGTTTCGGATGCTGGCAACCGGCACCCGCAACCGCGCAGCCGGCCAAACCTCCACCGGCGCCGATGTGTCCTATATGCTGGGCGCCAAAATACCCCAGCTGGCCCCCGGCGACTCGGTTATGGTAGCGTTTGCGGTGCTGGCAGCCGGCACGCTGGATAGCCTGCTGACCACCGGCAACACCGCCCAGGACTGGTACAACACCCTGGCCCTACCGGTACAGCCGGCGCAGGCCACGCTATGGCAGCTGTTCCCCAACCCCACTACGGGCCTGCTGTATGTGTCGGTTCCGGCTGGGTTTGCGGCGGAGCGGGTAATCGTGCTGGACGGGGTGGGGCGCGTGGTGCGGCAGCAAAGCTGGCCGGCGCACCAGACCAACGCTACCCTCCAACTGCAGGGCTTGAAGCCAGGGGTTTACATTGTACAGCTACAAGGTAAGGAGGCGTTGCTCACGCGCAAAGTATTGGTAACCCAACCATAGTCTGGGTTAGCCAACCGTCCAAAGCTCATCCCAGCTGGTAGTGAAGGCCGGAGAGCGGCGGGCCTGCCGCCCGCCCCAGACCTGCCGGCTTTGGGCAGTGCCTGCTGCGGCCAGCTGCACCATGCTGCGCCCAAAACGCTGGTTTAGCCCGTCCAGGGTAGCCATCAGCTGCTGGCGCTGCTCCTGGTCTTTGGCGGAGGCCCCGAATAAATCCAGCTGTGCACACCCGGCCGGCTCCAGCCCACTCAATAGCACCCCAGCTCGCTGGTAGGCTACGCCCGCCTGTCGCAGCTGGCGCAGCGCACGCAGGGCGGTTTTGGTAAGGGCAGCGGTATCATTAGTAGCCGTAGTGAGGGGTAGCACCAGGGTTTGGGTGTGCGGCCCGCCAGCCGTAAACCGGTTTGTACCCAGAATAATGGTGAGCAGATGCGCCGACAGCCCTTGCCGGCGAAGGCGCTCGGCGGCCCGCTCCACAAACATAGCCATGGCCTCGGCCAGCGGCCCCAGCCCGGTTTGCGGCCGACCAAAAGAGCGGGTACAGGTTACGCTGTGGCGCACCGGGGCAGCAGTGGCCTCTTCTCCCCCGCCGGCATGCAGCGCCAGGCACACTTCGCCGCGCAGCTCCCGCCAGAGGCGCACGCCCACTACCCCGCCCAGGTGCCGCCGGGCCCAGGCTTCGGGCATAGCCACTAAATCGGCGGCGGTCTGAATGTTCTGGGCCAGCAGCTTGGGCGCGTAGCGGCGGCCAATGCCCCATATCTTCTCTACCGGCGTAGCGGCCAGGGCCGCGGCGCGCTGCTCGGGCGTGTTCAGCACCAGCACCCCCGTAGAGGTATGGCGGGCTAAACGATTGGCCAGCTTAGCCAGGGTTTTGGTGGGCGCTACGCCCACACAGACCGGAATACCGGTTTGCTGGCGCAC
Source organism: Hymenobacter sp. DG25B (assembly GCF_000801315.1). NCBI lineage: Bacteria > Pseudomonadati > Bacteroidota > Cytophagia > Cytophagales > Hymenobacteraceae > Hymenobacter > Hymenobacter radioresistens. The sequence continues at coordinate 1,654,415 of NZ_CP010054.1, read as the reverse complement.
GGCGGCGCGCACGGCCGCAGCACAGTCGGCCAGATCCGGGAACAGATAGAGCTGCCCGCTCAGGTCCAGAAACGACTCATCAATGGAATACACTTCTACCTCGGGCGAAAACTGGGTCAGCACCTGCGTGACGCGCCGGCTCATATCACCATAGAGCGGATAATTGGAGGAAAATACCTCTACATGGTGCTCCTGCAGCCGGGCCCGCGCCTGATAGTATGGCTCGCCCATTGCAAACCCCAGGTTCTTGGCTTCGTCGGAGCGGGCTATCAGGCAGCCGTCGTTGTTGCTGAGCACTACCACGGGCACGCCCTCCAGCTGCGGCTGAAATACCCGCTCGCAGGACACATAGAAGTTGTTGCAATCAACCAGAGCAAACATAGGCCAGGAAAACTCAGCAGGTGGGTGGCAGGGCGTGAATGACGTGCGTGACTACCCCGCGCACGGTAAAGCTCATGTCGCCGGTTATTTCCACGTTTTGGTAGTGGGCATTGGCGGGCTCCAGCCACAAGCGCGGGCCCTCCTGCCGCAGGCGCTTAATGGTATACTCGCCCTCTACCACGGCTACTACCACGTGCCCGTCGCGGGGCGTGAGTGCGCGGTCAATGGCAATCAGGTCGCCATCATGAATGCCGGCTTCCAGCATGGAGTTGCCGCGCACCCGGGCCAGAAAGGTGGCGGCCGGGTGCCGGAACAGGTGGCGGTTTAGGTCGAGGGGCGGGTCGAGGTGGTCGTCGGCGGGAGAAGGGAAACCCGCCGAAAGCGTGCTGCCAATGACCGGCAGCTGTAGCGGCCAGGGCTTATCGGGCAAACGGTATAGATGCAGCAGACTCATGCCGGGGTAGGTTAATGCTTGACGGCTGCTATTTACTAATTAATTTAGCAAATCCACAAATCACCCGGTTTCGTATGTAAAGACTTATCAATTATCCATGCAATGCCAAAATTTTATAAGTTCTATTAAAACCACATTAAAAGCATTATTTAACCCGAAAAATCATATAAAAATTTAGGCTAAACTTTTTAGTTATCTCAAATATCTGTATCTTTGGATATGTCGAAAGTAAAGCTTCCCGTTCCGCTTCCGGTCCAGCAGTTTGCCCGCTGCGTAGATGCCACTCGTCGTCCTGCTAACTATGTGGGCGAGTGGCCAGAGGATGGCCGGGTTTACCCGGTTCGTACCTTACCCAACGCCCACACCGGCCAGCCCCAGGTGCATATCCTCGGGTTTTATGTGGAGGCGCCGTATGGTGCTTTTGCCGCCCGGCGCTTTGAGCCCGTGGCCGATGTGTGGCTGAATTAACCGGTTAGTCGTTTTCGCCCACCCCTTATTCCCGGCTGTAGTCTGCTTTCCCGGCAGCTACAGTCGGGCTTTTTATTTCCTTTTAGTCCACCAGCCTGTGCTGCTGGCTCTAGCGGCCGTACTGGTAGAAAATGCCGGTATCGGCGGGCGTCCAGAGGCTGGCTTTCTGGCCGCTGGCTTTCAGGGCGTCGTTGGCCCAGGTGTTGCAGGTATAGAACAGGTTGTAGGTGCGGCGGGCGTCGTAGAAGGTATCGTTCAGGCCGTAGTTGTGGCCCTCAATGTGCTGCACCCGTCCGGCCGCATCGTAGGCGAAACTGTCTTTGATGAAGGTAATCAGGCGGCTGTACTCCTCGGGCGTCAGATAGATTTTAACGCACTTGTCGTTTTCTGTGGGCTGGTGGTAATAGGTGGTGTGCATGGCCGAGGTGCCCAGCCAGAACATGGCCTTAAAGGCTGTGCTTACTTTGAGCTGCGACCAGGTGGGCGTATCCAGGTAAAAGCCCTTGTCGCCCCAACCAAAGCCCAGGTAGTTCATGGTGGTGTCGGCGGCGGGCGTATCGGCGTAGGGCAGCAGCTCGCTCCAGTCTATCTGAGCGGTGCGCACGGGCACTACAATATCGGTATGCACGCCGTTGGAGAGAATATACGCCTCAATGGCGCCCTCAGAGGGCTGGCTCTGCTGGCCAACTGGCACCATGGAAAGCGCCGCAGACCCCACCAGATATACGGCCAAAGCCCCAAATATTCCGCCACCCGCCCAGGCGGCACTTTTCAAAACAGTCTTCAGGGCGTTTGGCATAGAAAGCAAAAAGGTAAAGCAAAAAGGTAGCCCTCATACGTAAACGGGGCGGGAAGTTGCTTTAGCGGGCAGAACGGCGCCGGGTAAGCGCGGCAGCCAGCACCAACCCGGTGGGCAGCCATAGCCACCGCAGCTCACTCAGTAAAGTAGCCGCGCCGCGCCCGGAAAAGAAGCCCCCACCTACCGGCGAGACGCGCACGGGCCGCCAGGGCCAGAAAAATCGCTCCCCGCCGAATGGCGCCAGCAAAGCCACCCCCAGGCCGCCATTGGTAAGCATATCCAGCAACGGGTGCGAAACCGTTGCGGCTACAAACCAGCCCGTCAGGGCCACCCGGCTCCACCCACCGCGCCAGCGCCCCGGCGTTAGCCAGGTTAGACAAATGCCCACCAGTACCGCGAAAACCACTGAGTGCGTGAAGCCCCGATGCCCCCACATGCTGGCGTAGGCAATGCCCAGCTTAAAGGTAATAGCATCGAAATCCGGCAGGATGGCCGCCAGGGCCGTGAGCCACCAAAAGCCGGCGGGTTGCCGGGCGGTAGTCAGGCTGCGGCCCAAGCCAACGGCAACGGCCGCATGCGTGAAAATAGTAGGCATAGCAACCCGCAAATAGGCACAGGGGCTTTACATTTGAAAGTCTTTTTTCCAGTAACAATGCCCGCCCATCTTCCTGAATCCGACTACCGAATTCCGGCCTCGTACCGGCGCATGGAGAACATGCACATCGTCTTTTGGCTCCTGAAAGATGTAAGCTGGTGCATGGTCTGGAAACCCCTGGGCCTGCTCATGATTGCGCCGACGCTGGTTATTGCCGTGGTTATAGCCTGGCGCACCCGCCACGTGGCCTCGGAGTGGGCGCACAACGTGGCCATCGTGCTCTGGATAGCCGCCAACTCCTACTGGATGATCAGTGAGTTCTTCGGCTTTGACACCCAGCTGTTTGCGCCCGGCATTACGGGCAAGCACCTGGCGCTGGTGCCCTTTGTGGCGGGGTTGCTGATATTAGCCTATTATTACTTGGTGCAACGGCCCCGACATACCCGCCAGCAACAGGCAGTGCTCACGCGCGAGCAGGTTCGGTAACACTTGGAGCTATAGTTTACCCCATTTCTGAAATACTTAATCAGGCGTTACCGGCGGGCCCAGCACCTGCATTTCGTGCGCCGCAAAAAGGCGGGCAAGCTCCTCGGCAGTAGGCGTATGATCCAGAGCGGCCATAGCCACAAAGAACTCCTCCAGCTTGCCGGCGGGTTGCAGGGTAACGGTCATTTTTCCCCGCTCACTTAGCTGAATCCAGGAGTGTGGCACCTTGCGGGGCAAAAAGATACTATCCCCGGCCGCCAGCCGGAATTTATCTTCGCCTACCTGGAAAAAGTAATTCCCTTCCAGCACGTAGAATACTTCATCCTGCAACGGATGCACGTGCAATGGCGTGCCCCGCCCCTGCGACTGGCTGGTTTGCTCAAAAATGGCCAGCGCGCCATTGGTATCCTTACCCGATACTTTCACATCAATAAGGTTGGCGTTGACGCCCTTCAGCAGAATGTGCCCGTGCAGGCGCCCTTCTCCGGCTTTGGCTTTAAACCCTTTAGCCCTGTTCTGGCCCCAGGCAAACCCAGTTGTCAGAAAAGGCAGGCCTGCAGCGGAGGCGAGAATGAATTTTCTTCTTTTCATACGGCAAGGGCTATACAGTACCAGATGCTTGAATACCAGCCCGGCCCCTCGCGGAAAGGGCGCAGAGCCTACTTCCCCGGCGCATTGCGGTAAGCCTTCCTGAATATAGAGAAAAGGCAATGAAAAAGGCCGCTTTCCTTAACAGGAAAGCGGCCTTTTTACTTAGCGGCAATTAGGTCATTACACCGCCATGCCCGATTCTTTCAAACGAATCAGGTTCAGCGCGGAGCCGGCTTTAAACCACTCAATCTGACCTTCGTTGTACGTGTGGTTCAGGGTGATGAGGTCGGTGTCGCCGTCTTCGTGGTGCAGGCGGGCCTGCAGGGGCTTGCCGGGCTGGAAGTCCGTCAGGCCGATGATGTCGATGGTGTCGCCTTCCTCAACCAGGTCGTAGTCGGCCTTGTTGGCGAAGGTGAGGCCCAGCATACCCTGCTTCTTCAGGTTAGTCTCGTGAATCCGGGCAAACGACTTCACAATGATGGCGCGCACACCCAGGTGGCGGGGCTCCATGGCGGCGTGCTCCCGCGAAGAGCCTTCGCCGTAGTTCTCATCGCCCACTACTACCGTTCCAATGCCCATCGACTTGTAGTTACGGGCCGCCTGAGGAACGGTGGTGTAGGTAACACCCTGCGAAACATAGTCGCGCACCTTGTTGGCTTCGCCGTTGAAGCAGTTGGTGGCGCCAATGAGCATGTTATTGGAGATGTTGTCCAGGTGGCCGCGGTATTTCAGCCACGGGCCGGCCATGGAAATATGGTCGGTGGTGCACTTACCCTGGGCTTTGATGAGCAGGCGCAAACCCATGAGGTCAGTGCCTTCCCAGGCCTTGAAGGGCTCCAGCAGCTCCAGGCGGTCAGAAGAAGGATCTACCACTACCTGCACACCCGAGCCATCGGCTACGGGGGCCTGGAAGCCGGCATCTTCTACGGCGTAGCCCTGGGGTGGCATTTCCACGCCGCGGGGCTCGTCCAGCTTCACCTGCTGGCCGTCTTTGGTCGTCAGCGTGTCGGTGAGGGGGTTGAAGGTCAAATCACCAGCAATAGCGAAGGCCGTTACGATTTCGGGCGAGGCCACGAAAGCGTGCGTGTTCGGGTTGCCGTCGTTGCGCTTGGCGAAGTTGCGGTTGAACGAGGTGATGATGGAGTTCTTGCGCTTGGGGTCGTCGGTGTGGCGGGCCCACTGGCCGATGCACGGACCGCAGGCATTGGCCAGCACCACGCCGCCCATCTGAGCGAAGGTGTCCAGCAAACCGTCGCGCTGCACGGTGTAGCGCACCAGCTCCGAGCCGGGTGTTACGGTGAACTCCGCGTTTACGGCCAGGCCTTTATCTACAGCCTGCTTGGCAATGCTGGCGGCGCGGGTAATGTCTTCGTAGGAAGAGTTGGTGCACGATCCAATCAGACCCACTTCCAGTTTCTCGGGCCAGCCGTGCTCACGCACTGCGGCTGCAAACTGGGAGATAGGCCAGGCAGCGTCCGGCGTGAAAGGGCCGTTTACGTGGGGCTCCAGCTCATCCAGGTTAATTTCGATCAGCTGATCGTAATACTTGGAAGGGTCAGCGAATACCTCGTCATCGGCGCGTAGGTGCTGGGCTACGCCGGCAGCCAGGTCGGCAATTTCGCCGCGGCTGGTACCGCGCAGGTACGTGGCCATGCTTTCATCATAGGCAAATACCGAGGTGGTAGCGCCAATTTCAGCACCCATGTTGCAGATGGTAGCCTTGCCGGTGCACGACATGCTCTCGGCGCCGTCGCCGAAGTATTCTACGATAGCGCCGGTGCCACCTTTCACGGTCAGGATGCCAGCTACTTTCAGGATAACGTCTTTGGCCGAGGTCCAGCCGCTCATCTTACCGGTGAGCTTTACGCCAATTACTTTGGGGAATTTCAGTTCCCAGGCCATGCCGGCCATTACGTCCACGGCATCGGCACCGCCTACGCCAATAGCCACCATACCCAGACCACCCGCGTTGGGCGTGTGGGAGTCGGTACCAATCATCATACCGCCGGGGAAGGCGTAATTCTCGAGTACTACCTGGTGAATAATACCGGCGCCAGGCTTCCAGAAGCCGATGCCGTATTTGTTGGAAACCGAAGCCAGGAAGTCATAAACTTCCTTGTTTTCGGCGTTGGCCACGGCCAGGTCTTCGGCGGCACCGTTCTGGGCCTGAATGAGGTGGTCACAATGCACGGTGCTGGGCACGGCTACTTTAGGCTTGCCGGCCTGCATGAATTGCAACAGCGCCATCTGGGCCGTAGCATCCTGCATAGCAACACGGTCGGGGGCGAAATCGACGTAGGAAACGCCCCGCTCGAAGGCCTGAGTTACCTGGCCACCGTAGAGGTGAGCGTACAGAATTTTCTCAGTCAAAGTGAGCGGGCGGCCAACAGCAGCGCGGGCGGCCTCAATGCGCGCGCCCATGCCGGCGTACACGGCCTGAATCATTTCTAAGTCAAACGCCATAACGAAAAGGGAAAAAGTGTAGAGGGAAAGCGCCCCCGAAAGGGTACGCAAATATAGGTAACGACCGTTGCGTAGCCCAAAACTTTCGCAGCTTTGACTTTAAGCCGCGGTGCGCCCCACAAAGTTGGCGTTACGGGCTACATTTGGCCTTCCTATTTAAACTAACGGAACCCCTCCGTAGTTTAGCCCCGAACTTAACATTCTAACTTTTTTCCTATGCCCGTAGCCTTCTCTCTTCGTAAGGCCGTAGCCGGGGCCGGACTCGCGCTGGCCGCGGTGGCCTGTCAGTCCAATTCCACCACCTCCACTGAAAACCAGACGCCCGCCAAACCCGAGGCCGGCACAACTACCGGCACCCCGCCTACCTTAAGCAATGGCAAGTGGCGTGGCGTGCTCTCCACGCAGGGCCAGCAGATTCCTTTCCTGTTTGAAGTTTCGCAGAGCGGCGGCAAGCCTGTTGTAACGCTGCGCAACGGCGAAGAAAAGCTGAAGCTGGACGAAATTACCACCGCCGGCGACTCCATGACCATCCGCCTGGGTGTGTTTGATGCTGCGCTGGTAGTGCGTCAGGATGGTGCCGACAAGCTGAAAGGTGCCTGGGTAAAGTACGATGGCAAAGAGCCCTACCGTGTGGCGTTTTCAGCGGAAAAAGGCGGGAGCAAGCTATTTAATACTACCGGTAAAGCAGAGTCTTTTGACGGCACCTGGAACGTAACCTTTAAAGGGGATGATGGGGACACTTACCCGGCCGTGGGCATCTTCAAGCAAAGCGGAAACGATGTAACCGGGACTTTCCTGACCTCTACCGGCGACTACCGCTACCTGGCTGGCCAGGCCGACGGCAATAAGCTACAGGTTACTACTTTCGATGGCAGCCACGGTTTCCTGTTCTCCGCCGAGAAGCAGCCAAATGGTACACTGAAAGGCGACTTCTACTCCGGCAAATCCGGCCACGAAACCTGGACGGCTACGCTGGACCCCAACGCCAAGCTGCCCGACGCCAACGCCATGACCGGTATGAAGCCCGGCCAGAAGCGCCTCGACTTCAAATTCCCAAACATCTTCGAAGGCGGCAGCATCTCCCCCACCGACCCCAAGTACAAAGGCAAAGTGGTGGTGGTGCAAATCCTGGGTTCGTGGTGCCCCAACTGCATGGACGAAACCAACTTCCTGGCGCCCTGGTACGAAAAGAACAAGCAGCGCGGCGTCGAAATCATCGGCCTGGGCTACGAGCGTACCCCCGATCAAAAAGTAGCTTCGCAGAAGCTCTTGAAGATGCGCCAGCGGATGAATATTGGCTACGATATTGCCGTGGCTGGTGAGGCATCGGCCGCCGAAGCCAGCAAATCGTTGCCACAGTTGGCCAAGGTGCTGGCCTTCCCCACCACCATTTTCCTCGATAAGAAAGGCGAAGTGCGCAAGATTCACACGGGCTTCTCCGGCCCCGGCACCGGCAAGTACTACCAGCAGGAAATCGACGAATTCAACGCTACTATTGATAAGCTGCTGGCAGAGTAATTCCTTCGTCTTAGATTTATCAAAAAAGCCTGTTTCCGATTGGAAGCGGGCTTTTTTCTTGACTAAAGCCTATAACTCTCAGGCATGTGGTGCTTACAGCCAGGGCCCGGCGTAGGCTGAGGTTGTAGTGACACACCCAATCAACTGTCATCCAGAGCTTGGCGAAGGACCTTATGCCAGTTGAACAACCACGGAAACAACGACTCTTGCTTGCGTGATAAGGTCCCTCGCGAAGCTCAGGATGACAGGTAAATTGAGCGTGGTGCTTAGCAGCTACAGGGTTAAGCACCACGCTATTCTGCCGTTCAGCAGAACACCAAAAGTGCTTTTGAAACGACCTGATTTTTAGGCTGCCATTTGCCCTACCCACCACCTGATATTTTGCAGGATTCGGGCTGATATCTGTCATGGGCGGTGCTTGCCGGCCGCCTTTACTTCGGGTTGTATTCCACGCTTTGTGCTCTCCTTCCCCATGAAGAACATCCTCGTTGCCACCGATTTTTCCAAGCAGGCGCACCATGCCTTTGAGGCGGCTTTGCAGCTGGCCCGCCGGGCCGGCGGCTCGGTTACGCTGCTCCACGTAGTAGAGACTCCCGAGCCGGCCACGGCTGGTTTCAGTACCTATGGCGGCCCCGTAAACAGCGACCAGCCCACGCCCGCCGCCGGCATGGACGAGCTGTTCACCCTGAAGCGCCTGAAGGCCACCCGCCAGCGCATGCAGCGCCTGCAGGCCGAAGCTGCCCACCTGGCTCCCGGTGTGCCCGTGCATGATACGGCCGCCGTAGCGGAGTTTCCGGAAGCCGTGGCCCGACTGATTCAGGAGCGGCAGATTGACTTGCTGGTGGTAGGCCCCCAGGAACACGATACGCTGGAGCGCTTTTTTGCCAGCACTCATACCGAGCAGCTGATTCGGCAGGCCACCTGTCCGGTGCTGGCCGTGAAGCACGCGCCCGGCGAGTTTGAGCTGCGCACTATTGTGTTTGCCGTGGATTTTGCGGCCGAAGCGGATGCCGCCGTACCCGGGCTGCGCCAACTGCTGCAGCTCTACCCGGCCGCCCGCCTGCTGCTGCTGCACGTGGTAAATGATGAGTTTGAACGCCCCGACCTGCTGGCCCGCCTGCAGGAGTTTGCCCTGCGGCATCAGCTGCCGCAAGCCGAGCCGGTACTCTTTGAAGCCGGCCGCCCCACGCGCGGTATTCAGCAGTTTGCCTGGCAGCAACAGGCTGATTTAGTGATACTGCCCACCCGCGGGCGTTCTGCTTTCAGCCGGCTGTTTGTGGGTAGCGTGGCCGAGGCGGTAGCTACGGAAGCAGCCTGCCCGGTGCTTACTTTCCACGTATAGAGAGAGTAGCAAAACAGCGCCCGTCCACCGTTGTGGGCGGGCGCTGTTGCGTTTACAACGTGCCGGGTCGGGCCCTTTCCAGCAGCACGATTTCCTCGCCGTGGTACAGCGCACGGGCGTATTCCTGGTAGCCAAACTTATGGGCCAGGCGCAGGGAGGCATCATTACCGGGGTCGATGATGCAGGTGGTGCGCGGCGCGGGCAGATGCTCATCGGCCCAGGCCAAGGCGGCCTGCAGGGCCTGGCTGGCGTAGCCGCGCCCGTGCAGCCGCGGTGCCAGCACCCACCCGGCTTCGGGCGTGCCTTTAATGGAGGGCGTCAGGTCGCGCTGCACATCAAAAAAGCCCACCGTACCCACAAAGCGGCCGGTGGCTTTTTCCTCTATTGACCAGGAGCCGTAGCCCAGCATGGCCCAGTGGCCCATGTGGGAGAGCATGCGGCGCCACACGTCTTCCTCAGCATGAGGCTTTCCGCCCAGAAAGCGGTAAAAATCGGGGTCCTGGTGCATGGCGGTGCCCTCCGGGAGGTCGGTAGGCCGGGGGCCGCGCAGGAGTAAATCGGGGGTTTCCAGCAACGGCACCACAGATACCGGAGCCGACAGTAGGGAGAGTGGTAGGGACATGCGGCAAATTAGCAAAACCCTGCAATGCGTAACATGCGGCATTATCCGGCGGGCATCGTAAAGTATTTCCCGTATTATGGCGACTACCTCTCCCAAAGCATCTCCTTTCCCGAAGTATACCTTATGAGAAAATCATTACGCTATATCGGGCGGCTATTGGGTGGCCTGGTGGTGGTTCTGCTAGTGGTGGGCGTGGCATTTGCCAACCTGAGTCCGGAGTTTGGCGGCAAGCCCACTAAAGCCCAACTGGCCGCCTATGCGCAGTCGGGCCACTATCGGGAGGGAGAGTTTCGGAACCTGGTACCCACCACGCTCATGACGGGCGGCAGCACTTTCTCTGCCCTGTGGCGCTTTCTATTCAGCAAACAGCCTAATACCACGCCGGCTGCTCCCCTGCCCATGCGGCCGCTGGATTCCCTGAGCGTCACGCAAAAAGCAGCAGAGACCCTGCGCGTTACCTGGTTTGGGCACTCCGCCAGCCTGGTAGAAATAGCCGGCCAGAATATATTGCTGGACCCCATGCTGAGCGTGCGCATGGGCCCCGTGCACTGGGCTACCCCCAGGCGTTACAATCCCATTCTGCCCATCACGGCCGAGCAGCTGCCGCCTATTGCCGCCGTGCTGATTTCCCACGACCACTACGACCACCTCGACTACCAAAGTATTCTGCGGCTGAAGGAAAAAGTGGCGCATTTCTACGTGCCCCTGGGCGTGGGCGCCCACCTGCTGGCCTGGGGCGTAGCGCCCGAAAAGATTCAGGAAATGGACTGGAACGACTCCGTGCGTCTGCCCGGCCTGACTATCATCAGCATGCCAGCCCGCCACTTTTCCGGCCGCGGCCTCACCAACCGCAACTCCACTTCCTGGAGCTCTTGGGTGATAAAATCGGCCACCAAGCGGGTGTTTTACAGCGGCGACGGTGGCTACGGCCCGCACTTTCAAACCATTGGCGCTAAGTACGGGCCGTTTGATCTGGCCCTGATGGAATGCGGGCAGTACGATAAGCAATGGGCCGAAATTCATATGATGCCGGAGCAAACCGTGCAGGCCGCCCTGGATGTGCGGGCCCGGGTGCTGATGCCGGTGCACTGGGGCGCTTTCACGGAAGCACATCATCCCTGGAATGAGCCCGTTACTAGTGCCGTTCTGGCAGCCACTCACCTTCAATTGCCCATCACCACTCCACAGCTGGGTCAGCCCATAATTATAGATGGCAGCCCATTGCCGCAGGAGCATTGGTGGCAGTAAATCTTTGTCATTCCGAGCACAGCGAGGAATCTGGGTAATGGGTATTCAGATTCCTCGCTGTGCTCGGAATGACAACTACACCGACAGGAAGCGCAGCACCATACCGTGCGGGGGCCGAAGCGTAATCAAAGGCACGGGCACTGAGGCAGTATTCGGAGGCAATTCTAAGGTAAAGTGACGCAGGGTCTCCAGTACTACCAGCTGAATTTCGGTGAGGGCAAAGTGATTGCCGATGCACAGGCGCGGGCCCGCCCCGAACGGCAGGTAGCCATAAGCCGGCACCGGGGGCTGGGCATGGGGCGCAAACCGCTCGGGCCGAAATTCATTCGGCGCCGACCACAGCTGCGGGTGGCGGTGCAGGCCATAGAGGTAGACGGAAAACAGCGTGCCCTTAGGGATGCGCTGCCCCTGATACTCGTCTTCTTCCTGGGCCACGCGGTCCACAATCCAGGCGGGCGGGTACAGCCGCATGGTTTCCTGAATTACCTGCAGAGAGTATGGCAAACGGGACAGCTCATCGAAAGCAGGTGGCCGATTGGCAAGGCCAGCGGCCTGCAATTCCTCGCGCAACTTTACTGCTTCCTGAGGGTGCGTCGCCAGCAAATAAAACAACCAGCTGAGCGCATTGGCGGAGGTTTCGTGGCCGGCCAGCAGCAGGATGTTGGCTTCATCCAGAAGCCGGTCTTCGGTCATGGGCTCACCGGTGTCTTCATAGCGGGCGTCGAGCAGCATTTGCAGCAGGTCGTCGTGCGTTTGGCTGTTCGGGGCGGCTTGGCGCCGACGGATGTAGCCGCGCACCAGCTCGCGCAGCTCCTGGCTTAGCGCATCGTGGTAGCGGTAGCTGCCGGTGAGGTGCCACCACGGCCGCAAGTAAGGCTGCCGGATGGTGCGCACGTAAAACGCCTGAATCTGGGTGAGGATATCTGAGAGCCGCTCCCGCTCCGCCTCGCTCATGCCGGTGCCAAACGTGGCCTGGGAAATAATGCGGAAGGCCACGCGCGTCATGGCTTCGTGAATATCTAGCAAAGCCGGCCCGGCGGCCGTGCGCGTGCGCAGCTCCTGAGTCCATTCCTCGGCGGCGGCCTGCATCAGGCGCGTGAGGCCGGCCAGACGCTGGCGGTGAAAGCCGGGCTGAATGAGGCGGCGCTGCCGCAGCCAGTCGGCGCCCTCGTTGGTGAGCAGCCCGCGCCCGATGTACCGGATAAGGCCGTGCGTGAGGTCAGACTTGAGGTAGCGGCGGTGGTTTTTCTGCAGAATGTGCTGAGCCAGGACCGGGTCGCGGGTGACGATGATGGGCCGCACGCCGCCCAGGTGCATCCCCACCGTGTCGCCGTGGTGGGCGTGGGCCCGGTCGAGGTTGCCGATAGGGTCGCGGGCCATAGCCACGGAGGACAGCAGCGTGCGCCAGCGCGGCACCCACGGGAATGGTTTGGCGGCAGTATCGGAAGCTTGCGTATCCATCGGCAAAAGCCCTAGACTGCTGCCTGCTTGTAATGCACTTCCGACATATCCCGCAGCCGCCCGGCACTGAACTCGGGCGTAATATCCCGCTGTGGGTCGCCGAGCATTTCGTAGCCTACCATAAACTTGCGCACGGTGGCGGAGCGCAGCAGCGGTGGGAAGAAATGCATGTGCAGGTGCCACTCCGGATGCTCCTGCCCATCAGTGGGGCGCTGGTGCAGCCCCGCCGAATACGGGAAGGAAATCTGGAACAGGTTATCGTAGCGAATGGTGAGGCGGCGCAGGATATCGGCCAGCGCCTCCCGCTCCTCATCCGTGAGCTGCGTAATATCCTGCACGGGGCGGCGGGCAATCAGCAGGGTTTCAAAGGGCCACATGGCCCAATACGGTACCAGCACCACAAAATGCTCATTCTCCAGCACCACGCGCTCCTGCTTTTCCAGCTCCAGGGCCAGATAAGCCGACAGCAGCGTGCGCTGGTGCTCCTGGAAATAGGCCAGCTGCTGCTCCCCTTCTTTGGCCGGCTCCATGGGCACGGTGCGTTGGGCCCAGATCTGCCCGTGCGGGTGCGGGTTCGAGCAGCCCATCATCTGGCCTTTGTTCTCGAAGATCTGCACGTAGTTGATATCGGGGCGGGTGCCCAGGGTGCGGAACTCCTCCACCCATAGATCCACCACTTTGCGGATGGCGGGCGTGGTCATTTCCGGCAGGGTTAAATCATGCCGCGGCGAGAAGCAGATGACCCGACAGATACCCGATTCCGCTTCGGCCCGCAGCAAGCCGCCTTCGTTGATGCTGCCCATCGGTACCTTCTCCTGCAGGGCCGCAAAATCATTAGTAAATACGAAGGTGGCATCGTAGGCGGGGTTGATTTCGCCGTTGGCGCGCGTGTTGCCGGGGCAGAGGTAGCAGCCGGGGTCGTAGGCGGGGCGGTGCTCCTGCTCGGGGGCTTCCTGCTGCCCCTGCCAGGGCCGCTTGGAGCGGTGCGGAGATACCAGAATCCATTCGCCCTTCAAGGCATTGAACCGGCGGTGCGGGTGTTCAGCAGTATCGAAACCAGACATAGCAATCAGATAAAAAGCGGCCAGGAATTAAGCTTTGGGGGCCATTAGGCCTACTCCATCTACAATGGTAGCCTGGTAGATTTCCAGCGGCAGGCCCAGCTGCTGCTGATAGGCGGCGGTCATGTGTTGGATAAAGGATTCTACCTGCTCCGCGGCTACCAGGTTAATGGTGCAGCCGCCAAAGCCGCCGCCCATCATGCGGGCGCCATATACGCCGCGGTGGGTGCGGGCCGCCTCCACCAGTACGTCCAGCTCCCGGCAGCTTACCTCGTACTTATCACGCAGCCCGGCGTGGGAGCCATACATTTCCTGGCCGAAGGACTTCATATCCCCCGCCTCCAGGTGCTGGCAGGCCCGCACTACCCGCTCGTTTTCCTCCACCACGTACGAGCAGCGCCGGTATACCACGTCCCCCAGCTCCTGGCGGTGCGCTTCTACTTGCGCCAGCGTGGCATCGCGCAGGCTGCTGATGTTGGGGTAATGACTGCGCAGTATTTTGACGCCCTGCTCGCACTCCTGCCGGCGCAGGTTGTATTCGGAGCTGGCCAGGGAGTGCTTCACCCCGGAGTTGCACAGCACAATGCGGTTGGTGGTGGTATCGAAGGGGAAATAAGCGTATTCCAGGGAGCGGCAGTCCAGGCGCACCACGTGGTTGGCCTGCCCGAAGAGACTGGCAAACTGGTCCATGAGGCCGCACATTACTTTGGCGTACTCATGCTCCGCTTTCTGGGCCATGTGCGCCAGCTCCATGCGCTCCAAGCCTAAGTTCAGCAAGTGATTTAAGGCGAATGCCATACCGCATTCCACCGCCGCCGAAGACGACATACCCGCCCCAATGGGAATGGTGCCACCAAACACACAATCAAACCCCTCCAGCGGCAGGTTGCGCTTTTGCAGCTGCGCCACCACGCCCAGAATATAGTTGGCCCAGGCATGATCCGAAGGCTGCACGGCATCCAGCGGCACGCTCAGGGTTTCCTGTAAATCATGCGACACCAGGTTAATGGTGCGGCTACCGTTCAGGCGCACGGCAAAGTAGATGGCATGGTCAACGGCGGCGGGCAGCACAAAGCCGTTGTTGTAATCGGTATGCTCGCCAATGAGGTTTACCCGGCCGGGGGCCCGCACTAACAGTGGCTCTCCACTGAAACGCTGCCGGAAATCGGTGGCTACACTTTCCGGAGTGGTAGAAAACAGGTGGGCGGAGGTAGATGGATGCATAGCAGAAGTAGTAGAAAAGGCCCCGGCCGTAACGTTGTTGGCTAGGAACGAGTCCCAAACTGGTAGATAGTCGTTGATTTAAATACTTCTCCGGGCCTGAGAATGGTGCTGGGAAACGAGGGTTGGTTGGGCGAATCGGGGAAGTGCTGGGTTTCCAGGCAGAAGCCCGCGTGCTTTCGGTACACCTGCCCGCCTTTGCCGGCTAAGGAGCCATCCAGGAAATTGCCCGTGTAAAATTGGATGCCCGGCTCGGTGGTGCGTACTTCCATGGTGCGGCCCGTGGTGGGCTCGTAGACCTGCGCGGCCAGGTGCAAACCAGCGGGGTTATTCAGTACCCAGTTGTGGTCGTAGCCGCCGGGTACCTGCCCAATTCGTGCGCCAATGGGGTGGGGCGTGGTAAAATCAAACGAAGTGTTTTTTACAGGGCGTAGCTCGCCGGTGGGAATCAGGCCGGCATCCACTACGGTGTAGCGGTCGGCGGGAATCGTGACTTCGTGGCCCAGGATGTCGCCCTGCCCGCGCAGGTTGAAGTAGGCGTGGTTAGTCAAATTAACCGGCGTGGCTTTATCCGTTGTGGCAGTATAGTCGATGGTCAGCGCATCGTCCGCCGTCAGCGTGTAGACCACCGTTACGTTCAGATTGCCCGGGTAGCCTTCCTCCCCGTCCGGGCTGCGGTATGTGAGTTTCAGGATCTGGCCATCGGCTGAAGTGCCCGGCTGCGCCTGCCACACCACTTTATCGAAACCCTTTTTACCCCCGTGCAGGTGGTTTTCCCCGTTGTTGGTGGCCAGCGTATAGGTCTTCCCGTCCAGCATGAATTTGCCTTTGCCGATGCGGTTGCCGTAGCGGCCAATAAGCGCCCCGAAATACGGACCCGCCTTCAAATACTCGGGGCTCTGGTAACCGCTCACGTTATCGAAGCCCAGCACCACGTCGCCCAGCTGGCCGGCTTTATCGGGCACCAGCAGGCGGGTGATGATGCCCCCGTAGTTGCTGATGCTTACCTGCACCCCGTGTGCGTTGGTCAGCGTAAAGAGCTGCACTTCCGTGTCATCTGTAGTGGTACCAAAAGAGGAAGCAATGGGCACGGCGGATAGGTTAGGATGACAATTAATAGCAATAAGGGCAATTTCTGCGGTTGCCAGCGCCTTTTAATGCGGAAGCCAGCATCTTCTACTACGGCAGCTATACCGGGGAGTTTGTGATGCTGCTTCCCGCAGAGTCTTAAATAAAGCAGCTTCTTTCTGAGTGCCAATCTGATAACCCGCATCCGCCTACCACACAATTTTGGCATAGTTGTCTGATAGTTTCCTACTCCTACCGGCCGGCACCGTTGGTTATCTGAACAACTACCTGATTTACGCTCTTTTAGCTGCTTGTCTTGCCCAATCAGTTTGGTCAACACCATCAGGGCCGGGGCCGGGTTTGGGGCGGGCAGCACAACCCCAGCCCACCTACTACGCGTAGAGCTTTCAGGCCCTTGCGGCTCACGTATACTTCTCTACAACCAAACTCCCGGTTCCCTATGTGGATTCAGCAGAAACCCAACACCCCCGCTCCGCTTGACGAGCTGCAGGGCCGCACCGTCGGATTGAAATTCGCGTGCAACAAGTGCCACACCGAAGTATTCACCGACCTGATTGGCATTCCCGCCCCCGACCTGCTGGCCAACTCCATGGAAGATGACGGGCAGTTCGAGAAAGAGGAAGTGAAATGCCCCGGCTGCAACATGACCCACCAAATCACGGTGAAAAGCAACTTTGATGGCGTGAGCTTTGATGTTTCGGATGTGGAAAACGGCAGCGTTTCCTACCAGGTAGCCGAACCGGAAGCCTAAAGCACGAATTCATCGGACCTTTAGACCGATTCCCTTACAAGCAAAAAGCCCCGCAGACTGCGGGGCTTTTTGCTTTTGTTTTGGTCGAAAAGAATGAAGCGTTACATCGAAAATCGGCTGCACAATTCGACGCAGCCGAGGGCTACATTTCCCGCTCAATGGTGTAGTTAATCAGCTGTTCCAGGGAGGTGCGGGAGGGCGACGCGGGGAAGGTGCGCAGAATGGTGAGGGCCTCGTCGCGGTAGCGCTGCATGGTTTGAATGGCGTATTCCAGGCCGCCGGTCTGGCGCACAAACTCAATGACCTGCTGCACCCGGTCTTTGCGGCCGTCGTTGTTTTTCACGTTGTAAATCACGCGGCGCTTGGTCAGCCAGTCGGCCTGCTGCAGGGAGTAGATGAGGGGCAGCGTCATCTTCTTCTCCTTAATATCGATGCCTACTGGCTTGCCGATTTCCGCCGTACCGTAGTCGAACAGGTCGTCCTTAATCTGAAAGGCAATGCCCACTTTCTCGCCGAAAAGGCGGGCCCGCTCCACGGTTTCCTTGTCGGCCCCGGCTGAGGAGGCACCCACGGCGCAGCAGGAAGCAATGAGGGAAGCCGTTTTCTGGCGGATAATCTCAAAATACACGTCCTCGGTGATATCGAGGCGGCGGGCTTTTTCAATCTGCAGCAGCTCGCCTTCGCTCAGCTCGCGCACGGCGTTGCTCACAATCTTGAGCAGGTCGAAGTCGTCATTATTAAGGGCCAGCAGCAGGCCGCGGGAAAGCAGGTAGTCGCCTACCAGCACCGCAATTTTGTTTTTCCAGAGGGCATTTACCGAAAAAAAGCCCCGGCGGTAGTTGCTCTCATCCACTACATCATCGTGCACCAAGGTGGCCGTGTGCAGCAACTCAATGAGGGCCGCACCTCGGAAAGTGGCATCGGGCAGAGGGTCGCCGCCACTGATTTTGGCCGTAAAGAACACAAACATGGGCCTGATCTGCTTGCCCTTGCGCTTCACAATGTACCCCATGATTTTATCCAGCAGCAGCTGCCGGGTTTGCATGGACGCCCGGAATTTCTTCTCGAATTCCGCCATTTCGGCCGCAATAGGGGCCTGTATCTGGTCCAGCGTTATAGTCATGCGGGTATTTTGACACAGCAATGATACGCCCCGCACGGGGCGTTTCCTAACCTTACACCACCCGGGCCGGTTTTTGCGGTGTACTTTCGTACTCTTCGCCTGCTGTCTGTTATTTTAGAGACCATGAGTGCTGCCCCAACCCCCACCCGGCCCGTGCGTCTGGATTTTATCCTGACCGCCCCGCACCACACCCGCCCCTTTGCCGCCGATGCCCGCTACGTGCCTACCGGCAAGCCCAAGCCCGTGGTGGTATTTGTACATGGTTTTAAGGGGTTTAAAGACTGGGGCCACTTTAACGTGCTGGCCGATTACTTTGCCCAACAGGGCTTTGTATTTGTGAAGCTGGACCTCTCCCACAACGGCATTGTGGTGGGCGGCTCCGGCGACCTGGAAGACATGGACGCCTTCGGCCGCAACAACTTTTCCCTGGAGCTGGACGACATTGGTGCCCTGCTGGACCTGCTCTTCGACCCCGAAAAAACCCCGCTGCCCGCCCCGGAAACCGACCTCGACTGCCTGGCGCTGGTGGGCCACAGCCGGGGCGGCGGCCTGGTGCTGCTGAAAACGGCCGAAGACCTGCGCGTGAAAGCCGTGGTAGGCTGGGCTGCCATCAGCAATGTAAATCCCGGCTGGCCGGAGCCCATGATGCAGCAATGGGAGAAGCAGGGCGTGCTGCACGTAGAAAACAGCCGCACCGGCCAGCAAATGCCGCTTTATTACCAGATTGTGGAGGACTTCCATACCAACCGCCTCCGCCTGGATATTCCGCACAACGTACGCCGCAAGCTGCGCCACCGCCCTCTGCTCATCATTCACGGCGACCAGGACGAAACCGTGCCCGTAGAGCGCGCCCACGAGTTGAAAACCCTGAAAAAGGACGCCGAGCTGCTCATTCTGCCCAACGTGCAGCACAACCTGGGCGGCGCCCACCCCTGGCAGTCCGAAGATTTGCCCACCGAAACCCAACAAGCTGCCGAAGCCACCGTGGAGTTTCTGCGCCGGGTACTTTAAAGAAGTTACTAAGCGTAGCCAGAGCCAGGAAACTAAAGCCAGAGCTAGTTTCCCTCCTTAGATAAAGAGGGCCTAAGGGTGATTGACCGTCGTTACTGCGCTCGACATGACGGGCTTGGGAAACCTCGACATGACGGTCCTGATAAACAACAATTATCAACCACCCCTCCTTAACTAAGGCGGGGAGCTAGCGCTGGCTTCTAGTTCTGGTGAAACTATCTTTACCCCTCTCCACACCCTGAATTACCTGTAAGCTTTTGCCCACTGCCTACCTCCTGCTCGGCTCCAACCTCGGCGACCGGGCCGCTACCCTCCGCGAAGCCGTGCGGCAGCTGCACAGCAGTGCCGGCCCCGTAACCGCCACCTCCAGCCTCTACGAAACTGCCCCCTGGGGCCTCTCCAACCAGCCCGCTTACCTGAATCAGGTAGTGCAGCTCAGCACTTCCCTCACACCCAAACAGCTTTTAGCCGCCTGTCTGCAAACCGAGCGGCTAGCTGGCCGCACCCGCCGCATCCGCTGGGACGCCCGCACCCTGGATGTGGATATTCTGCTTTATGATGATGTGCTGCTGGCAACGCCGGAGCTTACTATTCCTCATCCCCGTTTACAGGAAAGACGCTTTGCGCTGGTGCCATTGGCTGAAATTGCGGCGGAGGTGATTCATCCGTTGTTGGGCAACACGGTGGCAGAGTTGCTGGCCATGTGTGCCGATGCGCTGGCGGTAGAGCGGTTTCCGGGGTAAAGCCAGCCTCACACTTCGGCTATTTTCCGGGGAGGGAATAACCTGTAATTCTCTACCTTAAAAGGCAGAAGTCGTACACCAGACCCTGCACAGCATACACGTGGTTGAGTGGCAGTAAGGCACCCGATTTATATATAATAGCATGTATATACTTCTGCTTACCGGAGGCTTGCTGGGCTTGTGGCTGGGAACGAAGTTTATAATTAGCGGCGCATTAGGCTTCGCCAAGCGCTTCAATCTCTCCCACTCCTTTGTTGGGCTAGGCATTCTGGCTATAGGCACCGATTTACCGGAGGTTTTTGTGACGTTGGAAGCCTCCTACTTTCAACTTAAGGGCATAGAATCTGCAGGCATCATTACCGGTAATGCCATTGGGAGCAGTTTGGGTAACACTACTATCGTACTGGGCATATCGGCACTGGTAGTTACGTTTAAGATGAGCCCGGGCGAGTGGTTGCGCAATGCCGTATTTTCCATTCTATCCATAGCTATATTAATTACCGTTGGGCTGGATGGGCATATTAACCGCGTAGAATCCGGCTGCCTGCTTCTCAGTTTTGGAGCCTATTACTACCTGCTTTTTCGCTATCAGAAACCCCGGTCCGCCGACAATGCTGCTACGCCGGATAAAAGCTTAACCATGCTGACGCTATTGCTGCTAAGCGGCGTCATTATCCTCACTTTTTCCTCTGATCTGGTAGTATCCAATGCTATACTGCTGGCTAAAACGTGGGGCCTGAGCCAGTCCTTTGTGGGCATAGCCATTGTGGGCCTAGGTACCAGCTTGCCTGAGTTGGCCGTTTCCGTGGGAGCCGCGTTGCGCAAGGAAATTGGGTTGTCGGTGGGCAATATTATTGGCAGCAATATCTTCAATAACCTCGTACTGATAGGGCTGGGCGGGCTCATAAAGCCAATTCATCTGGAGACTAACCTAGTCCGTTTTGACCTGCCTTTTCTATTGGCGGTTACTATTCTGGCCTTGTTCTATTTGCACACTAAAAGAGGCGTTTCCAGGCTGGAGGGCCTATCTTTAATCTTGATATACACGGGGTATCTGGCATTAAAAATCAGCCTATAGATGCTACTACATAAAAACAGCCCGCTGAAATTCAGCGGGCTGTTTTATTTTCCAAAACTGTACTACTAAACCGTAGCCGAGCTAACGGCCGCTTCCGGTGCAATTTTCTTCACTAGGCCCTGCAATACTTTACCAGGGCCGCACTCTACAAACTCCGTAGCGCCATCCTGTACCATGCGCTGCACACTCTGCGTCCAGCGGACGGGGGCCGTGAGCTGGCGTACCAGGTTTTCGCGGATTTCGTCGGGGTCGGTATGGGGGGCGGCGTCTACGTTCTGGTAGATGGGGCAAATGCCCGCCGAGAAAGTGGTTTTGGCAATGGCCTGGGCCAGCGCCGCTTCTGCTGACTGCATCAGCGGGGAGTGGAAAGCACCGCCTACAGGCAGCGGCAGGGCGCGCTTGGCCCCGGCCGCTTTCAGCTGCTCACAAGCCAGCTCTATGCCGCGCTGCGAACCGGATACTACCAGCTGGCCGGGGCAGTTGTAGTTGGCGGCCACTACTACGTTGCCACCCTCCGAAATCTCCTGGCAGATTCTGGCCGTAGTATCATCATCCAGCCCGAGGATGGCGGCCATGGTGCCGGGCTGCTCCTGGCAGGCGGCCTGCATGGCCTGGGCGCGCTGGGCTACCAGGCGCAGGGCATCTTCAAACTTAAGCACCTTGGCCGCTACCAGCGCCGAAAACTCGCCCAGGGAGTGCCCCGCTACCATGGCGGGCTGCAGATTGGGCACCACGGCGGCCAGCGCCACAGAGTGCAGGAAAATGGCGGGCTGCGTAACGTCGGTGCGGCGCAGGTCTTCCTCGGAGCCCGAGAACATGATGTCGGTGAGAGAGAATCCCAGGATTTCGTTGGCCTGGTCCATCAGGCGCTTGGCTGCGGCGTGCTGCTCGTACAGCTCGCGGCCCATGCCGCTGAACTGGCTGCCCTGACCGGGAAAAATGACTGCTTTCACTAGTAGATTTTTTGGCGGGGTGGATAAATAAAACAAGGATGCCGGCCTACGGAGGTGGGCAGCATTGGGGCTGCAAGCTGCACAAAATGGCCGGCCCCGGCAAAACCAGGGCGGCGCGGTTACTTCACGGGGCGGGTGCTTACCTGGCCGGTGGTTTTGCTTACCTCAAAGGCAGCGCGGTTGGGCATACGGCCGGCCCAGTCGGTGCGGGGCACCAGTACCTGCCACTGCGGGCCGGCATCTACCACGCTGGCGGAGTCTACTACAAACAGGCTGGCGTTGGGCTGCGCCAGCACATAGCGCCGCACGGCGCTCAGGGCATCGGCCTGGCTATAGGAGGTTTGGGCGGGCGTGGTGGGCGGAGTCTTTGGTTGACAGCCAGCCAGGCCGACCAGCAAACTACCCGCGAGAATCAGGGACTTTATCATAGACTCAAAGTAAAAAGAAGAGGAGCGGCTGGCAGGCCTCCGCTCCTTTTCATCATCCATAAATTAAAAGCTTACCGGGTTATCTGCACCCAGCCTTTGTAGGTTTTCTTGGTGCCGGCAAAGTCAGCAAACTCCACTTCTGCCTGATAGAAATACAGGCCATCTACCACGCGTGAGCTGGGGTTGTTATTGCCTTCCTTCACGGTTTTGTTGGTGCCGTTCCACTCAATCAGCGGGTTCTGGTCGCTCTCGTACACTTTCACGCCCCAGCGGTTGAAGGCCGTGAACCTGGTGCGCCGGATGGGGCTGGCCAGCTTAGGCCGGAAGGTGTCGTTCTTACCGTCGCCGTTGGGTGTGAAGATGTTGGGCAGCAGGAAGAACAGGCAGGCATCGTGGCAGGCAATGTTGCTGGGCGCGCTCACCAGGCTTAGCTCCCGGGCCACGGCCACCACGTAGTAGCACGCGGCCGAGGTTTCCAGGTTGGCGTGCACGTAGCTGGTGGCCTGCGTGGAGTCAATGAGGCGGAAGTCGGCGGGGTTGGTGCTTTGCGTGGGGCTGTAGTAAATCCGGTAGTAGGAAATGTTGGTGTTGCAGCCCGGGGTGCTGGTATCTACCGTCCAGGAGAGGCGGTTGCTGTAGGGCTTGCTGCCGTTGGGGAAGAATGGCAGGGCCGCCAGACTGTCGCAGTTGATGTCCAGTAGCGTGAGCACGGGCGGTGTTAGCAGGCACTTCTCCTGGCTTTTGTTCAGCAGGGGGCCAATCCGGAATTCCTTGTACTCCCCATCCGTTTCTACATAATAGCAGTAGAGCAGGCCACTTTTGAAGACCTGACCGGCCGCCAGCAGGTCGGTATAGGTGCCAGAGCTGGCCCCGCCCGGTACCGTGGCAATCTGCACGTAGTTGTTGGCGCAGGGGTCGCGGCGGAAGATACGGGTGGGCCGGGCGGTGTTATCCCAGGGCACATTGAAGTTCCAGTTCAGCACAATGCCGTCGTTAGCTGTGGTAGCGGCCGCTTCCAGCCGCACCGAAGAAGCCGCGGCCGGCCGCTCGTGTACAATGCTGTCCTGCGCCGTAGTGCCGCTCTTGTGGGTAAACTCGATGCGGTAGGTAAAGGCTTTATCCGTGGTGTTCAGATTATTATCCACGTATACGGTATCGTTCAGGTTGGTAAAGCTCTTCACCAGACCAAACGTGTTGGAAGCCGGGCTTAAGCCTTCGGCGCGGTAGAGGTTGTAGCCCACTGGCGGCACAAAGCCTCCCGTAATGGTAGGCTTGGTCCAGATAACCTTAATGGCGCCGGCGGCCTTATCTGTTTTCTCTACCGTAACATTGGTCAGCAGAATGGGGCGGCCGTTCAGTACCAGGCAGGTTTCTTCGGAGGCCAGGCTTTTGCCGCCGGCCGGCAGCGGAAACTCGGCATAAATGCGGTAGCAGTACGTTTTGCCCCGCGCCAGACCTTTGCCATTGTCATTATCCACAAACGAGGTTTGGTTGGCGGCCACCGAGCCCACCTGCACATAGCCCGCCGACGCCGGAATGCCCGGGTTGCAGGTATCCAGCTGGAAGTCGGCGGAGCCTTCGCGCCGGAAGATCAGAATGCGGCTGGCGTTCTGGCACTCGTACAGGTTCCAGGTGAGGTTAATAGCGCTGGACTGGCCCGTGGCTTTCAGGTTTTGGGGCGGTGGCCCCACTACCGTAATGCGCCACACCCGCTCGTCAATCAGGGGCGTTTCGCCGTCGGCGGGTACGTCTACGGCCCGGAACAGCACCTGGTACGGCAGGCGGGCTACATCGGCGCAGGTAGTGAGCCAGCGGAAGCGGCCCGTAGCCGGGTTGTTGCGGCGGGTTTGCTCAAACTGTGCCCGGAACGTCTTTTTCTCTTCCGGGGCAGCAATGGGAATGCGGGAAAACAGGCCACCGAAAGCGGTAAGGTCGATGGGGTTGCCGTCGGGGTCAGTGGCCCGGATGGCGCCCCGCACGGAGTCGCCGGCTACCACGCAGATGTCGCGCGGGATTTCCAGAATGGGCCGCTGGTTCTTGGTGGGGTTTACAATGATCTGCATGTCACGAATCACTTCCCCAATCAGGCGCCGCCCACCGGCAGTGCGCCGCCACTCTTCCACAATAATCACCACGTTATACAAACCGGCCACGCTGGGCGAGTTCCACACCAGCTGGCCGGTTATGGCATCAATGGTAAAGGTGGCCGGGCCGCCAATGGTAGGCGGCGGGTTGCCGGCTGGAAAAGCCACCTGCTTGCCGTTTGGCGATACGCTCTGCGCGTTGGGGTACGCATAATTGGGTACCACCACCGGGCGCGGGATATTGCCGGTGCTGACGGCGCCGGCCACATCCCCTACCACATATTGGCTGGGGGCCAGCCGATAGGCCAGGCTGTCGCCATCCTCATCCGAAGCAGCCGGGTTGTGCAGGAACACCTGGTTGGGCGTAGCAAAGTCGATGGGCGGCGCGTTGAGCACCGGCGAGTGGTTCACGCCCAGCACCGGATCAATGGTAATGCGGGTACCGATGTAAAACGACAGGTCTTTGGAATTGCTCATGTTGGCAATGCCTCCCTGGCGCAGCTCGCCCACAAAACTCACCACGTAGCTTTTGGGGGCGTTGTAGGTGTGCTCGAAATAATAAACGTTCCGGTAAATATTGTTTCCCAGGAAGGTGCGGCTGGACCTGACAATAGCATTTACGCCACTGAAGGTGCCATCCCCAAAGAAAATGGTTTCGGTATCGTCGGTGTCGGCGCCAGAGGTGGGGTCCGTGTACAGCACCATCTTAAAGAATACCCGCCGGGGGTCCCGGTTGGCAGTGGTATCGGTTTTGGCCTGAATATCACCGGCGCGAATGTGCGTGGCCTGGGCATCAAAGCTTAAAAGGGCCGCCAGTAGCAGGAGTATAGCAAATAGGTGTCGGGAAGGCCTCCAACCGGTGGGTAGTAGTTGCATCATGTCAATTGCCCTAACGGGTAGTTGGACTCCAAGAAAGAAGATCAGGATTATTACGTCCGAAACCTAACAAAATTGTGGGAAGGCAGGTTATCCTTGCACTTCGCCCCGCGCGTGTTACGGGAACAGGCAAGGATAGATGCAAACGTTAGCGGTGAATTGTTTCGTACCGGGTTGGCTCCTACCTTTGGCCAATACAACCGACCTACCCAAACCCTTCAGTAGCTTCTATGAGTTGGATTAGTAAAACGTTTTCCAGCAGCATTGGTCGCAAGATCATCATGTCCCTTACGGGCCTGTTTTTGTGCTCTTTTCTACTCGTGCACCTGCTTATCAATTTGCAGATGCTGCGCCACGATGGCGGCAACTCTTTTAATTTCTGGGCCGAGTTTATGGGTACCAATCCCGTTATCCGGTTCATGGAAATTGTGTTGATGCTGGGCCTGCTCATTCACATCTACCAGGGCCTGGCACTGGCGGTAAAAAACAAGAAAGCGCGCGGCACCCAAGCTTACGTGGTAAACCACTCCGAGCAAAACTCGCAGTGGGCCTCCCGCAACATGGCCCTGCTGGGTACGCTACTGCTGATTTTCCTGATTGTACACCTGATGAACTTCTGGATTCGCTCGCGGTTTGATGCCATGGGCGGCCTGGCCGAAGTAAAGGTTCCTAACCTCGACCACCCCGTGGGCGACCTGTATTCAGTAGCGGCAGCTTCGTTTAAAATTCCATGGTACGTGGCGCTGTACGCCCTGGCGCAGATTGCACTGGGCTACCACCTGTGGCACGGCTTCAAGAGCGGCTTCCAGACCCTGGGCCTCAACCACCGCAAATACACGCCGGCTATTAAGGCCACTGGTTATGCCTTCGCGGTAGTGGTGTCGTTGCTTTTCGCCGTCATTCCTGTGGTTATGTTCTTCAGCGACGCCTACCAGCCCCGCCCGGCCACCGGCAATACGGTTGAGGAATCGTTAGGGGCTCAGCCTGAGGCGCGCTAGCCCATGTTCTCACGTATTTGCTTCATTTCAAAACCTTCTCATCCATGATACTGGATTCCAAAATTCCCGAAGGGCCATTGGCCGAAAAGTGGGAGAAGCATAAGTTCAACGTAAAGCTCGTGAACCCCGCCAACAAGCGGAAGTACGACATTATTGTGGTAGGCACGGGCCTGGCCGGCGCTTCGGCGGCCGCTTCGCTGGCTGAGCTGGGCTACAACGTAAAGGCTTTCACGTATCACGACTCGCCCCGCCGCGCGCACTCCATTGCTGCGCAGGGGGGTATCAACGCTGCCAAAAACTACCAGAACGACGGCGACTCCGTGTACCGTTTGTTCTACGACACCGTGAAAGGTGGTGACTACCGCGCCCGCGAAGCCAACGTGTACCGGCTGGCGCAGGTATCGGTTAACATCATCGACCAGTGCGTGGCCCAGGGCGTACCCTTCGCCCGGGAGTACGGCGGACTGCTGGCCAACCGTTCCTTTGGGGGGGCGCAGGTAAGCCGCACGTTTTACGCCCGCGGCCAGACCGGGCAGCAGCTGCTGCTGGGTGCCTACTCGGCCCTCTCCCGCCAGATTGCTTATGGCAAGGTGAAGATGTATACCCGCTCGGAAATGCTGGATCTGGTGATGGTGGACGGCAAGGCGGCCGGCATCATTACCCGCAACCTGATTACGGGCGAGATTGAAAAGCATGCGGCCCACGCCGTGGTGCTGGCTACGGGCGGCTACGGCAACGTATTCTACCTGAGCACCAACGCCAAGTACTGCAACGCCACCGCCGCGTGGCGGGCCCACAAAAAGGGCGCCTACTTCGCCAACCCCTGCTTTACCCAGATTCACCCCACCTGCATTCCCGTATCCGGCGACTACCAGTCCAAGCTCACGCTGATGTCGGAGTCCTTGCGGAACGATGGCCGCGTATGGGTGCCCAAGACCGTAGAAATGGCCCAGCGCCTGCGCGCCGGCCAGATTCGGGTGCAGGATATTCCCGAGGGAGAGCGTGACTACTTCCTGGAGCGCAAGTACCCTGCTTTCGGTAACCTGGTACCGCGCGACGTGGCCTCGCGCAACGCCAAGCAGATGTGCGACGAAGGTCGTGGCGTAGGCTCCTCGGGCCTGGCCGTGTACCTGGATTTCGCCGAAATTATTCAGCGCACCGGCGCTGATGCGGTAGCCCAGAAATACGGCAACCTGTTCGATATGTACGCCAAGATTACCGGCGAAAACCCCTACGAGCAGCCCATGCGCATTTACCCCGCCGTGCACTATACCATGGGCGGCCTGTGGGTAGATTACAACCTGCAAACCACCATTCCCGGCCTGTACGCTACCGGCGAGTGCAACTTCTCCGACCACGGCGCCAACCGTCTCGGCGCTTCAGCCCTGATGCAGGGCCTGGCCGATGGCTACTTCGTGATTCCCTACACCATTGGGGATGCCCTGGCCCAAACGCCGCCCAAGCCGGTTACCACCGAGCACCCTGCATTTGCGGAGGCGGAAGCCGGCGTGCGGGAGCGGGTGGCCAAGCTGCTCAGCATCAACGGCACGCGCACGCCCGATGACTTCCACAAGGCCCTGGGCCATATTATGTGGGAGTACTGCGGCATGGCCCGCACGGCCGAAGGCCTGCAGCATGCGAAAGCCGAAATTCAGAAGCTGCGCCACGAGTTCTGGAGCGACCTGAAGCTGGTAGGCACCGAAACCGAAATGAACCAGGCACTGGAGAAAGCCGGCCGAGTAGCCGACTTCCTGGAGCTGGGCGAGCTGATGGTGGACGACGCCCTGGACCGCAACGAAAGCTGCGGCGGCCACTTCCGCGAGGAATACCAGACGCCCGAAGGCGAAGCCCTGCGCGACGATGAGAACTACGCTTACGTAGCTGCCTGGCAGTTCGTGGGAGAGAATCAGCCGGAAATCCTGAACAAGGAAGAGCTGAAGTTCGAAAACGTGAAGCTCACCCAGCGCAGCTACAAGTAAGGTTTTAGAGCTTAGGAACTTAGGGCTTAGCTTGTGGCCCTACTTCTTTGCTCTAAACCCTAATTCTCTAAGACCTAAGACCTCCCCAAATACAATGGCCGGAAGTAACCCTAACGCCAAACCGATGAACCTCACGCTGAAAGTGTGGCGGCAGAAAAACCGCAACGCCGACGGCGGCATTGTCGACTACCAGGTAAAAGACATTTCCCCGGATATGTCGTTCCTGGAGATGTTGGATGTGCTGAATGAAGACCTGCTGCGCAAGGGCGAGGACCCGGTAGCCTTCGACCATGACTGCCGCGAAGGCATCTGTGGCTCCTGCGACCTGTTCATTAACGGCCGCCCCCACGGGCCGGAGAAAGGCACCACCACCTGCCAGCTGCACATGCGCAAGTTCTCCGATGGCGACACCATTACCATTGAGCCCTGGCGCGCCAGCTCCTTCCCCGTCAACAAAGACCTGAGCGTGGACCGCTCTGCCTTTGACCGCATCATTCAGGCGGGCGGCTACGTGAGCATCAACACCGGCGGCACCCCCGACGGCAACGAAATTCCGATTCCGAAGGACATTGCCGACCGCGCGTTTGAGGCGGCTACCTGCATTGGCTGCGGCGCCTGCGTAGCGGCCTGCAAAAATGCTTCGGCCATGCTGTTCGTTTCCGCCAAGGTAAGCCAGCTGGCTTTGCTGCCCCAGGGCAAGGTGGAGCGCAAGACCCGCGTGGAAAACATGGTAGCTCAGATGGACAAGGAAGGCTTCGGCGCCTGCACTAACATCGGCTCGTGCGCGGCAGAGTGCCCGGTGGGCATCTCGCTCGAAAACATTGCCATGCTGAACCGCGAATTCCTGGCGGCCAAAGCCACCTCGAATAACCTTGCCTAAGGTTTAGCGGTTGAGTTAATAGAAAAAGCGAATCGGGCAGCCGGTTCGCTTTTTTGTTGCTTTCCCGTCCGCACCGGAAGCTTTTACCGGCACCTTATCAAGCTATACTTCCCCCGCATGATTACCATCGTTTCCGGCACCAACCGTCCCAACTCCCGCGCCCGGCGCGTGGCCAATCTATATGCCGGAATATTGACGGAGCTGGGGGCCGAATGCCAGATCCTGGACCTGGTACACCTGCCCGCCGACTTTGTGCTGACGGCGCTGTATGAAAATGCCGGACAGCACGCGCATTTCAACCAGCTGGCGCGGCTGGCCGAGGAAGCCGAGAAGCTGGTATTTGTGGTGCCGGAGTATAACTGCTCCTTCCCGGGCGTGCTGAAGGCTTTTATTGATGGCCTGCCCTACCCCGCCGGCATCCGGGGCAAGAAAGCCGCCCTCATTGGGCTGTCGGCTGGTACGCAGGGCGGTATCCTGGCCCTCAACCACCTAACCGATATTCTCATGTATCTGGGCACCACCGTGTTGCCCACGCGCGTGCGCCTACCCGGCATTGATGCCCACCTGACGGAGGCCGGGGAGCTGCATCATACGCTGTTTCTGCAGCTGCTCCGGGAGCAGGCAGAGCAGCTGGTGGCCTGGTAAATAAAACGGGTATTTCAGCCGGCTAACGCTTACATTTACGGGCCTTTCTGCCTGCCCCGTGCAACGTTTTTTAGCCCTTTTTCTTTGCCTGCTGCTGTTACTTCAGACGTTCAGTCGGGAGCTGCTGGTACTGGACTACCAGGTGCATAAAGAACGAATTACGCAGCTCTTTTGCGTAAATAAGACCCGGCCAACCCTGCACTGCAATGGCAAATGCCACCTGATGAAGCAGCTGCGGCAGGCTTCCGATGCCAGCGGCAAAGCCCCGGTTTCGGGGTTCGCAAAAATAAAGTATGACGTGCTGCTGCCAGCTGGCAGTCTGGTGCCCACGCCGGCAGCGTTATATCCTGCCGTCGCCCGGTTTGCCCTGCGGCAGACCATGCCCTACACCTTCACCCTGGCGCATGGCATCTTCCATCCTCCCTCGTTTTTAGGCTAGTACTTGTATTGTGATGCCTCCGGTTAGAGGTTTCCTGGTATGGTATGCCCGGCGCATTCCTGCCCCTGCTTTATTATTTTGCTGATATATACGCTTTGTAGTGATGAAATACTGCAACCTTCTTTTTCTGATTGCCGCCTCCCTGTTCATGGGCTGCTCCGCAGATAACGAGGCCCAGCCCGGGCCCGGCACCCTTACCATTGAAATAGAGCACGTAGTAGGCACCGAGCCGCTCGTGGTGTTTGACGCCATCTACCACACGCCCGCCGGCGACGAGTTTACGGTGTGGAAGCTCAAATACTACCTCTCCAACTTTACCCTGCGCAAAGCCGACGGCACCACTTACAAAGTACCGGAGAGCTACTACCTGGTTAATGCCTTTGATCCGGAAAGCCGGGAAATCACCCTGGAAAACATTCCGGCCGGCAACTATACCTCTCTGGATTTCATGATTGGCGTAGATAGTGCCCGCACCGTTTCGGGCGTGCAAACCGGCCCCATTGACCCCGAACATGAAATGTACTGGGGTGAGGAGTCGGGTTACGTGTTTCTGAAGATGGAAGGCACCTCTCCGCAGGCGCCGAATGGGCGACTGGCTTTCCATGTAGGCGGTTACCAGGAACCCAACAATGCGCTTCGTACTATTTCGCCCTCTCTGCATGGGGCCACGCTGCAGATACGCCAGGACCGCACGCCGGCCGTGCACCTGCAGGCTGATGTGATGAGCCTGTTTACCGGGCCAAACCCCATTCGCTTCGGCGACCTGGCAGGTATGAAAGTCGGGCCGTATGCTATGAAAATGGCCGATAATTACGCCGCCGGCATGATGACTGTGGAGCACGTTCACGCCAACTAAGCTATGCGTCCTTCATTGGCTTACCGCCTATTGGCGGTACTGGCGCTGTGGCTCCTGGCCCTGGCTCCCACCCGTGCCTGCGACCTGTGCGGCTGCTTTATGGGCATTACGCCCTACGATAACCAAAGCAGCCTTTCTCTGATGCACCGCTACCGCGCCTTCAATGGCTATCAGGAGTTGGGGCAGCAGCACCGCTTCTTCCCTACGGGTGCCCGTCCATTTTTTCCGGGCTCGCTCCAGCGTGATACCGGCTATAAGCACGACCACGACGGCAGTCCCACTGACTACGAAGTCTTTCGGGTGGTAGAGCTGCGGGCCAAATACTTTCTGGCTCAGCGCCTGGAGCTGAATGCTTTTGTGCCTTACGCCATGAATACCTCGTATGCCAGTGGTCAGGAACTGACGCTTTCCGGCCTGGGCGACGTGACGGTTTTTGCGGGCTACCACGTATTGCGCGCCATTGAAACGGCCGGCGTGCAAAGCCGCCTGATTTTGGGCGGCGGGGCCAAGCTCCCTACCGGCGACTACCAGCGCCGCAACCCGCTGGGCCGCCGCTACCCTACCCTCACGCAGCCCGGCACCGGCACTACCGATGCCTTCCTGTACCTGAACTACATTGGCAGCTTTCACAATCTGGGGCTGAGTTTAAACACCAGCTACCGGCGCGCTACCCGCAACCGCTTTGCCGAAAGCACCGCGCCCAGCACCAGCACCTTCGCCAACCTGTTCTACCGGCTTCCCTTAAAAGGCAACTGGCAGTTGTACCCCTCGGCCCAGTTTTTTTACGAGAAAACCAAAGGTGAAATGTTTGAGGGACACCTTACCGGGGAGCACGCCATGAATAACGCCTTGCTGGGCCCGGGACTGGATATATACTACAAGAACCTCTCGCTGAATGCCAGCGCGCAGCTGCCCGTGTATACCGCCCGCACCGACCACCCCGCCAGCGCCGGCCGCCTGGTAATGGCCGTTGGCTACAGTTTCAAGCAGACAAAATACCTGATCAAAGGCGGTAACTCCATCGTGCTCTAACTTATCTACTCTCCGAAGTGGCGAAGCCCAGGCCCCGTAAATATACGTTTTGGTTATGACGTGTTTTACCGGAGTGGGGCCTTCGCCACTTCTGCCGGCAGTGGTTTTATACTATCTAAACAAACCCCAACACTACAGCACTTTGTATATTTAATTAGCTAGTTTATATATAGTTACCGCAAGCAGGTATTTCCTTCAGCCCAGCAACTTCCCTTCTGTGAGGCCGTATCAGGCCTTATTATGAAACGCTACTTTTACACTTTGCTGTTGCTGGCCCCTTTGTTAGGTTCCTGCACCCGCTCGGTTGTACGGCCGCTCAGCATGGATCGGGAAATGGCTTCCCCCCGCTACCTGACTGCCCTCACCGACACCACGGCGACAAGCACCGCCGCTTCGCTTCGCTAATTTGTTCCACATTCATAAAAAAAGCCGTCTGGACTTCTCCAGGCGGCTTTTCTGTTTATATCCCCATTACCGAAAGGGCGCGGCGGGCGGCGGAAAGCGTAAGGTAAACGAGCTGCCCAAGCCTTCAATGGAATTTACTTCGATTTGAATGCGGTGCAGATCAGCAATGGTTTTGACGAGGGAAAGCCCCAGGCCGTAGCTTTCTACATCGGCTGAATTGGCTTTATGAAAGCGCGCAAACAGCTGGGGCAGAAAATCCCGGGCAATGCCCAGGCCGGTATCCCGGATTTCCAGCGAATAGCCCTCCCCGGCCAGCCGGCCTACCAGAAATATCTCGCCCTGCGGCCGGTTATACTTCACGGCATTGTTCACCAGGTTAAAAAGCATGGTAAACAGCAGGCCCCGGTTTACGCCCACCAGGGTAAAGTCGCCGGTTAACTGCTGATGCAGGCGCAGTTCGTGCAGGGCCAGGCGGTCCTGAATTTCCTCGCTTACCTCGGTCACCAGCGCGGCTATTGATACGGTGTCTTCGCGTTCAAACTGCTCGTTCTCAATTTTGGAAATCAGCAGCAACGACTTGATAATGGAGCGCAGCCGGTGCACCGTGCGTTGCGACTCCACTATTTTCAATAGGTTTTCATCCGACAGGCTTTCGTCGGCCAGCATATTATCGAAGCGGTATTGCAGCACCGCCAGCGGCGTGAGCAACTCGTGGGAAGCATCGGCAATAAAGCGGCGCTCCTTCACAAACGACTCCCGAATGGTGACCATCATCTCCCGAATGCTTTCATCCAGGTAGCGGAAGTCGTCGGTGGTGGTGGGCACGGGCTCCAGGTTAAAGGAGGCCGGGTTGTGCACGTTCTTCAGCCGCCGATGAATAATAGTGCCCAGCGGCTCCAGCAGGTAGCGGAAAAAAGCCAGGTCGGCCAGGGTGGTGAGCAGGCCTACCACCACCAGCAGGTAAAGGGCATAGCGGCGGAAGTTGGCCTCCGTTTCGCCAATGCTGCCCACGCTGCGGCCAATTTCGAGCAGATAATTCTTGCCGCCCAGTGGAAAGGAATAGCTCAGTACCCGGTAGTCCACAATTTCGTCTTCCACAGCCCGCCGCGAATTCTCGATGGTGTTGATGCGCGGGCCGGGCTGAATCTGCTCCAGGGAGATAAACTCTTCTTTCAGCAGGTTATAGCTGCCGTAGGTTTCGGGGCTACTCTCATTCAGGAACGCAGAAATACCGTTACGTTGAATGATTTTGAGCACTTTTTCCTTTTTCTGGGCCAGCCGGTCATCCGTAGTAAGCAAAGCCAGCCGGCTCATTACCGGGGGCAGCACGCCCACGAGCAACAGCACAATCAGCACCCGGGACAGGGCATTAAACAGCGAGAATTTGGAGCGCAGCTTCATGGTAGGCTACAGCGAAAAGCGGTAGCCCAGGCCCCGCACGGTTTCCAGCCAGGGCAGCTCCGAGTAGCGCGCCAGCTTTTTGCGCAGATTTTTGATGTGCGCATCAATGTAGTTGGATTCGTAGCCATCCTCGGGTAGGTTGCCCCAGATGTGTTCCGTGAGCTGCAGGCGCGTGAGCACGCGGTTTTTGTGCAGCACCAGGTAGCTCAGCAAATCAAATTCCTTTACCGACAGCGTTACTTCCTGGCCCTGGTGCAGCAGCCGGCGGCTCTGCACATCCAGCGCAAAATCTCCAAACTGAATCAGGGGTTTAGCTACGCCGAAGCGGCGGCGCGTAATGGCGTGCATGCGGGACAGCAGTTCGGGCAGAGAAAAGGGTTTGGCCAGATAATCATCGGCGCCCAGATCCAGCCCCCGGATCCGGTCGGCTACCTCGCCGCGGGCCGTTAGCACGATGATGGCGGCCGTAATCCCCTGGGCTTTTGCTTCGGTGAGCAGGTCGAGGCCGTCATAATCGGGCAGGCCCAGGTCCAGCAGTACAAAGTCGTAAGTATTCACGGCCAGCAGCTCAGATGCCTCCCGGCCGGTGCGGGCCACTTCGCACTGAAAATTCTGCTGATACAGGAAAAAAGCCAACTCCTTGGCCAGGCTCCGCTCATCCTCCACAATCAAAACATTCATGAGGCAGAACCCACTTAAAACGTCACGTAAACACTTCCGGAGAAGATGGACAAAGGCTTGGAAGTATCATCGGCCAGCGTATGTACCGGGTGCAGGTAGCGCCAGGCGGCCTCTACCGATACCTTGCCTAGGGAGTAGGTTACGGGCACGCGCAACTCATAATTCAGCAGGGAAAACCGGGTGCCGGTGGTGGTTACCGTAGTGCCAGTGCCACCAGGGCGACCTTTGCCTTTGCGGTTTAGCTGCTGCTCTATGCTGGTCGTGACAAAGGACTGCGTGCCGGCCATAACGCTGGCCCGCGGCTCAAAGGAAAGAATGCCCTTCGTTGATAAGGCATTGTCAATCTCAAAATAGCGGGAGTTATCCAGCACCAGAAAGAAATCCTGGGCCTCGCCAAATACATAATCCGCATTCAGCCGGGTATACAGAAAGCCCCAGTCCACCCCGGCGTAGCCATCCAGGGAGTTGGAAACCGCCGATTTTAGCAACGGGCTGTCAGGCGAAAAGAAGAAGTGCGAATAGCTCAAAGATCCATCCAGGCGCTGGGTAAAATCCCAATCCCAGCCAATGGAAAGGTCGGTTTCATCCCGCAGCGTAGTGGTGGAAAACAAGTCGTAATTAAGCGCCGATATCCATACACCGGAAGGGGCTTTGTAGGTCAGGTCGGTGGTCCAGTACGGGAATTTTTCGGCCTGGGAGCGGCCGAAAAAGGTGGAATTGCTGTAGGCCCCTACGCCCACCGTGAAGCTGCGCTGCTTGGCAACAGCCGTTGTATCGGTGGCAGTAGCGGCGGCTACCTCCGGCAGGCATACCAGCAGGAGCAGGCATATGCCGCCCAGCGTCCCGGCTATTCCCCTACTTAAAAATGCAGCCATAAAGAGAAAGAAAGCAACCAGGTAACTGAAAAGGCAGATTACTGAAAACCGAGCCCGATGAAAGTGCCCTCAACAGCACCCACATCAGACCCGGTTTTCGGAACGGCCATATGGACTAATGATTTCTACCCCGCGGCCCTACCGGTCGGCCAGCGCCGGCCGGCCTACCTGGCCGGCTGATGCGCGGCGCCCGGGCACTACGGCCCCGCGCTGAGCGCATGGCCCCGTCTATCCGCTCCGGCTTACGCTGCCGGGCGGCCGGAGCTACGGCTTTCACCGGCAGCTCGTCGGGGGCTTTGGCCGCTGGTATAGTGCCTTGCTCCTGCCGGGCTGCTCCGGCGGCGGGTGCCGTTTGAGCAAGCGCGCTGGAAGCGCCACTCAGCAGAAGAGCAAGCAACAGATAGAGTTTCATGGCAGAAAGTGGAACACTGGTGTATGCTGACAAAGGTAACTGCCAGCGAGTTCCGGCTGGCAGACCCGGGAATTCTTACTTCTGCTTGTGTGCACCGACCGCATGGCCAGTTTCCGGGCGGGTACGGCCCTCGTGTTTGGGAGCACGGGCAGAACGGTGCTTAGCACCATTTGCTTTGTGCTCGGCTTTGCGGGCCGAACGGGCAGCGCGGCGGTCCGCATTTTTAGCTGCCTGCTCCTCATTCTGGCGCTTAGCGCTGGCTACGGCACTCACGGCCGCACCTTTATCGGCACCGGTCAGCTCCGTGCTCTGCGCTACGGTCTGCACCGCCTGGTCATGGTTGTCGGCTTTCACTTTGTCACCCTCATCCGAGTCTTTGCCTTCATGTTCGGGCTTGTGCGCCTTCTTGGCTTTCTTCTCCTTCTTAGGCTTAGGCGTCTCAGTGCGTGGTTTTGGAGCGTCATCACCCTGCGTGGGGGTGGCGGGTGCCTGCTGGGCAAAAAGAGCTACGGAATAAAAGGCAGCAACGGCGGTAAGCAATACTTTTTTCATGGTGGTCGGAGGGTTAGGGTGATGATATGATTCAAACTTACCCGCCCAACATGAAAATAAGATGATAATCAGAAGAACCTCCTTTTAGAGCTTATCAGCACCTGCCTAACTGGTATAAACACAAGAGAGCCGCCCGGGGATGCAGGCGGCTCTCTTATAGAAAAATGCTAAGAACCAGGCTTAGTCCACGTTATCGTGCAGGAAGCGGTTGTCGCCCAGCAGTTCGTTATCGTCAGAAAGGTTGAAGCGCGAGATGTTCCGCTCACTGGAAGGCACCACGTTTTCCAGCTTTACCTGACGGCGCAGATAGGCGGGAGTTTCCAGCTGATCTTTAATCACCTCATTGCTCAGGCCATTACTCAGCTCCTGCAAACGACGGCGGCGCTCATCAATGCGGGCATCCTGCTGAGGAGCACGAACCGGCGAAGCAGCTACCGGCTCCGGCTGCTGATACACCACAGGCTCCGACATGGGCGTAGAAGGCGCGGCTACCGGCGGCACATAAGCAGCCGGCGAGGTTTCCAGATCAAAGGTCACCTTTGGCGGCTCCGGCGTTACGGGAGCCGTTTCTACCACGGGCGTAGCGGCAACCGGGGTACCAAACGTAGGCACCATAGGCGAGGTAACCGACGCGTCCTGACGGTCCTTATCGAAGATGTTAATCTGCGGGTCGGGCGTCAGCTCAGTTGGCTCGCTGCGGTGCGCGCTGAACTGCGTGTTGATGTTGTGCGTGTCGCGGGCAAAGCCGGTGGCAATAACCGTTACGCGGATGCTCTGGCCCAGCGTAGAGTCGATGCCGTGACCGAAGATAACTTCCGCGTCCTGACCTGCTTTGTCCTGAATGTACTCTGTAATTTCCGTGAGTTCATCCATTTCCAGCTCGGCCTGATCACCAGACATAATGGAAAGCAGGATTTTCTGCGCCCCGTGAATGTCGGTGTTGTTGAGCAGTGGCGAAGCCAGCGCCTCCTCGGCCGAGCGACGGGCGCGGTTTTCACCTTCCGTGATGCTCGAGCCCATTACGGCGGCCCCGCTGTCCTTCATCACCGTTTTCACGTCTTCAAAGTCAACGTTGACTTCGCTCGTTACGGTAATGATTTCGGCAATAGATTTGGCGGCCGTGCTCAGCACGTTATCAGCTTTGGCGAAGGCGGCGCGGATGGGCAGATTGCCGAAAATCTCGCGCAGCTTATCGTTAAGAATTACCAAAACGGTGTCGCAGTTGTCGCTCAGCTCCCGGATACCATGCTCGGCCTGCTGGCGCTTCTTCTTGCCTTCGAAAAGGAAAGGAGCGGTTACAATGCCTACCGTCAGAATACCCAGCTCCTTGGCTACTTTGGCAATAACGGGGGCCGCACCGGTTCCGGTACCTCCACCCATACCCGCCGTAATGAACACCATTTTGGTGCCATTGCTCAGCAGCTCCCGGATCTGCTCCCGGCTTTCAATGGCCGCCTGCTTGCCCCGCTCAGGGTTTGCGCCGGCCCCAAGGCCTTCCGTTAAATCTACCCCGATCTGCAGCTTGTTGGGCACAGATGAACTGTGCAGCGCCTGCTTATCGGTGTTGCAGATAACGAATTCCACGTCCTTAATGCCCTGGCTGAACATGTGGTTCACGGCGTTGGAACCGCCGCCACCCACGCCAATCACCTTAATGATGGATTTGGATTGAGAAGGAATATCGAATTTAAAATCCATGACTTTTTAATTATGAATTATGAATGCTGAATTATGAATTGATTGGCTGATCAGCTGCCGGGCGTTCTAATGCCTTTTTTGCTGACCGGCCAACTCAGAATTCATAATCCATAATTCAGAATTAGCCTTCTAGTACTGTTTGTCGTCAAAGTCATCAATCAGCAGACCTTTGGTGCGGCTGATGATGTCCTGGAAGAACCGGCCTGCTCCCGAAGGCTTCTTGGGGGCGGCGGGCTGCTGGTTTTGCGTGGCCGCGGCCGAAACCGCCGGGCGCGACTCCTGCACCGGACGGTACTGCTCCTCTTCGGCCGTGCTGCGGTTCTGCCGCTCGTCCAGGGAACGGTAACCGGACAGCACCAGACCCACGGTAGTAGCATACAGCGGCGACTTTACCGCCTCAATCTTGCTCTTGCCGAGGTGCTCATTGGGGTAGCCAATGCGCGTATCCAGACCGGTTACGTACTCCGTGAGCTGCACCAGGTTCTGCAGCTGCGAGCCACCGCCCGTCAGCACAATACCAGCGGCCAGCTTGTCGGCGTGGCCCGTGCGCTGAATCTCAGCATACACCAACTCAATGATTTCCTCCATGCGGGCCTCAATGATGTAGGCCAGGTTCTTGAGGGAAATTTCCTTGGGCGCCCGGTCGCGCAGACCGGGGATGCTTACAATTTCATTCTCGGAGGCTTCCTCGGCAATGGCTTTGCCGAACTTCACCTTCAGCTGCTCCGCCTGATTCTGCATCACCAGGCAGCCCTGCTTGATGTCAGAAGTCACGATGTTGCCACCGAAGGGCAGCACCGCCGCGTGGCGGATAATACCATCCTTGAAAATAGCGAGGTCAGTAGTGCCGCCGCCAATATCAATCAGGGCTACCCCGGCTTCCTTCTCTTCTTCCGACAGCACCGACATGCTGGACGCCAGCGGCTCCAGAATGAGGTGGTCAATTTCCAGGCCGGCCTTCGTCACACATTTGTTAATGTTGTTGATGGCCGTGCTCTGGGCGGTGATGATGTGGAAATTACCCTCCAAGCGTACACCCGACATCCCCACCGGATCCATGATATTTTCCTCATAATCCACCTTGTAATCCTGGGGCATTACGTGAATAATCTCAGAGCCGGGCGGGGTTACCAGCCGGTACATATCGTTGGTCAGACGGTTCACGTCCTCCACGGTAATTTCGCTGTCGGCGGTTGCCCGCGTGATGCTGCCGTTGTGCTGCAGGCTCTTGATGTGCTGTCCGGCAATACCCACGTTTACCACGCCGATGTTGATGCCGGATTGCTCCTCTGCCTGGCGGATGGCCTTTTTAATGGCATCCACGGTTTTATCGATGTTCGACACAATGCCACGCACTACGCCTTCCGACACGGCTTTGCCCATGCCCAGGATTTCCAGCTTGCCAAACTCGTTTCTGCGCCCTACCAGAGCACAGATTTTGGTGGTACCAATGTCGAGGCCGACTACAATCTTATCGTGTTGCATGGGACTGGGGCGAGTGATGTTGAAGGAGAGAAGGTGGGGATATTCTGCAAAAAACGCCTTTTATAGGCGTATGCGCAAGCTTTTGCTTACTCACAAATAATTTGATCTTTGAATTCAACGTTGACGCGGTGGTACGTATCCCAGCCCAATACAGGGGGTATCTGACGGTAAAATACCATTAGTTTCGCAAATTTTTCCGAAATATTCTCGGGAAAGCCAAATTCTACACGCTGGTCGCCTACTTGCTGGGTAAACGATAGTTTGCCATTGGGGCCAATAAATACTTCGGCTACCTGCGCCCGCCAGAACGGATGCTCATCAATAAACCGGAGGAAGTCCAAATATCTATGACCAGTGGAATCCTGAAAAAATGCAGCTTGGAGTGGTTGGCCTCCCTGCCGGGCTATGGGCACCACGCGCGCCGTGAACAGCCCGGACAGCGGCAGGCGGCTGCCAGTATTATCAATGTAGCTATCCTGGCGGGTATCGGGGTGCACTAAACGGGCAATGGGGCGGTTCTGACGCACATCGGCGTGCAAATTTCCAGCCAGGTCTCGGTACACCTGGGCATCTTTTACGAAGCTATGGGCTTTGAGACGCGCTTCCAGGCCCTTGAGGTTGAGGTCCTCGGGGCGGGCGCCTTCCAGGCGCTGGTTGCCGTTGCGCGTCAGTAGTGCTGTCACTTCCTGCTCGCTGATAAAATAGTTATTGAACTCATTACCAATGGTAACTATGACATTGCTAACAGGGCGTTGGGCTTGCCGCACACCGGCAAACACGGCCAGCGCTGTGAACAGCACAAGGCAACCCGTAGCGAAAAATAAGTTATTTACTTTACGCTTCAACTCCATTCCATCGAATATTTAAAATATTCTTTAATCGAGGCACCAATTGGTCGATGTCGCCGGCCCCAACGGTGGCCAGCACGTCAAAATCATTGTCTACTTCGGCGGCGGCCAGCACCTGTTCCTTGGTTTGCAACGACTTACGGGGAGCGGTAATCCTGGACAAAATCATTTCCGACGTAACGCCGGGAAGCGGCAGCTCTCGGGCCGGGTAAATATCCAGCAGCACTACTTCATCGGCCAGGCTCAGGCTTTCCGCAAAGCCATCCACGAAGTCGCGGGTGCGGGTGAACAGGTGCGGCTGGAAGATAACGCGCAGCGTTTTACCGGGGTACAGGGCGCGCATGGAGCGCAGAAACGCCTCAATCTCCCGGGGGTGGTGGGCGTAGTCGTCCACGTAACCATGCTCGGGCGTGGTCACCACAAACTCAAAGCGGCGCTTTACGCCCCGGTAGGCCGCCACGGCTTCCCGCAGGACATCAGGCTGTACGCCTTCCAGCTGGGCCACGCAGGTGGCGGCCAGCATATTTTCCACGTTGTGGAAGCCGGGAACCGCCAGCTGCAGACCCGTTACGGTACCCGTGGGCCCGTGCAGGTCAAAGTGAAACTGATGGCCTTGCGCCGTGATGTTGGCAGCCCAGAGTTCCGGCCCCTCCTCTGGTGTGAGGCCGTAGCGGATGACACTAACCCCGACGGGAGCCGCGTCTGCCACGCTGGGGTCAGCAGTGTGGTTGATGATGAGCGTGCCGCCGGGCTGAATCTGGCCCACAAACTGGCGGAAGGATTCTACCAGCGCTTCCTTGTCGCCGTAAATATCGAGGTGGTCGGCATCGGTGCTCGTCACAATGGCTACGGTGGGGTGCAGCGTCAGGAAAGACCGGTCGTACTCATCGGCTTCTACCACTACCGGGGCGCTGGTGTCGGTAGCGCGGGGCAGTAACAGGTTAGAGCCCAGGTTTACCGAAATGCCTCCCAGAAACGCCGCGCAGTCTACGCCAGCGTGGTGCAGCAGGTGTGCTACCATGCTACTGGTGGTGGTTTTGCCGTGTGTACCGGCCACCGCAATGGTGGGCCGGCCGGCGGTAAGCAGACCCAGCACCTGGCTGCGCTTGCGGATATCGTAGC
This sequence comes from Hymenobacter sp. DG25B, assembly GCF_000801315.1. NCBI lineage: Bacteria > Pseudomonadati > Bacteroidota > Cytophagia > Cytophagales > Hymenobacteraceae > Hymenobacter > Hymenobacter radioresistens. The sequence goes on along the minus strand of NZ_CP010054.1, from coordinate 1,613,261 downwards.
CCTGCTCCCGGAGCCAGGCCCACTCCTGGTGGTCTTTGGGAATAGCGGGCGTGAGGACCACCAGCGTCTGGGCGCGGTTTTCACGCACCACCGCGGGCAGGCTGCTCACGGCATCATCGTAGTGGATAAGAATACCTTCCGCCGTCAGCGCTTCAGTAAGTGGCGTGGGCGTCTTATCGTAGCCGGAAACCTGGTGGCCGTTGGCTTTAAACCAGCGCGCCAGCGCCGACATACCAATGCCACCAATACCCAGAAAATAGACGTAGGGAAACGCAGCTACCGGATTCATGGGCGGGATACTAGGGCTAAAAGTTGATCCACAATGGTCCCGGTTGCCTCGGGGTGTGCCAGTTGACGCACGTTGGTACTGAGCTGCTGCTGCCGGGCCTTATCCTGCAGCAAAGCCAGCGCTTCATTATATAAACGGCCGGGGGCTTCGGCATCGGAAACCAGCACGGCAGCATCGCGGCGCACCAGAGCCATGGCGTTTTTGGTTTGATGGTCTTCGGCCACGTTGGGCGAGGGCACCAGAATGCTCGGCTTGCCCGTGAGGCACAGCTCCGACACCGACAGCGCTCCGGCGCGGCTAATCACCACATCGGCCGCGGCGTAGGCCAGGTCCATGCGCTGAATGAATTCCAGGGCTTTCAGATTACTGTCGGCAAACGGCGCCGCCTGCTGCTCTGCCTCAGCAAAGTAGGTTTTGCCGGTTTGCCAGAGCAACTGCACGCCGGCTTCGCGCAGGCGCGGCAGCGCGGCGGCCGTAGACTGATTCAGGGTGCGGGCCCCCAGACTGCCGCCTATTACCAGCAGTACGGGCCGGGCCGGATCAAGGCCAAAGAATTTCAGGGCTTCTTCCCGATTACCGCTGGCAATTTCCGTGCGCACGGGGTTACCGGTTATCACCAGCTTCTCGGCCGGAAAAAATGACTCCATGCCTTCATACGCCACGCAGATTTTATTCACGCGGCGGGCCAGCAGCTTGTTTACCAGGCCGGCGTAGGAGTTTTGTTCCTGAATGAGCGTAGGAATGGCGCGGGAAGTAGCCGCCAGCAGCACGGGCGCCGAGGCGTAGCCCCCCACTCCTACCACGGCATCGGGCTTAAACTCTTCCAGCAGCTTGCCGGCCTTGCGCACCGAGCGAAACACGCGCACCGGAAACATCAGGTTTTTGGGCGTCAGGCGGCGCTGCAGACCCGTTACATCCAGGCCCACAATCTGGTAGCCAGCCTCGGGTACCCGCGTCATCTCCATGCGGCCGTTGGCACCCACAAACAGGATTTCCGCGTCGGGCTGGCGGCGGCGCACTTCGTTGGCAATGGCCACGGCCGGGAATATATGGCCACCCGTACCGCCTCCGCTAATGATAAGGCGGAGGGGCCCGGAAGTTGAGTTGGCGCTATGGTGCTTGGAATGCGGCATTTAATAAGTCAAGGCGACGTCTGAACCAGCAAGGTCAGGCGGTGAAATCAGGCGTAAGCGGTTTTCTTGGGTATGCGGACGGTGTCTTCGGGCTCGCCGGTCATGGGGCGGATTTCCCGCTCTCCCCGGCTCACGCTCAGAATGATACCAATGCTGATACCAGTAAAAATGAGGGAGGTACCACCCATACTCAGCAAAGGCAGCGGCAGACCGGTAATGGGGCCCAGCCCCACGGCCACGCCCATGTTTACCATGGCCTGCAGCACCAGACTAAAGCTCAGCCCCGCCGACAGCAACCCGCCAAAAGCGCCGTAGCTGTTCATCACCGTAATCAGCCCCCGATACAGGAAGGCCAGGTATAAAAACAGAACGATAACGCCGCCTACCAGGCCATATTCCTCGATGATAACGGCGTAAATAAAGTCGGAGTATGGGTGGGGCAGAATGTTGCGCTCTGTGCTTTTGCCGGGGCCTTTGCCGGTAATGCCACCCGTAGCAATGGCTATGTAGCTGTGCTCCAGCTGAAACGGCACAGGCTTGCTCTTATCCGTGAAGTTCTCGATGCGCGACTGCACCGTTTTAAAGCGCTGGCCCGTGGAAAGACCAATTCCGCCCACTACGGCGCCAATGGCAATCATCACGGCCATCTGCTTCAGCGGCACCCGACCCAGGAACATCAGCAGCAGGCAGGTGGCAAACAGCAGCAGCGCCGTGGAGGCGTTACTCATGATGATGATGCCGCAAATCAAACCTACCCACAGCATTACGGGGAGCAGCGTGGTTTTAAAGTCCTGCACGTGCTGCTGACGGCGGCTGAGCATGGAAGCCAGGTGCGCAATCAGCGCCAGCTTAGCCAGGTCAGAAGGCTGAAAAGTCTGGTTGATAACCGGAATCGTCAGCCAGCGGGAGGCCTCGTTGATGTTGGAACCCATGAAATAGGTGAAAATCAATAGCGGCACTGAAATCAGCAGGGCATACAGCGCCAGGCGCGAGTAGTGCCGGTAATCAATGCGGTGCGCCAGCCACATAAAGAACAGCCCCACGAAAATCAGGCCGGTGTGCTTCATGAGAAAGTACTCCGTGTTGCCGCCCATTTTCTTGTAGGCCAGCGTGCCGGTGGCCGAGTACACCACCGCAATGCTGATCAGCGAGAACAGAATAACAATGCCCCACAGGACCGGGTCGCCCTTCAGGTTATTGCGCAGCCAGTTGTTGATGATGTTCATGGGTTCGTTTAAAATCTGCTGTCAGCCGGAGCGGGCTCTGCCTGACATGTGGTCTTTACATCTCAGCGCTCATTTTTTCCACCGCCTGGGCAAATTGCCGGCCGCGGTCCTCGTAGTTTTTAAACAGATCGAAGGAGGCGCAGGCCGGGGAGAGCAGCACCACGTCGCCGGGCGCGGCCAGCTCGGCGGCGCGGCGCACGGCGGTGGCCACGCTTTGCGTTTCCTCCAGGTGCGGCACCACGGGGCCAAAAACGGTTTTCAGCTTTTCGTTGTCCACGCCCAGGCAAATCAGGGCCTTCACACGGGACTGGGCCAGCGGTACCAGGGAGGTGTAGTCGTTGCCTTTATCGGTGCCGCCCGCAATCCAGATAATGGGCTGATGGATGCCATCCAACGCATACCAGGCCGCTTCCACGTTGGTGGCTTTGGAGTCGTTGATGAACATGGCGCCGTTGATTTCGCCAACGGGCTGCAAGCGGTGGTCGGCGTTGCGGAAGGTACCCAGCGCTGCTTCAATCTGCTCGGGCTCCAGACCCGCCACCCGGGCGCACAGCACGGCAGCCAGCGTATTTTGCTTGTTATGCTGCCCAATTAGCGGTGAGGCAGCCGTGCTGATTTCCTGGCCACCAGTGGCTAGGCCGGGGTTCAGGTTGGTACACATCCGGTCTTCGGCCGTGTAATACGCCGCTAGGTGGTAGTCGTGGCGGTGGTGCAGGCTGAAAGGCAGCTGGTTGGTTTCGTAGAAAGCCGCGGCAAACTCCTGCTGAATTACCTCGTCATCGGCATTGTAAATGAAATACCCGTTGCTGTCCAGATTGCGGGCAATGCGCAGCTTGGCTTTCGCATAGTTTTCCAGCGAATAGCCGTAGCGGTCCAGGTGGTCGGGGGTGATGTTGAGCAGCACCGCCACCCAGGGCTGGAAGTCGTGGGTGTCATCGAGCTGGAAAGAGCTCAGCTCCACCACGTAGTACTCGTGCTTATCCTGAATAACCTGCTCGGCCAGCGAAAAGCCCACATTGCCCGCCAGGCCTACCTTCAGCCCGGCTTCTTTCAGCAGGTGATAGGTGAGCAGCGTGGTTGTGGTTTTGCCGTTGGTGCCCGTAATGCAGATGCATTTGGCTTTGGTATAGCGGCCGGCAAACTCAATTTCCGAGATAATGGGCGTCTTCTTCTCGCGCAGGGCCTGAATGACGGGCGCTTTCTCCGGAATACCGGGGCTTTTCACCACTTCATCCGCCGCCAGCACCCGCTCCAGGGTGTGCGTGCCTTCCTCGTAGGGAATGCCAGCCGCCATCAGCTTTTGCTTGTAGGGCAGCTGAATGGGGCCCCGGTCTGAGACAAACACGGTGTGGCCTTTGGCCTGCGCCAACAGGGCCGCCCCTACTCCACTCTCTGCCGCTCCGAGAATTACGATGTTCATATTAGCGCAGCTTCAGGGTTACGAGCGTGAGCACGGCCAGCATAATGCCCACAATCCAGAACCGGGACACAATTTTAGACTCGTGGTAGCCCAGCTTTTGGTAGTGGTGGTGCAGCGGTGACATGCGCAGCAAACGGCGGCCTTCGCCGTACTTGCGGCGGGTGTATTTGAAGTAGCCCACCTGCACCATTACCGACAGGTTTTCAATCAGGAAAATGCCGCACAGTACCGGAATCAGCAGCTCTTTGCGCACAATGAGGGCCAGCACCGCAATGATGCCGCCAATGGCCAAAGAGCCGGTGTCGCCCATAAATACCTGCGCCGGATAGCTGTTGTACCACAGGAAACCCACGCACGCCCCCACAAAGGCCGTACAGAAGATTACCAGCTCCCCGGAGTTGGGGATGTACATGATGTCGAGGTAATCAGCCAAAACCGAGTTACCGCTCACGAAGGCGAAAATGGCCAGCGTAATACCAATGATGGCCGAAGTTCCGGCCGCCAGCCCGTCGAGACCATCGGTGATGTTCGCGCCGTTGGATACGGCCGTGATAATCAGAATAACAATGGGAATGTAGAGGATGCTGTACAGCCCGTTGAAGTACGGGCCGGCGTAGCTGAACAGGTTGCCGTAGTTCAGCTCGTTGTTTTTGGCGAAGGGAATGGTGGTAATCATCAGCTTCACATCCTGATACACGGTGCTGGCATCTACCGCCGACAGCTCCCCGTTGGGCAGCAGGTACTGGCGCACGGTTACGTCCTTGCTGAAGAACAGCACCCAACCTACCGTAAGACCCAAACCAATCTGACCCAGCACCTTAAAGCGCCCGGCCAGGCCTTCCTTATCCTTCTTTACTACTTTGATGTAGTCATCCACAAACCCAATCAGGCCCAGCCACACGGTGCTCAGCAGCATCAGCACGATGTACACGTTATCAAGCTTGGCAAACAGCAGTACCGGCACCAGAATGGCCAGCAGGATAATGAGGCCGCCCATGGTAGGTGTGCCTTTTTTCTCCATCTGGCCCGTCAGGCCCAGGTCGCGGATGCTCTCCCCTATTTGCTTGCGCTGAAGGATGCGGATGAGCGGCTTGCCAAAAAACTGCGCGATAATGAGCGAAGTAACCACCGCCATGGCCGCCCGAAACGAAATAAACTGGAAAACACCCGCGCCCGGCAGGTGGTAAGTCTTATAGAGATACGTAAAAAGGTAATAGAGCATGGGCGCAGGGTTCAGCTGATAACAGAGAGGTAGTTTCCTTACTGCAAATATTCCGCTTTTTGGGTTGGGGTCAAAGGTTGTGTTTTAGCAGATTTTGAAGTACTACTGGTTCATAGTCGGCGCTATTAGCTGGGTTATTTTCATTTTCCCAATAGCGTAAACATTTCCTGTAGTGTCTGTTTGTCGTCGAAGGCGGAGCGTACGCCTTTGATTTCCTGATAAGTTTCGTGGCCTTTGCCGGCTACCAGCACAATGTCGCCGGGGCCGGCCAAGGCGCAAGCGGTTTTGATGGCCTCGCGCCGGTCGGCAATGGTGAGTACTTTGCCCAGGTCCTGGGGCAGTACGCCGGCCTGCATTTGGGCCAGAATATCATTGGGGTCTTCGAAGCGGGGGTTGTCCGAAGTCAGAATTACTCTATCGGAACCCTTGCAGGCCAGGTTGGCCATGATGGGGCGCTTGGCCCCGTCGCGGTTGCCGCCGCAACCCACCACGGTAATCACCTGCTGCTGGGGCTGGCGGATATCGGCAATGGTATCGAGCACATTTTCCAGCGCATCGGGCGTGTGGGCGTAGTCTACAATGCCCGTTACGCGGGTTTTCGCTGAAACCACCGGCTCAAAACGCCCGGGCGCGGAGGTCAGCCCCGATAGTACGGTGAGCACCTCGGCGGCATCTTCGCCCAGCAGCACCGCCGCGCCATAAATGGCCAGGATGTTATAAGCGTTGAACACCCCAATGAGGCGGAACTGCACTTCGTGGCCGCCTACCTCCAGGTGCAGGCCATGCACGGCATTTTCAATCAGCCGGGCCCGGAACGTGGCCGGACCGCGCAGCGAGTAGGTTTCGCGGCGGGCGGCGGTGTTCTGCAGCATCACCATGCCGCGCTTGTCGTCAGCATTGGTCAAGGCAAACGCCGTTTTCGGCAGCGCATCGAAAAAGCCTTTTTTGGCTTTCAGATACTCATCAAATGTGCCGTGGTAGTCGAGGTGGTCGTGGGTGAGGTTGGTAAACACACCGCCCGCGAAGTGCAGGCCCGTGACGCGGTGCTGCACCACGGCGTGGGAGCTTACCTCCATAAACACGTGGGAGCAGCCGGCCTGCACCATACGCGCCAGCAACTCGTTCAGCCGGATGGCATCGGGCGTGGTGTGCGTGGCCGGAATTACCTCCTCGTCAATCTGATTCTGCACCGTGCTCAACAGGCCCACATGGTAGCCCAGCTCCCGGAAGAGCTTGTGCAGCACCGTGGCGCAGGTGGTTTTGCCGTTGGTACCCGTAATGCCCACCAGCTTGAGCTTGCGGGAAGGCTGCCCGTAGAAAGCGGCGGCCACAAAAGCCATGGCGGCCGCGCTGTCGGGCACCTGCACGTAGGTGGTGGCGGGGTTCAGCTCGGTGGGCAGCTCTTCGCAGAAAATAACGCTTACCCCCTGCTCCACCGCCTTCGGAATAAACTGGTGCCCATCAGTAGCGGCGCCGCGCAGGGCGAAGAAGGCCAGCCCGGGAGCTGCCTGCCGCGAGTCCAGCGTAAGGCCGCGCACTGCCACCTCGGCCGGGCCGTGCTGGGCCACTACATTCAGGCCGGTCAGCAGAAACGAAAGGGGGTGCGAGAGAGAAGATTCCATGCAGAAAAAGAGCCTAGGCCGGGCAGGTAGCCCGGTGCCGGAGCGTTATACTTTAGCTTTCGATTTAGATTTGATTTCCGGCGCGTCGGCGTCTTCCTGGGTGAGCTGCTGCTTGAGCCGGCGCTGCTTTTCCAGCAGGGCGGCCCGGGTTTTAGCAGGGTCGGGGTCGGCGGGGGTCAGCAGCTTGTTTTCGGCCAGCTTGGTAGCCTCCGGAGCCGGCAGCGGGGCCGGAGCCGCCGCTTTCTGGCCAATAGGCTGCAGCTCCAGCATCACGGTAGCGCCCCGCTGCAAGGGCGTGCCAGCGGCTATCGACTGCGCCTTTACCCGGCCAGTGCCGTTCAGGCGCACGCGCAAGCCGCGGTTTTCCAGCAGGAACAAAGCATCACGCAGCGTCATGCCCACCACGTTAGGCACCCGACCGCGCTTAATAGGATTCACCTGCAAGGCCAGGGTTTTAGTATTGCTGTCCGTCTGCTCGGTACGCACCCAGTCGTCACCATCGGCCTGACTTTCACTTTTCAGACCAATACGCTCACACACCAGCTGCAGCTCATCCTGCATACCGCCGCCCACGTAGGGAATGCGCTTTTTGTTGACGGGCGCCCGGGCCAGCAGGGGCCGCTGGCTGGCGGCGTCGCGGGCCATGGCTTTGTCGGCCAGCTCCCGGAAAACGGGGGCCGCCACGTCAGCGCCATAAATGCGGCCGTTCTTGGGCGAATCGACCACCACAATGCAGCTGTACTTGGGCTTATCGGCGGGGAAATAGCCGCAGAAGCTGGTGGAATATACTTTGGTGTAGGCGCCGTTCTTGAATTTCCAGGCGGTGCCGGTTTTGCCGGCCATGGTAAAGTCGGCGGAGCGGATGCCGCGGGCGGTGCCTTCCGTTACCACGCCTTCCATCATGGCGCGCACTTTGGCCAGCGTTTCTTCCGAGCAGATTTTCTGATTCAGGATGCGGGGCTCAAAGTGCTCCAGCACCTTATCGGCCTGCTTGATTTCCCGCACAATAATGGGCTGCACCTTCACGCCATCGTTGGCCACGGCATTATAGAAAGCCAGGGTTTGCAGGGGCGCCAGCTTCAGCTCGTAGCCAATGCTCATGGTAGTGAGCGAGGTACGGCTCCAGCTACGGTCGGTGGGGTCTTTCACGTAGGGGCGGGCCTCGCCGGCCATCTGGAAGCCCAGCGGTTTATCCAGCCCAAACTTCTTCAGGTAATCGGTGTACTTGCTGGGGTCTTTGCTGAACTGATGATCTACCAGCTTGGCCACGCCAATGTTGGAGGATTTCTCGAACACCTGCTTCACGGTAATCTTGCCGTAGCCGTGTGAGTCCGTTTTTACGGCGCCCCCCACGTATACGCGGCCGTTGCCGGTGTCCACCATGTCGTCCAGGGTGATGTCGGGGTTTTCCTCAAACAGGGCCATCATGGAAGCCAGCTTGAAGGTGGAGCCCGGCTCGGTCCGGCCCTGGTCGGCAATGGCGTAGTTGTAGTCTTCCTTATAAATGCCCTCGGCCACCTTACCCAGGTTGGCCACGGCCTTGATTTCGCCGGTTTTCACCTCCATCAGAATCACGCAGCCATACTGGGCATTGTTATCTACAAGGGACTTGTACAGGGCATTTTCGGCTACGTCCTGCAGGTTGATGTCCAGGGTGGTTTTCACGTCGTAGCCGGGCACGGGCTTCACCTCGGTGCCATCGTAAATGGGCTTGTTGCCGCCGGGCAGGCGCTCAAACAGGGCTTCGCCGTCTTTGCCGGCCAGGTGCTTGTTGAAAGTATACTCCAGGCCCGCACCGTTTTTGTCTTCGTTGATGAAGCCAATGGTGCGCTGGGCCAGCCCGCCGAAGGGCCGGAAGCGCTTGTCTACCTTTTCAAAAATAGCCCCGCCCTTGTTTTTGCCGGCCCGGAAAATGGGCCACTGCGCCAGCAGCTTTTTCTCCTGAAAGTTGATCTGGCGTGAGTTGAGGCGCAGGTAGCGCACGGCCGGGTCCCTGGCACGCTTGGCATTCACCAGCTTGCGGCGGTATTCCTGCGGGCTGCGGTCCTTGAAAAACTGCGAAAGCAGCAGCGCCAGGGAATCTACCCCACCACGAAAAGTCTGCTCATTTACCACGGAAGGGTCCCAGGCCACCCGGTAGAAGGGCAGCGAGGTAGCCATGATGCTCTCGTTATCGGAGTAGATATTGCCGCGGGTGGCAAACACGGGCTGGTACACAATGCGGCGCTCCTGCTCCAGGGCGCGCCACTTTTCCCCTTCGTTAAACTGAATGCGCGCCACCTTCCACACCACTGCCGCCGAAAACAGGCAAACGCCCAGGAATGCCAGGCGGACGCGGGTAACAATGGATTTTTTAACGTTTCCTTTCATTGCGGCGGTTGGCTGAACGATTGGAAGAAGGCTTGGCGGTAGTTTTTGCTTTGGGTTGTTGTAAGCCGGTTTCAGTAGCCTCAGTGGTGGGCACTCCCACCGGCACGGGCGGCGCACCTACATCCACGGGCTCATCTTCGGCGGCGGGCGGGTTGGCACGGGCGGCGGAGTCGGCCACGGCCTGGGCCGCTACGGAGTCAGCCGTCAGCAAGGGCTTGGTATCCAGCTCGGCGGCATCCAGGCGGCCGGCGGGCACGGTAATGCGGAACGGCGGCGAGGAGCTTTCCACCAGACCGTAGGCGGCTACTTTGCGGGCCACCTCGCTTTGCTTGCTGGCCTCCATGTAGTCTGATTTCAGCGTGGTGTAGTCGGCGCGCAGGTCTTCAGTTTCCAGCTTCAGCTTCTGAATGCTGCGATTCATGCGCAGGCCGTAGTGCGTGTTGCCGATGTAAACCAGCGTCAGGAACATGATAAAGAGCACGTGCGGCAAAAAGCGCACGGGCAGCCCTTCGCGGAACAACCCATCCATACTGGCGAGGCGGTCCAGCAGGGAAAAAACGCTCCAGGTGCTGCGTGGCCGTGTGGGGCGCGGGCGCTCCGGCTTTTCGCGCGCTGGCTCGCGCGGCGGCTCCGGAGCGGGAGCCGGCGGCACCACCTCCCGGGGCACATTGGCCCGGGGCTGCGAGGAAGGCGGACGGAGCGTGTTAAGGGCCATGTTTACTTAATTCTGAATTTTGAATTCTGAATTATGAATGGGTAGATAGTGCTTCTTGGCAGGCAAACTTTAAAATTTCGGTTGGCCTTGAATGGACGAGGAAGGTTAATTCAGAATTTATCATTTAAAATTCAGAATTGAACGTGTTGCGAACTGCAATGCGCAGCTTAGCTGAGCGGGCGCGGCTGTTGGCAGCTACTTCCTCCGCCGACGCTTCTACCGGCTTGCGCGTGAGCACCTCAAAGGGCACGTGCGTGTGGCCGAAAAGGTCTTTCTCGGCTTCACCGAAGAATTTTCCTTTGGCCATGAAGTTCTTCACCAGCCGGTCTTCCAGGGAGTGGTAGGACATGACTACCAGCCGGCCGCCGGGGCGCAATACCCGGGCGGTTTGCTCCAGCATTTCCTGCAGGGCCGTCATTTCATCGTTTACCTCAATGCGCAAAGCCTGAAATACCTGGGCCAGGTACTTATTCTCCTTGCCGCGGGGCATGCAGCTGGCAATGGCCTTTTTCAGCTCGCCAATGGTCTGGATGGAATTTCCGCGGCGGGCGGTGGACAGGGTGCGGGCCAGGGTGCGGGCGTTGGTCACCTCGCCGTACATCCCAAAAATGCGGTGCAGGGCAGCTTCCTCGTACTCATTTACTACGTCGGCGGCGCTGGGGCCATCCTCGGAGTTCATGCGCATGTCCAGGGGGCCATCAAAGCGGGTGCTAAAGCCGCGCTCCGGGGTATCAAACTGGTGGGAGGATACGCCCAGGTCGGCCAGCAGCCCATCTACGGGCAGAGCGTTGCGCTGGGCTAGCTCCTGGTAAAGGTTACGGAAGTTGCTGCGGATAAAGGTGAACTGCGGACGGGCCAGCTGGGCGGCTTCGCGCTCCGCGTCGGCATCCTGATCAAAGCTGTAGAGGTGGCCGGTGGTAAGGCGCTCCAGCATGCGGGCTGAGTGGCCGCCGCCGCCAAACGTCACGTCTACGTACCGGCCGTCGGGCTGCATATCCAGCCCGGCCAGGCATTCGGCCAGCATGACGGGGCGGTGGTAGGCGGTATCGTTCTGGTATTCGGTGCTCATGCGGCCAGGGGGCCAGCAGGGCCAGTTTCGGTGGTCAGGAATTTCTGCGCCAGCTTGGAGAAGCTCTGCTGGTCTTTGATGAGGTATTCTTCGTAGCGCTCGGGCTCCCAGATTTCGCAGCGGTTGCCGAGGCCCACAATAATGGCTTCCTTCTCAATGCCGGAGTAGCGCAGCATAGTGCGGGGCAGCATAAAGCGGCCGATGTTATCCAGCTCTACCTCCGTCATGCCCCGGAAGAAGTTGCGCTGAAACTGGCGGTACTCCTCATTGAACTCATCCAGCGCCATCACCTTATCATGAATTACACGCCAGGACTCCCGCGGGTACAGCACCAGGCAGGGCTCAAAGCCGCGCACCAGCACCAACTGGTTGCCGGAGGCTTCCGGCAGGTTCCCCTTCACCTTGGCGGGCAGCACCAGGCGCCCTTTCGGGTCCAGCTTGCACTCGTATTCGCCAGAGAGAAGATTCATGAATTAAGTGGGGCGCGTTTCAGGGATGTTAGCAAAAGTACACATTGCCCGGCAAAACACAACCACGATTTACCATTTTCTACCACAATCCAAAAACCGCATTTCAAGCCAATAGAAAGGGTTTTTTGAATATTCAAGGGGGCATCGTGCTCCTTCTTGGAAGAAAGTGGAAAGGCCTTTGACAGAATGTCAGGTCCAGAAAACCGGCTCCCACTTTACACCATCAGCGCCGTTTTTGGTCCTTAATCCGCCGGGGTCAATCAACTACCACCAACTGTTTTATCCCTCGTCCTCGCCCCCTCTTATTTCCTACCAATAGGCCGGCAAATATCCGTGTTTTTTGTGGGATGCGGACGATGGCCGGCAGCATTTCAGGCCCGGATTATATACACCCCGGCGGCTGGTTTGCACGCAACCCTGCTTCTGGCTGTGTATCTTTGTATCTGTGAAACGCCCCCTTGCTCATCGGCTGTTTAGTGCCTGGCTGGCGCTGCTGGTCCTTACCGCCTCGGTAGGGTTCACGGTGCAGCAGCATGTATGCCGGAGCAGCGGGCAGCGTACGGCGCAGCTGGTTTTTACCACGCCCCAGCACGGCTGCGGCACTGCTATGCCGGCCGCGGCTAAGTCTGACGCTGGCAAGTTCCAGCTCAAAGCCCCTTGCTGCGACTTTAAAGCCCACCTGCACAAGCTGAGCGTACCCGGCACCGAGCACGCCTGGAGCAAAGTGCTGCTCCCTGCTTGGATGACGGCTGCGTTTGTGGCGCCCAGTTGGCCCGGTATTCCTTCGGCTTCGTTGGCCCGGCAGGCCAGCGCTTGGCACGCTTCTGATTCTTCCCCGCCTGGTGCCCGGGCCGGGCGTGTGCTGCTGACGTTTGTCTGCACCCTGGTGGTATAGTTGTTTTCAACCCTGTGCTGCCCTGGCAGCCGGGCCGGTTAGCCTATGTCTTTCGGCCCGAGTGTGTTGAATAACCGCTTTACCTCCATTATTATGAATTTCTTTGAAATGCCCCGCCTCCTGCTGGTGGGCGCCCTTTCCCTGGGCGCGGTGGCCAGCCAGGCGCAGTCGGCGGCCATAGCGCCGGTGCGGGGGCAGGTAACCGATGCCGCTACGGCCTCAGCCGTGCCCGGCGCCGTAGTACGCTGGTTGGGTACTACCGATGCCACCACTACCGACGATAAAGGCGCCTTTTCTCTGGTGCGGCCAGCACGAGCCGAGGCCAGCCAGCTGATAGTCAGCTTTCTGGGCTACAAAGCCGATACCGTAAACGTAGCGGCCACCGGCAGCCCCTACCTGCGCGTAGCCCTGCGCCGCAATGCCGAGCTGCAGGAAGTGCGCGTAGAAGCACAGGCCCTCTCCTACTCTTCGCTCACGCCTACCAATACGCAGGTTATTACCAGCCGGGACCTAACCAAATCGGCCTGCTGCAACCTGGCTGAAAGCTTTGAAACGAATGCCGCGGTGGAGGTGTCTACCACCGATGCCGTTTCCGGAGCCAAGCAGATCCAACTACTGGGGCTGGATGGGGCTTATTCTCTTTTGACGGTAGATAATCAGCCCGCCCTGCGGGGCCTTTCCACCCCCTACCGCCTAAGCTATTTGTCGGGCACCTGGATTGAGAGCATCGATATCATTAAGGGTATGGGCTCGGTGGTGAATGGATACGAAGGCATATCCGGCCAGGTGAACGTGCGCCTGAAGGAGCCCGACAAAACCGACCGGCTCTCCTTTAATGCCTACGGCAACGACCTGGGCAAATTCGACCTGAACCTGAACGCCTCCGCCCGCCTCACCAATAAGCTGAGCACCGTGCTGCTGCTGCACTCCGACCACCTGGGCCGCCGCGTAGACCGGAACAAAGATGGGTTTATGGACCTGCCCCTGGCTACGCAGTACAATGCCTTTAATAAGTGGAAGTATAACACCGGCAAAGGCATCGTAACGGAGGTGGGCCTGGGCGCGCTGCGCGAAACCCGGGAAGGCGGCCAGCTGCAGTTCCGCAAGGAGGCCAACGACACCACGCACTACGGCACCACCCTCACCACCGACCGCTACACCGGCTATGCCAAAACCTCCTACACCTGGGCCGGCCGGCCCTACCAGAGTCTGGGCCTGCTGCTCTCCGGCACCAACCACGATTTTAACTCCCAATACGGGCGCACCACCTATGATGGCACCCAGCGCACGGGCCAGGCCACGCTATTGTTTCAAAGTGTGCTGGGCACTACCGCCCACACCTACCGCACGGGCCTGAGCTATCTGTATGATGATTACCGGGAGGTATTCCAGCAGAAAACTATTCCTGTGGAACACCGCAACCGCTTGGAGCGGGTACCCGGTGCATTTGCCGAATACACCTACCAGAACGCCAAAAATCTGACCCTGGTAACCGGCCTGCGCCTCGACCACCACAACCTCTACGGCTGGTTTCTGACGCCGCGCCTGAACGTGAAGTTTGATGCTACCAAGAACACGGTGCTGCGCCTGGCAGCGGGCCGGGGCTTCCGCACTGCCAACCCCCTAGCCGAAAACAGCGGAATGCTCGTCAGCTCCCGCCGGTTTGTAATTGATAATAACCTAACGCCCGAGCGGGCCTGGAACGTAGGCGGCAGCTTTACGCAGTACTTCACCGTAGCCGGCCGCGCCGCTACGTTCATCACCGACTACTACCACACCGAGTTCCAGAACCAGGTGGTGGCCGATATGTACCTGAACCCGGATTACCTGCGCTTGGGTAACCTGAATGGGCGCTCCTTCTCCCGCAGCCTGCAAACTGAAGTGCAGATTGAGCCTCTCAAAGGCCTGCAGGCCAAAGCGGCTTACAAGTACCTGGATGTGCGCACTACCTACGCCGGCGAGTTGCTGCCCAAGGTGCTCACGCCCAAAAACCGTCTGTTCCTGAATTTGAGCTATGCCACGGCTTTTGACAAGTGGCGCGCCGACCTGACCATGCAGGGCTTTGGCCGACGTCCCCTGGCCGGGGCACCCGGCAAGGCCGACCACCAACACAGCTTCGATGAAGGTGCCTTAGCCTATGCCCCCCGGTTTGCGCTGTTTAACACCCAGCTTACCCGCGCTTTCAAACACTGGGAAGTATATGCCGGGGTAGAGAATCTGCTGGATTATCGGCAGAAAGACCCCATTATGGGCGCCGCCGACCCATTTGGACCCACATTTGATGCGGCCATGGTTTGGGGGCCTACCTACGGCCGCCTGACCTACATGGGCCTGCGCTTCCGACTTGAGTAACCTTGAATCTTTTCCCCTCTTTTTAGCTTTTTACCCTATGAAATCTATCAAAGCGCTTTTGCTCACTCTCGTAGTTCTGTTTTCGGCTCAACTCACGCAGGCGCAGGAAAAAACCAAGACCAAAACCAAAGGTCCCGCTACTGAGCAGCTTCAGATTAAAACCTCCGCCGTGTGCGACATGTGCAAGGCCCGGCTGGAAAAGTCCATGGCTTATGAGAAAGGCGTGCAGGCCGCGGTGCTTGATGTTCCCTCTAAAATACTGACGGTCACCTACCGCCCGGATAAAACCTCGGCCGAAGCCCTGCGTACCGCCGTGCAAAGCACCGGCTACGATGCCGATGCTCAAATGGCTAATGACAAGGCCTATGAGCGGCTGCCGGATTGCTGCAAAAAAACCAACAGCACGCACTAAGCTGCCTGCCCCTACTACCAACAAAAAGCCCGCTAGCAGTAGCGGGCTTTTTGTTGCTGGAAGAAAAAGGAACCTAGGCCGCTAAGGCCTGCTGGGCTACCACATCAAACTCCAGCCGCACGCTAAAGCCCAGCGGCCTGACCAGCCGCCGCCGATTGGTGCCGGATATTTCCAGGGTAAACCACTCCGTACGTAGGTATTCCAGCAGGTTGGGCCGCCCCAGCAGCTCCATGGTAATATGGTTGGGGTGAGCCGAGTGATTGGTGAAGCTGGCAATATGTATCTTATGATTATTGGCCGTTAAAAAACAGTTGCCGGTTTCCAGTGCTGCCAGGGTAGGCGTGCCGCGGCCAATGGCATGGCCTTCCTCCGGGTGCCATTCCAGAGAAGCTTTGCGCAGCATAACGGCTATTACTTCCGGCCGCGTGAGGGCCTCCAGGCAGTCCAGGGAGCCCGGCAGCTGAATCTCTGATAAGTAGATCAGGTCCAGGCTGGGGTCTATGCGCAGCCGAATGGCGCGGGTATTGATACCAAAAGCTGAACGAAGCGAACGGCGCAGATCTTCCTGATGCTCTATCTTCAAATCTACCCCCAACACCACAGGCGGAATGGGAGGCACGGCCGACGAAGCTGGCTGTCTCATAGCAATAGGTGGTGTGGCAAGCGAGGTCAGAATAACTCAATGAAGCGCCTGGTTTACCAGGGCCTGATTAGAGGTAAAGAGGCAGAGTATTAAGTTGATATAAAATATTGATTACCATGGCGTATAGTAGAGCAAACGACCAAATAAGTATACCAGTACCTTGTGGAAAGGCATCAATATCCTGGATATTCATTTTTTCAGAGGCATGTATTTTTTAAATAATATTCAGTATTAATTGATTTATTTCCTTTATATTCCCCCCAATACAACTAGCTAATAGCTATCCGGAGTATGAAAATATCATGCTTGCTTCTTGATGATGATCCGCTGGTGCTGGACTTGCTGCAGGCTTACGTATCCATGACGGAGGTGCTGGAGGTGAAAGCCGCCTTCACCGACCCCCTGGAGGCGCATACTTATCTGCTCAGTCATGAGGTGCAGGTACTTTTCTCTGATGTAACCATGCCCCACCTGAGCGGGCTGGACCTGGTACGCTCCCTCCGCCAGCCCCCGCTGGTAGTCCTGATGACGGCCTACCCGCAATACGCCATGGAGGGCTTTAATCTGGATGTCATCGATTTTCTGCTGAAGCCTATTTCCCTGGAGCGCTTCCTCAAGGCCGTCAATAAAGTAGCCAGCATTCTGCGCACCAGCTTTACCGATACCGAGGGCAACGACATGCACTCCGGCAACGGTTCCTTCTTTATCCGGACCGATGCTCAGTTTGTGCGCCTGCACTACCGTGACGTTTTATTTATTGAGGCGCTAAAAGACTTCACCAAAATTAATACGGCCGATGGCCGCACGCACCTCACCCTGGTTAACCTAAAAAACCTGGAAGAGCAGCTGCCCGCCGGCTTGTTTGTGCGCACGCACCGCTCCTATCTCGTGAATGCTGCCAAAATTGAATCGGTGAGCAATCTGGAAGTGCGGGTGGGCGGCCATTCGCTACCGCTGGGGCAAACGTACCGGGAGCGGGTAACGGAGCGCATTGTAAACCGCACCCTTATCCGGCGGCAACACTAGCATCTTCGGCCTCATCCTGCACAGAAGTTATGGGTAGGTGGGCTTCTTTGGCCACCGCGGGCAGGGTAAACCGAAATACGGAGCCCGTTTTCAGCTCACTGGTAAAGGAGAGCTTGCCACCGTTCATCTCTACAAAATCCTTGCACAGGCGCAGGCCCAGCCCCGTGCCCCGCTCCCGGTCGGTGCCCAACGTAGAGCGCACCCCAATACCGAGTACCTTGTCCCAGTCGGCTTTAGGAATACCTACGCCCGTATCGGCCACGGCTATTTCCCAGAAAGCCCCCTCCCGCCGGTTAGCAATAGAAATACAGCCGCCGGACGGCGTAAACTTGATGGCATTGCCAATCAGGTTGCGCAGAATCAGCCGGGTCATGTCCACATCGGCCCGCACAAAGCAGCGCGTGGTTAAATGGTTCTGAAACATAAGCTCTTTGCGCTCCGCATCATTCAGAAGCAGCGTGAGGCACTCTTCTACCAAATCATCCAGCGCAAACACTTTAGGCTTCATGCCCTCATTGCGAATCTGCGCCATAGACCAGTTCAGCAAATTATCCAGCAGGTGCAAGGTAGCATCCAACGCCCGCGACACCCGCACGGAGTGCTCCGCCAGCCGTTGTGGGGAGGAGCTTCCCAGGTTCAACAGCGTCAGGAGAGAATACAGGGAGCTAAGCGGGGAGCGGAGGTCGTGCGAGATGACGGAGAAAAGCGTGTCTTTGGTGCGGTTGAGGCGGTCCAGCTCTTCCTTCTGCCGATGAATGGCCTGGTTTTTTCGGGTGAGCAGGCGGTTGATACTGGCCTGCCGCCGCCGGGCCCGGTACAGCCCGCCCACCAATAGCAGCAAGAGCAAGGCCCCACCCCCAAGACGTTGCGCCAACCTGTTTGGCGGCGCAAATTGGCTTCCTGCAATAGCCGCTCTTTCTGCAGCAGCTCTATTTCCTGTTCCTTTTTCTTGGTTTCGTAGCGGGTGCGCAGCTCGGCTATCTGGATGGCGCGCGTCTCAGCCGCCACGCTGTCTTCCAGATCTACATGACGAGTTAGGGCATCCAGCGCAGCGCCCGTTTGCCCCTGCTTCCGATAAATCATCGACAGGGAATAGTATAAGTCGCTCAGGCGGCTTTTGCTGCCCCCACGCCGCTCCAGGGCTAAGGCCTGCTGCAGATTATACTCCGCCGCCGGCAGATTACCGGTAGAGTCGTGCATGGCGGCAATGTTCTCATAGAGCGAAGCCTGCAACACGGGCGGGGCATGGTGGCGAGGCAACCGATTCAGGGCCTGGGTATAGATGCCCCGGGCCAACCCATAGCTCCCAAAACTGGCGTATACGCCGCCCATACTCTGCAGCACATAGCCAACGGCAATACTATCGTGCAGATCCTGTGAGCGTTGCACGCTCTGGCGCAAATAAAACAGGGCCCGGCTATACTGCTGCTGGGCCAGATACATGCGCCCAATGGCATGCATTGCCACGGCTATCCGACTGGCTTCCTTCAGCTTATGCCAGATTTTAAGGGCATTTTGATAGCTCCCCAGCGCCCGCTCCCAGCTGTGCTGGCTGGCATATAAATCACCCAGGTGCTCCTGTACTGCGGCCTGACTGCGTAAATCGTTCAGGTGGGTAAAACCTTGTAAGGCTTGTTGGTAGCGTTGGTGCGCCAGGCCACTGTCGCCGAGGGCTATATTTACGCTCCCCAGCAGATGATATGTCTGCGCTACGCCCTGGCTGTCGGCGTTGGCCCGAAACTCCTGCAGGGCCTGCCGGCCATGTAGCAAAGCGTCATTATACCGGCGCAGCGCCAGTAAAGCCGTAGCCATACGAACATGCGCCCGCGTGCGGGCTGGCAGCGTGGTGAGGGTTTTGAGCTGCCGCTCGGCTACGCGCAACGCTTCTTTCTGGTTTGGTGATGAAAGCATGCCCGGGTTCAGGCTAAGCTGGCCGGGCTGCTGGTATTCCTGTACTGCTGCCTTCTGGGCGGCCATACCCGGCCGGGCGCTCAGCACCACCCCTACCAGCAGGCAGAGCACACCAATACCACGACGACGCAACAGGGCAATAGGGAGCATAGGGCGGATAGAAACAGCGTTCCGGCAGTTGACACGCTCCTTCTGCTTCCTAAAATAGGAATTTTTTTATAGTATAAAATTATTTTTTTATTACGGTAAGGTTGGTCAAATCAGCTATTTGCTTCTTTTGCCTGCCATAAACGCCACCATGGCAGATAGGGCTGGTCGTGGTGCTCATAATGATATCCAAAAAAATAGCAGCTTATAAAGGCCCACAGGTGCTGGCGAAGCTGGCTCCGCGACTTATGCGGGTTGGAGGTGGCATGCTCGCCGCGGTGCGGCAGATAAGTGCCAAAGTAAAACAGCTGCACCGTGGCCAAGATAGCCGGCACCATCCAGAAGGCTATAACATTGGCCATCGGGAAAAACAGCTTCAGCACGTTATAGGCGGCGGCCATCAGCAATACCTGCCCTACGGTAACGTAGTTCCAGGCAAAGCGCCCAAACCACCAGAGGAAGCCAGAGTGGCGCCCGTCGTGAAAATCGGGGTCGTTGGGGGTGGCTACGTGGCGGTGATGGGCATGGTGCTTAGGCAGCATGCCGGGAAACCAGTTAAAGGCAAAAAGCCCGGCCGTGAGCAGGCCAATGGCATTGTTCAGGCGCTTGTTGGGGCTTACCACGCCGTGCATGGCATCGTGCGCGGTAATGAACAGGCCGGTATAGAGGTGCGTTTGTACTAAAAGAAGCAGGTAGGGGGCCGGGGTTTGCCAGTTGGGGCGGTAAAAAGCCAGCAGATAAGCGAGCAGCGCCACCCAGCATGTAAGTATCAGCAGGGCCACGGCCACCCCCTTATAACCCAGCGGCGCGGGCTTTAGGCGAGGAGCAGAAACGGCGGCTGGCAGAGGCATATGCGAAAAAAACGGGCAGGCAACTTCAACTTACAGCGCCAGCAGAGCGTCGCGCACTTGCTCCATTAGCCACATAGGCGTGCTGGTGGCCCCGCAAATGCCTACCGACTGGCCGGGCTGAAACCACTCCGGCCGCAGCTCGGCTACATTGGAAATAAAGTGCGTAGCCGGGTTGGTTTCCTTGCAGACGTGATACAGCACCTTGCCATTGGAGCTTTTCGTGCCCGAGACAAAGATTATCTGATCAAACTGCGCCGCAAACTTACGCAGGTCTTTGTCGCGGTTGCTTACCTGGCGGCAAATGGTGTCGTTGGCGTTTACCTGATAGCCGCGCTGCTCCAGCTCGTTCTTGATGCGGTAGAAGGAGTCGGTGCTTTTGGTGGTTTGGCTGTAGAGCGTAATGTTGGCCGGCAGCTCATGCCGCAGCAGCTCTTCCAGGTTTTCAAACACCACAGCCTCACCACTGGTCTGGCCCAATAGGCCGCGCACCTCAGCGTGTCCGTGCTTGCCGTAGATGAAAATAGGCTCCTTCCGGTCATAGCTGGTTTTGATGCGGTTTTGCAGCTTTAGCACCACCGGGCAGGAGGCATCTACCAGCGTGAGGTTGTTTTCCATGGCCATCTGGTAGGTGCTGGGCGGCTCGCCGTGGGCCCGAATGAGCACGGCTTCGTCGCGCAGAGCAGCCAGCTGCTCATAATCAATGATGCGCAGGCCGCGCAGCTTCAGGCGCTCTACCTCCTCGTCGTTGTGCACAATGTCACCCAGACAATACAGGTAGCCCTGTTCTTCCAGCAGATCTTCCGCCATCTGAATGGCATAGATCACGCCGAAGCAAAAACCAGAATTGGGGTCGATACGGACGCTCAGGTGGTACGGCATAGCTATCAGCGTAACCAACTCTACGGTTAGAAGGTTATGACCGGATTGCACTTAAGATACAGAATTTTGGCAGCTTCAGCGCAAACACCGGCAGCCTCGCTTCCAAAACAAAAGCAGCCCGGCGGTGGGCTGCTTTTGTTTGAGGCGGAAAAAGGGGGTTTAACGGCTGCAGCTTACAGGCGCGCCAGCTTAGCGGCATCGGCCTCCGAAACGTGCCCCCGGTCCAGCAAAAAGCTGCGTACCAGGGCAAAAGAATCGGCATCGAGGCCGGAAGCGGGGTGTTTCAGCAGCGTGGAAACCAGAAACTGCCGGTCTTCTTCCACGTGCTGACTCAGGCCCAGAAAGGTGGGCAGGTTGCTTTCCACGCTTAGGCGCAGAAAGCGAATTTCAGCATTATCTGTATCCAGTTTCACGGCTTTTTCAAACTGCTGACTGGCATTCTGCACGTAAGTGAGCTTGTTAAACATCGAAGCGTCGCGGGCCCGGATGGCCTCGGCGGCGGCTTTATACGCCAGCACCACGGCATCCTGCTGCTTGTAGGCAGCCATCAGCTGATGAAACTTCTCGCCGGCCTCTTTGCTGGCGGCGGCCTGCTGGTACTGGCGGCGCAGGGAAACTACGGAATACGGGTTGGCTTCAGTGGACACGAAGGTGGCGAGGGTCAGAAGGAGAGTAAGAAATAGGCAGGCGAGCCGGTTCATGCAGACAAACGTTCATGGCTAGATGGCCCGAAGGCGGTAGCGAAAGTACGAACCCAGCAGCAAAAGCAGCTTCGTGTTATCGGGCACCCGCACCCGCTGGCCCAGAATGCCGGCCGCCGGCAGCTGCCGGATGCGGTGAAAAAGCTTCAGGTAGTACACATACGCCAGGTACACGCCCAGGCGCGCGGCGCGCGGCAGCTGCACAATGCCCGCGTAGCCGGCATCAAAATCGGCCCGGATATCGGCCTCAATTTCGCGCTTCACCTCGTCGGTAAACCGCTCATACTGCACCCCGGGAAAGTACACGCGGCCCCGCTCCTCATAATCAGAGCGGATATCCCGCAGGAAGTTTATTTTTTGAAAGGCCGAGCCCAGCCGCCGGGCCGGCTCCCGCAGCCGGTCGAACATGGCCCGGTCTCCCTCGCAGAAAATGCGCAGGCACATGAGTCCCACTACTTCCGCCGAGCCATAGATGTACTGCTCATACAAGGACTGGTTGTAGTTGCGGTCATCCAGGTCCATTTCCATACTGAACAGAAAGGCATCAATAAACTCTCTGTCGATGCCGTACTGATGCACCACGTCCTGAAAGGCGTGCAACACCGGGTTCAGGCTCAGGCCCAGGTCCAGGGCCTCGTAGGTCTGGCGCTTGAAATCCGCAAACAGGGCCGCCTTGTCGTAGCTATGGAAGGTGTCCACAATTTCATCGGCCCAGCGCACAAAGCCATACACGGAGTACACCGGCAAGTGAAACCGCTTGTCCAGCGTGCGAATTCCCAGCGTGAAAGAAGTGCTGTAGCAATTGGTAATGAGCTTGCTGCAGGCCCGGCTGGTTTCAGTAAAAAGGGCAACGTGGTCCATTCTTTTTGAATTAATAATGAAGAATCAGTAATGAAGAATGGGCCCATACAGCGTTGCTTGTTGCCATGGGTTTCTCCTGCTTTACCAATTCTTAATTCTTAATTATTAATTACTAATTCTCCTTCTCCACTTCTTTGGCCACTACCTGCCCGGAAATGAGCGAGGGCGGCACCCCAGGGCCCGGCACCGTGAGCTGGCCCGTAAAATACAGGTTGCTCACTTTGCTGCTTTTCAACGAAGGCTTGAGAATGGCCGTTTGGCGCAGGGTATTGGCCAGGCCGTAGGCGTTGCCTTTGTAGCTGTGGTAGTCCTGCTCGAAATCCTGGTGGGCATAGCTGCGCTTATACACCACGGCATCCCGAATGCTGGTGCCGCAATGGCGCTCCAGCCGCTCCATAATAAGGTGGTAGTAATGCTCGCGGGTTTCTTCCGGGTCGGCTAAGTTAGGAGCCACCGGAATCAGTAAAAACAGGTTCTCGCAGCCCTCGGGGGCCACGGAAGGGTCGGTTTGGGATGGAGCCGATACGTAGAACAACGGCTTGCTGGGCCACTGGGGCTGTTCGTAGATTTCCTGGGCGTGCAGGCTGAAATCCTCGTCGAAAAACAGATTATGGTGCCGCAGCTTGGGTAGCCGCTTATTTACGCCCAGATAAAACAACAGGGAAGAAGGCGCCATGGTGCGCTTGTCCCAATAAGCTTCATCGTAGTGGCGCCACTGCGGAGCCAGCAGGTGCTGCTCGGCGTGGTGGTAGTCGGCGCCGGCCACTATTACATCGGCGGGGCGGAAGCCGGCGGCGGTTTGCACGCCGGTGGCGCGGCCGTTTTCCACTACAATTTGCTGCACCGGCGCATTATATTCCAGCGTAACGCCCTGCTCCCGGGCCAGCTGCACCATGCCTTCCACTATTTTGTGCATGCCGCCCATGGGGTACCAAGTGCCCAGGGCCAGGTCGGCGTAATTCATCAGGGAATAGAGGGCCGGCGTATTCTGAGAAGTAGCTCCCAGGAAAAGAATGGGAAATTCCACCAGCTCCAGCAGGCGTGGGTCCTTAAAAAACTTGCGCACGTGCTTGTGCATGCTTTGCAGCAAATCCAGGCGCACGGCATCTATCAGCAGGCGTGGGTCGGCAAACTCCAGCAGGGAGCGGCCCGGCATGTGCACAAATTTGCTGATGCCGACCTCATATTTATAAGCGGCCTGGCGCAGAAACTCATCCAGGCGGGCGGCGCTGCCGGGCTCGTAGCGCTCAAACAAGGCCCGCAGCACACTCATCCGGGCCGGAATATCTACGGCTTCCGGGCCTTTAAAAATTACCTGGTAGGAAGGATCCAGCCGGCGCAGGTCATAATAATCGGATACTTTCCGGCCAAAGCGGGCAAAGTACTGCTCAAATACGTCGGGCATCCAGTACCAGCTCGGACCCATATCAAAGGTGAACCCCTCAGCCCGGAATACCCGCGCCCTCCCACCCGGGCCCTCATTCTTTTCCAGAATTTGCACGCGGTAGCCGCGCTGGGCCAGCGAGGTAGCCGCCGACAGGCCCGCAAAGCCGGCCCCAATTACAATGACTTCTTTTGCCACAGATTACACAGATTTACCTGCAGATTACGCAGATTTTAAGCAACCCTCCTGGGAGAGCGGCGCCTGGCGCCCGGGCCGGTAGTGGTTGGCTCCTGCCCTGCCCGCCGCAGAAGGCATACCAGCAAACCGGGCAGTTGTTTAGCATGCAGCGAAAAAAGGCCGCTACCGGCTCCTATAAGGCCTTTAAAAAGGAAAAATGGGCCCTACGGGCAAAAAACCGGGCCGCGAGCGACACAGCTTGTGGCTGACGTCACCCGCGGCCCGTCTACGCCCGGGGCGGTTGTACTCTCTCCCTATTCCCTACACGCCGGGGGCGTATACCTTCAATACGTCTTTTAGCTCTTTTCGGGCAATGTGAATCCGATTTTTTACGGTCCCGATTGGAATTTGCAGTTTCTCAGCTATTTCCAGGTATTTATACCCGATGTAGTACATCATAAACGGTGTCCGGTAGTCGGCCGATAGGCCGGCAATGGCTTCGTTTATGTCCGTTACCACAAAGTCGCTGGTGGCGCCGTTGTGGGTAATGTAGTTTTCATCGGTATTGAAGTACTGGAAGTAGTCCGTACTATCAATATTGCTGTTGCGCTTCGTTATCTTATTGTAGTTGTTGATAAACGTGTTGCGCATGATGGTGTACAACCATGCCTTCAGGTTGGTGCCCGCTTTGAACTTGTCCTTGTTCAGCAGCGCCTTCAGCAGAGTTTCCTGCACCAAATCCTTGGCATCGTCAGCATCGCGGGTCAGGTTCATCGCCACGGGCTTCAAAGAGTAGGAAATCTTTTGTACTTGGTCGGTAAATTCCAGAGATGTCATCTTGTTTAGCTTTTCGTGGCAAAAAGTTAAACAAATATACGGGAAGAATTGAAAGATGTACCATTGTGCAAAAGAAAATTTTTCACAACCGACTTTTTTCTTTCTACTGACCCTATGAACGTACGAAGCGCCTGATAATCAGGATCTATTCGGGCAGTACATAATTCTGCCTATCCCCTTCCGAATGGCCGGGAGGCAGCTTAGAGAGCAATAAGGAGGAAAAAGCCGGGCCCGGGCCCCGGCTGGGTGGCTTTAGGAAGCCACCAGTTCCTGCGGGCAGGTGCACAAACGGCCGGCCAGCGCCAGAAAGTCTGTTATCAGGCGCATCCGGACGGTGTTGGGTGGCAGGCGCAGGCTTTCCTGCTGGGCCAGCGGACCATAGAGATACAGCATTACCTCGGGACACAGCGTATGAATCTGCTCTATGTAATCCTGCACCTGGTCGCGCTCCGGCAGGGCCGTCATTACGGTGCACAGTGCGTGCGGATTATAGGTTTCGCACACGGACCTTAAGTCTTTTACCGGCAGGTTCTGGCCCAGGTAGAGCACATGCTGCCCCCGAAAGCGCAGGGCATAGTTCATAAACAGCAGCGCCAGCTCGTGCATTTCTCCTTCCGGCAAAAACAGCACCCAGCGCCGGGCCTGGGCCGGCTGCACCGGAGGCAGGCTGTCAATGGCCACCATCATTTTCTGCCGCAGCAGATTGGTAACCAAGTGTTCCTGGGCCGGATTTACGGAACCTGCCTGCCAGAGCACCCCTATGCGCTGCAAAAATGGATAGGCCACCTGCAGAATGGCTTCTTCAAAGCCCAGTTCCTTAATAGCGCTGTCCAGCAGGAAGCAAAGGCGGCGCTCATCCATTTCCAGCATGGCCGCCAGCAGGGAGTTTACTTGCTGGCAGTAGTCGTGGGCATCATCGTGGCTGGAAATAACGGCCTGGTTGAGCTCATCGGGGTTTAGCTGAGCCACCCGCGAAATGCGGTGGCCCCGGGCGCACATAGTGGCCACGTTCAGCAGGCGGCGCAGGTCATCGTCGCAATACGTACGGATGTTGGTAGCCGTACGCACGGGCTGCAGAATGCCATAGCGCTGCTCCCACATCCGAATGGTGTGCGCCTTAATGCCGGAAAGCTGTTCCAGGTCGCTGATTGAAAACTGTCCCACTAGCGTATTCTTTCTTTATGAGCAGCACGCGCTGGCGCCTGGGTAGCCCGGCGCCAAGCCATAGCATAGTACTTAGGCGATACCCACAACATTCCAAACTCCTCGGAGCCATGCCGGCCAGTAGCTTTATGATGCATTTTATGGGCCATATTTAAAGCTCGC
Organism: Hymenobacter sp. DG25B; assembly: GCF_000801315.1. Lineage (NCBI taxonomy): Bacteria > Pseudomonadati > Bacteroidota > Cytophagia > Cytophagales > Hymenobacteraceae > Hymenobacter > Hymenobacter radioresistens. Next base: position 1,587,323 of record NZ_CP010054.1, on the reverse strand, counting down.
AAATAGGTATTGCGCGACTTCCGCCAGAAGCGCATCCGCCCGTGAATCAGCACATCGTGCACAAAGAAATACACCGTGCCATAGGCGGCAATGCCCGTGCCCACCCAAAAGCGCCAGTCTTTGGCCGGCGAGCCATAGATGATAAACAGCATGGAGAGCAACCCATAAAACAGGAAAAAGAAGTCGTTGCGTTCAAAGCGGTGCGGGTGCCGCACATGGTGGGAACGATGCAAAAACCACAACGGCCCGTGCAGCACATATTTGTGCATGCCCCAGGCCACGAATTCCATTCCCAGAAAAGTAGCTGTGGTAACGGCTACGGCTGCCAGCGTTGTCATGTGCTGCTAACCAGCAGAAAAGCGAAAAGTTGAGAAAACAGGCCTTGCCTACTGCGGAAAGTTTGGGCTAAGTCCGGCAAGATAAACAATATACGGCCTGACTTTGCGGCGGAAAGCAACAAAGTCAGGCCGGTTTATAGGGTTTGGATTTAATCCCAGGAAATTTTCTCCTTGTTGAGGAAGGCGGCAATACCGCGGCGGCAGTCCTGCGAGCCCCGGGCTTCGGCATTCATTTGCGCCGCATACAGCAGGCTATCCTCCAAGGGCATTTCCGGGATGCGAGCCAGCATTTCCTTGGTCAGCTCCATGCTCTGCCCGGAATTTTCGGTGCACAGGCGGCGAGCAAACCGGAGCACGTTATCGGCCAGCTCTTCCCGGCTCACCACAAAGTTGACGAGACCAAACTCGGCGGCTTTATCGGCCGTAATGATGTCGCCGGTGAGCAGCAGCTGCTTGGTGCGGGCCTCCCCTATTTTACGCAGCAGAAATACGCTTACAATGGCCGGCAGGAAGCCAATTTTTACCTCGGTGTAGCCAAATTTGGCTTCGGGCACCGTGAAAGCGAAGTCGCAGATGGTAGCCAAGCCGCAGCCGCCGGCCAGGGCGTGGCCCTGTACCTGCCCAATTACTACTTTGTTCAGGGTATAGATCTGGTGAAAGAGCTGCATCAGGTGGGTACTGTCGGCCAGGTTATCAGTGTAGCCAAAGCCTTGCAGCTCCTGAATATAGGCCAGGTCGGCGCCGGCGCAGAATACCTCCCCGGCCGCCCGCAGCACAATTACTTTGCAGGTCTCATCATCTTCCGCCGCCGCAAAGGCCAGCTTTAGTTCCGTCACCATGTCGGCGCTCAGCGCATTGCGTTTGTCGGGCCGGTTCAGGGTGATATAGCCGATAGCGTCGCGGCACTCATATTGAATGTAGCGCAGCGCTTCTAACTCTTGGGTAGGCAAGTTGTCCATGGTTATCGTTGCTGGCGGTGGTAAAAAGCCCAGCGGTAAAGCAGCTTTAGCTGCCGAACGGCCGGAAAGAGCAGTATCTAAACCTAACAAAAACGGTGCTACAAAGAAAGTGTTCTTCCGTTATTGTTACGATGAACTACGGCTTTTGGACGACTTACCGGGGAGGCTGAACGATGAAAGCTCCACGGGAAGCCACATCATATACCTGAATACCAGCCGCTTGAAAAAGCGAATCCTGCCGCATAATGTACCAGGACTTACAGGAAGAATCGAACACCACGGGCGCCTGCCGCCCAAACATGGCCGCTACTTCCGCGGCCTGCACGCGGGCATTCCGGCGCAGCACTACTACATCTACGGGCACTGGCTGCCGGTAGCCATCCAGACGGCCCGCCACCAGAGCCACGCGCAACCCCTGCCACACCAGCACCTGCACACCCGGCCCGATGGCCTGCGCTGCCAGCGGCGCCTGCTGCCAGCCCTGATAGTACCGCACCCGGCGCGCTTCGCGCTGAATAATACCCGGCACAATGCGGTAGGTGCGTTCGGTTTCGGAGAGCGGCAGTGAGTCGGCGGTGACGATTTCCGCCGAAGCACCGCGCCAGAAACCACATACCGAGCGGCGCGGAATGCTGTACACCACAAACTGCTCATCGGGCGCCAGGCGGTGAGCCGCCCACACCCGGCTGCCGGCAAATATGCCCAGCAGGGCACAAGCTACCATCAGCCAGGACAATTTACGCACAGCCAAAAAGGCCAGCAGCGCCAGAATACAGGCAAAAATAAGCCAGGCCTGCGGGGCGGTTACGTGAATTCCAGTAAGGAGTGCGCCCGGCATGGCCCGGCCAATCCAGAAAATATATTCATTGAACAGCCAGATCATCTGCTCAAAAACCCAGGCCACCAGCCGCGGAAGCCAGTCGAGTACCGAGGCAGCAGCCGGCACCACTAGCCCGAGCAGTGCCACAATACCCTTCAGCAGCAACAGCAGCACACCCACATACACCGCCCCGGAAGAAATAGGTACCGCTACCAGATTGGAGAACAGGAAGGTGAGCGGAAACTGATGAAAATAAAACAACCCCAGCGGGAAAGTGGCCACTTGCGCGGCCAACGATAAGGCCGTGGCCTGCCAGATCCAGTCGGCGCTGTGGCCGGCGCCGCGCCACAGCTGCTGCAAAAAGCGCGGCTGCCAAGGGCGCAGCTGATCCAGGGCTTTCTCTCGAAAGTCGAGCCAGGCCGCAATGCGCGGCTGCAGGTACACAATGCTCAGTACGGCCAGGAAGGAGAGTTGAAAACCGACATCTACCAGCAGGAAAGGGTCGTAGCAAAGCAGTACGAAGGCGGCCACAGCCAGCGTGTTATACATATTGCTCTGCCGACCCGAGGTGCGGGCAATGATGATGAAAGTGAACATCACGGCCGCCCGCAGCACGGAGGCCGAGAGCCCCGTGAGAAACGCGTAGCTCCAGATAACCGCCAGCCCCACGCCCGCCGACCAGTACCGAAAACCCGGCGTAGCCCCAAAGAACCGCGTGAGCAGCCACGTGACCAAGGCAAACAATAACCCCACCTGCAGCCCCGAAACAGCCATAATATGCGTGGTGCCCGTATTGGCATACGCCTGCCGGGTTTCCTGATCCACCTCATCCTTAATGCCCAGCACCAGCGCCGACGACAGCGCATATTCACGCTTAGCGTGCACATACTGCCGAAACACGCCATCCAGCACCCGGGCCGCCCGCATACTCATGGCTTTTAGCACATTGGGCGGCGTGTGCGCCAACGTGCGGTACTGATCAGGATGAATGAATTGCTGATGATAAACCTGATGATACTCCAGGTATCGGCGGTAGTCGAATTCGCCGGGGTTGAGCGGGGGCTTACTGGGTGCAGGCGCCCCACGCACCAGCCAGACGTCGCCGTACTGCGGGGTTACTACGCCGGAGTCGCGCGGAATGGATACCCGGATGCCACCCACGGCCGCCTGCCATTTACCCTTTATCCGCACCGCCGAAACCCGCACGGTGGTAGCATAAGTGGCCGGGCGCACCACGGTATAGTCGTCTACTATGGCGCGGTAAAACTCAATTTTAGCTCCGAACCGGTAGAGGTGATTTGCCCGGCGGCTTTGGGTGGCTTCCTGCGTTAGGGTAGCGCCGGCCACATACACTACCAGTATCGCCAGCACACCGGCCGCATCGGTAGCGCCCCGGCCCGGTTGGCGGGCGGCCCACCATTGCAAAGCGCCAAATAGCAGAACCAGGCTCAGCCATGGGGCCAGCAGCGGCGGCAGCCAAGTGCCCAGATAGAGGTAGGTGATAATGCCGGCAGCCAGCGCCAGCGTTAATCGCACAAAGGCATAAGGTGCCCGCGTTATCATGGATAATAGGATAGAATCGAAGAAATAGGATAAGACGAAGCTATAGTACGTAAATACAGGCAGTTGGACAAAACCTCACTAGCAAGGCCATAAAAAGCCCTGCTGATGAATGCATCAGCAGGGCTTTTTAAAACCAGAATGAACGGATCCGCTTACATGCCAGGCCGCTGCCACTCCATTTTATAGTGTTCAATGTCGCACTCCGTGAACTTCTCCCCTACTTTCTGAAAGCCATGCCGCTCATAGAACGGCACGGCCCGCAGTTGGGCATTCAGGTACACGGTAGCATCAGGGTGCTGCTGTTGCACATCTTCCAGTACCCGCTGCAGAATGGCGCTTCCGGCGGCGCGGTTGCGGAAGGCATTCAGCACCGCGAAACGCTCCAGCTTTACGCCGTTCTCGGTGGTGCGCCAGCGGGCGGCGCCACAGGGCGTACCCTCCTCAGATACCACCAGGTAATGGCGGGCGTCCTGCTCGTCATGCGCGTCATGCTCATCGGTGCGCGGCACGCCCTGCTCTTCCACAAACACCTTCTCGCGAATGGCAAAGGCGGTGGCCCGGTCTTCCGGCGTGGTAATCGGGTAAGCTTTCATGCGGCGTAAACAGACAAGGAATTACAGCTGCTCATGATTTACGGGCAGCTCAGCGGTATCATCATCGGGGCGACGGGCATCCGGATGATTCTCGGGGGTTTCGGGGCGGCGGTATTCGCGGCGCGGGCGCTGGGCCTGGTCGTGCTGCTGCTTTACATCGAAACGGTCGTAGGCCATCACAATTTCCTTTACCAGGCGGTGGCGCACCACATCCTCGGCCGTCATCTCCACAAACCCAATTCCGCTGACATCCTTCAGAATATCCATCGCCTGAATCAGCCCCGATTTCTGCTTGGTGGGCAGGTCAATCTGGGTCCGGTCGCCGTTCACCATCACCTTTGCCGAAGGGCCCATGCGCGTGAGAAACATCTTCAGCTGCGAAGGCGTGGTATTCTGGGCTTCGTCCAGCAGCACAAACGCATTGTTGAGCGTACGGCCGCGCATGTAAGCCAGCGGGGCTATTTCAATGATTTTGTTTTCCTGGTAGAACTTCAGCTTTTCGGCCGGAATCATGTCTTCCAGGGCATCATAAATCGGGCGCAGATAGGGGTCCACCTTCTCCTTCATGTCACCGGGCAGAAAGCCGAGGCTCTCGCCGGCTTCCACTACGGGCCGGGAAATGATGATTTTCTTGACTTCTTTGTTTTTCAGCGCACGCACGGCCAAAGCCACCGAAACGTAAGTTTTGCCGGTACCGGCCGGGCCCAGCGTGAATACCAGGTCGTGCTTCATTACAGCATCTACCAACCGCTTTTGGTTGGCCGTTTTGGCTTTAATGATGCCGCCTTTGGCCCCAAATACAATAACATCAGGGGCAGCGGCCAGGCTGCGCTCCTCCTGCTCCTCATCGGCGGCGTTCAGGTACTGATTAACGGTTTTGTCCGTGATTTGCCCGTACTGATGATAATGCTCGATGAGCGAGGACAGGATTTCGTTGATGCGGGCGATGATGGGCACCTGGCCCTGGATTTTAATTTCGTTGCCTCGGGAAATGATCTTGCTGCCGGGAAAAGCCGCGGCCAGCTGTCGGATGTTCTGGTTATCAGGTCCCAGGAAATCGACGAGGGAGACGTTTTCGAGCGTGATGATTTTCTCGACCAAACTTAAGGGATTTTGAACGGCGTTAAGAAAAGAAGAACCCGAAAAGACAGCACTTGTTCGAGGCAAATAGCCTACTTTTGCCGCCCTTAGGTGGGTAAACAATAGTACGAAGAACTCAGCATTTTCGGCATGGGCCTGATTACGTTTCTGTCTGATTTCGGCTACCGCGACCATTATGTGGCCGCCGTAAAGGCGCGGATTCTGCAGCTGGCTCCCATGCAACCGGTGCTGGACATCACCCACGCCATTGAACCCTTTAACATCGCGCACGCCGTGTACGTTCTCGGCGCCGTGTTTTCTGATTTTCCGGCCGGCACGGTGCACCTGGTGGGGATAAACGATTGGGGCGCAAACGGCGGTAGCTGGCGTGCTGCCCTCTACCAGGGCCACTTTTTTGTTACGGCTGATAATGGCCTGCTGCCTTTGCTTACCGATGGGCAGGCTGATGAAGTAGTGGCGCTTTCGGCCCTGGAGCCCACCGCCTCCCCCACCCGCGACGTGCTGGCTTCGGCGGCCGTGTTCCTGGCGCAGGGCCACTCCATATATGAGTTAGGCCCGCCCGCCCCGCCCCAGTACCAGCTCCTCAACCGGCAGCTGCGCTTGCAGGATCACCGCATTACGGGCCATGTGGTGCACGTGGACCACTATGGCAACCTGATTACCAATATCTCCCGCACCGCGGTGGAGGCCGTGGGCCACGGCCGACCCTTTACCATCCACTTTGCCCGCGAGGTAGCCCGCGAGGTTCTCCCCCACTTCCAGGCCACGGCGCCCGGCGAAGCAGGCTGCATTTACAACAGCAAGGGGTATCTGTGCATTGGCATCAATCAAGGCCACGCCTCCGAGTTGCTCGGCCTCCACTACGATTCGCAGGTAGACATTCGTTTTCCGGCCACTTCGTAAGCGAGTAAAACCATTCCTACAGCCAGGGGACGGCCTTTTCCCAAAAGAATCAGATTCATTTATTTGTTATGTTAAGTAGCTTGTGACAGCCTGTCATACGTTGCTTAGCTATTGCTTACTCTGCCTTATGTTGATTCGAATTGTGCGTATGAGCTTCCGACCGGAGGCGGTTGGTGCGTTTCAGACTATTTTTCAGGAATCGGAGCAGGCTATTCGTAGCCAGCCCGGCTGCTTGTATCTGGAATTATGGCAGGATGCCGATACGCCTACTATTTTCTGCACGCACAGCCATTGGGAGTCGGCGGCGGATTTAAATGCTTATCGCCAGTCTGAGCTATTTGGGCAGGTATGGCCTGCCACGAAGCGGCTTTTCTCCGCTCCTCCCCTGGCTTTTTCCGTACACCATGTTCAGGGCGACTCTGCTGCCACGCCAACTTCTCACTAGCTCGCGCAGTTGAGTAAGTTCTCCTTTTGTCTCCCTTCGCCATGCAACCAGACTATTTCGAGTTTTATCATCTTCCCGAAACGTTCCGCCCGGATGAGGCGGCTCTCAAGCGCGCCTACTATGCACTGAGCCGGGAGCATCACCCCGATTTTCACGCTACCGCCTCGGCTGAGCATCAGCAGCAAATGCTGCACATGGCCACGCTGAACACCGACGCCTACCGCACCCTCTCCAACCCCGACCTGCGCATGGCCTACATCCTGAGCCGCCACGGGCTGCTGGAAGAAGGCAAACAGGAACTCCCCGCCGAATTTCTGATGGAGGTAATGGACCTCAACGAGCAGTTGATGGAGCTGGAATTTGATGCGGACGCTACCACGGTGCGCCGGGTGGAAGATGAGGTAAATGTCCTCTTTGACACGCTGGAAGCCGGAATTGAGCCCGTACTAGCTGGCTATGAGATGCTTCCGGGCGATACTAAGCCGCAAGCGCTGGAGCAAATCCGCACGTATTATCTTAAAAGGCGGTATTTGTTGCGCATTCGTGAAAGTCTGGCTAAGTTTGCTGCCCGATCCTAAACAACTGTCCGAGTTGTTCCTCTTGCCCAGATGGCGGAATCGGTAGACGCGTCGGTCTCAAACACCGATATCGAAAGATGTGCCGGTTCGACCCCGGCTCTGGGTACTCTGTTCTACTGCCAAAAGGCCCTAAATACTGCTTCGCTGTACGCTAAAGCGGTTTTTAGGGCCTTTTTGCGTCCGGGGCTTTTCGTATTTACGCTAAACAGCGGTACGGCTACTTTCTATTCATGATGATAATTGCATCAGAAGCATTGATGCCCGTAACAAAGAACCCTACCGGCTCCACACCGTTACGGTAAAGATTACTAGGACTTCACATCACGGCCAAACACCTGCTACCATGGAAAAAAAAGAGGTTCAAAACCAGGTTCACCTGGATGCCGCTACAGCTTTGCTGACTGGCGATTTACAGGAAGAAGCTTCCCGGGCGGGGCTTGATAACACATTTCAGCGCTGGATTCAGGACCTGAAAGACGCTGACAATCCGGAACTGCACCAGTTAGTGGTGGATATGCAAGAGCTGAAAGCTCATTTTGGCTCCGGCACCTTAGATAAGGACGTAATCAGTCGTTTGCTGCAGCGCCTTGGTGAAAACACCTTGAAAGCCGCCATTTTCTCGGAAGGCAATACCAGGCCGCGCGTGGAGCAACTCGGCGAAGCGCTGCTGGCAGCGGCTAAGCAGGTACAAAGCCCCGGTACTTCTTCCGAAGAAGATTTGCAGAATGCGAATCGGGAAGCTCGCTAAGGCCTCAAAACCTGATAAAGTAAAAAGCCCGGCGCTAAAGGAGTAGCGCCGGGCTTTTTGTTGCTGTGGAGGCCGGTTATTGAATAAAACCGGGTCGAATCAGGTTCTCAAACGTGAATATTTCGTCCCACTTAGCCTGAGTCAGCAGATGGCGCTCGGTTACGGCAATCTGGTAGACGGACTTACCCATCAATAAGGCTTCCTTGGCAATTTCGGCGGAGGTTTCGTAGCCCAGTACCGGGTTTAGCTGGGTTACAATACCGATGCTGTTGTGCACTAGGCTTTCTGCGTGCTGCTTGTTAGCCGTTATGCCTACCACACACTTTTCGCGCAGGGTATGACAGGCGTTGGTCAGGTAGGATATGGAAGTGAATAGCGCAAAAGAGATAACCGGCTCCATAACGTTCAGCTGCAGCTGTCCGGCTTCGGCGGCCATGGTTACGGTCAGGTCGGCGCCAATGACGTAGAAGGCCGTTTGATTCACAACTTCGGGCACTACCGGGTTTACTTTGCCGGGCATAATGCTGGAGCCAGGCTGCAGGGGCGGTAGGTTAATTTCATACAACCCCGCCCGCGGACCGGAGGAAAGCAGGCGCAAATCATTACATATCTTGGAGAGTTTCACGGCGGTGCGCTTCAACACGCCCGATAGCTGCACGTAGGCACCGGTATCGTAGGTGGCTTCGAATAAGTCGCCGGCCAGGCTCAGGTCCAGCCCCGTGATGGTGCGCAAATGCTGGGTTACCAGCTCGGCGTAGCCCTGGGGCGCATTTACGCCGGTACCAATGGCAGTGGCCCCCATATTAATTTCGCTGATGAGGCGGCGGCTATCCTCAATGCGCAAGAGCTCTTCCCGTAGGTTGGTGGCGAAGGCATGAAATTCGTCGCCCATGCTCATGGGTACGGCATCTTGTAGCTGCGTGCGGCCCATCTTCAGCACATTCCGGAATTCCTCGCCTTTAGCGTGAAAGGCATCGGCCAGTTCGCCCAGGGCCTTGCTGTAGCCCACCAGCTTGTTGCTCAGCGCAATGCGAAAGGCCGTGGGGTAGGCATCGTTGGTAGACTGGGAAAAGTTGACGTGGTTGTTGGGATGGCAGAACTCATACTCGCCCTTTTGCCGGCCCATTATTTCCAGGGCCACGTTGGCAATAACCTCGTTGGCATTCATATTCACGGAGGTGCCGGCCCCGCCCTGAATCATATCCGTAAGAAACTGGTCATCAAACTCTCCCGCGGCTACCCGGTCACAGGCTTTTATAATGGCTTCGGCAATAGGAGCCTCCAGCACGCCCAGGTCCCGGTTAGCCATAGCAGCCCCCTTCTTTACATAGGCCAGCGCCTGCACAAATAAGGGCTCTACTTTTAGCGGAATGCCCGTAATGTAGAAATTCTCAATGGCGCGCAGCGTCTGAATGCCATAGTATACATCGGTGGGAATGGCCCGTTCGCCCAGGAAGTCGTGCTCAAGTCGGGAGGTCTGCATTCTGTATGGTTGAGGTTTGGAAGTTCTTGTACGGTAATAGGCCGTTGAAGGGAAAGAGTACCAGCATTACTTCAAAATGTATCGTTTTCACGGCGCCCTTATCAGTATTTCAATAACCGCTGATTATAAGTACATAAGTACCCTGCAAGTAGCTGGGCAGGCGCGGATAAAAGAATGATGAAAGCAATGAAGAAAGACCTTTTACAACACAAGCGCCACCGCTACGGCCGTAGAGCCGCCGGCATCATCATCCGTTACCAGCAGCAGCTCGTAGTGCCCGGAGCCGGTGCGGCGGCGCACCGCCACGCTTTCTACTTTACCCCGGTAGGGCTTGCCGTTGGGGAACTCCAACTGTGCCAGTGCTACTGGCAAGGGCCGCTCACTTCCCTCGGTAAGCTGGAGTACGCCCACAAACGAGCCTAGCACAGCGCCGTCCAGCACAGCATCCTGCGTGTCTTCCACGGAAGCGGTGATAAAGAGCGTATCGGCAAACCAGGAGGCGCCCGAGAAACCGGCCGGCTTGCCAGCAATAGCAGGCAGCTCCGCGAACTGCCGATGAACGGGCGGCAGTTGAGGCGTACGGTGGTGCAGGTAATCCAGGGCGGCAACCAGCGGGAGCCGGAAAACCAGGTTGCCGGAAGCCGCGCCCACCGTGCGCTGAAATAACAGCAATTCCGTAGCCGTGGCCGCAGCGGCTTCCAGATTTAAGACAATGCCCGCCGGCAAAAGAGCGCGCAGCGCCGCGTAAAGCCCGCCCAGTGCCAGCGGATACACACTGGCAACGGCCCCGGTAGTACCAGGCAGCGGCACCCAGAAGCCCTGCTCGCGGGCAGTGGTGGCGCCGGAGCCCAGCACCAGCAGGCCACTTTCTCCCGTGGGCGTGGTTAGGGCCGTAAGGCATTCCAGATCCAGCTTGATGTCTTTAGGAATACGGCCGGTGCTGAAATGGGCGGTTTCAAATAAAGGCACTCGCTCCCCGGCTGCCAATGACGAAGCCGACAGCTGGTACAGAAACGGAGAATCGTCGCCGATGACGTAGGCAACCTCCCCAATTATCTCAATGCCGGATGCCGAGGGCAGGTCTGGCAGTGGTGTTTCCTGTAGAATAGTGGCCCGCATGGTTGGTATTTGAGGCACATACATGTTTTACCGATGGGGCTGCCACCCTACCCTTTTGGCTACTTCACAATGGTAAATTCTACGCGGCGGTTGAGGCGACGGGTTTCTTCCCGCTCGTTGCTGGCGCGGGGTTTGGAGCCTCCGTAGCCGACGGTACTGATACGGTTTTCGGCCACGCCGCGGCGCACCAGGTAGTTTTTCACTTCCTTCACCCGGTCCTCGGAAAGCTTCACGTTCAGGGCTGGGTTGCCTACGTTATCGGTGTGGCCTTCCAGCCGGATGTTCACTGTGGGGTTATCTACCAGCGTAGCGGCCAGACGGTTGAGCTCCGTGAAAGAGGCAGGCAGCATGGTATACTTGCCCTGGGCAAAAATGAGGGTGGGCAGTTCCAGGCGGGAGCCCACGCTGGCAGGCATCACCAGGAACTCGCGGGCCTGGTTGGTGGTGAGGGTAATGGTATCGGTGGCGGTGAGGAAGCCACCAGCGGTAGCCGCCACGCGGTAGCGGCCTACCGGCAGCATCAACTGGAACGTACCACCGCTGGCTTCGCTGCGCGCGTTGGCCAGCAGCATCACATTCTCATCCAGGCGCTCGGCCTTAATGGTGGCGGCAATGGGCTTGCGGGTTTTAGCATCCAGCACGCGGCCCGTGAGCGTGGCCCGAACCAAGGCAGGCGGCGCCACAACCGTATCGGGCTTGGGCGGAGGCGGCGTTACGCCTACTTCAGCCCGTACAATATCGGCCGGGCCATTGGGGGTGCCGGAGGTAGCATAATAAGCCTGCTTACCGTCGGGAGTCAGCTGAAAATAGGCATTGAAGCCGGGGCCGTTCACGGTAGGGCCCAAATTCTGGGGAGTGGTCCAGGCCGTCCAGGAATTATCGAGGCGGTGAGATACAAAGACATCTGCTGAGCCGTAGCCAGCGTGGCCATAAGAGGCAAAATACAGGGTTTTGCCATCCGGCGAGAGCCAGGGCGCAAACTCAAAGCCGGGCGAGTTGATAACATTACCCAAATTGCGCGGCTCACTCCAGGCACCGTCGCGGGTGGGCAGGCTCACGTACAGGTCGTTGGCCCCGTAGGCATCGGGGCGGTCCAGGGACAGGAACAGCACTTTCTCGTCGGCCGGCGCGAAAAACGTGGTGGAGGTGCCGTTGGAATAGTAGTTAATGATATCGAGCGACTCGGGCTTTAAGGCCTGCTTGCCGCTGAGCTCGGTGCGGGATACGCCTTCGTCGCGGAAGCTGCCGTCCCGCTCATAGAAACCCCGCACCAGCAGGACCTTGCCGTTTTCCACCACTGCCATTACCCCGTTGTTCTGGGGCGTATTCAGCGCATCGAGACGCTGGGCCAGGCCCCAGGTGCGGCCGTTATCTGTGGAGCGGCTCACCCAGATATCGGCCGATTCCGTGTTGCCTTCCAGATTGCCGGCAAAGCGGTTCCGGGCAAAGTACAGCGTGTTGCCATCGGGGCTGAGCACGGGCTGCATTTCATTGCCTATGCTATTCACGCCGGGCCCCAGCGAGGTGGGCGCGCCCATCAGGGGGTGGTCGGTGGCCAGGTTCAGCTTCAGCGGAAACAGCCACCACTGCTGGCTGGCCCGCCCCAGAGCCCGCTGGCCCACTACGGGGGTAGCATTAGCTTTGTCGGCGGAAATGAGGGCCAGGCTGAAATCATTGCCCCGGCTTACCAGCTGAAAGGAGCCGATGGGCCCGGCCGGCACTATGCGCCACTGCTGGTAAAAGCTGCCCGACCACGGCCGCTGCACCACGGCGGCATTTTCGGCGGGACCATCCAGCGTGAGCACCTTGCCGCTGTGGCGGGCTTCAATGCGGTAATAGGTGCTGTTGGGCGTAACGGGCGTGAGGCGCCATTGCTGGCTCTGGGCTTGGGTAAACTCCCACTGCACGGCCTTGGCGCCCGTTTCGGGCGAGGCATTGCTGATATCCAGGGAGCGGCCACTGCCGCGGGCCACCACCCCGTACCATACGGCGGGGTCGGGGATGAAAGCTGCCTGTTGGGCCATAGCCGGGGTATCCAGCCCGAATAATACCAACCAAAGCAAGCAAATCAGTAAACGAATCATAAGCACGCGAAACGGATGAATCGGCCCCAAGTTAGCCGATTTCCGGGCGGCAGGCGCAAACCCGTTAAAAGAGCAGGGCGTCCATCTCTCTCCGAAGAAAGAAAACGGGCGCCCTGGTCTGGCGGATACAAAGTAGTGGTTTCAACTATAGAGAGACACTAAATGAAACACCGGGACTATTGATTATTGATGTACTTGAAGCGCACAAAACGCTCATTTTCATAAATAGCCGCAAAATGGCCACCGCCGGTGCTGCTGGTGTTAGCCGGCGAAGAGGAAGAAGTAGCGCGGCGTTCCGGGCGCTCAGCCGGGGCTTTAGGAGTAGTAGGAACGGCGGGATATGCTCCGGGTGTGAGGCCCGGAACATGGCAGATAAAGGAGAGGATTTTTGAGGGCATGTTGGTAGACATTAAGAGGTGTGAAACAACTCCGGTGGTAATAAAGGAAAGCAGAGCGGCGTATCAGAAAATAGTTTAAAGAAATTTTATTGAACGATGCTAAGATAAAACAATAATTTTCAATTATCAATCCGTACTATCCCGTAAATTCACCTCCGTACCAGTACGGAGTTTAGTTTCTGCCCGTTATCAGGCCACAGCGGCCTTCCGGGTAACGCAAAGGCGCGTAGCAGATTCCCGGCGGCAGAAAGTACCGCAGGCTGATTATCCGGGAAGGTTTTGGTGCTGTTTAGCTAATCAGCTTATGCCGGAACGCATACTTGATGAGCCCCACTATGGACTTGGAATTGGTTTTGGCGAGGATATTTTTGCGGTGCGTTTCCACCGTCCGCTCGCTGATAAATAGCTCCTCGGCAATGCGGTTATTGGAATATTCCCGCACAATAAGCGCCAGCACCTGCCGCTCCCGCTCTGTTAGTAGTACCGCCGGCTCCTGTTGTGGCGTGCGGCGGGCCGGAATATCCAGGTTCTGCAGCAGGGCGGTGGCTACTTCCTGGCTGAAGAACGTGTTGTGGGCCGCCACCTGCCGGATGGCCAGCACCAACTCCGACTTGGTAGAATTTTTCAATAGGTAACCGGTACCTCCGGCGGCCAGCACCGCCCGTATTCGGGCGGCATCGGGCAGGGAGGAAAGCGCCAGCACCTGCACGGCCGGCTTTTGCTGTTTAATGCGCCCCACCAGTTCCACGCCTTCCGCGGCGGGCATATTCAGGTCCACAATGGCCACCTGTACCTGCGGCAGCGCGTTTAGTAGCCGCAGGGCTTCTTCCCCATTGCTGGCCTGGCCCACCACCTGTATATCCTGCTCCGACCGCAGCAGGGTCCGGATGCCTTCCAGTACCATCTGGTGGTCATCTACCAGAAGAACCTGGATGCCGGGCGGGCTTCTTTCTTCGGTGGTAGTTACCGCAGGCAGCCTGCCCGCGGGCTTTGCAATAGATTGGTGGTTGCTCATCTTTCAGTCCCTGGTTGTATAGCACCATACTAAATATAGAAATATTACTGATGTAATCAAATTTATATTTTATTGTCTTAATTATACAATATATTTTATAAACAATTGATTTATTGATTAATACATCATAAAAACTAAACCAGAGTGCCGGTATTAATGGGTGGGGTTATGATTCCGGCGGCTAAAGGTTTTTGCCCGCTGACTTCCTCTCATACTTCAGCAAGTAAAAACCCCGCCAGTTAGTACTGACGGGGTTTTTTACTTGCTGAAGTATGGGGTTTGACTATTCGTGCACCTTCACTTCATCCATTTCAGTAGGCATTACTACAATGCCCTGCTGCAGCTTGGAGTTGCGCTTGCCATACAGGAAGTACACAATGAAGCCCAGAATCATCCAGCCAAAGGCCACCTTCAGCGTAAACGAATCCAGGGCCATAATCATGCTGGTGCACACCAGTACGCCCATAATGGGTACCAGAGGAAACGAGGGCGACGACAGCGGCGCGCGGAACGGCCGGTGCTGGGCGGGGTCGGAGCGGCGCATAATCCAGATACCAGCCGATACCAGCACAAAGGCCAGCAGCGTGCCAAAGGAGGTTAAGTCACCGGCCAGGGAGCCGGGCACGAAGGCCGCGAAACCACCCACAAAAACCAGCAGGGCCAGGTTCGATTTATAAGGCGTACCAAAGCGGGGGTGCAGCTCGGAAAAGGCTTTGGGCATCAGGCCATCTTTGGCCATGGAGAAGAACACGCGGCTCTGGCCCATCAGCATTACCAGAATTACGGAAGAGAAACCCAGCAGAATGGCCACCGTTACGGCTGTGCTCAGCCACTCGTAGCCGGGCATGTAGTTTTTAATAGCATAGGTTACCGAGGCCTCACCGCCCTTGGCTGGGTCGGCAAAATCGCGCCAGTTGGCTACGCCCGTCAGCACGTGACCGAACAGGATGTAGAGGATAGTACATACGGCCAGAGAGCCCAGAATACCAATGGGCATGTCGCGCTTGGGGTTTTTGGCTTCCTGCGCGGCGGTGCTCACGGCATCAAAGCCAATGAAGGCGAAGAATACAATGGCCGCACCACCCAGGATGCCGCCCCAGCCGTGCTTGTTCCAGGCTGTGTATTCGCGTATGATCTTGCCGGCCGCATCTTTCACGGGCTCCGCGTTTTCGGGAATCAGGTAAGGCGTGTGGTTGGCGGGGTTGATAAACTGCCAGCCTACGGCAATGAAAACCAGCACAATGGCTACTTTCAGAAACACCACAACGGCGTTAAACATAGCCGACTCCTGGGTGCCTTTAATGAGCAGCAGCGACAGGGCCACGATAACGAGCAGCGCCGGCAGGTTAATGATACCGTGCTCCGTAACGCCATTTACCACGGCACTTTCAAAGGGCGAGTGGCTTAAGCTGTACGGCATACTGGTGCCAAAGACTTCTAAGAGCTTGTTCAGGTATTCACTCCAGGCAATGGATACCGTAGCGGCGCCCAGCGCATATTCCATAATAAGTGCCCAGCCAATTACCCAGGCAATAAACTCGCCCATGGTGGTGTAGGCGTAGGTGTAGGCCGAGCCGGCAATGGGAATCATGGCTGCAAACTCAGCGTAGCACAGCCCCGCGAAAACGCAGCCAATAGCCGCCACAATGAAAGCCAGCGTTACGCCCGGGCCCGAAGCCTGCGCTGCTGCAGCTGCCGTGCGCACAAATAAACCCGCACCGATGATGGCTCCCACGCCCAACGCTACCAGGTTGCCGGCCCCCAGGGTACGTTTTAGTGTGCCGTGGCCGGTGGAGTTGGCCTCGCCCAGAAGCAGGGCCAGCGGCTTTTTGGCGAAAATATTTGCCATAGAGGTGAAAAGAGAAGAGAAAGAAAAGGGTGAGTAGGAAAGAAACCGATGGTTGCTACACAGCAACGGCAAGGCCAATATAGCCGATTATCCGGAGTGTAAGGCCAGATAAGCCGTTTGGCGCCGGGTTTCTGGTCCTGATTAAACCTGGCACCAGCTTTGTAATCTAACCCGGCAAAACCATTCCACAGACTCACTTCCTATGAAAAAGATGCTTGTACTGGTAGCCATGGCTGCCCTTTTTACTACTGCCGCTTCTGCTCAAACCACCACTACCCCCGCTGCTCAGCACCAGGGTATGCACCACGGCCAGGGTATGGGCATGGGAATGGGCCACGAGAAGATGCCCCCGGAGCAGCGCGCTGAAAAGATGTCGCAGCGCCTCACCCAGCAGCTTTCGCTCTCCGCTGATCAAACCACCAAGGTGCAGGCCATCCTGCTGGCCCAGGGTCAGGAAATGGACGCCATCCATACCAAATACGCTGCCTCCACTGACCGCAAAGCCGCTATGCCGGAGATGAAGGCCTCCCGGGAGAAATACGAAACCCAGCTGAAGGGCGTGCTCACCGCAGAGCAGTACACCAAGTATGACCAGATGCGCGACGAGCGAATGCAGAAGAATAAGTCCAAGATGAAGGACGGCAAAATGAAGATGAAGCACGACAAGATGAAAATGAAGGCTCAGTCTTAATTTCTGCTCTCTACTACGTACCACCGTATGCAAAAGCCCCGGCCGTTTGGCCGGGGCTTTTTGTTTGAATGCGTTTCCGCAAGCGGGCGGTCTTAGAAGCGCATAGCGTGCGTCCAGGTATTGTGAATGATGCCGTAGCGCACCCACAGCAGCACAAACGGCTCGGTGGCGCGGGCTTCCTGAATGCCGCCCAGGTCGGTGATGCGGCGCCAGCCCATTTGCCGGAGCAGCTCTGTTACCTGCTGCTTGGCGCCGGCATCGTCGCCGCACAGGAACATGTCGGGCTCTCCGCCCCCATTGGCCGAAGCGGGGTCAATCATTTGGGCTACGTTTACCAGGTTCAGGGTTTTTACCACGTGGGCGCCGGGCAGGGCGCGCTGCACCTGCTCGCCCAGGGAGTCGGTAACACCGACGAACAGCTGGGGAGGCATGCCCTGGGAGAAGTCCAGCGGATTGGTCAGGTCGATGACGGTTTTACCGGCTGCGTTGGCCGCGCCGGCCTGCTCTACGGCGGCTATGGTGCCCGTGCCCATGGTGGCCACAATCAGCAGTTCGCCGAATTGAGCTGCGTCGGTAAAGGAACCTTCGCGGGCAGTGCCGCCGTGCTGCTGCACCCAGGCTACCGCCTTTTCATTGCCCGCCTGGCGCGAGCCCAGCATCACTTCATGGCCCAAAGAAAGCAGCTTAGCGCCCAAGGTCTGCCCTACATTGCCGGTACCTAAAATTCCGATTTTCATATGTTAATTGGTAAAGGTGAGAAATGAATTTGTTTGGTTGTACATGCAATTATTAATCGACCAAAAAAAAGGCTATTCAGCCTCTTCCAGCGCCTGAATGGCGGTATAGGATTGTTGGGTGAGCATTTTAGCTGCTTCCACGCCAATTAGCTCAGAGTAGCGAGCATACAGGCTGCGCCAGGCGGCCTGCAGTTGAGGCTGCAAGGCCTGCCCCTTTTCCGTGGCATGCACCTGCGTGGTGCGCCCGGTTACCTCCCGGCGGAGGTAGCCCTGATGCTCCAGCTTTTCCACTAGCCTTGACACGGTAGAGGGCGTCAGCTTCATCAGCTCGCTGAGCTGGGACGGCTGAATGCCGGGCTGCCGGTTCACGTTCATCACCACAAACGCCAGGCTGGGGGCCAGCCCCGTGGTCCGGAATTCCTGATCCGCCAGTCCGGTTAACAGCCGGCCCAGCGCATTGGCCGCAAAATACAGGCAGCCGCAGTAAGGGGAATTCTTTTTGTCGCTCATGATGGCTCAAAGGTAAATGATTTTATAATTGTATGTACAAGCATTATTAAAAATATTTTTTTCCTTTCTCTGCAAAGAGCCTTTCCTGCGGCCGCAGCCTGTCAATTTGCCACAGAATCGGCCTTTGCCATACAAAAGGAACTACACTTGCTTATATTTGAAAATATGCCTCCCGCGTAGCTGCGTCCGAGGCATCCACCAAGTTATACCCCTATGAGTCCCCTCCCCAGTAGTACCTCGTCGGTACAAATTCAGCAGTTTTACGATAAAGGGCTGGCCCACGCCAGTTACGCTATCCGCAGTGGCCGCCAGGTAGCTATTATTGACCCGGCCCGCGACCCCCAGCCCTACTATGATTTTGCCGACGAGCACGAGGCCCGGATTGTAGCCGTTATTGAGACGCATCCGCACGCTGATTTTGTATCCTCGCACCTGGAAATAGCCGAAGAAACCGGCGCCACTATTTACTGCAGCAAGCTGGTGCACGCCACCTATGCCCATCATGCCTTTGATGATGGTGACCGGATAGCGCTGGGCACCGTGGAGCTCCACGCCATCAATACCCCGGGCCACTCCCCCGACAGCATCAGCATTCTGCTGATAGACGATATGGCCCAGACCCGCGCCGTATTCACCGGCGATACGCTGTTTGTGGGCGATGTAGGCCGCCCTGACCTGCGCGAGAGTGAGCTGGTAGGCGGGCACCAGCGCGAGCAGCTGGCCGCCCAGCTCTACCTCTCCACCCGCAACAAGCTCATGACGCTGCCGCCTACCACCAAGGTGTACCCGGCGCACGGCCCAGGCTCCCTGTGCGGCAAAACCACCAGCCCCGATCTGGACAGCACTATTGGCAAGGAGTTGAAAACCAACTACGCCCTGCAGCCCATGACGCAGGATGAGTTTGTGCGGGTATTGCTGGAAGACCAGCCCTTTATGCCCAAGTATTTTGGGCACGATGTAATGCTGAACAAGCAGGGCGCACTGCCCTTCGAGGACAGCATCCGGCGGGTGCCGCGCCCGCTGATGGATGCGCCCGTAGAGCCCGGCATTCTCATTATTGATACCCGCCCGGCCGCGGAGTTTCGGGCCGGCCACCTGCCCGGCGCCATTAACCTGATGGATGGCGGCAAGTTTGAAACCTGGCTGGGCTCCATTGTAGGCCCCAGGGAGCCGTTCTACCTGCTGGCCGATTCCCAGATTGCCCTGGACACCGTGATTCGCAAAGCCGCCAAAATCGGCTACGAAACCAACATCAAAGGCGCCCTGCTCACGCCCCACCAGCTACCGGCCACCAGCCCCACCACCGATGTGGAGCACGTGCGCCAGCAGCCCCAGGATTTCACCATCGTAGACATCCGCAACCGCACCGAAGCCCAGCACCCCATTTTCGATAATGCCCTGCTGATTCCGCTGCCCGAGCTGCGCGAGCGGGTGCGCGAAGTGCCGACCGATAAACCGATTCTGGTGCATTGCGCCGGTGGCTACCGATCCGCAGCGGGTGCCAGCATTCTGGAAGCGGCCCTGCCCGGCGTGCCGGTTTATGACCTCGGCGAAGCCATTACCACCTTCCAGACGCAGTCAGCGCACGTGTAAACAACTTTGCGCAGTGCAACTATCTGGCACGGCGCGTACTCTTAAAATGACCAGGGACTTGCGAGCCTCTGGTCATTTTTGTTTTCTATAGCACCCGGCGCCTTCACCTGCATTCCTATGAAGAAGATTTTCTACTGTTTGATTGGCTCTGCCTTTGCATTCACGGCCTGCGAGAAGGTCGATATTGCCAAGGATTCTCCCAAGTGTATAAAGCAAAAAGCCGTGGACCTGAAAGAGGCTCCTTGTGAGTCGGATGTTAACATCAAGGAGTACTTTTTTCAGGGGAAACTGGTCTATGTTCTCAACCCGGGTGATTGTATTGCTGATGCTAGTGCGGAGGTGATAGATGGCAATTGCAATTCGCTCGGCTACCTGGGCGGATTCGGAGGAAACACCAAAATCAACGACGAGGACTTCAGTAAGGCCGAGTACAAGCGCACCATCTGGGAGAAATAAGGAATAAACAAGGACATCAATAGCTGTTCTCAGTAATATTATCCTCTTAAAACCTTCTGTCTTCCTGAGCTTGGCGAAGGATCTAGACTACCCTCCGCTAATTTGCAATATTCAAACAGCATATGCCTACACAATGAAATCGGAATATATCAAAGCCATAATTAACAAACTCGAAAAACTGATGTATGGCCATAATTACCAAGTGTATTTTTCATTCCATATTTTCACAAACTGCTCTAATAAATCAGAGTTCAATAATGAAATAAATAAACATTGCATCGAATTCAGCGAAGACTCCCAAAACAAAACCCCAATTGAATTAGATGATTTCTGGAAGAGGATAAACTATGGACTGAACTACCGTGGTGACACTACAGCGGGATTACACCTAGACCAACACAAAGAAAAAGAGCTAGAAAAAGCTACAAACGAATACATTAGCTTCATAAATGAATTTATTAAGCCAACAACTATTATTTATTCTACCATAGCACAAGAGGGAATTTATTGGAGCTATAGTTTTTTATTAAGGAACGACGACAAATCACTATATATTTCAGGTTGCGCGGAAGATTAATCTATATAATAAATTTAAAATATATACTAAAATAATTACCCTATTAATTGCTTTCAATTTACGAATTACTGTAGTACTAATTCCTACTTAACTTCATCTTGGCTTGATTGCTTATACTAACTCTTTCGCTTCTAACTAGGTTGAAGTATCTTTGAGATTCACTGGATTCTCATGCGCGTACTACACACCGCCGACTGGCACTTGGGTCAACGCTTCATCAGCGGGCACGAACGCACCGATGAGCACCGCCATTTTCTGGACTGGTTGGTGCAGACCGTGCGCGAGCAGCAGGTGGAAGTGCTGATAGTGGCCGGTGATATTTTCGATACTGGCTCGCCCTCCAACCAGGCCCTGGAGCTATATTACTCCTTCCTGCTGAATATGCGCGGCACCGGCTGCCGCGACATAGTGGTAGTAGGCGGCAACCACGACTCGCCCGCTACCCTCAACGCCCCCGCCCGCCTGCTGCGCCACCTGCGCGTGCACGTGGTAGGCTGCGTGCCCGACTGCTTCGAGGACCAGGTGCTGGTGCTGGATGATGCCCACGGCAAGCCCGGCCTGGTGGTGTGCGCCATTCCCTTTCTCCGCGACCGGGACGTGCGCCTTTCCGTGCCCGGCGAAACCGCCGAGGAGCGCGAAGCCCGCATCAAGCAAGGCATTGCCGACCACTACGCCCGCTGCGCCGAAATAGAGCAGGTGTGGCAGCTCAAAGACCTGGGCCTGCCCATTATAGCCACCGGCCACCTCTACGCCGCCGGCGCCGCCCCTTCCGATTCCGAGCGCACCATTCACGTAGGCAACCTGGGCCAGGTTACCGCCGACCACTTCCCCGCTATCTTCGATTACGTGGCCCTGGGCCACATTCACCGGCCGCAGCGCGTGGGTGGTCGGGAGCATATCCGCTACTCGGGCTCCCCTATTCCGCTGTCTTTTTCCGAGGTAGACCACCCGAAGGAAGTCTTGCTGCTGGATTTTAAGGGCGGCTGTCTGGCCGAGCTGCAAAGTCTGCTGGTACCGGGTGCCCGCCGGCTGGTGCGCTTCCACGGCACCCTGCAGGAAGTCACCCTAAGCCTCACAACCTACGATAATACCGGCTACCACCTCCCCGCCTGGGCAGATGTGCAGGTGCACTCTGAACTCACCCAGCTGGAAGTAGCCGATGCCCTGCTCAAAGTTATTCAGGAGCTGGACCGGCAGCAGCTGGAAGTGCTGGCCCGCCGCCACTTCCGCCTAGTCAAGCTCCGCGCCCTGGGCGAGGAAGAGGAAACCGACGCTCCCCTCACCCGCAGCCTCCACGATTTTACAGAGCGGGAAGTGTTTGCCCAGCGTCTGGAAGCCGAGCCGGAGGACAGCCGCGCCGAGCTGCTGCGCACATTTGATGAGCTGCTGGAACGCATGTAAAGAAAAAGGCCACTGAATCTCAGTGGCCTTTTTTATGCAGACTCTTTAGCAATTAGATGGCTGCTGTGCTTACAAGAAACCGACAACGGCTACTTGCCCTTCACATAAATCGGAATGTTGGCCGTGGCTACGTTGTCGTGCCCATCATAGGTGTAGATGAACAGGCGGTAGGCGCCTTCCTTATCAGGGGCTTTGAGTTTGGTTTTAGCTTTGGCATTCGCCGGAATCAGCCCTGCAATGGGTGCCGGGCGGCTTTCCCGGTCGCCGCCGGATTTCAGGTCGGTGCTTTCCGGGAGCAGCTCCCAGCGGTAAGTCAGCCGGTCTTTGTCGGGGTCGGTAACGGAGACCATGGCGGGGTAGCGCTTGCCGGGTTGCAGGTACACGCTATCCGTGGCCTGCTTTCCGTTCAGGCGGAAACCGGCCAGGTGCGGGGCGCGGTTTTCGGGCCATTGGCCGCTCCACAGGTACTGCATCACATCTACCACTTCCGACTCCTTCCCATCCTCCGTGAAGATGCCGTACCAGGTAGGGGTGCGCTCCTGTTTCTGGCCCCACAGAAACACGTAGGTGCCCAGGCACTGGGTTTTGTCCTTGGCCACCGAGGCCTCGTAGCGGCTCTGGTACACGGCGGCTTTCTGGCTGCTGGTTTCCTCTACTGAGGCTTTCCAGGGTGTAACGGGGCTTTCCCAGTGGCCGGTGGGGCCCCACTCGGCTACCACATACGGGCCGGCCCAGCCGGTGGCGCGCACCTGCTGCGGAATGGCCGCCAGCCCGGCGTAGGTATTAATGCTGAGGATATCCACGGCCGGGCATTTGGCCTTGATCAGGTCAACCTCCTTTTGGTTGAGGCCCGCCAGAACGGTGCTGGTGGGGTGGTTGGGGTCCACTTCGTGAATCATCTGGGCAATCTGCTGCACGGCGTCCCACACTTTAGGGTTGGTGTACTCCAGGTTCAGCTCGTTGCCGATGCCCCAGAACAGTACAGCCGGGTTGTCCTTGTACTTGAGTACATCGGCGCGCAGCCTTTGCAGCTGCTCGGCCACGGCCTGCGGGTTATTGTAGTCGAAGCCGTGCCGCTCCCGGGCCACGTCCAGGCCCAGCATCACGGTCAGGCCGTTTTTGTTGGCTTCGGCCAGCGTTACGTCGGCGCCATCGGTGCTCCAGGTACGGATGGAGTTGCCGCCGTAGGCCTTCACGCGCTCCGGGAACTGCCCGCCCCCCGCGCCTTTGATGAAGTATGGCTGGCCGCCCCGCAGCAGCTCGTAGCGGCCATCGGTCTGTTTTACTTCGACTTTAACCGGGCCGCTTTGGGCATAGGTAACGGTGCTGAGAGCCAGCAATGGTAGCAGAAAACGCAGATTTACGGACAAAATATGAGGAGTAAGGAGGCAGAAGGGGGTACCAAATCTAACGCAGAAAACGCACGTTACGCTGCTTCCCTACCCTCAAAATACGCGCGGCTCTGCGTCAGGCCACCTGTTTATGCAACCCAATTCCTGATTTACAGCCTTTTGAAACTAACCCCAATGGCACCGTCTGCGTTATTATAGCCTACACCATATCCCTTGTCAATCATGAGCATATTTGGTTCTGACCGCCCCAGCGGCACTATGGGTGGCCTGCTTTCAGGCCTGTTTGGGGGTCGCAAGACCGTTTACCCTACTACTGGCACCTATGACACCGCCGGCCGGTCTGGCGGTACTGGCCGTAAGCTCGTCACTGGCGCGTTGCTGGCGGCCGGCGCGGCGTATCTCTATAATCGGAATAAAAACAAGAGCGGCGCAACTCCTGGGTTTTTGCCTAACCGGTAGTATTTTTCTAGTAATTTAAAAGTCCCACTTCTCCAGTCCAACCAGACTGGAGAAGTGGGGCTTATTTTATAGGCAGACCACTAACGGGCTTTAATTATTAACTAATTTATATACTCCGTTCCAATACAAAGGTCTTGGTGTATTCATAGACGAATCAGAGATAAATAGATTCACAACTACTTTAGAATTGTTTACTACTACACTGCCTCTATAACCGTAGTAACCAGGTTTTACAGGAATATTCTCGCCTTTAATTATTCCATTTTGAGAACTAGAGCGTGTTAATGACTAATTGAAGAAATTCGGGGATGAAAAAGCCCCACCCTGGTTATCCGAGCGATGTAAGCGACGAAGAATGGGCGTTTGCTGCCCCCTATTTGACGCTGATGAGCGAAGCGGCCCCGCAACGGGAATATCCGCTGCGGAGCTTGTTCAATGCCGTACGCTATTTGGCCCGCACCGGAGTGCCTTGGCACTACCTGCCGGGTGATTTTCCGGCTTGGCCGGCCGTCTACCAGCAGCTACGGCGTTGGCTCGAGGCCCGCTGTTTTGAAACGATGGTCGATGATTTGCGCCAGTTGCTACGCACAGCCCAAGGCCGCCCGGCCGAGCCCTCGGCCATCCTGCTCGACAGCCGCACGCTGCAAAGCACACCCGAAAGCGGGCACCGGGCCGGGTATGATGGGGCCAAGCGGCGCAACGGCAGCAAGGTGCACATGGCCGTGGACACGCTGGGGCATTTGCTGGCGGCGCTGGTCACGCCGGCCAACGAACAGGACCGGGCCCAGGTGGCAGCACTAGCCGAAGAAGTACAGGCCATCACGGGCCAATCGGTCACGCTGGCCTACGTCGACCAAGGGTACACGGGGCAGGAACCAGCGCAGGCCGCTGCCGAGCAGGGCATTGCCCTGCACGTGGTGAAATTGCCCGCGGCCAAACGAGGCTTTGTGTTGCTGCCCAAGCGCTGGGTGGTGGAACGCTCCTTTGCTTGGGCGGCCCGTTTCCGACGATTGGCTAGGGATTACGAACGCCTTACCTCCACCCTGGAAGGCATTCATTACCTCGTCTTTGCGTGTCTGATGCTCGTCAAAGCAAATCACATTAACCTGCTAAGTCATTAACACGCTCTAGAAAGAGGAATAAGTAGAGTATCCGTATATGTACTACCAAATAACATAGAAATAGGGTCATGTACCATCAATACTCTTCTCCCACGAAGCTCTATAAATTCCTTTCCACTCACTTGCTTTATTCGGGCATGCTTATAATTCTTTGCACCACATTGAAAGAGACAAAATACTATTAGCAGAAGGCATACAGTAGTAGATTTTTTCATGTTTATAAAGCTTGACAGTAGATAGACACCATTCTTACCTGTTGAAACTTATAAATTTTTCTTCCTCACGGCTTGCCCGCCATCGTAAACACCAACTCTCCCCCATTCATAATATCCTGATGTTTGAGGAACGGCCGCGTCAGCTTCTGGCCGTTTAGGCGCGCTTCTTTCACATACACGTTCTTGTCGCTCTGATTTTTGACGGTGATGCGGAAGATTTTGCCGTTTTCCAGCCGGAGCGTGGCGCCGTGGATGGCGGGGCTGCCGAGGGTGTATTCCGGGGAGCCAGGGGCTACGGGGTAGAAGCCTAGAGCCGAGAAGACGTACCAGGCCGACATCTGCCCGCAGTCGTCGTTGCCGCCGAGGCCGTCGGGGGTGGGGCGGTACATTTTGGGAAGAATCATGCGCACGCGGGCCTGGGTTTTCCAGGGCTGGTTGGTCCAGTTGTAGAGGTAGGCGGCGTGGTGGGCGGGCTCGTTGCCGTGCACGTAGTTGCCAATGATACCGTCGCGGGTGATGTCCTCGGTTTCGGCGAAGAACTTATCGGGCAGGTGCATGGTGAACAGCGAGTCCAGATGCTCCGTGAAGCGGGAGTTGCCGCCCATTTTGGCGATAAGCGCGGCGGGGTCCTGGGGCACGTAGAGGCTGTAGTTCCAGGCGTTGCCTTCGATGAAGCCCTGGTTGTTGGTGCTCAGCGGGTCAAACTCTTTGCGGAAGGAGCCATCGGAAAGGCGCGGGCGCATAAAGCCGATGCGCTGGTCGTACACGTTCTGCCAGTTCTGGGCGCGCTTGCTGAACTCCTGCTCAATATCCGCACGGCCCAGCTTTTTGGCGGCCTGGGCAATGCACCAGTCATCGTAGGCGTATTCCAGGGTTTTGGAGACGGAGGAGCCGCTTTTATCCTCGGGCACGTAGCCCAGGCGCAGGTACTCGCCTATGCCGTCGTACCACTGCTGGCGGGCAGTGGTTACGCAGGCATCCAGGGCTTTGTTGGCATCGAAGGGCGCGTTGCCTTTCACAATGGCATCGGCAATAACGGGCACCGCGTGGTAGCCAATCATGCACCAGTTTTCGTTGGCGTGGTGGCTCCACACGGGCAGCATGTGCTCGGCGCTCTGCCCAAAGTGCGCCAGCATGGACTGAATCATGTCGGCGTTGCGCTTGGGCTGCACCACGTTAAACAGCGGGTGCAGGGCGCGGTAGGTATCCCAGAGCGAGAAGGTGGTGTAGTTGGTGAAGCCTTCGGCCTTGTGAATGTTCTGGTCGAGGCCGCGGTACTGGCCGTCCACGTCCTGGTAGGTAGTGGGGCTGAGGAAGGCGTGGTACAGGGCCGTGTAGAAGTTGTCCTTGTCCACCTGTTTCGGCGAGTCAATGGTGACCTTGCTAAGCTCCTGCTGCCACTGCGCCTGACCCTGGCGCTTCGTCTGCTCAAAATCCCAGCCCGGCAGCTCGGCCCGCAGGTTACGCAACGCCCCTTCCGTACTCACCCCGGACAAGGCCATTTTCAGCTTGATCTTCTCCCCTGCCTGGGTCTGAAAATCGAAGTATAGGCGTAGCTGCTCGCCGGCCTGCTCCGGGAAGTTGTGCGCCTGATCAAAACGACCCCAGAAGCCCCGGTAAGCCTGCTTTTTGGCGTAGTTGCGGGCGCCGTACTGGCGGAAGGGCTTGGAGAATTGCAGGGCGAAATACTCGGTGCGGGTGCGGGCCCAGCCGTTGGTCTGGCGGTAGCCGGTTACCAGCGAGTCGTTTTCCACGCGCACAAACGTCCAGACGTTTTTATCGGGGTAGTTATAGATGCCGGCCGTGAGGTCGAGGATAATGTGGGCGTCGTCGGCCTTGGGGAAGGTGTATTGGTGAAAGCCGACGCGGTTGGTGGCCGTCAGCTCGGCCAGGATGTTGTGGTCGTCGAGCTTTACCTTGTAGTAGGCCGGCTCGGCTACCTCATTCTGGTGCGAAAACCGGGAGCGGAAGCCACTTTCGGGCTTATCGGCGGTGCCGGGGTTGAGCTGCAGCGGCCCGGTGGTGGGCATGATGAGGAAGTCGCCCAGATCAGAGTGGCCGGTGCCGCTGAAGTGCGTGTGCGAAAACCCGACGATTGTTTTGTCCTCGTACTGGTAGCCGGCGCAGTATTCGTACACCTTGGGGTTGTACTTGCCGTTCTGCTCGTAGCTGATGGTGTCGGTATCGGGCGAGAGCTGCACCATGCCAAATGGCACCGTTGCGCCCGGAAATGTGTGCCCCATGCGCTGCGTGCCTACAATGGGGTGCGCGTATTGAACGAGGTTTTCGGCGGGTTTAGCCTTTTGAGCGAAGGTGGGAATAGATGAGAGGAGGAGCGCGGCGAGGAGAAGGCGGGGCATTGGCTTCGGAGGGAGTAGCGTTGAAGCTGACAAGGTATGAATCAACTACCTTCTCTCGTTCCCTAACGACTCATTGCTTTACCGCTTCGAAATAGATTCAACCTTTCCAAGATAGGTTCGCTTGAGTGAACATGTCCGAGGATCAACAGGTACTGAAATATTTTCAGCTTCAAAAGCCGTGTCTGGTTGTATCAACACGAATTCTCCATTAGCGAATTTCTTACTGAGGTTACACAACTCTAATACTCTTATAGTATCGCCTTCATTTGTTTTCACTAAAGTGACAGAGGCAGTTGGTAATAGCCCGCACAACTCGTCAGTATTTTTGTGAAAAATAACTCTGCCTTTTATCTTCTTACTACTGACAACATATTGCCATTTGGCTTGACAACTATCCGACTGATCTTGTAAAGATTTTTTGGGTGAGAAGCTGAAAAAACTAGCAGCAAGCAGGGAGACAATAGCAACTCTTTTCATTTCAAATACAATAACGTTACTCAACTACAGCTAATAACAGCATGGTAGCCAAAAGTATCAATGTC
This sequence comes from Hymenobacter sp. DG25B, assembly GCF_000801315.1. Lineage (NCBI taxonomy): Bacteria > Pseudomonadati > Bacteroidota > Cytophagia > Cytophagales > Hymenobacteraceae > Hymenobacter > Hymenobacter radioresistens. Next base: position 1,559,313 of record NZ_CP010054.1, on the reverse strand, counting down.
CATAACTCACCACCCGCGTTACATTCCACTGCCCATCCTTTAGCCGCCAGACCATCATATTCTTGAAGGTACCGCAGTCGTCTTTGCCGTTTTCCACGTGGCAGAAACGGTGCTGGTAGGTTTCCACGGCGCCGTAGCCATTGATGGGATACACTTCCAGTGTGCCCGGTACCAGCTGGCGGTTCAGGCCGGTGGTTTTGTTTTGGTCGAACATATTTCGGAAGGCCTGCATGGTTTGCTGAAAGTTGGATAAGCCGCCTTTGTCGTGGTAAAACTCCACATCCTCGGCGAAGAAGGCTTGCAGCTTTTCTACATCGTGCTGGTTGAAGGCCACGAACATCAGGCTGTCCTGCTGGGCAATGGCGCGGTACAGCTGCGCATCGACTGGCTTGTATGTCCCCACCGCAGTTGGCGTGGCGGGTTTTACCGTGGCGCAGGCGCTCAGCATGGCCACACTACCTGAAAGCAAATACCGATTTTTCATACTTCAATTTTTCTGCGTCATGTCGAGCGCAGTCGAGACATCTTGCGTGCTGATGTTGTGATGGTAATCATCATATACTACACTAGCGAGATGTCTCGACTGCGCTCGACATGACGGGCAATTTAGATTGTATAGCCGGCTCTACCTCTCCCCTTTTGAAAACGAATACGGCGCGTCCTCAGCCTTCGTACCACGCATCATATTCGGCTTATCGGTCATTTCAAACTCTACCGTTCCGCCCTGCATCAGCGTTTGGTGGCTGAGCCAGTTGTGGGTGTAGGACTGGCCGTTGAGGCGCACGGCCTGCACGTAGCGGTTGGCGGCGCTATTGGCGGGGGCGTTCAGCACGATGGTCTTGCCGTTGGCGAGGTGTAGGGTGGTTTTCGGGAAGAGCGGGGCGCCCAGCACGTACTGGTCGGTGGCGGGGCATACGGGGTAGAAACCCAGGGCCGAGAAGACGTACCAGGCGGAGGTTTGGCCGTTGTCTTCGTCGCCGCAGTAACCGTCGGGGGTGGGCAGGTAGAGGCGGTTGAGGGTTTCGCGGGCCCAGTACTGGGTTTTCCAGGGCTGACCGGCGTAGGCGTAGAGGTACACCATGTGCTGAATAGGCTGGTTGCCGTGAGCATAATTGCCCATGCCCGCAATCTGCATCTCCCGGATTTCGTGAATCACGGAGCCATAATATGAGGCATCGAACACCGGCGCCAGGGTAAATACCGTGTCCAGGGCCGCCACAAAGGGCTTGGGGCCGCCCATGAGCGTCATCAGCCCGTTGATATCGTGGAACACCGACCAGGTGTAGTGCCAGCTGTTGCCCTCCGTGAAGGCGTCGCCCCACTTAAAGGGGTTGAAGGGCGACTGGAACGTGCCGTTCTGGTTGCGGCCGCGCATCAGGCGGGTTTCTTTGTCGAAGAGGTTGCGGTAGTTCTGGCTGCGCTTCTGGTAGAGCGCCACTTCCTTTTTGGGCCGCCCCAGTGCCTTGCCGAGCTGGGCAATGGCGAAGTCATCGTAGGCGTATTCCAGGGTGCGGGCGGCGCTTTCGTTGATTTTGACATCGTAGGGCACGTAGCCGAGCTTGTTGTAGTAGCTGGCGCCGGCCCGGCCCACGGCTTCCAGCGGGCCCTGGGCGTTGGCGCCTTTCAGCAGGCCCTCGTAGAGCTTGTTGATGTCGTAGCCGCGCACGCCTTTCAGGTAGGCATCAGCCACCACAGAGGCCGAGTTGTTGCCCACCATAATGTCGCGGTAGCCGGGGCTGGCCCACTCCGGCAGCCAGCCACCTTCCTTGTAGGTATTCACGAGGCCGGCCTGAATCTGGCTGTTCACGTCGGGGTACAGCAGGTTCAGGAAGGGAAACAAGGCCCGGAAGGTGTCCCAGAACCCGGTATCGGTGTAGAGGTAGCCAGGCTGCACCTGGCCATTGTAGGGCGAGTAGTGCACGGGCTGGCCGGCAGCATCCAGCTCGTAAAACTTGCGCGGAAACAGCAGGGAGCGGTACAGGCAGGAATAGAAGGTGCGCTGCTGGGCATCGGTGCCGCCTTCCACCTGCACCCGGCCCAGCTGCTCGTTCCAGGCCGTTTTTCCCTGCTGCTTCACGGCCTCAAAGTCGTTGGAACCGATTTCCTGGAGGTTGCGCTCGGCCTGCTCGGGGCTGATGAAGGACGATGCTACCCGCGCCTGCACCTGCTCGCCCTTGCGGGTTTTGAAGCCCACCACGGCCCCGGTGTGGCCGCCGGTAGCTTCCAGCCGCTGCCCGTAGAGTACTTTATCCAGGTAAACGGTAGTGCTGCTGAAGTCGTGGTCGAACTCAATAATGAAGTAGTTCTTGAAGTTCTGGGGCACACCGCCGCTGTTGCGGGTGGTGTAGCCGATGATGCGGCGCTGCTGGGGCTGCACCTGCACGTGGGAGCCGCGGTCCAGGGCATCGAGCACCACGTAGGCGCTGTCGGTTTTGGGGAAGGTGAAGCGGAAGCGGGCGGCGCGCTCGGTGGGCGTCAGCTCAGTGGTAATGTCGTAGTCGGCCAGGTACACGCGGTAGTAGTAGGGCGTAACTACCTCGGCCTTGTGCGAAAACCAGCTGGCCCGCTCCTCTTCCTCAAATCGTAGCGCCCCGGTGATGGGCATAAGAGCAAACTGCCCGTAGTCGTTCATCCAGGGCGAAGGCTGGTGCGTCTGTTTGAAGCCTTTGATCTTATCGGCCGAATACTGATAGGCCCAGCCGCTGCCCATTTTGCCGGTTTGCGGCAGCCAGAAGTTCATGCCCCAGGGCCGCGCAATGGCTGGGTAGGTGTTACCATTGGAAAGACTGGGCTTGGAATCGGTGCCCATCAGCGGGTTCACCAAATCGGCCAGGTTGGGGGTTTGATCCTGGGCGAAGAGAGGGAGGCACGCGAGGAGCAGCGCGGCGAGAGGAAATACTTTCAGCAGCTTCATGCAAGGGGCTTTGAAGCGGGGAATATAGGGAGGTGAATGGGCTGTTTGCTTATTCTTCTTTAGTAGCTCGCAGGAACGCCCGCTTCGGCGTAACTTCGTGGACTGTGTGCCCGGCGGCTTATTAGCCGGTTGCCGACCTTCTCTTCTGCTTTTCCCCGGCCTCTCCCCTGGTCGGTTTGCCCTATGAAAATTCTCCGCGTCCGCTTTTATAATCTGAACTCCCTGCGCGGGGAGCACACCGTCGATTTCAGCCAGACACCGCTGGTAGATGCCGGCCTGTTTGCCATTACCGGCCCTACCGGCGCGGGCAAAACCACCATTCTCGATGCCATTACCCTGGCCCTTTATGGCCAGGTGCCCCGCCACGAAACCAGCGGCCCCGAGCACGTGATGAGCCACGGCACCGGCGAAAGCTGGGCCGAAGTGGAGTTCGAAGTAAACGGCCAGGAGTACCGCAGCAAGTGGAGCCAGTACCGCGCCCGCCGGAAGCCGGAAGGCAACCTCCAGGACCCCAAAATGGAGCTCAGCGAAAGGAAGGTGGCAGAAGACGGCACGGAAACCTGGCCGTTTCTGGAAACCATGAAGCGCAACGTGCCGGTACGCGTGGCCGAGTTGAGCGGCTTGGAGTACAAGCAGTTTCTGCGCTCCGTTTTGCTGGCGCAGGGCGACTTCACCCGCTTTCTGAAAGCCCCGGCCGGGGAGCGGGCTCAGCTGCTGGAGAAGATTACCGACACCCGCAAGTACTCCGATATTTCGCGGGCAGCGTTTGAGCGGGCCAAGCAGGAAACCCAGCAGGTAGAGCAGCTGCGCGCGGGCCTGGCGGGCCTGGTGCTGCTCTCGCCGGAGGAGGTATCCTCGTTCGAATCCGAGATTCAGGAGCTGACTAACCAGCTGACTACCGCCACAGCGGCCCAGGAACACCTGCGCGAGGCCCGGCAGTGGCAGCTGCGCCTGCGGGAGCTGCGCCTCAAGCTCCAAACTACGCAGGAGCGTCAGCAGCAGCTTCAGCTTCAGGCCGAAACCCTGGTTTCCATTCGGCAGCGCGTGGCGGTGCACCAGCAGGCAGCGCCCTTCCGCACGCCCTGGGCGTTGCTCCAGCAGGCCGATACCCATCTGCAACGCCTGCACCACGAAGCCGAGCAATTCCGTCGGCAGCTACCGCAGCAGCAGGAGCAGCTGGCGCAGGTGCGGCAGGCCCGCCAGGCAGCCCAAACTGTGCACCAGCAGGCCCAGGCCGTACTGCAGCAGCAGGAGCCGGAGCTGCGCGAGGCCGAACGGCTGGATAGCCTTATTGGCCAGGCCGAAGCCCAGCTCATTAAGGAAAAGCAGGAGTACGACCTAAACAACGAGCAGTGCAAGCGCAGTAAGGCCGAAGCCGACCAAGCCACTACCCGCCTGCATACGCTGCAGCACACGCTGCACCACCTGGACAAGTGGCTGACCGACAATGCCCGCCTGAGTGAGCTGGCCGATATCCTGCCGGAACTGTCGGCCAACGCGCAGGACTGGGACAGCCTGGCTACCGAGCGGGGCCAGCTCAACCAGCGCCTAAGCGAGGCCCAACAGCGTCTAAGAACGTTGCAAACCGCTGCTGAGCAGCATCAGAAGGAAGCCGCGCAGGCCCGTCGGCAGCTGGAGCAGCTGGCCGCCGACCAGGCCGCCGCCACGGCTGAGCATAGCACTTGGCTGCGCCGCCTGCGCCACCATGTAGCCTTCCTGCACCAGGAGCAGGAGCAGCAGCAGCAGCATTGGGACGATTTGCGCCGCAGTGTGCACCTGCAGCAATTGGTATTGTCGCATGCTGAAACCCGCCAGCTGCTAATCCCGGGGCAGGCCTGCCCGGTGTGCGGGGCCACCGAGCACCCCTATCTGGCCGGGGTGCTGGGCGTGAGCGAAGACGGCTTTCAGCGCGACCAGCAGCGGGAAGAGGCGCTCAGCCAGCGCGTGCGCGCCCTCGGTACCCGCTTCAATCACCTGAATACCTTTTTGGCCATGTTAGAGCAGCTGGCCCCTGAGCCTTCGCCCTCCGACGAGCCCATCCCGCTGCTGGCTGAAGCCGACGAAAAAGCTGCCAGTGACACCATAAAGGCCCTCGTAAAACACATCCAGGATCTTGCGCGCCAACGCACCAGCGCCGAGCTACAGCTGCAGCAAGCCAACACTCAGCACCACCACGCCGCCCGGCAAGCGCAGGACTTTACCCTTGAAGCTCAAAAAATTTCCGCGCTCCTGGCCGATAACGCCGAGCGCACGCCCGTAGTGAAAGAAATGCTAACCAGCTTACTGGCGAATTTCGGCATTGCGTTTCAGGGAGAAAATGGCCGGGGCCTTCTGGAGCAAGCGGGCCGCCGCAGTGCTGAGTTTCGCCAACGCCAGCAGCAGCGCGCCGATGCCGAGCGCGAGTTGGGTGAGTTGAAAGCCGCGGCAGCCAAAGCCGAAGCCGAGAAGGGGCAGCTGCAAGCTTGGTTGTCGGCCCGTAAACAGGCGTTAGTGGAGCAGCACGCCGCCATTCAGGCGCAGCAGAAGCAACGGCAGCAGTTGTTTGCCGGCCCTGACGTGACGGCCGCACTTCAGCAACTGGCGGCGACTGTAGAGCAGGCAGCCCGGGAGATGGAACGCAGGCAGCAGCTGGAACAGGAGCAGGAAACAGCCCTGGCTTTGGCTACCGCCGCCCTTCGCCAGCGCGAGCAGGATGCCCAACGCCAGCAGCAGCAGCGCCAGCAGCAGCACGACGAGTTAGTGGCGGCTCTCACCGGCGCTGGTCTGGCCCCCGATCCGGCCACCCTACCGGCATTGCTCCTCGACGACCACGAGATGCGCCAACTGGCCGATCAGCTGCGCCAGCACGAGCAGGAAGTAGCCGCGGCCCAGCACGCCCTGGCCGACATCACGCAGCAGCTGCAGCAGGAAGATGCCCGCGCCCTCAGCCCTGAGCCCTTGGAGCAGCTGGAAGCGCAATTAACCACCACCAACCAGCAGCTGGCCGCACTCAATCAGCAGCTGGGCCAGCGGCAGGAACGGCTGGGCAGCCACCAGTCAGGCCTGGAGCGCCATGCCGCCCTGGCCCTGGAGCTGGAAAAGCAGCAGCAGGAAGCCCGCCGCTGGCGGCAGCTCGCGGAGCTCATCGGCTCGGCCGATGGCAAGAAGTTCAGCGAGTTTGCCCAGGGCCTTACGCTGGCGCGCCTTATCGACCTGGCCAACCGCCACCTGCACCGTTTCACGGACCGCTACCGCATCCTGCGCAACCCCGAGCAGCACCTCGATTTGCTGATTCAGGACGATTACCAAGCCAGCAGCGTGCGCACCATGAACTCGCTTTCCGGTGGCGAGAGTTTTCTGGTGAGCCTGGCGCTGGCGCTGGGCCTCTCGGAGCTGGCCGGGCGCAAAACGCAGATTGATACCCTGTTCATTGACGAGGGCTTCGGTACGCTAGACCCCGATACGCTGGACGTGGCGCTTTCGGCGCTGGAAATGCTGCAGGGCACGGGCAAAACCATCGGCATCATTTCCCACGTGGAGGCGCTGAAGGAGCGCGTCACCACGCAGATCAACATCCGGAAGGGCGCGGGCGGGTTCAGCTCCATTCAGGTGCTGGGCTTTGGCGAGGAAGTTTAGACGGTTTCGCTGGCCGCCCGGATTTCTGCCCAGGTCCAGTACCGTTTAGGCTCGATGCCGGCGTAGCCGGCGCGAAAAAACGCCACTACTTCCGCTTCCATCGTTTCCGGAGCAATGGAAGAAGCATAGATGGGTCGTTGGTCGGGGTCGGCGTAGCGCTGGGCTTTGCTGAGGCCTTTGCCGCTCAGGCGCAGCAGCGGGCCGGTGTCCGTAATGCCATCAAAAGTCCAGCGGCGGGGCGGGGTTTCCAGGGCATTGAGGCGCTGGGCCAGCGCATCCAGGCGCAGGCGCGGCAGCGTGGGGCGGCTTTCCAGGTCAATCCAGGTGGTGTATTTGTACTCGAATTCGTAGCGCTGCCCATCGTACAGGCTCAGCACCATATCGGTGCCGGCGGTGGGGCCAAACAGGGCGTAATACGGCAGCGGCTGCGGGGTGCGCACCACAATCAGCCCAATTTCCGGGTAACGCGTGCTTGTGGTGGCCGGGCTTTGCATGATGGCCACGGCCTGCTTTACCCGTGTGTACTCCGGCTCCCAGGCCGTGCGGCCAGCATCCGGGTTGTCCAGCATTTCCGCGAAGCGGGGCAAAAACCACTCGAATTTCTCCGCCGAAGCTTCATCCTCGCGCCGGCGGCGGGCCGGCGCCCCGAAGGGCTCGTAGAACCGGGCTTTTTCTTCGGCATTCAGCCAGCACACCAGCTGCAGGGCCTGGTCGGCCAGAGGATGCTGCCAGTCAATTTCGCGGAAGTCGCCGAGCGTGGCTACCAGCCGCAGCAGAGACTCATGCCGGAGGGCCAGCTCCGGATGCAGCAGGCTCCACACGCCTACAAAGCCATCCACATCAAAATGATTGGCCGTTACGGCGGCGGCCGCCAGTTCCGGCGTGGCAGGCTCGTGCAGGGCCCGCAGCACGGAGCCGGCGCTGGTATCATCGCGCAGGGCCTCTGGAGTAGCGGCTCCGCGCCAGTGCGCCAGCGTGAGGGCCGCGCCGAGGCCTACGCTATCCACTACAATAGTAAGCTGCCGGCGAAGTTGGGCAAAAGGCACGAAGGTGCGGCTCATAGCAAATGGTTCAGGCGAAGTACCGGTGGCGGCAAAGCTACAACCGCCTGCCTCCGGTTTCAGAAATGTCGGTTGGCCGATGAGGCACCCTAGCTGTACGCTGTGCGGCCGGAAGTAGGACTTTTGTAGAAATCAGACAAAAACCGCCTGCGTGTCGCTTTGCCCGATTTCCGGTAGCCAACCCAGATTATCAGGCAAAAAAACGTCTTAAAGCAGATTATCAGGCTGATAGCAAATATTACAGATTTAGTAGCATGTCAAAAAAATTCCATTGAAATCATTGTGAATTACTGAGTTGGCTTTTTATATTTGGTTGGCCAGAGTATGTATTTGCTTCGCATTCTCATGCTTCAGCCAGCTTTTAATTGCTCTTCTGGCGTCCTGCCGCTTCCGCTTGTCACACTCTTATTTACTCGCACCATGCAAACTTCTACCCGCAACAATTCCTCATCCTTAACCCGTGTGCTGCGCGTAGCTGGCCTGCTGCTGCTGCTGCTGGCTTTCCGCGCCACCAGCGCCCAGGCACAAACCTGGATGGTATCCACGGACGCCTACATTAAGCTGGGTGTAATGGATAAATACGGCCAGCTGGGTACCTATACCGCCAAGTTTATCGTGACCAATGATAACGGCAAACAGTACATCCTGGTAAAAGACATTGAAAAGGGCCAGAATGGCGTGGACGTGATGTACCCCGCCGACCCTCTGAACGGCGACTACTTCAAGTCAGACAACAATGAGGCCGCCCGCACTACGCCCGGCCGCTATACCTGGGAGTGCCAGGTGGCCGGCAAAAAAGTAGTGGGGGGCCGCTTTCAATTCCCCGAAACCGGCAACGAAGTGACCGTAGTGGAAAAGAAGGGCAAGTAGCTTTTTCAGAATACCCGTATAAAGCGTCTGGAGCCAGAGAGTTCCGGACGCTTTTTTTGTGCCCGTGGCTCCCTGCCGAGCCAGTACCCAGTATTCGCCTTGTAAATAGTAGCCGCCATGCCTAAGAAATCATTCTCCGAACTCATCAATAGCCCCGGCATGCCGGTCCTAGTCGATTTTTATGCCGATTGGTGCGGCCCCTGCAAAACCATGGCGCCCATTCTGCAGCAGGTAGCGGCCCAGCACCAGGGCAAGCTGAAGGTGATAAAAGTGGATGTAGACCGCAACCAGGCGGCGGCCCAGCAGTTCCGGGTGCAGAGTATTCCCACCCTGATTCTGTTTCATAAAGGGCAGCCGGTGTGGCGGCAGGCGGGCGTGGTGCCGGCGCAGCAATTGGCGCAGGTGGTGCAGCCCTATATGCAGGCCGGCTAAATTTGAAAACATTCGGGCGCTGCCAGCATTTCACAGAGGACCACCCTGGGTAAAGCCTTTCGGCTACCTTTGCGGTGCTTTGTGATATACCGTGCTGCTGATGCCTGTTTCCGTGTTTCGATGTTTATGGGTGGCCTGTGGGATTTGGCTGCTTCCCTTTTTTGTGCTGGCCCAACAGCGCACCTACACGCTGCAAGGCAAGGTGCTCAGCAATGCTGAAACCCTGCCGGGCGCCTCCGTAGCTGTGCCGGCGCTAAACACCGGCGTTACGGCCGATGCTAACGGCAAGTATCTATTGGTGCTGCCGGCCGGCCGCCACGAGCTGGTGGTTTCCTTTATCGGCTATCAAACCCTGACGCGCACCGTGAACCTGCGGGCCGACCAGCAGCTGAATCTGCAGCTGGCCCTGGCCGGCAATGAGCTGGGCGAGGTGATAGTAGAGTCATCGGGTACGCTGGAGCAGAAGCTGCAAACCACCCAGATGAGCGTGGAGCGCCTCACGGCCAAGGAAGCCAAGCTGCTGCCGGCCCTGTTTGGCGAGGTGGATATCCTGAAAACGCTGCAGCTGAAACCCGGCGTGCAGAACGGCGGCGAAGGTACCTCCGGCCTGTTTGTGCGCGGCGGCTCCCCTGACCAGAACCTGGTTTTGCTGGATGATGCGGTGGTGTACAACCCCAATCACCTGTTCGGGCTGTTTTCGGTGTTTAATTCGGATGCCGTGCAAAGTGTGGACCTGTACAAAGGCGGCTTTCCAGCCCAGTACGGCGGTCGGCTTTCCTCCGTAGTGGATGTCAAGCTGCGCGAGGGCAACAACCAGAAGCCCAGCGTAACGGGCGGCCTGGGGCTGATTTCCTCCCGCCTGACGGTGGAAGCGCCCATTGTCAAGAACAAAGGCTCCTTTCTGCTCTCCGGCCGCCGCACTTACTTCGACATCTTCACCCGCCAGATCAACAAAGCCAACGCCGACGACCCCGACTTCAACCCTATTCCGGATTATTATTTCTACGATTTCAACGCCAAGGCCAACTACACCCTGGGCGAGAAGGATCGGGTGTATCTCACGGGCTACTACGGGCAGGATAAGTTTGGCTTCAACTCCACCAACGGCTTCAACTTCAATTTTAACTGGGGCAACGGGGTGGCTGCCACCCGCTGGAACCACGTGTTCAACAAGCGGCTGTATGCCAATACCACGGCCGCTTTCACGCACTACCAGTACAGCATTACCAACAAGCTGGACCAGTTCAGCTTCAACCTGGCCTCCACCATTCAGGACTACTCCCTGAAAACGGACTTTGAGTACACGCCCTCGGAGCGGCATACTATCCGGTTTGGGGCCATGGGCACGCAGCACCACTTTGGGGTGGGCCGCCTGAAAGCCGGCTCTACCGATGGGCGCCTGAATTTTGGGCAGGATGTAACCTACTCGGGGCAGGAAGGCGGGCTGTATGCCACGGATAATTTCCGGGCCTCGGACCGGTGGCAGCTGGAATATGGCCTGCGCCTGACAGGCTTCCGGAGCGGCACCGAAGCTTACGGCGGGCTGGAGCCGCGCCTATCGGCCCGCTATACCCTTTCGCCCAAGCTTGCCCTGAAAGGCAGCTACGCGCTGATGTACCAATACCTGCACCTGGTTACTAACTCCGGCGCCTCCCTGCCCACGGATATCTGGTACCCTTCGCGGCTCTCGGTGAAGCCCCAGCGCAGCCAGCAGGTTTCTACCGGGCTTAGCTTTCTGTTTGGCGGCGGCACTTATCTGCTGTCTGATGAAGTGTATTACAAATGGTCCCGCAATCAGGTGGACTTTCGGGACGGGGCCCAGCTGTTCGTGAACCCCGAGCTGGATGCGGAATTCCTGTTTGGGAAGGGCTTCGCCTACGGCAATGAGCTGTACCTGGAAAAGAAAACGGGCCGCACCACCGGCTGGATTGGCTACACGCTGGCCTGGACCAAGCGCCGCTTCCCGGCCCAGCGCGGCACCTCCGGCATCAACAATGGCGAGCTGTTTTACCCCACCTACGACCGGCGCCATAGCCTGACGGTGGTGGGCCTGCACCAGCTTTCCAAGCGCGTAAACCTAACGGGCGCCCTCACCTTCAGCTCCGGTAATCCTACCACGCTGCCCCTGGCACGCTTTGTTTTTCAGGATATCTACGGGGCCGATGCCGACCCGGTGCCCGTTTACCCGAACCGCAACGGCTACCGCCTGGCGCCCTACCACCGCCTCGATCTGGGCCTGGTCTGGAAGCTACTGCCCACGCGCTGGTTCCCGGAGTCGGACCTGACTTTCAGCGTATACAATGCCTACAACCGCCGCAACCCCTACTTCGTGTATTTCGACCAGGTGAAAAACGAGGATAAAAGCGAGGTAACCGGCTACCGGGCCCGGCAGGTTTCGCTGTTTCCGGTTATCCCTTCGGTAACGTACAATTTCAAGTTTTAACCGCTGATGCAAACGGATTCTGAACGGATGAAACGTACCCGGAACACCTCCGGCCAGCCCCGGGCCAGAAGCGGATTCTATCTGCTTTCCGGCCTGCTGGCCACGTTACTGGCGGGCTGCGGGCTGCAGAAAGATATTGATGTGGAGCTGCCGGCCTACCCTGCCCAGCTGGTGGTAGAGTTTTACCTCACCCCGGGGCAGGTGCCACAGCTCACCGTTACGGAAAGCACCGAGTACCTGGCCTCCCCCACCCCCGCCGTGCCCCGGGATGTGCGCGTGGTGCTTTCCGGCCCCGGCGGCCTCACCGATACCATTCCGTTTGCCCCCGCCTATGACTCTCTAATGCAAAAGGCCTTCACGCACCGCGGCACCCGGCCCGTCCAGGCCCGCCCCGGCGACACTTTTACGCTGGACGTAACCGATACTAAAGGGCGCCACGTAACCGGCACGGCCACCATGCCCGCGCTGGTTCCCATTGATACCGTAGAGTGGAAATTCAACGACAAGCCCGATGACCAGCGCCGTGCCTACGTGCTGGTCCGCTTTCACGACCCCGCCACCCCCGGCGACTATTACCGCTTTCAGGTGCATCGCAACCGGGTTTCCCGGGAACCGGAAGTAGATTATACCCCGAAGACCGCCTCAACAATGGCCAGGAATTCACCCTGGGCACCAGCTACGATTTCGAGCCGAATGATACGCTGGTGGTCAGCCTTTTCCACCTCGACCGGCCTTATTATCAGTTTCAGCAGTCGGTGCAGGATGCGCGCAGTGCGAACGGTAATCCGTTTGCGCAGCCTGCGGCTATAAAATCCACGGTGCAGGGCGGGCTGGGCGTGTTTACCGTGCTGAGCTACGAACGGCGCACTGTTATTGTGAAATAAAGAAGCCCGGTGCACAAAATGCAGCGGGCTTCTTTATGGCGCCACTATTAAAGTTACTGCCGCTCAATAACGGTCTTCAGCAGCGCCGTTAAACGCGGCTCCGCTACGGCGGCCACCCGCAGAATATCGGCCAGGGCTACGTGTTTCAGCTTGCCGGGTGAGCAGAGGTCGGTAATAACGGATACGGCCAGCACGGGCAGGCCCATGTGGCGGGCGGCTATAACTTCGGGCACGGTGCTCATGCCCACGGCATCGGCACCAATGGTGCGCAGATAACGGTATTCGGCGGGGGTTTCCAGCATGGGGCCGGGCAGGCTGGCGTACACGCCTCGCCGCACTTTATCGGCAAATCCTAATTCTTCGGCAGCAGCTTCCGCTTGTGCCAGCAGGCCCAGGTCGTAGGGCTCCATCATGTCGGGGAACCGTTCGCCCAGCTCGTCCAGGTTTTTGCCGATGAGCGGGTTTAGGGGCTGCAGGTTGATGTGGTCGTCAATCAGCATCAGGTCAGAATAGTCCATATCCGGGTGCAGGCCGCCGCTGGCGTTACTCACAAACAGCTTCTGAATGCCCAGTAGCTTCATCACGCGCACGGGCAGCACTACCTGGTCCATGGTGTAGCCTTCGTAGAAGTGAAAGCGACCCTGCATCACCAGCACCCGCCGCCCGGCCAGCGTGCCGGCCAGCAAATTGCCCGAGTGGCTTTCCACGGTAGAAACCGGAAAATGTGGGATGCCGGCGTAAGGCAGCTTATGGAGAACATCAATTTCGTGCACCAAAGCCCCCAGCCCGGTGCCGAGGATAATGCCGAATTCCGGTTGAAAGTCGCCAAGCTGCTGGCGGATATAGGCGGCGGCTTCGCGCAGGTGCTGCATAGCAGGAGTTGATGTGCTCATAAAAAAGTTGTCATCCTGAGCTTCGCGAAGGACCTTCTCTCGCTAGAACGAGTCGTTGTTACGCGAGTAGTTCAGCCGTGAGAAGGTCCTTCGCAAGCTCAGGATGACAAATAAGGGTGGCTATTGAATATTCAGCTCAAACGGCATGCGGGCCTGTACGCCGCTCATCTCGGAGAGCTTCTTATACTGCTCGTACACGGGGTACATGGGGCCCATTTCCTCGCGCACCAGGTGCAGGCGGATTTCCTCATTGAAGTTGCTGAACATGGATTCCATGAACGACTTCTGGCGGGGCAGCACCTGCACGCGGTAGTCGCCTTTAGAGAGGCCGGCGCGGCGGGCGGCAATCTGCATGGCATCTTCAAAAGAGCCCAGCACATCTACCAGGCCCCGCTGCTTGGCTTCCGTGCCCGACCATACCCGGCCGGAGGCGTACCGGCGCAGGCGCTCTACGGGCATATGGCGGCCCTGGGCGGCTTTGGTCGTGAAGTCGGCGTAGATGCGGTCCACCTCTTTCTGCAATTGCGCCTTCTCGTAAGCCGTGAGGGGCCGCGTGATGGTGGGCAAGTCGGAGAACTTGCCGGTGGTTACCCGGTCGGTGGTGATGCCGAGCTTATCGCGCAGCATGGGCTGAATGTTGGGCAGAATGCCGAACACGCCAATGCTGCCCGTAATGGTGTTGGGGTGCGCCACAATGGTGTCGCAGGCCATGGCAATGAAATAGCCGCCGGAAGCCGCAACGTCCGACATGGAGCACACAATAGGTTTCACTTTCTTGGTGAGCACCACCTCGCGGTAAATAATGTCTGACGCCAGCGAGGAGCCGCCGGGCGAGTTCACGCGCAGCACCACGGCCTTCACTTTATCATCGAGGCGGGCTTTGCGGATGGCTTCGGCGAAGCGCGTGCTGCCGATGCTGCTGTTGCCGCCCTTACCCGTCACAATGTCGCCCTCGGCATAAATCACGGCAATGCGGTTGCCGCTGCTTTTCTCCTCATCGTCGTTTTTAGCATAGTCGGACAGGGGCACCAAACTCAGCTTTTCCTTTTTATCCAGCTTCAGCTTGCCCTTCATGTAGTCAGAAGCCTCATCGTAGTAGCCCAGGTGGGTTACCAGGCCCAGGCGCTTGGCGTCTTCGGCATTGTGCACCAGCATGGAGTCGCTGATGACTTTGAGGCGCGCGGGCTCAATACCACGGGCGGCGGCCACGTGGCTGAGGGTGAAGTTGTTGATGGAGTTGAGGAAGGAGCTGGTTTGCAGGCGCGCCGAGTCCGACATGTTCTCGCGGAAAAACGGCTCTACGGCGCTTTTAAACGAGCCTACCCGAAAAATATAGGGCTCGATACCGGCCTTCTCAAACAGGTTTTTGTAGTAGAACGTCTCCGAGCTCAGGCCATTGAATTCCAGCGTGCCCTGCGGGTTAAGGTAAATCCGGTTGGCTACGGAAGCCAGATAGTAGCTTTTCTCGGAAGCCATATCATTATAAGCCACCACAAACTTGCCCGATTTCTTGAAATCGAGCAGGGCGTCGCGGATTTCCTCCAGCGAGGCCATACCGGCCTGCACCAGCTCCACATTCAGGAAAATGCCCTTAATGTCGTCGTCCGTTTTGGCCCGCCGGATGCTGGCCTTAATTTCATCCAGCCCAATGTTATCGGCCCGGTTGGTGAGCATAGAAGCAAACGAATCCTTGCTTTCCCGTTCGGCTACGGGCTTGTCCAGCTTAATTTCCAGAACGGAGTTGCTGGCCACCTCCACGTCTTCGCCCGCGGAGGCTACTCCTGCAATCAGCCCTATCAGCAGCACAAAACCTACTAAGGCAAACAGTAGCAGCCCCACAAACGAAGCCAGCACGTATTTCAAGAATTGTCTCATTGGGTAAAGAAAAAAGGATATCCGCTACCTAACAAAGGTAACGGGCTTTCGGCATTGTTAGAGAGTGGGTTTTTGACAGTTGGTTGCGTGGTTCCATGTCCTTGCGAGGAGGCACGACGAAGCAATCCGTCCTCTCCGCAGCCAGACACGCCCTTTTACCAGAAAGCCCTTTCCCGTCAGCAACGGAAAAGGGCTTTTCACAGCTCGAGCGTTTCTACATTTCAGAGGACGGATTGCTTCGTCGTGGTCTCATCGCAATGACACTTTCTCGCCTCCTCTTCTCACTTCCTTAATACCCGTACTTCTCGCCCCAAAGCTGGCGCATTCGCTCCCGTATTTTGTCTTCGGCGGAGTTCTGACCAGGCTGATAAAATACTGTGCCACTGAGCTTTTCGGGCATAAATTCCTGATAGGCAAAGTTGCCGGGGTAGTCGTGGGAGTATTGGTACTCCGTACCGTAGCCGAGCTGCTTCATGAGCTTGGTGGGCGCGTTGCGCAGCGGAATGGGCACCGGCTCTACGCCTTGCTGCCGCACCAGCGCCCGCGCCTCCCGAATGGCTTTATAGCTGGCGTTGCTCTTAGGCGAAGTGGCCAGGTACACCACGCATTGCCCCAGAATAATATCTGACTCCGGCATGCCGATGACCGTAACGGCCTGAAAGCAGCTTTGGGCCAGCAGCAGGGCGTTCGGGTTGGCGTTACCCACGTCCTCGGAAGCCAGAATGAGCAGGCGGCGGGCAATAAACTTCACATCCTCGCCGCCTTCCAGCATCACGGCCAGGTAGTAGAGCGCCGCGTTGGGGTCGGAGCCGCGGATGCTTTTAATGAAGGCCGAAATGACGTCGTAGTGCATCTCGCCGCCTTTATCGTAGCGCGCCAGGTGCTGCTGGGCCAGCTGCTGCACGCCTTCATCGGTGATGATGATTTCGCCGGTTTTGGGGTCCGGGCGGCTGGCTTCCACCACAATATCCAGCAGGTTGAGCAGCTTGCGCGCATCACCTCCCGATATGGTGAGCAGGGCGTTGTACTCCTGCACCCGCACTTTTTTCTGCTTCAGAATCTCGTCTTCAGCCAGAGCCTTGTCAACTAAGCCGGTCAGAATTTCCTTGTCCAGCGGCTCCAGCACGTACACCTGTGCCCGACTGAGCACGGCCGGAATTACTTCAAACGAGGGGTTTTCGGTGGTGGCGCCAATCAGCGTAACAATGCCCTGCTCCACGGCGCCCAGCAGCGCATCCTGCTGGCTTTTGCTGAAGCGGTGAATCTCATCAATAAACAGCACCGTGCCACGCTGCTTTTTGGCCCGCTCAATTACCTCTCGCACGTCTTTCACGCCGGCATTCACGGCGCTGAGCGAGGCGAAGGGCTGCCCCAACTCCTGGGCAAGCAAATTGGCCAGCGTGGTTTTGCCTACGCCGGGCGGCCCCCACAGAATCAGGGAAGGCAGGCGGCCCGCATTTAAATACCGCCGCAGCACGCCCTCCGGCCCTACCAAATGCTGCTGCCCGGCATATTCCTCCAGGGTACGCGGGCGCATGCGCTCCGCCAGCGGCGCCCCGGGGCGTGGGGTGTACGGTTGTGGTACGGGAGAATCAGTATCGAAAAGGGAGCCGGTAGCCATGCGAAAGAATTGAGTCAGGAAAGGTACGGAAGGAAGTAGCGCGAAGCTCCGGCTTCGCGCACGAGCAACGCGAGTAGCAGGCGTGTGCATACGTTAGCACTCGCTCCGCTCGTACGCGAAGCCGGAGCTTCGCGCTACATTCCTTCTACATCAGCTTATCTTCGCCGGGCATGAAAAACTCTTTCCGCGTGCACGCCGCGCTGCTGTTTGTTACGTTGATATACGCTGCGGCGTACAGTCTTTCCAAAGACATTATGCCGCGCTATGCCGGGCCGTTTGGTGTGGTAGCGCTGCGCATTGCGGGCGCAGCGCTGTTCTTTGGCGTGTTGAGTCGCCTGGTGACGCAGGACCGCATCCGGGGCCGCGCCGATACTGTGCGCTCTATTTTGTGCGGCATCATCGGCATTGGGCTGAACCAGCTGCTGTTTTTCGCGGGCCTCAATCTTACCTCGCCTATCAATGCCTCGCTTATTCAGACGGTGGCGCCCATTGTGGTGGTGCTGGCTTCGGCGGTGCTGCTGGGCGAGAAAATTACGCCCACACGGACGCTGGGCATTTTGCTGGCGGCCGTGGGTGCCGCGCTTATTATTCTGGGGCGGGGCCACGGCGCGGCCACCGTGCCGGGGCAGGATGGCACGCTGGGCAACGTATTTATTCTGCTCAATGCCACGGCCTTTGGTATTTACCTGGTTATTGTGACGCCGCTGATGCGGAAATACCACCCGTTTACGGTGCTGTCGCGCATTTTTCTGGTGGGCGCGGTGGTGGCGGTGCCAGTGGGCTGGCAGCAGGTAACCGCTATTGAATACGCCCGCTTGCCGCTGTTTATCTGGGCTGAGCTGGTGTACATGGTGGTGTTTCTCACCATTCTGGCCTACCTACTCAACAATTGGGCGCTGAAATATGCCTCCCCTGCCCTGCTGGGCGTGTACGTGTATCTGCAGCCGGTACTGGCCGCTGTCATTGCCATTTTACTGGGCAAGGATGTATTTACCTGGGGTAAATTCCTACAGGCGCTGCTGATTTTTGCGGGCGTGTGGCTGGTGAGCCGCCGGCCGAAAGAGGTGCTGCCGGAGGGTGTGGAACCGGTGCCACTGGAGCCGGTGCAGGATTGAAATGGAGTAACTACCTTGGGGCTTCCGGTTTCGGGAAGCATTCAAATAATAGTATGCTTCCCGAAAGTTAGCTTCGTACAGAACGTCGGTTCCCGAAACTCTGAGGCCAGAATACTTTCGTAAACACAGATGTTATGGGCAACTTTAAAGGGACGACACATAATGAAGAATAGCATAATAATTTCGACTTTAACGCTTTTGCTTTTTGCTTGTAATGCAAAGACAGAAAAGAAATCGACAGTAGTTGAAACAACCGACAGTACAACAGTTACTTCGACAAATATCAAATCAGAAAGATTTTTCCCATAGAATAAAGAAACTGTAAAATTCGACACCCTATTAGCCGACAAACAATTACAAGTTACAATCATAAAGACAGACCTAGACAGCTATGTTACAAATGAATACGATGACAATGGAAAAAAGCAAATTGACAAATATAGAGACGCTGAAATAACATTGACAATCAAACAAAAGTCACAAACACTTTTGGACACTGTATTTAGAAAAAAGCAGTTTTCACAATATGCTGACAATGATTTTATGGACATCGCAATTTTTCACAACTATTGGTTTAACAAGGTAGACAAAGACAAAATAGAACTCTTTGGAGTTATTAGCAAACCTGAAACAGACTATACACTTGCCTTTTATCACTACTTCGACTTGACAAATAGAAAACTAAATTTTGTTGAACATACTGACGATGAAGAATAAAAAAGCAGCCCATAACAGGCGTTTGGCAAAAAAGCGGGTTCAGTGCTTAAATGAAGCTTTGTACTTCGTATCAAGTTCAGTGCTGGCAGATAGTTCAGTGCTTCGAAATCCGCTTCTTCGCCAAGCGCCAAAACGTTAGCAAAATCAGTTTATTGCTTTCTGATTACTCGCATAGGCTAAGCCACTAGTAAACCCGGCATACTCCGTAACTTATCCGGCGAAGGCCCCGGCTGATATTCCCCGGACTTCTGCCGCTTATGCCAACCCCGCTAACTACCGCTGAGCGCTGGCCCGCCCTGCCCGCCGCCGACTGGGAACCAACGCGCCGCGCCCTGCACATGTACCTGCAGATTGTGGGCAAAACCCGCCTCACGCTTAGTCCCCTGGTTAACCACTGGTGGCAGGTGCCGTTTTACGTTACGCCGCGCGGCCTCACCACCTCCGCCATGCCCTACGCCGGGGGCAGCCTGGAAGCCCTGTTCGATTTCCACGACCACGAGCTGCGCCTGTTCACCTGCAACGGCGACACCCGTACCCTTCGCCTGCCCGAAATGAAATCGGTGGCCGATTTTTACGAGCAGTACCAGAAAGCCCTGACCGAACTGGGCGTGCAGGTCCACCTCTGGATTATGCCCGTAGAAGTGGCCGAGCTAAACACGCCCTTTGATGAGCAGACCGAGTCCGTAGCGTACGATGCTGATGCCGTGCACCGCTGCTGGCGCATTCTGCTGGAATCGGCCAGGGTGCTGGGCGAGTTCCGCGGCCGGTTTATTGGCAAAAGCAGCCCGGTGCATTTCTTCTGGGGCAGCTTTGATCTGGCCGTGTCGCGCTTTTCCGGCCGGCCGGCGCCACCGCACCCCGGCGGGGCGCCCCACCTGGGCCAATGGGTGATGCAGGAGGCCTACTCGCACGAGGTGAGCAGCGCCGGCTGGTGGCCCGGCGGCGCGGGCTACGAGGCATCCTACTACAGCTACGTGTACCCCCAGCCCAGCGACTTTGCCCAGGCCAAAGTCCCCGCCCCCGCCTACTACGACAAGGACCTCGGTGAATTTATCCTGCCCTACGAAGCCGTACGCACCGCACCTAACCCCGAGAAACTACTACTGGAGTTCCTGGAAAGCACGTACGCCGCCGCCGCCTCACTGGGCCACTGGGACCGGGTAGCGCTGGAACGGGAAGCAACTGTAACGACATAAATATCAGCCGCCAGGTGTCGCAAAGGTGAAGGTGCAAACAGATATCTGCTGAGCATAAACTAGTCATGGCGAGCTGGTCAAGTCATCTCGCGTGCTGATGTTGCCAGAGTAATATAAAGCCCCTCCCTTCATGGATAGGGGATGAGGTTTAATGAAGCGGCAGAGATGCTTCGGCTACGCTCAGCATGACGTTCCTTTTCCAACAACGTCAGCACGCGAGATGTCTCGACTTCGCTCGACATGACGTTCTTTTCAGCTCACTTAAATTTCATTAAAAAAGCCCCTGCCATTGCTGGCAGGGGCTTTTTGCATCAGTCGAAGCTGAATTAATTAAATGTGAATCACCTCGCCATAGGCGGCGGCGGCGGCTTCCATAATGGCTTCCGACATGGTGGGGTGCGGGTGTACGGCTTTGATGATTTCGTGGCCCGTGGTTTCCAGCTTACGGGCTACCACTACCTCGGCAATCAATTCCGTAACGTTGGCGCCAATCATGTGCGCGCCCAGCCACTCGCCGTATTTCTTGTCGAAAATCACCTTTACGAAGCCGTCTTTGGCACCAGCGGCCGAGGCCTTGCCCGAGGCGGTGAAGGGGAATTTACCCACCAGAATATCGTAGCCCTGGTTTTTGGCTTCGGCTTCGGTGAGACCTACCGAGGCAATTTCCGGCGAGGCGTAGGTGCAGCCGGGAATGTTCTGGTAGTTGAGCGGCTCGGGGTGATGGCCGGTAATAGCCTCTACGCAGATAATGCCTTCGGCTGAGGCTACGTGTGCCAGCGCGGGGCCGGGCACAATATCACCGATGGCGTAGATGCCGGGCACGTTCGTCTGGTAGAAGTCGTCTACCACCAGGCGGCCTTTCTCTACTTTGATGCCCAGCTCTTCCAGGCCAATGTTCTCGAGGTTGGTTACCACGCCGGCGGCGCTCAGCACCACGTCGCAGGCAACTTGCTGCTCACCCTTGGCCGTTTTGATGGTTACGTTGCAGCCTTCGCCGCTGGTGTCCACCTTGGTTACCTCGGCCGAGGTCATGACATTCACGCCTATCTTGCGGAACGACTTCTCCATCTGCCGCGACACTTCCTCGTCTTCCACGGGCACAATGCGGGGCAGGTACTCCACCACCGTCACCTCGGAACCCATGGTGCGGTAGAAATACGCAAACTCTACCCCAATGGCGCCGGAGCCCACTACCAGCAGGCGCTTGGGCAGCTCGGGCAGCACCATGGCCTGGCGGTAGCCAATGATTTTTTTACCATCGATGGGCAGCGCGGGCAGCTCGCGGGAGCGGGCGCCGGTGGCCAGAATGATGTGCTTGGCCTCCACCGTCTGCTTGGTGCCGTCGGCGGCAGTTACTTCTACTTTGCCGGGGGCCAGCAGCTTGCCGGTGCCCATCACGGTTTCAATCTTATTCTTGCGGAACAGGAAGTTGATGCCCTTGCTCATGCCCTCGGCTACGCCACGGCTGCGCTTAATTACGGCACCAAAGTCGTAGCCCACCCCCTCGGCGGTCAGGCCATAGTCGGCGGCGTGGTTGAGGTATTCAAACACTTGGGCGCTTTTCAGCAGCGCTTTGGTAGGAATACAGCCCCAGTTGAGGCAAACCCCCGAGCGACTCACGCTCTACCACGCCTACTTTCAGCCCCAGCTGCGATGCCCGGATGGCGGCTACGTAGCCGCCCGGGCCGCTGCCAATCACGACCAGGTCGAATTGCAATGCCATATCTTGGAATAAGTGCTTGGAGGGAAGACCATTCTTCCCGTATTTTTGAAAAACCTTGCCTTCACTTTTCCGCAGCAGGTTGATGCCACGTTGTTTGTTTTCGCAAAGCGGGAGTAAAGATAGACACGGAAATCAATCAGTTCCGAATGAGGCGAAAGGCAAATAGCTGGCCCGGATATTGTCTATCCTTTTTCACCCGCGTTCCGCCCCCACCTTTTTCAACAATCTAATTTTTATAAGTCTCATGAAACACTGCTTCTCTTTGCTGGCAGCCGGTATTTTAACTGTTTCCCTGGCCTACACAGCCTCGGCGCAAACAGCGGTTCCGGCAGCCCCTGCTACCACTTCACCCGCGCAGGAGCAGACTGCGGCCGCGCCTGTTAAAGTGGAGGCGGCCGTATTGCCTCCCAAGAAAATGACCGCCGCTGATTATAAGCTGCAGGTACAGACCTCTGACAAAGTGCTGGCCGGCAATCCAAAAAATGAAGAGGCTCTGCTGGCGCGTGCCAAAGCGCATCTGCAGCTGAAGGACTACCCGGACGCCATTAAGGACTACAATGCGGCCATTAAGCTGAACCCCACCAACACGGATGCCTACTACAACCGGGGCCTGGCCCACCTGAAGAATGAGGAGATAACGCCCGCCATTGGCGACCTGAGCAAGGTAATTCGACTGCGCCCCGATGATAAAGAGGCGTTTTTTGCCCGTGGAGTAGCCAAGATGCAGATGAGCAACAACAAATCGGCGCTGGGCGACTTTGCCAAAGTGATTACCCTGGATCCTAACTACGCCGATGCGTATGAGTACCGCGGTATTTGCTATGCCTCCATCAACAAGCCCAAAGAAGCCCAGAAAGATCTGGAAAAAGCAGTACAGCTGAACCCGGCAGCCGCCAAAAGCCTGCGCAAATACGGCAAGAAGTAATTCAGCCGACGAGTGTCTTTGCGAGCGAAGCGAAGCAATCCGTCCTCTGAAATGTAGAAACCCCTGAAATGTGTAAAGCCCTTGACGTACCTCACGTCAAGGGCTTTCTGGTGAAAGAGAGTTTCCTACTTCGCAGGGGACGGATTGCTTCGTCCTTCGTCCTTGCAAGGACACAGGGTGCCTTGCAAGGACACGCTTACTCTTTACCGGCCAAACAGCAGCTTCATATAGAAGCCAGGCTGGCGCAGACGCTCCCGCAGGTCGATATCCATGAACATGCTGGACAGAGTTTCGGCCAGGGTAGGATTATTGGCAGCGCGGTTGGCCACAAAGTTGAACAGGCTGGGGAATTGCAGCAGGCGCTGCATGGTGCGGCTCAGGCGCAGCTCCTGCCACAGGCGGCGGTACACGGCCGCATCGTACTGCTTCAGAAACTCGGCGGAGGTATTCCCGGCCACTAAGGCTTTGGTGGCCCAGTCGGCGGCGTGGCGGCCGCTCACCATGGCGTGACTGATACCTTCGCCGCTGAAAGGGTCGATAAGGGAGCCCGCGTCGCCGAGCAGTAGGTAGCCCGCACCGGACAAGGAGCGGCGCTTGGAGCCCAGCGGCAGGCCAAAGCCGCGCACCGGCCCCAGGCGCTCGGCAGTGGCAAACCGTTCTTTTAGCACGGGGTGGGTGGCCAGCATGTCGGCCAGCCGCTCGCGCAGGTTTACTTTTTTCTTCGATACGGCGCTGGTGAGCATGCCCACGCCCACGTTTGCCTCGCCGTTCGGCAGCGGAAATACCCAGAGGTAGCCGGGCAGAAAATCCTTGATGAAGTGCAGCTCAATGAAATTATCGGGGTGCAGGCCCTGCACGCCGCGGTAGTAGGCGCGCAGACCGGCACAGTGGTGGTTGGGCTCCAGCTGGTGGCCGCCAATCTGGCGCGCAAACGCTGACTGGGCGCCGTTGGCGACGAGCAGCAATTTCGTTAAGGCTATAGGTGTGCCATCGGTAGCTTTCAGCAGCCAGCGGCCATCGGGCTGCTGTTCGTGCTGGGCTACATCTACACCTTCGCGCAGGTTAATTTCGGGGCGGCGGCGCACTTCTTCAATTAGAAAATTATCGAAATCGAGGCGCTTGGCAATGTGGCCGGCGGCCTGGTCGGTACGGGAGTTATAGCGGGGCCGGAAGGGCACGGCCAGGCGGCGGCCGTTGGGCGCGTAGAAATCGATGCCCCAGCTGGGCAGCTGTATGGGAGCAGCTTCCAGGCGGGCGGGCAAGTCCAGGCCCAGGCGGCGCAGCTCCGATAATACTTTGCCGCTGAGGGCATCGCCGCACACTTTGTCGCGGGGGAAGGTAGCACGGTCCAGCAGCAGGCAACGCTGCCCGGCATTGGCCAGGTGAATGGCGGCCGAGGCGCCACCCGGCCCGGCGCCCAGAATACAGATATCGGTTTCGAGCATGAAATAGGCTTACCGGGCGAAGGTAAGGACTTAGGAGCGCACCGTATGCGTGTAAAGTTGGCAGAAAATCGACCGGAAAGCGGTGCCTTCCGTAAGGAAAAGCGTTACGCTTTCTTCCATCATTTGCTTCATCCGCAATATTTTACCCATGAAAAAAGTATTACTACGTTATTGCCTGGGGGCTTCGCTGCTGGGTTTTATTACCCAATGTGCCACCGCGCCCAAGGAAAATGAGTCGCCGGGGGCAGTGGCTTCCTCCCCTGCTTCTTCCACTACGTCCGTAACTGCTCCTTCTACGGATTCTTCTGCGCAGGACGCCGTGCTGGGTGCTGTTACTACACCGGCCCCGGCTACGCCAGCGGCACCGGTAGCCAAAAAGCTGACTAATGCCGATTACAAAGCCCAGGTGAAGGCGGCAGACGCATCCCTGAAAACCAATCCGCGCAATGCCGATGCGCTGATGGAGCGGGCCAAAGCCCGGATTGAGCTCAAGGATTACAAAACGGCCATTCTGGATTACAACTCGGCGTTGCGCCTGAAGCCCACCAACGCCGAAGCGTACTACAACCGGGGTCTGGCCCGCCTGAAAACGGAAGCCTACACGCCCGCCATCAGCGACTTTACCAAGGCCCTGAAATATCGGCCCGACGATAAAGAAGCCCTTTTTGGGCGGGGCGTGGCCAAAATGCAGACCCAGAATTTCCGCAGTGCTATTCCGGATTTCACCAAGGCCATTGCCCTGGACTCTGCTTACGCCGATGCCTTTGAATACCGTGGCATTTCCTATGCCTCCATTAACAAACCCAAAGAAGCCAAGAAAGACCTGCAGCGCGCCGCCGCCTTAAACCCGGCCGCCGCTAAGAGCCTGCGCAAGTATGTGAAGGATTAGAGCGCTAAACGCGGCCTATTATACCGAGCGGTGCATTCAGAACGATATGCACGTGTATATTAGAATTAAAAGACTAGTTCCCCTCCTCAACTGAGGAGGGGTTAGGGGTGGTTGACCACTTGTTGAACGACCAACTAGTTCTAATTATCTAACTCTAGTTCTTCAACCACCCCTAGCCCCTCCTCAGCTGAGGAGGGGAACTAGCTTCTAGCTCTAGCTTAACCATTCTTAGTTTTTCCCGATTGCAGAAAATTGGGGCCGATACCTGCTCAGGCTTGCCGGGTTTTGCGGCTTCGCCTACCTTCGTCCCCATGACAAAACTGCTCGACGGAAAAGTAGCCCTCATTACGGGTGCATCTAAAGGTATTGGCCGCGCCATTGCGGTGCATTTTGCCCAGCTGGGCGCTCAGGTAGCTTTCACGTACCTCTCCAGCGTGGAGAAGGGCCAGCAGCTGGAGCAGGAGCTCGGCGCGTACGGCACCAAAGTGAAAGGCTTCCGCTCCGACGCCTCCGATTACGCCCAAGCCGAAAAGCTGGTGGAAGATGTGGTAGCGGAGTTTGGCAAGCTGGATATTCTGGTGAACAACGCCGGTATTACGCAGGATGGCCTGCTGATGCGCATGAGCGAGCAGCAGTGGGACCAGGTGCTGGCCGTGAACCTGAAGTCCGTATTCAACCTGACTAAGGCCGCTACCAAGCCCATGATGCGTGCCAAAGCCGGCTCCATCATCAATATGACCTCCGTAGTGGGCATTAAAGGCAACGCCGGCCAGAGCAACTACGCCGCTTCGAAAGCGGGCATCATTGGCTTCACCAAATCGGTGGCCCTGGAGCTGGGCTCACGCAACATCCGCTGCAACGCCATTGCGCCCGGTTTCATTGAAACCGAAATGACCGATGCCCTGGACCCCAAGCAGGTGGATGAATGGCGCAAGGCTATTCCGCTGAAGCGCGGCGGCTCGCCTGAGGATGTGGCCAAAGCCACGGCTTTCCTGGCCTCAGACAACTCTTCCTACATTACCGGACAGGTGCTGCAGGTAGATGGCGGCATGCTGACGTAAGGATATCAAATTAGCTAGAAAAGCTAGTTCCCCTCCTCAGCTGAGGAGGGGAACTAGCTTTTCTAGCTAATAACTTTTATTCCACAGCTTCTTTTTCAGATCGTCCATAGCCTGCCTACCACCTAACTTGCGCTTCTCCGTAGTTGCTACCACACGCAACCGGACTGAAGCATATGAGCAAGGCAGTATTTATTGCAACGGCGGAGCCGTACAGTGGCAAATCGGTAGTGACGCTGGGACTGGTGAACCTGCTGCTGGGTAAGGCGCAGAAAGTGGGCTATTTCAAGCCGATTATTACTCCCGTTACCCCTAATCAGAACGACCTGCACATTGAAACGGTGCTGCAGCACTTCAACCTACCCCTCGCCTACTCCGATACCTTTGCCTTCCGCGGCCACGAAGCCTTGCGCCTGATGGAAAATGGCCAGCAGGGCGAGCTGCTGGATACCATCATCCATAAATTTAAAAAAATGGAGGCCCAGCATGACTTTGTGGTGGTGGAGGGCACCGACTTTGTGGGCACCAGCACGGCCCTGGAGCTGGATATTAACTGGTCGGTGGCGCGTAATCTGAGTATTCCGGTTATTCTGGTGATTTCCGGGGTCACTAAAACGGTGGAAGAGGTAGTCAACTCGGCCCTTTCCATCCGGCGCACCGCTCACGACCGGGAGGTGCAGGTGCTGGCGCTGGTACTCAACCGCGTGGCCCCCGAGCAGGTGGTGGAAGTACACCAGCTGGTGAAAGACCAGCTGCCGCCCGACACGCTGCTCACCGTAATTCCCGAAAGCAAGGACCTGCGCAACCCCTCCATGCAGGAAATTTATGACCAGCTGGGTGGGCAGCTGCTGTTTGGCGAAGAGCAGCTCACCAACACCGTCGACCATTTCATTAACGGCTCCATGCACGTGCCCAACTTCCTGCGGCGCATAGAGGAGAACGTGCTGGTGGTAACCCCCGGCGACCGATCAGACCTTATTCTGAGCACGCTGCAGGCCAATATGTCGGCGAACTACCCCAAGGTGGCGGGGCTGGTGCTCACCAGCGGCTACATGCCCGAGGACTCCGTGCTGCGCCTGATTGAAGGCCTGCAGACCACCGTGCCCATTATTCTGGTGGACACCGGCACCTTCCTGACCACCACCCGCGTGGGTGCCATACAGTCGCGCATTGGTCCGGGCCACGCCAAAAAAATCCGGCTGGCTATTCAAACCTTTGAGCGCTACGTAGACACGGCCCCGCTGCTGGATCAGCTGGCCACGTTCCGGCCTGAGGGCATGACACCGCACATGTTCCAGTACCAGCTGCTGCAGTGGGCCCGCAGCCAGCGCAAGCACATTGTGCTGCCCGAAGGCAACGACGACCGGATTCTGCGCGCCGCCGCCCGCCTGCTGGAGCAGGACGTGGTTAACCTCACCATCCTCGGCGACCCGCAGCAGATTATGGCCGCTGCCAAGCGCCTGAGCCGCCCCCTGGACCCCGCCCGTGTGCAGCTCCTGGACCCCACCAAATCCGAGCTGTTCAACGACTTCGCCGAAACCCTCTATGAGCTGCGCAAAGCCAAAGGCGTAACCCTGGAAATGGCCCGCGACCTGATGACGGACGTGTCGTATTTCGGCTCCATGATGGTGTATAAGGGCCTGGCCGATGGCATGGTATCCGGCGCGGTGCACACCACGCAGCACACCATTCGGCCGGCCTTGCAGTTCATCAAAACCAAGCCGGGCGTATCGGTGGTGTCGTCGGTGTTCTTTATGTGTTTGCCGGACCGCGTGGCCGTGTTCGGCGACTGCGCCGTGAACCCCAACCCCACCGCCGAGCAGCTGGCCGAAATTGCCATTTCCTCCGCCGACAGCAGTCGGCGCTTTGGCATTGAGCCGCGCGTGGCTATGCTCTCCTACTCCTCCGGCACTTCCGGTGAGGGCGCCGACGTGGACAAGGTGCGCCAGGCTACGCAAATCGTGCACCAGCTCCGCCCCGATTTGCTAGTGGAAGGCCCCATTCAGTACGATGCCGCTGTGGACCCCGCCATCGGCCAGCAGAAGCTCCCCGGCTCGCCGGTAGCCGGCCAGGCCAGCGTGCTCATCTTCCCCGATCTGAACACCGGCAACAACACATACAAAGCCGTGCAGCGCGAAACAGGCGCGCTGGCTATTGGCCCGATGTTGCAGGGGCTGAATAAGCCGGTCAATGATTTAAGCCGCGGTTGTACCGTGGATGATATTTATAACACGGTGCTGCTGACGGCTATTCAGGCGCAGGGGTAATAATCAGGTGGAAGTAAAGAAGCCGTTTCTGGGAATTAACCGAGTTTATGGCTTTTTCAGTTTCTTAATCAGTAGATATTCAAAACCATATCCTAATAGCAATGCAAAAGGAAAGCCTAGTAGGAACATTGCCACCGCTATTCTCAGCAGGAAATAAAATGCTATAAAGACGTCAAAACCCTCAATCCAACTTATCTGAATTACTTCGGCCAAAGAAACAGTTAATGCTGATATAATTAATACTTGCAGGGCAGCAACAAAGCCACCTGAACTTTGAGCATTAGTATCTTTATTGATTTTAACACCTGCTTTCCTACCAAAGTAATTGGCAGATACAAAAAGAGATAAGATACCGATTATAACAGGAAAATAGAAGTTATTAATATCATTATTAATCTTTTCCACTACGTTCGGATTTATAGTTAAATTTATTAAAAATATAATAAACAATACAAGTCCTATTGCTATAATTACCGCTAGCATTGCGTATCGGCTTCCGTTAAGTTCTGAATTTTCCCTCATTGCAATAACCTTTGAATTTTATTTTTTCTACATAACTAAGTCATTTTTTGTTATTTCAAGCTCAAATCCAGTTGTATCATTAGCTTCAGTGAATAAATACAATGATTTTAAATCCTTTTCATAAGAAGATGGTTTTACCAACCCAAATTTCAAATGTTTCTCATTGTTAAAGAAAATTGTATCGTTTTTCAATTTATAAGTTCCTCTTATCTCTTCAACACCAAAGCAGACATTTCTTTGAGAAAACTTAAAATTATCTTTAAATTTTATAGATGTTCCACAACCTCCACTACCTTCTCTTTCTGCAATCAACAAATCTACCCCTGCTAACTTGTCAAAGTCTATAAACCCATAAGGCCTGAGGAATGTCATAAGTATCACAAATGTCAGAAGACTTAAGATCAAGAGTCGTTTTCTAGTATTAAACTTTTCCTTATATGCTAAGTAAAACTGTCGGAAAAGAACTACAATAAGCCATAAATAAACAAAAAACAAGATTAAATAGACTGGAAAAGTCAAAATCCTAAGCTGCCCTTCCCAAAAATAGGCGGAATTTACTAATACAAAGAATACTATTATCGTAATTAATAGTCTATTATTTTTCAAAATACAAAGTTATTTATCATTTTAAAAAAGCCGCAAAATCCCCATTTAAGTTCTCACTTCTTGGGGCGAAATTTTCTTATTTCGCAAAGCGCCAGCGCCATCTTGCGCAATGTATGTTGGTTGACGCACAGCACCAAACTTCCCTAGCCTTGTAGCTGAGATGTCCCTGTGAGTCTTGGTTAATAGAGTTGAATGTCTCGATAATAAGCAGTTGATTAGCTTGCGCAGAGCAGGCCTACAGATACTACTCATCCATCCGTACTTTCGGGGCGCGTCTTTACCTTCACCGCCCTATGAACATCTTCGTTATCAACTCCGGCAGCAGCTCCCTCAAGTACCAACTCTTCCGCTGGCCCCAGGAGCAGCCCGTTAGCCGGGGCCTGATTGA
The DNA here is from genome assembly GCF_000801315.1 of Hymenobacter sp. DG25B. NCBI lineage: Bacteria > Pseudomonadati > Bacteroidota > Cytophagia > Cytophagales > Hymenobacteraceae > Hymenobacter > Hymenobacter radioresistens. The sequence continues at coordinate 1,529,854 of NZ_CP010054.1, read as the reverse complement.
GCGAATTGGCCTGACGGACGGGCTGCTCACGCACCACGCGCTGGTAGATGGCCAGGAGCATACGGTACGGCGCACCCTCCCCATTCCCGACCACCGCGCCGGGCTGGAAGAAGCCATGCGCCTGCTCACCGATGCTGAAATCGGCGTTATCCAGAACCCGGATGAAATTGCGGTGGTGGGCCACCGCGCCGTGCACGGCGGCGAGCAGTTCCGCGACACTACGCTCATTACGGCGGAGGTAAAAGACAAAATCCGGCAGCTGTTTTCCCTTGCCCCGCTGCATAACCCCCCCAATTTGCTGGGCATGGAGGTAGCCGAGCAGCTGTTTCCGCAGGCCCGGCAAATAGCCGTATTCGATACGGCATTTCACCACACGCTGCCGCCCCACGCCTACCGCTTTGCCCTGCCCGAAAAGCTGTACACCGAGCACGGTTTCCGGGCCTATGGCTTTCACGGCACCAGCCATAAGTTTGTGGCCGGCGAGGCACTGCGCTATTTAGAAAACCCGGAGGCGCGCGTTATCACCATTCACCTGGGCAATGGCTGCAGCATGACAGCCACCGCCGCCGGCCATTCCGTGGATACCAGCATGGGCTTTGGCCCCATGAACGGCTTGGTGATGGGCACCCGAGCCGGCGACACCGACCAGGCCGTTATTTTTCACCTTATCGAGCACCTGGGCTACACCGCCAGCCAGGTACAAAACCTGCTGAACAAGGAAAGCGGCATGCTGGGTCTCACCGGCCACAGCGACATGCGCGACGTGACCCACGCCCTGGAGCACGGCGACGAGCGCGCCCGGCTGGCCTACGACCTCTACGCCTACCGCATCAAGAAATACATCGGCAGTTTTCTGGCGGTTCTCAATGGCGCCGAAGCCATTGTATTCACCGGCGGCGTAGGCGAAAACGACGCCCGCGTACGGGAGCTAACCTGCCGCAACCTCGATTTTTTCGGCATCACGCTGGAAACCAGCGAAAATCAGCGGCGCTCCCCCGGCCTTCGTGACCTGTCGGCCCCGGGCTCCCGCGTAAAAGTGCTGGTGATTCCGACCAACGAGGAGCTGGAAATTGCCCGCCAGTGCGCAGATTTGGTGATGCAGGCTTAGTAATAGATATCTAAATGCAATACACACCAAGTAGAAATACACACTAAAAGAACGGGTCATGCTGAGCGGAGTCGAAGCATCTCGCTAGTGTGGTATACCACTGCAACGAAGCGGGCGAGATGCTTCGACTCCGCTCAGCATGACCGTTATTTTCCCAAAATAGTCAGCACGCGAGATGCTTCGCTCTGCTCTGCATGACGGTTAGGAATATTAACTAACACCCTTCCTTTTACACGGCGCTGCGCACAATGCCGCCATCTACGCGCAGGCTGGCTCCGTTGATGGCGCCGGCCAGGGGGCTGGCTACGAATACGGTGAAATCGGCAATTTCCCGGGGTTGAATCAGGCGGCTGATAAGGGAGGTTGGGCGGTTTTCGGCCATAAAGCGCCGCTCCGCCGTGGCGTAATCTTTTTCATCGGGAAATACCTGTCGGATAAATTCCTCTACCCCGGGGGTATGCGTGGAGCCCGGCATCAGGGCATTTACGGTGACGTTGGAGCCTTTCGTCATTTCGGCTAGGCTTCGGGAAATGGAAAGCTGCATCAGCTTGGTGGCGCTGTAGTGGGCCATTTCCGGGGCCGGGTTCATCGCCGATTCGCTGCTGATGAAGATGATGCGCCCGGTGGTGCGGGCCAGCATACCGCGCAGGTAATGGCGGCTGAGGCGCACGCCACTCATAATGTTCACCTCAAACAGCCGCAGCCAGGATTCATCGGTGGTATCAAAGAACTCGGTGGCCTCATAGATACCCAGGTTATTTACCAGCACATCCACCTCCGGGTACTTGTGTATGGTTTGGGCGGCTCCTTCGGCGGTGCCATTGTCTGCCACCAGCGGCAGCAGTTCGGCTTCAGGAAACTCCTGCCGCAGTTGCGCAATGGCCTGCTGCACGCTGGCGGCTGTGCGGCCGTTGATGATAACTATGGCCCCTTCGCGGGCAAAGGAGCGGGCTATTTCCAGGCCGATGCCGCCGGTAGAAGCGGTAACCAGAACGGTTTTTTGGTCAAGTTGTAAGTCCATGTGCAGGAGGAAATGAGTTTGCGAGAGGCTAATGCCGTACTTTCTACGGCTACCTTCGCACAACAAACGCCGCCAGCGTTTGGCTCATATCGCCCAACAATTTGCCGTCCTGCTGAGCATGTCGGTTGTAAGAGATGGCAACAAACCGCAGCATCCCTTTCCAGAACTCTTAACTTCGCCTGCCTTCCTTATTCTGTATCCTATTCCTCTGATCAGCCCAGGCAACCGTTTCGGTTGCTTTGGAGTTATTGGTGCTCTCTTCACGTATTTCCGCCGTTGATATCCTTCGCCGCTTCTCCCTGGTTTATTCTGCTGTGCCTGGCCGTGGGCGCGGGCTACGCGGCCCTGCTCTACTCGGCCAAAGCGCCCTGGAGCCGGGCGCTGAATCTCGGGCTGGCGGCCCTGCGTTTTCTGGTGGTGAGCTTGCTGTGTTTTCTGCTGCTTTCCCCCTTCATCAAAACCACCACCAGCACCACCGAGAAGCCCACCATTGTGCTGGCCGTGGATAATTCACAGTCGGTAGGGCTGTTTACACCGGCTCCGCTCCTGCAGCAAACCACCCAGGGCCTGCGCCAGCTCACCACCGACCTGCAGGCCAAAGGCTTTACCGTCGAAACCCAGACGCTTACCCCCGGCACACGCGCCGTCCGCCCCGATTCGCTGCGCTTCACAGCCGCCGCTACTGATCTGGATGGTATGCTTTCCGCCGTGAGCGAGGCGTATGAAGGCCGCAACCTGGCCGGCGTGGTATTGGTGTCTGATGGCATTGTGAACCAGGGCCGGGCACCGCAGTATTCGGAGTACCGCTTTCCCATTTACGGCATGGCTGTAGGCGACACGGTGCCTAAGAAAGATTTGAGCATTCCGGCGCTCAACTACAACCGGGTAGCCTTCAGCGGCAACCGTTTCCCGGTTGAGGCGGAAATTGGCTACGATGGCTACGCCGGCAGCACCGCCACGGTGCAGCTGCGCGAAAACGGCCGCGTGCTGCAAACCAAGCAGGTGAAACTGCCGGCCGGTCAGCGCCGCCAGAAAACCACTTTTCTGGTGATGGCGCCGGCCCCCGGCAAGCGGCGCTATGAGGTGGTAGTGGAAAAGCAGCCCGGCGAATTTACCCTGCTCAACAACAGCAAATTTGCTTACGTGGATGTGGTAAAAGGCAAGCTGAAGGTGCTGCTGGCCGGCGCCGCCCCCCACCCCGACCTGAAAGCCCTGCGCGCCGCCATTCAGCAAAATGACAACTTCGACCTAGTTACCTACCTGCCCGGCATCAGTCCCCTGAAGGCCCAGGACTATGATGTAGCCATTCTGCACCAGCTCCCGGCCCGTGGCGGCCTGGGCAGCGAAGTAGTGGCCCAGGTACGGCAGCGCCGGATTCCGGCCTTCTATATCCTGGGAGCCCAATCTGATTTTGATGCCTACAACCGCTTGGGAGCGGGCCTCACGGTGCAGCCGCGCGGCGCTCAGACGGATGATGTAACGCCAGTGCCCAACCCAGCATTTGCGCGCTTTTCCTTTGAAGAAGACGCTGCCCGGCGGTTTGCGGCGTATTCGCCCGCCCCGGTTCCTTTTGGCAGTCTGCGCCTGAATGGCGGCGCCGAAGTGGCCTTATTTCAGCAGGTAGGCCGCCTGAAAACCCAGCGCCCGCTGCTGGTTTTTGGCGGCTCGGCAGCCCAGCGCCAGGCTACCCTGCTCACGGATGGCAGCTGGCAGTGGCGCCTGCAGGAAGCCACGGAGCACGAAGACCGCCCCGAAGCCTACGACCGGATGATTATTCGCACGCTGCAGTTGCTCACGCAAAACGCCAACAAAAAGCGCCTCGATGTATACCCTACGCAGGACGCCTTTTCTTCGCAGGACGACGTGACGTTCGGCATCGAAACCTACAACGCAGTATTTGAGCGCATCTACAACCAGAAAATCACCCTTACCCTCACCGACGAAAAGCAGAAGACGCGCACCTTCAGCTATACTAATACCGAGGACGGCGCGCCGCTGCACCTGGGCGCATTGCCCGGCGGCCTCTACCGCTACACCGCCCGCGCCACGCTGGGCGGCCAGCCCCAGCAGGACCGCGGCGAGCTGCTGGTGCAGGAGCAGCAGCTGGAAGCCCTGGATGCCCGCGCCGACCATAACCTGCTCTACCAGCTCTCCCGCCGCAGCGGCCAGCGCCTTTACTATCCGCAGCAGTTCGCCCAGCTCACCCAGGACATTGAGAAGGCTAACTACAAGCCGGTTATCTACTCCGAGGAAAAGCTGAAAGAGCTCATCGATATGAAATGGCTGTTTTTCCTGATTCTGGCTTTAATTTCGGCGGAATGGGCCATACGGAAGTACTCGGGTGTAGTGTAGCGCGAAGCTCCGGCTTCGCGCACGAGCAGCGCGAGTTCCTAAGCATTGTTACAAGCGGCGCATTTCCGACCACTCGCTTCACTCGTGCGCGAAGCCGGAGCTTCGCGCTACAATGCGCGCTACGATGCGTGCTTCCTGCTACCTTTGCACCATGCATTACATCCTCGTCAACAAACCCTACGAAGTCCTCACCCAGTTTACCGACGAGAATGGCCGCGCCACGCTCAAGGATTTCGTTAATATCCCCAACATTTACCCCGTAGGCCGCCTGGATTATGACTCCGAAGGCCTGGTGCTGCTCACCGATGACAAGCAGCTGCAGCACCGCCTCTCCGAGCCGCGCTTTAAAGTGCCGAAAACCTATTGGGTGCAGGTGGAAGGCATTCCCACGCCCGAAGCGCTGGAAACCCTGCGCCGTGGCGTAGACCTGAAAACCGGCTTCACTACCCCCGCCGAGGTAGAATTATTGACTGAAGAACCCCAAATCTGGGACCGGAGCAAGCCTGTGCGTTTCCGGGCCGCTATTCCTACTTCCTGGATTCAGATTACCATTTCGCAGGGCATGAACCGCCAGGTGCGCAAAATGACGGCGGCCGTAGGCTTTCCTACGCTGCGCCTGGTGCGCGCCCGCCTCGCTGGCATTCCGGTAGGCAACCTGCAGCCCGGCCAGTGGCGTGAGCTGACGACTGATGAGGTAAAAGCGCTGACGGATGATATGGCGGCTCAAACGCTGGCCGCCGGCACCTTTAAGCCGGCCAGCAAATCAGACAGTGGCTATTGGCCCGGCGGCATTCGTCCGACCAGTGAAAAGCCCGGCCAGAACAGCGCCGGTGGCTATAACCGGGGCGGCTTTGGCGCCAAGCCCGGAGCTGGCAGTAAATCCAAAACCGGCCGTAGCGCCGGTGGCCCGGCCCAGGGCAAGGGAAAAGGCAAACCCGCCGGCGGCCCCAGCCGGGGTGGCGCCGGCCGCAAACCGGGCTCCGACCGGCCAACGGGCGGCGGGCGCAAGTCCGGCCGATGAAGCTTAGGTGCCTTCTTACGCTGCTCTTAGTATTAGCCACGGTAGTGTTAAACACCGTGGCCTTTTTCCATGCCTGGCGCTTCACCCATTTCTCCCCTGCCGCCACCGTGCGCACCAGTAATCCGGAGCGGCTGGCCGGCTGGCGCAAGCTGGGCGTGCTGCTCACGGGCGTATCTAACCCGAAGCCGCACAGCCTGGCCCTGCCAGATTTTCCCTACACCAATCACTTTTTATCCAGCCCCAACGGGCGCCTGGAAGCGTGGTATAGCACAGTGCCCAATGCCCAGGGCACCGTGGCCCTTTTTCATGGCTACACCAGCAATAAAGCCGCACTACTTCCGGAAGCCGCTTATTTCCGCAGCCTGGGATTTAATGTTTTGCTGACTGATTTTGCTGGTAACGGTGGCTCCGCCGGCTACACCTGCACCGTAGGATACCGGGAAGCAGAAGACGTACGCACGGCTTTTAACTGGGTGCGCCGGAATCAGCCCGGGCAGCCAGTTATTCTCTATGGTGTGAGTATGGGTGCCGAAGCTATTTTAAGAGCTGAGAGTGAGCTGGGAGTATCGGCCCAGGCAAACATTCTGGAATGCCCTTACGGTAGCATGCTTCAAACGGCGCGAAACCGCTTCGCCGCCATGCACCTGCCTGATTTCCCAATGGCTCAGTTGTTGGTTTTCTGGGGTGGCGTACAAAATGGCTTCTGGGCCTTTGACCTGGATGCTACCCAGTTTGCCAGCCATATCACCACGCCTACCCTACTAATGTGGGGCGAAGCAGATCCGCGCGTAACCCGTGAGGAAACCGATGCTATTTTCCAGAACCTGCGGGGGCCAAAGCAACGACAGGATTTTGCCGGCTCTGGTCATGAGCCCTATTGGAAGCGCCACAAGGCGCGGTGGGAATGGAAAGTGATGGAGTTTGCCGATAAGTATTCACATCAAACCATAGCCAATGGAACTGCTGCAACGAATTCAACGCTGGTACACCATCAATTGTAACGGTGATTGGGAGCACTCCTATGGTATTTCAATAACTAATATTGACAACCCAGGCTGGAAAGTCAACATTGACCTTAATGAAACTTGCATTAAAAATGTGAGCTTCGATTATCCCATAATTGAAAGAACACCTACCAACTGGGTAGGCTATTCAGTTAAGGAAGCTGTTTTTAGAGGTAGCGGAGGCCCAGAAAATCTTACTGAAATCTTGATTTACTTTCTCGACACCTTCTTGCCCGCACACATTGACCCCGATTGCACCATTGAATTACACCTGCCTGTACGCGGCTACGAGAATAGATTGTGGCTAAAAGCGGAGGGTAAAATGCTGTCTGAATCTACAATAGAGGTTTGCAATATTGCTGATACTAATAGGTTTTCTTATGAATGGGGTACTGATGCCGACCTTAACTTATTTAGCGAGTTAGGAAATTCACTTTCGGAACTTGGAACTGATTATTTGATAGGAGACCATGTCGAACCCTACGTCTATCAAGCAGCAGACAATATTCTACGCACTTTTTTAGTAGCTCCAGTCAAAAGGTAATTGGTAACATTGTTTACCCAGCCATCCTGCCCGGCTGGCAGGGAAATCGGGATTAGGAGTGCCAGAGAAGGTCAGAGCGGCGGGAAACGGCGGCATGCGTCCCGTAAAAATGACAAGTTGTCACAGGAAAAGCCCTACGAGCGGGCTGGTACGCTGCTTGTAATCCTCCTTTTGCGAGTGATTCGCAATTATCCTCTGACACCTCAACTCCTAAACGATAACCATCCACATGGGCAAAATAATCGGTATTGACCTCGGCACCACCAACTCGTGCGTGGCCGTAATGGAAGGCAACGAGCCGGTGGTGATTCCAAACAGCGAAGGCCGCCGCACCACCCCCTCTATTGTAGCGTTCCTCGATAACGGTAAAGGCGAGCGTAAAGTCGGTGACCCCGCCAAGCGTCAGGCCATTACCAACCCCAAGAACACGATTCAGTCGATTAAGCGCTTCATGGGTCGCAGCTTCGGCGAAGTAACCGAAGAAGCCAAGCACGTTTCCTACGAGCTGGTGGCCGGTCCTAACAACACGGTAGCTGTGCAAATCGGCGACCGGAAGTACACGCCGCAGGAAATTTCGGCCATGGTACTGCAGAAAATGAAGCAGACGGCGGAGGATTATCTGGGTCAGCCCGTAACGGAAGCCGTTATTACGGTGCCCGCTTACTTCAACGACGCCCAGCGCCAAGCCACCAAAGAAGCCGGTGCCATTGCCGGCCTCGATGTGAAGCGCATCATCAACGAGCCTACCGCCGCTGCTCTGGCGTACGGCCTCGATAAGAAGCACAAAGACCAGAAAATTGCTGTGTACGACCTGGGCGGTGGTACCTTCGATATCTCCATCCTCGAGCTGGGTGACGGTGTGTTCGAAGTACTGTCTACCAACGGTGATACCCACCTCGGCGGCGACGACTTCGACCAGGTAATCATCAACTTCCTGGCCGATCAGTTCGCCAGCGAAAATGAAGGCCTCGACCTGCGCAAGGACGCCATGGCGCTCCAGCGTTTGAAAGAAGCCGCTGAGAAAGCCAAAGTAGAGCTGTCGTCTTCCACGGAGACGGAAATCAACCTGCCCTACGTTACGGCTACCGCCTCGGGTCCCAAGCACCTGGTGGTAAAGCTGAGCCGCGCTAAGTTTGAGCAGCTCGCCGACAGCCTGGTGCGCCGCTCTATGGAGCCTTGCAAAAAGGCCCTGCAGGATGCCGGCCTGAGCACTTCCGACATCGATGAAGTAATTCTGGTGGGTGGTTCAACCCGTATTCCCCGCATTCAGGAGGAAGTAGAGAAGTTCTTTGGCAAGAAGCCTTCCAAGGGGGTTAACCCCGACGAAGTAGTAGCCGTGGGCGCTGCCATTCAGGGCGGTGTACTGACCGGTGAAGTAAAGGACGTGCTCCTGCTGGACGTGACCCCGCTTTCGCTGGGTATTGAGACGATGGGCGGCGTAATGACCAAGCTTATCGAGTCGAACACCACCATCCCGACCAAGAAGTCGGAAACCTTCTCTACGGCTTCGGATAACCAGCCTTCGGTGGAAATCCACGTGTTGCAGGGCGAGCGTCCGATGGCTTCGCAGAACCGCACGATTGGCCGCTTCCACCTCGCCGATATTCCACCAGCACCTCGCGGCGTTCCGCAGATCGAGGTAACCTTCGACATCGACGCCAACGGTATCCTGCACGTATCGGCCAAGGACAAAGGCACCGGTAAAGAGCAGAAAATCCGCATCGAAGCCTCTTCGGGCCTGTCGGATGCGGACATTGAGCGGATGCGTCAGGAAGCGGCAGCCAACGCCGAGTCGGACAAAGCCGAAGTGGAGCGCATCTCGAAGATGAATGCCGCTGACTCGATGATTTTCCAGACCGAGAAGCAGCTGAAAGAGTACGGCGACAAGCTGAGCGGCGGCAACAAAACCGCTGTGGAAAGCGCGCTGGCCGACCTTAAATCGGCCCACGAAAGCAAGGATATTGCCGCCATCGACAAAGCTATGGAGGCTATCAACGCCGCCTGGCAGGCAGCTTCTACGGAGATGTACAACCAGGGCGGTCAGCCCGGCGGTGCGGAAGGCGGCAACCCTTTCGGGGGTGCTGAAGGCCAGCAGCCCGGCGGCAACGGCCAGGGCGGTGCCGCACACGACAACGTGACGGACGTGGACTACGAAGAAGTAGACGGCAACAAGTAATTGTTGGCTTATTAGAACAAAAAGGCCGGTAGCTATATGCTGCCGGCCTTTTTTGCGTTAGGGCGGCTCGTAACTGTTCAACTATTACCTTTCGCACATGGCACATTTTCTCATTATCGGGGCGGGCATTGGCGGCCTTGCCACGGCCCATGGGCTTTTGCAGCAGGGACACACGGTGCAGGTAATTGAAGCCGCGCCGGAACTGCGGGAAATTGGCGCGGGTGTGGTATTGGGCGCTAATGCTATGCAGGCCCTAAGCAAGCTGGGCCTACAGGAAACCATACAGGCGCATGGCACACCCATCACCAAAATTCAGCTGCGCGATGAGCAAGGTGGCGTGCTGCAGACCGTGGATACCTCGGAATTCACCCGGCAGCTGGGCTTTCCCAACCTGGGCATTCACCGTGCCGCCCTGCAAAAGGCGCTGCTGCAAGGCCTGCCCCCGATGCCGTGCAGCTGGGCATTCCGTTTGAGCGGTTTGAGCAAACCGCCACCGGTGTGCGGGCGCACCTGGCCAACGGCACCTCCCTTACCGCCGATGCCCTGATTGGGGCCGATGGACTTCGGTCCCGCGTGCGGCGGCAGCTGGTGCCCCCGGCCAAGCCGCGCTACGCAGGCTATACCTGCTGGCGGGCCGTGGTAGATGCCGCCCAATTGAAGCTGCCAATCGGTGAGTCCAGCGAAGTATGGGGCACGGGCGGGCGACGCTTTGGCTACGTGCCCGTGGGCGAAGGCCGCGTGTACTGGTTTGCCTGCCTGAACTGCGGCCAGGTAAACAGCCCGCACTTCAGCCGCTACCAGCTGGCCGACCTGCGCCGGGAATTTGCCGGCTTCGCTGCGCCGGTGCCGGAACTGCTGGCGCTGACCTCCGATGAAAGCGTGCTGTGGAACGATATCCTCGACCTGAAACCCCTTACCCAGCTGGCTTTCGAACGGGTGCTTTTGCTGGGTGATGCCGGCCACGCCACCACGCCCAATATGGGCCAGGGCGCGGGTATGGCCATTGAGGATGCGCTGGTGCTAACGGAATGTGTTGCGGCCGAAACCACTATTCCGGCTGCCTTTCAGCGGTTTGAGCAGCGCCGTTTGCCCCGCACCACGCGCATTGTAAACACTTCCTGGCAGCTGGGCCGGCTGGCGCAGCTGGAAAAGCCGTGGCAGATAAAGCTGCGTAATATGGGTATGCGCCTAGTGCCCGATGCCATCAGTATGAAGCAAATGGCTTGGTTGTATGAGCCGGCATAGGGCAGGCTTTTGTCCGGCGGCCGCTAAAGCTGTTTCTTTGTTGATACGTCCTTCTCTCCGCCCCAATGCCCGTTCCCTTTCTCTCCTTTGCCGCGCAGAATGAGCGCATCCGCGCGGCTGTGCAGGCGGCTACCATGCGCGTATTTGACGCGCAGCAATATATTCTGGGTGAGGAAGTGCGGCAGTTTGAGGCTGAATACGCGGCGTTCAATCAAGTGCCGCATTGTGTGGGTGCGAGCAGTGGTTTATCGGCCCTGCATCTGGCCCTGATAGCGCTGGGCATTAGACCCGGCGACGAGGTGCTGGTACCCAGCAATAGCTACGTGGCTACCTGGCTGGCGGTATCTTACGTTGGCGCCACGCTGGTGCCGGTGGAGCCGGATGAAGCTACTTTTAACCTGGATGCGCAACGGCTGGAAGCAGCCATAACACCCCGCACGCGCGCTATTCTGCCGGTGCATTTCTTCGGCCAAGCCTGTGATATGGCCGCTATTATGGCCGTGGCCCGGCGGCATAATTTGCTGGTGATTGAGGACAACGCCCAGGCCCAGGGCGCCGCCAGCCACGGCCTGCCGACGGGCAGCTTCGGAGAGGCGAATGCCACCAGCTTCTACCCCACCAAAAACCTGGGCGCATTGGGCGACGCCGGGGCCATTACCACGGCAAGTGCCGAGCTAGCCGAGCAATTAAAAGTGCTTCGCAACTATGGCTCGCGGCAGAAATACCAGAACGAAGTCATCGGTTTCAATGCCCGCCTGGATGAACTGCAGGCCGCCATTCTGCGCGTGAAACTGCCGCATATGCCCTTCTGGACGCAGCAGCGTCAACAGCTGGCGGCCTGGTATGACGGGTATCTGGCTGATATTACCTGGCTACAACGGCCGCAACAGTTGTCTACCTCCACCCACGTTTATCATTTGTACGTGGTACGCACGCCGCATCGGGATGCGCTGCAACGGCATTTATCCACCCAAGGCATTGGCACGGTTGTTCACTACCCGGTGCCACCGCATTTGCAGCCGGCTTACCAGCCGCTGGGCTTTACGGCCGGGCAGTTTCCCATAGCCGAGCGCCTGGCCGCCACTAGCCTTAGCCTGCCGCTATGGCCGGGCATGACGGAAGCCCAGGTGGCGGAAGTAGCGGAGGGTATCCGGCGGTTTATACCTGCCTACCCCCCGGGGTTTGCTAAAATTACAAAAAGAGCGAAAAGACCGTCATGCTGCGCTCAGTCAAATCTTCTCCCGGTATGCGGTTGTTGATAAAGACCGTCATGTCGAGCGTAGCCGAGACATCTCGCGTGCTGATGGTGTGGTGCTATAGTCATGCTGAGCTGGTCGAAGCATCTCTACCGCTTCGTTTGCTGACGACTCCAATGGCGTGGTAGAGATGCTTCGACTACGCTCAGCATGACTATAGCACCACACCATCAGCACGCGAGATGTCTCGGCTACGCTCGACATGACGGTCTGTTTTCTAATAACGTCATCACGTGAGATGCTGTACTCTGCATGAAGGGATAGAAGCTGGCTTACGAAGAAGTGGCCTCCTGTTTCTCCTGGCGCTCCTTGTGCTCTTCTTCGGCTTCCTCTTGAAAGCCTTTCTGAATTTTTTCTGTGGCTTCCTGGTGGTCCTCGGCGTCGGCCTGCTCCTGGTTTTCCTCCTGCTCCGCCTTGTCGTGGGGCTCGTAGCTCACCTTGATGTAGATGGGGAAGTGGTCGGAACCCACGTAGGGCAGGCGCTCTATGGCATCTACCTTAAAGTGTGGGGACACAAAAACGTGGTCCAGGGGCCAGCGCATCAGGGTATACTCGGCATGAAACGTGGGGAGCAGGCCGCGCCCTACGCGGGGGTCCAGCAGGCCGCTAACGCGCCTAAACAGCTCACTAGTGTGCGACCAGGCCACATCATTCATGTCGCCGAACACGATGGTTGGCTCATTTTTGCTCTCAATTTCTTTGCCTACAATCAGTAGCTCAGCGTCGCGGCGGGTACTGGTTTCGGCTTCCTGCGGCGCCGGGGGCTTGGGGTGCAGCCCAAACAGCCGAATCCAGCTGTGACCATCGGGGAGCTGCACGTAGGTGTGCAGGGAAGGAATATCGTCGTCGAGCAGGTACTTGATCTGGGCATCGCGCAGGGGCAGGCGCGAGTAGAACAGCATGCCGTAGGTGTTGTCCAGCGGCTCGTGGCAGATATAGGGGTGCGTTTCCTCCAGCGGGCGCAGCTGCTCCTGCCACCACCTATCGGTTTCTACCGCAATAATGAGGTCGGGGTCGGTTTCCTGCAGCACCTGCAGGGCTTTGGGCGCCTGCTTGTTATACTGCAGCACATTCATCACGGCCAGGCTCATATGGCGCCGGGCATCTTTCAGGGTGCTGTCGCCTACCTGCTTACGCACAATGGGGGTATAGGGAACAATGCGGAAGAGCTGGTACAGGATAGCAACGGCCAGCGCCCCCAGCACACCCAGGCCCCAGTAGCCGGGCAGCTGATGCCAGCCCAGCACAAAGCCGACGCCCAGGGTGGCCATGGCCACAAATACTATTTGCAGACGCGGGAAGTCAAATACCCGGATCCACCAGGCTTCTTCTTTCAGCAATGGCAGCAGGGTGGCTACGAGAGAAGCAATTGCGAACAGCAGCGTAAGACCGTGCACAATCAGCAGCCAAATCGGTGCGTCTAAATCAGGCAAGTGAAAAGCTCATTAGGGGTGGGGAAAAGGAGGCTGATTAGCGGAAGCAGCAAGTTCGGTTAAATATCATCATTGTATCCGCCTTTACGCATCTCTTCAATAGTACGCATCACTTTATCTTTTAGTGAGTTACGGTATTTTTCCAAGACATCTACCAGGCGGGCATTCGTGATACCCAGCATTTGAGTGGCCAGCACTGCCGCGTTGGGGGCGCTGTCAATAGCAACGGTAGCCACGGGCACGCCCACGGGCATCTGTAGCATAGACAGCACCGAATCCAGCCCGCGAATGGAGGCCGAGGAATTAATAGGCACCCCAATAACCGGTAGCGTAGTAAAAGCCGCCACCATACCCGGCAAATGGGCCGCCCCGCCCCCACCGGCAATAATAACACGCAAACCGCGCTTACGGGCGTTTTCCGCGTACTCCACCAGCCGGTGCGGCGTGCGGTGCGGCGACACTAAAGTAATTTCATAGGGCACGCCAAACTGGCGCAGCAGCTCAGCAGCGCCGGTCATTACCTTCAGGTCCGACTGGGAACCCATAATGATACCCACCAACGGAGTTACATCCCGGGATTCGTCGGGGGTGGCGGCGGGGGCGGTAGAAGGAGTATGCATAAGGGAGAATTGGACCGTAGGAAGGCTGTCCGCAGAATTCTACGGCTATTCGCTGTAACAGTTGGATTACCAAACATAGCATTTTCCCCCTTTGCTGCTTCTTATTCCCTCGTACCTTTAGCCCATTCCCCTTCTGCCCGTTGTATGGAAATACTGCTCGCCACCTTTACCACGCTGTTTTCGGTTGTGAACCCCTTTGGGGCCATGCCGGTATTTCTAACGCTCACGCAGGAAGATTCCGCCGCGCACCGGGCCGGCGTGGCGCTCCGCGCCTGCCTGTATATGATTGGGGTGCTGACGGTATCGTTTTTTGCCGGGCAGTATGTGCTCAATTTCTTCGGTATCAATATTCACCATTTGCGTATCGCGGGCGGTATTTTGCTCATGCGTTCGGCCTTTGATTTACTGACGCCCGGTGGCAACCGCGCCAAGGTCTCGGAAGCCACGCTGGAGGAAAGTATGCACAAGGATGATATTTCCTTTACGCCGCTGGCCATGCCCATGCTTTCGGGGCCGGGCTCCATGGCGGTGTGCATTGGCTTATTTGCTGAGAAGCTCTCTTTTGCCGATATGGGCCTGATTATTCTGGGCTTTGTGCTGGTGGCCCTGGCCAGCTACCTGATTCTGATGTCGTCGTTGCGGCTTACCAAGTTCTTGGGCCGCCCAGGCATGGCCGCGCTGGCGCGCATTATGGGTTTCCTGACCCTGGCTATTGGCGTCAATTTCCTGGCTACAGCTATTGTGGCGCTGTTTCCGGGGCTTTCGCGGTGAGCGGTGAAATGGTGAAGTGGTGAGTTTGCGATTCTGGCGGCATGTTATTGCGCGTGGCGTGAACGTCACTCACAATTTCACCACTTTACCATTTCGCCATTTGTACCTTTGCAGCCTCTATGCTGAAGAACGACCTCCTCCTCCGTGCCGCCCGCGGCGAACAGACTGAACGTACCCCCGTGTGGCTGATGCGCCAGGCGGGCCGTATCCTGCCCGAGTATCGTGCCCTGCGCGCCCGCCTCAGTGGCTTCAAAGAGCTGGTAGAAACGCCGGATCTGGCTGCGGAAGTCACTATTCAGCCCGTGGATGCCCTGGACGTGGACGCTGCCATCATCTTTTCGGATATTCTGGTGGTGCCCGAAGCCATGGGCCTCACCTATGAAATGATTGAGGCGCGCGGCCCCCTCTTCCCCGAAACCATTAAAACCGCGCAGGACGTGGCCCGCATGCGCGTGGCCGACCCCGAAGAGCACCTGGGTTACGTGCTGGAAGCCATTCGGGTAACCAAACGCGCCCTGAACGGCCGCGTGCCGCTCATTGGGTTTGCCGGCGCCCCCTGGACCATTCTGGCTTATATGGTAGAAGGCCACGGCTCCAAAACCTTCAGCAAAGCCCGCCGCCTGCTCTACACCAATCCGGCCTTGGCCCACGAGCTGCTGCGCAAAATTACCGATACCACCATTGCGTACCTGCGCGCCCAGGTGCAGGCCGGCGCTAACCTCATTCAGGTATTTGATTCGTGGGCCGGTATTCTGCCGCCCGCGCATTATGCGGAGTTCAGCACCCGCTACATTGCCGAAATTTGTGCGGCTATTCCGGAAGTACCGGTTACCGTGTTTGCCAAAGGCGCTTTCTGGGCCGTGGGCGACTTCGCCCAGCTGCCCTGCCGCACTATTGGGTTGGACTGGAACCAGGACCCGCGCGCAGTGCGCCCCCTGGTAGGCGACAAAACCCTGCAGGGCAACCTGGACCCCTGCGCCCTCTACGGCACCCGCGAGCAGGTGCGCCAGGCTACCATTCAGATGCTGGACCAGTTTGGCCCCTACCACCACATTGCCAACCTGGGCCACGGCGTATACCCCGACACCGACCCCGACAACGTGCGTGTGTTTATTGACACGGTGAAGGAATACAGCGTTAAGATGCGCCACTAAAAACTAGTTCCCCTCCTCAGATGAGGAGGGGCTAGGGGTGGTTGAAAAACTAGAGCTAAAACTAAACTTAGCCTATCGTTCAACGACGGTCAACCACCCCTAACCCCTCCTCATCTGAGGAGGGGAACTAGTTTTTCTAGCTTTTAGCCTAATAAAATACCGGGGAGTTAAAACACCCTATTTTCCTGGGCTTCAGCCAGGAGCAGTTGTTTTTCAATGGGCACTACGCCTATCTGCTCGCACACCAGCCCGCCACCTAGATTGGCCAGCGCAGCGGTAACGGGCGGGGCCATTCCCAGCGCTACGCACAGCGCAGCAATACTTATTACGGTGTCGCCGGCGCCGGAAACGTCCGAAATGCTGCGCAGGTGGGCGGGAATGTAGGTGCGTTGGGTGGCACCATCTTCCACAAAAACGCCCCGCTCAGAGAGGGTTACCAGCACAATTTCTGGTAGTAAAAGCTCGCGCAGGCGGTCTACAGCGGCCTCAAACTGCGGGCGGGCGGCATCGGTATCTTCAAACTCCAGCTTCAGGCCCTCGCGTAGCTCTTTCAGGTTGGGCTTGAACAGGGTGCAGTGGCGGTAGGCCAGGAAGTTCTTCTTCTTAGGATCTACTACAGTGGGAATGCCCCGTTCCCGGGCTAGCTCGATAAAGCGGGTAATGCTGGCCTCGCCGAGCACGCCCTTGTCGTAGTCTTCAAAAATCACGACGTCGGCGCGGTCCAGCAGGGCGGCGTAGCGCGCCGTGAGGGCAGCATTTTCTTCCTGGTTGAGGTTGTGCTCTACTTCGGAATCGATGCGCAGGAGCTGCTGACCGTGGGCCAGAATGCGCTGCTTTACGGTAGTGGGCCGGTGCGGGCTGCGCACAATGCCTTCGGCGGAAAGGTTGTTTTCACGCAGCAGATCCAGCATTTGGTTGCCGCCTTGGTCCTCCCCTATTACGGCGCACAGCAGCGGCGTGGCACCCAGGGCCTGCACGTTTAGGGCTACGTTAGCGGCGCCGCCCAGGCGCTGCTCTGTGCGGCTTACATTTACTACCGGCACCGGCGCTTCCGGCGACAGCCGCCCGGCCTTTCCCCACACGTAGGCATCCATCATCACGTCGCCCACAATGAGCACGGTCAGGTGGTTGAACGCATCAAATAACTCAGCAAGGGAAGCAGGCGGTACGGAGGCAGCGGGCATCACAACAAATTCAGAAAAATGAAGCCGCAAAGGTAGGAAGTTGCGCTGTAGCTCCGGCTGCCAGTAGCGCGAAGCTCCGGCTTCGCACACGAGCGGAGCGAGTAGTTGGAATCGCGCGGTTTGTGCCCACGCCTGCTACTCGCGTTGCTCGTGCGCGATGCCGGAGCTTCGCACTACTACTTTAAACCAGTTTAGCCAGGCTATTTTTGATGC
The DNA here is from genome assembly GCF_000801315.1 of Hymenobacter sp. DG25B. Classification (NCBI taxonomy): domain Bacteria; kingdom Pseudomonadati; phylum Bacteroidota; class Cytophagia; order Cytophagales; family Hymenobacteraceae; genus Hymenobacter; species Hymenobacter radioresistens. Next base: position 1,512,752 of record NZ_CP010054.1, on the reverse strand, counting down.
GGGTGAAAGCTTCGCGCAGCTTCTCATCGGCGGCTGCCGTGCTGAAACGAATGCAGTTGGGCGCCCCAAATGCGTCGCCGCTCACGGCGGCTACGTGGCCGTCGTTGAGCATGTACATGGCCAGATCCGTGGCGTTTTGGATAACGCTGCCATCGGGCATCATTTTCCCGAAATAGCCGCTCACATCCGGGAATACATAGAAAGCGCCGCTGGGCGTGGGCGTGCGGAAACCGGGGATGTCTTTCACTAGCTCCAACACCAGGTCGCGGCGGCGGCGGTAGGCTGTTACCATCTCATCGGCGGAAGTGCGCCCGCCCTGCAGGGCCGCCAGGGCCGCGCGCTGGGCAATGGAGCAGGTACCGGAGGTAATCTGGCTCTGCATTTTCTCGCAGGCGCTGGCAATTTCCTTACGGGCCGCCAGGTAGCCTACGCGCCAGCCCGTCATGGCATAGCCTTTCGAGAAGCCATTGACCGTAATTACGCGGTCCTTGATTTCCGCAAACTGCGCCATGCTCACATGCTCGCCCACAAAATTGATGTACTCGTAAATCTCATCGGCCAGCACGTGCACCTGCGGGTGGCGGGCTACCACGGCGGCAATTTCGGCTAGCTCTTCCCGGCTGAAAACGGCGCCGGTGGGGTTACACGGCGAGGAGTACATGATGAGCTTGGTACGGGGCGTAATGGCCTGCTCCAGCTGCGCGGCCGTTACTTTATAGCCGTTTTCCAGCGTGCCCATCAGCGTAACAGGGGTACCTTCTGCCAGCTTCACCATCTCCTCGTAGCTTACCCAGTACGGGGCAAATACAATGACCTCGTCGCCGGGGTTTACCAGGCTGAGCACGGCGTTGGCCAGGGCCTGCTTGGCGCCGGTGCTCACCACAATGTTGTCGGGCTTAAAGCTCAGCTGATTTTCGCGCAGGAGCTTGTCGCAGATGGCCTGGCGCAGCTCGGGGTAGCCGGGCACGGGCGTGTAGAAGGTGTAGCCTTCGTCAATGGCCTTTTTGGCGGCATCCTTAATGTATTGCGGAGTCTGAAAATCAGGCTCGCCAAAGCTCAGGCTAATAATATCGATGCCCTGTGCGGCCAGCTCGCGGCCTTTTTTGGCCATGGCAATAGTCTGCGACTCCTGCATGGTGTTGATGCGGTCTGACAGAACGGGGGTTGGCGAAGGAGCGAGCGAGTCAACAGTTTGTGACATGGCAACAAGGCAAATGGGTGGGTGGGGAAAGACGGGCTAAAAGTACGGGAATGTACGGACTCAGGCGCAGCAACCAAAAGGCATTACTCCTGCCCCAGCCACCGAAAGCACCGCAGCAAAAGGCTCAGATCGGTGCCGGTGGTATAGTCCCGGGCATACAGCAGCTCCAGCCGCTGTTTAGTAGCTTCGGATAGCGGGGTTTGGGATTCGCCGGCATCGGCGGGGGAAAGAATGGCCTGGGTCATGCGGCGGGGGCCAGCGGCGTAGCGCAGTCCCACCCAGGTGCGCTGCCCAGAGAGAACCCGCAGACAATTGCGCAGAAAACCCTCCTTTTGCTCTACCAGCCACACCAACAGCGGAGCGGCCAGCAGCAACGCCACGCTACTCAGCACATCCAGCAAGCGCTTATTGCGAATGCACCGGGGCTGAAACAGGTTCAGGGCAATATCCAGGGTATAATAGTCGCCGGGGGAATCTTTGCTGGAGCTGCCAATGATGTACTGGCTGTCTTCGGGCAGGATTTTATAGCTCACCGGGCACTGGCGCCGCTGGGGCAGGTTGACCATGAGGGCCATTATCTCACTGGCCGACAAATCTTTCCCGCAGAAAATTACTTCATCAATTCCGTGGATTTGAATGATTTCCTCCATTTGGCGCACTTCGCCCAGCAGGCCACTGGGCGCGGCCGGCGCGGCCGGCGCCACCGGGCTTACGTAACCCATAATACGGGCCCGTACCCCGGCATTTTGCAGTAGGAAACGTACCCGCCGGCTTTCTGCCTCCGAGCCCACAATAGCAATGTTCTTCTGCTTGTCTTTTGACAGGCTGAAGTTGCGGTGGCGGAGGTAATGTGTGAGCAGGCGGCGCAGCAGCAGGGCCGCTACGGCCCAAACGCCACCCAGAATAATAAGCGCCTTGGAAAAGCGCCAGGCATCAAAAAAGTTGGAAGCGGCTGAAATCAGAACAGTGCCGAAGAAGATGCCCCGCACAATGCGCACGGTACGCACGGTACGCACTGGTTTATCGTAGGCCCCACTGAAATAGGCGGTGGCCAGCCACACTGCAGTGTAAACCGGTACTGCCACCAGCAGGAACTGCGGCGGAAATGGCGTGGGCACGTATTTGTAGTTGTTTTCCCAGTACCCCGTCAGGAAATACATACCTACCAAAATCAGGGCGGCGTCCAGCAGCATGGGGGCGGCCTGCGTGAGCAGGCGATGCGCTACCGCCGCCCCGGCCCGCAGCCAGATGGCCAGATTAATCAGCAGCGCAAACAGGCCGGCCCGCTCGGGCGCAAAGTGCTTGCGGGCAAAAATGACCATGGCCCGATAGAATACAAACACATAGTTTACGCTGGTGCGCCGGGTACTTTCGCCTTTGTAATGGATGATGCGGGTGCCCGGGAAATAATAGTTTTTCCAGCCGCCGCGCGTGAGTCGGTACGAGAGGTCAATGTCCTCGCCGTACATAAAATAATCCTCGTCCAGCAGGCCCACCTGGTCCAGCGCTTGGCGGCGCATCAGCATAAAAGCGCCGCTGAGCACTTCAATTTCGTGGGTCTGTTCTTTGTCGAGGTACCCCAGGTGGTAGCGCCCAAACGTGCGCGAGCGGGGAAACAGCTGCGCCAGCCCGAATATCTTATAAAACGCCACGCGGGGCGTGGGAAGACCCCGCTTGCTTTCCGGCAGAAAGCGGCCCTGCCCATCCAGCATCTTCACGCCCAGCCCTCCGGCAGCGGGGTGGGCATCCATAAAGGCGCAACACAGCCGGAAAGTATCCTCTTCCACCACGGTGTCGGGGTTCAGCAGGAGCACGTACTGGCCGCGGGCCACGCGCAGAGCCTGGTTGTTGGCTTTGCTGAAGCCGGGGTTGTTTTTATTCTCGAGGAGAATAACCTCCGGAAAGCGGGCCCGCACCATGGCCACGGAGCCATCCACGGAGTTATTATCCACCACAAACACTTCCGCCGGCTCCCCCAGCCTGGCCACGGCCTTGCGTACCGACAACAGCGCCTGCTCCAGGAAATAGCAGACGTTGTAGTTGACAATAACGACGGAAAGCTTCACGGGCGCGACGGGGGCAGAAATCGAACAGTCACGAAAGGTAAGCAGACTTGCGTACTGTGCGCCAGGGAAAGTGGGTACGGCTTTTTATTCCAGCAAAAAGCCCCGGCGTACGAGCGTACATCAGGGCTTTTCAGGATCAATAATTTATGGCTTTAGCGGCCTCAGCAGCCGCGGCTATTTAGCTTGGCGCTGGCGCTCTACAATGGAGCGGCCCAGCGTAATTTCATCGGCGTATTCCAGCTCGCCGCCCATAGGCACGCCGCGGGCAATGGTGCTGATGTGCACCTGCGGGAAGTCGCGCAGCTTGCGGGACAGAAAGAAGGCGGTGGTGTCGCCCTCCATGGTGGGGCTAATGGCCAGGATTACTTCCTTCACCTCCGACTCCGGCTCGCCCAAACGCTCTACCAAAGACTCAATCTGCAGGTCGCTGGGGCCAATGCCTTCAATAGGCGAAATAACGCCGCCCAGCACGTGGTAGGTACCCTGGTACTGGCCGGTGTTTTCAATGGCAATGACATCCCGAATATCCGACACCACGCACACGGTGCTATGGTCGCGGAGCGGGTTGGCGCAGATGCCGCATTTCTCCGTGTCGGAGATGTTGTGGCAGGTGTCGCAGTAGCGAATATCGAAGCGCATTTTAGCCAGCGCTTCAGCCAGGGAAGCCGTAGCGTCGGTTTCTGCCTTCAGCAGGTGCAGGGCCAGCCGCAGAGCGGTTTTTTTGCCGATACCGGGCAGCTTCGCCAGCTCGCCCACGGCGTTTTCTATCAGTTTGGAGGGGAATTCCATGAGTTTAGCTGATAGCCGATAGCTCATGGCTGATAGCCTGTTTGCTTACGCCAGACACAGCGACGAAAGCCAACAGCTAATAGCCAACGGCCAACAGCTCATTTATAAAATGTCCGCCGAAATGCCGCGGTCGTGGATGGCGGTGCACATGCCGGCCAGCTCATCAAAGGCACCATGCTTAACGGTACACTGCCCTTTGTAGTGAATCAGCAGGGTGCATTGCTCGGCCTGCTCAGGCTCGTGGCCGCATACATCAATGAGGGTTTTAATGACGTGGTCGAAGGTATTCACATCGTCGTTGTACACAATCAGGTCGCGCACATCGATGGTTTCCTCCAGCAGCAGTACGTCCTCGTCGTAATTGATTTGCGGGTTGGTATTCATGGGGCAAAAATACGAAAAAACGGCCAAAAAAGCGCGTTGCCATGTGTTATTGAGAGTACTATAACCCCTTGGCGGGCAGAATCGTTTCGCGGAAAAGCCCGGAAAAACCGGGGTCGATTCCGGCGTATCCGGCCGCCCTGGCCAGGACCTGCCGGCGGCCGCACTCGCGGGTAAACCGGGCCTTTCACCCCGGTAACGGGCGCTGCCGGCCAGAACCTTTGCGCCCTGGCGGCAGTACCAGTGCAGCTATGGCACCGCTGGCCGGGAGTTGCTTTCTTTGCCGGTTGTGCGGGAGCCCCGCCTGCCTTTTTCGTTCCGCTAACTCCGGCCGCTTCGCTTATGCCTGTTCCCTCCACCGACTTCAAAAAAGCCCTGAAGCGCCTCTCTGATAAAGAGAAGGAAGCCCTGCTGCTGCGCGCCGTGCGCCGGGACGCCGAGCTGTATGATACCCTCAGCTTTGAGTTGATGCTCGAGGTGACCGTGGACACCGTGTATGAAGAAGCCGCTGACCGCATCCATGAGCTGTTTAATGTGGCCGTAACGGGCCGGCTGCTCAACCGCAGCCTGACCAAAGCCCTGCAAAAAGCCACCAAGGAAGTAGCCCGCGCCCGCCGCGTGACCAAAGACAAAAAGCTGGAGGTAGATCTGAACCTGTACACGCTCCGGCTGATATTTGACAACTACACGGGCCAGTTTGAAAGCCCCTATAACGGCTTTTATGTGGGCACCGCCCGCCTGGCCGCCCGCACCACCTTGCTGATTCTGAACAACCTGCACGAGGATTTGTGGCTGGAGTATAAAGCCGAGCTGGATGATTTTCTGACCCAGCTGCACGCCCGCACCAAGAGCCGCAACCTTAAGTTTGAGCTGCCGCGGGAATTGCCTCTACCGGATTAATCCCGCCGCTCATGGCACAAAAAAGCCCCGGATACCGCAGTATCCGGGGCTTTTTACAGCGTTGCTGAAAGGTAGCAGCCGGGCTGCTTACTTCTTGGCAATTACGTTGAAGCTCAACGCAAACTCATTGTCAATGGCTTTGTCGGCAGCAGCGCCAAACAGGGTTGAGCCATACTTAATGTCGTAGTTAGTGCGGTCGATGATGGCCGTGCCGCTGGCAGCTGCTACGCCGTTCTTCACGCCTACTTTAGCGGGGAAGGTAACGGGCTTGGTGATGCCTTTAATGGTCAGGTCGCCGGTGATACGCATGTTGTTGCCCTGAGCATCGGCCTTAATGGGGGCCAGGCTGGTGATTTTCAGGGTAGCGGTGGGGTGCTTCTCCACGCTGAAGAAGTCATCGGAACGCAGGTGGCCCATGAGCTTGCCATTGTACTCCGCGTCTTTCAGGTCTTCGTTTTTGATGGAGTTCATGTCCACCGTTACGGTGCCGCCTACCAGCTTATTGCCGCGCACGAGCAGGTCGCCCTGCTGGAACTGCGCCGTGCCATTGTGCTGGCCAGCTACTTTTTTACCCAACCAGCCCAAGGTACTCAGCTGCGGCTGCAGCTTGTAAACGGCGGCCGAAGCTTTAGCCGCTTTGGCAGCGCGGGGGGCGCTGGTGCCGGCCGAGTTAGCCATCGGAGACTGAGCGAAGGAAGGAGCCGCCAGGAGCGTGAAGGCCAGCAAAGCGGGAAAAAAGAACTTTTTCATAACAGACAGAAAAAAGGAAAAGAGAAGTGTATGTATTAATTAGCCGCGCAGCTTATCCAGCAGCGCGTTGAGTTGAGCAGCTTCTTGTTCGGTCAGATTTTGCAGGCCCAGGGTTGCATCAGACACCACGGCATCCATGCGCTGGAGCAGAGCCAGCCCGGCCTCGGTAATGAGGATATCCACGGCCCGGCGGTTGCTGGGGCACACGGTGCGGGTAACCAGAGCCTTGGCTTCCAGCTTGTCCACAATGCGGGAGGCGTTGCTGGTTTTATCCAGCATGCGCTCAATGAGCAGGTTTACGGTAGCCGGCTTAGGGTGCTGGCCCCGCAGAATGCGCAGCACGTTAAACTGGGGCAGCGTGAGACCAAACTCCTTAAAAGCCACACTTTGCCGGAACTGCAACCAGTTTGCCGTAAACACCAGGTTGATGTGCAGCTTATGGTACTCGCTCTGGAAAGTGCGTTGCTGGATTTCGTCTTCAATTTTCATGCAGCCAGACAGATTCATCAGGAATTCGTTGCAAATATATGTATATACATTTAATGTACAAACACAGTTCACAACTTTCTGAAATTTTTAAGATAGGTGCTCTGCCTTCGACCTTCTCCGGCAGGGCTGCGTATGAAGGCCGAATTCACCGAAGAAAAACTCCCATGAAACGCTTCTTCCCTACCCTACTGCTCAGCTTTACCCTTTTGGCACCTCTGGCAGCGGCGGCCCAAGCTAAAACCACGCCGCAAACCAGGCAAACCGTGAGCGCCAACGCGCAATACGTGATGCAGAACGGCACCGTAGTGCTGCGCCAGGGCAACCAGAACACCGGCCTCACGCAAAACATCCGCCTGGCCAATGGCACCAAAATCAACTATAAAAGTGGCATTGTAGAGCTGCCCGGGGGCAAAATGACCACCCTGCGCGAAGGCGACTACGTAACCGCGAAAGGAGATATTGTGTTTGCCACGCCCGGCAGCGCCGCCGCCGCCCGCGGCGAAAAAGCCCCTGCCGATGCGCAGTTTGACCGCTACGTGGAAAAAGGCGCCGCTATTTCGCCCGAGACGTTTGATGCGCGCCTGACTACGCTGAACACCCGCCTGGACCTGATGGCCCAGAAAATTCAGCTGCTGAATCAGAAAATCAGCCTGCTGAGCGTGAATGCCCAGCGCCCCACCGATACCGCGCAGCTGGACCAGCAGATTCAGGCGCTGGAAGAGCAGATCAGGAATATTAAATAACGGTTGGGGGCACCTGGTGCAGGGCAGGCAGCGCCGCCTGGGCGGTGAGCAACCCTTGGTTTTCCTGCACCAGGCCAAATGGCTCGTCGCGCACAATCAGGAACCCGTCCAGGTCGCAGACCTGGGCCAGCGGGCTTACCTGCAGCGCCGACCAGATACCCAGGGAAGTTTCTACCATGCAGCCCAGCATGGTTTGCAGCCCGTGGGCACGGGTTTGCTTTAGAATATGAAGGCCGTTGCGGTATCCGCCGGCCTTCATTAGTTTCATGTTCACGCCATGAAACTGCCGTGCTACTTCGGCAAATTCGGCCGTATCCGTTACTGACTCATCGGCAAAAACCGGGAACGGGCTGCGCGGGCGCAGGTAGCGGTAGGCATCGGTGCAGGCGGCGGGCAGGGGTTGCTCCAGCAGGCGCACCTGCAGGCCGGGCAGCGTTTGGGTCTGCTCCAGAAATTGCAGCAGGCTGTCGGGCTCCTGCCAGGCTTCGTTGCCATCAATCAGGAGCGGGTGGCCGGGCAGGCATTGGGTCAGGGCCTGCAGCAAGGCATAGCCGCTTTCCTGGTTCACCTTCAGCTTAAGCAGCGGAAAGCGGGCTACCGCATGCGTGCGCACAAACTCCGGCACCGCGCCGGGCTCCATAATGGGCAGTGAAAAGGCCGTGGGCACCGGGCCCGGCGCCGCCTGCACGCCCAGGTACTTTCCTACTGACTGCCCCAGCCGGGCGGCGGCGTAGTGAATAAAAGCTGATTCCAGGGCAAAGCGCAGCGCGTGGGCGGGCTGCTGCGTGTGCAGCAGCTCCTGCAAGTCCTGCTCATCTTCTACGTGCGGCAGGCCGGCCGTCAGCAGTCGGGCAAAATCGGCCTGCAGGCTTTCCGGCGTTTCCCCGTAGCGCACGTTGGGGGCCGCCTCGCCCCAGCCGGCGGGCCCGCCATTGCCCTCCCGCCCCACGCGCACCAGCAGATTTACCTTCTCAGTGGAGGCGTTGCGGGATATTTTCCAGGTATAGCGCAGCGGCAGCGTGCGGGGGTGCAAAGACCAGTGAAGCATAAAGGCAGCCGGAAAAAGAGCCGGGCATTGGGCATCAAATAACGCGGAAATAGACCGAGGGGAAAAGCCGGTGGCAGCTTCTGTTGCAGCAGAAGCTACGCTTACCTAGCCCAAAAACCTATCTTTGCTGACATTCCCCCCAGTTTGTCCCTTATTTGCCCGCATGAAGTTTTCCCGACTCGCTCTTCTGGCTCTCGTTTTATTACTAGTGGCCGCAGTTATCACGCTGCTGCATCAGTACCAGCTTGCTACCCTCCCCGATTCTTTGCCGATGGCCGCCCGTTGGGTAGCGTTGGCCGCCGTCGTTGCCTATGCCATGCAACGCCGCTCCCTCACGTTCTGGATTGTAACCAGCATGCTGGTGGGGGCCGAAGCCGGAGCCGACTTTCCGGAAGGCGCGCAGAACCTGAAGGTATTGTCTGACGTGTTTCTGCGCCTGGTGAAAACTATTATTGCGCCGCTGGTATTTGCCACGCTGGTGGTGGGTATTGCCGGCCATGCTGACCTGAAAAAGGTAGGCCGCATGGGGGTTAAGGCACTGGTATATTTTGAGATTGTCACCACGTTTGCGCTCTTCATCGGGCTGGCAGCTATTAACCTCACGCAGGCCGGCAAGCTGGACCCCGCAGTACTGGCCGCTGCCCGGGCCGGCAATACTACCAATGACGCCATTGCCACTGCACCCAAGCAGACCGCAGCCGACATCATTACCCACATCTTCCCCGAAAACATTGCTAAATCGGTAGCTGACGGACAGGTATTGCAAGTGGTGGTTTTCGCCATCATCTTCGCTATTGGCCTGGCTATGGTGTCGGACAAGTTTCGCCGGCCTATGCTGGAGTGGTCGGAAAGCCTCTCGGAGGTGATGTTTAAGTTCACCAACGTGGTCATGTTCTTCGCCCCGCTGGGCGTGGGCGGCGCCATTGCCTATACTGTAGGCAAAATGGGTTTCGCGCCCCTGCTCAACGCTTTGCAGCTGCTGCTCACGCTCTACGGCGCACTCATTGCCTTTATTCTGCTGATTCTGCTGCCGGTGGCGCTGATTGCCCGCATTCCCATCAAGCGCTTTGTGCAGGCCATTGCCGAGCCGGTGAGTATTGCCTTCGCCACTACCTCGTCGGAGGCGGCGCTGCCCAGGGCCATGGAGGCCATGGAAAGTATTGGCGTGCCGCGCCGCGTGGTGGCCTTCGTGATGCCTACAGGCTACTCCTTTAACCTTGACGGCACCACGCTATACCTCTCACTGGCCGCCATTTTTGTGGCCCAGGCCGCGGGGGTGCCGCTCAGCTTCGGACAGCAGCTGGTCATGGTGTTCACGCTGATGCTCACCTCCAAGGGTGTGGCCGGCGTACCCCGCGCTTCGCTGGTGATTCTGCTGGCTACCGTGTCTTCATTTAATCTGCCGTCCTGGCCGGTGTTCATTATTCTGGGTATTGATGCGCTGATGGATATGGCCCGCACCGCTGTTAACGTCATCGGCAATTGCCTGGCCTCGGCCGTAATTGCGCGGTGGGAAGGCGAGTTTGTAGACAACTACCACGCGGCGCCCATCACCGATCTGGCCGAAGCCGACAGCACTTTGGTGCAGCACGTAAGCTAGTCTTAGCCACCGCTTACCTCCGAATCCCGGTCCCGCGTTATGCAGGGCCGGGATTCTGCATTTTAGGAGCAGGTGTTATAGAATTCGGGCGGAAAGACAGGCAGCCTCAACAATCAAAAATAAGTTATATCCTATTTATGTGAATCAATTTGGCATTATTTATAAAAATATTAAAATTGTTATTATAATTATATAGCACACCAAAATTTTACAATTTTGTGCAGCACCTATCTGGCAGGCAGTGTGTTAACTTCGAAATCTTTTTTTCGCCACCTCTACTCTGCTATCCTCCATGCGCCTGGCCCAACCTCTACTCCTGCTATTGAGTGTTTCTTTGTTGATGCTGGGCGGATGCCATTCCGGCAGTAAGCTTTTATATCAGCCTTCGCCGCTGGCGCTGAGCACTAAGCTCCCGGAGATGGAAGTAAGAGTAGAAAACGGGCCCATGGACAAAACAGAAGGCTCCCTGCCCGAAGATCCGGCGCAGCTGTTTAAGCGCGAAGCCACCCAGAACCTGCTGGAAAGCAACGATAGCAGCGCGCGGTTTGGCTACCTGAAGCTGCAGATTCTGGAAGCCAAAGCCAGCCGGCACGGCAAAGCCCTGCACGCCATTCAGATGGTAGGCTTCCTGACGCCGAGCCTGTTTGGCGTACCCCTGGAGTTTTTCCGCACCCACGTGCGGGCGCAGCTGCAGGTAGTAGATGCCAAGGGCGAAGTACTGGGCACCTACGAAGGTACCGGCGACTCTAATATTAAAGTGGCTATGTACCACGGCTACTCGCAGAGCATGGGCCCGCGCCTGGCCGATACGGAAGCCCTGAAAAGCGCGCTGGCTAAAATTAAAACGCAGCTGGATACGGCTTCTACCCTGTTGCGCACCCGCCTGCTGAATACCGGGCAGTTGGGCGATGAAGAACAGGAAGTAGCCACGGGCAGCCTGTACGAGGCAGCTCCCACCCCGGCCCCGGCCACTCCGGCTGCAGATGATGAGGAATAAAAAGTCAGCCAGCAGCAACAACAGGAATTTAAGCCTGGCTATATAGGAAAACCGCTACAGAGCATTCTGTAGCGGTTTTTTTCTGACCGGCGGTTAAACCTACGCCCGCTTCCTCCCTCTATAGGGCATAACCCGATACTTTATCATTTTGCCCTTCCCTAGTATGAACACATTCTCCCTTCGGTCCCTGCTGGTAGCCCTGGCCGTGCTGCTGCTGACCACGGCCTCGTTTGCCCAAAACCGCCGCCCGGCCAAGTCGCCGGCCCGCCAGGAAATGCACGCTTACCTGCAGCAAACGGTAATGCCCGTGGTGCGCCAGCAGCGCCAGAAGCTGGAGACCCAGCTTTCAGCCACTGATAAAACCCAGCTTACCGCCTACCGCGGGCAGCTGCAGGCAATGCGTAAGCAGGATAAACAGCTGCGCCGTAGCTTCCGGGCTGCTAACCAGCCCCAGCAGGTTCAGGGCCAGGCAAAAGTTACGCTTACCGATGCCCAGAAAGAGCAGCTGAAAGCACTGCGCACGCAACGCCGCGCCATACTGGAGCAAGTAAAGCCCCTGGCGCAGAAGTACCAGGCTGCTATCAGCCAGCTGGCCGCTGAGGTACAGCCCCAGCAAGTCCAGTGGCAGACTGATATGCAGGCTATTCGGGCCAAGTACCCCGCCGCTACCCCGGAAAACGCGCCTGCTAAGGCTGGCCGTAAGCACAGTGGGCAGCGCCGCTACTTCCAGCCTGTTTCCTTTCTGCTGCTCAACCCTAACGCCCCCACCCATTCCCGGCACGACAAGCAGCAGCCAGCCGTGGGCGACGAGGCATCCGTATATCCTAACCCGGTGGCGGCTACCAGCCAGCTGACCTACGAGGTGAAAAAAGCCGGCCCGGTAACCGTGGAGCTGCTGGATGGTCGCGGCAGCGCCCTGCGCACCGTAGTCAATCAAAAGCAGAACAAAGGCACCTATTCGCAGGCGGTGCAGGTGGATGATCTGGCGCGTGGCACTTATTTCTTTAAGATAACCACCCGCAGTGGAGTAGAAACCAAGCGGTTTGTGAAACAATAGCCACCATTTTGCAGGTAACAGCAGCGCCGGCTCCGTAAAGGGCCGGCGCTGCTGGTGTTATAAGTGCCTGCCGGCAGGCCCGGCGCATATCCCTATCTTTACCGCTGATGATTTCCCGCCTTGCCTCCGCTTCTTTTGTATTGCTGTTGATGCTGCTGGTAGCCGCCTGCTGCGGCAACTCGGCCGTCGACTGCCAGGATGCCTATGCCGACAGCCTGTACCTGCGCTTTAACCTGACGGACTCCGCCAGTGGCAAAGGGTTTCGGGCCCGGGAAATCGACAGCGTGCTACTGATTCGGAAGACCCGGGCCAGAACGGCTACCTATACTTCTCCTGATACCGCCCGCCTGGCGCCTGATACGGTACGGATAGTGCGGCTGCCCACGTCTGTAGCTGACTTTATTCTCCTGGAACAGACTGCTCCCTTCACCCGAAAAGGGCTCCGCCGGCTGCCCGACTATGACTACACGGTGTATCTGCCTAACAGCCAGGAGAAGCTGCGCTACGAGCTGACGGAACTGGACATTGCCGGCGACTTTGAGGCCGATGGCTGCGTGACCTGCTACCGTAACCGCCGAAAAAAACTGCTGGTAAACGGCACGCCGGTTGATGTATATTCATCTACTAACCACCCGGAGGAAAAGCCGGTGGTGCTGAGCCGGTAGGCAGCCGCCGCGAACCGGGCTGCGTATATACCTTTATCTGCCTCGGCGGGCCCTGTTGGTCTGCTCCGGACACTACCTGTATGCAGCTTAAGACTCTAGAAAAACCGGCCTCGGCCGGGATATTTCCCTTCATTACTTCCCTTAGTCTGGAACCCCTCATAGCCTATTGGCAGGAGCGGGTGCACGACACCAATAAAGGTACCGCCGCCCTGGCGCAGGCCATTATGGACCAGGTACAGAACGAAGCCTGGAGCCGGGGGGCTATTACCGATATGGTAGCCCTGGAATGTGGCTGCGACCTGGTGGAAACCCTGATGCTGGCGGTGTTTCCTCCCGCTTCCTTTCAGGCCGATATCAGCGGCGCGACTCCTCCTTTTGCCCGGTTCAGCTTTTACCATACGCCCCGCTTTGCCGAGGTACTGCTTAACCCCAACCACACGGTAAAACAGCCGCTGAATATAGACGCGTCCACTATGGAGGTGTACATGACGCGGGTTGCCTATCTGCTCATTCTGGAAAAAGTATATGGTGTCCGGCTGCCCCTTAACAGCACCGTCATCTTCACTGTACCCGACTACAGCATTGGCCTGTACCGGCACTACGGCGTAGAGTTAAACTCGTCGTTTATTGAGGTGCGGGTAGTAGGCGAAGCCCCTCCGCTTACCCCCGAGCAGATTGAAAATCTGGGGCATAACCTGCACCGCCTGGATATCTGGAAAGAAATGCTGCCGCCGGAGCTATTTGAGCTGCATGGCTTCAACATTGTGCACCTAGTAGATGTAACGGACCAGGAAATCCTCTCCGAACTGAAATACGACCTGCTGGAGCGCGACGTGCTGCAGGCCTCCGACCGCCTGGAACAGATTCAGGAAAAGCTGCGCGTGCTGTTTGGCCGCCCCTTCCTGCAGCTGGGTATTGCCGCCTACGATGAGAAGAAGCGCGCTTTCGTGGATTTCGGCCGAAAGATAAACCACAGCTTCCTTACCAAGCAGCTGCAAAACCAAGAGGTTAGCTCGGGCTTTCGGCAGATATATGCCCGCCTGATGCTGGAACGGCAGCCCGTGGTGCTGGAAAATGTAGAAACCGCCGATATTCCCGAAGACCTGCGCCAGCAAATCCTCGGTATTGGCATCCGGAGCGCCATTTTAGCCCTTTTGCCTTACGGCGACGACACCGTGGGCCTGCTGGAGCTGGGCTCCCCCAACGTGGGCGACCTGGACGAGTTCAGCCTGGAAAAAGTGAACCCCTTTATTCCCTTGTTCGCGGTGGCCGTGAAGCGCAACGCCGAGGATATTCAGACGCGGGTGCAGGCCATTATCAAGGAGAAGTTTACCGCCATCCATCCGACCATGGAATGGCGCTTTACCGATGCCGCCCTGAACCTGCTGGAGAAGATTGAGGACGGCAACAAAAACGCCGAAATGGAGCCCATTGTGTTCCACGACGTGTATCCGCTGCATGGCTCTTCCGACATCCGGGGCAGCAGCACCGCCCGCAACGAGGCCATTCAGGGCGACTTAATTGAGCATTTATCCCTGGCGAATAAGGTGCTGAAAAAAGCTTCTGAGTTTCAGGCGCTGCCTATTCTGGATGAACTGAAGTTCTACGTGAATAAAAACCTGCGCCGCCTGCGCCAGGGCATTATTACGGGGGATGAAGTCAACATTCTGGAGTCAATAAAGACGGAAGTGGAGCCCCTGTTTGAGTACCTGGGCACCAACACGCCCGAGCTGCGCACCATCCTCACGGAATACTGGGACAATATTGACCCCGATCTGGGCATTCTCTACAAGCGGCGCAAAGCCTTTGAGCAAAGCGTAACCCGCCTGAACGATGCCGTGAGCGACTACCTGGACGAAGAGGAAGAAAAGGCCCAGCAGATGTTCCCGCACTACTTCCAGCGCTTCAAAACCGATGGCGTGGAGTACAACATTTACGTGGGTGGGGCGCTGGTAGAAAATAAGCCCTTCGACCTCATTTTTCTGAAAAACCTCCGCCTGTGGCAGCTCCTGACCATGGTGGAAATAACGCGCCGAACCGCCGCCCTCAAGAATGAATTGCCCATGCCGCTGGAAACCACCCAGCTGGTGCTGGTACACAGCCAGCCGCTGAGCATCCGCTTCCGGCAGGATGAGCGCCAGTTTGATGTAGACGGCACCTACAACATCCGCTACGAAATCATCAAGAAGCGCATCGACAAAGCCACCATTCTGGGTACCGGGGAACGGCTGACGCAGCCCGGCCAGCTGGCCCTGGTGTACACTCAGCTACGGGAAGCTACCGAGTACATGGAGTATATTGACTACCTCCAGGACCGCAATCTGCTGGAGCCGGAGGTAGAAGAACTGGAGCTGGAAGAGCTACAAGGCGTAAAAGGCCTGCTGGCGCTACGGGTGAAAGTGAAGCTATAAGGTGAGAAGCCAGGAGACAGGAGGTAAAAGCTAGAAAGCTAATTCCCCTCCTCAGATGAGGAGGGGCTAGGGGTGGTTGACCTTCGTGGAACGACCAATTAGCACTAGTTCTAAAACACGTACCACCGTTTCAACCACCCCTAACCCCTCCTCATCTGAGGAGGGGAACTAGTATTAGCTTTAACTCTATTTACCAGCTTCTACCTCATCTTTAATCGTAACACCCACAATCCGCTCCCAAAGGTGCAGGGCAAAGCGTAGCAGTATCAGCCAGACCAAACCGGCGGCAAAGCCGGCCAGCACATCAGTGGCGTAGTGCACGTGCAGATACACGCGGGAGCAGCCAATCAGGAACGTCCAGAATAGTAGGGCGGCCGCCCAGGCGGGGTGGTGGCCGTGCCGCCAGAGCAGCCAGGCCACACAGCCATACAGCGTCATGCCAATCATGGCGTGGCCGCTGGGAAAGCTCAGCCCAGCTTGCGGTAGTAAGGCAGTATCGGGGCGGAGACGCTCATAATGGATTTTGAGCAGCTGATTCAGGATGGAGCCCCCGGCCACGGCCCAGAGCAGCTCCCAGGCCTCGCGCTTGTACCCGCGCCATAGCAGTCCGGCGGGGGCCAGGATGCCGGCAGCCACCAGAAAAGGCATGGAAGCGAAAAACGTAACCACCAGAACCCCGGAGGTAAGCCCGGGATAGGCAAAGCGCAGCGTATCCAAAGTGGAAAAAGCCCACCAGTCGAACGTGGCGGACTTATTGACGAAAACCACGCGGGTGAGGTAGAAAAACACCACCAACGCCGCCCACAAAAGCACCCCTACCACCAGCGCTTCCGTGGTAATTAACGATAAGCGGGCCAGCAGACGGGCAGTGAAGGCTTTCATGGGCTTCCGTTTCTTGGCCAAACGCAAACCGGCAGTCTTCGTTGGCAAACGGACCCAAGATGCAAAAGCCTGAAAAACAAAAAAAGCCGGCTCCCAAAGGAACCGGCTTTTGTGGTGCGCTCGGAGAGACTCGAACTCTCACACCTTTCGGAACTGCCGCCTGAAGACAGCGCGTCTACCAATTTCGCCACAAGCGCATCGTAGGTCAAAAGCTTAAACTCCCGTGTGGAGGTGTTTTTGACGCTGCAAAGATACACGCTGAATTGAACTTGTGTCAAGCCGGGCGCAACATTTTTCCGAAATAAATTGCGAAATCAGGCTACAAGGCCTGTTTTTCAGCTAATTGCGGATCGTTGCGGAAGCGTTTTTTTATCACTCCTTCTAAGCGTCGCAACAGCGGAATGGCAATCAGCAGCCAGGAAATGCCGGCCAGAATGCCCGCCATTACATCAGTGGCATAGTGCACCCGCAGGTATACGCGGGTAATGCCAATCAGCAGAATAAGCAGCGCTAGCGCGACAATGAGCACCCAGCGCCAGACTTTATGGCGTCGCACATGCGTGTATACCAAGTAGATAAGTAAGCCGTAAAAACAAGCACTGATCATGGCATGGCCACTAGGAAAACTCAGGCCCGAGGCCGAGGTGAGCGGCAGCAGCGGCCGGGGGCGCTGGTAAATACCTTTTAGCACCACGTTGAGCGTGATGCCGCCCAGAGCCACCACCGGCACCATGAGCGTATACCAGCGGTGTTTGCGCACCACCAGAAAGTACACAATAACACTAAGGGCCGCCACTACAATGAAATTGCGGGAGGCCAGAAATGTAATGGCTTCCACCCACTGCTGCCGCCCGGCCCCAAACAGGCGCTGCGTCCAGCGGAAAGCATCGGCATCAAAGGTGGCGGCATCCTGATCAAACACTTCCCGGCTGATGAACAGAAAACCCGCTACACCCAGCACCCCAACGGCCAGCACAATGGCAAACTCAGTGATGAACAGCACGACTTCCGCCAGCAGGCGGCGAAGATGAGAGGTCATAGGCTCGGGAAAGACGGTGAGGGCGCAGGTTGCAAACGAAAGCCGCGCCGGAAAGGATATTGCGCCGCGCCCCGCATCTTTACGCATGACTTTGCCTGATGCCGGCTTCGACCGGGTTGCTGCCTTTTATGATCCGCTGGCGCGGCTGGTGTTTGGGCGCAGCCTGCTGCGGGCCCAGCAAATGGCCCTGGCAGGCCTGCCGGCCGGCGCGCCACGGGTGCTCATTATTGGCGGCGGCTCGGGCGGGGTGCTGCGGGAGGTGCTGCAACGGCGGCCCGCCGCACAAATTTCATACGTAGAGGCTTCACCGGCCATGCTGCGCCGGGCCGAGCAAACATTGCAACAAGACTGCCCCGGCCAACTGCCGCAGGTAGAATTCCGCCTGGGCACCGAGGACTCTTTGCTGCCCGCGGAGGCTTTCGACGTTATCGTTACTTTCTTTTTTCTCGATTTATTTCCGGCGGCCCGGCTGCGCCATATTGTAAGCCGGCTGGCCGCCGTACGCCAGCCCCGGGCCCCGTGGCTGCTGGCCGATTTTGCGCCCCGCGCACCGCCTGGCAACAGCTGCTGCTGGCGGCCATGTACCGGTTTTTTGGACTCACGGCCGGAGTGCAGGGCCGGGAGCTGCCGCCCATCCGGGAGGAGCTGGCGCGGGTGGGGCTGTTCCCCACCACGCGCCACACCGTGTTTGGCGGCATGGCCGAGGCGGTGGTTTTCCAGGAAAGGGGTTAGAGGGCCACGGCAACGCAAATCCATTATTCTCGAACCTACTTGCCTGTTTATTGGCCATTCTCCCGGCGGCCGCAGCATAAATACCGCCGTGTTAAACATAAGGCGTGTATTTTCAAGCCGCATTCCTTCATTACTCAGCCCTCCCCCTCCTATGCGGCATTCTACCGCCTCTCTTCTTTTTGCCCTGGCGCTGCCTCTCTCGGCCCTGGCGCAGGCCCCCGTGCGCTACCAGGTGGCTTTTCCCAATGCTGTACACCACGAGGCCCAGGTAACCGTTACTTTCTCTGAAATTCCTTCCGGACCGCTGCAGGTACGGATGGCCCGCAGCTCGCCCGGCCGCTATGCCCTGCATGAGTTTGCCAAGAACGTGTATGACGTGCAGGCCACCGACTCCAAAGGAAAAGCCCTCAACATCTCCCATCCCGACCCGTATGGCTGGGCCGTAACGGGCCACGATGGCACGGTGCGCTTTACCTATACCCTGTTCGGCGACCGGACCGATGGCACCTATGCCGGTATTGATGCCCAGCACGCCCACCTGAATATGCCCGCCACGCTGGCCTACGCCCAGGGACAGGAACAGCGGCCCGTGGAAGTGAAGTTTGATGCGCCCGCCGGCTGGCAGATTGCCACGCAGCTGCGCCCGGAAACGGCCCCGAACACTTACTCGGCGCCCCACATGCAGTACCTCATGGACAGCCCCACTTCCCTGGGCAATCAGCAGGTGCGCACCTGGCAGGAACAGGGCCAGACCATTGAGCTGAAAGTATTGCACGCCGACACCGACGCCGAGCTGGATGCCTACACCGAGCAGACCAAAAAGGTAGTAAAAGAGGCCGCAGCCATATTTGGCGAGCTGCCGAAGTATGATTTTGGCCGCTACACGTTCGTGGCCGATTATCTACCCCAGGCCAGCGGCGACGGTATGGAGCACCGCAACTCCACCTCCGTTACCAGCTCCCGCTCCTTAAAGGGGGCCGATGCCTTACGTAACCTGAGCACGGTTTCGCACGAGTTTTTCCACAGCTGGAACGTGGAGCGGCTGCGCCCCCGCGACCTGGAGCCGTTTGATTTCAGCCGGGCCAACATGAGCAGCAACCTTTGGTTTGCCGAAGGCTTTACCCAGTATTTCGGCGACCTGCTCCTGCGTCGGTCCGGAGCGTATTCTACGGATCAGTACGCGGCCATAGCCGTGAGCGGCCTGGTGAATGCCATGCTGAATGCGCCCGGGGCTAAGCTTTACTCGCCGGTGCACATGAGCCAGCAGGCGCCGTTTGTGGATGCCGCCGTCAGCATAGACCCCAACAACCGCGGCAATACCTACCTCTCCTACTACATTATCGGCGGGGCCAATGCCTTGGCGCTGGACCTGGAGCTGCGTCAGAAGTATAAAACCGACCTGGATGCCTTTATGCGCGCCATGTGGCAGCAGCACGGCAAGCTCCAGCGCGACTACGCCCCGGAAAAACCCTACACCCTGGCCGACTGGCAGCGGGTGCTGGGCGAGGTAACACACGATACGGCCTTTGCCGGACAGTTTTTCCGGCAGCACATTGCCGGCCATACTCTCCCCGATTTCACGAGTCTGCTGGCCCCCGCCGGAATGGTGGTGCGCAAGGCCCACGCCGGCCAAGCCACGCTGGGCAACAGTGGGCTCAGATTTGACAACAAAGTCCTGACCATCAGCTCCGCTACTTTCCGCAACGATGCCCTGTACAACGCCGGCCTCGACCGCGGCGACCAGCTCCTCAAGCTGGACGGTAAAGAATTGAAAGATCAGAAGACCTTTGACAAGCTGCTGAGCAAGCACAAGCCGGGGGACGTAGTGCAGCTGGAAGCCCGCTCGCGCGGGCAGGTACGCACCGTGCCGGTAACGCTGCAGGAGGATATCGAGCTGGAAGTGGTAACACTGGAAAAAGCCGGCCAGCAGCCCACGCCCGAGCAGCTGGCATTCCGGGCCGCCTGGCTGGACAGCAAGGCCAAGTAAGCTCATTTTCGGCTTCTGCTTTAAAAGAAAAAGCGGCCTCCAGGAATTGGAGGCCGCTTTTTTTATGCGTTGAAACTTGGCCTACTTACGCCGGCCGAACAGACGCAGAATGTACAGGAACAGGTTCACGAAGTCCAGATACAGCGTCAGGGCACCCAGTACGGCGGCCTTCTGGTTGATGGTGGTGTCCTCTTCGCCATAGCCCATAAAGGCCATCATTTTCAGCTTCTGGGTGTCGTAGGCCGTGAGCCCAACGAAGAGCAACACCCCTACGAAGGAGCAGATGGTGTAGAGCATGGAGTTTAGCAAGAACATGTTCACAACGGAGGCAATGATGAGCCCAATGACGCCCATGAGCAGCAGGTTGCCCCAACGCGTGAGGTCGGTGCGGGTGAAGTAGCCGTAGAGGCTCATGACGCCAAACGTGCCGGCCGTTACGAAAAACGTGGAGGCAATAGAGTCGGCAGTATAGACCATAAACACCACACCCAGCGTAAGACCATTCAGCAGGGCGTAGCCCACAAACGCCGCCTGCGTCTGGGTAATCGTCCAGTCGAAGGCCTTGCGCGACAGGAACCCCACCACCACCAGCTCCAGCAGCAGCAGGCCAATAAATACCAGGCGGTTGCCAAATACCAGCTGCTGCACCGCCGGCGAGGCTCCCACAAACAAGGCCACGCCGCCCGTGAGGGCCAGCGCCACCGTCATCCAGGTATATACCTGGCGCATATAACCGGAGACAACCTGCGAAGCTTCCTCCGCTGACAGCATCAGCTGGGGCTGCTCATTGATTTCCTCGGGTACAAATTCTTCCATAAAACAGGTAAAGGTTAAAAAGTAAAAAACGTGGATTAGCCGTCCAAAATACCGGATTAGCACGACAGCACCACGCGGCGTTTCCGGTTTTATTCTTCCCCAGCCACTACCGTTACAACCCTGCAGGGTATGTTGTGTATCTTAGCATAGGATTTCCACCTTGCCACTCGTCTTCTATGTTCCGATTTGGTGCTCTTTTCGCTGCTTTAAGCCTGCTGGCCAGCTCCGCCTCGGCGCAGGTAATGACCAGCGGCGCCGCCACGGCTACGCGGCCGGTTCCCGGTTTGCTGGGCGGGCGGGCTTCCTATAGCCTCACGGCCGGTGCTATGTTTGCGGGTCGCTATGGCTCAGCTTCCTACCTCAGCCCTTCGGTGGTATACCGGCTGGCACCCCGTTTTTCCGTGTTTGGGGGCGTTACCTACCTGCGCACTATGCCGGGGGCAGCGTATGCTTCCACCGCCGAAAACGGCGGCTCCCGCCCGGGGCTATTAGGCACCAATCATTATCTGGTGCAGGCTGGCGGAATCTATGCCGTGTCACCGCGCTTGTCGCTGACTGGAACGGCCTGGAAAGACCTGACGCCAACCGTGGGTGGCCGGCCCGTGGTGAACCCCTACGCGGGCTTTAACACCCCGGGCTCGGGCGTAAATCTGCGGGCCGATTTCCAGATTTCGGAGAATGTTTCCATTTCCGGCGGCGTTCGGGTTTCCTCCGGCACCGCGCCGGGCAATGGTATGTACTACGGCCCGGCATCGGGGCAGCCTCTGGGCTATTAATCTGCTCCTTTATTACAGCTGAAGCTCTCTGGAATCGGTTTTCAGGGAGCTTTGCTTTACGCTGATATTTCTAAGCCCGCGCCCGCCGCCGGCTTTTCCAGTTACACCCGCCACTTCTTTATGGCTGAACGAATTTCCTACGCGCGCAACGAGCAGCTGCCCACCATCAGGCCCAACTACCCCGGCAACAAGCTCTTCGGCCAGCAGTTCGCCAACGGCGAAAAGCTCTACAACCCCGATTTCAGCAACGTTATTCGCTGGAAGCTCCTCACCGAAAACCCGCAAAAAGAGGAGAAAAAGCAGGATACCTGGGCCCCGGCCGTAGTACCCTGCGCCGACTGCTTTACTTCCTCTGATGATGCGCTGGTGTGGCTGGGCCACGCCACCTTCCTGCTGCGCGTGGCCGGCACTACCCTGCTCTTCGACCCGGTGCTGTTTGATTCCCCGTTTCTGCGCCGGCGCCACCCCCTGCCCTGCCGCCCGGAGGACATTGTCGGCATTGATTACCTGCTGCTCAGCCACGGCCACCGTGACCATCTCGACGAGCAATCCGTGAAACTCCTGGCGGCTCAGAATCCGCAGATGCAGGTCCTCTCCTCGCTGCGTATGCAGCCGCTGCTACAGAAAATGGTGCCCACTCTCCGCGTGCAGGAAGCCGGCTGGTGGCAGCAGTTTGACCTGGGCCCCGAGGTGCCACTGGAAATTTTCTACCTGCCCGCCGCTCACTGGCACCGCCGCGGCCTCACGGATATGAACAAGGTGCTCTGGGGCAGCTTTATGATTCGCACACCGGATGGGCGGCTGATTTTCTTCACTGGAGACACTGCTTTTGATGGCCATTTTGAGGAAATCGAAAAGCACTTTGGCCCCGTGGATGTCTGCCTCCTGCCCATTGGGGCCTACAAGCCGGCTTTTATGATGCAGCTAAGCCACGTGAACCCGCACGAAGCCGCTAAAGCCGCCAACGTGCTGCGCGCTGGCCACGTGGTGCCCATGCACTACGGCACCTTTGATTTGAGCGATGAGCCTGCCTCTGAGCCCCTGCGCACGCTGCAGGAAGTGGCCGCCGGCGGTATGCTGCGCGCCGAACTGCACGCACCCGCCGTAGGCGAAGTGCTGCGCTGGAATGAGTGGGAGTAAACATAACGAAACAGGCACCTTCGGTAGAAGGTGCCTGTCCCATTTTCAAGTTATATGTTCCCGAATTACTCCCGTACAAAGCGCTGGGTAATGGGACCTTCCGAAGTTAGCAGCCGCAGGCTGTATACGCCGGCCTTCAGGTTACTTACATCCAGTATATGGCCTTGATTTGCTTTCTGGGGCGATAGGCGGAAGCTCTGTATCGATTGGCCCAGACTGTTAAACACCTCAACTGTAAGTAGCTCGTGCATGGGCAGGCCGGCTAGCTTGAAAATTATCTGGTCTGATGCCGGATTAGGAGCCAATTGCAACAGTTTATTAAGCTGCTGTGTGTTCTTGGCAGCCAAAATCACGGCTGCGAAGTCCTTATAATAAGTTTTAGTTTTATTGACGAACTGGTTTGCCGCCACATTAAACAGTTTGTAAATACGGGATTTTATTTCTGCATTATCGGTGTAGCTGAGTTGATAGCTAGTGCCCGCTGTAGTAGCCCATATATTGTTTTTCCAATCTGCAAAAGTGGTTCCTAAATGGTTATTGTAGCTGTCATAGCTAGAAACCATACGACTCATATCTACCCAGACATTGCCATTAAGCGCTTGATCGACAATTTCACTTCCGTAGTCCCCGGAATACGTAGTGAGCGTGCGTAAAGTAATTTCCCAAACTCCATTATTCAAAAAGGAGAATACTTGTTGTGTAATCCGGTTTTTTGAATCTCGCTGGATACCATCACATTTTAGATTATCAACATAGGTACCGTTTTCCCAACGCTGATAAAGATAACTAGAGAAGAACTTCGAAGTAGTGCTGGGAAAGGTGTACAAGTAACGGCCATTTAGTGTCAGAGGGTCATTGTTTGATGCCGCCTCTACTACTTTCTCACTTATTACACCGGCGCTAGTATAGGTGTAGGTATACCTGGCGTGATGCGTTGGCAGCCAATTAGCATTTACCGCTAGAGTTCTGTCATAATATATTTCCTCCGTGACGTTGCCGTAAGAATCGTAGGTAATTTTGTCTTGATAGTCATTGACCCAAGCACCATTCTCCCATACTTGTTGCAGAAAATCGGTTTCAAGGTTATTATCATTATAGCTAGCGGTATAGCGCAGGGAATTTTGCCAATTGCTTCCATTCCAGGTTTCCAGCAGGTAACTCGTCACATACCCAGCTGTATTAAAGGTTAATTGTGTCTGGGAAACTGGTTTACTGGTAGCCGAGTCGAGGGCTAAGGTATTCTCAGGCCGACCGGCGCTATTATAGGTTGTCGTGTATTTCGTACCTGTTTCAGACCACTTCCCGGTAGAAGTATTCCAATTATATACCGTACGGATGCGGGCTACACGCTTGGTAGCCGTGGGACGGGCCTTGGCAGTTTGAGCAATTGCTTTTTCAGCTGACTCAGGATGCAGAAAACTCCGATCCGGGCGCGTAAACGTTGACTGTGCGAATACTGTGGCCGGCAGCAACGCCAGTAAAAGAGTGTAAAAGTGTTTGATCATGTAGTTTTTAATAAATGGCACACCGTAAAATTGCTGCACTAACCAACTATAATTACAATTCAGACAGGTTAGCAATTCGGTTCTAAAATTGGGGGTTTATCGGCAATATTTAACTATTTAAGCTATCTGTTTCTCAAATTTATCCATTATGCCTTGTTACACGCTCTACGGTTTGTTACAAAAGAAATACACTGGCCTGACCTAATGAGTACCCAAGCGTCGGCCGGTTTGTGTGCTTCTTTTCTGACCTTTGCCTGATAAGGCGATGAGCAAGTAGAAAGCGGTTAGTTTTGACTTTCTAGCCCCTATTTTTTTCAGGTAAGGCCAGTCCTTTTCAACTCGCCCACTCCCCAACAACGATTACGCAACCACCAAGAATGTCTCCCACCCTGATTCTGAGCCTGATTGCGGGCTACTTCACTGTTCTCATCATCATTGCGGTGCTCACCTCCCGCAAAGCCACCAGCGAGTCGTTTTTCATTGCCAACCGCAACGCGCCGTGGTACATGGTGGCCTTTGCCATGATTGGCACCTCGCTGTCGGGCGTCACCTTTATTTCGGTGCCGGGCATGGTGCAGTCGCAGTCCTGGAGCTACATGGCAGTGGTGTTTGGGTATCTGGTAGGGTATCTGGTGATTGGGCTGGTGCTAATGCCACTGTATTACCGCCTGCAGCTGGTGTCTATCTACACTTATCTGGAGCAGCGGTTTGGCTTCTGGAGCTACAAAACCGGGGCGCTGTTTTTCCTGATTTCCCGGGCCATTGGCTCGGCGTTCCGCCTGTACCTGGTGGCGGGCGTGCTGCAGCTGGCCGTGTTCGATAAAATGGGCGTGCCGTTCTACGTCACGGTGATTGTGAGCATTCTGCTGATTTACCTCTACACCTTTAAGGGCGGCCTTAAAACCATTCTCTGGACCGATACTTTCCAGACGCTGGCCATGCTCACCTGCGTGGGCGTGAGCATCTACCTGATTTCCTCGGAGTTGAACCTGGGCCTGAAAGAGCTGGTGAAGACGGTGAAGGACAGCTCCATGTCGCAGATCTACTTCAGCCACCTGAAAGACGACAAGTTCTTCTGGAAGCAGTTTGCCTCGGGCGCCTTCATCACCATTGTAATGACGGGCCTGGACCAGGACCTGATGCAGAAAAACCTGAGCTGCCGCTCCCTGGCCGATGCCCAGAAAAACATGTTCTGGTTTACGCTGGTGCTGGTCTTCGTGAATGTGCTGTTCCTCACGCTGGGCGTGCTGCTGTACCAGTTTGCTGCCGTGAAGGGCATTCAGCTGCCTACCAACGCCGAGGGTAAAATCATTGGCGACAACGTATTTCCGCTGCTGGCCACCAACCATTTCTCCCTGTTTGCGGGCATTATCTTCATCCTCGGCATCATTGCCGTTACCTACGCCTCCGCCGACTCGGCCCTTACGGCCCTCACCACCTCCTTCTGCGTCGATTTCCTCAACATTAAGCAGTACCCCGAAAACCGGCAGAAAAACCTGCGCCAGCTCACCCACCTCGGATTTTCCGTGGTGCTGATGGTCATTATCCTCATTTTCCAGGCCCTGAACGACCAGAGCCTGATTACGGCCGTGTTTAAGGCGGCGGGCTACACCTACGGGCCGCTGCTGGGGCTGTTCTCCTTCGGCATCCTTACCCGCCTGCAGCTGCGCGACCGGATGGTGCTGCCCG
The DNA here is from genome assembly GCF_000801315.1 of Hymenobacter sp. DG25B. NCBI lineage: Bacteria > Pseudomonadati > Bacteroidota > Cytophagia > Cytophagales > Hymenobacteraceae > Hymenobacter > Hymenobacter radioresistens. The sequence goes on along the minus strand of NZ_CP010054.1, from coordinate 1,487,089 downwards.
TGTGCGTGGCTGCGCCCATCATCACCTACATCATCAACGTTAACTCAGAGGCCTGGCTGGGCGGCTATAAATTCGGGTTTGAAATCCTGCTGCTGAACGGCGCCCTTACCTTCCTGGGGTTGCTGGCCATTTCCCGCACGGCGCAGGTGCATGAATTGAACCCGGCTCACGCCTGAGGGGTTAGGCAGCAACGGTAATGGGGTAGTTGTGCGTACCTTTGCGGGTCCGGGCGGTGTCTGCCTGTTTCCACCGGTTTGTCCTGTTCACCTTGTTAGCCTGCTCACTCGTGAAACACCTGCTCCTTTCTTTGCTATTGGTAGGCCTGGCTGCCTCCGCTCAGGCCCAAACCCAGCCGGCTCCCGCCCCTAAGCAGCCCACCGTACTCCGGCCCGGCCACATGCAGGCGCAGCGCACCCCCGCCACTAACCGGCCCGATGTACCACCCCAGTTCCCGGGTGGTGCGGAGGCCTTAGGAGAATTTTTTGCGCTGAATGTACAGTATCCGGAGGCCGCGCGCGTCAAGCAGATTACGGGCAGCGTGCTTACCGCTTTCACGGTAGAGGCTGATGGCCGCCTGAGCAATGCTACGGTGGTCAAAGGCCTTTCGCCGGAGTGCGACGCCGAGGCCCTGCGCGTGCTGGCTTTGTTGCCGCCCTGGAAGCCCGCCACCCGCAAGGGCGTGGCGCTGCCGGTGCAGGTGCAGCTACCAGTGCCGTTTGCCAATAGCCAGATTGTAGAAATCGAAAAATCGAAGACGAAAGTAAAGTTTGAATAATCAGAATGAGTAGCGCTACGAGTTAGATGTTAGTTCCCCTCCTCAGCTGAGGAGGGGCCAGGGGTGGTTGAAATACTAGGGCTAGAAAACCAAAATCTAGTCATCGTTCAACGAGTTTTACCACCCCGCCCTGCGGGCACCCCTCCTTAAAAAAGGAGGGGAACTAGCGCCACCTAATTTGTAGCTCCGAATACCTCGAACATGGCCCGAAGTGGAATGAATACCAGCGGCACAACCCTTGACCCGGATGTACCCAAGAAGAAGTTAACCAAAGAAAATCTGCGGAAGGCCCTGCGGATTTTCCGCTATGTACTGCCGTACCGGACCAAATTCATTGTGGGCATGGTGCTGCTGGCCTTGTCCAGCGCCACCGTGATGTGCTTTCCCTGGGTGATTGGCAAGCTCACGGACACTGCCAACGGCAAGCCTTTTATCCTGCCCAATGGCAGCGCCATTTCTATCAATCAGATTGCGCTGGGCCTGTTTGTCATCATTGTCTTCCAGGGGCTGTTTTCGTTCGGGCGCATCTGGTTTTTCACGCAGGTGAGTGAGTTTACGGTGCGGGATATCCGGCAGGCGCTCTACGCCAAATTTGTGAGCCTGCCCATTCCGTACTTCGAGAAAAACCGGGTGGGCGCCATCACCTCACGCATCACTTCCGATGTCAGCCAGATTCAGGATTCCTTTTCCTTGACGCTGGCCGAGCTGTTCCGGCAGATTATGACCTTGGTGGTAGGCATTGTGTTTATCATGATGGTGTCGGTGAAGCTGTCGATGTTTATGCTGCTCACCTTCCCGCCTATTGTGCTGCTGGCTATGGTGTTTGGGCGTAAAATCCGCGTTTTGGCTAAAGCCACGCAGGACGAGCTGGCCAAGACCAACGTCATCGTGGAGGAAACGCTGCAGGGCATTAATACGGTGAAGGCTTTCACCAACGAGCAGTTTGAAACCCGCCGCTATTCTGCCTCGCTCACCAACACGGTGCGGGCCGCGCTGAAAAGCAACCTCTACCGTGGTGGCTTTGTGTCGTTTGTGATTATCGGCCTGTTTGGCGGCATTATTCTGGTGCTGTGGCGTGCGGCCTCGCTGGTAGCCGCCGGCCAAATGACCATCGGCGACCTGACTTCCTTTGCGCTGTACACCATCTTTATCGGGGCATCCGTAGGTGGCCTCGGCGAGCTGTACGGCAAAGTGCAAAGCACGCTGGGCGCCTCCGAGCGGATTCTGGAAATCCTAGACGAGCCCTCCGAACCCACGCACCGCGCCCGCGTGGCCGGTACCGCTCCGCTCCAAGTGCGCGGCGACATTGACTACCGCCACGTGGCCTTCAGCTACCCTACCCGCCCCGATCTGGCGGTGCTCAAAGACATTACCTTCGATATTCAGGCCGGCGAGAAAATTGCGCTGGTAGGCCCCAGTGGCGCCGGCAAAAGCACCATTGTACAGCTACTGATGCAGTTCTACGAGCTCAGCGGCGGCAAAATCCTCATCGACGGCCACGACATCCGCCAGTTCGACCTCACCGAGCTGCGCAGCCACATCGGCATTGTGCCCCAGGAAACGCTGCTGTTCGGCGGCAGCATCCGGGAGAACATTGCCTATGGCAAAACCGACGCCACGGATGAGGAGATTATCACGGCCGCCCGCAAGGCCAACGCCTGGCAGTTTATCTCCACCTTCCCCGAGGGGCTGGATACGCTGGTAGGCGAGCGGGGCGTGAAGCTCTCCGGCGGCCAGCGCCAGCGCGTGGCCATTGCCCGCGCCATCCTGAAAAACCCCGCCATCCTGATTCTGGACGAAGCCACTTCCGCCCTCGACTCCGAGAGCGAAAAGCTGGTGCAAAGTGCCATGGACGAGCTGATGCAAAACCGCACCAGCATCATCATTGCCCACCGCCTCAGCACCATCCGCAAAGTGGATAAGATTCTGGTGATTGACGGCGGCCGCATTGTGGAGCAAGGCACGCATGAAGAGCTGGCCCATAATGAGAATGGATTGTATGCGAATCTGCTGAAACTGCAGTTTGAGTTGAGTTAAAATTCCGACGTTACTTCCAAAAAGGGCGAAGCATAGCTTCGCCCTTTTTCGTTACATTGATTCGGTCAACTATCTAAACGATTGATGCGCACTACTTCCTATTCCCTCCCTCGTGTGCTAACCCTCGAGTTCGGGTCAGTTATTTTTTTCGGGGTGTGGCTGATGGTGGTGCTATTCTATGTGCTGACTTCTACGGGTCCGTCGCCCATAGCTGCTCCTTATGTAAATACTCCTACTTGCAGTAATAACTGCTCTAAAGGGCTTGAATATGCCATTATAGTTCACCTTGATGCGCAGGATAGGTTTCACCTTTCTGCAAACCAGCCGCACCTGTTAGGAGCCATTATTCAACGGGTAGCTAAACAGCACAACGTCTTGTTCACACCGCAACAAGAAGAGCAGCTTGAACAGCTGCCTTTTCTAAGCCAGGATGTTAGGCAATTGCCAAAGTGGCTCGATATGCCACCTGCACGGCGTCAGCTACAGCTTAATGGAATTCCACTAACGCTTGAAAACGATTCAGGGCTATTGACAGAACTTCTCTTAGCCGGGCTTCAGGAAGTGCAGAATCAAAGCCCCGCAAATATATTATCTCCGCCACCGAATCAGGGGGTAGAGCCGGGAAATGATACAGGTTGTGCTATTGCTATTCGAGCTGATAAAACGGTTTCTTCTCATCGGGTTATGGCTTTGATTCACCAATTTGAAGAGATGGGTATTCGACGAATAAAGCTGGTTACTGAAATGGAATAGCAAACTCTATTCTCCGGCTGATAAGCCTCTTTCATATACCTTCTTAATGAGTGTAAATATGCCTGACCAATGTCACCCCCCAAGATGACATATATCAACGCATAAGCTCTTTATATACCGCATCTTAACAGTTCTTCCTCACCGGCCGTCACGTACCCGGCCGTATTGCGAGAACCAATATGGATGCGACTTACACTATTCCCTTTCGTGAACTATCCAGCAGCGCGGTAGGCGTAGTTGGCGGCAAGAATGCCTCCCTGGGCGAGCTGTTTAATCAGCTGATGCCGAAAGGCATTAACGTTCCCGATGGGTTTGCCACCACGGCCACTGCCTATTGGTTGTTACTGGATGAAAACGGTATTCGGGAAAAGCTAGCCGCGTTGCTCGAAACCGTGGATACTAAGGAATTCAGCAACCTGCATGAGGTAGGAACAGCGGCTCGGGCGCTGGTGCAGAATGCCACCATACCGGAACCAGTTAAGGCTGCCATTACCGCCGCTTACCAACAGCTCAGCACCGATACGCCGACGGGCGCGCAGGTAGCCGTGCGCAGCAGCGCCACCGCCGAAGACCTGCCTTCCGCCAGCTTTGCCGGCCAGCATGATTCGTTTTTGAATATGGAAGGCATCGAGGCGGTGCTGGACGCCTGCCGCCGCTGCTACGTCTCGCTGTTTAACGACCGGGCCATCAAATACCGCATTCAGAATGGCTTTCCGCACATGCAGGTGGCTTTATCGGTGGGGGTGCAACGCATGGTGCGCTCCGATCTGGCCTCGGCGGGCGTGGCGTTTACCATTGAGCCGGAAACCGGTTTCGAGCCCATGATTTACCTGACGGGCAGCTGGGGGCTGGGCGAAAACGTGGTGCAGGGCGCCGTGAATCCCGATGAGTTTTACCTGTTCAAGACCTCCATGCGGGCCGGGCATCAGTCATTAGTCAGCAAGAAGCTGGGCGACAAAGCCCGCACCATGCGCTACGCCGCCGCGCACACCGGCCCCGGCCCTACCATTGAAAACGTGCCCACGCCCCCGGAGCAGCAGGCGCAGTTTGTACTAACCGATGCCGAAGCCGAGCAGCTGGGCCGGTGGTGCCTGCTGATTGAGGAGCACTACGGCCTGCCCATGGACGTGGAATGGGCCAAAGACGGCCAAAGCAGTAAGCTCTACATTGTGCAGGCCCGCCCCGAAACCGTGCACCACGGCCACCAGGAACTGCAGCTGCACGAATACCACCTGCAGGAGCGCGGCCCGGTGCTGGCCACGGGCAAAGCCGTTGGCAGCCAGATTGCCTCCGGCATTGCGCGCATCCTCAACTCCCCCGCCGAAGGCCACCGCCTGCAGCCCGGTGACATTCTGGTGGCCGACATCACCAACCCCGACTGGAACACCGTGATGCGTAAAGCCTCAGTATTGGTCACCAACCAGGGCGGGCGCACCAGCCACGCGGCCATTGTGGCCCGGGAGCTGGGCCTTTCGGCCGTGGTGGGCACCGGCAACGCCACCCAGCAAATTCAGGATGGGCAGCAAATCACGGTTTCCTGCGCCGAGGGCGACGCCGGTTACATCTTTGCCGGTAAGCTACCCTGGCAGGAAACCACCATCGACCTGAGCTCCATCCGGCTGCCGCGCACCAAACCCATGTTTATTCTGGCCGACCCCGACCAGGCCATGCGGCTCTCGCGCTACCCCAACCAAGGCGTGGGGCTGATGCGCATGGAATTCGCCATCAGCAGCAACATCCGCATTCATCCCATGGCCTTGGTCAAGTTTGATGAGCTGAAAGACGAAGCCGCCCGCCAGGAGATTGAACAGCTCACGCGCTACTACCCTTCCAAAGCGGAGTACTTTGTGGAGAAGTTGTCGCAGGCTATTGCGCTGGTGGCCGCCGCGTTTTTTCCCAAGGATGTGATTGTGCGCATGAGCGACTTCAAGACCAACGAATACGCCAACCTGCTGGGCGGGCGCCAGTTTGAGCCGGAAGAGGAAAACCCCATGCTGGGCTTCCGGGGTGCCTCGCGCTACTACCACCCCGCCTACCGCGAGGGCTTCCGGCTGGAATGCCAGGCCCTGAAACGGGTGCGCGACACGCTGGGCCTTACCAACGTGAAGGCCATGATTCCCTTCTGCCGCACCGTGGAGGAAGGCCAGAAAGTGGTGGATATTATGCGGGAGTTTGGCCTGGCGCGCGGAGAAAACGGGCTGGAAATCTACGTAATGGCCGAAATTCCCAGTAACGTGCTGCTGGCTGAGCAGTTTGCCGCCGTGTTTGATGGGTTTTCCATCGGCTCCAACGACCTCACCCAGCTTACCCTGGGCATCGACCGGGACTCAGCTATTGTAAGTGCGCTATTTGATGAAAACAACCCGGCCGTGAAGCTGCTATTGCACCAGGTAATTCAGGCGGCGCACCGCTGCGGCGTGAAAATTGGCCTGTGCGGCCAGGCCCCCAGCGACTACCCGCAGTTTGCCCAGTTTCTGGTGGAGCAGGGCATCGACAGCATTTCCTTCACCCCCGATGCGCTGCTACAAGGCATTCATAACATGGTGCGCGCCGAAGCCGGCCGCCGGGCGGCGCCTGTTACATCCGGCTAAAGGCCTTCCTTATCGAAAGAGAGAATGTTGCACCGCCCTTCCCGCGCGGTGTTCACTAGCCGGGGCGCAGCTCATTCACGCACGTTTGTTTTTGCTCCCAGCAGTTGATGTTTAAGAAGGTGGTAGCGGCTATGTTGGTGAGGGCCTCGTGGGTGAGAAAGGCCTGGTGGCCGGTTACCAGCACATTAGGCAGGCTAACCAGCTCGGCCAGCAGCGGGTCGGTTTGCGGCAGCGGCTGCTGAGAACGGTCATTGAAAAACAGGCCCTTTTCAAACTCATAAACATCCAGACCCAGATAGCCCAGCTGCCCGGTTTTCAGCGCTTCCAGCGCCGCTTTGGTATCCAGCACCCCTCCCCGGCCGGTATTAATCAGCATAACGCCGGGCTTCATTTGCGCCAGGGCAGCGGCATCCAGGAGGTGGTGCGTTTGGGGCGTTAGCGGTGCATGCACCGTTATAATATCCGCCTGGGCATACAGCTCCTCCCGCGTAACATAGGCCAGGCCAAAGCGCTGGCACAGCTCCGGGTTTTCCACCACATCGGCGCCCAGCAGGTGGCAGCCAAACCCGTGCAGAATGCTGGCCATAACGGCCCCAATGCGCCCACAGCCCAGAATGCCCACCGTTTTGCCGTGCAGATCAAAGCCCACCAGGTTATCCAGGCGGAAGTCGCCACGCTGCAGTTGCGCGTGGGCGCGGCACAGCTGGCGGTTCAGGCCCAGCATGAGGGCCAGGGCGTGCTCGGCCACGGCGTAGGGCGAGTATTCGGGCACGTTGGCCACGCGCAGACCCAGGCGGGTGGCAGCGGCCAGGTCTACCTGGTCGTGGCCCACGGCGCGCACGGCTACGTAGCGCACGCCCAGGGCCTGCAGCCGCTCCAGAATGGGGCCCGAGGCATCGTCGCTGGTGAAAAGGGCTACGGCCGTGCTGCCCTGGGCCTGCTCCACGGTAGCAGGGCCCAGCGCATCGGTTACAAAATGCAGCGCATGCTGCCCCTGGGCGGCTTCCAGGAGGTAAGGCTGTTCAAAGGCGTGGGCACTAAATACCGTGATTTGCATACAAGTGAGTTTTGCCCGAAAGTGAAGAAAGAATGCGTGACTGCCCCGGCAAGATGTAGCCGGGGCAGGCCTGATACGAAGGTCAGGCGCCCGGGCAGATCAAACCAATGATATCCATCAGTTAACCCGGTTAATTTGCGTAAGTGACCCGCAATTGCCAAAACAAATCCGCACGTAGCTGTTTACCCTGGCAGGCATTGCTGAACCAGGCCCGGCATTGCGCAAAAGGTGTACTTTTACCTCCCATATCAACCTTTCTTCCTTACTCTATGCTGTTGAAAACACCCTCTGCTTTGCTGACCGGTTTTGCGCTGGCCGGCGCACTGCTTCTCTCGGCTCCTGCTGCCCAGGCACAGCTAAACACCCCGGCTGCCAGCCCCAAAAGCACCGTTACGCAGCGCGTAGGCCTCACGGAAGTAACCATTACTTATTACCGCCCCAGCGTGAAAGGCCGCGTGATTTTCGGCGACTCCACCAGCAAGGCGGTGGTAGGCTACGGCAAGCGCTGGCGCACCGGCGCCAACTCTACTACGGCCATCAAGTTTTCTGATGATGTGACCGTGGAGGGCAAAAAAGTACCCGCCGGCGAGTATGGCATCTACACCATTCCCGGCAAAACGGAGTGGACGGTAGTGCTCAACAAAAGCCTGAAGCAGGGTGCCGACGTGGCCGGCTTTAAGGCCGCCGATGATGTAGCTTCCTTTAAAGTGAAGCCCTACAAGCTGGGCCAGAAGGTAGAAACCTTCACCATCAACTTTGCTGACCTTACTCCCGCTACCGCCAACGTGGATATGCAGTGGGAAATGACCGGCGCCAAGTTTAAGGTGATGGCCGATGTGGACAGCAAGGTAATGGCGCAGATTGACGAGAAGGTCATCAAAAATGCCTCGCCAAGCGCCAACGACCTGGCTGCCGCCGCTGCTTACTACTACGATAACAACAAAGACCCCAAGGAGGCCCTGGCCTGGATTCAGAAAGCCAACGCCACGGAGCCCAAGTTCTGGAACGTGCTGACGGAAGCCAAAATCCGCATGAAAATGAAGGATTACAAAGGCGCCGTAACGGCCGCCGAGCAGTCGAAGAAGCTGGCGCAGGAAGCTAAAAACGCCGACTACGTGAAGATGAACGACGCCCTGATTCTGGAAGCCAAGAAAGCCGGCAAGCTGTAAGCCCCGGCTCATTAACCGGCCACTGAAAACGGAAAAGCCCCTGACCTCCGCAAGGAAGTCAGGGGCTTTTTTTTATGACAAGGCAGCGGGCTGTTTGGGTTGACTTTTCTGCCGGTCCACTAATTTTTGACCCAACTCAGCCAGCAGCATTACCGCAAAGCAGCCCAGAATATTGTACCACAGGTAGGCAATATCCGTGAGCCAGAAAGCCAGGAAGGTGGCTGCCTGCGTGATAACAGCCGCCCAGAATACGGCCCGGCCATGCACCTGCTTTTGGAAGAACGCCACGGCAAAAATACCCAGGATGGTGCCGTAAAACAGGGAGCCCAGAATATTCACGGCCTGAATAAGGTTTTCCATGCGGGCGGCAAACAGCGCAAAGCCAATTCCCAGCACGCCCCACCCCACCGTAGACCAGCGCGACACGGCCACCAGATGCGCATCGGGGCAGTGCAGGCGCCGTGTAAAGGGCCGGTATAGGTCAATAACGGTGGTAGAGCCCAGGGAATTGAGGCCCGAGGCGGCCGAGCTCATGGCCGCGCTTAGCACCACGGCCACCAGCAGGCCCACCAGCCCGCGCGGCAGGTAGCGCAGCACAAAGGAGATAAACACATAGTCGGTGTCTTTGGCATCGGCGGCGGGTGCCACCTGCTTTACCAGGCCCTGCCACGAGGCCCGGATGCCCGCCGCGGCGGCCTGGGTGGTTTGCAGGCGCTGGTTGGCGGCGGCCTGGGCTGGGGCGTTGTTCTGCTGGTGAGCTGCTACCAGCGCGGTGGCCGCTGCGCGCTGCGCGTCCTGCACCGCACTGTATTCCCGCTGCAATTGCTGGGCCCGGGGTGCCACGGCGCTGCGCATTACCCGCTCATAAATGGGGCGGTTGAAGGTGAGGGGAGCTGGCTGAAACAGGTAGAACACAAAAAGCAGCACGCCCACCAGCAGAATCCCAAACTGCATGGGCACCTTCACCAGGCCATTCATGAGCAGGCCCAGGCGGCTTTGCGTTATGCTCTGGCCGGAGAGGTAGCGTTGCACCTGGCTTTGGTCGGTGCCGAAGTAGGACAGCGCCAGAAACAGGCCGCCCGTCATGCCCGTCCAGAAGTTATAGCGGTTTTCCCAATCGAAATGAAAGTCAACCAGGTTCAGCTTGCCCATACGCCCGGCCAGGTGCATAGCATCAGAAAAGCCTACTTCGGCTGGCAGATAGTGCACCAGCAAGTAGCCGGCCACCACCATGCCGCTGAAGATAACGGCCACCTGCCCCTGCTGCGTAACGGTAACGGCGCGGGTGCCCCCGCTCACGGTATAGCCGATAATGGCGGCGCCCAGCAGGCACACCGTTACGGTAGTATTCCAGCCCAGAATAGCTGACAACACCAGCGCCGGGGCATACAGGGAAAGTCCGTTGCTGAGGCCGCGCTGGAGCAGAAAAAGCCCTGCCGCCAGGGTGCGGGTGCGCTTATCAAAGCGGCTTTGCAGGTACTCGTAGGCAGTATATACCTGCAGGCGCTGGTAAATTGGCACCGCTATTATCGAAATCAGGACCATGGCCACGGGCAGGCCAAAGTAGAACTGGATAAAGCGCATGCCATCAGCGTAGGCCTGGCCGGGAGTGCTGAGAAAGGTAATGGCCGAGGCCTGGGTGGCAATAATGCTCAGCCCCACGCCCCACCAGCGGGTTTGGCGGCCGCCCAGCAGGTAGCCATCCAGCGAAGAACCCGCCTGCCGCGTACGCCAGGCCCCGTAGCCAATGATAAAGGTCAGCGCCCCCGCCAGTACGGCCCAGTCCAGCGCGCTCATGTGGCAAAGTAGCCGCTAAGCCACACAAACAGCCCTATTTCCGCCGCCAGCGCTGCCAGCACCAGTCCGTACCAGGCCCGCCAGGAGGGCAACAGCGGCGGTTTATTTGTTTCGGGGGTTGCGGACATGGGCTGTATTAAATCTTTGTCATCCTGAGCTTGCGAAGGACCTTCTCACGCATGCAAAAGTTGTTGTTTCGACAGTTGTTCTAGCGTGAGAAGGTCCTTCGCAAGCTCAGGATGACAATCTGCTGGGCGAGATGATTACTTATTATTTACCAAGCTCAATCATATTGGTGAGCAGGCGGTACGCACCCGGCACGCCGGCCGGCAGTTCCCGGAAGAACGACAGGCCGGTGTAGATATAGTGGCCTTTGCCGTAATCGGCAACCAGAATGGCGCTTTCTTTGGCGGGCTCACCGGGGTCGTGGCTGCTGATGATGGTCTGGTATTTGGGGTCCCACTGCGAGGGGTAGTAGAGGCCCTGCTCCTGCTGCCAGCCTTCAAAATCCTGGCTGGAAATCTTGTTGGGCGTATTCAGCAGGGCGTGTTGCGGCTTGAGGAACGTAACGGCCGCATTTTCTACGGTAACCCGGTCGTTGGAGAGCTTCATGGGATATGGGCCAATTTCGGGCAGTACCGTGCCCCGGCTCACGGTGTACTGCACTACCAGGTTGCCGCCATTTTCCACGTATTGCAGCAGAGTGGGTTGCTGGTATTTCAGGCGGTCCAGGGTGTTGTAGGCACGTATGCCTACTACCACAGCTTGGTAGCGGCGCAGGCGCTCAGTGGTCAGATCTTCGGGCTTGAGCAGCGTTACGTTGTAGCCAATCTGGCGCAGGGCATCCGGCACCTCGTCACCGGCACCCATGAGGTAGCCGATATCCTGCTTCCGCCGCTTCAGATCCAGCTTCACCAGCGGGGCCACGGCCTCTGGGAAGAGCGTTTGGGTGGGAATGTGGTTGTAGGCAATAGTCTGGATGCCGCGGCTGTATGCCTGGCCATTCATGGTGGCCACGGCACGCAGCTGGCCGGTGCTCTGTTGGCTACTCGTGGGCTGCACCTGAAACTCCACCGTGCGTTCTTCATCCTTGTTTTTGATGTCGAACGGAATGCTGGCGGGCTCTACTTTCCAGCCGGTGGGCACTTGGAGGGCCACGGTGCCTTTGGCATCAGCCTGACCAGCTTTCAGGGTTACCGGAACGGTTTTAGGCTTGTTTTCAGCGAAGACGTAGGCGTGCCCCACAATGTTTACGGCTACGGGCGGCACTATGGCCAAGGGACGATACTTCTCTCCTTCTACCGGGTCGGTGCTTTTGTATTGAACGGGAACGGTGTAATCTATGGATTGGCTGCCTATTAAAAACTCAAATGTCACCTCGATGCTTGGACCAGTTTCGGGCTGTCCACGTTCAAGTTGCTTTTCTACTTTATACATCCCGATTGAGCCTCTTGTATTCAACCAATAGGGCTGAGAGGTCATCGTATCCGAAGCCATAAAAGCAACCTCTCTTTTAAGTAACGATTGACGTCCAGCAGGAAGCTTATCCTCCTTACCGACTGCAGTTATAGCAAACTCCTGCCCTGAATACATTATGCTAATCAGGTCAGCTTTAGGAAGCTGTTTGGAGTTCATGAGCCGTGAGGTTACCTCAATTGTAATTGGCACATTCTCCCCTGCTACTATACTTGAACTACTTGCTGTTGCTTCTAAATACAGGCCAAGTGTTGCCCGAATCAGCTCGTTGACTTGGTTTTCCTTTTGCTCAACCCAAAATTTCTCATTTGTAAGAGGCGCTACTTTTAGCTTCCGTAGTGTAGCTCGCACCTTTAGCAGCCCCGCCACACTCGCCGCCGGATTTGCAGCATCATACTTCTGGATTACCTCCTCAAGCAGCTTGCCCACGGCAGCGCCGCCTTTCACGCGGTTCCAGCTCATATCCACGCCCTCAAACAAATCCTTCTCCGCCTTCTCCCCTTTCAGCAGTTGGAAATATTCCAGCGCCTCGCCCCGCGTGGCGGCAGAGCCAAAGCCCTGGCTTTTGTGCTGGGAGCGGCTGCGGGCAGCTATTTCGCCGTAGCTCAGGCCCAGTAGCGGATTGTAGCCACCGGCATCCAGCTTCAGGTAGCCACTCATATCCTCACCAGCCTTCACGAAGAAGGAGCCGGTGTTCCAGAGCAGGCGCTTAGGCTGCCAAGGCTGCACGTACTTCAGCTGTTCGGGGAAGCGTTTGGGGTCGCCGGCAGCATCAAAGGCTTCAATGGCCAGCATGGCCGAGGCAGTGTGGTGGCCGTGGCCGGCCCGGGCATCGGGTGGAAAGCGGGTGATGAGCACATCGGGGCGGCGCTGGCGAATTACCCAGACCATATCGGAAAGCACTTGCTCTTTATCCCAAATGGTAAAGGTTTCCTCGGCGGTTTTGCTGAAGCCGAAGTCGTTGGCGCGGGAGAAGAACTGCCGGCCGCCATCGATGCGGCGGGCCGCCAGCAGCTCCTGGGTGCGGATGACGCCCAGCTGCTCGCGCAGCTCCGGGCCGATGAGGTTCTGGCCGCCGTCGCCGCGGGTGCAGCTGAAGTAGCCGGTTTCCAGCAGGCGGCCATTGGCCATGTAGGCTATCAGGCGGGTATTCTCATCGTCGGGGTGGGCGGCTATGTAAAGCACCGAGCCCAGCACGTTCAGCTTTTTCAGGCCCAGCAGTATTTCCGAGGAGGAATAGGTTTTGGGGGCCTGGGCCAGGGTGGTGAAGGGCAGCAGGAAAGCCAACACCATGGTATTCCACCAAAAAGACAAGCGCATATATCCAAAGTTCAGGTAGGCGGCAAAGGTACTAGTTCACCATATACACGAGAACAAGCCTAGACACTGCTTTGGTTAGATAAATTCTGGTTGCTTGAAATTTAGCATGACGTATCAGCGGACTAGCATATTATCTATGTAATTATTTGACAATCAAGTTTTTATAATTATAATCTAGTTTTATAAACGTTCATAAAAAATAATTTATCCTATTGATTATTAAAATTATTTAATAAAATAAAAATCCTTTTAAGGCATCTAACTCCTTCTATGCCTTCTAATATAGCCCAGCAGGCCGGGTACAAGCTCTAAATGTAAAATATGATACGAACTGAATAGGATCCAAAATTGCATTATTATTATTAATTATATTGCTTTACCAGCACATCATTATCTTATTTGTATATGAGCAAGCTACTCTCCGCTTCCGTCCTCCGGATGGCGCTGTGCCTCGTGTGCCTGTTTATTTCCTTTACTGCGCACGCAGCTACCGCAGATGGGAAAATCACCCCAAACGAATATAAAGCTTCCCAAACCAGTGGTAGCTATACCTGGTACCTAGATTGGGATAATACATATTTGTATGTAGCAGTCCAGCAGAATGGAGGAACCAATCTTGCTGCCTGGACGCTGCCCTCCGTATTATTTCTGGATAACAACCCGGCCCTGCCCGTTAATAGCAACCTTTCCTCCGATGGCACCCTGGTTGGGATACCGTATACTGATCCGGCTAATAGCAACAGCAGCCTAACGTTTAAGCCCCCTTTCCGGGCAGACAGGGCTTTCGTTTTCACAAATGACGGGCTAAGTTTTTATCTGGCCAACACCAGTACGGGCACTTGGTTTTCGCCGGCTAATTATCCTTCCGCCACTAATCCGGAATCGGATCCGGCGCAACTGTACGCCGGGTCACAACAGGGAAATACCCCTTCTATCATCCGGGAATTCAGGGTGTACCGAAGCGCTATAGGCATGGAGGGCAGCGCCTCCGCTTTCAATTGGTTTGCCTATACCCTGAGAAACTCAAACGCTACCTCCGGCAGCCAGATACCAAAAAACAATCCTGACCCACTCCTGACCGCAGGCAGCCAAATACAGCCCGCCTCCTTCTACTACACCGTGCCGGGTATGGCCGATGCTGACCGGAGTTCAATCTTCAGCCGGGTTAGCTACTCTTACCAGGATGCCAGTGTAGTTCCTGTTACCTCTCCTTTTTATGACTTCACTGTAAATGCTCCCGGGCAGACATTAACCCTGGAAGCACCGTTGGTAATTAATGGCAATTTTTCCCTTTACCAAGGAAATATTCGACTCCAAGGCCTTTCCAGCCTCACCATACTAAAGAACTTTCTGGTAGGCGAAAACGCTTCTTTCGCGCCCAGCGCCAACAATGCAGCCGGGCAGTATACCCTTAGCGTAGGTGGCGACTTTAAAATAATGGGAACCTTAAACCCCGGAACAAGCACCACTTCTTTCACCGGGGGCAACCAAAACATTTTACTGTCGGCTCCAACGCAGCTTTACCGGCTTATCATCACTAAGCCCGGGGTAAAGCAATTGTATAATGAACTGGAAATCCTGCAGGAGCTTCAGCTAAAGGATGGCATAATTAATACCGGTGCTCATCGGCTGAAGATGATAGTGGATGGGAAAAATATCATGCTGACGGAGGATAAGGGCTATGTATTGGGCACCGTAGTAGCCATCAGCAAAGCCCCTGTAAATGTGCCCGGCAACTATAACTTCGGCGGCATTGGGCTAAAGCTGAATGCGAATGGGAATAATGGTACCAGCCAGGGCCCCAGCCTGGGTATTACCACCGTTACGCGCTATACCGGCACTACCCTCTACGGCCAGGCACTACCACCCTACGACCCCTACAATCTGGTTTTTGCCAAGAGTATTAAGCGGCAATATGTGGTAGAGCCTGCTTACAAAGGCGAGAATCAGCCGTTAAACGTAAACCTGGTGTTCACCTACCGGCACGATCCTGCCGTACCCACCGTATTGGCAGAACCCACTGAGCTAAACAGCATTGCAGAAGCTAATCTGATACTGTTTCGGTCTAACTCCCTGCAAGGCCCCTGGCAGCTCATGAAACCACCGGTCCGTAACCCCGATGCCAATACGGTTGGGGTAACTGGCATCACTAATTTCTTTGAGCGATTCATCTTCACTTTGGGTGATGGCGCCGCCCCCCTGCCCGTCACGCTCACCGCGTTTACCGGCAAACCGGCCGTGGGCGGCGGAGTGCAGCTCACCTGGAACACGGCCTCCGAGCTAAACAACCATGGCTTCACCGTAGAGCGCCAGCTGGCGGAAAACCGGTGGGAAGCCCTGACTGCCTTGCCCGGCAAGGGTGCCAATGGCGGGCGCTACACCTATCTGGACCGCAAAGCGCAGGGTAGTGCCACCTGGTATTACCGCCTCCGGCAAACCGATGACGATGGCACCGCTACTTATTCCCAGGTGGTGGCCGTTACGACTGGCGCGCAGGCAGCCCGTCAGCTTCAGCTAAGTCCGGTGCCCACTTCCGACGTGCTGACGCTCAGCAACCTGCCCGAGGGGGCAAAAGAGCTGGTTGTTCTCGACCAGCTGGGCCGGGAACATCTTCGGCAGCCGGTAACAGGCACCACCGCTACTATTTCGGTCAGCGCCCTAGTGCCCAGTACTTATTCCGTACGCGTCCAGGGGGCTGGCACCGTGCAGAATGCCCGCTTTATCAAGCGTTAACCCTATTTCCGCCGTGCCCGGTCCTCCTCGCCGCCTTGGCCAGTCGGACCGGGCATTGCTATAATTATCGTTCGGGAGCTTCCGCAGACTTGTACCTTTGCGGATATGGCCGCCTCTCCCCTTACGCTCTCTGCCCTTTATATTTATCCGGTTAAGTCCCTGGGCGGCATTCCGCTGACGGAGGCCCAGGTGGAGCTCCGCGGCCTGCGCCACGACCGGCGCTGGCTGATTGTAGACGCCCGCAACCAGTTTATGACGCAGCGGCAGCAGCCGCATATGGCCCTGCTGCAGGTTTCGCCGGCCTATAACGGCTTCCTGCTCACGCACCGCCAGCGCCCGGATCTGCTTCCATTATATATCCCTTTTGAAGCCACCCCGGAGCGCACGCTTTTCGTCACCATCTGGGACGATATGGTGTTTGCCTGGCGCGGCACCCCCGCCGCCGATGCCTGGCTGACGGAAGCCCTGGGCCAGACCTGCCGGCTGGTTTATATGTCGGATATGGTGATGCGCGCCACGGAGCCGGAGCATAACCCGGCCAATCAGATGGTGAGCTTTGCCGATGCCTACCCCTTTCTGCTGGCCGGCGAAGCCTCCCTGCAGGAGCTGAACACGCGGCTGGCCGAGCCGGTACCCATGGACCGTTTCCGGCCCAACTTCGTGTTTTCCGGCGGCACGCCCTGGCAGGAAGACACCTGGGCTGAGTTTCAGATTGGAGACGTACGTTTTCAGGTGGTAAGGCCCTGCGCCCGTTGCCCGGTTACCACCATCAATCAGCTAACCGCCCAGAAAAGCGCGGAGCCCCTTCGTACGCTGGCTACCTATCGGGCAGCGGGAAACAAAGTGCTGTTCGGGCAAAATGTGACCGGGCCCGGGCAGGGGGTGGTGCGCCTCGGCGACGTAATTACCGTGCATGAACATAGAGAAGCGCACGCCTAGTCCGGCGGTTTTTGGGAGTTTCCTGAAGCTTAAATACGGCAAAGCAGGCGGCCACTGTGGCGGTAGGCACGGCTACGTGCGGCCAAAGAATTGCGTTTGCACCGTATTTTACCACATTTGCCAGCCTCCCCAGCCCATTAAGCCTCTGATTTATCTATGGTTATAGTGCATTTTCTGGGCAAGTAATTACCTTTGACTAGCCCAGAACTGCTTTTAGCAATAAAAGCAGCTTAGGGCACCGCTACTCCTCTCTTACAGGCTGGCCTTCACACCGCTTGCCTGCCCCCGCTCCTCACCTCTATTGCATTTCTTCATGGTTTTCCCTTCCCGGCTCCTGCCCGCGCTCTTGGGCTGGCTGGTGCTGTGCATGCTGTCCACCAACACCTTGGCAGCAGACGGCCCCGCCCAGGTGCATCAGCTTTGGAATGAGCTGCTGTTCAAGCACGTAACCCCCGATGGCCGCGTGGACTACCAGGGCTTCCTGGACGAGGAGGAAAAACTGGCCGAATACCTGCAGGTATTGGCCCAAACCACGCCCAACGAGCAAACCTGGACCCGCGACGACGTAAAAGCCTTCTGGCTGAATGCCTATAATGCCACCACCGTATCCCTGGTGCTGGAATACTACCCGGTCAGCAGTCTTAATACCGTACGGGTTAAGTCAGCGAATGGCTTTTCACTCTGGGAAGCGCCAACCGTAATGGCAGCCGGCCACGAATATTCCCTGAACCAGGTAGAGCGCACGCAGCTGCGCGACAGGTTTCAGGACCCGCGCATTCATTTTGCCTTGGTAAGCGGCGCCGTTTCCTCGCCCGTGCTGCGTAACGAGGCCTATGAAGGACGCCGCCTGCACGCCCAGCTGGAAGAGCAGACCCAGCGTTTCCTCCTTGATCCGCTGCTTAACACCATTACCCCGGAGCACGCGCAGCTCTCCAGCCTGTTCGACTGGTATTCCGCTGAATTTGGCCCCGATACCACCGCCCTGATCGGTTTTATCAACCGCTACCTGCGCACTCCACTGGCGGCCACGGCTCAAGTGGACTTCCTGCCCTTTGACTGGCGCCTGAACGACCGGCAGGCCCTGAGCGGCACCCAGGCGCTTACCCGCTAGCGGGTATTTCCCAACCTCCCGGGCCCCGGCGTAGTTATACCAGGATGGATAGAGCTTTTCTACTGAATTTCCTGCGCCAGCTGGCGGCCAACAACCATAAAGCCTGGATGGATGCCAACCGGGCCGACTATCACCGTGCCCGTGCCATCTATACGGAGCTGGTGGCGGAATTGCTCCGTGGGGCCCAGCGCTTCGAGCCTGATTTGGCGGCGCTTTCGCCTTCGGATGTGATGTTCCGCATCAATAAAAACGACCGGTTTCAGCAAAGCAACGAGCCCTATAAGCGCCACATGGGCGCGGGCGTAAAGCCCGGTGGGCGCCATAGTCCGTGGGCAGGCTATTTTATTGCTCTGGAGCCCGGCGGCGAAAGCTACGTAGGCGCCGGCCGCTGGATGCCCGAACCCGCCCAGCTGGCCCGCATCCGCCAGGAAATTCACTACAACGGGGAGGCCTTCCACGCCATGCGCCAGCAACCGGAGCTGCTGCGTCACTACCCCACCGGCCTCGACCGCAGCCAGGCCCTGAAAACCGCCCCTAAAGGCTATGACCGCACCGACCCGGACATTGAATGGCTGCAGCTGAAAAGCCACTTTGTCTGGCACTCCATTCCCGATGCCGATGTACTGCGCCCCGATTTTCCCGAGCAGGTGCTCACAGCCTGGCGCGCTGCCCAGCCCCTGGTGCACTTCCTGAACGATGCTATGGCCGCAGAGGAATAAAGAAACCGGACAGCCTAAAAAACAAAAGCCCTTGCCGCGTGATAACGGCAAGGGCTTTTTTTATTGAAAGAAGCGGCTAGAAGGTCAGTTAAAGGATTCTACCCGTTCAGTCCGGTTACTAAAACAGCCCAAATAAAGTACTGTTAATCCGGTCTACAATGATGCCCAGGTCTTCCGGGTTATTCACGTAATCGAGCGTGTTGACGTCGATAACCAGCAGGCGGCCATGGTGGTAATTGCTGATCCACCGCTCATAATGCTCGTTGAGGTTTTTCAGGTACTCAATTTTGATGTTGTTCTCGTAGTCGCGGTTGCGCTTCTCAATCTGCGAAATCAGCTTGGGCAGATCTGCTTTGAGGTATAGCAGCAGGTCTGGCGGGTCTACCATGCTCACCATCGATTCAAACAAGCCCAGGTAGTTGTGGTAGTCGCGCTCGGGCATCAGGCCCGACTCATGCAGGTTGGCCGCAAAAATGTGCGCGTCCTCGTAAATGGTGCGGTCCTGAATAACGCCTTTGCTGGCCTTTTGCAGCTCTTTTATGCGCTGGGTTTGCTTAAAGCGGCTGTTGAGGAAATACACCTGCAGGTGAAAAGCCCAGTGGTGCATATCGTCGTAGAAATCTTTCAGGTAGGGATTATGATCCACATCTTCCAGAAAGACTTCCCAGTTGAAATGATGCGCCAGTTTGTTGGCCAGCGTAGTTTTGCCGGCGCCAATGTTGCCGACGATTGCAATATGCATGAGCGAAAGGAAGGACAATAAGTGAGCTACAAAAGTAGTGGAAACCCGTGGCCCCCGCATCATTTATTGCCCAGCTTAGGGCCGCTAATTGCCCGGCAGCTACTACGCTTATTTGCTGGATTAAATACTCAAAAAAGAGTATATTTTCAATTCATTATCCTTGCGTTTCTGCTTCTCACCAACCTGAAAAAGGCCCTGGCGGGGAAGAAACCAGGATTACCGTTCTGTAAGTATTCCGCCTCGGAGCATCGGCCCCTTATCCGCATGCTCAAGTTACGTCTCCGCACATGCCATTTCTTTCCACTACCTACGCCGATTTGGGCACCGTGAACGATGCGCAGGGAAACCTCATTGCCTCGTTTCGGAATTATGCCAACGAGCAGCTTCTTTACATTAGCTGGAGTGGCAATCTAACGGGTAAGGAAGTTATTCAGGTGGCCAAAGCAGCCCTGAAGCTGCAGCAGCAATACCACTTCCCGCTGATTTTGAACGATAAAACCCGCGCCACCGGCGACTGGTCGGAAGCCATGCCCTGGCTGGAGTTTGAATGGCTCCCGGCTTCTCTGGATGCCGGCCTGCGGGCCTTTGCCTACGTCTTTTCGCCGGATATGGAAAGCCATTTAATTTCCACGGAATTCGTAGAAAAGGTGGGCAAGCACCTACCTATCCAACTTTTCTACGATATTCCTTCGGCCAGTCAGTGGCTGTATCAGCAACACAAAGCCGCGTAGCATAGTACGCGGCTGGTGCTAATTAGCGCACATAGACTTCTTTGCCAGCCCGGGCAGCCTCCAGCGTGCGGAATTCGCCCTGCAAAGAGCGCACCCGCAGCCGCTGCTCCAGGGTTAGCTGCTGACGCACTTTCTCATACCGCGTGTTTAAGCGGGTAAGCACATCACTGGCCAGGGCCCAGTCCTGCAGCGTCCACTGGCGGCGCTGCTCGCGCGTGTTGGTTAGCAGGTGCTCATACAGCTCGGGCAGGTCGGCGGCCGGGGCGCGGCTAATGGCTACCTGCTCATTGAGCAGCCGGTTTTGCGCCTGCTGGGCAGTTTCAGGCTGCTTTTCCTGGGCTTCCAGGCGCTGCTGCTCATCAGACCAAGCCTGGTAGCGGGCCTTTTGGGCGCTGTATTCCCGCCGCGACTGCACCGAGAGGCTATCAGTGGCTTTGTCCAGGCGCTTGCTCTGGCGGTCGAAGTCGGCCATCAGGCCGGGCCACTCGCGGCGGGCGCCCGTTTCGGCCTTATCCATCTTATCACTCACCCAGTCTACAAAGGAGCGCAGGTCGCGCTCGGCGGCCGCAGAGGCTGGTTGGGTGGCTCGGGTAGTTCCTTTTTGCTGCGCCGAGGCAGCCAGCGGCGACAGGGAAAGGCCAGCGGCCAACAGGGCGAAAGTCAGAGAAAGTCGTTTCATGTGGTGGCAAGTAGAACAGGTAAGAAGAACGGTGGGCTTCCGGAATACGGTATAAGCGGCCCGGCAATTTCCGGCCCAAAAACGTGGGCGCACCCAGCTCATGTTCGTTTTTTGAATAAAAAATGACGTTTTTGCACCTGTTATGACGTCTGCTGCTCCCGCTTCTGTTACCATCCGGCCTGCTACGCTGGAGGATATTCCTACCATTATTGAGCTGGCGGAGGCTACCTGGGAGCCAACTTACCGGTTCATCATCTCAAAGGAGCAGATTGACTACATGTACCGGGTGATTTACACGCCGGTATCCCTGCAGCGGCAGATGGCGGAGGAAGGACACACGTTTTTGCTGCTGTATGCGGATGGTCACCCGGCCGGCTACGCCTCTTTTTCGCGCCAGCCCACGGGCGCAGCCCTCTACAAGCTGCATAAGATTTACCTGCTTCCCTCCCACCAGGGCCAGGGACTGGGCCAGCATCTTATTCAGGCCGTAGAGCAGGCCACCCACCAGCTGGGCGGCCGCACGCTGGAGCTGAACGTGAACCGCTACAACCCTGCCATTGCTTTCTATGAGCACCAGGGCTTCCAGCGCCACCAGGAGGTAGATATTCCCATTGGCCCCTACTGGATGCACGACTACGTGATGCGCAAAGAGCTGCGCTAATCAACTATTGGGGCAGACTAATGCTGCTCCGCCGGTATTGCCCTTTTTCAGAATCAACTTATCATCCCTTTAATACCCCACTTCATGGCCACTAAAATCACAGTTCTGAGCAACGGCTCCCTCCGCGTAGAGGGAGAATTTGAAATTGTAGATGCCCAGGGCAACACCTACGGCCTGGCGGGCCGCGAGCGGGTGAGCATCTGCCGCTGCGGGCTTTCTAAGAACAAGCCCTTCTGCGACGGCTCCCACAAAGGCCACTTCGAGCACAATGCCGAAGCCTTCGACCTGCCGGCGCCTAAAGTATAGCGCTGCGCAGATCAGCATTAAAAAAGCCCCGGCATAGCTACGCCGGGGCTTTTTTAATGGGTGTTTTAGGCAGACTTATGCGCCCTGAAATAGGGAATCTACCAGGGCTACATACTCCTGGCGGGCATCGTCCTGGCTTTTACCGTTGAGGTTGGCCCAGGCATCGTACTTGGCAATGGCTTTAAAATCGAAGCCGCCGGGCCGGTCGCCCTGTACGTCGCCATCGGTGGCTTGCTTGTAGAGAGCATATAGCTGGAGCAGCACGGTGTTGGAGGGTTTGCTGGGCAATTGCTGAGCACGCTGAGCCGCTGCTTCAAATTCTTCCTGGGTTGCCATAAAATCGGGATGTAAGAGGGAAAATACGCTATACTCGTGGTGAGCAAGTTACTTATCCTGCCGGAATTCATGCTGCATGCAGCATAATTTATCTTCTTTCTTCCCTTTCCTGTTCTCCATATGCGTCGACCTTTACTATTGCTGGCTTTCACCGCTGGATCCTTGCTGAGTGGTTTTTCTGCTCAGGCCCAAAAAACTTACGTGCACTGCGGCCGCCTGCTGGATATGCGCAGCCCGCGCGCCCAAACCAGCATGACGGTGGTAGTGGAAAAAGGCCGCATTGTGGCCGTAAACCCGGGCTACCAAACCGGTGCCGCTTCGGATAAAGTCATCGACCTGAAAAATAAAACCGTGCTGCCGGGCCTCATTGACTGCCACGTGCATCTGGAGGGCGAAACCAGCAAGGACAACTTCCTGAAAGAGTTTACCGAAAACCCCGCCGATGTAGCCTTTGCCTCCCTGGAGCACGCGCGCAAAACGCTGCTGGCCGGTTTCACCACCGTGCGCGACCTGGGGGGCTCCGGCGTGAACACGGCCCTGCGCAATGCTATAGCCCGGGGGCAAGTAGTGGGCCCGCGGGTATTTACCGCCGGCAAAGCCATTTCCGGCACCGGCGGCCACATGGACCCCACCAACGGCTACCGGCAGGATTTGATGGGCGTGCCCGGCCCCGCCGATGGCGTAGCCAACGGCCCCGACGAATGCCGCCAGGCCGTGCGCGAGCAGTACAAGCGCGGCTCCGACCTGATTAAGATTGCCTCCACCGGCGGGGTGCTGAGCGTGGCCAAAGATGGCAGCGGCGCCCAAATGACGGAGGAAGAAATAAAAGCCATTGTGCAAACCGCCCACGATCTGGGCCTGAAAGTGGCCTGCCACGCCCACGGTCCGGAAGGCATTAAGCGGGCCATCCGGGCCGGCGTAACCAGCATTGAGCATGGCTCTCTGATGGATGACGAAGGCATTAAGCTGATGAAGAAGTACGGCACCTGGTACGTGCCCACCATCACGGCCGGCAAATCGGTAGCCGACTCCGCTAAAATCCCCAACTACTACCCGCCCCTGGTTACGCCCAAGGCGCTGGCCATTGGTCCCAAGCTGCAGGACACGTTTGGGCGCGCCTACAAGGCGGGGGTTAAAATTGCGTTTGGCACCGATGCTTCCGTATTCCGGCACGGCGTGAATGCCCTGGAGTTTCAGTACATGGTAGAAGCCGGCATGCCGGCCCGAGAAGCCCTGCAGGCGGCGACGGTGCGGGCGGCGGAGCTGCTGGGGCAGCAGGAGCAGCTGGGCACCGTGGAGCCCGGCAAACTGGCCGACCTGGTGGCCGTGGAGGGCGACCCGGAGCAGGATATTAAAGTAATGCAGCAGGTGCGCTTCGTGATGAAGCAGGGCGTGGTGTATAAGCAGGAGTAAATACCCATTTTATACTGCTAAAAAATAACGCAATATTTTAAACAATAATTTCGCGTTTATAAATAATAAATATTATGAAATACATAAAATTTACACAGATGATCCAAAATGCATTGATCTGTTTTTTATTGACACTAATATCATGCGAAAACAAAGAACAGGATGATCATAACATAAAGAACGTATTTACTGGAAAAGGTTATCTTCTTATAAGTGATAGGTCTGAAGATGGGCAGCATCCCGTTGTCTTCTTCCCAACAGAGCACATTGATACCTCAGACATATACAAGTCGATTTCACAAGCAAAAATAGGCTTGTCATTTTCTATGGGACTTGATCAAATAAACGAGCTAGGCATAAATAAAAAATATTCTCTGGACCCTTCACTGGACCTAATACATAGCAATCCATCTTACATTATGCCCGTAAAAATTTCTTATAAAGTTGATTACTTAGAAAAGAGCCATTTACCAATTGTTTTTAAATACAAAGAGGTTACTATTTCTGCAGTAATAACACATGCACCAATGAACATAAATATAATAGACGTTCAAAAATCATATCAATAAAATGATTTATTTCTACTAAGCAGGCGCGGCACTATTATTTAGAAATTTGATCAGCATTCGAATATCTGCAACTTCCCTGGGACTGTCTGGCGTATGGGAGCATACTTTCTATAGCCCAGTTACGCTCTCTTTATGAAATCTACCTTGGTTGATGATCTGGTTAAAAAATTCCTGCAGCACAAACTCACGCTGGCCCTGGCCGAGAGCTGTACCTGTGGCTGGGCTACGGCGCAGCTGGCTCCGGCGCAGGGCATAAGCGAAGTACTACTGGGCTCGGTAGTTACTTACCACGGCGAGGCCAAGCAGCGCCTGCTGGGCGTGAAAAAGAAAACCCTGGACACCTATACCGCCGAAAGCCAGCAGACCACCAACGAAATGGCGCAGGGCCTGCATCAGCAACTACCTACGGCCGATGTATGCGTAGCTATTACCGGACTGTTTGGGCCAGGCGCTTCCGAAACTCCGGATAAGCCCTCGGGCACCATCTTCGTTACCATTTTGCTGGAGGGCCACGCCCAAGAGTACCGGGAGCAGCTAAAAGGCCCAACGGATAAGTTTCGGGACCAGGCCGCTGAGTTTATTTATACCAGGCTGGATGAGCTGCTAACCCGCCGCCAGGAGGCGCCCAATTCCCTGGTAAAGGGCAGTTAAACCTCCATTGGCTTACTGTTGATTTTCCGCAAATCGTAGTACCACATTTTTTTCTGGCTGCCTGCTTTTCCTCGGGTAATCCATCCATATTTGTGGCTCTATGAAATTATCTATACTCCTGGCCTCCGGCCTCACCCTCACCGCGCTGAGCGCCACTGCCCAGACCCAGCTCAACTCCCAACCCACTGCTCCGGCCCAGCCTACCGCGCCGGCCGTGGTTACTCCGGCGGCGCCGTTGCTTTCCGAGCAGCCCTCCCCCTACACTGGTTCCGTGCTGAGCATGGAAGTAGGCTGGGGCGCACCTTATGGCGGGCTTGGTTTTTCCTACGGTCACCATGTATCGCCCCGTCTGGATGTAAATGCCGGGTTAGGTATTGGCGTGGGCGGCAAAATTGGCGTCGGCGCGCGCTACTACCTGCGCCCGCAAAGTGAGCTTTCCCCCTACCTGGGCGCTAATCTGGTGCGCAGTGGGCGCCTGGATAACGTGGAGGTAGAGCTAAACCAGGAACAGGCCGTGTACAGCATGGCCCCAAGTGGGGTGCTGCATTTGCGCGGCGGCCTGCGCTGGCAGCCCGGCCGCCTGGGTTTGCTGGGCACGCTGGGTTACGGCGTGCGCTTTACCGGCGACCCAATTACCTATCAGAATGGCTACAGCCCCTCTATGGAGCTGCGCAACCTGGTGGAAACCATTAGCCCCGGCGGGGTTGAAATTTCGGTAGGTCTGGCTATTAATCTGGGCCCGCGGTAACCCCTTTTTCTACTTCGCCATGCGGGCCCGCCCCAGCATCAGCTTCAGATGCAGGCGCACGATGTCGCCCATGGAGTCACAACGGTTAAAGCGGCAGCTATGATGGTATTCATTTAGCTCCTGCTTTAGCTGCTCTATCTTCTCGCGGGGAGCCAGCTCGTCCTGCCGCATACAGTCAATGAGGTTTTTGAGGCGGTAGCGCTCGGCGCGGGCGCGACGCAGCATGAGCGTGCGCTCCTCCGTTTGGTATTGCCGAATGGTTTCCGGGGCCAGCAGGCGGGTACATAGCTGCACAATGGCGCGGTTATCCTTAAAATACTGGGGCAGGTACATAGTTTTCTTGCCCTCATAGCTCTGCTGGTCAAAGTCGATGGCGCGCACCCGGTACTGCTCGTCCTCAAAATCAGCCGTTACGTCTACCACGTAATTATAGGCGCGCATATCGCCCAGCAGGCGGGCAAAGCACCGCTCGTTAAACTTCACAAACTCCTTGGCAATGCGCACCTGGTTGAGGTGTGGGCGCTGCAGCCGGTCCCGGATAAAGTCGTCGCCGGGGATGCCGGCAATGTGCTCCTCAATCAGGGTCTGGCCACTTACCAGGTAGTTAATGCTGTTGGGCGCCAGCACGTGCTCCAGTTCCAGCCCGTATACGCGGGAGGCATCGGCCCGCTTCACGTAGAAATAATCATAATTATCATTGAACTGATTCACGATGCGCACCCGGAAGGGCTGGCTGTTGCCGAAGCGGCAATAGTCGATGCGGTCGGCCAGCAGATGCTCGGTAAAGGACAGGTCGCCGCCGGTTTTCAGCAGGGCATATACTTCCGTGAGGCCCCGGGACAGGTCCTGCAGGGTTTGCGGCTCATAAAACACCGTTTCCCAGAGCGTATCGCGCCCTTTCCGGTCCATCAGCGGAAAAGCGCCACTCATCCGCAACAGGTCGTGGTAGGTAACGGGCAGCTGCGCTTCCCGGTCGTACTCGCGCAGGTAGCTGCGCAGCGGGGCACTGATGCTGTACGAAATCTTCTTTTTGGAGATGCTGGTCACGGATGCGGAAATATCAGGTACAAGGTAGAGTATCAGCGGTTTTATCTGGGCGCTTCCGCTTTGGCCGTCGCGGAAAAATACCGAACTTTGGGTTTGTGTGACCTGCCCGCTGCTTACCCTTTGCGCTCATGAAGAAACTACTTACTACGCTGTTACTGGTCTTGCTCTGCCCGATGCTGTCGCCGGGCTGGGGCTTTTTTGGCCACAAAGTCATTACGCAGATTGCGGTATACTCGCTGCCCGGCGGCATGCAGGGCTTCTACTTCCGCCACCTCAACCGGCTGGTGCAGCTGTCCACGGCGGCTGATCAGCGCCGCGAGATAGATACACTGGAGGCCAGCCGGCACTTCATCGACATGGACCATTTCGGTGACGACCCTTTTAATACCGTGCCCAAAGCCTGGGACAAGGCCGTAGCCAAATACTCCGCCGATACACTGCGCAAATACGGCACCGTGCCGTGGACGATACTGGAAGTGCAGAACAAGCTGACTCAGGCCTTCCGCACCGGCGACACCACTGCCATTATCAGTCTTTCCGCTGATTTGGGCCACTACATAGCCGATGCCTACGTGCCCCTGCACACCACCGAAAACTACGACGGGCAGCTCTCCAACCAGCAGGGCCTGCACGCGCTGTGGGAAAGCAAGCTTCCCGAGCGCCACATTGGCGAGTACAAGCTTTATGGCAAGGATGGCAAGTACCTGAAAGACCCGCAGCAAGCCATTTGGGAAGTATTGCAGCAATCTTATGGCTTCCTGGGTGCCACCTTTGATCTGGAAGAAAAGGTAGGCCGCTCGTTCACGCCCGAGCAGAAATACTCCTTCTCGCACCGCTTCGGCAAAACCCGCCGGGCCTACTCCGATGCCTTTGCCGATGCTTACCACAAGCAGGTTGGCGGTATGGTGATGTTCCGGCTGCAACTGGCCCCGGCCACCGTAGCTTCTATGTGGCTTACCGCCTGGCAGGATGCCGGCCGTCCCAACCTGGATAAGCTTCTAAAAAAGCCCATCACCAAAGGAGAAAAAGAAAAGCTGGACGAGCAGCTCACCGCCTGGAAGAAAAACCTGCTGGTGCCCAACTCCATGCTGATGGCCCAAGTGAAGGAAAAGCCCGTAGAAGCGCCCGACCAGATTAAACCCGCCGCCGATATGGCGCCGCCACCCGTGGAGGCTTCTATTCCGGTAGCTTCGCCTGCTGCCACCCCGGCGCCAGCCGCCACGGCTGCTCCCGAGAAGGTGAAGGAAAAAACCAAGACACCCGCTGGCAAAAGCAAGCAGAAAGTGAAGAAAGCGGCCCCGG
The DNA here is from genome assembly GCF_000801315.1 of Hymenobacter sp. DG25B. Taxonomy (NCBI): domain Bacteria; kingdom Pseudomonadati; phylum Bacteroidota; class Cytophagia; order Cytophagales; family Hymenobacteraceae; genus Hymenobacter; species Hymenobacter radioresistens. Next base: position 1,459,427 of record NZ_CP010054.1, on the reverse strand, counting down.
CCAACGACGGCTGGAATTAACCAGCCTTGCATACTCTGCGCGGCGAGTAGCGAGCTACAGGCAGGAGCCTGGACTCGCTACCCGCCGTTTTTTGTTGTTTTACTATGCTATTGAAGCCCGTGTAAGACACTATCTTGTAGGGTGATGCGAGGTTACCACCTGTTCCAACACTCCCCTTTTCGGCCTAGACCTTGTTAAGATGGACTACTTTGCCAAGCACCGGGTAGAAGCATTCAGCGACGGGGTTTTCGCCATCATCGTCACGTTGCTGGTGCTCGAAATCAAGGTACCCCACCTTGAGCAGCCCCAGTCGGGACCAGAGTTGGCGCAGGCCCTGCTAGGGTTGCTACCCAAAGTACTGAGTTGGATGGCCAGTTTCCTGATGATGTGCGTTATCTGGGTTAACCACCACCGGCTCCTGAGCCAGATTCTGGTATTGGACCACGTGGTGTTCTGGCTCAATGCCAATTTGTTGCTGTGGTGTTCGTTCATACCATTTCCCACGGCGCTGCTAGGCGACTACCTCACTAACCCGATGTCGGCGGCGGTATTTGGGGGCGTAATGGCCGTCATGTCCCTCTCGTTCCTGCTCATTCGCTTCTATGTGCAGCGCCACCCCGGGATGCTGGTCCCGGGCGTCGACCAGGTCCTTTTTCGCCGTATTTCGTGGCGTTCGTTGGTATTGGGACCGTTACTGTACAGCACGGGGGTGGGCGTGGCGTTTGTTAGCCTGTGGCTGGCCCTGGCCATTTTCGCCCTGATTCCGTTCTATTTCATTTTCTTTAACACCAATCCCGCTGCTTTCGGGCAGGCCGATGCCGCGCCGCTGGCCCCGTGAGGGAAAGCGGCATTCGCAGATAACAGATTCCTGGTCGCTACCCGCCGTTTTTGTTGTTTTATTGCGCTATGAAAGCGCTGTATTTCTCCGCCGTGTTAGCAGCCGCCACACTGGCTGGCTGCGGGCAAGCCCCGAAAAATCCCCCGCGGAAGCTCCGGCGGCCGCTACCTCCCCGCCCGTGCCCGGTCCTGATCTGGTGAGTCTGGCCGATACTAACGTGGCCCGGCTGCTGCCCGCTTACGCCCGCGAATACCCCGCCACGGAGGTAATTATTCATACCCGCTTGGGCAATATGCGCGTCCGGCTCTATGATGATACACCTGTTCACAAAGCCAATTTCCTGCTGCTGGCCCGCAAAGGTGTGTTTGATGAAACCGTGTTCAACCGGGTGGTGAAAGGCTTTGCCGTGCAGGGCGGCCGCTCCGACCACCGCACCATCCGCATCAACGACTACCACCTACCGCCCGAAATCAGCCCGCGCCACTTTCATAAGCGCGGCGCCCTGGGCATGGCCCGCTACGATGACCAGAAAAACCCCGGTAAGCTCTCTTCCAACACCGATTTCTACTTGGTGCAGGGCGAAAAGCTGACTCCCTATCAGGCCCAGGCCATGGCCGGCCGCAAGCTCACGCCCGAACAGCTGCGTGTGTATCAGACTGTAGGCGGGGTGCCTTCCCTGGATGGCCAGTACACCGTATTTGGCGAAGTAGTGGAAGGCCTCGACGTCATCGATAAAATTGCCGCCGAGCCCGTGGATAATACCATGTGGCCCAGGCAGGAGGTAGATATTAAGATGGAGGTGGTAGAAGCGAACAGGTAAGTAAGAACCAAAGCCATTTATAAAGCTCCAGGCTGTCCTGTCGAGCATGTGGCGCATCAAGCCAGGGAACGAGACATCTCGCGTGCTGATGTTATTGGGAAACGAACGATTAAAAAAGGCCGTCATGCTGAGCTAGCCGAAGCATCTCTACCACGCCGTTTTAATAGCATGGCAACGAAGCGGTAGAGATGCTTCGGCTAGCTCAGCATGACGGGCTGGCTTTTACTACTTTCTAACCCGTTCACTACCTGAATGCCAACAAAAAAGGCGACCTGCATAATGCAGGCCGCCTTTTTTGTTGGCATTCAGGTAGCTATGCAGCTTACCACACTTTGGCGCGGTCGGCTTGGGCACGCACCATTTTGGCGTCGTCCTTGCAGCCGAAGGCTTCGAAGAACTGGGGCATGTTCATGAGCGGACCAACGGTGCGGAACTGAGCCGGCGAGTGAGGGTCCGTCATTACCTGCTGGCGCAGGTACTCGGGGCGGGCGTTGGTACGCCACACCTGCGCCCACGAGAGGAAGAAGCGCTGCTCGGGCGTGAGGCCATCGAACTTGGGGCGCGGGCCATCACCGTACTTCTGCTGCAGCTGCTTTTGCAGGGCAGTGTAGGCAATGCTCAGGCCACCGAGGTCAGCCAGGTTTTCGCCCATGGTCAGCTTACCATTCACAAACACGGAGTCCAGGGGCGAGAAGGCCGAGTACTGCTTGCCCACCATATCGGCGCGCTGCGTGAATTTATCGGCGTCTTCCTTGGTCCACCAGTCTTTCAGGTTGCCTTCAGCATCGTACTGGCGGCCCTGGTCATCGAAGCCGTGCGTGATTTCGTGGCCGATAACGGCGCCCATGCCACCGTAGTTCACGGCGTCGTCGGCGTTGGGGTCAAAGAACGGGGGCTGCATAATGCCGGCGGGGAACACAATTTCGTTCATCGACGGATTGTAGTAGGCGTTTACCGTGGGCGGCGTCATGCCCCACTCGGTGCGGTCTACGGGCTTGCCCAGCTTGTTGGTCATATCCTTGAACGCCCACATGCGCGAAGCTGCTACGTTCTGCAGGTAAGAGTCGCGGGAAATGGTGAGGGCTGAATAGTCCTTCCACTTATCAGGGTAGCCGATTTTCACGGTGAAGGTGCTCAGCTTGCGCAGGGCTTCCTTCTTGGTGGCGTCGCTCATCCAGTCCAGCTGCTGGATGTGCTCCCCCATGGAGGCTTTGATGTTGTTTACCATCTCCAGGGCCTTTTGCTTGGCCGCGGGTGGGAAGGCTTTGTCTACGTACAGTTGACCGAAGGCTTCGCCCAGGGCACCATCGGTGGAGCGCAACATGCGTTTCCAGCGGGGCTGCTGCTTTTTAGCACCCGTGAGCACCTGCGTAAACTTGAACGACTCATCACCGAAAGCCTGCGGCAGCGCCGAGGTGAACGACGTAGCTAAGTGCCAGCGCATATAGGTTTTCAGATCGGCCAGGGGCTCGGTCTTCACCAAAGTATTCAGCTCCTTGAAGAAAGCGGGCTGCCCCACAATTACCTCTTTCACGCTGCCCATGCCCAGATCTGAGAGAATGTGCTGCGGGTTCAGGTTAGGATAGGCCTTCTGCAGCTGAGCCACCGTCATTTTATTGTAGTTGGCATACGGGTCGCGCAGATCTACGCGGCTCTTGCTGGCTTTGGCCAGGCGCGTCTCAATGCGCAGCACCGTGGCGGCATTTTTGGCGGCCGCCGCTTCGCTCTCGCCCAACATCTTAAAGGTGTTGGTGAGGTAGGTAGTGTATGCTGCCCGGATGGCCTTGGAGCGGGCATCATCCTTCAGGTAATAGTCGCGGTCGGGCAAAGACAGGCCACCCTGGTACATGTTTACCGCGTACTGGGAGCTGATTTTATCATCCTGCCCCACATAGGCACCAAAGAAGGCGCCGGTGGAGAGCATCTGCTGGCGGGCCATGGCGGTCTGCAGCTGAGTGGAAGTTTTAATGGCCGAAATCTTGTCCAGCTCGGGCTGCAGGTACTTCAGGCCGGCCGTGTTAATAGCCGCCGAGTCCATAGCCGTGGCGTAGTAGTCGCCTACTTTCTGGGCGTTGGTGCCTTTGGCCGCGGTGCGGTTGGCGGCGGCCTCATCCAGAATGCTGCGCATTACCGCATTGTTCTTGTCGCCCAGCTCGTTGAAGGAGCCCCAGCGCACCTCAGCGGCCGGAATAGGGTTGTTCTTCAACCAGTTACCACTGGCATACTCAAAGAAGTTGTCGCAGGCCGACACGGACGGGTCCAGGTTGGCTACGTTCAGGCCCACGCCTTTGGGAAAAGTTTCCGCCACCGGAGCGGGTGCTGGGGCGGGTGTGGTAGCGGCGGTGGGCGCCTGCGCTGTGGTGGCGCAACTGGCCAGGGCTAACCCGGCTGCCGCTACCAGCAACGAAGCGTTTGTACGCTTTTTCATAAACAAAAAGAAAAATGACAGAATGGGAATTGGCAGAAAGATAAAAGAATGCGCGGTTTCAAGCGCATACCGGCGGCGTTAAAAGCGCAAAAACTCAGGCGCACCCAGGTCAGGAGGCTTGGGTACGCCGCACCCAATTCCGTACCTTTCGGGCATGCCGCCACTGTATAACCGCCGCCCCGACCCTGGCCTGACGCCACAGCCGCCCACGCCGCTGGCTCTGGCGGAGCTGCTGCGCCGGGTGCGCGAGGCGCTCAGTGGCACTTTCCCCGATGCCTATTGGGTGGTGGCGGAAATAGCGGAGCTTACTCTGCCGCGCTTTGGCAGCGGCCACTGCTACCTCACCCTCACCGACCAAGTCCAGACCGGACGCGGGGCCCAGCTGAAAGCGCAGGCCCGGGCCACCATTTGGGCGGCGCGCTACGAGCAGCTGGCCCCGCAGTTTGAGTTGCTGACCGGCCAAACGCTACGGGCCGGCCTGCGGGTACTGCTGCGCGTGAGCATCAAATTTCACGAGCAATATGGCCTCAGCCTGGATGTGCTGGCCATTGACCCCACGTATACCGTAGGCGACCTGGCCCGCCAGCGCCTGGAAACCGTGCGCAAGCTGGAAGCCAAAGGACTGCTCACGCGCCAGCAGAGTCTGGCCCTGGCCCTGGCTCCGCAGCGGCTGGCCGTTATCTCCTCTCCCACCGCCGCGGGCTTCCAGGATTTTATGCGGCAGCTGGATGAAACCGTGTATGCATTTGAGGTAACGCTGTTTGCCGCCGTGATGCAGGGCACCGAGTCGCCGGCCAGCTTGTTGGGGGCACTGGAACAGATCCGGCGCCAGCAGAAGCACTTTGATGCGGTAGTAATTATCCGGGGCGGCGGTTCTAAAACCGATTTGCTGGCTTTTGATGATTATGGCGTGTCGGCGGCGGTGGGGGCTTTTCCGCTGCCGGTGCTCACGGGCATAGGCCATGAGCGGGACGAAGCCGTGGTAGACCTGACGGCGCATATGGCTCTGAAGACGCCCACCGCCGTGGCGGTTTTCCTTACGGAGCGCCTGGGCCGGCTGGATGCCGTATTTGATGGCTACGCCAGCCGCATCCGGGAGCTAGCCAATGAACAATTAACGGACCAGCAACGGCAGCTCCGGCAGCTGGGCAACCTATTGCGGCAGGCGGCCAAAAGCCGGTATCAGACCCAACACCTGGACTTGCAGCAGCATGCCCGCCAGCTGACGGGCGCCGCCCGCACCGTAATAACGGCTCAGCAGCGGGCCACTACCACGCGGCGCCACCACCTGCAGCGCGCGGCGCACCTGGCCAGCCAGCGCCAGCAGCGCCGGCTCCGGCGGCTGGGGCGCGCCCTGGCTCAGCGGTTCCGCCGCCAGCACCGCCGCCGCCACGATGCCCTAGTGCGCCTGCGCTACCAGCTGGAGCTACAAACCCGCCTGCAGGCCACCGCCGCCAATACCCTTCAGCTGCTGGCGGCGGAGCGCCTGCGCCTGCTCACAGCGCTGCTGCCCCGGCGCTGAGCAAAGCTTTTCCTTTACCACCCGATGATTTACCAATTAGTAAGATGAGTACCGACTTTACCTACCGCACTGCCATTGAAGAGCTGGAAACCATACTCCGGGCGCTGGAAACAGACACGGTAGATGTAGATGAGCTGACCGCGAAAGTGCAACGCTCCTCCGAGTTAATTCGGTTGTGCAAGCAGAAGCTGCGGGCGGCCGAAGCGGCTATTGACCAGGTGTTTGACAGCCTGGACGAGGAAGAGGCCGACGAGGAGGAAGAAAGCTGGGAAGAAGCGCCTCGTAACACCCCTCCTCCCGGTGTCCCCGGTATGCTGTTCTAACCTTCCGGATAAAGCCCAAAAAACCAGCTATTTTATCATTTTGGCCCGAGGGCCACATTGTTTAACATACAATAAAATCTATATTTGAAAACGGCTGCAAATGCGTCGTTTTCAATCATTTTACAGTTTACCTTTTTACAATCTTTATGGCATTTTCCGGCTCAGAAGGCACCATCATTGAAATAGGCACAGCGCATACTCTTACCTATGCATATCAGGAGGCCCATCCTGATGAAGTAAAAGGATATTTTTTCGGCAAAAACAAACTTATGAGCTTACTAAGCCAAACGGGTTGCGTGGGCATTCGTGTCTATTTTGGCCTGGAAGACAGCACTCCCAAACTGGTGTTGGTGGGCGCTAAAAGCAACGAAGATGATATGACAGGCCTTATACTTGATGGCGGCTGTCCATCACCTCCAGAAACGGGAGCGTCAAACACTCTGAATAATATTTAAGCTAAGCCGTTATACAAATGGACTACACGCTACCCAATTGGCTTCAAAACGCGGGCATCACTATTTACTGGATATGCCAGTTTGCGCTTCTGTATCCGCTTTGGGTAGCGTGGCAGCGCCGGGAGTATTGGACCCTGCCGGTGCAGATTTTGTTTTGGTCGTTGGTAGCCCTCGAAATCAACTGCTTTTTCTTAAACACATTTAATCAACTGGACACTAGCGCGGCGTTTAAGGCCCGGTTTCCGCCTCATGGCATTTCCACCTGGGGATTTGCGCACCTACAAGGCAACATTCGGGGTTTGGGTTATATAGCCGTGTACTACTATGCGTTGCAAAGCCAAACCATCAGGCGGGTGCTTCGCTCGTGGATTCCTGTTTTAGTGCTCATCGCCCTGCTCGATTCGTTCTACTTTAATCCGTTCCTGCAGTTTAAACACAACGAATACACTGAGTTCAGCCAGAATATTACGGTGATAGTGCTTAGTCTGCTGTACTTTGAGCAGCTGCTGCAGCAATTGCGCACCAGCCAGATTGAGCGTGAACCGATGTTCTGGATTAGTATATCGGCCATTGTCCAGCTTACCGGGGTGTTAGTCTTTGGTAACATTATCAACAAAATATTGGCCGATACGCATTTCACCATTGGGCGGACCTTTCAGGCGCTGTTCGGCCTCGTATCGTCCAGTATAACTTTGGTGAGCTATGTGTTGCTCACCCTGGCCTTTTACCAATTGGGTAGGCAGCAAAAAATGGCTTTGAAGTAAGCCTGGCATTATTCTCGATTCTTATAACCGCCGCGGAAGCCGCAACCCAGGAAATTCATGGATGTTTTACGCGTATTCGCGGTTGTACTATCCGTTCTACTATTCCTGGCTTTTAGCATTGTGGTATTTGTGGTACGCTACCAGCGGCGGCTATTGCGGCAGCAGGAACGGTTGCGCAACGTGCAGGATGCCGCCCAGCGCCAGGCTTTGGAGGCCGCGCTGGTGGCCCAGGAGGAAGAGCGCCGCCGCATTGCCTCTGATCTGCATGATGAAGTAGGCACCACCCTGGCCATTGTAAAGCTGCACCTCACGGCCATGGGCCAGCCCCAGGACACCCGGGAGATGACCGTGCTGCTGGACCAGGCCATTAGCGAAGTGCGGCGCATTTCGCGCAACCTGCTGCCGGCGGCCCTGGTGAAGTTTGGGCTCACGTTTGCGCTGGAAGCTTTAGCGCGGGCAGTGCCGCCAGGCGGCACGCGGGTAGAACTCACCCAGCATGGCAAGCCCCTGGGCTTAAGCCCTATGCAGGAGCTGGCCGTGTACCGCATTGTGCAGGAGCTGATGGGCAACGGCCTGCGCCACGCCCAGGCCAGCCTCATTCACATTCATCTGGTATTTGCTGCCAACCATCTGAATATCACTTATACCGATGATGGAATAGGCTTTGACCTCTCGGGAACTGAAACCGTGCCCTCGCCCGATACGCGCACGGGATTAGGGCTTACCAACATGCGCAGCCGGGTTACGCTGCTGCAGGGCACCCTGCGGCATCAGTCTACCCCGGGAACCGGCACCCGGGTTTGGATTTCCTTCCCGGTGCTCTATCTTTCTGACAATTAGCTCTATTTAATATCTTTGTTACGCTACCGCTTACTACCTGTTTACCCCATGAGTCAGCCCGTTTCGCTTATCCGCCTTGCCCTTGCCGACGACCATGTGCTGTTCCGCAAAGGGCTACGGGCCCTGCTCTCCAGCTTTCCCAACGTGGAGATTGTGGCCGAAGCCGGCGACGGGCAGGAGCTGCTGGAGCTCATTGACCAGTTGCCCACCCCGCCACAGGTAGTGCTGATGGACTTGCAGATGCCCGTGCTGGATGGCCTCCAAACTACGCGCCTGCTGCGCGTGCAGTACCCCCGGGTGCGGGTGGTCATTATCTCCATGCACGACGAGCCGGAGCTGATGGAACAACTGGTGGCGGAAGGCGCCCACGGCTACCTGCTGAAAAATGCCAGCCCCGAGGAAATGAGCGTAGCCATTGAGGCAGCTGCCCGGGACCACGCCGCCAGCCTGAGCCTGGCCTAAACGCCCGGCGCCCGGCCCTAGGCCAACTCTACGCTGGGGTCCCAGAACAGGCGGTTGAAATCCTGCACCTGGTCGTCCACTACCCGCACACCTTCTGTTGCCAGAGCATCCTGCATGGCCGTGGGGGTGGGGTAGTGCTGGCGCCCCGTGAGCAGCCCCTGCCGGTTGAGGACGCGGTGCGCGGGCACGCCGGTTTCCGTGTGGGCGGCCATCATAGCCCAGCCTACCATGCGCGCGCCGTTTTTGGCGCCCAGATAGTGCGCAATGGCCCCATAGCTGGTTACCCGGCCCGGCGGTATCAGCCGCACTACATCAAATACATCCTGAAAGAAATTGCGGTGTTTAGCAGAGGGGACGGACATAGGGCAGTTATTGGAAAGACCAAAATAACGTAACAACTCCCTCCCACAGTAGGCGTAAGCGTAGAAAGTGCTCCGGCGACCGGGGCTCTTTATCTATTCACCTTACTGCTATTGACTTATGTTTGGTAAACTCAAAAGCCTCGACGACCTGTTTCACGAACAGCTGAAAGACCTATATAGCGCGGAAAACCAGCTCCTGAAAGCGCTGCCTAAAATGGCCAAAGAAGCCCAGGATTCCCGCCTGCGCCAGGGCTTTGAAAAGCACCTGCAGGAAACCGAAAACCAGGTTTCGCGCCTCGAGAAGATTGGCAAAATGCTGGATATCTCCCTTAGCGGCCACACCTGCAAGGCCATGCAGGGTTTGGTAGCCGAAGGCCAGGTAACCATTGATGAAAACGCCACCGATGAGGTGAAGGACGCCGCCCTGATTGCCGCCGCCCAGCGCGTAGAACACTACGAAATATCCGGCTACGGCACGGCGGCGCATTATGCTGAGCGCCTCGGACATACCGATGCGGCCAAGCTGCTGCGCCAGACGCTGCAGGAAGAGCAAATGACTGATACCAAGCTCAATGACCTGGCCAAGAGCTACATTAATGCCAAAGCCATGTAGCTACTGGCGGCCTAAAACAGGAAAAGCCTGCAACATGCAGGCTTTTTTTGTGTCATTGGCCCATTGCCCGGGTTTTTGGTAACCTTATCAGGAAGAAGGGTGTTGTGTACGGCGGATCATTTCGCAGCGGATAAGCGCCTGAAAAACAGGAAACAGGCGTGTCTATTTTGATACTATGCAAACAAAGGAACAGGAAGAGCAAGTGGTAGCAGAGCCCCGGACTGGCCGACGGTTTTTATGGATTTTTCTGACGCTGGCGCTGTTGGCAGGGCTGGTTTTTGTGAAGATGCACTACTTCCCGGCCACGGCGGCCGGGGGCAAAGGTGGCCCGGGCGGCAAAGGCGGTAAGGGCGGACCAGGCGGCAAAGACGGAAAAGGTGCCAAAACACCCGTACAGGTTTACATAGTGAAGCCCACTAACCTCACCGATGAAGTAGCTGCTACGGGCTCCGTGCTGGCCGATGAGGCCGTAGTTATCAAAAGCGAGATTTCGGGCAAGATTACCAGCCTCAACATTCGGGAGGGGCAGCCGGTACGCCGGGGCCAGGTGCTGTTCAGCATCAATGCCGATGAGATTCAGGCGGATCTGCGCAAGCAGGAGTACAATATAAAGCTGTACCGCGACCAGGAGCGCCGCCAGCGCGTGCTGCTGGATAAAGAATATATCAGCGCCCAGGAATACGAGCAAACCAACAACCAGCTGCTCACGGCCCAGGCCGAGCTGCAGTCTTTGCGCGCCAACCTGGCCAAAGCCTACGTGCGCGCCCCCTTTGATGGGGTGCTGGGCCTGACCACCGCCACAGTAGGCACCTACGTGAGCCCCGGCACCGAAATTACCACTCTCTCCCGCATCCGGCCCGTGAAGATTGACTTTGCTGTGCCCGGCCGCTTTGCCTCTAACGTGCGGGTAGGCGACGTAGTAACGGTGACCGACGAAGCCACCAACAAGAAATACGAGGCCAAAGTGTATGCTATTGACCCACAAATTGACCCCGTGAGCCGCACCCAGCCGGTGCGTGCCCGCTACGCCAACACCAAAGACGAGCTGCGTCCCGGCTCCTTTGTGAAAGTGAACCTGCAGCTGGGCGAGTCCACAGATGCCTTGCAGGTACCTACCGAGGCGGTAATTCCGGAAGCCAGCGGCTACACCGTTTTCACGGTGAAAGGCGGCAAGGCGGCTTCACAAAAGGTGAAAATTGGCATTCGTTCCGAAAAAGTGATTCAGATAACCGACGGCCTGGCCGTAGGCGACACTGTTATCCGAACGGGTATTTTGCAGCTGAAGCCCGGCGATGGTGTTTTAATTAATAATTAAGAATTAGCAATTAAAAATTGACAGGCAGCGCATGAAGCAGGACAACGTCATTCTGCAAAAGAGCTATTCTTTTGCGGTGCTTATTGTAAAGCTTAGTCAATTTTTGATCAGGAAAAGCAGCCATTTCAACTAGCCGACCAGATACGCCGCAGCGGGACTTCTATAGGGGCCAATTTGGAAGAAGCCTTGGGTGGCCTTTCCCGCAAGGATTTCATAGCCAAGTGTGGCATCAGTTATAAAGAGGCCCGGGAAACCCTTTACTGGCTCCGTTTGCTGCGTGACACTGATTATATCGACGCAACACAAGCTGACTCTTATTAACGATTGTGAAGAATTATTACGGCCATTATTCGCTCCTCGAGAGACAATCCATCGAATTATTAATTACTAATTTCTAATTACTAATTAAAGACGAAGCATGAGTCTTTCCTCCACTAGCATCAACCGCCCGGTCCTCGCCATCGTGATGAGCCTTGTCATCGTGATATTTGGCGTAATCGGGTTTCGGTACCTCAGCATTCGGGAGTACCCCAGCGTAGACCCGCCTATTATTACCGTGTCGGCCAGCTACACCGGGGCCTCGGCCGATGTGATGCAGAGCCAGGTAACCGAACCGCTGGAAGAAGCCCTCAACGGCATTGCGGGCATCAAAAACATGACGTCGAACAGCCGCGACGGCCGCACCCAGATTACCGTGGAGTTTGACCTCGACGCCGACCTGGAAACGGCCGCCAACGATGTGCGCGACAAGGTTTCCGGGGCCCAGGGCCGCCTGCCCCGCGACATCGACCCGCCCATCGTCAGCAAAGCCAACGCCGACTCCCAGCCCATTGTTATCAACTACCTCAGCAGCAACAAGCGTAGCCTGCTGGAGCTTACGGACTACGCCAACAACACCCTGAAAGAGCGCCTGCAGACAATTCCGGGCGTATCCGAAATCCGGGTGTACGGGGAGCGGAAGTACTCCATGCGCTTGTGGATGGACCCCGTGAAGCTGACGGCTTTGGGCGTATCGCCGGTAGAAGTACAGGCCGCTCTTACCCGCGAAAACGTGGAGTTGCCCAGCGGCGCCGTTTCGGGCCTGAATACGCAGCTTACCCTGCGCACCATGGGCCGCCTGACTTCGGTAGATGACTTCAACAACCTGATTATCCGCAAAGATGCGTCCTCCCTGGTGCGCTTCTCCGATGTGGGCTATGCCGAGCTGTACCCGGAAAACGACCAGACCATTTTCCGGGTGAATGGCGTGCCGGGCGTGGCCCTGGCCGTAGTGCCGCAGCCAGGCTCCAACCAGATTGATATTGCCGATGAGTTCAACAAGCGCGTGAAGCAGTTCGGCAAGGACCTGCCCAAGGACCTGGAGCTGCGCCCGGCCATTGATAACTCAGTCTTCATTCGCAAGTCTATTCAGGAGGTAGAGCACACCATTATCGAGGCCTTTGTGCTGGTAGTGGTTATCATCTTCCTGTTCCTGCGCGACTGGCGCTCTACTCTGATTCCGGTAGTGGCCATTCCGGTTTCGCTGGTAGGTATTTTCTTCGTGATGTACCTGCTGGATTTCTCCATTAACGTGCTGACGCTGCTGGGCATTGTGCTGGCTATTGGTCTGGTGGTAGATGATGCCATTGTGGTGCTGGAGAACATTTACTCCCGCATTGAGGAGGGCGAAGACCCCAAAGAAGCTTCCATCAAAGGCTCAGAAGAAATTCTGATGGCCGTAGTCAGTACTACCATTGTGCTGGCGGCCGTGTTTCTGCCCGTGGTATTCCTCACGGGTATTACCGGCCGGCTGTTCCGGGAGTTTGGCATTGTGGTGGCGGGCTCGGTGCTGATTTCAGCCTTTGTCTCGCTCACGCTCACGCCCATGATGTGCTCTAAGCTGCTGAAGCGCCACGAGACGCACAACTGGTTTTACCGCAAAACCGAGCCCTTTTTTGAGCGCATGATTGGGGGCTACCAGGAAAGCCTGCAAACTTTCCTGCGCAACCGCTGGCTGGCCTGGCTGGTGGTGGCCGGTACTGGCGTGGGCATCTGGTTTTTCATGAAAACGCTGCCCTCAGAGCTGGCGCCGGTGGAAGACCGCAGCCGCGTAAACGTTAACTCTACCGGCCCGGAAGGCGCCTCTTTTGAGTTTATGGATGCGTACATGGCCCAGATAACCAAGCTGGCCATGGACTCTACGGGAGCCGAAAACCTGAACAGCGTGTTCACCGTGACTTCCCCCGGTTTTGGCGGTGGCTCCAACTCCGGCATTGCCCGTGTGCTGCTTATTGAGGCCGACCAGCGCCCGAAAACCCAGGAACAAGTGGCGGATATCATGAGCCGGGGGGTGAAGGGCCTGACGGCCGCCCGCACCTCCGTATCGCAGGACCAGAGTATTGGCGGCGGCGGCGGTGGCTTGCCGGTGCAGTTTGTGGTACAGACCCAGGACTTTGAGAAGCTGCGTACGGCCGTGCCCAAGTTTCTGGACGCCGCCCGCCAGGACCCCACCTTCCAGTTTGTAGACGTCAATCTGAAATTCAACAAGCCGGAGCTGCGCATCAATATTGACCGTGAAAAGGCGCAGAGCCTGGGCGTATCGGTGCAGAGCATTTCCCAGACGCTGCAGGCCGGCCTGAGCGGGCAGCGCTTCGGTTACTTTATCCGGGAAGGCAAGCAGTACCAGATTATTGGCCAGGTAGCCCGCGAGGACCGCAACCAGCCCCTGGATGTGCGCCAGCTCTCGGTGAAAGCCGCTGATGGCAAGCTGGTGCAGCTGGACAACGTCATTCGCCTGACGGAAAGCAGCACGCCGCCCCAGCTTTACCGCTTCAACCGCTATAACGCGGCTACCTTCTCCGCTTCCCTGGCCCCGGGTAAAACCCTGGGTGATGGTATTGCGGCCATGCAGGCCATTGCCGACAAAACTCTGGACGACACCTTCACCAACGAGCTTTCGGGCCCCTCCCGCGACTTCCAGGAAAGCTCCTCTTCCCTGGTGTTTGCCTTCGGGCTGGCCCTGGTGCTGATTTACCTGGTGCTGGCCGCGCAGTTTGAAAGCTTCCGCGACCCGGTCATCATCATGGTAACGGTGCCGCTGGCCTTGTCGGGCGCCTTGCTGAGCCTGTGGTATTTCAACCAGACGCTCAACCTGTTCTCGCAAATCGGCATTATTATGCTGGTGGGCCTGGTTACCAAGAATGGTATTCTGATTGTGGAATTTGCCAACCAACGCGTGGAGCAGGGGGTAGACTATATGACCGGCCTGGTAGAAGGCGCTACGGCGCGCTTCCGCCCCATTCTGATGACCTCTTTGTGCGCCATTCTGGGCATTCTGCCCATTGCCATTGCCACCGGCGCGGGGGCCCTCAGCCGCCGTGCCATGGGTATTGGCGTGGTGGGCGGTCTGTTCTTCGCCACCGGCCTCACTCTGTATATCGTGCCGGTGATGTACTCCTATTTTGCAACGGCCAAAAAGCACAAGCACGCCGAGGAGGAACAAGCCGTGGCCGCCTAAGTCAGACCAGCGTCTGGCACAGCGTGCGTTTTCTGCCCGGCAGAATGCGCCGCTGTGCCAGACGCTGATTTTCAACCTTTTATTCTTCCTCCCCTGCTAAGTGGGGGCAAGTATCCAGCTTTAGCTTGATTTCTAAAATGCAGGTTTCTTTCCTTCGTGCTTTCCTCTTTTCCTCTTTCCTTCTACCCTTGCCGCTCCTGGCGCAGCAGCCGACTGCCCGGCCGCAGCCGGCTTCGGCGCAGGTGGCGACTACAGGCCCCACGCTGACGCTGGCGGAGGCTATCCGCATCGGGTTGGAAAAAAACTATGGAATTCAGCTGGCCCGCCAGGAGGAGCGCATTGCCAGCAACAACGTAACGCGCGGCAACGCCGGGCAGCTGCCCACCGTGAATGGTAATGCCACGCGCAACTTCAACCGCAACAACCTCAACCAGCAGTTTGGTGATAACGACCCGCGCATTATAAACGGGGCCACTTCCAACCAGCTGAACACCAACGTAGCCGCCACCTGGACCATTTTTGATGGCATGGGGATGTTTATTGCCTACGACCGGCTGCAGCGCGTGGCCCAGGGCCAGCGCCAGGTTACCCGCGCCACGGCCGAGGAAACCGTGGCTGATATTACCGATGCCTACTTTACCGTAGTGCGCGAGGCCGGTAAGATTAAAAGTTTTGAAGAAGCCCTGCGCATTGGGCAGCAGCGCATAGACCTGACGCAGGCCCGCGCCGATGTGGGCGTAAGTGCCAAAGTAGAGGTACTGACGGCCCGCGTAGATTATAACGCTGACCGCGCAGGCCTTATTCAGCAGCAGGAAGCCCTGAAAACGGCTAAAGTGAACCTGAACAACCTGCTGGGCCGCTCCCCCGCCCTGGACTTTCAGCCCGCCGACTCCATAGTGGTCAGCCGCGACCTGAGCCGGGAAACTGTAGCGCAGGCCATCCGGCAGAACAACCCTCGCCTGCAGCAGGCCAAAATCAATACCGAAATAGCCACTTATGAACGGCGTCTGGTGCGGGCTTCCCGTCTGCCCCAGGTAGGCCTTACTACCGGCTATGGGCTCAACCGCAACATCAATAACGCGGCCTTTGCCGGCACGCAGCTTACTACCAGCACCAATACCACGCACGGCTTAAACTACGGCTTAGTGGCCTCGGTGCCTATTTTTGATGGGTTTAACCGCAACCGGTTGGAGCAGAATGCCCGCATTGGCGAGATGCAAAGCAAGCTGGAGCTGGAGCAAACCCAGCTGCAGCTGGATGCCGAAGCCGAGCAGGCTTATGCGCAGTACCAGAACCGCCTGCAGCTGCTGCAGCTGGAGGAAGACAACATCCTGCTGGCCCGCCAGAACATTGCTATTGCCTTGGAGCGCTACCGTCTGGGCCTGCTCACGCCCCTGGTGCTGCGGGAAGCCCAGCGCACCCAGCTGGAGGCCGAAAACCGCCTGCTCGATATCCGCTTTCAGGCCAAGCAGGCCGAGACGACGCTGCGCCGCCTGAGTAGCGGCCTGGTGCGGGAATAGCTTTAAAGTAGTAGCGACTCCAGGGCAACGGATAACTATTGGGCAAATTAGGCTGTTATTGCGCCACTAGGACTTTCTTTACCCCATGGCTTCATCGTCTAGACTTGATATTCAGTACCGCCCTGACCTGGATGTACTCACGGTGCGCTGGCTGGATGCGTTGCACCCCAGCCTGTTTCAGGACGACTACCACACCATTCTCGCCCAGGCCCGCACCCACAATACCACGCGCTGGCTTATTGATGTACGCCGCCGCCCCCACCCCACCCCCGAGATGGCCGCCTGGGCCGCCAACGTGTGGCTGCCGCAGGTGGTAGCGGCGCTGGTGCCGCGCCGGGCGCGCCTGGCCTACCTCATTTCGCCCAGCCGCGAAGAAGCTCTGCGCGCCAGCCCCAGCCTCCAGAATAGCGTAAAAGCCGCCTCCAACCCCAACCGGGGCTACGACGTGGCCATCTTCAATAACGAAGGGGAGGCCAATACCTGGCTCCTAGCCGAGTAAGTTGGCCCTTCACCTAAAAGGCCCGGTTTAGAAGGACATACCTTCTTGACCGGGCCTTTTAGGTGAAGGGCCATCAGACAGTTTACTGGAGCATTATTTCAGCTTCTTCACCCAATTTGCAATGGCTTGCTGAAAGGCTACCGGTTCTTCCACGAAGGGTACGTGGCCGGTTTGCATCTGGGCTACCTGCTGCTTTGGGAAGCGGAAGAGTTTGTAGTGATTGGGGCCGATGCAGTAATCCTTAGCGCCGGTTATGACTAGCACTGGGGCAGCCACACGGGGAGTGAGCAGGGTGAAGTCCTGATGGTATTCAGGCAGGCTGAAGGCGTAGGATCCGAATTCGCCGGTGCGGGGGTTACCCTGGTCGGCAGCTTCTACTTTTTGGAAACCGGCATCGGTCTGGTATTGCAGCTTGCGCCAGGTGTTTTGCGCATTGAAGATTTCCAAAGCCAGGGGCCAGCGTTCAGAAAGCGGCTTGGTTTCATCCAGATACGGGGCGCGGTCGGTGACGGTAGTGAAGGGTAGACCGTCCTGAATCATGCTGCGCATGGAGTCCGTAAGGTAGAGGGTGCACTCTACCAGCACCAGTCCGCGTACATGCTGGGGGTATTTGGCAGCGTAGGCGGTGGCAATGGTGCCGCCAAAGGAGTGCGCCATTACTACCCACTGCTCCACGCCCAACTGCAGCCGGATTTCTTCCAGATCCTGCACCATGCGCTCCAGCGAATAGTTATGGCGCGGGTCGTTCTGGGAGCGGCCACTGCCCCGCTGGTCGTACCAGATCATCTGAAACTTATCTTCCAAAGCGGGGCCGGCCAGCGCCTGCGGCATGCCACTCCAGGCGCCCGGCCCGCCGTGCACAAACACGCACGGTACGCCCTGGCCGGAAATGGAGGCAAAAAGCTGCACGCCATCAGAAGTAACCAGCGTGGGGGTACCATTTATTAGCGGCACACGGGGGGAGGCCACGGCCAGAGCGGGCAGCAGGCAAAACAGCAACAGGCGGAAGCGGAAAAGCAGGGACATAGCAACAAGGTTTTGCTGCCTAGACCATGAATTTTGCGCAGGGGTTGCCCGGGCAACAGCCGGAATTTGCCGGGCTACTAAGCAAGCGGCCAGGGCTTACTCCTCTTTTGGCGCCAACGTCCGCAAATGCTCCAGGGCTTCCTGGGTCTGCCGTTGCTTGTCCTCTTTGAGAGTTGGACTGCTTTTGCCTGCGGCCGGCGTATAAAAGGCCAGAATGCTCTCTTTCTGCGGTTCTGTCAGGCCTTCAAACTTATTATTTTCCAGCTTGAGCAGCCATTCGCTGTAGGTTTCATCGGCCAGGGGGTATTCGCCGGTGCGGGTGGTGTGGCCGGTATCAAAATCGGTGTTGGGCAGAGCGGCGGCGGGCAGGTAACCTTGCTTATTCAGCAGCCCGCAGTAGGCGCCTATCACCTGATGAAAGCTGCTCCGGAACAGCTGCTGCGCCTCCGGCGTGGGCAGTTTGAAAGCAAAAGGCTTGAGGGGACCAATTTTAGGCATCACCCGCACAAAATAGGACAGCAGGCGGGCGCCCAGGCCCGGCTGCTGGTAGCTACCCCGAACTCCTTGCGGTACTGGCGGCGGCTGATGTGGTAGATATAGTTGCGGCGACGGGCCTTGGGGCTAAGGGCCAGAATATCCTTCTTCTTGCTTTGCCAGGCGGCGCGGGTGGCCATGGGAATTATCTCCTTCACGGCGAAGCGGTACGAGCTAATGCTTAAATCCACGTTGGCAATAACCTGCCCTAGCTTCAGACTGTACGTTTTCTCAAAAGCCCGCTCCAGCGCTTCTTTGCTTACTTTAAAGCCAATATAGTTGTGGTAGTCATCGGAGCGGTAGCGGCCGGCCGCTA
Source organism: Hymenobacter sp. DG25B (assembly GCF_000801315.1). Classification (NCBI taxonomy): domain Bacteria; kingdom Pseudomonadati; phylum Bacteroidota; class Cytophagia; order Cytophagales; family Hymenobacteraceae; genus Hymenobacter; species Hymenobacter radioresistens. The sequence goes on along the minus strand of NZ_CP010054.1, from coordinate 1,441,294 downwards.
CCTGCAGCACATCAAAGGAAAACTCCAGCTGCGTATGCTGCTTGGGGGCTTCATGATAAGTAACCACGTTGCCGAACTCGGCTTTCAACTCGGGATACACGAAAGGCAGGGCTTTGTTGGTGCCCTCCGGATGACCACTGATATCGGCGGCATAATGGCCCAGTGCCCCCAGGGCAAAAGCATACTCGTTCCGGTCGTGGGCTTCATCGAGCAGGTTGCGCACAAAGTCGCCGCTGCGCACATAGTGCGTCAGGTTGGTAAACAGCTTGGAGCCAAACGGATAAAAGCCCATATCCTGAATAATAGCGCCCCCGTAAGCATAAGCCTTGGCCTCTTTTAGCTGCTCAGGAGTGGCGCCGGGAAAGCGCCGCTGCAAGGTGGGCACCAGACAGGGCTCCCAGGTAGAATCAATGTTGGCCTGGTGCGTGAGGACGGAATAGGCGGCGGCCGGCACCCAGGCCAGTAGCAGGAGCAGGCCGGTAAGAAATATGCGCTGCATAGGAAAAAAACAAGGAGCTTATAAATACGCAACGTATAGCCGGAGCATTACGTTGCGGGGTGCCAGCGCAGCAGCGAAGGAAAAGCCCGAATAAAATGCGGCATAACCCGGCGGCGCCCGTATTTTTGCCCCTGAATGTCTGGTGCGGAAGCACGACGGTTTGGTTTGTTCTGCTTTGTTTGTCTGGTGAGTTTCCGTTGCATTTTTCTTGGATGGCTGTTTCTAATGGCCTGCTTGCCCACCCTCACGCGGGCCCAGGCACCGGCCCCCACTCCCCTGCTGCGGGACCTGGTTCTGCGGACCGATACGCTCAGCTTTAGCCTCTCGCACGCTACGTTCCTGGTGAAAGGAGAGCCGCACCTGTACTTCACCTACCGGCGCGACGATGAAACGGTGGACCTGACCGTAGTGCCTTACCAGCCGCAGAAACCGCTTCACCTGGTCCGTTCCGCCGATTTTCAGCTGCTCGACTCGCTCACGCTGGCGCCCGATGGTAAATCGTTTCGCGCCAAGTTGCGCTTCCGCGACCTGACTTCCACCCAGTTCCTGCGCCTCACTTTCACGGCGCCCGCCGATAGCGCCGGCCAGCCCGCGCAGGCCCAGATCGTAAATCTGCTCCCGGTAACGCGCACCACCCTCGATTTTCGGCCCAACGATACGGAGCTGTTTGTAGGCGAGGAAAAGGTGTACGACCTATCCAGTAACAACGCTAAAAACGTGCGTACCACCGGCGAGTGGACGCGCGGCCAGGATATTGACTACCGCCTCACCCAGGACAAAGGCCAGCTGCGCCTGCATGTTTTGCCCAATACCTTAGGCAGCCGCCTGCTCACGGTGCGGGCCCAAACGGAGCGCCCTTTCCTCACCGACAACAACCGCCGCCTCACCTATGCCCTGCCGCCGCTACGGCAGGATTTTACGGTGAAGGCCTCACGGTTGCGCTTTCTGAGTGTTGATAAAAAAGAAATTACGCTGACTGAAGCTACCCGCCGCCAGGGCGTGGAGCTGATTCTGGATAACGGCCGCACCTTCGACCTGAAACATACTTACCGCATTGAGGACCAGGAAGAAGCCGGCGGTGCCCTCATTGCTGAGCTGTTCACGCGGCAGTATCTCACCAACGACCGGGTGCTGTGCTGGCTGCGGGTGTTTAACACCCACCGCCAGACGGATAGCTACCTCTACATTAAGGAGGACGAAAAAGCCAAGTACGTCACCAACTTCAATATCTCGCCCAAAACGGCGGTTACGGCCCTGAGCGTGCGCCACCGCGGCGGCGACTGGACCAACAGCAACACCGTGAACCCCGGCGAAACGGTAGATGTGCGCCTGGAAGGAGAATCGTTGCAACGGGCCCGGTTTCATTTTGAGGATGTGCAGATTGTGCCTTCCGATTCCAGCATCCGCTCCGACGCGGCCGTGGTGTACCGCGTGCAGGTACCGTTAACCATTGATAAAAAGCGCATTACCATCTTTAACGCCGGCCAGCCCACGGGTTTTCAGCTGGCCATTAAAGAATTCCAGCGCCCCCACCCCCTCGATTTTGTGGGCGTTACCTTCGGTGAGGCCCCGCGCCCCATTACGCGCTTCAACGGCCCCATTCTCTACGACCGCACCGTCAGCGACGTCGTGTTCAGCTTTAACTCCGCCGCCATTGATGCCGACCAGCAACTCTACGGCAAGCAGTACCTCACCTTTGATATCCGCACGCAGAACAGCAAGGGCGAGCTGATTGAAATGCGCACCGTAGATAATGTGGTGGTTTGTCCCGATGGCAGCTCAGTCCGGGCGGCATTCTACCAGGATAAGCAGTGCCAGGTAGGCAACATCAGCCTTAACAGCCTGCTCAGCTACCGCAAAACCTACGCCCTGGACGACTGGAGCACCATGATTATCACGGTGAAGCACACCCAAAGCCAGTACCAGGAGCCGGGTTTCTCGCAAAAGCTGGAACTGGTGCTGCAGCGCCGCGTGAAGTTCGATATCGACATCAGTTTTCCGGCCGGTTTGCTCACCAAGCAGATTAATAGTGATGTGAAAGGGTACAACTCCTTCAACGGCATCAGCTTGGCTACGCTGGCGCAGTTCAGCTTCTATAATCCCAACAAAATCAACAAGCTGCGCCCCTATAAAGTAGGTGCCGGCTTCGTAGCCTTTAATGCCTTCAACCTCAGCAATTCCAGCGGCGTAGAGCGGGAGTTGGGCCTGGTCGTGTTAGGCTCGGTATACCCTACCCGCAGCGACGCTAAGTTCACTTTTCCGCTTTACCTGGGTGGTGGCTATCTGCTCAATAAAGGCAAACTCTTCTTTATGCTGGGGCCCGGCATTGGGGTGCGGCTGTAAGTAGTTGCTACCTACTGTCAGTTACATATGAAAAAGGCCGCCTGAGCATATCTTCTGGCGGCCTCTTTTATATAGCTAAGTAAAGCACCCGGGAAATAGGTCAGATGATTGGCTGGCCGCACAGCGTGGTAAGCCGCCATATCCGCAACATTCGTACACACCTGCAGGATTATCTATATACCCTACACAGGCCGCTGATTTCCCTGTTCCATGCATCTTGATTTGAGTCTTCTGGAGCGCTGGTTGACGGGCTGGAGCCTCGCCCGCGGCCTACCGCTCCCCCAGCCCTACGGTGGTGGCTTAGTAGTAGAAGTTGGCTGGCCCGAGCAGGTGCGGCGCCACGTGTTTGTAGAGGCGGGAGAATCCCTGCAAGCCTGTGCCGCCGCCATACATGCCCCCTTCATTTATATAAAGGCAGCCGTCGAGCCGGCGCTCCTGCGCCGGGTATTGACCCCTGACTGGCAAATTGAACCACCCCGCTATTTGATGTACTGCCCCAAGGCAATGACGCCCGCCGGCCCACCGCCGGCCGGGTATACAGCGCAACTAACCATAGATCATGGGGCTTCTGTGCTTCGTTTTACTGATGAAACGGGTCAGACTGCGGCCATAGGTCGGGTCGTATTGCACCGTGGCACAGCGGTTTTCGACCGGATTGAAACGCTCGAACCCCACCGCAGAAAGGGGCTTGGCACCAGCCTGATGTGCACTCTCGATACTCTGGCAGACCAAGCCAGTATTTCAGAGCGCTTACTCGTGGCGACGGAGGCTGGACGCGCCCTGTACCAGCGCCTGGGCTGGCAGGTGGTGGCGCCGTATTCAACAGCTGTCCTTTCCGGGCCATTGGGTAGTGCTAATAAACATGGCCTCCGTTTAGGGGCACCGTAATAGAAACGAGAGAGCCGTACCCACAACCATACCCCAGAAAAGAAAAAAGCCTGTTTCCGAATCGGAAACAGGCTTTTTTCTTTGCAGAGGAGGAGGGATTCGAACCCCCGGAGGTTTAACCCTCAACGGTTTTCAAGACCGCCGCAATCGACCACTCTGCCACTCCTCTAACTGTTCCGCGGTAGGTAAAACAACAACTTTTCCCGCGAAAGAAAAAGCCGCTGGCAGAGAGGGGGGGATTCGAACCCCCGATACCCTTGCAGGTATAACGGATTTCGAATCCGTCGCATTCGACCACTCTGCCACCTCTCTAAGGCCCAACTGAGTGGATTGGGACGACAAAAGTAGTCGGCTCCTCTGCCTGTCGCAAGCGCGGGCGGCTATATTTTCGATTTTTTTTCCGGCTAGGAGTGCGGATGCGCGGCTAATTCCTCAGTACGAATCACATACCGCTTCAGGCGGCCCGTTACGGCATCAATGCTCACGTTCACCTCAAAGCCCACAATCAGGGTCATACAAACAAAATCCAACCAGACCATGAAGCCCACCAACGCGCCAATGGAGCCATAGAAGTGGTTGTAGGAGTCGAAGATTTTGATGTAGAGAATGAACAGCGACGACACCAGGAAAATCAGCAGCGTGGCCACCACAGCCCCGGCCGACAGAAACGGCCACCGGTCCTGCACGGCCGGCACATAGTAGTAAATCAGGCAGGTAGTGAACAGGAACAAGGCCACTACCGAGCCGTAGCGCAGCACCGTGATGAGCAGGGCCGTGAGGCGCTCGGGCACTATTTCATAAAACACCAGCGTGTCAATGATATAGGTACCAAAGAAAATACCCGCAATGGAGAGTAGCAGCACCATAGCCAGCACCACGGTAAGCAGCGTGGCAATAACCCGCTTGCGCAGGTAGGTGCGCCGCTTAAAGGTGTGGTACTTCTTATCAAAGGCATCGAGCAGGGCCATAATGCCGTTGGAGCTAAGCACCAGCGCCGCGCCAAAACCGAACGACAGCAGGCCGCCGTGCGGGATGTTCACAATGTCCTCAATGGTATCAGCAATGGCCACGTACATTTCCCGCGGAATAAAATCGGCGAGAAACTGCAGGATGTCCAGGTTCAGGTTGGGAACCGGGATGTACGGAATCAGGGTGAACAGGAAGATGATGGTGGGGAAAATGGAAATGGTGAAGTTGAAGGCCATATAGCTGGCCCGCTTCGTCACACTGTCCAGCTTCAGTTCCTGAATCATGTGGTCTACCACATCATACACAGAGGCCTTGCCCCGGTTAAAGCGCAGCCGTTTCAGCCAGATAATAAGCTTCCGGTACGTGCGCTGCTGGCGCATGTTGGAAACCCGGTACCGGCGTGGCATACGCATTAACATGGCAGTATTATCTGTGATGAAGGAGCTGTGTGGGTTTTAGCTTTCATTCCCCTTTAAAAACGCGGCCGGCGCCGGCGCTTCGGAAGGTAGCTTTTGTTTGGGCGGCGTCAGGGGGCTGGTGAGCTCTTCGTCGCTGAAGAAGGGCGCCAGCTTGGCCTTAATATCCTCCGGTATGGCCACCGGACGGCCATTTGAAGTGCTTACAAAAACCATTAGGGTATGGCCTTCGGTGAGCAACTCCTGGGCTTCGTTATAGATTTCGTATTCGAACAGGATGCGCGAGCCATCGGCGGGCTGCTTCAGGAGCAGGCGCACCGTAAGCAGGTCGTCGTAGCGGGCGGGGCGGCGGAAACGGGTGCGAATCTCCCCTACCGGCATGCCCACGCCATCGGCCTCCAGGTCTTTGTAGCGAATGCCCAGCTGCCGGAAGGCTTCGGTGCGAGCTACCTCAAAGTACGCGGCGTAATTGCCGTGGTACACGTAGCCCATCTGGTCAGTTTCGGCGTAGCGGACGCGAATGGCGGTATCGTGGGTATACATATTCAGTTTCCAGTTGATAGTTGCCAGTTGCCAGTTATGACCACCAGAACACTGGCAACTATCAACTGGAAACCGGCAACTGAAATTACTTCATAATGCCGGCCCGGCTGAGGGCGGCCTGATAGCGGCGGGCATTTACCAGGTGCTCCTGCTCATTACGGGCAAAGGCATGGTAGCCACTGAAATCATCCTTGGCGCAGAAATACAGGTAGTCGTGGCTTTCGGGGTTCAGCACGGCATCAATACTGGCAATGCTGGGCAGGTTGATGGGGCCGGGCGGCAGGCCCGCGTACTTATACGTGTTGTAGGGCGAGTCTTTGAGCAGGTGTACGTTCAGCACGCGCTTAATGGTGAAATCCTGGTTGGCATACACCACGGTAGGGTCGGCCTGCAGCTTCATGCCGCGCTTGAGACGGTTGAGGTATACGCCGGCCACGCGGGGGCGCTCATCGGCATGCTGCTGCTGCTCGGCCTCCACAATGCTGGCCAGCGTGCTTACCTGGGTGCGCGTCAGGCCCAGGGCTTTGCGCTTGGCGTCGCGGGCGGGTGTCCAGAACTTCTCGTACTCTTTTTTCATGCGTTGCATGAGGTTATCTGGCGAGGAGTTCCAGTACAGCTCGTAGGTATTCGGGATGAACATCGTCAGGATGCTCGTGGTATCGAAACCCAGGCTTTTGGTGTAGCTGGGGCTGCTCAGCAGCGAATCGAACTGACCGGGGCGCGAGTCGATGGCGGTGCTGAGCTTGCGGGCCAGGTCCTCGCGCAGGCGGATGTTCTGAAACGTGAGCTTGAGTGGCGACTGACGGCCGGCGCGCAGGTCAGAAATCAGCTGGCGGTTGGTATAGCCATCCTTCAGCTCGTAGCGGCCGGGCTTCACCAGCTTGTCATACTTCATGAGGCGGGCCACAAAGTGCAGGCTGAGCTTGTCCACAATCACGCCGGTGGCATCAATGGAGTCCAGCACGGCTTTGGCCGTTTCGCCGCGGCGCACCAGCACGTAGGTAGGCCGGCCTTTGGTTTCCACGTTGGCCGTGAAGAAAACCTGGTAGAAATAATAGGAAAACGTGACAAACAGCAGCCCCAAAACGGCCGCGATGGCGGCAAAACGGTTGCGGCGCTTAATAGCGCGGGCTTTGTAGTCGATACGGGGTGTGGTGGCCATGCGAAGGCAGGACGATAAGGAGAGGTACAAAAGAAAACCAATGCCGGGCAGCTATCGGCCCGGGAAGTTATGGCTCCGACCCACAAAAGTAAGCTTCTGCGCCGCATCTTCCGCCGCTGCGTCCCGTACTTGCCCGTGCCCGACAGATTTAGCGGGCCGGATGCAACCTGCAGGCCCAAAAAACCGAACTAGAGAAAGTTCTTTGCCTTGTGCCGTACCTTGCCCCGGCTGCCGCCCCTAGTCCGGAGGCCTTATTTCTTATTTCACCCTAGCTCCTGCCGCCTATGTCTGCCACGCTGCTTCGCATTCACCCCGATAATCCTCCGCAAAACCGCATTCAGCAGGCGGTGGACGTGCTGCGCAACGGCGGCGTAATCATTTACCCCACCGATACCATTTATGGCCTGGGCTGCGACATCACCAACGCCAAAGCAGTGGAAAAGCTCTGCCGCATTAAAGGCGTGAAGCCCGACAAAGCCAACCTCTCCTTTATCTGCTCCGACCTTTCCCACATCACCGACTACGCCAACGGCATTACCACCCCCGTTTACAAAGTCCTGAAAAAAGCACTGCCCGGCCCGTTCACGTTCATCTTTGAGGCCAGCGCCAAAGCGCCCAAGTATGGGGGCGTAAAGCGCAAAACCGTAGGTATCCGCGTGCCCGACCATCATATCTGCCTGGCACTGGTGCGGGAGTTGGGCAACCCCATTGTGAGCACCTCTATCCGGGATGAAGACGAAATCCTGGAATACAGCACCGACCCCGACCTTATCTTCGAGAAATACCGTCCCTTGGTAGATATGGTGATTGATGGCGGCTTCGGCAACAACATTGCCAGCACCGTGGTAGACTGCACCGATGAAGATTTCAACGTCATCCGCCAGGGTGCCGGGGATATTGAACAGTATCTGTAAGGTGGTGAGATAGTGAAATGGGGAGATGGTGAGTTTGACGTTCTGATTGCGCAAGTCGCGCCAATTAAACATCAAACTCACCACCTCCCCATTTCACTATCTCACCATTGGCCTACTCTCCTACCGGACGCTTGTGCTTCCAGCGGCGGTGCGACCATAGGTAATCGGCCGGTGAGGCGCGAATATCCTTCTCCATGGCCCGCGCGAAGGCTTCCGTAATTTGATGTTGCTCCGGATCCAGCGGCGTATTGCCGTCAAAAAGCTCAGTTAGGACAGCTTCATAGTAGCCGCGCCGTAGCCGCCGGATGCTCACGTACACCACTGGCAACTGAAACTGCCCCACCAGGCGGTCGGCGCCGGTGTAGAAACCAGTTTCCTGATTGAGCAGCTGCGTCCAATAGCGGTTTTTGGGGTTGCTGGGGCTTTGGTCGCTCAGCATGCACAGCAGCTGCTGCCGGTCCTGGCTGGCGGCCATATAGCGAATGGTTTCGCGCATGGTTACCAGTTCAGCCCCGGTGCGGGTGCGCAGCTTATACATAAAGTCGTCAAAAAACGGGCTATTCAGCGGCTGGTATACCCCTACTGCCGGGGCATTGATCTGCAGCGCGCCCGAGGTCAGAATCCACTCCCAGTTGCCTTCGTGCGAGCCCAGGGCCAGCATAGAACGCCCCTGGGCCAGCTTATCCGTAATGATGTGCTTGTTAGGAAATGATACCCGCCGGGCCAGCTGGGCCGGCGTAGCCTCCCGCAGCCACAGTATTTCCACTATCAGCTGCGCGAAGTGCCGGTAAAACTGCTTGGCCAGCTTTTTATGTTCGGCCGCCGTTTTTTCGGGAAAGGAATTACGCAGATTTTCCAGCACCACGCGCTGGCGGTAGCGCAGGACGTAGGCCATCAGGAAATAAAGCACTTCGGCCAGCCCGTACAGCAGGGTGAGTGGCAAAGAGGCTAAACCCCGTAAAAACCAGTCGAGCGGACGATAATACCACGGGTACGTGGGTTGGGCAACAGGTGAACTCATGGATTAATAACAGCCCCGGCGGGGGCGTACGTGTCGGGGTCGCGCAGCACCCGCGTGGTTTTGCTATCCAGCAGCTTGCTTTTGGCGCCGCGAACTTCCACAATTAAATCGTATTCCCCGGCCGGCAGCTTAGCAATATCCATGGTAGCCACCAGCAAATGGGGGGCTCCGGCCACGGGTTTAGCTGTGCCCGCCAGCGTAGCCGCATCTTTGGTGCCGCCCACGGGGCGCAGGCGGTATTTGGTAGTGAGGGTTTGCTCCTGGGGCGCATTGTAGAGCTCAGCGTACAGATAAAGTTTATCGGCCCCGCGGCCGTAGAGGCAAGCGGGCGTGCGCACCAACATGTAGCCGCCCCGGTTAAAGTTGGTTTGCGCCGCCGAGCGGGAAGCCGGCTTACTGAGTACTTCCACGCTACTCAGACGCAGGCCTGGTTTATCAAACTCCAGCGTAATGGGCGCCTCCACAATGCGGTTTCCCCCGGCCCGGTACTGATCTGTTACCTGGGCGCGCACGGTATACACGCCGTCGGGCAGCATAATGCGCTTCTGAAAGCTCATGGGGTTTTTCAGGGCCTGGGAGGTATCATTCAGCACCGGAGGCCGCAGTTTCACCACTTCGCTATACACTATTTTGCCATCCTTGGCCAGCACTTCCAGGGTAAGGGAGGCGGCCGCCTGAAAAATACGGGGGGCCCGGCGCTTGTACGCCAGGGAGTTGCCATCTACCGTGGCCAGCATATCCAGCACTCCGCCCTGGCGGCCCCGGTCATTGTTGCGAAAAGCGGCAACGTCCAGCGTGAGCTTAGGAGCTCCGGCCAGGGCCGCAACGCTCAGAAAAACACCCAGAAAGGCGAACAGAAGTCTTTTCATGACAGGTTGACGGGCTAAAGGTACGGCAAATGGATAGTACAGACCGGGGCAGCAACGTGTAACTTGGGCGCGGCGGGCCAGTTGTCTGCCTGCCCTAAGCTAGCATCATGCCTGTTTTATTTGAATCTCAATATAACCCGCCGGCGGCATTTTTTGCTGAGTTGTTAGGCCAGGATGCTCTCTGGCTGGAGCCCCACGAGCACTACCGCAAACAGACCTTCCGCAACCGCTGCCTTATTCTCACCGCGCAGGGTGTAAAACCCCTAACGGTACCGGTTATCGATGGTAACCGCAGCGAGAAAGTACGCATTACGGAGCTGGAAATCGATTATCGGCAGAACTGGGTGCACCAACACTGGCGCACCTTGCAAACCGCATACGGGGGTAGCCCGTATTTCGAATATTACGCCGACTATCTGCACGACATTTACGTACAGAAACCGGCGCTGCTTTTCGATCTGAATTTCTCGCTGCTCTCCTTCTTTCTGCGCTGTTTGCGGCTGCGAATTCCTGTGGAATTCACCACCGAGTATCATGCTTCCTACCCTCCCGAGGCCCTGCGCGACCGGCGCGACTGGCTGTCACCCAAAGATCCAATTACTCCGGAACCTGACAGGACGTCGGTACGCCCGTATGCCCAAACCTTTGGCGTACAATTTGTACCCAACCTAAGCATCCTGGACCTGTTGTTTATGCAAGGGCCAGCTGCCGGCAGTTTTCTCGTGTAGGGCCTTTGCCGCTTCTCTATTTCCGAACCTTCGTCCGTACCCGCCTGTTTTCAGGTACTCACGGCCTTCCCTGCCCTAAAACGTGCTATTTGCGCTTGCAGGGTTCCGTATTTCTTCACTACCTTATCTGCATGGAAGCTAAATTCTCAAATCGAGTCAAGGAGGTCATCTCCCTGAGCCGGGAAGAAGCCATCCGGCTCGGTCACGACTATATCGGTACCGAACACCTCTTGCTGGGCATGATTCGCGAGGGCGAAGGCACGGCCATTGGACTGCTCAAGAAACTGGGCGTTTCCGTGGACGAGCTTAAGTATGCTTTAGAGCAAGCAACCCGCAATACTGCTACGCAGGGCACCAGCATCACCGGCTCTATTCCGCTGACGAAACAGACGGAAAAAGTACTTAAGATTACGTACCTGGAAGCCAAGATCTTTAAGAGCGAAATCATTGGCACGGAGCACCTGCTGCTCTCGATTCTGCGCGATGAAGACAACATCTCTTCTCAGATTCTGGCTAAGTTCAACGTTAACTACGAAGCAGTGCGCGACTCCTTAGACTACCACGGCAACACGCCGGGTCCCTCGGCCGGTCCTTCCGACACCGACGACGACGATAACGACAAACTGTTTGGCAGCTCTTCCAAATCCGGCAGCAGTTCTACGGCCAAGAAACCGGGCGAAAAGTCGCGCACACCCGTGCTTGATAACTTCGGCCGCGACCTGACCAAGCTGGCTGAGGACGACAAGCTAGACCCCATTGTAGGCCGTGAAAAAGAAATTGAGCGCGTAGCTCAGATTCTCTCGCGCCGCAAAAAGAACAACCCCATTCTCATTGGTGAGCCCGGGGTAGGTAAAACGGCTATTGCTGAAGGTCTGGCCCTGCGCATTGTGCAGAAGAAAGTTTCCCGCGTGCTGTTCAACAAACGCGTGGTTACGCTGGATCTGGCCTCTTTGGTGGCCGGCACCAAGTACCGCGGTCAGTTTGAGGAGCGCATGAAGGCCGTGATGAACGAGCTGGAGAAGTCTCCGGACGTTATCCTGTTCATTGACGAGCTGCACACTATTGTGGGTGCCGGCGGCGCTTCCGGCTCGCTGGATGCTTCCAACATGTTCAAACCAGCCCTGGCCCGCGGCGAGATTCAATGCATTGGCGCCACTACCCTGGATGAGTACCGGCAGTACATCGAGAAAGATGGTGCCTTGGCCCGTCGTTTCCAGATGGTGATGGTGGACCCCACCACGCCCGAGGAGACTATCGAAATCCTGCACAACATCAAGGACAAGTACCAGGACCACCACCACGTAGTGTACACCGACAAGGCTATTGAAGCCTGCGTAAAGCTGTCGGACCGCTACATGAGCGACCGGTTCCTGCCAGACAAGGCCATTGATATCCTGGACGAGGCCGGTGCCCGCGTGCACATTAACAACATTGTGGTGCCCGAGGATATTCTCAAGCTCGAAGAGAGCATTGAGAACATCAAGACGGAGAAAAACCGCGTGGTGAAGTCGCAGAAATACGAGGAAGCCGCGCAGCTCCGGGACAAGGAGAAAAAGCTTCTGGAGCAGTTGGAACAGGCTAAAAAGAACTGGGAAGACGAGACCAAGAAGAAGCGCTACACCGTGAAAGAGGAAAACGTGGCGGAAGTAATTGCCATGATGACCGGCATTCCGGTGAGCCGCGTGGCCCAGAACGAAAGCCAGAAGCTGCTCAACATGGGTGAGGAGCTGCAGGGCAAAGTAATTGGGCAGGAAAAGGCCATCAAGCAATTGGTGAAGGCCATCCAGCGTACCCGCGTAGGCCTGAAAGACCCGAAAAAGCCTATCGGCTCGTTCGTGTTCCTTGGCCCCACCGGTGTAGGTAAAACGGAGCTGGCCAAAGTACTGGCTACGTACCTCTTCGACAAGGAAGATTCGCTGGTGCGGATTGATATGTCGGAGTACATGGAGAAATTCAGCGTATCGCGCCTGGTGGGCGCGCCTCCCGGCTACGTGGGGTATGAAGAGGGCGGTCAGCTGACGGAGAAAATCCGCCGCAAGCCGTACTCCGTTATCCTGCTGGACGAAATTGAAAAGGCGCACCCTGACGTTTATAACCTGCTCCTGCAGGTGCTGGACGATGGTATCCTGACCGATGGCCTGGGCCGTAAGGTGGACTTCCGTAATACCATCATCATCATGACCTCCAACATCGGAGCCCGCGACCTGGCGGACTTCGGTGCCGGCATCGGCTTCGGCACGAAGGCCCGCAACGAGAACATGGATGAGTTGACGAAGAGCACCATCACCAACGCTCTGCGCAAAACCTTCTCGCCGGAGTTCCTCAACCGTCTGGATGATGTAATTGTCTTCAATTCCCTGGAGAAGAAAGACATCCACAAAATCATCGACATTTCGTTGGCCAAGCTGCTCTCGCGGGTGCAGGCACTGGGCTACCGCGTAGAACTGACGGAAGCCGCCAAGGACTTCGTGGCCGAGAAAGGCTACGACCCCAAATTTGGCGCTCGTCCGCTTAACCGGGCTATTCAGAAGTACATTGAAGACCCGATTGCGGAGGAAATCCTGAAGGCACAGATTGCCCAGGGCGACGTTATCACGGCCGACTTCACGGAAGGCGCCGAGGAACTGACGTTTGCCGTAAGCAAGAGCGGGGAAACCCCCAAACTCGCCAGCGACGAGCGGCCGGAGGAAACTACGGAACCGAGCGACGACGAGCCGAAAGACTCGAAGAAGTAAGTTGAGTAAGAATTGAAAATCATAAAAAAAGGCCAGCCCCATCCGGGAGCTGGCCTTTTTTATGACTTACCGCTAGCTGCGACAAAGATGGCAGGAGGTCCGTTACACTTTGAGCATTCCCCGAAACCCTCTGGCAGCATAGTAAGCGGCCGCGCCGTTGTGATAGATGAAAACCTGTCCGTAGCGGTATTCTGCGAAAAGGGCCCCGCCCAGCTTACGGATGTCAGCAGGCGCTTTTATCCAGCTGGAGGTTTTTGTATCCACCTTACCGTTTTGCTGTAGCTGCCGGTATTGTTCTTCAGTTAACAGCTCAACGCCCATAGCTGCCGCCATATCCAGCGCACTATTGGCGGGCTTGTTCTCTTTTCGGGAATTCAGCGCTTCCCGGTCGTAGCACAGGCTGCGGCGGCCTGCAGGAGTTTCGGCAGCGCAATCAAAGAAAATATATTTGTCGGTTTCGGCATCATAGCCTACCACATCCGGCTCGCCGCCGGTTCTTTCCATTTCTTGCAGTGACCAGAGTTTTTCGGGGTTAGCTTCCAGTTTGGATTGGATAGTAGACCATTGGAGGCCTTTGTGCCGGTTTTGGTTTTTCTCAAACCGTGCTTTCAAGATATTAAGCAATTTTTCTTTCATAATTATTGACTACTAACTTTTACTCTGCATCATATAAGCTTAATCATTTTTTACACCTACTCCAAAATCTCTGACACTTATTTCTACTATATCGTAATAAGAATTTTGCTTTACAGCTCTTATTATTTCCCAAGAATATATCCCACTCAAAACCTTGTCGCAATTATCTACATAATCCTTAATTTTCTTTTTATCCCAATGATCAATTAATGGAATCAAATCATCAAACTGATACCAAGGCATTTGCTGGGCTTTAATTTCAATAACAGGTTTTGATTCTACTATTTTATCACGTCTCCATTTTTTATTATCTACATAACTGATTTTTACTTTATTATTCCAAACATAGCCATAACCAGTCCTTGACTGAATATCGACTCCTCTGATAATATACAGCGTGTCAGAATGATTAAAATCAATTTTTAAACTATCTTCAACCTTATCGAAAAATGTTGCAATTTCAATAATAAATTCCTTGCCTCCCTTTATTTGATTATTCTTTCCCAGCTGATAAATAATTGATTGAGCAAAAGATATTTTTAAAACAAATGAAAATCCAATAACAAACACTATTTTTAATACACTATTCATTGTTACTGTTTTTTTTTAAATTTACCACTAATACTTATTCTACTGGAATACACATCCCATAATACACATCCCATAACACTCTTGCCATACTGGTTATGATTGTTGGAATCATGAGGCCTCGGTCAGAGTAATCAACGAAAGTAACTGAGTTGCTGCTCTACAACTAGCCAGTTTCCAAATATGAGCATACTGCTGCACAGTATAAAGGCCACCCAGATTCCGATGCGGCTTTTCTATACTCGTGCGTTACCTTTGGCCTTCTTACCTAAGTAGCTACCCTGACTTTCCCCACCCAATGTCTGACCCACACGCTGAAGCCCAACTGAGTAAAATCGAAATTCTGGCCCGCAAAAATGCTGAAGCCCTACTCGGCGGCGGTCAGGCAAGAATTGAGGCCCAACATAAAAAAGGCAAGCTCACGGCCCGCGAACGGGTAGACCTGCTGATGGACGAAGGCTCCTTCGAGGAAATCGGCAAGTTTGTAATGCACCGCTCTAAGGACTTTGGGCTGGATAAGGAATACTACCTGGGCGACGGAGTAGTAACGGGCTATGGCACCGTAAACGGTCGTTTGGTGTACGTTTTCTCTCAGGATTTCACGGTTTTCGGTGGCTCGCTGAGCGAAACCCACGCCGAAAAAATTGTGAAGATTATGGACCTGGCCATGAAAAACGGCGCCCCCGTTATTGGCCTGAACGACTCCGGTGGCGCCCGCATTCAGGAAGGCGTGGTGAGTTTGGGCGGCTACGCTGATATCTTCTACAAGAATACCCTGGCCTCGGGCGTGGTGCCGCAGCTATCCGCCATTATGGGCCCGTGCGCGGGCGGCGCGGTGTACTCCCCTGCCATTACGGACTTCATTCTGATGGTGGAAGACACGAGCTACATGTTCGTGACGGGCCCTAACGTGGTGAAGACCGTAACCCACGAAAACGTAACCAGCGAAGAGTTGGGCGGCGCCAGCACCCACTCCGCCAAAAGCGGTGTAACCCACTTTTCCTGCGCTAATGAGGTAGCCTGCATCAACCACCTCAAAGCCCTGCTGAGCTACATGCCGCAGAACTGCGAGGAAACGGCCCCAGCCCTCCCCTATGAGGCCGCCGACGAGGCGCGTCCGGTGCTGGACACCATCATTCCCGAAAACCCCAACCAGCCCTACGATATCCGGGAAGTAATTGAGGGCATCATTGATGCGAATTCCTTCCTGGAAGTACACCAGAATTTTGCCGAGAACATTGTAGTGGGTTTTGCCCGCCTGGGTGGCCGCAGCATTGGAATTGTAGGCAATCAGCCCTCCGTACTGGCGGGCGTGCTGGACATAAATGCCTCTACCAAAGCCGCCCGCTTCGTGCGGTTCTGCGACTCGTTCAACATTCCGCTGCTGGTGCTGGAAGATGTGCCCGGTTTCCTGCCCGGCACCGACCAAGAGTGGCGCGGCATCATCACCAACGGGGCCAAACTGCTCTATGCCTTCTGCGAGGCCACTGTACCGCGCATCACCGTCATTACCCGCAAAGCCTACGGCGGAGCTTACGATGTGATGAACTCCAAGCACATTGGCGCCGATATGAACTACGCCTGGCCCACCGCTGAAATTGCCGTAATGGGTGCCAAGGGTGCCGCGGAAATTATCTTTAAGCGGGAAATTGCCCAGGCCGAAGACCCAGAAGCCAAGCTGCAGGAAAAGGTGGATGAGTACCAGCAGAAGTTTGCCACGCCATACCGTGCGGCGCACCGGGGCTTTGTGGATGAGGTAATTCTGCCTTCCCAGACGCGGCAGAAGCTGATCCGGGCCTTCAAAATGTTGGAGAACAAAGTGGATACGTTACCCCGTAAGAAGCACGGCAACATTCCGCTGTAACCCTCTGGAAGCTATTATGAAAGAACTTGCAACCGTAGCTGGCCCAGGCATTTTCGGGTTGTTAGGGCTTTTTTTTCTCTACACTGGCTATCTGATCCGCTTCAGGCAAAAACTGAATTTACTGGCTGGATACGATGCCACACGAGTACGGGATACCAAAGAATTAAGTCACTGGGCAGGTAATCATGTGCTGCGAATTGGGGCATTATTCCTAATCGGGGCAATCAGCTTTACCATTAATCCATCCACTTTTCCTATCCTTTTGGTATTTGTTGGTACTATTCTGATTACGATCAGTATGGTGCGCGGATCTTCCAAATTTTACCGCTAAGTCAAGTCTAGTTTATGCGTCCAGAAAGCTTCGATTTTCTCCAGAAATACTTAAACAACGCCTCCCCTACCGGCTTCGAAAAAGAAGGCCAGAAGCTGTGGCTGGAGTATATAAAACCGTATATCGACGAGTATTTCGTGGATACCTACGGCACGGTGGTAGGCGTTATCAACCCCAAAGCCAAGTACAAAGTTGTGATTGAAGCCCACGCGGACGAAATCAGCTACTTCGTCAATTTCATTACCGAATCGGGCTTTCTGTACCTGCGCCGCAATGGCGGCTCCGATCCGCTGGTAGCGCCCAGCAAACGGGTGAATATTCACACCGCCAAAGGCATTGTGAAGGCCGTGTTTGGCTGGCCGGCCATTCATGTGCGCAAGGTGGAGCAGGACAAAGCGCCTACCATTGAAACCGTGTATCTGGACTGTGGCGCTTCCAGCAAGGAAGAGGTGGAAGCCATGGGCATTCACGTAGGTTCGGTTGTCACTTTCGAAGACGAGTTCATGGTGCTGAACGAGAAGTTCTACGTGGGCCGCGCGCTGGATAACCGTATTGGCGGCTTCATGATTGCCGAAGTGGCGCGCATGCTGAAGGAGAATAAGAACGAGCTACCCTACGGCCTCTACATTGTGAATGCCGTGCAGGAGGAAATTGGCTTGCGCGGCGCCGAAATGATTGCCCACCGCATTCAGCCGGACGTAGCCATCATTACCGACGTGACCCACGACACCCAGTCGCCGATGTACGAGAAAAAGACCTCCGGCGACCTGTTCTGCGGCAAAGGCCCGGTGATTACCTACGGCCCGGCCGTGCAGAACAACCTGCGCGACCTCATCATTGAAACCGCCCAGAAATCAGAAATTCCCTTCCAGCGCGCCGCCGCCACCCGCGCCACCGGCACCGACACGGACGCCTTTGCCTACTCCAGCGCCGGCGTAGCCTCCGCCCTGATTTCCCTGCCGCTAAAGTACATGCACACCACCGTGGAAACCGTGCATAAAGACGACGTGGAGAACGTAACGAAGCTCATCTACGAGTCGCTACTGCGCATCGAAGACGGCCACGATTTCCGGTATTTCAAATAACTAACCCTTCCAAGCACAGCAGAACGTCATGCTGAGCGTAGCCGAAGCATCTCGCTAGTGTGGTGAATAGTTTGATTACTATCCCAACATCAGCCCGCGAGATGTCTCGGCTTCGCTCGACATGACGTTCTGTTTTCTATATGCTGCCACCTACTCCCTCCTTACCCCTTACCGTAACCGACCAGATGAACCGGCGGGTGACGGTGCCGTTTCCGCCCCGGCGCATTGTGTCGTTGGTGCCTTCCCAGACGGAGCTTTTATTTGATCTGGGTTTGGGCGAGCAAGTGGTGGGCGTTACCAAATTCTGCGTGCATCCCGCGCAGGCCCGCAAGCAGGCTACTATCATTGGGGGAACAAAAGACTTCCATTTCGACCGAATTGCCGAGCTCAAACCCGATTTGATTATTGGCAATAAGGAAGAAAATTTTCAGGAGGGCATTGAGCAGCTGGCGGCCCGGTACCCGGTCTGGATGAGCGACATTAGCACGCTGGAAGAGGCGCTGGACATGATACGCCGCGTGGGGCTAATTACCGGCCGCAAAGAGCGCGCTGAGGCCCTTGCCCAACAAATTCAAACCTCCTTCACCAACCTGGCCTGCCAGCCGCAGGGATTGGTTCCGGCAGTATACTTCATCTGGCGCAAGCCTTATATGGTGGCCGCCGGCGGAACTTACATTAATGAGATGCTGCAGGCGGCTGGCTTTCAGAATGTATTCGGTCACCTCTCGCGTTATCCCGAAATCAACTCGGAACAGCTGGCAGCGGCCAATCCGCAGCAGATTCTGCTGTCGTCAGAGCCTTATCCTTTCGGCGAAAAGCACCTGGCTGAGTTTCAGGCCATCTGTCCGGCGGCGCAGGTACGCATTGTAGACGGCGAACTATTCAGCTGGTACGGCAGCCGGTTATTGAAATCGGCTGACTATTTCCGCCAACTGCGTTAGCCTGTCCCTCCCGTTGCGGATTATAACTCCGGATACACTTCAAACCTGGCCTTTTCCAGCTCCTTCCAGAACTGCGGGTACGATTTACGCACTACCTGCGGCGCTTCAATGGTAAGCGCCCCCCGCAGAGCTAAAGGCGCAAATGCCATGGCCATGCGGTGGTCGTGGTAGGTTGCAATGGTTTGACCCTGCACGTGGAAGTTGGCGGCCGTTACGCGGAAGCGGCCTTCGCCCAGGTCCGTAAGCGCACCCCCAAATTTGGCCAGCTCCGCTTGCAGGGCCGCAATCCGGTCGGTTTCCTTGATGCGCAGGCTTTCCAGCCCCGTCATATCCACCGGAATTTCCAGGGCAGCGGCTACTACAGCCACGGTTTGGGCCAGGTCAGGGCAATGGGTGAAGTCCTGCGCTACGGCCGGGCCGGGCGCTATCTGCGTCAGGCGCACACCATTTTCTACATATTCCGTGGCTACGCCCAGCTGCTCCATAATGGCTACAATGGCCTGGTCGCCCTGCAGGGAATACCGGCGCAGGCCCGGCAGCGTGATTTCAGAGCCGGCCGGTCCCAGCGCTATCATTGCGTACCAGTAGCTGGCCGCCGACCAGTCACTTTCTACGGTGTAGTCGGCGGGTTGATAGGGCTGCGGCTGCACTTCCAGCACGCTGCCCAAGTCGCGGGCGCGGGCCCCGAAATGCTGCATCAAAGCCTGCGTCATGCGAATATAGGGCCGGGAGCCCACCGTGCCGGTAAGGCGGATGCGCAGGCCAGCCGGTAGCATAGGCGCAATCATCAGCAGTGCCGATATATACTGGCTGCTGATGTCGCCGCGCACCATGAGCTCGGGCATCTCTTCGGTAGCCGCCGGGGCCCAGCCTTCCAGGCGCAGCGGCGGGTAGCCGGGCTGCTCCTCGTAGCTGATACGGGCGCCTAACTGGCGCAGGGCATCTACCAGCACCTCAATAGGTCGCTGGCGCATGCGCGCCGTACCGGTAAGAAGTACCCGGCGGTTGGTTACGGCCAGATAGGCCGTCAGGAAGCGCATCACAGTGCCTGCATCTTCCGCATCCACCACCTCCGCATCAGGCACCGACAAGAGCCGTTGCATGAGCTGAGTGTCGTTGGCGTCTGACAAATTGGCCAGGTTTCCGCCGCCAGCCAAAGCCTGCAGAATTAGCACCCGGTTGCTTTCGCTTTTAGAGGCCGGAAGCTGCGCAGTGCCGCGGAGCGGGCCGCCATTCCAGCGCAGAGAGAGAGAAGGAGAACTCACAGATGATGGTAGTAACGAAGCGAATCGGCCAGCTCCGGCAGGGTTACGGGCTGGTCGTATACGGCCTGGCCTATGCCTTTCAGCAGCGTGCAGTTAATAGCGGCGCCGGAGTTTTTCTTGTCCTGGCGGGCGTAGTCGGCAATGGCATCGGTTTCGAGGGTGACAAACTGCACCTTCTCGAACACGGTGAACAGGAAAGTTTCGATTTTATCCAGCTCTTCGGCACTCAGCAACCCTTTTTGCACCGACAGCCAGCTTTCGCAAATCATACCGGCCGCCACGGCTTCGCCGTGCAGAATTTCGCGGCCCGGCTGCGTGAGCAGGTAGCTTTCTAGCGCGTGGCCCACCGTATGGCCAAAGTTGAGCACTTTGCGCAGGCCGGTTTCCAGCGGGTCCTGGGCTACAATGTTACGTTTGATATCTACTGAATGCTGAATGAGCGGCGTCCAGTCTTCCACAAACATGCCTTCCTGGCGGTGGCGGTCAAAAGCCCGCGCATCGGCAATCAGCCAGTGCTTCACCATTTCCGCATACCCCGATTTTAGTTGTCGGGGGTCCAGGGTGGTGAGGAATGGTGGGTGGATGAATACGCCGGTGGGCTCCTGAAAAACGCCTAGCTGGTTTTTGAAGCCCAGATAGTCGATGCCGGTTTTGCCGCCCACGCTGGCATCTACCTGCGCCAGCAGCGTGGTGGGCACCTGCACAAACAGAATACCGCGCTTATACAGCGCCGCGCAGAAGCCGCCTAAATCGGTAATTACGCCGCCGCCGAGGTTCACTAGCATCGCAAACCGGTCGGCGCGGTGCTCGGTCAGCTCCGTCCACACCGTTTCGCAGGAGGCCAGTGCTTTATATTCCTCGCCGGCTGGTATTTCCAGCAGCGTATGGCCTTCCGGCAAGTATGGCAGCAGGCGGTCATAGCACAAACGGCTGGTGTTAGCATCCGTCAGCACAAAAACCTGGCTGATGGCCGGCCGGCGCAATACCTCCGCCAGCGCAGGTAAAGCTTCCGAACCAATAATAGGGGCGTTTTGGGTCATGGAGCAAATGATGTAAGAAATCCTTCAAAAGCAATATTTATTTGCTTTATCTATGTTATTACTAAGGTTTTATATTTGATATTTTCTAATTCACTGGCCTTTTCAAGAATAAATTCCTCAGCAATGATATCTATATAGTTGGAATCTGATAGAAATAAAAAATGATGATAGATTCGCTTATCCCATGATTTCCAATCCTCGTAATCACTACTTCTTTTTTCAATCATGGATAACAATAGCTTTGATTTTTTTACTTTAAATAAAGGAGAAGCAGAGTTTACTCTGTATGGAAAAAATTCAGAATGATTTTGTCTTACAAACCATGTTGTTTTAAATTTTAGTTTAGTTAAGAAATTTTCTACTTCAGAATTAACATCACATGTACTAAATAATAACTCTACATTATCGTCATAGGTTGTCATCACCACTCCACTGATAGGATTTCGGGCAATATTCAGAAGTAACGCTTCGGTTTCTGAATATTCTTCTTTTGAAAAAAATCCCACTGCTCTTTTTTACTTAGTTCTGAATATCTTTTTCTTTAAAGTAGACTGCTACTCCGGCCGATTCAGAATTTCCGTTTGCTTGCGGATGCTTTCAATGTGAATCAGCTTGTAGAGCTCCTCCACAAACTTCTCATTCACGCCTACCCGCCCGGCCCATTCGGCGCGGGAGGTGAAAATTTCCTGCCAGCGGTCCAGCTGCAGAATCTTCACGTTATTTTCCTTTTTGTAAGCCGCCAGCTCTTCTACCAAAGACATGCGCCGGGCCAGCGCCTCAATAATTTCGCGGTCGGCTACGTCCATTTTCTGCCGCAGCTCTTCCGCTTTATTGAGGTACTCGGCATTGTCGGAAGAGCGGTAACGGTACTTTAACTCGCTGAGAATTTCGCCCAGGCGCTGCGGCGTCACCTGCTGCTCGGCATCGGAAAGGGCGTGGTCGGGGTCGGGGTGCGTTTCAATCATCAGCCCATCATAATCCAGATCAAGGGCTTTCTGGGCGATGGGCAGCAGCAGGTCGCGGCGGCCGCCAATATGGCTGGGGTCGCAGATGAGCGGAATATGCGGAAAGCGGGTTTTCAGCTCAATGGGCAGAGCCCAAGTGGGGGCATTGCGGTAGCGAGAAGGCGCAAAGGTGCTGAAGCCCCGGTGTATAGCAGCCAGATTGGTGATGCCGGCCCGCTCCAGCCGCTCCAGGGCCCCGGCCCAGAGGGCTACATCGGGGTTCACGGGGTTTTTCACCATCACGGGCACGCCGGTGCCGGCCAAAGCATCGGCCAGCTCCTGCACGGCAAAGGGATTTACCGTGGTGCGGGCTCCAATCCAGAGTACATCAATGCCGTGCGCCAAGGCTTGCTCTACGTGGTGGGGCGTGGCTACTTCTATGGCTACCGGCAAACCTATTTCCTGCTGCACGCGCTGCAGCCATGGCAGGGCGGTTTTGCCCATGCCTTCAAAAGAGCCCGGCCGGGTGCGGGGCTTCCAGATTCCAGCCCGGAACAAATCAATATTGCCCAGGGCCTGCAGGCTGCGGGCCGTGGCCAGCACCTGTTCTTCGGTTTCGGCGCTGCAGGGGCCGGCAATTAGTAAAGGTTGGCCCTTAGCCGTCAGCCGGCGGGTAAAAAAAGTATCAGCGAGGTGAGTTACTTCCATGGAGAGCAATTGAATACAAGCAGCCGGGGCCGTTTGGGCGGTTCGGGCGCCCGGCAGGTAATAGTACCAGACACCGCACTAACTAACACAGCCAAAACGATGTTTACCGGCTATCTTCGCAGCGCGAACGTGCTATCTGTTGGCACCGCTCAAAACTACCACCTGCATGCCCCGCACCCAAGTTCTCCCCGTTTCTTTTGAGGATACCGCCATTGCCTTCGCTTCCAAATCGAATGCGGAGCTGCGGAAAATGTACGGCCTGTTTGCGGCCATGAACAATAATGGCTTGGTGAAGCTGGGCGGCGGTATGATGAAGGCCGCGCTGAAATGGCACCTGCCCGGCACCAAATTCCTCATCAAGAACTCCATTTTCGAGCAGTTCTGCGGGGGCGAGACCATTCAGGAGTGTTTGCCCGTGATTGAAGAGCTGGGCCGCTATAACATCGGCACCATCCTGGACTACTCCGTGGAGGGCGAGGGCAGCGAAAAGAGCTTCGACCACACCCTGGATGAGATTCTGGGCACCATTGATATGGCGCACCGCTCGCGGCACATTCCTTTTTCAGTATTTAAAGTAACCGGCGTGGCCGATGCGGCCCTGCTGGAAAAAATACAGGACAAAAAGCCCCTCACGCCGGCGGAGCAAACCAGCTACGAGCGCGCCCACGCCCGCATTGATGCTATCTGCGCCCAGGCGCACCGCTATGGCGTACGGGTATTTATTGATGCTGAGGAAAGCTGGTTTCAGGAAACCATTGACCAGCTCTCCTATGAGATGATGGCCCGGTATAATAAGGAGTCGGCCATTGTCTGGAACACTTACCAGCTCTACCGCCACGACCGGCTGGCAGCTATCCAGCAGGCCTGCACCGCCGCCGAGAAGGGCAACTATTACCTGGGCGGTAAGCTGGTGCGCGGGGCTTATATGGAAAAGGAAACTAGGGTGGCGGCCCAGCGCGGCAACCCTAACCCCATAAACCCCACCAAAGCCGCTACCGACGAACTGTACAATGAGGCCCTGCGCTTCTGCGTGGAGCACGCCGACCGCATCAGCATTTGCGCGGGTACCCACAACGAAGCCAGCTCCTTGCTGCTCACCCAACTCATGCAGCAGCACAACCTGCAGCCCGGCGACCCACGCATCTGGTTTGCCCAGCTTTATGGCATGAGCGACAACCTAAGCTACAACCTGGCTCACGCAGGCTACAATACGGCCAAGTACGTGCCTTATGGCCCCGTGGAGGCTGTAATGCCTTATTTACTGCGCCGCGCCGATGAAAATACGGCCATTGCCGGCCAGAGCAGCCGGGAGTTTTTGCTCATTCAGAAAGAACTGACCCGCCGCAAAACAGCCCGCTAAGTATGCATGGCTATTTATCAGCCATTTATTAGCAATTTGCCGCTGCCCTGGCACTTATGCCGGGCAGCGGTTTTTTTGTAATTTCCGCAGTCATTACCACCTGCTTCTTCCATGAACGGCCGAGTACGCAAACATTTAATCCGTTTTTCCCGCACCCAAATCGGTACTACCAGCTATATCAACCTGGTGCAGGAAGCTGAGTTGGGCCTGAACCTGGATATATCGCACGAGAAATCTCGCCTGAACGAAATCCTGGCGGAGATTTCTGAGAATGAGTTCCGGGCAGGCCGCCCTATTTTAAGCGCCCTTATTAAAGTAAAAGGCTCCAAAGGCCAGGGCGACCAGTTCTTCAAGCTCTGCGAACGGCTGGGCCTGGGCGAATGGCGCACGCTAAAGCAGGACGAAGAGTTTTTGCCAAAGCTGCGCCAGGAATGCCGTGACTTTTGGCAGAATGATGTGAACTTCAAGGAGTTTGCATAAGATATATAGTCACCAGCTATTATTCTGATTCTAATAGAATTTAGGCATTTTTCCATTCCACCTGTAACCCCTCAGGAAGGTGGGCCGTTAAGCTACCAGAATCCCACCATGAGATTCGCCGGTTTTTTTCAACTGGCACTCTATGTTTTCTTGTACTCTTAACTCCCACATCACATGAATACCAACGAATCAAACAACCCCTCGAACACTGGTACTGGCTCAGGCGCAAACTATGGTAGCGGCACTGCCGGCTCCGGTTATGGCACCACAGGCTCTACTTCGAGTGG
Source organism: Hymenobacter sp. DG25B (assembly GCF_000801315.1). NCBI lineage: Bacteria > Pseudomonadati > Bacteroidota > Cytophagia > Cytophagales > Hymenobacteraceae > Hymenobacter > Hymenobacter radioresistens. The sequence goes on along the minus strand of NZ_CP010054.1, from coordinate 1,416,678 downwards.
CAATATGGGTAACTCAAGCACAGGTTCCGGTGCTTCTGGTGATGATTATAGCGCAACGGCTAAAGGTGCTGCCATGGCAGGTACTCCTGGTGCCGTAGTAGGCCGCGGCGTAGATGCCGTACAAAACGCTGCTGATGAAACAGCCCATGCTGTAACTGGCCAGCCTTATCAGAATACTTCGGGTCCGCGCATGCTGACCTCTACTTTCCGTGACCGTGACAGCGCTGAGCGTGCTTATGGCTCGCTGTCGTCGCGCGGCTATTCTAAAGAAGATGTAAACCTGCTGATGTCGGATGAAACGCGCAAGCGTCACTTCGGCGAGCACACTGCTGATACCGACCTGGGCGACAAAGCTATGGAAGGTGCTGGTGTAGGCTCGGCCATTGGTGGCACGGCTGGTGCTATTATTGGTGCTATTGCTGCCATTGGTACTTCGGTAGCGCTGCCCGGCCTGGGCCTGATCATTGCTGGTCCGGTAGCTGCTGCACTGGCCGGCGCCGGTGCCGGTGGCCTGACGGGCGGCCTGGTAGGTGCTCTGGTAGGCTCGGGTATTCCTGAAGAGCGTGCCGCTGAGTACGAATCAGATATCAAGAATGGCGGCATTGTAATGGGTGTGAAACCCCGTAACGAAGAAGATGCCCGTTATTTCGAGTCAGAATTCCGTCGTCACAACGGTGACCGTATCTATAGCTAAGCCGTTTTGGCCTTAACTACCTGAAAAAGTCCCCCTCCTATCCTGGAGGGGGACTTTTTCTTTTTGGAACTTCCTTAAAAAGGTGCAACCTTCTGCCCGCTGGCGGTGCCCATGGTAAGGCGAAGGGGCACTTATTTTGCCTTGCCGCACGTTATAGCTCAACCAGACACCCCGGCAGACTCGTAGAGTTAGGACCGGCTTTTGCATACGCTTTTGCGTATATTTGTTAACGACCATTTTAGCTTCGGTTTCATGTCATCTCTGCGTTTAAAAGTAGGCTTATATGCCTTTCTGGTGTCCGCCGTTTTTGTGCTGGCATCTTATAAACTGTATCACCGCACTACCAGTCGGGCGCCGCAGAAAGATGAGGTATTGATTAAAGCAATGCTTCAGGGCCTGAGTGCGGCCCACTATCAGCCGGAAAAAATAGACGATGCCTTTTCCAAGCGCGTCTTCGATCTGTATCTGAAGCGCGTGGACTACAATAAGATGTTTCTGCTGCAGTCGGATGTGGCCCAGCTGCGCAAGTTTCAGTCTTCTATAGATGAAGAGGTGCGCGTGGGCAGCCACGAGTTTATGGACCTGACTACCCAGATCATGGATCAGCGGGTGAAGGATGTGCAGGCGCTCTACCGGGATATTCTCTCCAAGCCGTTTGATTTCACCACCGAAGAATCAGTAGAAACTGATTCCGATAAAATGACTTTTGCGGCTGACAAAGCAGCCCAGCGCGAACAGTGGCGCAAATTCCTGAAATACGAGACCATGGTGCGTATTTCGGAGATGATGGATGCCCAGGCCAAGAAGGACCCCAAAGTGGCCACGGCTGAGCCCAACCGCACCCCGGCTGAAATGGAAGCCGAAGCGCGCAAACGGGTGCTGAAAAACTACGACGACAAGTTCAGCGACCTGCTGCAGAACGATGCCAATGACCGGCTGGCGCTGTATGCCAACACCATTGCCAATACCTACGACCCCCACACCGAGTACTTTGCCCCCCGGGACAAAGAATCCTTTGATATAGCCATGACGGGCCGCTTTGAAGGCATTGGGGCTTCCCTGGGTGAGAAAGATGGCCAGATTAAAGTGTCGGAGATTATTCCCGGCAGTGCCTCTTACCGCCAGGGTGACCTGAAAGCCGGCGACGTTATTATGCGAGTGGCCCAGGCTACGGAAGAGCCCGTATCAGTAGAAGGCTGGCGCCTGGATAAGGCTATTTCCCTTATTCGGGGCAAGAAAGGCACGGAGGTTCGCCTCACGGTGAAAAAGCCCGATGGCGCTATCAAAGTCATTCCCATTATCCGGGACGTGGTGGTAATTGAAGAAACCTTCGCGCAGTCGGCAACTATCAATGAGAATGGCAAGAAAATCGGCTACCTGCGTCTGCCTACTTTCTACGCCGACTTTAACGACAACGGTGGCCGCAGCAGCGCTACCGATGTTCGCAAAGAGCTGGAAAAGCTGCAGAAAGAGCACGTAGAAGGCGTAGTACTGGACCTGCGCTACAATGGTGGCGGCTCCCTGCAGGATGCCGTAGAAATGGCCGGCCTCTTTATTGACAGTGGCCCCGTAGTACAGGTGAAAGGCGGCCAGGGTGCCGCTACCGTCCTCAACGACCGTGACCCACGCGTACAGTATTCCGGCCCGCTGGTGATAATGGTAAACAAGTACAGCGCTTCGGCCTCGGAAATTCTGGCCGCTGCTATTCAGGACTACAAGCGCGGCATTATCATGGGCTCGGCCAGCACGTATGGCAAGGGCACGGTGCAACGTATTTTTGATTTGGATGATGTTCTGGGTGATTTCAGCAGCCTGAAGCCTTTTGGCTCCCTGAAGCTGACTACGCAGAAGTTCTACCGCATCAATGGGGGCTCTACCCAGTTTAAAGGCGTGGTGCCGGACATTGTGCTGCCCGATGCTTACAGCTACCTGGATCAGGGCGAGAAAGAAGCCGACTATGCCCTGAAATGGGACGAAATTGGTGCCGCCCGTTACCGTACCTGGAACTCGCCTACCCTGCCCCTGGAAAAAGTGAAAGCGAAAAGCCAGGCGCGCGTAGCTAGTAACCCTTCGTTTAAAATGGTAAATGAAATGGTGCAGCGCATGCGCAAGCGCAAGGATGAAACAATGGTGTCTCTGAAGCTGGCGGCTTTCCGCACCGAGCAGGAGAAGGCCAAAGTGGAATCTAACCGCTATGATGAGATTAAGAAGGCAGCTCCTACCTTGGCCATTGCACCGCTTGCCGCTGATGTGCAGGCCCTGGGTGGCGACACTGTGAAAGTGAACCGCGCCTCGCGCTTCACTAAAAATCTCAAGAAAGACATTGACCTGACGGAAGCGGTAGCGGTTATCAAAGACCAGATCTAACTCTACCGAACACTACTAAAAGCCTCCTGTTCATCCAGAGCAGGAGGCTTTTTTATGTCCTGCTTATTCCTGACAATATTTTTAGCAAATCAACTCTAAAATACCAACCACTAATAGGAATACAAAAGGAGCCATAATCATCTTTTAAACAGCTTTAAACGTCTAAAATAAACCGCTATTAATTTTAGCAAACATGCAACTGTTTTTAGGAAGCAGCTGTTTACTAAGCATGACAACGACAATGGAAAACAACATCATTCCGCTCGTTACGGACGAGCAGAAACAAGCGGAGGAAACGTGGCGCAAATCCATTCCGGCCCAGGTTTTCCTCAACTACTTTTTTGCCATCAACTATCATATCCAGGAGCACGATGATGCTGCTGGCGGCGTGCAGCACTTACCTTATTTCCGGGCCCACCAGGCGGAGCTGACGGAAGAGGATCTGCAGGCAGTAACCAAGATGCTGCATGCTTCTTGGAGTACGGAGTATGCGTTGCGCGCCACGGCGGAGCTGGGTGATGAAGATTACCTGCGCAATGCCCTGCACTGGACCTTCCCGCAGGCCTACCATGCCATTCTCTCCGGTTTGCAGGCTTTCCTGTATACGGCGGGTGTGCGCAGCAACAACCCTTCCCTTATTCGGCGGGAGGTAGGCCGATTGGTAGTGCGTAATGCTTACCCACGGCCGGTTTCCTTCTATGCGGCGGGGGCTTACGGCGACTTTAGTATTCATCGACTGCCGCTGGCGGGCTACAAGCCGGGCCTGCATATTGCCGGCAAGGAGATTGAGGCCCAGGCTCAGATTGGCCAGTTCCTGCGCACCACGCGCAAGATCAAGGCCCAGGCTACTCGCCTACAGATCCAGGCTAATCCTAACACAGCTATTCGGAGCCAGAAAACCGGCAAAGTACTGGACAAGTGGACGGCTTCGCACTGGCAGCAGATTACCTGGCGCCTCGGCTACACCACCATCTTCGATTTGCTGGGCCGCCTGCGCATTTCGCAGACCAGCCGGGAGATTGAGCGCTTCGTGGAGGCTGATATCGACTTTAAGCTCTTCCATCAGTCGCTGCTGAACATTGTGAGCTACCTCAACGGCATCCATGAAAGCTACGTGGCCAAGGCAATGGGGCTGGAGCGTTACGAGCAGCTGGTAGCTGAGCTGCCCAAGCACCTACAGCACAGCTTTGTGCAGGAGCGCTTGCGCAAGCAGGTGGCCCCCGCCATTACCGGCATCAACCCCAACCCACAAATGGGCATGGCTGCTTAATTCCGCCTCTTTTAACACCACTCCATATATCGTAAGCGCCGTCCCTTTGGGGCGGCGTTTTTTTGGTTTTTATGGACTCCGGAAAACAAGCCTACCAGGCCCGCCCGGCTAATTCTGTTTCGACAGCCGGGATTCGGAATATGCGGCTTATTTTTGCAGCTTGATTTTTCGGGGCCCGTGTGGGCCTTGTTTTTAAGCCTCCTCCCCCATGCAGCACCTCAGCGAACAGGAGCAACTGCGCCGCCACAAGCTGGAAGAACTCCACAAGCTCGGTATTGAGCCGTATCCGTCGGAGTTGTTCGATGTGAATTTCTATGCGCAGGAAATCCACGATAATTATCATCCGGAGCTCAACAACTTTCAGGATGTAAGCCTGGCCGGCCGCCTCATGTCAGTGCGCGTAATGGGTAAAGCCTCGTTTGCCGAGCTGATGGATACCACCGGCCGCATTCAGCTTTACATCAACCGCGACGAAATCTGCCCCGGTGAGAATAAGGACCTCTATAACGTAGTCTTCAAGAAGCTCCTTGACCTGGGCGACTTTGTAGGCGTGAAAGGCCACGTGTTTAAAACGCAGGTAGGTGAAACGTCTATCCACGTAACCGGCCTCACGCTGCTGAGCAAAAGCCTGCGGCCTCTGCCGGTAGTGAAGGAAGCCGTGGATGAGCAGGGCAACAAGACCACTTACGATGCCTTCACCGATGCCGAGCAGCGCTACCGTCAGCGGTACGTAGATCTGGTAGTGAACCCCAAGGTGCGCGAAACCTTTGTGAAGCGCACCCAGCTGGTTCAAGCCATGCGCAACTACCTGAACGACAAAGGCTACCTGGAGGTGGAAACTCCAATTCTCCAGCCTTTGTACGGTGGCGCCGCCGCCCGCCCGTTCAAAACGCACCACAACACGCTGGACATGACGCTGTATCTGCGCATTGCCAACGAGCTGTACCTGAAGCGCCTGATTGTAGGCGGTTTTGATGGGGTGTACGAATTCTCCAAAGACTTCCGCAACGAGGGGATGAGCCGGTTCCATAACCCGGAGTTCACCCAGATGGAGCTGTATGTGGCCTACAAAGACTACTACTGGATGATGGATCTGGTGGAAGAAATGGTGGAGCGCGTGGCCATGGCGCTGCACGGCAAAACCGAAGTGCAGGTAGGCGACAACCTCATCAACTTCCAGCGCCCCTGGCAGCGCTATACTATGGCGGAGTCCATTAAGCACTTCACCGGCTTTGATATCGACAGCAAGAGTGAGGAGGAACTGCGCGCCGCCGCCAAAGAGCTGAAAGTTGGACTGGACCCCAGCATGGGCAAGGCCAAAATCATTGACGAAATCTTTGGCGAGCACGTGGAGCCAAAGCTGATTCAGCCCACCTTCATTACCGACTACCCCGTGGAAATGTCGCCGCTGGCCAAGAAGCACCGCAGCAAGGCTGGTTTGGTTGAGCGTTTTGAGGCTATCTGCAACGGCAAGGAAATCTGCAATGCCTTCTCCGAGCTGAACGACCCTATTGACCAGCGCGCCCGCTTTGAGGAGCAGCTGGAGCTGGGCAAGCGCGGCGACACTGAGGCCATGGTGCTGGACGAAGACTTCCTGCGTGCCCTGGAGTACGGCATGCCACCCACGGCGGGCCTGGGTATCGGCATCGACCGCCTGAGCATGATCATGACCAACTCCAACTCCATTCAGGATGTGTTGTTCTTCCCGCAGATGAAGCCGGAGTTCACTAAGTCGGAAAACGCGCCCAAGCCCGAAGCCCAGGCGTAACGGCTTTGGTCTGAAACGGAAAAGCCTCCTGTGTATAGCACAGGAGGCTTTTCTTTTTAATCGACTTGATATGATAACCAGAGCTTTACCAAAAGAATCTTGCGAGGAACAAGTACGAATTTACTAAGAGGCTGTTTTACCAGATCCTAAGAGAAACTCCACTGTCAGCAATTTTGCTTTTCGTAAACGAACTCCGAACCTCTTACAAGTCGGTTATGAGTTCTTTAACGAGACTTTAAAAGAGAGGTTACACTTTGCTGGATTTTTTTTCGAGGCTTTCAAAAAATCGAAAAGCCTCTCACAACAGGTGTGAGAGGCTTTTCTTAACAATCAGCTTACCCTTCCAATTGGGTCGAGGCGAAGAAATGTGCGATGGACAAGTCAGATTTTACTGCTAAAACAAACAAACCACGTTTTACCAGAAAGTCAACCGTCGGCAATTTTACTTCGTTTGATTCTCCAATCTTCTTTCAAGCCGTTGTATTAACCTAAACGCACTCAGCGTCAAAAGTTACCAGCTATTACTACTTTATTTTAAGAATTACCCGGCAGCTTATCCACCTAACCGGGTATCGCCGCTCATCTCATCTGAATCTGCGGCAGCAGTAGGCTTTGTGCCTTGGTCAGCGGCTTTTTTACCCGTTTCGGTACCGGAAGTCATAGAGTCCAACAGGTCATCGGCAGCGGAGCGGGCTTCAGTATGTTCGCCAGCTACGCCGCCCGTTTTCAAATCGTTGAGGCGGCTTACGCCTTCTTTAAGGAGTTTACTCAGGTCCTCGGAAAAGCGGCCGGCTGATTTGCGCAGCGCCGTACGGGTTTCTTCGCCCGTTTCAGGGGCCAGGAGAAGGCCCGTTACAATGCCGGCCGTTGCGCCGGCCAACAAAGAGAGAATTACTTTACCGTTGTCGTTTTTCATAAAGTGTCGAAAGAAAAAAGAGGTAAAAGAACCAGTGGCATTGGCAGGCGTTACCACTGTTGCCAATAACGCGGCGACGGAAAAAGGGTTGACTGAAAAAGAGCCTTTCCCGGTGAAGGGAAAGGCTCTTTTTACCAGAATTCTATAAAAATAGTCACGACCTACAGGTCGTTCAGCATTTTGGTGATTTCGCGCTTGCCTTTGCCCAGCTTCTGCTGCAGGCGGCCTACCAGGTCTTCTTCCTGACCTTCTACGTAGTTCAGGTCCTCGTCGGTGAGCTGAGCGTACTGCTGACGCAGTTTGCCTTTGGCCTCATTCCAGTCGCCTTTCATCTGCAGGCTGCTGCCGGAACCGGTTACGCCCATATCTTCGAGCTTTTCCACATACCCTTTGAACTTGGAGTCCAGCTCCTCGCCATATTTGGAAAGCTGCTCACCAAACTGGCCGCTGTACTTGGACAGCTGCTCGCCAAACTGGCCGCTATATTTCGTGGCAGCCGAGCCCAGCTTTTCGCGGGTAGCTTTGCCTTTGTCGGGCGCCATCAGCATACCGGCAATGATACCAGCACCGGCACCGGCCAGAACAGCGAGGAGAATTTTACCTGAGTTGTCTTCTTCGTGATAGGACATGATAAGGGAGGGAGAAAGTGTGAACGGTTAATGTTAGGGTTGATGCCGGACGGTTAAGCCGTGAAACACGCAGACTTTTCTATCTGAGCGAAAAACATCAATGCCTGCCTATACGCAGGGTAGTGCCTTGGGTTTTATGGGGGCGTAAAAAAATAGCGAAGAGCAAATATTCCGCCCCACCGAAGCCATTCCCATCCTTGCTCCGTATTTTGCCGCCCTCACTCTGCGCTCAGCCTCTATGAAACTCCTGCTTGCCTTTCCCCTGCTGCTCGCCTTCAACTGCCACCGTGCCGCGGCCCCCACTGCCGAAACCAAGCCCTGCATCGACCCTACCAAAATCCGCAAGGACATGATGTGCACCATGCAGTATGACCCCGTATGCGGCTGCGACGGCAAAACGTATGGCAACGCCTGCCAAGCCCTGAATGCCGGGGTTACCAGCTTCACCAAGGGCGAATGCCCCGGCACCAAAACCAACTAATATCTTCTACCCCATGCTACACAAGCGCTACTTCCGCCAGCAAAATCCTTTCCGCGTACCTACCACCGATGGCAAGCTCATTGAGGAGCATATTGGCTGGGCCAGTACCCAAACCAGCGAATACAGTGTGGCCCACATGGTGGCACCACCCCACTGGAGCGAGCCTCACCAGAATCCCGAGTTTGATGAGGTAACGATTGTTATCCGGGGCCGCAAGCAGTTTGAGGTGGATGGCGACATTATTGAGCTGGGTCCCGGCGAGTCATTACTAATAAAGGCCGGTGCCCGCGTGCGCTATTCCAATCCCTTTGATGAGGAAGTGGAATACTGGTCTATCTGCGTGCCGGCTTTTACCATGGACTCCGTGAACCGCGAGGAGGACTAACGGTTGTAGCTACTGTTCGGTACTTTTTCCTCGTTAACACCACCACTTATGGACCAGCGCATCATTACCCTGTTTGATGAGTATACGCACGCCCCGCTTAGCCGCAAGGAGTTTTTGGAGCGCCTGGTAAAGCTGGCCGGTGGCACGGTCCTGGCGGCCGCGGCTCTGGCCGTACTGGAGCCCGGCTATGCGCAGGCTGCTTCCCTGGAAACGGAAAAGAGCAAGCTGGTAGCCGAAGAGGTTACCTGGCCAGGTGATGCCGGTGTTACCATGAAGGGCTACCTGGTACAGCCGAAAAAGAAGAAAAAGCGTGGGGCCGTGGTGGTGATTCACGAAAACCGGGGCCTCACTCCTCATATTAAGGACATCACGCGCCGCGTGGCCCAGGCCGGGTATCTGGCACTGGGCGTCGATGCTTTATCGGTATTTGGCGGTACCCCGGCGAATGAGGATGAAGGCCGCACGCTCATTGGCAAGCTGGATAAGCAGCAGAACCTGAATAACTACCTCACGGCCCTGCGCTATCTGCGCAGCCGGCCGGAAAGCAACGGCCGCACCGGCTGCGTGGGCTTTTGCTGGGGTGGGGCGATGGCCAACCAGCTGGCCCTGCACGATCCGCAGCTAAATGCCGCCGTAGCTTACTACGGCACCCAACCCGACGCCTCTGCCGACCTCGCCCAGATAAAAGCGGCGCTGATGCTGCATTATGCCGGCCTGGACGAACGGGTAAATGCCGGCATGCCCGCCTACGAGGCAGCTCTGAAAGCGGCCGGAGTATCGTTTGAGCAATACGTTTACCCCGGAGTCAACCATGCCTTCAACAACGACTCCTCCCCGGCCCGCTACAACGCTGAAGCCGCCAAGCTGGCTTGGGAACGAACCCTGCGGTTATTCAAGGAGAAGCTCAGCTGATTTGCCCGCGTATTGAAATCCCGAGAATCAATTCACGATTACCCCCACTGCAAACCGCCCTACCCTGTTTAAACAGTTGGTAGGGCGGTTTGCAGTGGGGCATGTAGGATTGGCTCTTTTGGCAACAGCTGCGTTTAGTCCTCGGTCGTGGCCACAGGCATATTGCTGAATATCAATAGCTATTACTATGGCTATTTAGACATAGCAGACAAAGCCAGTGCTATGGCAGCTCCCTGTTAAATGCGTTTTAATATATATGGGAAGGGTTTATAGACCCATCGCCCTTAAAATTATTTTTTTATCGATTTGAACTTAACGTAGAAAAAATAATTATATATCTATAACATATCATCAATTAATAACCTATTGATAATCAGGCAAATGAATTATAATTCAATGTTTCTACTAGAACCAGGGTTGTTTTAGGCATTTAAATACACATGCTATATAATAATAATACAATTAAACACCTGTACTGCAGGAATGCTATATCAACAATTATACCCTTCTCTTTCCTCCATAATCATAACATAGGGCAAACATTTTTGCCATTACATCATTTCAGATGTATAATTGTAATCATTCTGCCCTCAACCAGAATGCAACTTCACCCCATTAAAACCTTTTAATTTCACACCTCCCAACATGCGAAAACTCTTACTTCTGAGTTTCCTGTTCCTATTGGGCATTCTGCATTCCGTTTCGGCGCAGGACCGCACCATTACCGGACGGGTAACTGACGCAAGCACCAATGAAGGCTTGCCCGGTGTTACTGTTCTTTTGAAAGGTACTACGGTTGGGGTTTCCTCCAGCAGCGATGGTACTTACTCGCTTTCTATCCCATCTACTGGTGGTACTCTCTCCTTTTCATTTATTGGCTATGCCGCTACGGAGCGTGTTATAGGCAATGAAAGCCGTATTGATGTAGCCCTGGCGCAGGATAATCGTCAGCTAAGCGAGGTTATTGTAACGGGTTTCGGTATTGCGCAGGAGCGCAAGGAACTCACGGGTTCTATTGCCACTGTAAAAGCCCGCGACTTTGAGAACCAGCCTATTGCTGGTGTAGATCAGGCCCTGCAGGGCCGGGCAGCCGGTGTGCAGGTAACCCAGAACTCGGGTACGCCCGGTTCCGGTATTGCGGTGCGCGTACGGGGCAGCGCCTCTATTGGCGCCGGCAATGAGCCACTGTATGTTATTGATGGTTTGCCGATTAACTCGGGCAGCTACAGCAACATTGGAGTGGGTAACCAGCAAACCAATGCACTGTCTGACCTGAATCCCAACGACATTGAGTCGATGGAGATTCTGAAAGATGCTGCCGCGGCGGCTATCTACGGCTCACGCGGTTCTAACGGCGTTGTGCTGATTACTACCAAGCGGGGCCGGGTTGGCAAAACCAAAGTAACGCTTGACTACTACCGCGGTGCTCAAACCGCCTGGAAAAAGCCGCATGCCCTTACCGGCCAGCAGCAAACCGAGTTGTTTCTGGAGCAGGCTCAAAACCGCTACCCTGTTAACGCCGCCGACAACATTAGCGCCTTTGGCGTGAACTGGCGCAGCTATGCTGACCTGACTGGCTACCTGTTCAGCGACGCTAGCTACAACGTTGATGATGCGGGTAAGTTTTACATCATAGATAACGGCGACGGTATCCGTGACCTGGCTCAGTTCCAGGATCCTACAAAAGCACCTAACACGAACTGGGCAGATGAGATTCTACGTACGGCCCCTATCACCAACCATGAGGTGAGCATCAGCGGTGGCACGGAGAAGTCCAGCTACCGTGTAAGCGGCAGCTACTTCGATCAGCAGGGCATTATCCTGGGCTCGGGCTTCAACCGCGCCAGTGGCCGGGTAGTGCTCGACAACAAACTGGCCGACCACATCCGGATGGGCGTTAACCTGGGCCTGAACCGCTCGGTGAACAACCGTATTCAGAACGACAACAACATTTACGGTGTACTGAGCACGGCCATTCTGGTAGCCAGCGATATTCCGAAATACAAAGCGGATGGCACCTATGCCAAAGACCCAGCTTCGTCGACGGAAAACCCTATTGCTGCTGCTCGCGAGCCTTATAACAAGGGCATTAGCTCCCGCCTGATTGGCACGCAGTACACGGAGTTTGAGTTCATCAAGAACCTGAAATATCGTGCTACTTTCGGTCTGGACTATATTCAGTTTAAAGACGAAACTTTCTTCCCCACCACTACCAACTCTGGCCGTGGCTCAAACGGTTCGGGTACGGCCTCCATCAACACGGACGCCAACTTTAACCACATTAGCTCCTTCCTGTACAGCAAAACTTTCGGCGACCACTCGCTGAACGGTCAGTTGGTACTGGATTATCAGCAGAGCACCTTCAACTCGGTTATTGCACAAGGCTCGGGCTTCCCCGGCAACGGTGTACGCCAGCTGTCGGCGGCGGCCGTAAAGACCAACGCCTCGTCCAGCGAAAGCCAGTACCGTCTGTTTGGCACCTTGGCTCGTTTGAACTATAACTTCAAGGATAAGTATCTGTTCGGTGCCACATTGCGCCGGGATGGTTCTTCGCGCTTCGGCCGTAACAACCGCTATGGTTACTTCCCCGCTGCTTCGGTGGGCTGGCGCATTTCGGAAGAAGGCTTCCTGCAGGATATCACGGCCATTTCCGACATTAAGCTGCGGGCCAGCTACGGTGAAACCGGCAACCAGGAAATTGGCAACTTCGCTTCCCGTGGCCTGATTAATACGGGCGCCAACTTTGCCCAGGTAGGTGGTCTTGCTATTGGCCAGCTGGAAAACCCCAATCTGAAATGGGAGCGTACGGCTACCGGCAACGTAGGTGTTGATTTTGGCCTGTTGGATAACCGCATCTATCTATCTTTGGATGCCTATAACCGCGAGACCCGCGACCTGCTGCTCGCTCGCACAGTACCCGGCAATACGGGTTACCTTTCTTACACCGAGAACATTGGCAACATGCGCAACCGCGGGGTAGAAATTGCCCTGAACACAGTGAACTTCCGTGCCGAAGGTGACGGTGGCTTTAACTGGGAAACCAATTTCAATATTGCCTTCAACCGCAACGAGGTAACCAAACTGGTGGAAGGTGACCAAGGCCAGGCTGTTGGTTTTGCTAGCTGGCTGGCAGTAGGTCAACCACTGGGTGCTTTCCGTGGTTACCGCGTAGATGGCATCTTCCAGACGCAGGAAGAAATCAACACGCTGGATGCTGCTGCACAGGAAAAAACTAACTCTCCAACGGCTCGTTACCAGTCTTCACTCACTCGCCCTGGTGACATTAAATTCCGTGACCTGAACGGTGATGGCCGCATCACCGGTGACGACCAGGAAATCCTGGGCAATGCCCAGCCTAAGTTCTTCGGTGGTCTGACCAACACGGTACGCTTCAAAGGTTTTGATCTGAGTGCCTTCATTCAGTACAGCTACGGCAACAAGATTTTCAATAACAACATCTCGTTTGCCCAGGGCATGAATGGTGTATTTGGCCAGGATGCTGCTGTGTTGAACCGCTGGACGCCCACCAATACAAACACGGATATTCCCCGTGCCGTGTACGGCGACCCCAACAACAACCGTCGTACCTCGGACCGCTTCATTGAGGATGGCTCCTATGCCCGCCTCAAGAACCTGACCTTGGGGTACACACTGCCCAAAGTTCTGGCGCAGCGGGCCCACCTGAGCAATGTGCGGGTGTATGTACAGGGCCAGAACCTGTTCACGGCTACTGACTACTCAGGCCTTGATCCGGAAGTAAATACCTTCAGCGGCTCTAACACGGCTCTGGGTACTGACTTCCTCACCTTCCCACAGGCGCGCACCATCACCGGTGGCATTAGCCTGGGCTTCTAATTCAGCTTAAATTCGACATTCTATAATGGTACATATTCGTTCTTTTAGCCGGCGCTTGCTTCCCGCAGCGTTTGTGCTTACTCTTGGCTTCGGTATTACATCCTGCGAGAAAATCCTGGATGTAACTCCTCAAGCCAGCTTGGATTCCAATGCGGGTCTGAAAACCCCCGCTGATGTGCAAGCTGCCATCCGGGGTTCTTACGACATTCTGCAGAGCGCTAACTACCTAGGCTTACGCTACCAGCTGTTTGCAGATCTGGCCGCCGATAACGCCCGGCATACGGGTACTTTTCCCAGCTTCGCGCAAATTGCCAACGGTTCTATTCTGCCCGATAACGTGGAGCTGACTAACATGTGGAATACGATTTATGCGGGCATCAACCGCATAAATTACACTATTCAACAGGCTGAGCTGCTCACGGACCCCAGCTTCAATAAAGACGCCGCTGTTGCTGAGGCCCGGGCATTGCGTGCTTTCAACTACATGAACTTGCTGGCTTATTGGGGTGGCAAGCCTGAAGGATATGGTTATGCTGATGGCCTTGGCGTACCGCTGCGCTTAAAGCCCACTACCTCCATTACCGGCGAAGAAATTAAGCCCATAGCCCGGAACACGGAAGCCGAAGTAGTAGCCGCTATTCGCGAGGACCTCGCATTCGCAGCACAGCACCTGCCAATCGAACGCAGTACCAAAGCTTACATTAGCAAAGTAACGGTACTAGCTCTACAGGCGCGCCTTGAGCTACGGTTACGCAATTATCAGGTAGCCGCCAACTATGCAGAGCAAATTGAAACCGAACTTGGCACGCTGACTCCGGTTAAAACACTGGAAAAGAATATCGGCGATGCCAGCTATGATGCCATCTTCTCACAGAAGTTTTCTTCTGAAGCACTTTGGGAGCTACCTTTTGACCCAGTTGATGCCAACTCCTTAGCATTCTTCTGGTTCCCGGCGGCAGCTGGTGGCCGGAATGAAGTAGACCCTGCCACCGGATTAGGGCCGGCACACGAAGCTGGAGACCTGCGGCGGGTTGTGAATAGCGTGACTGCTTCTACAGCAACCACTGTATATCCTAGCGGAACAACCCGCAAATACTTTCGGGTTGCTTCAGGAGATGACAACGTAATTTTGGTTCGTAGTGCGGAAGTGGTGTTAACCTGGGCGGAGTCCCTGGCACAACTAGGCCAGACGGATCGGGCTATTGAACTGGTTAATGTGATTCGCAAACGGGCGGGTCTTGCTCCTTACGTGTTTGTGGCCCCACCTAAGGTTGGAGACGTTGTTCCCCCTCACGTAATCATTGCGAATAGCTCTGCTGATATTGTAACTGCTATTCTGAAAGAGCGCCGGGTTGAGTTGGCAAACGAAGGCTTCCGTTGGTTTGATCTGCGGCGTACCGGCCTAGTTCAGGCAACACTGCCGGCTATTACGGAACCGTACCGCAACTTGTGGCCTATCCCCCAGCGTGAGATTCAGACCAGCCAGACTCTGGTAACTCAGAACCCCGGCTACTAGTAGCTCACTTTCAAAAAGCCTCCTCCATTTCGGGAGGCTTTTTTTATGCCCTTTTCTCTATAAGCATTACCGTAAGCGGCGTCGACGCTTCATCCGCTTATCATTCCATAATCTGCTCTTGTACGCTAAAACGCCCGGCAACATTGCCGGGCGTTTTTTCTTTCTCATAACTTCTATTCTGCCTACCCCGTCTAATCGGCTAGTTGCTGTACGCTTAAACCACTCCCGTCATGAGTCTCTGGGAAATTATAAAACGCCTGTACCCGTATGTGCGCCCCTACCGGCCGCTGGTTATTGGCACGCTGCTTTTAACGCTGGTAGGCTCGCTGGCGGCCCAGGTAAATCCCTTTGTGCTACGCTACACCGTAGACACCGTGCAGGCATTGTTGAACCAGAACCAGGGCCTGGCGGAGGGTGCTGATATGCTGCTGTTGGTTAGCGGGCTGTTGCTGGGAAAAGAAATCATCAACACCTTTATTCAGTTTGGGCAGAAGTATTACGGGGAGAAAATCCGCATTAACGTATCCAGCACGCTGGCCCAGGATGCCGTGCGCAAGATTCTCTCCTACCAGCTCGGCTTCTATTCCGACAGCGGCAACCAGACCGGCAAGCTCCAGACCCGCATCGACCGGGGCGTGGAGAGCCTGATGAAGCTGGTGCAAAACTTCTTTATTGATATTCTACCGCTGTTTGCCAATGCCCTAGTGGCGCTGGTGGTCATGTTTATGGCGAACCTGTATGTGGGTTTGGTGGCGGTGGCGGTGATGCCGGTCTACTTCTGGATCAGCTACCGGCAGGCTGACCGGCTGAATGGCACCCGCCGGGCGCTGCGCAGCCTGCGCGAGCAGAAAAGCCAGGGCCTGGTGAATATCATCGATTCGGCGGTGGTCATTAAGAGCTTTGTGCGCGAAGACTATGAGGAGCAGAAACAGAACCAGCTTCAGCAGAACCTGCAGGCCGCCCAACTGGAAACCCGCAAAACCAACTTCCGTTACGATGGCCTCAAAACCTTCACCGAGCAGGTAGGCGTGGTACTAATTATCATTCTCACCGCCTATCTGGTGCTGGACCGCCAGATTTCCATTGGGGCCATTATGTTCCATATTCTGCTGTTCAACAACGTATCGGCCCCTATCCGGCAGCTGCACCGCATTTATGACGAGATGAACGATGCCCTTACGTACTCCGAGGGCTTCTTTGACATTCTGGATGCCGAGGAGGCCACCGAAAAAACCGGGCTACTCCAACCCGACCACCTGCAGGGCACCTTCGAAATCTGTCATGTGGATTTCACTTACCCCAGCGGCACGCAGGCCCTGCACGATGTATGCCTGACGGTGGAAGCAGGCAAAACCACGGCCCTGGTCGGGCTTTCGGGCGCGGGCAAAAGCACCATCATCAACCTGCTCTGTAAGTTCTATGAGCCCGACCAGGGAAAAATGCTGCTGGACGGCCGCCCGCTAGCCGACTACGACACGCATGCTTTGCGCCAGCAAATTGGCCTGGTGCTGCAGAAAAACCACATCTTCAAAGGCACCATTGAGGAAAACATCCGCTACGGGAACATGCACGCTTCTTTTGAGCAGGTAGTGGCGGCCGGCAAGCAGGCCTACCTGCACGAGCAGGTGATGCAACTGCCCAAACAGTACCAGAGTGATGCCCAGCAACTCTCCGGTGGGCAGCAGCAGCGCATTGCCATTGCCCGGCTGTTCCTCAAAAATCCGTCTATTATCTTCCTCGATGAGCCGACTGCCTCCTTGGACGCCATTGCCACGGAGCAAATCAAAAACTCGCTGGATGCCATTAAGCGGGGTCGTACGGTAGTAATCATCTCCCATAGCCTGGCCCAGATTGTGGACGCCGACTGCATTTACGTGATGAAGCAGGGCCGCATGGTGGAAAGCGGCACCCACGAGTACCTCTACGACCTGCGCGGCACCTACCGCGAAATCTTCGACGCCTCGGCCCGCAGCCTCAACATTGAGAAGCTGGCCCGCGTGATGGTAGATGATGGGGATGATATAAGTGATACGGCGGCCTAAGAAAACAGCCTTTCGGATGACCAGACAGTGTTTTGCCACATTAGCCGAATACTTTATGAGTGTTTAGCAGGCGTTACCGTAAACCTACTTCACCAGGCGCGCATCTGTCGCCGGTATCCCGGCCACCTTTGGTCGCAAGCAGTAATACCTCCTCCATGAAGAATTTCACCGTAGAGCGCCTCTCTTTCGATACCCTCAGCGAGCTGCCGAACTCCTGGCAAAACCAGGATTATAAGGAGCTGCTGCTGAAAATGAATTACGACAACCCCGAAGAAATTGAGCCTGCTGAGTTGAAGGCCATGT
Organism: Hymenobacter sp. DG25B; assembly: GCF_000801315.1. Lineage (NCBI taxonomy): Bacteria > Pseudomonadati > Bacteroidota > Cytophagia > Cytophagales > Hymenobacteraceae > Hymenobacter > Hymenobacter radioresistens. Next base: position 1,399,540 of record NZ_CP010054.1, on the reverse strand, counting down.
GCCAGATGTCGCTGACTGACCTGGAGCCCACAGAAGCCGCGCAGCTGGTGCTGGGCTATTTATTTGCTGACCAGCTGAATGCCGGCCAGATAGAGAACCTGGCCCACCAGATGCTGACGGAAAAACTATGGGAAGAAAACCCGGAGTTGGGGCAGCATCAGGGCTTTTTCAAGGCCACGCAGCTGTTATACGAAGCCTACAACGGTAAATTTCCGCGCACAGAAGCCGTGCAGTTTCAGGTGCGGCTGACCACGGAAGACCCGGAGGCACTGGCAGTGTTTGACAACCACCCCGAGGCCCCGCTGCTGCGCCTGCTGGCCCAGGGCATGCCCGACAATACGCTGCTCAAACGCCTGTTCGGTGAGCAGTTGGCCGGCACCAGCTTCCCCGAAGCCCAGGACATTATCTGGCAGCTTCGCCCCATGGAGAAGACGGATAAAACAGTGGTATTTGAAGTGGTTAGCTCCGCCTACTGGCTGGATGATTTTAAATATGCCGATACTTATGAAGCCGTTACGCAGGCCGAGGAAACGGTAGTGGAGGCCGAGTAAGCCTGCAATTTCAGCTTCAAAAGGGGCTACCGCGCTGCACCACTAAGTGGTGCAGCGCGGTAGCCCCTTTTTTTAAACTTCTCATTCCTAATGCCTTCACTGCCAAATCAAACCATTACGCCTCAGAAGTTAGAAAATGTAGCGCTGGTGTACACCGGCCCCGCAGGTTGCTTATCTTAGATAGGAGCACCGGCCCCATGTTCAGCTACTGCGCCCGGCAGCTGGCCGGACGGCGTAGCCTGGCTTTCTCCTACTCACCCATTAGCTGCCGCCATGAGCCTTTGGGACATCAGCAAGCATCTTATTCCCTACGTTCGGCCCTATCGGGGGCTGGTGCTGGGCACGCTGCTGCTTACCATGGTAGGTTCGCTCACGGCCCAGGTAAATCCCTTTGTGCTGCGCTACACCGTAGATAAAGTGCAGCTGCTGCTGGAGCAGGGACAAGGGGTGTCGCAGGGGATGCGTTTCCTACTGCTGGTGAGCGGGATACTGCTGGGCAAGGAAGTCCTCAACATCTTTATAGAGTTCGGGCAGAAGTTCTTCGGCGAGAAGATCCGCATTTACGTCTCCAGCGCCCTCTCCCAGGACGCCGTACGCAAAATCCTGAGCTATCGACTCAGCTTCTACGACGCGGCTACCAACCAGACCGGCAAGCTGCAGACCCGCATTGATAAGGGCGTGGACAGCCTCATGAAGCTGGTACAGAACTTCTTTATCGATATCCTGCCTTTGTGTGCCAATGCCGTAGTGGCCCTGGTGGTCATGTTTATGGCCGATGTGCGCGTGGGGCTGGTGGCGCTCTTTATTCTGCCGGTGTATTTCTGGATCAGCTATCGGCAGGCGGCCCGGCTGAGTGGCGTGCGCCGCAACATGCGCCAGCTGCGCGAAACCAAAAATCACGGCATCGTCAATATCATTGAGGCCGCCGTAGTCATTAAGAGCTTTGTGCGCGAAGAATATGAAGAGCAGAAACAGATGCAGATGCAGCTAAGACTGCAAACCGTGCAGCTGCAGATGCGCAAAACCAACTTTCTGTTTGATGGGCTGAAAAGCTTTGTGGAACAGATTGGCCTGGTACTGGTGATAGTGCTGACGGCCTACCTGGTGCTGGGCCGGCATATGTCTATTGGGGCCATTATGTTCCACATTATGCTCTTTCATAACGTATCCGGCCCCATCCGGCAGCTGCACCATATGTATGATGAGATGAACGAGGTGCACACCTATTCCGAGGCTTTCTTCGATATTCTGGATGCCCGCGAGGCTGTGGAACCTTCCGGGTACTTGCAGCCCGACCACCTGCAGGGCACCTTCGAAATCTGTCATGTGGATTTCACCTACCCCAGCGGCACGCAGGCCCTGCACGATGTGTGCCTGACGGTGGAGGCGGGCAAAACCACGGCCCTGGTCGGGCTTTCGGGCGCGGGCAAAAGCACCATCATCAACCTGCTCTGTAAGTTCTATGAGCCCGACCAGGGAAAAATGCTGCTGGACGGCCGCCCGCTAGCCGACTACGACACGCATGCTCTGCGCCAGCAAATTGGTCTGGTGCTGCAGAAAAACCACATCTTCAAGGGCACCATTGAGGAAAACATCCGCTACGGGAATCTGCAGGCCTCGGTGGCGGAAGTGGAGCAAGCCAGTAGACAAGCTTTCCTGCACGAGCAGATAGTGAAGCTACCCCAGCAATACCAGACCGATGCCCAGCAGGTATCTGGTGGGCAGCAGCAGCGCATTGCCATTGCCCGGCTGTTCCTCAAAAATCCGTCTGTTATCTTCCTCGATGAGCCCACCGCTTCGCTGGATGCGGTAACGGTGGAACAGATTAAAAACAGTATTGACGCCCTAAAGAAAGACCGCACAGTAGTGGTTATCTCGCACAGCCTATCCCAGATTATTGATGCCGACCACATTTACGTGATGAAGCAGGGTGGCATAGTGGAAAGCGGTACCCACGAGCAGCTCTACGACCTGCGCGGCGCCTACCGCGAGATTTTCGACGCCTCCGCCCGCAGCCTCAACATTGAGAAAATTGCGCGTACCCTGGATGAAGACTGATGAACACCGCCTACCAAAGGCGCGGCGGGTTTTATCTCGTCTATGGAAAACCGATTAGCCCGGCAATGCCTGCCGGGCAAGCCCCTACCCCATCTGCTCTTCAGCAATAGAGGAGCTTATCGGCAGGGTGATAATAAACTCCGTATACTCCCCTTCCTGGGTTTGCATCCGGAGCGTGCCGCCATGCCCCTGGGTAATAACATCGTGGCAGAAGGACAGCCCCAGGCCGGTACCCTCCCCGATGGGCTTGGTGGTGAAAAACTCCTCAAATATGTTGGCGCGGTCGGCGGCCGGAATACCCAGGCCATTATCCCACACTTTGATTTCTACTTCGCTGCCCGTGCGGCGGGTGCTTAGCTGTACCTGCGGAGTATACCCATCCGGCTCCAACCGCAGGCGCTCCTGCACGGCATAAAGCGCATTGGAAAACAGGCAAATAAGTGCCCGGCCCAGATCATGCCGCACCGCCTCCACACTGCCCACGGCGGGGTCTAGCTGCGCCAGCAGCTCGGCATCAAATTCCCGGTTTTTGGCCCGCAGATCATGGTAAGAAAGCCGCAGATAATCATGCGCCAGGGTATTGATTTCCGTAAGCTGGCGGGGGCCGGGAGTGTTGCTGGAATACTCCAGCATCACCCGTACAATAGACTCTACCCGCTGGCTGTGCTCGGCTATTTTGTTCTGGTACTGACTTAGATTCAACAGCATTTCGTCCAGCATTTCCTGCTCGGCGGTAATGTAAATGCCTTCCGGAAGCTCCACGCGCATTTCCTGGCACAGCCCTACGCTCACGCCGGCCAGGTCTTTAATGGTTTTGGCCGGCTGTTGTATTTCGTGGGCTACCCCGGCCATCAGCTCTCCTAAAGAAGCCATTTTCTCGCGCAGCACCAGTTGGTTCTGGGTGGTTTTCAGTTCCTGCAGCATATTGGCCAGCAGGTCGCGCTGGGTGGTAAGCTCCTCTTTCTGCCGCGTTACCTGGGCATGCAGCTTTTGCAGGCGGCTATTGGCCTGGCGCTGCAGATAGTTGCTGCGCCACAGCAGCAGCACAATCAGTATGAGTACGCCCAGCCCGGCCATCAGCGCATACAGCCGGGTACGGGCTTCAAACTGGGTACGCTCGGCCTCCAGCTGGCGTAAGCGGCGCTGCTCGGCAAACCCAATGGCATCCAGCCGCTTAATCCGCTGCGGGTTGTAGAGGCTGTCTTCGGCCGTAACCATGATGCGCATGTATTTCAAGGCGCTATCGGTCTGCTGCCGGGCCTGAAAGGCTTTGGATAGCAAACCACTGTTGCGCACTATGCCAATTACAAACGGCAGCGCCTGCCCTACCATCAGCGCTTTGCGGGCATAATACACGCTGGAATCAACCTGTTGCTGCTCGGCATACAGCTCCGCCATATATTGGTAGGCCCGGGAAAGGCTCCGCAGGTCGTTTTCGGGGAGGGCGGCCTGGGCGCTGCGCCGGTAATAGCTGAGCGCCTTCTCGGGGTGTCTGCGGGCGGCTTCCAGCAAGCCTATTTCCCGCAATACGTAAGGCAGTGGATTGCCCCAGCAGCTATAACTCTGCTTCTGCGACTGCAGGGTAAGCGCGTAGGCCTGTTGCAGGAAATAAGCTGCTGAATCGAGCTGGCCGGTGCCTACATAGGTAGAGCCAATGTTGGTGAGCACGCTTATCCGCTGAGAGTAGCCCCCTACATGTTTCTTCTCATAAATAGCCCGGGACTGAAAATAGTACTGCAGGGCGGGCCGGAAGTCATCGAGGGCCTGATAGAGCAGCCCGGTCTGATTCAGGATGCGGGCGGTGCCCTCCCGGTCGTGGCTTTTTTCAGCCAGCCGCAGGGCGTCCAGGTTGGTGCGCAGGGCCTGCGGCAGGTTTCCCCGCTCACTCAGGATAATGCCAATGCGCGCCAGGCACCGGCCTTCCCCTTTACTGTAACCAATGCTTTGCGCCAACTGTAAACCTTCGCGCGCAAAAATCAATACCGAATCGAAGTGCGAATACCGGTAGGTGGCGCTCAAGTCGGCCAGCAGCAACACCCGGCTGGTATCCGCAGTGGTGCGGGCCAGTGCCTTTTTTATGGCGGCCGTCTCGGGGCTTTGGGCCCAAACAGGCAGAGCGGATAACCAGAACAGCAAACAGGCGAAGCCTATGAAAGCCTGTTTCATACCCAGAAATTACCCGATAATTCGACCATTAATCTTTAAAGCTATACTCCTTTTGTATGCAATAGCTAGTTGCCCGGAACAAGGCAAGCAGCTATAAATATAGTTCTCTACAGATACACTTCTACGCTTACCGGCTAATCTATTTATAAACAGGCAGAACCGCTAACCGGATTACCTTTCTTCCGGCAGCCGGAAAACTACCCTACTACGAGCCCGGTATGCGCGGGTGGCCAGAGAAAAGCTTACCACTGCTACTACCCAATACCGATTTTTCTACAGGGCCTGGCATACAGCCAATATATCATAGCAACCCAACCTGCAGCAAGCACCAAAATAGCTAGTTTAGTGAGCTTTATGAAAAATAACTCGCCGCATATTCTTAATACCTCAGCCAACCTGATGGGCCTGTGCTTTATTGTGCTCACCTCGCTGAAAGTCAACAAGCTTTCCGATGCTTCCATCATTGATGAGCTGACTGCGGTGGCTACGCTGTTCTTTATCACCAGCTGTATTTTGTCGTTTTTATCGATGAGGAGCAGCCGGCAGTCGAATACTTTTGAGCGGCTGGCCGACCTCATTTTCCTCGGTGGTCTGCTGATTATTTTTGTAACGATTACGCTTATTACGCTCAATATTATCCGCTAACTCGTCCTGATTTCCCTACTTCTCTGCCTTCCCTATGCTGGTTCTTGAAACAGAGCGCCTGGCGCTTTACCAGTTCACCACCGATGACGCCGCCTTTATCCGGGAGCTGCTCAATACGCCCGGCTGGCTCCGCTTCATCGGCAACCGCAACATTCAAACGTTGGAAGATGCCCGGAAATACATCGAAAACGTGCTGCTGCCCAGCTATCAGCAGTTTGGGTTCGGCTTTTATCAAGTCCGGCTGCAGACGGATGATACCGCCATTGGCATGTGTGGGCTGGTGAAGCGGCCTACGCTTCCTGCCGCCGACATTGGGTATGCCCTGCTACCCGCTTACACGGGCCGGGGCTACGCGGCCGAAGCCGCCACCGCCGTGGCTCACTATGCTTTCAATACGTTAGGCTTTCCGCAGCTGCTGGCCATTACGGAGCAGGAGAATGCCCGCTCGATGCATTTGCTGGGAAAAATCGGCCTGCGTTTCGAGCGGCCCATTCGCCTGGCGGATATGGATTTTCTGCTGTATTCCAGTACCTCTCCTGAATAGTCAGGCTTCACTTCTAACCGGTACCGGCAGCCGCGCAAGAGTGATATAAAAGCCCCAGCCCCAAGCAAAAAAGCCCGACCAATACCGGTCGGGCTTTTTTGTTAGAACAGGAAAGCCAAATTACGACTTCGAATTCATAATAGCTTCCACAATCTCTTCTGAGATGCCGGTGGTGCTGAAGCCGCCGTCGTGCATGAGGTTCTGCATGGTTACGTAGCGCGTCAGGTCCGAAAACAGGCTGATGCAGTAATCGGCGCAGGCTTCGGCGGGGGCGTTGCCCAGCGGTGCCATTTTGTTGGCGTACTCATAAAACGCATCGAAACCACTGATGCCGGTACCGGCCGTAGTTTTGGTAGGCGACTGCGAAACGGTGTTCACGCGTACTTTCTTGAGCTTACCCAAGCGCTGGCCGTAGCTGCGGGCAATGCTTTCCAGCACCGCTTTAGCCTGCGACATATCCGTGTAATCGAGGAAGGCGCGCTGGGCCGCAATGTAAGACAGCGCTACCACGGAGCCCCATTCATTGAAGGCGTCCTGCTTTTCAGCAACGGCCAGCATTCTGTGCAGCGACAGGGCCGATACGTCCAGCGTTTTCTGGAACCACTCGTAGTTCAGCTCGCCGTAGTGCTTGCCTTTGCGAATGTTGGCGCTCATGCCAATGCTGTGCAGCACAAAGTCAATTTTACCACCAAAGTGCTCCTGGGTGCCAGTGAACAGCTTTTCCAGGTCTTCCATAGAAGTAGCATCGGCCGGAATAATGGGCGCGTTGCATTGCTCGGAAAGCTTGTTGATTTCGCCCATGCGCATAGCCAGCGGGGCATTGGTCAGCACGAAGCGGGCACCTTCGGCGTGGGCCTTCAGGGCTACTTTCCAGGCAATTGATTCTTCATTCAGGGCACCCGAAATGATGCCGACCTTACCAGCGAGTAGGTTATTGGACATATGGTGAAATGGTGAGTTGGTGAGATGGTGAAATGGGATTTTACCTCACCATTGCACCGTGGGTATCTGCATTAGAGGAGGGCAAGTTAACTATTCACCAACTCACAATTTCACAATCTCACAATTTCACCTTCAGCCCATCATCACTTCGCCGCGCATGGCCAGCAATTCGCGGGCACTCTGGAAGGCATGCTCACTGGGGTTAGCCCCCGCAATCATTTGTGCAATTTCCCGGATGCGCTCCTCGGTGTTCAGTTGGCGGATGCGGCTCACGGTGCGGTCGGCGCGGTCTTCCTTGTACACAAAGTAGTGCGTATCGCCGGCAGCGGCCATTTGCGGCAGATGCGAAATGGCTACCAACTGGTGCTTTTGCGCCATTTGCTGCATCATGCGGCCTACTTTCACGGCTATTTCGCCGGAAATACCGGTGTCAATTTCATCGAATACGATGGTGGGCAGCGCGGTTTTATCGGCCAGCATGTATTTGATGCACAGCATCAGGCGGGAGAATTCCCCACCGGAGGCGGCTTTACTCAGGGTTTGGGGCTGGGCGCCTTTGTTGGCCGTGAATAGTATGCTCACCACATCGGTACCGCTGGGGCCGGGCTGCCCCGTGTGGTGCTGCACTACAATGCGCGCGTGCGGCATGCCCAGGTCTGCCAGCAGGGAAGACAGCTCCAGTTCAAACAGCGGGAATGCTTTTTGTCGGGCCTCGGAAAGCCGGGTGGCCTGGCGCGTAACGGTGGCCAGCGCACCATCTGTGTCTTTGCGCAGGCGGGAAATTTCTTTGTCCAGATTCAGGACGGAGCTTACTTTCTGGCGCAGCTCCTCGCGCACGGCCAGCAAGGCTTCCATGTCGCGCACCTGGTGTTTGCGCTGCAGATTATAGAGCACCGTGAGGCGGCTTTGCAGCTCATCGAGGCGCTTGGGGTCGGCTTCGGTGCGGCGCTCGGCGGCTTCTACCTCGTCGGCAATATCGTGCAGCTCAATCAGACAGCTGTCGAGGCGCTGCTTTAGCTCTTTGAAGGCATCAGCGTAGCCCGCAATCTGGCCCAGCAGCGTAGCGGCTTCTTTCATGCTGCCGGTGGCGCAATACTCGCTTTCTGACAGCGACTGATAGGCATGGCTAAGCTTCACCTTGATTTCCTCGGCGTGCTCCAGCTGCTTGATTTCCTGCTCCTGGGCTTCCTGGTCTTCGTTATCGAGGCGGGCTTCTTCCAGCTCACTCAGCAAAAAGCTATGGTAGTCCAGCTCTTTGTTGGCTTGGGCTACCTGGCTTTCCAGGTCTTTCAGGTCGGCTTCCAGCTTGCGGTACTGGCGGTAGGAGCTGCTGTATTGGGCCCGGGTGGGCACCAGGCCGGCATACAAATCCAGCAGGTTCAGCTGAAACACGGCATCCCCCAGCAGCAGCGTATCGTGCTGGGAGTGAATGTCCATCAGATTGGCGCCAATGTGCCGCAGGGTTTCCAGCGTCACGGGCGTATCGTTTACAAATGCCCGGGATTTCCCGGCCGGGCTGATTTCCCGCCGCAGAATACACTGGGTATCATAATCGAGGTCTTCCGACTCGAAAATATCCTGCAAGTGGTAGCTGGAAATATCAAACTGGCCTTCAATCACGCACTTGCGCTCCGTGTTGAAGAGCAGGCGCGAATCGGCGCGGTTACCGAGCAAAAGCCCAATGGCGCCGAGCATAATGGACTTGCCCGCACCGGTTTCGCCGGTAATAATGTTGAGCAGGGCCGAAGGCCGCAGCTCCAGTTGCTCAATGAGAGCGTAGTTCTGAATTCGAAGATCAACGAGCATAATCCGCGCAAAACGGGCTCCTGACCCGTGGTTAGCACTTTCCAATCCGCCAGCACTCGTCAGAGCGTAGCCTGCTAACCACAAATCTACTAACTCAATTAGTTAGTTGCTAAATTTTTTATTCTACCGCTGCAAAATCGACTGATACTTGGCCGAGTTGGTGGGGTCTATTTCCGTCAGCATCGTTACCACTGTTGCCTTCTGTTCCTGCTCCTGGCTGGTGCGGAAAACGTTGGCAATTTCATCTGCCTTGGCATCAAAAAAGGCCCTGATAAGCAAGGTACCAGGGCGGCGCTGGGCCGCCTGCTGAATGCCCTGCAAGGCACTCACCATGCTGGCGCGGGCGTCTTTGGGCTTTTCAATAAATATGTCCAGCCCCTGCCGGTAGTAGGCATACAGCGCCGTGCGGCAGGCTTCCAGCTGCGGGTCCTGCAGGTTATTCAGCAGCCAGTAGCGGTTGCGGGACTCGGTATCTTTCCAGCCTTTGTCGTTTTCCAGGGTTTGGGAAGCGGCATTGGCTACAATCTGCCGGGCCACATCATAGTACGGCGAGCCGCCCATGCGGGCAAAGCTGTCGTGGTCCATGCCAATGACGATGTAGGCATAAAAGCTCAGCAACGACGAGAGGTTGGAAACGAAGGACGTTTCCGAGTAATCCAGTGGGTTCTGGGGCGAGTAGTTGAACACCCAGCCTTTGTCGGCGAAGGTCAGCAGGTTGGTTTCGTAGCCCGTGCCATATACCGGCCGCGAGCTAATGATGCGGGCCGTAGCCTGGTAAGTGCCGGACTGGGGAATGGCTTGAATCCCGATGAAGAGCTTGCAGTTGATGCGCTCCTCCGGCCGATAGGTTTCATTGGTCCAGCGGCGCTTGTTCAGAAACTGGCTGATGTCCTTTTCCATCTGCGACACCAGCTGCCGGTCGGCAATGGTGACGTTTTCCGTGCTGACGCGCACTTCGCAGTTGAGCTCCTGCGCCGTGGCCACAATGGCGGTGCAGCACCACATCAACAGGAAAAGCAGCAGAGATTTAGGCATGGCGCGGAATACGGGCAAGTACGGCGGCCACAATATCGTGGGCTACGGCCGCTTTGGGCTTCAACTCAAAGATAGACATTTGCCCATCGGCTGTTAGCAGGGTCACTTTGTTGGTATCGTGGCGGAAACCGGCCCCGGCATCGCGCAGGGAGTTCAGCACCACCATATCAAAGTTTTTGCGGCGCAGCTTGTCGCGGGCGTTGTCCTCTTCGTTGTTGGTTTCTAACGCAAAACCCACCGAAAATTGTTCGGGCCGCTTGGTCTGGCCCAGCGTGGCGGCAATATCAATGTTCTTCACCAGGTCCAAGGTGAGCGTGTCGCCGTCTTTCTTGATTTTATTTTCGGCCACGTGGCGCGGCTTGTAGTCGGCTACGGCGGCGGCAAATACCCATACATCGGCTGTGGGCGCTACGGCCGCAGCGGCAGTGTACATCTGGTCGGCGGTTTCTACGCGTTGGGTCTGGATGCGCGCGTGGCTAGGGTCGGGCAGGTTGGTGGGGCCGCTGATGAGCGTTACGTCCGCGCCTTCGGCGGCAAAGGCTTCGGCCAACGCGTAGCCCATTTTGCCGGTGCTATGGTTGCCGATAAACCGGACCGGGTCGAGGGGCTCGTAAGTGGGGCCGGCGGTGATGAGGACGCGCATTGAAAGAAGATCAATTTGAAATCATAACATTAATTCATAAAACACATTTAAGCAATTCTGTTTGTTTTTCTATAAACAAGCAAATATATTATCAAGAATGGAAATACATTAACATCATCTTTAACCACATATTCATTTATAGAATAAAAACAATTCAAGTCAGGTATATTTAGCACTGGAATAGAAAATATATTCACCCTATCAATAATCAACGATACACCCGCTCTCAAATAAAATTGAATATTAATAATAGATATTGTGGCCACCTGAAGTAACTGCAATATTATCAGCAACCAAAACGACCATTCAATAGATTTATAATATAATAAGCCAGACAGAATACTTACCAACGAAAACAGAATAAATAACACAAAAGGGAAATAGTGCTCAGAGGAATAATAATCAAAGCAAATGATTATATTAAAAATAAGACTCAATAAGCCAAAAATAATTACATAATATGAAATAATATTTTTTAATTTATCATTCATAATTATAATCAAAGCACTCGATTTAAAGCGACTTTTCCAATTCCCGCACCATATCCTCCGGCTCCAGCATGCGGCCCGGGCCTTCCAGCCCGCTGGCCAGCTCACCGGCCGGAGAATCGAAAATATGATTGCCGAAGGAGCGCAGGCGGGCCAGGTTTTCCTGGGTGGCCGGGTGCTGGTACATATCCAGGTCCATGGCCGGGGCCAGAAACACCGGGCAGCGGGCCGAGAGGTACACGGCGGCCAGCAAGGTGGGGCAATGGCCGTGCGCCAGCTGAGCGAGGGTATTGGCGCTGGCAGGCGCTATCAGGTAGGCATCAGCCCACAGGCCCAGGGCCACGTGGTTGTGCCACTCGCCGGTGGCTTCGCTTTTCAGGAAGCCCGTGAGTACCGGCTTTTTGGAGAGCGTGCTGAGCGTAAGGGGCGTAACAAAGGCCGGGGCCGAGGGAGTCAGAATGACTTGCACCTCAGCCCCGGCCTTTACCAGGAGCCGCACCAAAGCGGCAGCTTTATACGCAGCAATACTGCCACACACACCCAACAGAATACGACGACCTTGCAGCGACATCAGCGGGTATTAGCAGAAGGGTTAATTACTCGCCGCTTTCCTCAGCGCTTGGCGTGCGGTAGTGGATTTTGCCTTCCAGGAACTCTTCAATAGCCAGGTTGGTGGGCTTGGGCAGACGCTCGTAGTGCTTCGAAATTTCGATTTGCTCGCGGTTTTCGAATACTTCTTCCAGGTTGTCTACCGTGGTAGCAAACTCAGCCAGCTTGCTGTTCAGCTCTTCTTTCAGCTTCACAGAAATCTGGTTGGCCCGCTTCGAGATGATGGCAAGAGACTCGTATACGTTGCCGGTGTCTGCGGCCAGATCCGACATGTTGCGGGTCACGATAGAGGCAGATACGCTGTTCGGAGTTTTCATATAATGAGAAGCTTTGTTACAAATGGGAGGCTACGCCCTGGCAAAATAGGCAGATCGGCCAACAAAAAAATTATTTCGAAGCCGCGGCGTCTTCCGTTTTCAATTGAGCCAGCTGTTCACGGGCGTCGTTGTACATGGATTCGGCCGCTTTCAGGTTTTTGCTCTGCGGATATGTGTCCAGCAGATTCTGGTAGAACGCTACTACCTCCAGATACCGTTCCCGCTGCTTGTTTTCCACACTTTCCTTGGCAAACTCGTACTGCGCGGCCACCTTCAGAAAAGCCGCTTCTTCGTTGTAAGGCGAAGCCGGGTACTGCTGCTGAAACGTGTTAAAAGCAATAACGGCGGCCTGGTTGTAGCGCAGCTGGTAGTAAAGCTTGGCACCTTCGAAAGACTTGGTTTCCAGCTTGGTCTGCAACTCCTTCGACATATTCTCGGCATCGGGCCGAAACTTGCTTTCCGGGTACTGATTCAGGAAATCCTGCAGCGACTCAATGGCCGTGTAGGTATTGGTCTGGTCCAGCTCATACTCCGGCGAGTCGCGGAACAGAGACTTGGCATACATAAACGTAGCTTCCTCGGCCAGGGCGGAGGTAGGATACGTGTCGTAGAACTGCTTGAAGTAGTAGGCGCTGAGCACGTAGTTCCGCTCCTGGAAGTTGGTATTGGCAAAGTAATACTCCGCCTTTTCCGCCTCCGGACGGCCTTTCAGCAGCGGGAGCAGCTCTTCCAGCAGCGTACCGGCCCGGGCGTAGTCGCCCTTCTCGTAATACTGCAGCGCGGCATTGTATTTTTTGTTCACGTCGTCGCTCTTCAGCAGCTTTTGATAGCCGGTGCAGGAGCCGAGCAGCAAGCTGCCGAACAAGAGAACAAATAAAAGGGGGCGAATGAAGAGCATAAGGGGCGCAAAGGTAACGGATTACGGAGCCGAATCAAAGATCTGGCCCCTGGGAGCTATTTCAGCGGCTTCCGGCGCAGGATATCCACCGGCCGCGCCAACGGTTTCCGGGGCGCAGGCACTACGGTAGAGGGTTTGGGCTGAGGCGTTGTAACTTTCTGGGCAGGCTTGGTGGGGGCCGGAGCGGGCTTTTTAGGAGCCGCTGCGGGCCTGGCTTTTGCTTTGGTGGCTGCCCGGGTTTTAGTGGTGGTGGCTTTGCGTTTGACTTTGGTTTTGGGCTTGGCTTTCACGGGCAGGGCAAAGTGCTTGCCCAGGGTGCCGCGCCGGGTAGGCCGCTCCTTTTCCCGCCATTGAAACCCTTTCAGCTGCTTGTCTTCATCCTTTAGCTCATGGGGCGGAATAAAGCTGGCATCGGGGTTAGTTAGAAAGCTGATGGTCTGTAGTTTACTATCCTGACCAAAGCGTAGCGCCATGTTGGAGCTCACGGCTTTGTTCATGCCGGTCAGGCTGGTATCACCCTCAAGAGCAAAGTAGAGGCTCTCCGCGTTGCCAAGCACATCCACTTTTTTCAATTTATTTCCCTGGAAGTAGCCCACCATGTTGCGGCCCTTCACCTGGTTGTAGTTCAGCAGGGTGTCTTTGCCGGCAATAAACGAGTTGGCATACAGCCGCATCTGGTCTATTTTCTGACGGCGCAGCCGCAGCTCCATGCTATCGGCGGTGAGTTGGTTGGTACCGCTCCACAATACCGGCCTGCGGTTCAGGTAAATCACGGAGTCGGCACGGTCGTAGGTCAGGGAGTCGCAGCGGCCCTGCAGATCTTTGCGGAAGATGCGCACCTTTCGGTAGGCATACACCACGCCGCCGGGCTTGGCGGGGTCACGGCTGTCCACGCTCATGAGCGTATCGGCGGCCAGATACAGGGTATCCCGGTCGGCAATATTGCGCATCACGGCGCTGCCGTACACCTTGGCTTTCCCCAGCGTGCGCCAGTAGCGCCCCACGTCCCCACGAATGGTGATGTTGTCCTTCTTCGAGACCATGGACACACGCCCCGTGGCCAGCCCGTACTGCCGGCTTTCGTCGTAGTACAGATTATCGCCGCCCAGCAGATAGTCCCGGGTTTCAATCTTGGCGTTGCTCTTGAAGTTGGACACCCGGGTGGCGGTGTTGTAGTAGCCGTTTTCGGCGTACAGGGAACCCTGCGCCCCTTTGATGCGCGTGGGGCTGAAGAAGTACACAATTTTGGAAACCGTGTTGTACTGCAGCGTATCACTGTTGATGGTGTTGTCCTTGGTTTGCACCTGCACCCCGCCCTTAAAGCTGAATACCTTGGTTTGAGTATTGTAGTAGCCGCGGCGGCTGTCCAGCGTATTTTCGGGGTCGGTGAGGTGGCCACCGCCGCTGTAATAGGCCAGCTTGCGGTTCAGGTCGTAGTCGAGCACGGGCGTGGTGAGCGTCATGCGCGGGTCGCGCATCACTACGTTGCCCGTCATGCGGGCTTTGCGGGCGTCGCCGTCGTAGGTGGCCCGGTCGCCGGTAATGGTCAGGGTATCGTTCTGTACGATGCGCACGTTGCTGAACGCCTCAATGGAGTTGCGGTCGGTGTACTGGTAGGCCGAGTCGCAGTACATAAACGTGTCGCCCTGCTTAAAGCTCACATTGCCGATGAGCTTGCGGATTTCTACTCCGTTAAACTCGCCGCCAATCAGCTCCTGGGTGCCGGGCAGCAGCTCAATGCGCTGGCCTTTGGCCGGAGTAGCGGGCTTGCGGGCAGGCGTTTGCTGGGCCCAGGCCAAGGCCGGCAACAGCAGGCAGCAAAGAAGAAAAAAGTGCTTTAGAGACGACATTTCGGCGCAAAGGTACAGAAGCCCCGCTGCTAACGGCCATCTTTGTACGATAGTACGTTTTTCGGTGCTTAACTAATATTCAGGGTTGTCATGCTGAGCACAGCCGAAGCATCTCGCGTGCTGATGTTGCCATAGTAATTACCACACCAGCGAGATGCTTCGGCTGCGCTCAGCATGACGTTCTTTTTCACCAGCCTATTCCTCCCATGCTTGACCGCATCCTTCAGTATATCGAAGAAAACAACCTCTTCTCCCCCACCACCGACCAGTTGCTGGTAGCCGTGAGCGGCGGCCAGGACTCCGTGGTGCTGGCCGATGTGCTGCACCGCCTGGAGGTACCATTTGCCATTGCCCACTGCCACTTTGGCCTGCGCGGCGACGAGGCCGATGCCGACGAGCAGTTTGTGCGCAAGCTGGCCAAGAAGTACGAGGTGCCCTACTTCGTGGAGTTCTTCCAGACCAAAGCTTTTGCTCAGCAGGAAGGTATTTCCACGCAAATGGCCGCCCGCGCCCTGCGCTACGCCTGGTTTGAGCAAATCCGTCAGACGCAGGGCTTCCAGTACATTGCCACCGCCCACCACCAGCGCGATGCCGCCGAAACCATGCTGCTGAACCTCACGCACGGCACCGGCCTGGCGGGTCTGCACGGTATCCGGGCCAAAAACGGCTACCTCGTGCGGCCACTCCTGGCCATTGGCAAAGAGGAGTTATTCGATTACCTGGTGGAGCAGCGCCTGATCTGGCGCGAAGACGCCAGCAACGACAGCCCCATATACCAGCGCAACCGCCTCCGCCACGAGGTGCTGCCCGTGCTGCGCGACATCAACCCCAACCTCGACCAGACCCTGCAGTTCACGGCGGAGCGCGTGGGCGGGGCCGAGGAAATTCTGCGCCGCTACGTGGAGGACACTGCCACGCAGGCCCAGCGCACCGAGCCCGAGGCCACGTACCTTAACATTGCCACTCTGCAAAAAACAGCTGCCACGGCGCTGGTGCTGCAGGAGCTGCTGCGCCCCTTCGGCTTTACCTATCCGGTAGTAAAGGAAATTGTAGCCGCCTTCAATGCTGAGCCGGGCCGCCGCTTTGAGTCGCCCACGCACCGGCTGGTGAAGGACCGGGAGCAGCTGGTTATCACGCCCAAAAACCTCTCGAAGTTTGGCACCCACCAGATTGCCGCCGGACAGGAAGTGCTCAAGATAGATGGCCTGCACCTGCGGCTCGAGCTGCTGGAGGTAGAAGAAGGCTTTGAGATTCCGAAGGGCAAAGCCGTGGCCGCGCTGGATGCCGACCTGCTGCATTTTCCGCTGATTGTGCGTACCTGGCAGGAAGGAGACTGGTTTATGCCCATCGGCATGAAAGGCAAGAAGAAGCTCTCCGATTTTCTGATTGACCAGAAAGTGTCCCTCAACCTGAAAGACAACGTGCAGTTGCTGGTTTCCGGCGACGGTAAAATTGCCTGGGTTATTGGCTTCCGGCCCGATGACCGGTTTAAGGTGACCGAGGAAACCGAGCGGGTGCTGATAGTGAAGCGCATGTAGCCAGGCGAACTTTCGCAAAAACCCACCGCCCGAAACCCGTTTTCGCTTAGCTTTACGGCCGCGAATAAATTCTCACACCCAACCCATCACCCGATGAAAGTTACCGTAGTTGGGGCTGGCAACGTGGGCGCAACCTGCGCCGATGTTCTTGCCACCCGCGAAATTGCCAACGAAATTGTTCTGGTTGACATTAAAGAAGGCTTCGCTGAAGGTAAAGCCCTCGACATCTGGCAGAAAGCGCCCATCATCGGGTATGATTCCCGCACGGTAGGCGTCACCAACGATTACGCCCGCACCGCCAACTCCGACGTGGTGGTTATCACCTCCGGCCTGCCCCGCAAGCCCGGCATGAGCCGCGACGACCTGATTTCGACTAACGCCGGCATCGTGAAATCGGTGACGGAGCAGGTAGTAAAATACTCGCCCAACGCCATTATCATTATCGTCAGCAACCCGCTGGACGTGATGACCTACCAGGCCCACATTACCTCCGGCCTGCCCCGCGAGAAGGTATTTGGTATGGCCGGCATTCTGGACACGGCGCGCTACCGCGCCTTCCTGGCCGAAGCCCTCAACGTTAGCCCCAAAGACATTCAGGCCGTACTCATGGGTGGCCACGGCGACACCATGGTGCCCCTGCCCCGCTACACCACGGTGGGCGGCATTCCGGTAACTGAGCTTATCAGCAAGGAAGAGCTGGACGCCATTGTACAGCGCACGGCCGTAGGTGGCGGTGAGCTGGTGAAGCTGATGGGTACCTCGGCCTGGTATGCGCCCGGTGCTGCTGCTGCCCAAATGGTAGAAGCCATTGTGCGCGACCAGCGCCGCGTATTCCCCGTGTGCATCGAGCTGCAGGGCGAATACGGCATCAACGGTGTGTACCTCGGTGCTCCGGTTATCCTGGGCAAAAATGGCATCGAGAAAGTAATTGAGCTGCAGCTCAACGACGAAGAGAAGGCCATGCTGGAAACCTCACGCGGCCACGTGAAAGAGGTAATGGATGCCCTGGACAACATGAGCAAAGCCACGGCTTAAGCTCTGTTTGCCTTTTTTTAAGCTTAACAAAGAAGCCCGACCAGATTCTCTGGTCGGGCTTCTTTCATGTTCAAGGATGTTAAGCGCTTAGCGGCATTATTGTCTCTAAACTCATCCAGGTTCTCTGTCAATCACCTTCGTTCTTCTCTTAACTCCTACGAGTGTCATCCTGAGCTTGCGAAGGACCTTATCACCAAAGAACGAGTCGTTGTTATGCAAGTCGTGCAGGTGTGATAAGGTCCTTCGCAAGCTCAGGATGACACCCGTAGGGGCTGGGAGGACAAGCGGATTTAGGTGGAGGAAGACTTGCTAAAGCGTGAGGCTGCAAACAACCGGACGATGCTGCTTGGAAAAGCAGCCGATAACTTTCGCCTGCCGCCTTATTCGTATCACTTACCCGCGCTACCTTCTTACTTCTGGCTGGCTCGGAACAGCTTCTGCTTTTCATCCTTGGACAGGCTTTCGTAGCCGGAGCGGGAAATCTTGTCCAGAATCAGGTCTATTTCCTCCTGCTCGGGTTTGCGGGGCCCGGCTTTTTTGGCGGGGGCGGCGCTAGCGGCTTCCTCGGAGCGGTTGCGGTGCGTGACACGCAGGCGGGGCCGGCCGCTGAGCAGGCTGCCCAGCCAGTCGCCGGTGGCCTGCACGGGGCGGCCCAGGTCGCGGCCGCGCTGCAGCTGTTTGATGTACAGGTAGCCGAGAATGGCGCCGCCAATGTGGGCAATTTCGCCGCCAGGGTTATTGCTGTTGATGCCGGCCAGGGAAATCAGCACTACCACCGCCGCAATGTACTTAATGCGGACGGGGCCCAGCAGAATCAGATTGAAGGTGTAGTCGGGCAGCAAAGTGGCGGCCGCCACAATAATGGCCGTAACGGCCCCGGAAGCTCCCAGCATCGGAAGGCCCAGCTGCGGGCGCAGTACCGGCACCAAGTTAAAGCTCAGCAGAAAAAAGGCCGCGCCCACCAGCGCCCCCAGAATATAAATACTCACCAGCTTACGGTCGCCGAGGTACTCGCGCACCAGGGTGCCAAACCAGTACAGGTTGAGCATGTTGAAGAGAATGTGCAGAAAGCCTACGTGGGCAAAAGCGTAGGTAATGATGGTCCAGGGGCGCCAGGCCAGGGAAGGCAGATCCGAAGGGATTTCCACCAACCGTACCAGGCGGGCATAGAGGGCATCGCCCCCGCTCAGGTGCAGGATGGCACCCAACACGACCAGCACCGCAAACACCAGCACATTAATCAGCAAAAGCTGATTCAGCGCATTGTCGCGGCGGCTAAAGGCTGTTCGGATATCGTGAATAATACTCATGAGCGGGTGGAAATCAGGATCAATACATTCGGTTGCGGCCGCGCTGCCAGATCATAAGCAGAATAAAGCCAATGAGCAAACCGCCCAGATGGGCAAAGTGGGCTACGTTGTCGCCGGGCGTACGGTATACGCCGCTATATAGCTCATACAGGCCATACAAAAACACAAAGTACTTGGCTTTGATGGGGAAAGGAAAGAAAAGCAGCATCAGTTCCGTGTTGGGGAACAGGTAAGCAAACGCAAAAAGTATCCCGAACAAGGCGCCGGAAGCACCCAGCATGGGTGAGTTTACGCCCCGGGCGTACCAGCTCTCTATAGAGGTGGTGGCACTCTGAACAAGCTGCTGATCATTGGGGGTAGCATGCAGCTGCCGCACTACGGGCGCAAAGGCATCCTCGTACTCCTTCATGTTTTTCTGCACGAAATCCTGCAGATGCACGTCCGTAGGCTCGGCCTTAAACAGCTCAATGCCCTGCCGCATATCGTTCAGCTCGTAATACCGCACGCCGGAATACAACACGCCCGCCCCGATACCACAAACCAGCCAGAAAGTCAGAAACCGATTCCCGCCCCAGCGCTGCTCCAGCAGCGGCCCGAAGGAAATCAGACCAAACATGTTGGAGAAAATGTGCCCCAGCCCGCCGTGCATGAACATATATGTTACAAACTGCCACGGTTTAAAAAGCACTGACTCCACCGGAAACAGCGCCAGAAAATTCAGCTTACTGCCCAATTGGGTTTGTAAAATAAAAACGCCAAGGTTGATAAACAGCAGCGTACGAACCGTGGGAGTAAGGTTGAACATGGGCGCAGCGGTAGCGGAAAAAGTGAAATGTCAGGCTTTACGGAAAAGCTCCTGGAGTTGGCCAAGTTCCAGCAACACCAGCGTGTGGCGGCCATCGGGCGTGTAGTTGGGCACCTGGCAGGCAAAGAGCCGGTCTACCAGGGCATTCATTTCCACTTCCGAGAGGCGGGCGTTGCTGGCCCGGGCCGCTACGCGCCGGGCCATGGCGCGGGCCATCTGCTCGCGCTGGTCCAGGCGCACCGTGCCGGAATGGTTACGAAACTGCTCAATAATTCCTTCCAGCAGTTCTTTCTCGTCGCTGGCGGGCACATCGACCGGAATGCCTTCTACGGCAATAGTGTAGCGGCCAAACTCGGAATAGCGGAAGCCCAGTGCCTGCAGCTCTTCCGTCAGCTCGCTGAGCACGGCAAAATCCTGGGGCGAAAAGGTGATGGTGCGCGGGAACAGCAGCGTTTGGGAGGTAGCGGTTTCGCGCTCCAGCTGCTGGCTGAACTGCTCAAACAGAATTCTTTCCCGGGCCGCTACCTGGTCAATCAGCATCACCCCGGACTTCACAGGCACCAGCAAATACTGCTGATGCAGCTGAATAACCTTGTTGCCGGGGTTCACGGAAGGTTCCGGCAGGGGCAGCGCCGGAGCGGGCTCCGGCAATAGCTCCGGCTGGCTTTCCACCAGGGCCGCGGCCGAGGGCACCTCCACCCCAATGGCCGTGGCCTCGTGCTCTACATCGGGCACGCTAATCTGCCCCAGAGACTTATAAAACTGCTCCAGCTCCCTTTTGGCCTGCTCCGTGGGGCGGGGCGGCAGCTGGCGGGCGTAGGCGTCGGTAGCTTCCTGGCTGCTGGGGCGGCCGGCGCCGGAGGAGGCTGGGGCCGCGGCGCGGGAAGCAGCATTGGCCAGGGCGTCGGGCTGATAGTCGTTGTTGGAATCGAAGGGATTTTTGGCGTCCGGCGACAGGCGCAGGGGCTGGATGGGCGCAAAGTTCACGTTGCCATCAAAATCCAGGGACGGGGCCATGTTGTGCAAACCCAGGCTTTGCTTCACGGCGGCCCGCACAATGGCGTACACGGTTTTCTCGTCCTCAAACTTGATTTCCGTTTTGGTGGGGTGCACGTTGATGTCAATGGCTTTGGGGTCGAGCTCCAGGAACAGCACGTAAAATGGGTGCGTGTCTTTGGGCAGCAGACCCTCGTAGGCCGTGAGCACGGCGTGGTTGAGGTAGGCCGAGCGGATAAAGCGGTTATTGACGAAGAAAAACTGGTCGCCCCGGCTTTTCTTGGCTGATTCCGGCTTACCGATGTAGCCCTTCACGGCCAGAAACGGGGTTACTTCCTCCACCTGCGCCAGCTGCTCCTTGTAGCCATTGCCCAGCAAGGCCACAATGCGCTGGCTGAGCTTGCCGGCCGGCAGGTTAAACACCTCCAGGTCGTTCTGGTACAGGGAGAAGCCGATTTGCGGGTTAGCCAGGGCCACGTGCTGGAACTCGTCCAGAATGTGGCGCATTTCCACCGCGTTGCTTTTCAGGAAATTACGGCGGGCCGGCACGTTAAAGAATAGGTTCTTCACGCTGATGCTGGTGCCATCGGGGCAGGCTACGGGCTGCTGGCTGGTAATCTGGGAGCCTTCTATCAAAAGCAGCGTGCCGGTGTCCTGGGTGCGCTGTTTGGTGCGCAGCTCTACCTGAGCTACGGCGGCAATGGAGGCCAGCGCCTCACCCCGGAAGCCGAGCGTGCGGATGCGGAACAGGTCGTCGGTGGTGCGGATCTTGCTGGTAGCGTGCCGCTCCAGGCTCATGCGCGCATCCGTGGCCGACATACCCGTGCCGTTGTCTACTACCTGCACCAGCTGCTTGCCGGCTTCCTTTACAATAAGCTGCACTTGCGTGGCGTTGGCATCCACGGCATTTTCCAGCAATTCTTTTACCACCGAAGCCGGGCGCTGCACTACCTCGCCGGCGGCAATCTGGTTAGCCAGGTATTCGGGCAGCAGCTGGATGATATCGGCCATAACAGGAAAAAGCTAGACTTGATAATGAGCGGGTTATCCGAAAAAAATTCAACTGGCACGATATTCTACACGTCCAGCCTCGGGAAATAATCCGTAAGTTTGTAGTCAGCAAAAGCCCGGGGGCATCGGTCGGATGCCCGCATCGGTGCGTTGAGAAGTGAGTGGAAAGGGGCCGGCATTCAGGCGCGTAAAGCGGCAGCAGCTCGCCCCCACGGAACTTTTCAGTGCTGGCAAAAGTAGGGCTATTTCCGCTCGGATTCAATTTTACGCAGCTATAACGGGAGTCGATGCTCAAGGAATTTCGGATTAGACTTTTACTGGTTTTTATCGCCTTTACGGGTCTGATCATCTCATCTTCGGCACCACTTGACAAGGGCGCCCGGCCCAGCAGCGCCGCTGAGCAGTCCTGGGTAGATAGTGTGTTTACCTCGCTCACGCCCGATCAGCGGCTGGGCCAGCTGTTTATGGTGGCCGCCTATTCCAACAAGGACCGCAAGCACACGCAGTACATCGATTTTCTGGTTAAGGAATACCATATCGGGGGCATTATGTTCCTGCAGGGCGGCCCGCGCCGGCAGGCCATCCTGACCAACCGCTACCAGGCCGAGGCCAAAGTACCGCTGCTGGTGGCCATGGATGCCGAGTGGGGCCTGGACATGCGCCTGGACAGCTCCATGCACTTTGCCAAGCAGATGACTCTGGGCGCCATGGACGATGACCAGTACGTGTACCAGATGGGCCGCGAAATTGCCCTCAAGCTGAAGGCCATGGGTGTGCACGTGAGCTTCTCGCCCGTGGTGGATGTCAATTCCAACCCCAACAACCCGGTTATCGGCAACCGCTCCTTCGGCGAAAACAAGGAAGAAGTATCCAAGCGCAGCGTGGCCTATATCCGGGGCCTGCAGGACTATGGCGTCATTGCCGTAGCCAAGCACTTTCCCGGCCACGGCGACACCGACGTGGACTCGCACCTGGCCCTGCCCGTTATCAACACGGATATGGCCCGCCTGGCTAATGTGGACCTCTACCCTTTTCAGAAATCATTTGAGGCCGGGGTAATGGGCGTGATGGTGGCGCACCTGTACATGCCGCTATTTGATACCGTACGAACCCAGTCTACTACTCTTTCCCGCAACCTGGTAACGGGCCTGCTGAAGGAGAAAATGGGGTATAAAGGCTTGGTTTTCACCGATGCGCTGAATATGAAGAGCGTATCGAACCTCTATAAGCCCGGGGAGCTGGATGCCTTAGCCCTGATGGCCGGCAACGACGTGCTCCTGTTTTCGGAAGATGTGCCGGTGGCCATCCGGAAGATTAAGGAGATGGTGGCCGCCAACAGGATTTCGCAGGAAGACATTGACTACCGCGTCCGGAAGATTCTGCGCGCCAAGTTCTGGGCCGGCCTCAACCGCTACAAGCCCGTAGACGTGGCCCGCCTGGTTGATAATCTAAACCGGCCACTTAGCCGGGCCGTGCAGCAGCAGATTTATGAGCACGCGGTTACGGTAGTAAAAAACACCGACGATATTCTGCCCTTTCACCGGCTGGATACGCTCCGCATGGCTTCCATTACCATTGGGGCGCCCACCGGCAACATCTTCGCGCAGACCATGGCTAACTACATGCCCTGCGCCACCTATTCCGTGCCCAACCGCTACGCCTCCGACTCTACCTTCGACCGGCTGGCAGACCGGCTTACGCCCTACAATACGGTGGTGGTAAGCCTGCACAACATGAACAACACCCCCGTGCACAATTATGGCCTCGGGGATGGTGCGCTACGATTCATTCAGCGCCTGCAGGCCAATCCGCGGCAGAAAGTGGTGGTAGTAGCTATGGGCAACGCCTATGCCCTGAAATATCTGGAAGATGCCCGCACCCTGGTGTGTGGCTACGAGGATAACCCTGCGTCTCAGTATGTGGTACCGCAGGTGCTCTTTGGGGCCCTGCCGGCCAAGGGCCAGCTGCCCGTCACGGTTTCAGAGAAGCTGAAAGCCGGCCTGGGTCTGCCCACCCCCGATTTCCGCCGCCTGCGCTACGGGCAGCCCGAGAGCGTAGGACTCGACTCCAGAGTATTGGCCCAGATAGACAACATTGCGCTGGAAACCGTAGCCTACGCCGCCGCCCCCGGCTGCCAGGTGCTGGTGGCCAAGGATGGCGTGGTGGTGTTCGATAAAAGCTACGGCTACACCACCTACGATAAGTCGAACCCCGTCACCAACAGCACGCTCTATGATCTGGCCTCGGTGACCAAAGTAGCCGGTACGCTGCAGGCCATAATGTACCTGAAAGACCAAGGCAAGCTGAACCTGGACGCCAAGCTGGCCGACTACCTGCCGGAGCTGCGCACTTCCAACAAGAAGGATATGGTGGTGCGGGATGTGCTGCTGCACCAGGCAGGCCTGAAAGCCGGCATTCCTTTTTGGGAGCGTACTGTTACCCGGAGCGGCGGCCTGAAGTCGGCCTTCTACGCCAGCACCAAAACCGATGATTTTCCCCGTGAAGTGGTACCGGGCACTTACAGCGTAAAATCTGCCGAAGACTCCATGTGGGTCTGGACGGTGCGCTCTGGCCTGCTGCCCAAGGTAAAGGGCAAATATCCCGCGGAGTACAGCGACCTGAGCTTTATTGTGCTGAAGCGCCTGAGCGAAAAGCTGTTGGGCCAGCCCATCGAGAAGTTCCTGCAGGAAAATTTCTACAGCTCGCTGGGCCTGAATACCATGACCTATAACCCGCTGGAGCGCTTCCCTAAATCCTGCATTGCGCCCACGGAAAACGATACGTACTACCGGCGCACGCAGCTGCAGGGTACCGTGCACGACCAGGCCGCCGCTATGATTGGGGGTGTGAGCGGGCACGCAGGGCTGTTCTCTAATGCCAACGACCTGGCCATTCTCATGCAGATGAACCTGCAGAACGGCCGCTATGGCGGGCAGCGCTATTTCCAGAACCCGGTGGTAGCGGAGTTTGCCCGCTCTACGGAGGCCGGCAGCCGCCGCGGCCTGGGCTGGGACCACGGCGACCCCAACAAGCCGAATGGGCCTACTTCCAACCTCTCGCCCATAAGCACGTTTGGCCACACGGGCTTCACGGGCACCTGCGTCTGGATGGACCCCGAAAACAAAATCATGTATATCTTTCTTTCCAATCGGGTGTATCCGGATGCCGGCAACAACAAGCTGGTGCAATTCAATATCCGCTCACGCATCCATGACGTCATTTACAAGTCTTTAATCAAGACATGACCTGTTGTTTGCTCATCTGTTCTTCCTGAACCGCTTGGTGGCGGTGAGACATTCCTGGAATGTCCCACCGCCATTTTTTTTACCGTAAGCCCCGGCTTATTTCCTTCTCGTAGCTTTGGCTTTGGCCTTTCTTCACTTTCTGCACAGGTTTGCGCCTGTCTGCTTTCCCACCCATGAACATCGGAATTGTTTGCTATCCTACTTTCGGCGGCTCGGGCGTAGTGGCCACTGAGCTGGGCAAGGCGCTGGCGCTGAAGGGGCACCACGTGCACTTCATCACCTACAGCCAGCCCGTGCGCCTGGATTTCTTCAACGAAAATCTGTTCTACCACGAGGTTTACATCCCCCCCTATCCCCTGTTCCAGTTTCCGCCTTACGAGCTGGCGCTGGCATCCAAAATGGTGGATATTGTGCAGAACGAGAAGCTGGATGTGCTGCACGTGCACTATGCCATTCCGCACGCCTCGGCCGCCTACATGGCCAAGCAGATTCTTCTCACGCGGGGCATCCGGATTCCGGTGGTTACCACCCTGCACGGCACCGATATAACCCTGGTGGGCAAAGATGCCAGCTACGAGCCCGTGGTTACGTTTAGCATCAATCAGTCCGATGGGGTAACGGCCGTATCGGCCGATCTGCGCAAGGAAACCTATGAGTACTTTGCTATTGAGAAGGACATTGAGGTGATTCCCAACTTCATCAATCTGGACCGCTTCCAGAAGCAGAAGAAAGAGCATTTCCGGGCCGCTATTGCCCCGGAAGGCGAAAAGCTGCTGATCCACACTTCTAACTTTCGGGGTGTAAAGCGGGTGGAAGACGTGGTGCGCATTTTTGCCGGCGTGCGCAAAGAAATACCCGCCAAGCTACTGCTGGTAGGCGACGGCCCCGACCGCCCCCGCATCGAAAAACTCTGCCGCGAAACCGGCTATTGCAACGATATTCGCTTCCTGGGCAAGCTGGAGGCCGTGGAAGAAGTCCTCAGCATTTCGGATCTGTTTCTGATGCCCTCAGAAAAGGAAAGCTTTGGCCTGGCCGCGCTGGAAGCCATGGCCTGCGAAGTGCCTGTCATCAGCACCAACGCCGGCGGCATACCGGAGCTGAACGTGCACGGCGTAACGGGCATGCTCAGCGAAATTGGCGACGTGGCCGATATGGTCAAGAATTCGCTGTACGTTCTGCAGGACGAGAATTTGCCGCGCTTTAAAGATGCCGCCCGGGCCCGGGCCGAGGAGTTTGCGGTAGAGAAAATCCTCCCCCGCTACGAGGAATGCTACCAGCGCGCCATTGCCACCCAAATGGCCACTATGTAGAACCGTGGCATTGTGAGGCGGGTGCTGTCATTGCGAGGCACGAAGCAATCCGTCCTCTATGCAGCCAGACACTCCCTTTTACCAGAAAGCCCTTGACGTATGGTACGTCAAGGGCTTTCTGGTTTAGTAGGACTTAGCACGTTTGAGAGGACGGATTGCTTCGTGCCTCGCAATGACAATCGTCTATTTAAAAAAGCTGAGCGGCTTCCCGCTTTACCGAAAACAAAGCCTGCGCCGTGGGGTCTACTTCTTCGTTGATCAGGGTTTCCAGGACGCGTTTGGCCAGCTCGGTGCCGCGGGCCTGCTGGGGCGTGGGCATGGCGTGGTAGGCTTTGTTGATCATGGTGAGGACGTTTTCCTTGGCCTGCTTTACCTGGCCCCAGGTTTCGGGGCTCATGTAGAGCTGCTGGGAGAGGTTGTGCTCATACTCCGCCCGGATTTCCTGCAGCAGCTGGCGGTGGTAGTCGGGGGCGGTTTGGCCGGCGCTGCTCAGGCGCACCAGCAGGTTGTTGGGCGTGATGCGCTCCAGCAGCAGCGTAATGCGTTCAAACGCCTGCAGGCGCAGGGGCAGCGTGGTTTTGCTGGTTTCCAGCCGGTACTCAATCAGGCGGCGCTGCTGCTCCTTTTGCAGGTATTCTTTAATCAGGAAAAATATAACCCCGGCTACAATCAGCGCGGGCAGGATAATTTTTAGCAGATCGAAGACGTAGGTAGTGGTATCCATGCGGGCAAGACGGCCAAACAAGTGAGGAAGGAAAGGAAATGTACGCAGGCAAAGCCCGGCTGGCAAAGATATACGGTGAACCCCAGCCTTGTGTCTGTTGTTATAGGCTAAAGCCCGGGAGTAGCAGCAGTGCGCCGGGCTTTGTATCTTTGCCGTCTGTTTTCGTCTAACTCTGCACACACTATGGCCACCGCCACTAAACTTGCTCCCATCAGCCTCACTCCCCGCGCGTTGGAGGAGGTAAGAAATATTTTGCGTGAGAAGAATGTTCCGGCCGAATATGGCCTGCGCGTAGGGGTGCAGGGCGGCGGCTGTTCCGGCCTGAGCTACCTGCTGGGCTTCGATAAACCCAAAGAACAGGACGAAACCTTCGATCTGGACGGGGTGCGCCTAGTAATGGATAAGAAGCACGCCATGTACGTCATGGGCATGGAAGTAGATTTCCAGGATGGCCTGAACGCCCGCGGCTTTATCTTCAATAACCCCCAGGCTAAAAGCACCTGCGGCTGCGGTACGTCTTTCTCCGCGTAGTAGCTTTCTGATTTTAGCTTTCATTAAAGCCCCGACAACTTGCGTTGTCGGGGCTTTAATTTTTAATTCCCATTACTGCTTTTGTAGTAATGATCGAACAATGCCAGCAGACGCAATTATCAAAGGAATTACCAAAAACAGAAAAGCCTGATTGATAAGAAACCATTTAAGAGCCTGTTAAAGAATGTAAGTAACTGAAAGACAAAAAGAAACCAGCCAGGTTATTTCCTTTTCCTCATCCGACCAAAGATGTACGAAACGGACCTGACTGATTCCCAGTGGCAAGTTATGGAAGAAATTCTGCCGGTCAAACGCCGCCGTAAATACGACTTGCGCCTCATTCTCAATGGGTTGCTCTATCTGACCAAGAGCGGCTGCCAATGGCGGCTGTTGCCCAACGACTTTCCGCCCTACCCGCTCTGCTTTTACTATTTTCGGCGCTGGCAGCAAACCGGGCATTGGACTCGGCTCAATAAAGTGCTAGTGGAGCAAGAACGCCAACGCGCTGCGCCTTCCGGCCATGCCAGCCCAAGTGTGGCCATTCTGGATGCGCAATCCATCAAATCCAGCGAGCGGGGCGTGCCCAATAAAGGCTTCGATGGGCACAAGAAAATACAGGGCCGCAAGCGGCAACTCATCGTTGATACGGGCGGGCGGTTGCTGGCCGTTGCGGTCGGACCGGCCCACGAAAATGACCGTGTCGGTGGGCAAAGCGCCTTGCAGAACCTGCTTACGCAGGGCTATACACGCCTCAAGCTGGTGCTCACCGATGCCGGGTATGCGGGCCGGCCGTTGGCTGAGTGGGCGTTCCGACACGCCGGATGGCAGCTTGAAACAGCCCCAGGGCTAAGCGGCAGCGGCGGCTTTACCCCGCAACCGGTTCGCTGGGTTGTTGAGCGCTCCATCAGTTGGCTGCACTGGGACCGACGCTTGAGTCGGGACTACGAATGCGAAACCAAGAGCGCCGAAGCCGTCTTGCTTTTGTCTAGTATTCGACACCTCATTCGAAAATTTTAACAGGCTCTAAGATAATAACGATTGTTGACATTTCTGGGACCGATAAATGTGCCTTTTGGTGCTAAATAAATGGCTAGAAGTAACAAAGGAATATATCCATAAATCACAGTGTAAAAGGATAAAAGAACAGGCACATACAGATCAGAAAAACCTGATAGGAATAAAAACAATATCCCCAGTGTATTGATCAGCAGATGTAGCTTGATAACAAAAAGTCCTGCTTGCTCGGAAATAGATTGCCCTATCATTTTCAAATTCTTAATAAGTATTGCTTATATCTTCTGGATTTTTATTCGCCAAAAGTCACAGCAGCAGAAGTTGCCGGGTCCTTTTAGTTAGCGTATTTTTTCTCCTGCCATCACTTTTATGGATGAGCCATCTGCCATAAATACTGATTTTGGCGCTTCACTCAAGGGCGCAACAAATGCTTCGCCATACAGTTGGGCCACGCTGCAGTTCATTTCGTAATTGAGGACTTCATGCGCATTCCAGCGCGGGTGCACCACTTCGTATTGGCCGGTATTCTTTTCTCCTAATTGGGAATAGCCCCAGTAGTGCTCCGTAATGAATTCAGCCTCCGAACCAACTTCAATGGGCTTGGCTAAGTTGCTTGTAGTGGAGCGGAGGAAGTTCCAATCTTTTCCCACCCGCCAGCCATATTCTACCTCCAGCGCACCTGCGCCTTTTGGGCGCCAGTGGTGGCGCATGGGCATGGCCGCGTACTTCTCGCCGTACAAAGTGTTGGCGACGGCCACGATCATCGGGCGGGGCACAATCTCCTTCACAAACACTACACCGCGCCGCCAACCATGCTGTGGGTCGCGGTGGCGCACGTAGAAGCGCAGATTAACTTCCTCGAAAGTACGATGCCAGGGAATGCTGAAGCCTCTCACCCGTGTGTTAGTGAACAGAAAGCCCACCATACTGGCGTAGTGGGTGCCATTCCAATCGTCGAGTTCAGTACCGTAGGGCAGATAAGGCTTCAGGATACTGGGCTCAACGGCATAGTTGGCCATGAGCAGATTACGCCATTCAGCGCTAAGGAAGGTAGTGGGCATCTTTTAGTAAGTCTTGGTCATATCCTCCGGCACCACCAGCACATAATCCGCTTTCTGCCGGTTCTCCTTTTCCAACTCCTTCAACTGCTCCTGCGAAACGGTGCTGATGGTCATAATGCGCAGCTTGGGCTCGGCCTGGCGCAGGTACCACACAATGCCGTCGTGGTTATCGGAGTGGTAGCTGCCGTTGAAGTGCAGCAGGAGCTGGCCGGGCTGGCGGCTCTGGCGGATGAAGTGGGCCATAGTGGCATCTTTCAGGGCCTGCGCCTGAATAATGTTCTGCACGCCGCTGGCGTGGGCGGCATCCCCGCCAAACATCTTGCGCATGTTTTGGTAGCCGGGCAGCTCAAAATCCACCGCAATGGGCAAGGGTGCCAGCCAGGCTTTTTCAGGGGTTGCCAGGGTATCCAGGGCGGTGAGGCTGCCTTTGGCAACGAGCGAGGCGTAGCGGCGTGGCACGTTGGTGCCTACCACGCGCAGCTTTTGCTGCCGGGCCAGTTGCAGCAGTGGCTTGTAGTCGGTAGGGTAATTGGGCCAGGGGCGGCTTTGGGCTTCAAACTCCTTCTCGTCCAGCTCGCCTACGTTGTACTGCTCTACCAAAGGCTGCACGTCGCGCTCAAACATTTCCAGGCCCAGCACCAGCTGCCCTTGTTTCAGCTGGGCCAGATCGCGGGCTACCTGCAGCTCCAGCCAGTGGGCCATGGCATCGTTGTGCTGCTCGCCAAACAGGACTACATCGGCCTTGGCCAGCTCTTTCAGCATTTTAGCGTACCGTACCGAGCGGCCAGCGCCCGTAAAAAGGCGGTAGGCGGGTTTATCAGCAGCGGTGAAGCTAGCCAGCAGTAAGGCCAGGGGCAGCAGCAGTTTGGTGGGCATCATACCAGCATTAGGTTAAGAAAAAGCACTAGCGAAGCTACGCAGAAAGCCCCGATGCAGACCGGCCGGAGCAGCTGCATCGGGGCTTTCCCATAACCATTCAGAAACTGATTTAGCCTTTGTAAAACAGCCAGCGCGACAACTCGCGGTAGTTTACCTTCTTGCCGTACATGAGAATACCCACGCGGTAGATGCGGCCGGCCATCCAGATGGCAAACACAAATCCCATAATCAGCAGCAGCATAGAGAGGCCCAACTGCCAGGCGGGCACGCCGCCAAATGGCAGGCGCATCATCATGGCAATGGGCGAGGTCAGGGGAAACATCGACATCCAGAAAGCAACCGTGCCGTTGGGGTTGGTGGTAAGCACTGCCTGCGACACCACAAAGGTGAGCACCAGCGGCATGGTCACGGGCATCATAAACTGCTGGGTGTCGGTTTCACTATCCACGGCCGAGCCGATGGCCCCGAACAAAGCCCCGTAGAACAGGTAGCCGCCCAGGAAATAAAACAGGAAGCAGGCTATCAGCAAGGGCATGTTCAGGTCGGCGCTGGCCAGGGCCTGCGAGAATTTGGCCGCAACGTTTTCCTTTTTGGCGGCCTGATCCTGCGTGGTGGTGGGGCGCACCATGGCCGTGGTGCGGGCCGCCCGGTCTTCCACTACTTTATCCGGGCTGATGGAGCCGGCCATAACGGAGCTGATGCCCATGGAAAGCAGCACCCACAAAGCCAGCTGCGTAAAGCCCACGGCGGCAATACCCAGCACTTTGCCCATCATCAGCTGAAAGGGCTTCACGGAGGAAATCACTACTTCCACAATGCGGCTGGTCTTTTCTTCCATTACGCCGCGCATAATCTGCACGCCGTAGATGAAGATGAAAATGTAAATGAGGAAGCCGAAGAAATAGGCTACGCCGGTGCTGATGCCGGTACTGGAGCTTTTCTCGCCATCGTCGCTCAGGCTTACGGTTTGCAGATCTACATCGGCTTTCAGGTTGTCCAGCACGGCCTGATCGATGCCGGCGGCGCGCAGGCGCTGGGTTTCAATGGCCTTATTCACGGCGCGGTTGATGTCGTTTTCCAGCGACATACCCAACCCCTTCCGCGAAAATACCTGAAAGCCGGTGGGGTTAGCGGCATCCAGCTTGGGCACGTAGAGCAGGGCATCATACTTCGCCTTTTTAAACTCGGCTTTGGCCGTAGCCAGGTCCGGCGAGATGCGCGTAAAGCTAATATCGTCCTTGGCCTCGGGCAGTTTTTCAGCGAAAAGACCTCCGGCATCAGAAACGGCCACCACTTTGCCGCTGTCCGACATTTTGGCAATGAGCACCGGCACGGCAAACAGCCCCACCGTGAGCAGCGGCCCAATCAGGGACATGATGATAAAACTCTTTTTGCGGACGCGGGTGAGGTACTCGCGCTGTACGATAAGCCAGATTTTTGACATGATATTTTTGGGGCTAGGAGCCAGGAGTTAGAAGTCAGGAGAAAACGCGGGTAAAAGCAGCACAGAACAGGTCAGCGCCTAACTTCTGGCTACCAGCTCCTCTTCCTGGGGCACGTAGTCGGGGTGGGTTTCCTGCACCCGGCGAATAAAGATTTCGTTGATGCTGGGCACCTTCTCGCGGAACGTATGCACCTCCACGTTGGCCGGCCCAATGAGGTAGCGGAGCAGGTCGTTGGGAGTACCGTGCACAATGCGGATCCGGTCGTAGAAGTGGCCGTTTTCCCGCTCTTTGTGCTCTATCACTTCAAAATCGGGGTGCACTACTATCAGGCGGCCGCGGCCTTCTACCTCGTAGGTTTGGGTGCGGTAGGCGTCGCGCACTTCGCTTACGGGGCCATCCAGCACCTTTTTGGAGCGGTTAATCAGGGCAATATGGTCGCACATTTCCTCCACCGACTCCATACGGTGGGTGGAGAAGATAATGCTGGCGCCCCGGTCGCGCATGGCCAGAATTTCATCTTTCAGCAGGTTAGCATTAATGGGGTCGAAGCCGGAGAAAGGCTCGTCCAGAATGACCAGCGTGGGGTCGTGCACCACGGTGGCAATAAACTGCACCTTCTGCTGCATGCCTTTGGAGAGGTCCTCAATGTTCTTATCGGCCCACCCCTTAATATCGAAGCGCTCCAGCCAGCCTTTGATTTTCTGCCGGGCTTCGTCCTTCTTAATGCCTTTCAGCTGAGCCAGGTACAGAAGCTGCTCCCCTACTTTCATTTTTTTGTAGAGGCCGCGCTCCTCGGGCAAATAGCCAATCTGGCCAATGTGCGAAGGGTTCAGCCGCTCCCCGCGGAACAGGATTTCGCCGGAATCGGCGCCGGTAATCTGGGTGATGATGCGGATGAGAGAGGTTTTGCCGGCGCCATTGGGGCCCAGTAGCCCGAAGATGGAGCCTTCCGGCACTTCCAGGCTCACGCCATCGAGGGCAGTGTGGTTGGCGTACTGCTTATGTACGTCCACAACTTGTAGAATTGGTTTCACGGCAGAAAGGATCTGTAGATGATTTCGGGGACTAATGTAGGGTTTTTGCTATGTATATCACGTCAGAGGCCAACCCAATATTTTATTCTTTCAACTCATGTAGGGTAGCTTCCAGCTGGTCCAGGTACTTACCATAGCGTCGCTGTTGCCGCTGCTGGTCAAGATACAGCAAGCCGGCAATCAGCATAGCGGCAGCAAAAGTGAGCAGGATGGTTAGGCCCCAGTCCACGGTACCCTTGTGCAGGGCCTGCATGATGGAATCGTAGCGGATATAGAAGGCCGCCAGGATAATGGAGACCAGAAACAGCATACCCGCATATTTTTTATTCTTAATCAGGCTTCTTATCTGCTGAATTGTCTGCCTCAGGTGCCTATAGGTTGAGGTATCGGCCGCCTGCAACTGGGTGAGTAGCCGCCGCTTCCGGTAGGTGGTCCACGCAATAAATACCACCATCAGACCCACGCAGCCATAAAGCAGCAGCTGGGCATTCAGGCTGGCACCACTCAAATGGCGGTTAAACATATTGGATACATTCACCCAGTTCAGTATCAGGATGAACACCAGCACCCGCTGTTCTTTGCGGGCGTTGCGCAGCATTTGACTGACGAGGCTATCAGATTGATTAGCAAGCATGGTCTGGAGTTTTTGGTGTGTTAAAGTTGATTCTGAAGTGCCAGTGGGCTGCTGTTGCCACTGCCGGCGAAACGCATCGAGGTCCATCAGGCGGGTTGGGTTAAAAATTGGCGAAGCTTGTCCTGCACGCGGTGCATTTTCACGCGCACATTGTTTTGAGTGATGCCCAGGATATCGGCCATTTCCTCGTAGGTGCGCTCTTCCAGGTAAAGGAGTACAAAGGCCTTTTCTACATCGGATAGCTGCTCAATAGCCCGGTAAAGCTGCGCCAGGTCATCGGCATCGGGACCGGATTCCGGCGGCAGCGGAATGTCCGGCACGGCCGCATCCAGGCGGCTAGTGGCGGGGCTGCGCGTGCGTTGCCGTAATGCGGATATGGCTACGTTCAGGGCAATGCGGTAGAGCCAGGTGCTTACTTTCGCGCGCCCTTCAAAGCGGGGCCAAGCGCGCCAAAGCTGCAGCACTATTTCCTGGTACAGGTCCTGCTGGTCGTCGGCATCAGCCCCATACACGCGGGTTACCCGCCGCAGCAAGGGTTGGTACTGGTTTAATACAGCCAGGAAATCCGGCGAAGCATCAGCAGACATAGCGGCAGGGTTTGGCATATAGGTCGCCGCTCCGGTTTCAACATTACAACTCCGGCCAGATATTTTTTAGAATTCCACTCTCCCACTGTCATCTTCCCCCACTCTCTCCCTACAACCAGCTGTCATCCTGGGCTTTGCGAAGGACCTTCTCACCGCAGAACGATAATCGTCACAACGACTTGTGCTAGCGTGAGAAGGTCCTTCGCAAAGCTCAGGATGACAGGCATTTGGGGTTACTACAAACACAAAAAAGCCCGGCTTCCAAAACTGGAAACCGGGCTTTTCTACCGTTAGCGCACTTGCTTATTGGAAGTACTCCTTTACTTTCTCAAAGAAGCCTTTGTCGTTCTTGCCGGGGTTGGGCGTAAAGTTGCGGGAGTCGCGCAGGCGCTCCAGCAGCTCGCGCTCTTCGCCGGTTACGTTCTTCGGCGTCCAGACATTCAGATGAATGAGCTGGTCGCCGCGCCCGTAGCCGTTCAGGTCTTTGATGCCCTTGCCGCGCAGGCGCAGGATCTTGCCGGGCTGCGTGCCGGCGTCCACCTTAATTTTGACTTTGCCTTCAATGGTCGGCACTTCGATGTTAGCGCCCAGGGCAGCATCGACAAACGAAATGTACTGCTCGTACATGATGTTGTTGCCGTCGCGCCGGAGCACTTCGTGCAGCTCTTCCTCAATCTGAATGAGCAGGTCGCCGGGCACGCCGCCGCGCTCGGGGTAGTTGCCTTTGCCGCTCATGGAGAGCTGCATGCCTTCGGCTACCCCGGCGGGAATGTTAATTGGAATGATTTCCTCCTGTAGCTGGCGGCCTTCGCCGTGGCAGACGTCGCACTTGCTGGTTACTACTTTGCCCTCACCATTACAGGTGGGGCAGGTAGAGGAGCTCACCATCTGGCCCAGCATGGTATTTACCACGCGCTTTACCTGGCCCTGGCCGTGGCAGGTGCTGCAATCCTTCAGATCAGTGCCATTCTTGGCGCCAGTGCCGGAGCAGGGTGCGCAAGCTACGTAGCGCTTCACCTTAATCTTCTTTTCCACGCCGTTAGCTACCTCTTCCAGGTCCAGCTTCAGCTTAATACGCAGGTTGGAACCCTTACGTACGCGCCGGCCGCCTTGCCCGCGGCCTCCGCCACCGAAGAAGCCCTCGAAGCCGCCCCCACCGAAGATGTCGCCGAACTGGGAGAAAATGTCTTCCATGTTCGGGCCACCACCATTGCCGCCCATGCCCTGGTGGCCGAAACGGTCGTAGCGGGCCCGCTTTTGCTCATCAGACAGCACTTCGTAGGCCTCTGCGGCTTCCTTGAACTTGTCCTCGGCGGAAGGGTCATCGGGGTTTTTATCGGGG
This sequence comes from Hymenobacter sp. DG25B, assembly GCF_000801315.1. Taxonomy (NCBI): domain Bacteria; kingdom Pseudomonadati; phylum Bacteroidota; class Cytophagia; order Cytophagales; family Hymenobacteraceae; genus Hymenobacter; species Hymenobacter radioresistens. Next base: position 1,364,487 of record NZ_CP010054.1, on the reverse strand, counting down.
TGATATTTGATGGCCACTTTACGGTAGGCCTTCTTTATCTCGTCGCCCGCCGCGGTTTTGGCCACGCCCAACACCTCGTAATAATCTCGCTTCGTTGCCATTTTTTTGTTACTCGTCGGTCATGCCTCTCTTGGTTGGCATGACGTATCTTTTTTACTGGCCTAATACCACTTTGGCGTGCCGGATAACCTTATCGCCCAAGTAATAGCCTTTTTCAATCTCATCCACAATCTTGCCCTTCAGGTCTTCAGAAGGAGCCGGAATCTGGGTAATGGCCTCGTGCAGCTCCGGGTCAAACGCCCCGCCTTTGGCTTCCATAGAAACCAAGCCTTTTTGCTGCAGCGTCTTAGCCAGCTTGCCATGGATAATGTCGATGCTTTCGCGCACAGCGTTGGCATCATCGGTATCCTTGGTGAAGTTGCGGGCCCGGTCAAAATCATCCAACACGGGCAGCAAGGCCACCATCAGCTCTTGGTTAGCGGTTTTGAACAGGTCGGCGCGCTCTTTCGAGGTCCGGCGCTTGTAGTTTTCAAACTCCGCGGCCATGCGCAGGTATTTGTCCTTCAAATCGGCCAGCTCGGCATCAGTTTTGGAGCCTTCCTGTTTCGGGGCACCTTCCACCTCGCCCAGATCGGGGGCGTTGGGGTCTTCGGGCAGCTCGCCGGCCACATGGTCAGTGGCGGCGCCGGATGCATTTTGGTCGTTCTGCAATTCGTCGGGGTGGGGTACTTTATCGTCAGCCATTTTCGCTTGAAATCGTCGGAATGGGTTGAATCGGTTGGACATAAGCAACAGCGGCAGGCACAAGGAACCTGCCAAACGCCCAGCAGGTGTCAATTTGGCACAACAACCCCAAGATCTAATGTATTAGTTCGGACGAGGTGGCATATGGCTACTTCTCAATTTACTCCTTCATTTAACAATTACCGTGTAACACGATATTCCTCAACAATCCAAGGAGCGCTTTCTAACTTTTTATATAGATTAACAACAGCGTTATGATTGGTTAATAAGGATTCTAAAAAACCAATATGGCTTTCCAGATTAGCGCGGGCTGCCAAAAACTGGTTATCAAACAAAGACTTAGGCATATCAATAAATAGCGTTCTAAATATCAAATAAAACGCCGATAAATAAAGCCATTTAATACCCATTTTAAAGCGTTTTTCCTGCTTATTAAGGAGCAGTTTATAGGGCATTAGCAGACTATATCCTTTTCCAAAAGCCCGAATCATTCGCTTATAGTACGGCCAGTTCAAGCGAGGCTTGGTCATGTAATGCTTAAATAGTAACCGGGAGTCATAGTAGATATGACCACCGTTCAGAATAATGTTATAACAAAGTTCAACGTCTTCGCCGCCAGCAAGGTTTTTTCCCGTTCTTCCCTCAAGCACACTTTTAAATCCGGTGTTTTCTAAATCCTCAATAACCGATTTGCGGAAGGTAGACCCAGCCGTATATAAGAAACCTCTTTCCAGTGAAACCTTACTCGGATTATCTCTCCCCGCTTGTGGACCTATAGCGTAATATGCTTTAAATTGCTCAAACCAAGCAGGAGGCTGCACTTCACAAACAGCCTCGCCTTGTCCTCCTAGCGCGGCAATTTCAGCATTACTAGTCATGATGTTGTAGACATTTTCGACATAACTATCGATTAGCCAGTTGTCATCATCACAAAATAGCACGAATTCATATTTTGATTTTTGAATTCCTGATTCTCGGGCAATAGCTGTTCCTGGCCTAGGTTCAGTTATTACGTAGAGTGGAGCCGGCATCTTGTACTTCTGCCATTCTGATAAAGCAAAAGCAGCTGTATTGTCTGTTGAACCATTATCCATGATAATCACCTCCCATGGAATAGATAAGTTGCTAAACTTCTGCTTAGCAAGGTGAGCTAAGGTTTCCGGAAGTCGTGAACTGCTGTTGTAACAACATATTACAACTGATACACCCGCGTGATGGACTGCCATGTTTTTAATTTTAATCTCTCCGGGTTATTAATAAATAGCTGTAATCTCAGCTTCTAATGAAGACTGTGACTACAGCTATTTATAAGAATTCAACTTGTCAGGAAACCTGATCTATTTGGTCCACAAATCCCAAGGGAAAGCATTCAGAAGTTTAGTGTGGTCAAATTCCACAATGGGGGCCTGCCCTCCCATTTCCAATGCCTGCTCTACGGAAGTAGCAAACTCTATTTCACCGCGACCAGTACCCGACATGTAGTCATTGTACTTGAACAAATCCTGGTTATTTGAAATACGCAGATACCGTGAAGGAATCCCATAAGCTTCAGCAACTATAATACCGTGCAGCGAGCTGGAGATTACAAAATCTGCTTCCAGAATCTGAGAAATGATTTTGTTCCAGCTACCCATTGGCGAAATTACGTTCTGTACTTTCTGCTGTGCCAGCATCTTCTCCTCTGTGTGGTGAGGAATTACTGCATACTTCCGCTTGCTTTCGCGCTTAAACTTAGTGGGGAAAATATACGGCAGCAACAAAGCAGGGTCGCCATATACTTCAGGCACCTGAATACCACGCGCACGCAGATATTCCGCCGATAAGCGGCCTCGCACGGCACGAACATCTAAACGCTTGAACGTGTGATCCTCCGGCTTATAGCAACCATTCACCCCCGAACCCCAGATGGTCTCATCATCTTTTGCCAACTGCATAATGGAGCCGATAGCAAACATCTTGTGCGCGTGGGGCGTCTCTTCTTCCAGTGAGAACTCGCGCTGGGACAGAATGCGAGCCACAATCATCTTGGAAAGATGGTCACCAAAATTCTGCGCCAACGTATGTTGCGGACGCCAGTAGTATAAATCAATATGGTTGTAATCCAGAATTATATCACGGGTGTGTGGAAATTCATCGTACGGGGTAAAGCCAGCTACTTTCTGTAGTTTTCTAAAAACTCGTTTCTTGAGATTATTAGCAGAAGCTTGAGCCATGAGTTGTTTTTTGCAAAGAGATGGTGAATTAGGGTTAACCCCCAATCAGATTGAAACTGAGCCGTAAAGATAGGTGGTTTAGCACTTACTCCAATTATGGCCGCCTTGCACCACGATTACTAACAAAAGCGTTTCGCTACCTATCAGGAATACTGTCGCTCTAGGCGTGCAGCTCCTGCCAGATCATGTCCTTCAGTTGCTGGATGTTCTTATTCGTCAGGCTGGAGATGAAAATGGTGGGAATGTCCGTGGGCAGCGTGGCCTTGATTTCAGCCTCCAGCTCCTCATCCAGCATATCGGCCTTGGTAATGGCCAGCATGCGGCGCTTGTCCAGCAACTCGGGGTTAAACTGCTCCAGCTCGCTGAGCAGCACCTGGTACTCGGCCGCTATATCCGGCGAGTCGCAGGAAATCATGAACAGCAGAATGGCGTTGCGCTCAATGTGGCGCAGGAAACGGTGGCCCAGTCCTCTACCCTCGGCCGCGCCTTCAATAATGCCCGGAATATCGGCCATCACGAAGGATTTGTAGTCGCGGTACGCTACCACGCCCAGGTTAGGTGTGAGGGTAGTAAAGGCGTAGTCGGCAATTTTGGGCTTGGCCGCCGATACCACGGAGAGCAAAGTGCTTTTGCCCGCGTTGGGGAAACCCACCAGACCCACATCGGCCAGCAGCTTCAACTCCAGAATTACCCACTCGTCAATACCCGGCTCGCCGGGCTGGGCGTATTGCGGGGCTTGGTTGGTGGCGGATTTGAAGTGGTCGTTGCCGAGGCCCCCGCGGCCGCCGGGCGTCAGTATCAGGCGCTGGCCGTCTTCCGTAATTTCCAGCTTCTTCTCACCGGTTTCCGCGTCGCGGGCAATGGTACCCAGCGGCACCTGAATGATGATATCTTCCCCCTGCTTGCCGGAGCGTAGGTTTTCGCCGCCGCCTTCGCCCGCCTGGGCAATGAGGTGTTTCTGATACTGCAGGTGCAACAGCGTCCAGAGCTGGGAGTTGCCCTCCAGAATGATGTGGCCGCCGCGGCCGCCGTCGCCGCCATCGGGGCCGCCGTTGGGCAGGCCTTTGGCGCGGAAAAAGTGGTGCGAGCCGGCCCCACCCTTACCCGAGCGGCAATTGATTTTAACGTAATCGATGAAGTTATTAGAAGCCACTTTCGGGAATTAAGAATCAGGAATGAGAAATTAAGAATTGGAGGGTTCCAAATTCCGCTCTCCTAATGAGTTGTCTGAAAAACGGCTGTCATCCTGAGCATAGCGAAGGACCTTATCTCCTGGGAACGATTCGTAGCAACGACAGTCGTTCTAACGGGATAAGGTCCTTCGCTATGCTCAGGATGACAGATGGTGCTGCCACTACCCAAGCGGGTAGCAGGCGCAAAGTTACGCTTTTACTTCGTCGGTTGCTTGACGGCTGCTTTCCGGCGTAGCGGGCTGGTTCTGATCAATGATGCCGCAGATCTGCCCGAAGATATCTTCGATGGCGCCAATGCCGTTAAGGGCGTGGAATTTATTCTGTTGGGCGTAGTAGCCGGCCACCTGGGCAGTTTCAGTATTGTATACCGTTACGCGCTTGCGGATTTTCTCCTCGTTCTGGTCGTCGGGGCGGCCGGAGGTTTTGCCGCGCTCCAGCAGGCGCTTTACCAGCTCCTCTTCAGCTACCTCCAGCGCTACCATGCACGATACCTTGGTGCTGTGCTGGGCCAGCAGCTCATCCAGACTTTGAGCCTGGGGCACGGTGCGCGGGAAACCATCAAAAATAAAGCCGGCAGCCTGTTTGTTGGCCTGCAGCGCGCTGTCAATCATGCCAATCACCACTTCATCGGGCACCAGCAGGCCTTCGTCCATCAGCCGTTTGGCGCGCAGGCCCAGCTCGGTGCCCTGGGTAATCTGGGCCCGGAGCAGGTCGCCGGTGGAGAGGTGCACCAGGTTGTAGCGGGCAATCAGCTTTTGGCTTTGGGTTCCTTTACCGGCACCGGGAGGGCCGAACAGCACGATATTTAGCATAGAGCGGAGTGTTTCGCGAAGGAGAAATGCGGGAGGTTGGGAAAGATACTGAATCAGGGGCAAAAAGCCCGGTACGACAACCGGCAGTTTTAGGCTATCCTTTTCTATCAGACGGCCTTATAAACATCGGGGTAGTTACGCCCTAACCCATCATAATCAAGACCATAGCCCACAATGAAATCGTTAGGAATGCTCAGGCCCACGTAGCGGATCTGCAACTCATGGCGCAGGCACTCGGGCTTCATGAAGAGCGTAGCTACTTCCAGGGAGGCCGGCTCCTGCTTATTAAACTGCTCCAGGAGCAGCTGCATGGTATTGCCGGTATCTACAATATCTTCCAGTAGCACTACGTGACGGTCTTTCACTTCTTCCCGCAGGCCCAGCACCTGCTGGATATGGCCCGTGCTGCCGGTACCTTCATAAGAAGCCACCCGGATGAAGGTGATTTCGCAGGGAATGGTGATTCCCTTGAGAAGATCGGCCGCAAACATGAACGAGCCATTGAGCACCGCCACAAAAAGCGGCTGCCGGTTAGCATACTCCTCGTTCAGGCGTTGGGCCAGCAGCCGGATAGCCGTCGAAAGCTCATTTGCCGACAAATACGGCGAAAACTCCTTGTCGTGCAATGAAATAGTGGACAGCGGCATTCGGCGCGGGGTTGGTTCTGGGGGCGTAAGCGTGGTCAAAGGTAGCAGAAAAAAAACAGCCCCTCCGCGCCGGAGGGGCTGTTTCATCAGACAATCTTCACAAGGTTAGCGGCTTTCGCGCAGCATCATGAAGACAGCTTTAGCCGCGGCGGGCGCTATATCAGCATATTGCACCTTGGGCTTGGAGAGGCTTTCCAGGGTTTGCTCCGAGGGCGCTGGCATCGCCACGCCACGCTGCGGTACCGCATCGGGCGCCGCAATGTGGGGCGCAATTACCAGCGACACAATGGACATTAGCTTAATCAGGATATTCATGGACGGACCGGAGGTGTCTTTGAATGGGTCGCCGACGGTGTCGCCCGTAACGGAGGCTTTGTGGGCGTCGGAGCCTTTGTAATGCATGGTCCCGTCAATCATCACCCCTTTTTCAAACGACTTCTTGGCGTTGTCCCAGGCGCCACCGGCGTTGCTCTGGAACATGGCCATCAGTACGCCGCTCACGGTTACGCCGGCCAGCAAACCACCCAGCACTTTGGGCCCAAACAGGAACCCCACGATGATGGGGGTAATAAGGGCAATGGCACCGGGCAGGATCATTTCCCGAATAGCGGCCTGCGTGGAAATAGCCACGCACTTCTCGTACTCTGGCCGGCCAGTACCTTCCATAATACCGGGAATTTCGCGGAACTGCCGCCGAACTTCCTGCACCATAGCCATAGCGGCCCGGCCTACCGCCGAAATAGCCAGGGCGGAGAAGATAAATGGAATCATGGCGCCCACGAACAGGCCCGCCAGCACATCGGCGTTGCTGATATCGATAGTATCAATGTTGGCGGTGCCCATGAAGGCGGCAAACAGAGCCAGGGAAGTAAGGGCAGCCGAGGCAATGGCGAAGCCTTTGCCGGTGGCGGCGGTGGTGTTGCCTACGGCATCCAGAATATCCGTCCGCTCGCGCACTTCTTTGGGCAGCTCGCTCATTTCGGCAATACCACCGGCGTTGTCGGCAATGGGGCCAAAGGCATCAATAGCCAGCTGCATGGCCGTGGTGGCCATCATGCCGGCCGCGGCAATGGCAACGCCGTAGAGGCCGGCAAACTTAAAGCTGAGCACAATACCGGCGGCCAGTACCAGAATGGGCAGCACCGTTGACTCCATACCCACTGCCAGTCCGCCAATAACGGTGGTAGCGTGGCCCGTGCTGCTTTGTTGCACAATGCTCATCACGGGGCGCTTGCCCATGGCCGTGTAGTACTCCGTGATAATGCTCATCAGCGTACCCACTACCAAACCTACCAGCACCGCGTAGAAAATATCCATGGCATTAAACGTAATGCCCCGAATCAGGAAGTCGCCGGAAGGCATAATCCACTTAATCAGAAAGTAAGAAGCTACTGCCGAAACCAGGACTGATACATAGTTGCCGAGGTTGAGGGCAGCCTGCACGTTGCCACCTTCTTTCACGCGCACCATCAGAATACCGATGAGGGAGGCAATGATGCCCATGCCGGCAATAGCCATCGGCAGGAAGATGGGCGAAAGGCCATCGAACTGGTCGCCGGTAGCAATTACCTCGCGGCCCAGCACCATGGTAGCCAGAATGGTGGCTACGTACGAGCCGAACAGGTCGGCGCCCATGCCGGCTACGTCGCCCACGTTGTCGCCCACGTTATCGGCAATGGTAGCGGGGTTGCGGGGGTCGTCTTCCGGAATACCAGCTTCCACTTTTCCGACAAGGTCGGCGCCTACGTCGGCGGCTTTGGTGTAGATGCCGCCACCCACGCGGGCAAACAAAGCAATGCTCTCGGCACCCAGGGAGAAACCGGTGAGTACTTCCAACGCCTTTTCCATCTCAACGCCGTTGGCGCCGCCCTTGCCAACCACAAACATCTGGTAGAAAACGATGAACAGCGACCCCAGGCCCAGCACGGCCAGTCCGGCTACGCCCATGCCCATTACAGAGCCGCCGGAGAAGGAAACCTTCAGCGCCTGCGAGAGGCTGGTGCGCGCGGCCTGCGCCGTCCGAACGTTAGCCTTGGTGGCAATCTTCATCCCGATAAACCCTGCCAGAGCGGAGAAAACGGCACCAATAATGAAGGCTATGACAATGACAGGGCTGGATTTCTCACCGGTTGAGCCCAGGTAAAAAAGAAATGCGCTGGCAATCAACCCAAATAAGACTAAAACACGGTACTCGGCTTTCAGAAACGCAATAGCGCCATCGGCAATGTAGCCGGCAATGGTGCGCATTCGTTCGTCGCCGGGGTCCTGCCGCGTCACCCAGCCGGAGCGCAGCCACGTGTACAAAAGGGCCAGTATGCCCAGCCCGGGCACTACGTAAAGAAATGGGGTCATAAAGCGGTGGTAAGAGAGTTGGTGTTAGGTTGGATGAGAACAGACAAAGGGCTGGTAAAATAGAGGTTATTCGCTAAACCTCAATTTTATCAGCCCTTTGTAAGGAGTTTATCCAGAGGACTTTTTGATTTGATACTGTCCTCGGTCTACACTTTCTACAACTCCCGCATCAGTACCTGATACAAAGCCAGCATACTCTCAATATCCCGCTTATCCACTATTTCATGCGGGGTGTGCACATTATCTTCCGGGGCGCCTACAAAGCACCAGTCCCAAGGTTGGGCACCGTGCTGCAGCTCTTTGGCATCGGAACCCCCACTGCCCTCCACCTCCAGCTGGTGCGCAATGCCGGCCTTGCGGGCAATTTCCCGAATGCGGTTTACGTAGGAACGACGAGGTATCAGGGAATCACGCAGGGAAATAACGACTCCTTTGCCGGGCTGCACGCCTTCCGTTACCCAGGTGATATCCGAGATAAGCGCCTGACGCACCCCAAAACGCGCATAAATATAGTTGGCTAAATACGCCACGGAGCCTCCCCCATGCTCCTCCCAGCAGCTGAACACGATAATGCCATCCGCCAGCGTTTCCGCTAGCCGCAAAGCATTCCATACCCCTAATCGGTTATCGAGGTAGCAGCTCTGTACGCTGGTTTCCGTTTCCCGGAAGTCGCACTGAAAGGTTAGTTCCGTGCCTCGCTCAATCTCCCGGGTGAACTCATAACTCAGTGCGCCCGTTTCTTCCTCAATGGAAAGCGTACAGGAAATTGCACCGTGCCGGTCCTGGCCTACGAGTTGGTATCCATCCTCGGCTACTGGCCCACCAATACGGACCAATTCCCGGCCATAACGCACAGTGAAGCCAATAGAATCGATGTGGGCAAAAACGGCAGTGCGGGGCTTACCAAAAATCAAAATAATACAATCTTGAAATTCTTCTCCCACCACCACTTCCGGTTGCACCCTCCAAGTGCCTTTGTGCTGGTTTATGTAGTTTTGCAGAAACTGCGACAAAGCCGCCTCGTTTCCGGATGGCGCCGGAATCCGGCATAAGGTGTTTAACAGGTGCATACGAATATCTACTTTGTCCAAATCTAGTTTAATTGCCCTACTTTCGTCTTTTCACCGCAGCTCTGTCTAACATAAGGTGCGCCGATTTTTGGTCGTATCCCAGGCTCGTTACCATGCTTAAACTGCGTTTTATCCTGTCTATCCTTTGCCTGCTTCCGTTCTGGAGTCAGGCACAGCAGCCCGATACAGCTCGCTCAACTGATACTATCCGCAATATTGAGTTGGCGAACGTAGACATAGCACCGGGAGCCGTGGATACGAAAGGATGGCTCCTCCTCGACCGGGATATTCAGCTGGAACTGGATGGCGCAGTAGAGAACCTCTACAACTTCAAGTTTGACCGGGCTGAGAAGCAATTCCGCTCCCTGCGGCGGCGCTATCCCAAACACCCCATGCCCTATTTCCTGCTGGGTCTGAGCACATGGTGGAAAATTGTGCCGACTAATGTGCAGACCAAGCAGTACGACAAACTCTTCTTCGCTTATATGGATACGGCCGTGGTGTACGGCGAGAAGCTATATGAACAGGACAACAAGAACTACGAAGCTTGTTTTTTCTTAGCTGCAGCCTACGGGTTTAGTGGTCGGTTACACGCTGAAAGAGGAAACTGGCCCAAGGCTACCATCAGCGCCAAGCGGGCGTTGAAGTATGTTGAAATTAGTAATGAGGCAAATGGCCTGAGCCCGGAGTTTCTGTTTGGGCAGGCTTTATTCAATTATTACTCCGTCTGGATTCCGGACCACTACCCCATCTTAAAGCCGGTGCTGCTGCTGTTCCCCAAAGGAAATCAGCAGCTAGGACTGCAACAACTGCGCAATGTTTCGGAGAATGGCTTTTACACCGGCACCGAGGCCAGGTTCTTCCTGATGCGTATCCTCAACAATGAGGAAAACAACCCTGCCACGGCAATGCCCGTGGCGCGCTACCTGGCCTCCACTTACCCCGACAATGGCTATTTCCAGCGTTTCTACGCACTGCTGTGCTATAACGAAGGGGAATTCCGGGAGTGTGAGCGGGTAAGCCGAGAAATACTCGACAAAATCAACCGGGGAATGCCCGGCTACGAAGGAATTAGCGGCAGATATGCCACCTATTTCCTGGGCTGGATGATGCAGAACAAGTATAAGGACTTGGCTAAAGCAAAGGACTATTACCAGCGCTGCATTGTATTTGCTGAGAGCACCGGGGATACGGATGGTGGCTTCTACCTCTATGCAAACCTTAACCTAGCCCGTATGGCTGTTAAGGAAAAGGATACGCCGGCTGCTAAACGATATTATGATATTGTAAAGGAGAAGTCCGAGCATAAATCGGAGCAATATCGGGAAGCAAAGGAGTATCTTAAGAAGCATAAGAAGTAGGGCAGTATGGAATTAAAGGATCTTTTTTTAACACCTATTTATTTAGGGATATTCTATGCTATTGCTTATGCGGTGCGCCCTCGGTTTACGAATATTTATACCAAGAAGTATTTTATTCCGGCACTGACTGTAAAATTCATTGGAGCTATTGGACTGGGTGTTATCTATCAGTTTTATTATGGAGGAGGTGACACTTTCAACTACTTCAGGCATGTAAAGATAATTCATGAGGCCTTCAACAAATCTTACGAAATAGGAATTAAGCTATTAACACATAGTTCATCAGCCGATATTTCGATCTATACAAATAGACTATACTGGTATGATTCATCAACTGAATATTTTGTAATTCAGGTAGCAAGTTTTTTTTCACTGCTATGCTTTAACACCTACACTGTTATAGCTCTCTTTTTCGCTATTATAAGCTTCACTGGCATGTGGGCAATGTATATTACATTTTCCAATTTATATCCAGGAATATACAATAAATTCTCTCTACCGGTTTTCTTTTTACCCTCTGTATTCTTCTGGGGCTCAGGCTTAATGAAAGATTCATTATGTATTGGTGCACTAGGATGGATATTCTATTCCATTAGTCATTTATTTATTAGAAAAAACAGATTAATAAGCTCCTCATTATTTGGCGCTATAGGAATATACGTTTTAATGTCCACTAAATTATATATTTTACTTTCTTTTGCTCCTGCGGCATTATTTTGGATTTTCATAGAAAACAATAAAAGAATCAAGTCTACTGCACTTAGAATTGCTTTAAAACCGCTTTTCATCATTGCGGGTGCAATTGCAGCGTACCTAATTGCAATTAATATTACTGCTGGCGATGAAAGATTCGATGTAGACAAAATCGGACAAAGAACAAAAATAACAAAAGATTATCTTAGCACTTATGTATCAAGTGGCTCCGCTTATGATATAGGAACACTGGATGGATCTTTGGGATCTATTCTAAAAGTATCACCCCAAGCTGTTTTCATATCTTTATTTCGACCCTTTATTTTTGAAGCAAGGAATCCTGTAATGTTTTTATCTTCTTTAGAGGCTTTACTATTTTTATTTTTAACCATAAATTTATTTTACAAAACGGGTCTTTTAAAAGGATTTAGATTAATAATTAGCGAACCAGTTATTTTATTTTGCTTTTTATTTTCAATTATTTTTTCCATTGGCGTTGGTACTACCAGTGGAAACTTTGGCACCTTGGTAAGGTATAAAATTCCTTTAATGCCTTTTTATCTAAGCGCATTATACATCATGCAATATAAATCCAGAGGAATTCTAAAAAAAAATTAGAATAATATAACAATACTCAGCTACCGTTTATCTAACGCTTCCTCCATAGCTTTATTTGACTCTATAGGAGATTCGAAAACGGGATAGTTGCTGTTGCATGTCATACAATAAGCCTCCGAATGCAAGCTTATTCTCTGAATTGGCATCAGTACGCGGCGCTGTCGCGGCTGCCTTGGTTCGAGTCGAACATGTTGGGTACCGGTTGCTATTGCAAAGCCCCGTGTCAGGCACTCAGTCAAAAGCCTACGTCGAGCGTGTTGCTCAACGCCCAACTTAGCACGAAGCACGAATGCTAGTTGAGCACTGCACCAGGTAGATGAAGCCACGGGCCATCAGCACATAGGTGATGTCTGTGCTATAGACCTCATTGGGCGCTGTCAGTACCCACTCGCACAGTAGACAGGCTAGCGCGTAATGCCTTGAACGGGCACACTCAGGCGTGGTTTGGAATAGATACGCTCTTGACCCATGAGCTGCACGAGGTGGCGCAGCCCTGCTGGCGCAGATGGTGGCGCAGGCCGAGCAAGCCCTTAAAATTATGGTGCGTTAATCCCTCGTCCAGCCGGCCGCCCATAGGCTCTAGGTTCAGCGCATGTTCGCCTCGCGGTTGGTATTAGTAGCTGCTACGGGCCAGCCCTGGAGCCTAGCAACGAGCCTGTACGAAGGTTTCGCTACCAGCTTTCACTAGGGCGTGTAGCTGAGCCAAGGGCATAGCGACAGTGTTTTTTAACAGCTGATTTTCCATTTACAGCCACTCGAAAGCCGCGTAAAGCAGTTCTACCTTAGGAGCACAGCACGGCCACCGCTTCGATGAAGACCTGCGCCGCTTGCTGGCGCAAGTGCAGCTTGCAGCAACTTATTAGCACGACGGATAAACCGATAGAAGAAGGCCCGTTTGGCCAGTGGGTACCGCTCCGTCATGGCGGCCATGCCACCTCTGCATTGAACTCAGCAGTGAAGCGGCGACAGGCGCGATTTGGGGTCATAGCATTAACTAAGACAGCCACCAAAAACTGGCTAACTATTATAGATTACTACAGGCTGTCCCATCCCCCAATTTAGCACACGAGTCCATAATAGCCTATAGGATAAAGTTTGTGTGGCTGGTTCCCTTCAACTGCTCAAGACGATATAGCTCCGACTTAACCAGTTCACCATATGTTCTTTCGTTGAAATGCGGGCCTTATTGGTTCCCATATCTCAGTAGGTTTCTGTAATGAAAGCGCCTACAACCACTTGGCGCAGGTCAAAAATGCTTTGGGCAAAAGGAAACTCTGCCTTTTATATTGCACCTATCACAAAATTTTAAGATACAGCAGGGTTCTGGTTCTTATACTTTACCATGATGCAGATTCTTTGAGGGACTTCAGCCGTTAATAAACTTTACTTTGTATCTTTGCGCTATAAATTTATAAGTTATTTTTGACATTTTAGATTCAAAAAATAACTTATAATATAAATTTTTAAAGAAGGAGAAAGATGAAAATAGGATCCGGGGTTATAAAAAATTCATTTAGCAGCATACTTTTTTATTTAAGCCCAAGACAAAAAACTATAGCTATAGCCTTATTTATTTTATTATTCATATCTTCTTTACTTGATGCATTCAGTCTTGCTGCACTAATTCCTGTATTATTGGTTTCAGCGGAACCACAAGGGGTTTTTAAAAACAAAGTAACTAATTATGTCTTTCATGCTTTAAATTTTTCTAGTGAAAAATCATTTATTTTATTCATGATCTTGTCATTGTTGGCTTTTTTTATAATAAAAAATATATTTTCAACATGGGTTTTATATCTACAAGCTCGCTTTACTTCCAATGTCGGCATGTCTGTAGTTAGAAGTCAACTAAATAAATACATTAATTTACCACTTCTATATTTTAACAATTTAGGCTCTGCAAAGTTTTTTTATAGCACTTTACAGACAACATACTACTTTGTAAACAGCATCATGAGGCCTCTATTAGCCTTACTATCAGAAATAATGATTACTATAATTATCATTACGGGCATTATGATATACAACCCCACCTTATTTATAACTATGATAGCAGTAATGGGCCCAACTGCATGGTTAACATATACAATGCTCCGCAAAAGAGCACAACATATAGGCTCTCAGACAAACACAAGTAGGCCTATAACTATTGGATTATTGAATAATATGTTTAATGGCTTTATAGAATTAAAGTTAGCTCATAAGCAAGAGCAGCTTAGAGATGATTTACTCTCAAATCAAGATAAAATACACAAACTGGAAGCTGAATCATATGTTTATTCTCTGTTACCGCTCAAAATAATTGAAATGGTAGCTATTTTAGGACTAATCACTATATTTTCTTATTCTGTTTTTATATCGAAATCTCCTCAATCATCTATGACCTTATTAGGTTTATTTGCTGGTGCAGCATATAGATTGATGCCTTCTATTAACCGGATATTAACTTCATTAGTCACAATAAAGCAATACCAGACTACGATTGAAGATTTACAACTGTACCGTGGCCATGAATACGATGCTTCTATCCCAAAGAAGCAGTTACCGCTTTATTTCGAAAATCAAATTTCATTGGAAGGCCTTACCTTCTCTTTCCCAGGGACTGACTCTAAAGTTGTTGATAATATTAATTTAACCATAAAAAAGGGGGAAATCGTAGGATTTATTGGCACGTCTGGATCAGGAAAAACAACGCTAATGAATATCCTACTTCGCTTTTATAATGAAAAATCAGGAAATATAAGAGTTGATGACCAAGTTCTAACACCCCAGCATATTGTCTCCTGGCATAAAATCATAGGCTATGTTAAACAGGACACCTTTTTAATGGAATCCTCTATTAAAGAAAATATCACTCTATTTGAGCAAGAAGTGGATGAAGAAAGGTTGAATGATGCCATAACTAAAGCATCCTTAGCAGACTTTGTAAAATCCCTACCTGATGGAGTTGATACGCTTATTGGGGAGAGGGGCTCGAAATTATCAGGAGGGCAGCGCCAACGAATAGGTATTGCCAGAGCACTTTATAAGCGCTCTGAAATATTGATTATGGATGAGGCAACAAGTGCCCTTGATAATGACACTGAAAAAGAAGTAAATGAGGCAATCCACAATCTTGCCAATACTAATATTACCATTTTGATTGTAGCACACCGCCTGACAACCCTCCGTGACTGCAACTATATAATAGAGTTGAGCAATGGTCATGTTGTAGCCAAATATGATTATGATACTTTGATACAAGAGAAATTATTTAATTAATCTTTTTTATCAGAAACATGACACCAAAAGTTTCCGTTTTACTTCCTGTTTATAATGTATCTCCCTTTATCCATGATACTATTAAAAGCCTGTTAAATCAGTCCTTTTCTGATTTTGAGATTATCGTCATCGATGATTTATCTACTGATAACACTGTAGATATCATTAAATCCATTATTGACAACAGAATAAAATTAATTATAAATAAGAAGAATTTAGGACGTGCTGGGAGCGACATGGTTGGCTTGCAACACGTTCAGGGGAAATATATAGCAAAAATGGATGGAGACGACATATGCCGTCCAGACAGGCTGTCCTTACAAGTTAATTTTTTGGACAGTCATCCAGAAATCAATATTGTGGGGAGTTGGATGCAAAATTTTGGAGCAAGCACTTTTTGCAACCGGTATCCAGAACATCCAGAAGACACACAGGTTCTCACTTTATTCACTCTACCTACGGGCAACCCATCCGTAATGATGCGCAGCTCCCTTTTTAGAGAGGAAGGCATGTATTATGACGTCTCCCTACGCCAGACTGAAGACTATGATTTCTTTGTCCGCTATATAAAAGAAATTAAGTTGCATAATATCCAAGACAGTCTTATCAAATATAGGGTTCCAGAGGAAAAGCAAAAATTATCTATACTCAGTGAACGTTCATCTGTATCGGATGACGTACGTAGTGCTTTTTTAAAATCTTGGAACTTTCCAGCAGATAACAAAGCATTATATATCTTTAACTTAGTTTCTATGCTAAACAAACCACTGAACAACCTCACACATTCTGACGTGGAACAGTGGCTAATTAGTATTATATTTCACAATTCCGTATTCCCCATTTTTCATCCACAGGCTCTCAAGCGAGGAATAAGCCAACGTTGGTTTGAGTTTTGCTATAATTATCCGTTACCTTTTGCTCGAAATTGGTCGATTTATAAAAAAAGCACTCTATCAAAATATAATTCACTAACTTTTTTTCAAAAAGTTAAATTTATAACTAATTCTTTAATTAAGTATATCAAGTAATGCTATTAATTGATTTACTCACTTCACAATCATCTACACATGAAAGCTTACGTTGTTAGTTTGAAAAGAGCGGAAGACCGCCGCACTTATATTACCAAGCACTTACAATCATTAGGTATTGATTTTGAAATCATTGATGCTGTAGACTACAAAGAATTAGGACCAATTGGTTTGGCTAATCTGAGTGATACTGAAGCTGTAAGCAAGAATCCTTGTTTAACTCAAGGTGCTCTTGCTTGTGCACTTTCGCACAAGAAAATTAATGAGTTAATCGCAGATAGGAATGACAAATATGCTCTTGTTTTAGAAGATGATGCAGCGCTTCCAAATAATATACAGACTATATTACGCAATATTGAACATAGTATACAGTCTGACGAAGTTATTTCTCTTTCCTATTATGGCCACTTCGAGAACTGCACATACCTCAGCAAGCGTAATGCTATTAAAGTAGGGAATGATGCTACCTTATTTTATCCTATTGATCTGCACACCATAGCTTCTAGTATGGCTTATGTTATTACTAAATCTGCAGCTAAAAAGATGAGTGAAAGAATTGTCCCTGTATCAGTTACAGCAGACCAATGGGGCGTTTTCTTCGAAAGAGGTGCATTTTCTTCTTTTCGCTGCTACTATCCAGCGAATGTCATTCCATATCCTTTTCTTAGCACACTTAATTATTCAGAGACGGCCTCGTTCAAAAGTAAGGTGGCACAGTTTGTTAAACAGTATAACATCCCTATACTTTCCTCCTTGATTCACTTTAAATATAATAAGATGATTCAGGAAAAACATACAATTAAGATAGTGGATCAGCAGCCTTATTTTGCAAAATAAGGCTGCTGATCCACTATCTTAATTGTATGTTTTTCAATAAAGCATTATACAGCTTACCCAGTTTTTGGTAAGTGGCTTCCCCACTGAACTTATTCCGCACATAACTTCGGCCTGCTATTGACATGTCTTGACGAAGCTGAATGTCGGAGCCAAGTTGTAAAATAGCTGTTACCATAGCTGATACATTACGGTTTGGCACTAACAAGCCCGACTTTCCAGACTCAAATAGTTCAGCAGGCCCTCCACAGTCTGAGGCAATAAGGGGCGTGCCGAAGTATAAGGCATCTAGACAGGTAAGAGAAAACGATTCTGATTCGGAGAAATTCAGGACTATGTCAGCTTGTTTGATGGCGGCTTCCACATCTTGAACAAAGCTTCCGAATGTTACTATATCCTTCAAATCAGCTTTGTCCACAGCTGATTCCAACTGCCGACGGTATTCCCGATTTTTTTCCAAGCCCATGTCTCCACCAGCAAAGTGCAGACGTAACGATGGTTGCTGAAAAAAGGCTTTTTTAAACGCCTCTACAGCATAGTTCTGCCCCTTTCCCGGAATGTAGTTTCCTAAAAACAGGAGGCGAACAGTCCCATCAGGTCGAGGAGATAAATCAGTGGGGGGATACTTCTCCCCTTCGGGAATGGGGTCGTATACTACATGTATATGAGGCAATGGTTGGAAATACGAGTATACTGCCTGCGAAACGCATATTACACGTTGGGCCAGATGTTCTGCTACCCAACGCCATGTTTTAGCCAAAGGCTGCATCTGTGTGTGTGGCAAAAAACGCACATGCGTTACGAGAGGAAGTCCAGTGAGTAGCCGGGCTATGAGGCCAGCCAGGTTATAGAAGTCGTTCATGTGTAGCACACGGGCCTGCTCCCGGCGCGCCAGCGCAGCTAGCCGCCATCCGTTAAGCAGTAGCATGGGCACATACAGTAAAAGGCTACGCACTCGTTTGCTGATTTCAACGAACGGCAACTCATGTACCCTGTAGCCTGCGTCTTCTAACACATGGCGGCCGCTGCTGCCGCTGGGAAGCACGTATACAAACTCGTAACGGTGACGTAGTTGATCGGTAGCATTCCCTATAGCCTTTAGGGCACCCGTTACGGCCGTTGAGTTATCGACAATGAGGATGATGGGCTTGGCAGAAGACTGAATCATTTTTGTGCCAGTACGTCGTCGAGCAGGTTTACCCACTGACTGAATATTTTTTCGCGGCTAAAATCCTGCATTCGCTGGCTGGCCAAGCATCCTAGCCGCTGCCGCTCTGTTGCATCACCCAGCAACTGGTAAATTGTTTCCGTCCAAACCCGCTGATCAGCAGGCAATGTAGCCGGCTGGTTTAGCATGGGCATTAACACACCAAATTCTGCCATTTCTGCAGCTCTAATGCCTATGCGAGGCGTTGACGTGCTGGGCGCCAGAATTTCACGTGGGCCCGTGGGACAATCCGTAGTTACGGCAGGTACCCCACAAATCATGGCTTCGCCCAGAGCCATTGGGAACCCTTCCCACGCGGATGGAAACACGAACAAAGAAGCCGGACGAATGTATTTAAACGGATTCTGCTGAAGACCCATGAAGTACACGTCGTACTCAGGCGTGAGTGTATCCTGATTCCAGGCTTCGTACACATGCAACCCCAACTCGCGGGCATGGCGGGTCAGATCATTCCGCAGTTCCCCATCGCCCACAAAAACCAGCTTGGCCGGCCGGCGCTTAAGCAGGGCGGCAAACGAATCTAGCAAGGGTGCTTGGTTTTTCTGGATAGTGAGACGGCCGGAGGTGACCAGAACTGGAGCTGCTCCATACACCATCTGCTCCTCAGCAGACAGGGGTTCTTTAGATTTCGCTTCAATTTGACTTACCTCAAAGAAGTTGTTGATGGTGACCAACTTCTGCGGATTGACGCCAAAACCTTCTATCAGTTCCGGATTGATGTCGCGGCTCACCGTAACAATTTTGTCAGCGCGGTTATATAGGCCGGGCATCAGTACTTTTTTTCGTAACCAACCCACTATGCCGTTAATGTTGCCATCGTGCAGTTTAGAGCCGTGGATGCACAGCACTACTTTCTCAGAGCCCTTGCTAAGCAGATTCACGTAATCGGCTCCTTCCAAGTGACTTACGCATACTTTCGTATGCAAACGTTGCTTTAGACGGCGTAGTCGCCCGATGCGACGACCAAAGTTTCTTATTTTTTCAACTGCACTTCCTCCTCCACTCACTTCCAGACTTACCATGTCGTTGCCGCTGGGATACGTATTTCCGCCTTCCAGGTTAAACACTGCTTCTGTCACCTTATAGTGCTTAGCCAATTCCACGCTGTGGTCATGAAAAACCCGCTGTGCACCACCAAAACCAAGATTCGGAATCAGTAGTAGTACATTCTTTTCTAAATCGGAAGAACTCATAAATAGGGTCTGTTCTGGATAAGCGAAGAGGAAGTGAATCGGCAAGAGAGCAGGAGCATTTCAGAAATGGGTAGTTGCCTTATGCTGACTGGTCGAACCATGGCTGTTGCTTCGTTCAGAAAATCTCAAACGAAACAACAGCCATGGTTCGACCAGCGCCTTGCATCAAAATGCCTTGATACCGTCTTAAAGTCTATCGAAACATAACTGAAAGACGGGCATACCTATTTTGCTTTTACCAAGAGGTAACATGTTGTTTGAAGTGCTCCAGAGTGCGACGCAGACCTTCCGCGCGGTCAACCTTAGGTTCCCAGCCCAGTATTTCTTTAGCCTTTGTAATGTCTGGTCGGCGCTTCAAAGGGTCATTTTCGGGCAGTGGGCGGTAATCAGGCTTAAACTCTACTCCGGTAAGACGAGCAATTTCTTCGCCAAACTCCTTGATAGTGATTTCAGAGGGATTACCAATATTTACGGGCAGATGATAGTCGCTCAGCAATAGGCGGTAGATGCCTTCCACTAGGTCATCTACATAGCAGAAGGAACGCGTCTGTGAACCATCTCCAAATACCGTAAGTGCCTCACCGCGCAACGCCTGTGACAAGAACGCCGGCAATACACGGCCGTCATCCAGACGCATCCGGGGGCCATATGTATTGAAAATGCGGATAATGCGGGTTTCTAGGCCATGATGGTTGTGGTAGGCCATTGTAATAGCCTCTTGGAAACGCTTGGCCTCATCGTAGCAGCCACGCGGCCCTACGGGGTTTACGTTACCGTAATACTCTTCCACCTGAGGGTGTACTTCTGGGTCGCCATACACTTCTGAGGTACTGGCAATAAGTACCCGCGCGCCTTTTACCCGGGCCAAGCCCAGCAGATTGTGCGTACCAAGTGAGCCGACTTTCAGAGTCTGAATCGGAATCTTGAGGTAATCAATGGGAGAAGCAGGCGAGGCAAAATGCAGGATGTAATCCAATTTCCCGGGCACGAATACAAACTTCGACACATCGGCGTGATGGAACTCAAAATCCTCCTTGCCAAACAGGTGCTCAATGTTTTTAAGGTCGCCAGTGATGAGGTTATCCATGGCAATAACATGGTAACCCTCCGCTAAAAATCGGTCGCATAGGTGCGAGCCTAAGAAGCCTGCTCCGCCTGTAATCAGGATACGTTTCTTTTCAGACATGCTTTTAGTTATTTATTTGGGCTGTTAGCCTTCAATTCTGTTGCCAGATCTTCGCTTTACCTGACAGCTAACAACGCTAAGCGGCCGGCTCTTTGTGATTAGTACGGATTCCGATGCAGTGATAGGCAAAGCCTATCTTTTCCATTTCCTGAGGCTCGTAAATGTTGCGGCCGTCAAAGACCACCTTGTCCTTTAATAAACGGCCCACAACCTCAAAATCAGGAGAGCGGAACTCCGGCCATTCAGTAACAATTAGTAGGGCGTCGGCATCAATAACAGCTTCATACTGATCCTTGGCATAGGTAATGGTGTCGCCCAGGGTATGTTTGGCTTCTTCCATAGCAACCGGGTCGTAAGCCGTTACAGTGCATCCTTCGGCCAGCAGCTTATCAATGATAACTAGGGAGGGCGCCTCACGCATATCATCGGTTTTGGGCTTGAATGAGAGGCCCCAGATGGCAATCTTCTTGCCTTTTAGGGCGCCGTCAAAGTGCTTCACTACTTTGTCGAACAGCACTTCTTTCTGGGCTTCATTCACGCTTTCTACCGCCTTCAGCACCTGCATCTCATAGCCATTCTCGGCGGCCGTTTTGATAAGGGCCTTTACATCTTTGGGGAAGCAGGAGCCACCATAGCCGATGCCGGGGTAGATGAACTTGGTACCAATACGCGCATCAGAGCCAATGCCTTTGCGCACCATGTTCACATCGGCACCCATGATTTCACACAGGTTGGCAATATCGTTCATAAACGAAATTTTGGTCGCCAGCATCGAGTTGGCAGCATATTTCGTCATCTCGGCCGATGGAATATCCATGAAGATGATGGGATGGCCGTTGAGCAGGAAAGGCTTGTAGAGTTTGTTCATCACCTCTTCAGCCCGCTCTGATGATACGCCTACCACGATACGGTCGGGCTTCAGGAAGTCATCAATAGCAGCACCTTCCTTCAGAAACTCGGGGTTAGAAGCTACGTCGAAATCGATATCAACGCCACGCTTTTCCAGGGCCCGCTCAATTTCTTTGCGCACTTTGGCTGCTGTGCCTACCGGAACCGTACTTTTGGTCACAATAACGCCATAGTCCGTCATGTGCTCACCAATGCCACGAGCTACGGCCAGAACATATTTCAGATCAGCGGAGCCATCTTCGCCGGGAGGCGTGCCGACAGCAATAAATGCAACGTCGCAATCTTTAATAGCCTCACCAAGATTGGTAGAGAAATGCAGTCGGTCAGCTGCCACATTGCGCGACACCATTTCCTCCAGGCCTGGCTCGTAAATGGGCAGGATACCGTTGTGTAGGTTATCTATTTTCTTCTGGTCGATATCGATACAGGTTACATCAATGCCGACTTCAGCAAAGCATGTTCCCGTTACAAGGCCTACATATCCGGTACCTACTACTGCTATTTTCATATCGCCTTTATGCGTTTGAAAGTCTGTTATTGGTGAAAAAAATGTGCGTTACATCATCCACTTCTTCCACCAGTGCTGGAACACAATCAGCGCCCAGATGCGGGCATGCACGTCGCCGGGATTGCGGGAGAAGAGCTGTACTTTAAGTCGGCGAATCGCATCCACATCAAATATTCCCTGCGACTCGATAAAGGCATCCGAAAGCAGGTCATCTTCGATGAGAGGACGGAGCTCATTGCGGAACCATTTCAGCAAAGGTACTTCAAATCCGTGTTTCGGGCGCTTATATAATTCCTCGGGCAGCATGGGCCGGAAGGCATCCTGCACAATTTTCTTCTTAATCTTCGCGTCGATTTTGCTTTCAACGGGTAGCGAGAAGGCGAAGTTCACTACGTTCACATCCAGGAAGGGGCTGCGTACTTCCAGCGAGTTAGCCATGCTCATGAGGTCCACCTTCGCATTCATGTCGTAGGGCAGCACCAGGTTCATGTCTGTGAGGAGTACCTCGTTCAGGTCGCCGTCGGCGCGCAGGTGCTGGAGGATGTCCTTGCGGCGCTTTTCCACCAGCTTTTTACCCACTTTACGCTTGGAGGCAGCGCTGAGCAGGCTACGGGCATCCTGCTCCGAAGCCAAGGAAGCCCAGTCCCAGTAACGGTCTTTTGGGCCGCTGCTCATACCGCGGGAGAAGCGCTGAAACTGCCGGACTTTATTGCCAATAAAAGAGTTGCGTGACTTGGGCAGCAACTCCCACAGAATACCCAGACCAGCAACGGCCTCTGCTTTAGGACCACCACGGCGCACCTGCCACTCAGCCATGTGCTTGTTGTAGCCGGCAAACAATTCATCGGCGCCGTCGCCGGAAAGGGCTACGGTTACTTTTTCGCGGGTGCGCTTGCTGAGGATGTACACGGCCAGCGCCGAAGAATCCGCAAAAGGCTCGTCAATGTAGTTGAGCACATCGAAGATGTGGTCGTAGAGGTCCTGATTAGTGAGAGAGAAGACCGTGTGATTGGTCTTATGCATTTTGGCTACCAGGTTGGCGTACTTCGTCTCATCGAAGAAGGGCTCGTCCCGGAAACCGATGCTGAAGGTATTGAGGTGCGGGGTATGGCGGGCCGCCAGCGCCGTAATAACCGATGAATCAATACCACCACTCAGAAAAGAGCCCAGCGGCACATCGGCTACCAAACGGCGCGCCACCGACTCATCCATCAGCTCCACCAGCTTTTGCTGCTGCTGCTCGTAGGTGAGCTTGTTTTTAGCAACCTTCTTGGGGTCATAGGGAATACGATACCAGGCCTTGCGAACTACCTTCTCGCCCTTTATATACAGGTAATGGCCCGGCAGGAGTTTTTTCACTCCTTTGAAAATGGTGGCCGGGCCGGGAATGTAGTTGAGCTGCAGGTAATGGCTGAGCGCGGCGTAGTCCAGCTTGCGCGGCACGCCGAGGGCCATCAGGGCCTTCATTTCCGAGCCGAAGAGCATCTTGTCCTCGTCGCGGTACACCAGCAGAGGCTTCACGCCCATCCGGTCGCGGGCAATGAACAGGGAATCTTCTTCCTTATCGTAGATAGCCAGCGAGAAAAAGCCATTCAGCTTTTTCAGAAAGCCGCGGCCTTCGGTGATATACAATTGCAGAATAACTTCAGTATCCGTCTGCGAATGAAAGGTGTAGCCTTTCTTCACCAGCTTTTGGCGCAGTTCCCGGAAGTTGAAAATCTCCCCGTTGAAGATGATAGTGTAGCGGCCGGCCGCATCGGTCATCGGCTGGTTGCCGTCACACGATAGGTCCAGGATGCTCAGGCGCCGGTGGCCCAGGCCTACCCTATCGTATACATAGTGTCCCTGCGAATCAGGCCCGCGGCTGCTGATAGCGTCAGTAGAAGCATGAAGCGAAGCCAGCGAGTTGCGGCCTGCTTCAGTAAAAGCGAATACTCCGGTGATTCCACACATAATTAGCGGGCAAAAGTACGAAGTATCGGGTAGCAAGTTTTGAAAAAGTGCATCCGCCCCTCGTAACCAAACCCGCAGCCCCAGAGTAAAGCCTACTATAATCCTCTTCTTTAGCTTTTCCTTCCTATGAATCTGCAGCAACAAATGGATTTACAACAGCAATTTGAAGCCGCGGTAGCGCGCGTAGACGGCTTACCCGAGGAGCAGGTCGGCCCCCATATGACGGAGCTCTACGGCTTATATAAACAAGCCACCCAAGGCGACCATGATACCCAGCCGGATACCGTAGATACCGAGGAGCACGACAACCCTGACGGCCCCCAAGGTATGTCGCAGGCGCAATGGGACTCCTGGAGCAAATACAAAGGCATGAGCGAGGAAGCTGCGAAGCGCCACTACCTCCAGCGAGTGGAAGAAATAGCCGGACCGCTTGACCAGGAAGCGGTACTGCTCACGGGGAGCGGCCAGCCCGCTACGCCCGACCAGGTAACCGACCAAACGGCGCATGAGCTACCTTCCCCCGGGACGGAAAAAGCCCAGCGGGAAGGGCCTGGTATTTCAGCCGGCGGCCTGCGCGGTAACCTGAATACCGGCACACCCTACGGCGGCGAAGACGAACTGAAAACGCAGCAATAAGCAATTCGGCCTCCTTGGCCAGCCAACGGTATAGAGAGGCCCCCCAAAAGCAGGCCGGCTTTATCCTTTCCATTAGGAGAGGAAAAAGAGCCGACCTGCTTTTTAATAATCTTATTTACTAGCTGTTTTTGGGCTGACCAGCACTTACTTCTGGCCCCATACTTCCCGAAACAGCTCGTAGCTGCGGATATAGTCCGCCTCATCATAAAGCTCGGAAGCAAACGTGAGCTGGATGGCGGTTTCGGAGTACTGCATGGTGTGCCAGCTGTTCGGCGGGATGTACACGCCTTGGTGCGGACTGTCGAGGCGAAAGCTGAGCAGCTTCCCATCAGGGCGCTCAATGACCACAATAATGCGCCCCGACAGCGCCACCAGCACCTGCTCGGTTTTGTAGTGCGCGTGGCGGCCCCGCACAATGGTTTCCGGGGTATGGTAAGTCCAGAAGGTGCGTTTGGGCACGAAGGGCAGCGTACGGCCTTCCTCGGCCACAGAAATAAAACCGATATCGGGTTCCCCCAGTTTCGAAAAATCGATGAGGTGGGGAGCTAGCATGCAGAAGGCAACGAAGGAAGCAGCACGGTTGGTTAAAAGATTTTGCCGGGGTTCATGATGCCATGCGGGTCGAACACCTGCTTAATGCCGCGCATCAGGTTCAGGTTGGCTTCTTTCAGCGCAATGCCGATATAGCCTTTCTGCACCAGCCCGATGCCATGCTCTCCGGAGATAGTACCGCCCAGCTTTACGCAAAGCTCAAAAATCTCCGTGATGGGCTGACGCAACCCTACATTCCATTCCTCGTCGGTCAGGTTGCCCCGGATGATGTTCACGTGCAGGTTGCCGTCGCCGGCATGGCCGTAGCACACGCTTTTGAAACCGTAGCGCGCGCCAATTTCCTTTACTCCTTTCAGCAGGGTGGGCAGCGCGGCCCGGGGCACTACGGTGTCCTCTTCCTTATACACGGAGTTATAGCGCACGGAATTGCCGATGTTGCGGCGGATCTTCCACAGCTCGTCTTTCTGGGTGGCATTGTCGGCCAGCAGGATTTCACCTACGTCGTAGCCTTCCAGTACCCTGTATACCTGCTCCGCTTCTTTGTATAGCTGGTCCAGATCCTGCCCGTCCAACTCAATCAGGAGGTGGGCCCGGATGTCCTCGGGCAGCGTCAGGGGGATTTTCAGATAATCAGAAGACCAGGCAATGGCTTCCCGCTCCATAAACTCCATACCGGAGGGAATAATGCCGGCCCGGAACACAGCCGCCACCGCTTCGGCGGCCTGCTCCTCCCGGCGGAAAGGCACCAGCATCAGAATATTGTGCTGCGGATACGGCAGCAGTCGAAACACAGCCTTGGTGATAATCCCCAGTGTACCTTCTGAGCCCACCATAAGTTGGGTAAGATTGTAGCCGGTGGAATTTTTCAGGGTATTGGCTGCCGTCCAGATAATGTCGCCGGTGGGCAGCACTACCTGCAGGTTTAGCACATAGTCCTTGGTGGTGCCATACTTCACGGCCTTGGGGCCACCGCTACTGTGGGCCAAGTTGCCGCCCAGAAAGCAGCTGCCTTTGCTGGCAGGGTCGGGCGGGTAGAAAAGGCCAACTTCTTTCACCGCATTCTGAAACACCTCGTTTACAACCCCGGGCTCTACGGTAGCCTGCAGGTTGCGCTCATCTATCTCAATGATTTTGTTGAGCCGCTCCACGCTTATTACTACCCCCTGATGCACGGGCAAAGCGCCGCCGCTCAGCCCCGTGCCGGCACCGCGGGGCGTAACCGGCAGATGGTTTTCGTGGCACAGCCGCACAATCTGACTGACCTCTTCGGCGTTACCCGGCCGAAGTACAACACCCGGCTCAAAATGCAAGTCTTCGGTATGGTCCCGGCCGTAGTCGGCATACACGTCGGCATCCACGCGCTGGGCCGTGAGAACGTGCGTGACGCCTACTATGCGCTCAAAGGCCTCTATCAGCGCCGGGGTGATGATTTGAAACTCAGACATTTTCTGCTTGATGAGGAACTCGCTTATCTTTGCCCCGATGAGGCATTACTCTGCTAAGGTACAGGTTTCGACGTTCAGGGTTCATTGGTTTTACTATACCACACTGGCTCTGGTGCTGTTTCTGACGGGCTGTAACAGCACCCGAAAAGTAAATTACCGCAACGGCCATTATGTATCGGCCCGTGAGATGGCCCGCATTAAAGCCGAGGAGCGCCGCCGCGGCGGAGCCCGCAAGAGCAAGACCGTGCGCACTACGCCGGCCGGCCGCAGCAAAGTGGTAGCCAAGCGCAAAGGCAGCGCAGCCCCAACCCGCCGGGAAATCAATACCGTTATCGAAACGGCCCGCTCCTACCAGGGCACGCCTTATAAGTACGGCGGCACCACCCGCATGGGTATGGATTGCTCGGGCCTGCTTCTGGCTTCTTTTAATGCCATTCAGGTGCCTATTCCGCGCTCCTCTAATGAGCAGGCCTTGTGGGGCACCCCCATCCGCCCGCAGGAGTTACAGGCCGGCGACCTGATCTTTTTTGGGGCTTCGCCGGGCAGTGGCACTATTACGCACGTAGGTTTGGTAACAGACGTATCTACCGAAGGAGTGCAATTCATCCACTCTTCCACTTCCCTTGGCGTAGTGGAAAACAGCCTGGAATCTGACTATTATCTAAGTCGATTTATTAAAGCGGTACGACCCAGAATCTAATAGTTAGGCGTACCTTTGCGGCCAAATCGGGGTATGGGCGCATCTGGAGCACATTGTTAATAATTCGATAACATGTAGCCCGGGCGGGTATCCGTACTTTTGCGTCCGATTTCGAGGCATCCTCATTTTTCACCAATTTCCCTTTTTATGAAGAATTTAGGTTTACGCCACTTTCTCCTTCTGCTGCTGACAGTACTTTCAGCGCAGATGGGGTGGAGCCAGGGTACGACCACCGCGGCCATGAACGGTATTATTACCGACAAGGCCGGCGCGGGCTTGCCAGGAGCAACGGTTATAGCCGTTCATACGCCTACCAACACCCAGTATGTGGCCCCCACTAATGCCGAGGGCCGGTTCAACATTCAGAACATGCGGGTAGGTGGTCCCTACACCGTGCGCGTAACCTTCATTGGCTACAAAGAGGCAGTTCGGGAAGGGTTGTCTTTGTCGCTGGGTCAGAACCAGCGTCTGGACATCAACCTCAGCGAAGAGACAACGGAGCTGGCCGGCGTAACTGTAACCAGTGCGCAGGATCCGGTTATCAACTCCAACCGCACCGGTGCCGCTACCACGGTACAGCGCGAGCAGATTGAGCGTTTGCCCACCATCAGCCGTAGCTTCCAGGATTTCACCCGTCTGACCCCGCAGGCCAACGGTAACTCCCTGGGCGGCCGTAGCAACCGCTACAACAACATCTCCATTGACGGGGCTGTAAACAACGACCTGTTCGGTTTGGCCCCCAGCGGCACGCCTGGTGGCCAGGCAGGCACCCAGCCTATTTCGCTGGACGCTATCCAGGAATTCCAGGTAGTACTGGCCCCCTACGATGTACGCCAGGGCGGCTTCACGGGCGGCGGTATTAACGCCATTACGCGCTCCGGTACCAACAAAGTAGAAGGCTCGGTTTTTGCCTTTGGTCGTAACGAGAACCTGCTGCGTCAGGATGCTACGGATTACCTCACCAAAGCTACCGAGTTTAAGGACTATCAGACGGGTTTCCGCGTAGGTGGTCCTATCATCAAGGACAAGCTGTTCTTCTTTGTAAACGGTGAAATTGCCCGTCGTAGCGAGCCTATCCTGACCCGCATTCGTCCGGATGGTGTGGCTTCCGGTACCCCCGGCTATTCCAACATTACGGCCGTAGAAGCAGAGCGGGTGCGCCAGTTCCTGCTCCAGAACTACAACTACGACCCCGGCAGCTACGGCGACTTCACCAACCAGACGGAAAGCAACAAAGCGTTTGCCCGCCTGGACTGGAACATCAGCCCCGACCACCAGCTGACGCTGCGCCACAACTTTGTGGATGCGTTTACTGACAACCTGAGCCGCTCGAACACCAACTTCCGCTTCGAGAACAACAGCTACCGCTTCAACAGCCAGACCAACTCCACGGTGATGGAGCTGAACAGCAAGCTGGGCCCCAAGTTCTCGAACAACCTGATTGTAGGCTACCAGCGCATCCGCGAGAAGCGTGACCCCCAGGGCAACCCCTTCCCGCAGGTAAGCATTCAGAGTGGCTCTAACTCTACCCTGGTTTTTGGTGGTGAAACCTTCTCCAACCGCAACAGCCTGAACCAGGACATTGTGGAAGTTACGGACAACTTCACGCACTTCGCTGGCAAGCACGTACTGACCCTGGGCACGCACAACGAATTCTTCAAATTCCAGAACGTTTTCCTGCGCGATGCTTTCGGCAACTACTCCTTCCGCTCGGTGGATGACTTCCTGAACAGCGACCCGAACCACCCCGTGCAGCAGGTAGATGAGAATGGCACGCCAGTAGTAGACGAAAGCGGCCAGCCGGTATATCAGCCTACGGCGCACCCCTACTCCTACTCCTACTCTTACCCGGTAGTAGCCGGCACCAACCCCTCAGCGCAGTTTAAAGTAGCCCAGCTGGGTTTGTATCTGCAGGATGAATTCTCCGTTCTGGAGAACCTGAAGCTGACCGGCGGTATCCGCGTGGATTTGCCAATTCTGCCCACCAAGCCGCTGAACAACGCCACTTTCAACAGTGAGTTTGGTCCCTTGTTCGATGTATCTACCACGGAGGTTCCTACCCGTCAGCTGCTGGTTTCGCCGCGTCTGGGCTTTAACTGGGACGTGTTTAACGACCAGACCACGCAGGTACGCGGTGGTACGGGCATCTTCGCCGGTCGTCCGCCTTACGTGTGGATTTCCAACCAGTACGGTAACACCGGTATGGATATCTCCCGTATCTCGCTGTTCACCAGCAACGGCACGCTGAATGCTCCGGCTCAGTTCTACGCTGACCCCAGCGCCCAGCCTACGGCCCAGCAGTTGGGTCTGAACGCCGCTTCTTCGGAAATTGACGTAACGGCCAAGAACTTCAAGTTCCCGCAGCAGTTCCGCTCTAACCTGGCCATCGACCGCAAATTGCCCGGCAACATTGTGGCTACGGTAGAAGGTCTGTACTCCCGCACGGTGAAGGATATTCTCTACAAGGATATCAACCTGAAGCCTTCCACTACCACGGCGCCCGATGGCCGTCCGTTCTACAACAGCAACTCTTCGGCGCGTAAGATTAACCCCACCTACACCAACGTTATCCTGCTGGATAACACGGATAAAGGCTACACCTACCAGCTGACGGGTAAACTGGAAAAGACCTTCAACAACAACCTATCGGCGCTGGCGGCTTATACCTACGGCAAGTCGAAGGATGTGAACAGCGGCACTTCCAGCCAGGCGTATTCCAACTGGCGCTTCAACCAGGTGTCCAGCGACCCTAACAACCCGGCCCTGGCTTACTCCAACTACGACCTGCGCCACCGCGTTATTGCCTCGGCCACGTACCGGAAAGAGTATGCCAACAACTTCGCTACCGGCATCTCCCTGTTCTACGCCGGCCAGTCAGGCACGCCCTACACGTACCTGTATAGCAACGACGTGAACGGTGACGGCGAATCCGGCAACGACCTGCTGTTCGTTCCGGCTGACCTGAACACCATGGTGTTTGAGCCCAACAGTGCTTCCGATACGCGTACGCCCGACCAGATCCGCCAGCAGTTCATTGATTTCGTGAACCGTGACCCGTATCTGAAAGATCAGAAAGGCCAGTTTACGGAGCGTAACGTAGCGCGCACGCCTTGGTCGCACCAGGTGGATCTGCGCCTGCTCCAGGATTTCTATATCATGAGCGGCGAGCAGAAGCACACGCTGGAAGTTACCCTGGACGTGTTCAACATTGGCAACATGATCAACAAGGATTGGGGTCGTCAGTACTTCGTACCTAACCAGGCGTACAGCCTGCTGGGCTACCGTACGGACAAGACCACCGGTGCACCCATTTACAAGTACACTAATGTGCAGAACCCCTATCAGGTAAGCCAGCTTTCATCCCGCTGGCAGGGCCAGTTGGGCCTGCGCTACTCGTTTAACTAACGAGTTTCAGCCTACCGAAATGAAAAGGGCGGAGATATATCTCCGCCCTTTTTGCATTTTATCAGCACACCCCCCTCCTATCACACTCTCCAAATCCGATGGTTTTATTGGTTATACGCTTTAAGACAATAGCTTTAGCCAAGCTGGACAGTAATTCACAATATAACTTTCTTTTATTAACATGTTCATAGTAGCAGACTTCAATAAGCCTGCTACTTTTGTATCGTTTTTCACTTAAACCGTCATATGAAAACACTTCTTCTCCGTTTGAGTATACTGCTGTTGCTCGCGGTGGCATTCACTAACACAGGCTGGGCTCAAGGCACAACCACAGCGGCCATGAACGGTACTATTACCGACAAGGCCGGCGCCGGGCTTCCCGGGGCTACGGTTATTGCCATCCACACGCCTACTAACACCCAGTATGTGGCCCCCACCAACTCGGAAGGCCGCTTCAACATCCAGAACATGCGGGTAGGTGGTCCCTACACCGTGCGCGTAACCTTTATTGGCTACAAGGATGCTATCCGTGAAGGGTTGTCTTTGTCGCTGGGTCAGAACCAGCGTCTGGACATCAACCTGAGCGAAGCTACCACGGAGCTGGGTAACGTAACCGTAACTGGTCAGCAGAACCCGGTTATCAACTCTGACCGCACCGGTGCCGCTACCACGGTTGCCCGCGAGCAGATTGAGCGTCTGCCCACCATCAACCGCTCCCTGCAGGACTATACGCGTCTCACGCCGCAGTCTAACGGTAACAGCTTTGGTGGCCGCAGCAGCAGCTTCAACAACGTAACCATTGACGGTGCTATCTTTAACAACGCTTTTGGTCTGCAGTCTACCGTAGGCAGCCAGGCCGGCGCACAGCCTATCTCCCTGGACGCAATTGACCAGATTCAGGTAAGCATTGCTCCTTTCGACGTTCGTCAGGGCTCGTTTACGGGTGCCGGCATTAACGTAGTAACCCGTTCCGGTACCAACAAATTTACCGGCTCGCTGTACGGTTTCTACCGCGACCAGAAACTGGTAGGCAGCAAAGTAGGTGACTTTGAGCAGGACTACCCTAAGTTCCGCCTGCACAACGAAGGCTTCCGTTTCGGTGGCCCTATCATCAAGGACAAGCTGTTCTTCTTCGTAAACGCGGAGCGTGAGCGTCGTAACGACCCCCCAACGGGCAACTTCACGGCTAACCGCTCTAACACGCCTCCTCCTGCTGGCTCGCAGACCTCCCAGGCTTCGGCTTCCGACCTGGACTTCCTGCGCAACTTCCTGCAGGAGAAATATCAGTTCAATGCCGGCGACTACGAGAACTATCAGCTGCGCTCGAACAGCGACAAGGCAACCATTAAGCTGGACTGGAACATTACCCAGAACCACCGCTTCAACATTAAGTACAACTGGCTGCAGTCGTACGGTGATATTCCCCCGAGCACCTCGGGCGCTATTGCCGGCCAACGCTCTCAGTCGCAGTTTGGTCTGCCCTTCTCCTCGTCTTACTACACCATCAACAACAACCTGAATTCGTTCATTGCTGAACTGAACAGCACGCTGGGTGGTGGTAAGTACTCCAACAACCTGACGGCGGGTTACACGGCTTTCCGTGACTTCCGCGAGAGCAGCGGCGGTATTTTCCCGCTGGTTGACATTGGTACCGCAACAGGCCGGAGCACCGGTGCTGCTTTGGGCGGCATCACGGCTACCAACTCCCTTACCTCGTTTGGTTACGAGCCTTTCTCGGCGAACAACGTCCTGAACTCGGATGTGTACCAGATTGGTGACAACTTCACGGCTTACCTGGGCAAGCACAACGTAACGGTGGGTACTTACAATGAGTACTACAAGTTCAAAAACGGCTTTGCCCCCAGCTACTACGGTAACTATTCCTTCAACTCACTGGAGGATTTCTACGCCTCGGCTGGTTATAACTACGACCGTACCACGAACCCCGGCAACCCCAGCATTTCTCCTCTGCCCGCTGGCGAGGTACGCCCCGGCCCGGCCCGCTACAATCTGCAGTACTCGGCTCTGCCGGGTGGTGAGTTCCCCTTCGCGGAAATTACGGCCGCCCAGCTGGGCCTGTATGCTCAGGACGAATGGTCGCCGCTCAACAACCTGAAAGTAACGTACGGCATCCGCGCTGACCTTCCTTTCCTGACCTCGGACCTCCAGCAGAACACGAATGCGGCTGCTCTTACCTTCCGCGATGGTGTAAAAATTAACACCGGCGAAGTTCCCAAGAAGCGTGTGCTGCTCTCGCCCCGCGTTGGTTTCAACTGGGACGTGAACGGCGACAGCAAAACCCAGCTGCGTGGTGGTACCGGTATCTTCACCGGCCGCGTACCGTTTGTATGGCTGTCTAACCAGGCCAGCAACAACGGTGTGCAGTTTGGCTCGTTCAGCACCCCTGGCTCGGTAGCTACTACCAACCCCGATGGCTCGGCCAAACCCAATGCCTCTGTTTATCCCTTCGATCCGAGCGTAGATGCTTACCGTCCGCAGAATGCTTCTGCTAACACGGCTTATAACCTGGCTGTAACGGACAAGGACTTCAAATTCCCGCAGGTTTGGCGTACTAACCTGGCCGTTGACCAGGAACTGCCCGGTGGTATCATTGGTACCCTGGAAGCCTTCTACACCCGCGACCTTAACTCGGTATATCACCAGAACGTGAACCTGCCCGGCAGCGAGAATTCTCCTTATGCCCGTGCTAATGGGGCCGATAACCGTCCGATCTTCTATAACCTGGATCCGACCAAATCAGGTGTATACAGCCCTTCCAAAAACTACCAGATCTACGGTTTCATCCCGGCTCCTAAGCCTAACCCGAACAACTTGCCGAATGGCAACACCGCTGCTGCGCCAAACATCAGCGACGCCATCGTAATGAAGAACTCTAACAAGGGTTATTCCTACGCGGTTACGGCCCAGCTGCAGAAAGCCTTCACCGGCGGTCTGTTCGTGAGTGCTGCTTACACCTACTCCGATGCCCGCTCGGTAAACGATGGTGGCTCGATTGCCCAGTCTATCTGGCGTGACCGTTCCGTATCCGGTGACCCGAACGCGGAAGCGCTGAGCTACTCCAACTTCCTGCAGCAGCACCGCGTAATTGGTTCGCTGTCGTACCGCAAGGAGTACCTGGGCCACCTGGGCACTACGCTCTCCATGTTCTTCGAGGCTGCTCCGGCCGGTCGCTTCTCGTATGTATACTCCGGTGACATGAACGGTGACAACCAGACGTCGAACGACCTGATGTACATTCCCCGCAACCAGAGCGAAATCAACCTGCGTGATCAGAACTTCTTCGCTAATACGCCCCAGGCATTCACCTACACGGCTGCTCAGCAGTGGGCTGATCTGGATGCTTACATCCAGCAGGATAAGTACCTGAGCAAGAACCGCGGCGAATACGCTGAGCGCAACGGTGGCGTTCGTCCATGGCAGAACCGCCTCGACGTGCGTCTGTTGCAGGATATCTTCACCGACCTGGGTGAGAACCGCAACACGCTGCAGCTGAGTATCGATATCTTCAACGTGGGCAACCTGTTGAACAGCGACTGGGGTACTTTCCAGCAGACGAACCGTACCAACCCTCTGTCCTATGTTGGCTACAATGCCCAAGGTCAGCCGGTATTTGAGTACAGCTACCTCACGCGCCCATCTACCTCTACGGTCAACGGTGTTACTTCGGTAACCCCAGGCACTCCGCTGTCCCGCACCTTCCGCAACGATACCGGTGGTATTGGTTCGCGCTGGCAGGGTCAGGTTGGCCTGCGCTACATCTTCAACTAAGTCAGCGGCTTAGTTAGCTAAAAGAGGGCGGAGAGATTTCTCCGCCCTCTTTTTTTATAAAAAATGCACCCCAGTGCTTGCAGATTCAGATATCGGCTGTACTTTTGTCCCACCAAACGCTTCACGGCAGCTGGTAATTTGAAATAAGGGGGATTAGCTCAGCTGGCTAGAGCGCTTGCATGGCATGCAAGAGGTCATCGGTTCGACTCCGATATTCTCCACTTTTTCTTAAAAGCCCGACTTAACCAGTCGGGCTTTTTTTATGCCCAATGCGCAGCTGCATTAGCCTTAACAAAAAACGCCCGGCAAATTGCCGGGCGTTTTTTGTTGGTGAACCGTGAACAAAGTAGTTCCGGGGAAAAACTCGTTTACCCCATCTGATGAAGCCAGATGCCAGAAGCGGTTTATACGAACAAGCCTTCTACCGACAGATACCGCTCGCCGGTATCGTAGCAGAAGGTGAGCACGCGGCCACCCTGCGGAACCTCATCCAGCTTTTTAGCTACGGCCGCCAGGGAAGCCCCGGAGGATATTCCCACAAAGATGCCTTCTTCCCGGGCCGCGCGCCGGGTCATTTCATAGGCTTCCTGCTGGCTGATCTGGATGGTGCCATCCAGCACGTCCTGGTGGAGGTTGCCGGGAATGAAGCCCGCCCCGATGCCCTGTAGCGGGTGTGGGCCAGGAGCGCCGCCACTGATAACCGGAGAAAGCTCCGGCTCTACGGCAAACACTTTCAGGTTCGGGAATTTGGGTTTCAGTACTTCCGCCACGCCGGTGAGGTGGCC
The DNA here is from genome assembly GCF_000801315.1 of Hymenobacter sp. DG25B. Taxonomy (NCBI): domain Bacteria; kingdom Pseudomonadati; phylum Bacteroidota; class Cytophagia; order Cytophagales; family Hymenobacteraceae; genus Hymenobacter; species Hymenobacter radioresistens. The sequence goes on along the minus strand of NZ_CP010054.1, from coordinate 1,329,372 downwards.
ACCAGTGCCTACCCCCGTAATGTAGTAGTCGAAACCTTCGGGGGCATCCCGCAGGATTTCGGCGGCCGTGGTTTCGATATGCACCTTCACGTTGGCGGGGTTATCGAACTGCATGGGCATCCAGGTGCCGGGTGTGTTCTTCACGATTTCCTGAGCCCGCTCAATAGCGCCTTTGGTGCCTTTCTCGCGGGGTGTCAGCTCCAGCTCGGCACCATACGCGGCCATCAGGCGGCGGCGCTCAATGGACATGGACTCGGGCATGACAATGATAATCTTGTAGCCTTTCACGGCGGCTACCATGGCCAGGCCCACGCCGGTATTGCCGGAGGTGGGCTCTACAATGGTCATGTCCGGGGTGAGGGTACCGTCTTGCTCGGCCTGTTCTACCATGGCCAGCGCAATCCGGTCTTTGATGCTGCCGCCGGGGTTGGCCCGCTCCAGCTTCATCCAGACTTCTACATCGGGGCGGTGCGCAAACAGGCGGTTGAGGCGCAACAGCGGGGTGTTGCCAATGGTATCCAGAATGGTGTTGACTTTCATGAGGAAGGCTTAGGTGTTACTGATGTCAGATATTAGAATTAATAAGAAGCGACGGAACTACTGGCGCAGCAATAAGGCCAGGGCGGCTCAGATAGAAAACGTGAAGTCGGCGGTAGGGTCCTCGGTGCGGGTGACGTGTATCTGGGCCCGGTGGTACACCCGGGAGTGCGAGGGCACGCTTTCCGTGAGCCAGACATTGCCCCCAATGATACTGTGGCTGCCTACTACCGTGCTGCCGCCCAGAATGGTGGCGCCGGCGTAAATCACCACGTAATCCTCAATAGTGGGGTGGCGTTTAATGTTGGCCAGCTCTTTGGTTACGCTAAGGGCGCCCAGCGTAACGCCCTGGAATATCTTCACGTGCGTCCCGATTACGGCGGTTTCCCCGATAACGAGGCCGGTGCCGTGGTCGATGCAGAACGAGGAACCAATCTGCGCCCCGGGGTGGATATCGATACCGGTGCGGGCGTGCGCGTACTCGCTGAGCATGCGCGGCAGCAGAGGAATTTTCAGTTGATGCAGGGCGTGCGCCAGCCGGTATAAGGCAATAGCATAGAAGCCCGGGTAGGTGCGCACTACTTCCGTATGCCCCTGCGCGGCCGGGTCGGCCGCCACAATGGCGGCGGCATCCAGCAAAAGCAACTGGTGCAGGGCAGGAAGCCGGCTAAATAAGTGGGCGGCTGTTTCCTCGGCCAGGGCGGGCTCCATCGGCAAAGCCATGAGAATAGCTACCAGGTGCTGCTGTAGCTTCTGCAACGTGGCGGCAATGTCCTCTTCCGTGGATAGCGGATGCTCGGTGCGCTCCGGAAACAGTACGTTTAATACTTGCTCGGCCAGGTGGCACAGGGCTTCGCCCGGTACCGGGGCCGCTACCTGCTGATGGGCCTGAGCCAGCGTACGAATAAAGGTGGAATCCATAAAAAAGAGTAGCTAAGCCGACCTCCTTATACGAGGGCGCCCCAGGCTGGGCGTACATAACCCCGGCAGAACGGGAAGGTTTAGCCAAAGGTAACCGCACGGCTCAAGGGCGCGTTAGCTGGAAATATAGAATCTGTTCTTTCATTTTTTACATCAGCTGTACTTATTATGTCTGACACGACCATCACCAAAGTTGATTCTGCCTACTCGCCTAAGGGCCACGATGGCGAAAAATACCTGGCTTCCGGTATTCATATGGCCATGCGTCTCTGGGAAAACGAGCAGCCGGCCGCGGCAAAGGAGCCCGCTGCCCGCCCTTATGAAACCGTGGGCTACGTTATCAGTGGGCGCGCCGAGCTGCACGTGGCCGGCCAAATGGTGTTATTGGAGCCCGGCAACTCCTGGGTGGTTCCCAGGGGCGCCGAGCACAGCTATAAAATACTGGAGCCCTTTACGGCCGTAGAAACTACCTCGCCCCCGGCCCACGTGCACGGGCGCGAGGACAAATAAGGTACCGTCTGCCACTTATGAAACTGCCCGCCCTGAGTTTACAGGGCGGGCAGTTGTGGTTACGGAACAGGCTGACCTCCTCCGTTAGCGTAGGCTGACTACTACGCGCAGGCCCGTGGCATCCAGGCTTTGCCAGGGGGTGGCCGAGACGTGCCCGATAGAACGGCCCATGGGCTTGCGCCCCCAACGGTTGCGGTGCGTGAGGTAGCCGAGGTGGGCCGAAAGAATACCGATGCCAGCCCCCGCTACCACATCACTCTGCCAGTGGCGGTTGTTGAGCATGCGCAGGGCCGCTACGCTGGTGGCCAATGTATAAGCTCCTACCCCGTACCATTGGCTTTTGTCCCGAAACTCGGTATGCACGATGCTGGCCGCCAGAAACGCCTGCGCCGTGTGCCCCGAGGGAAACGAATGCATATTGGAGCCATCGGGCCGGCGGATGTTAGTGGTATACTTCAGGCCCGTGACTATTGCGCCAAAAATCAGCTCCGACTTTACAATCACCAATGCCATGTTCAGCCGGTCGTTGTGCGACTCTACCCCAGCCAGTGTGGTGGCCGCCAGCTCCAGATAGGGCGCCAGTACCAGGTAGTCATCTACCTTGGTGTGGAAGTTGGGGAAGTGGCGATGCAGGTCGCGCTGGGCATCGTAGCTACTGTAAATGCCGTTGCCATTGATGGTGGTAAGGCCATAGCCAATGAGCAGCACCGGAATGGCCGTGGCCCGCACTGCTTTGGTCTGGTACCAGCGCTTGGCCTGGCCCGGCACCTCATACTTATGCACGGAGTCCGTTGGGGCCGTGGTTTGGGCCTGAAGCGGCGTGACAGCCAGGCTAATCCATAGCCACATGAATAGCGCAGCCAGGTTGCGCGAGCGTGCGGGTAGCATCAGGGATAAATGGCTCATTACGGCAACAGTTCAATACGGTCAATAGTATCCCCTATCGCCAGCTGGCTGACAACCTCCATTCCCCGGTCTACCTGCGCAAAAATGGTGTAGCGGCCATCCAGGTGCGGCGTGGGAGAATGGGTGATAAACCACTGGCAGCTTTCCGTGTCTTTCCCGGCTGAGGCCAGGCCCACGGCGCCTTCGTTATAGCGAAGATCGGCAAATTCAGAGCGCAGGTTATAGTCGGAGCTGCCCCAGCCGTCGCCGCGCGGGCAGCCGCCCTGCACCACAAAGTTGGGCACCACGCGGTGAAAGTTTTTCTGATTGTAGAACCCGGCTTTCACCAGCTGTACAAAGCTGGCCACGGAGCCCGGGGCCTGCTCTACCAGCAGCACCAGCGTAACGGGGCCTTTGCTGGTATGCACCACAGCTTTCTGGTACGCCGGAATGGTCTGTACCAAGGTCCAATCAATGGGGTGCGTGGCGGCTTTGGCTATGGGCTGCGCGGAGGGCTTCTTTTTCTCCAGATAATCAAGGGTGAGTTGGATAGATTGCCAGGCTTCCAGGTCGCGGGGCAGCACCAGCCGGCGCTGCGCCTCCCGCAGGAATGCGGGGCCGGGCAACCCATCTCCTGCCGCCAGCCGGGGGTCCCGGATGGCTTCGGCAGCGGTTCCCATCAGGGCCACATCTCCACTGCTGATAGCGCGCTTCAGGGCCTGCGCAAACGCCGCGCGCTGTGCGGCCGGAAAACCAGGCTGGTGGCGCAGCGCTACCAAAGCCTCTATGCCATAGGTACCCAAAACTACGGGCTGGTTAGGAGCAAAAGTAGCCTGCTCCACAAAGGAATAAGCCTCCGGGTCTTCGCTTAAGGCTTTCAATAAATACCCTTTCTCATACACGGAGCTGGCTGCGGCAAACCGCTGCTCAATAGCCTGGCGGATTGCGGCGCGGTTGGGCCCTTCCTGCCGGAGGGCTGCTGCCAGCAGCGTGGCCCGCACCCGCCAGGGCGTGGTTTTCTCAGCTTTATCGAGAAATAAGGAGCCCGGCTCCCCGGTGGCATTGGCCAGAAAGAATTCGGCCGCTACCAGGGCCACCTGTTCTTCCTTATCAGCCAGGGCATCCCAGGCGGCTTCCTTTACGGGGCTGTACATGGCTTTCGACATGGCGCGTAGCGCGCTTAACCGTACGCGGTAGTCCTGGTCGCGGCGGGCCAGGGCTGCCAGCGTGGCCGGCACTTCCGGGGCGCTTACTTTGCCCAGGGCCAGCGTGGCGGCCGCCCGCACGGCATAATCAGGGTCGGTTTGGCAGGCTTTAGTGATTTGGGCAGCGAAGGGCGTGAGGTTGAGGTTGCGTATGCGCGCCAGCGTACTGGCCGCGGCCAGGCGGGCCCGGTATGGCGTGGGCATGGCCAGCAGCTGTACCACGCGCGTAACGGCCGCCTCGGACGTAATACCGCGCAGGGCAGCCCGGTATAATCCCCAGGCCTGCCCTACCTGAGCGCTGGTATCCTGCAAAAGCGGAGCCGGGAGCCGGACTAAGCTTTCAAACCCAGCCCGGGGTGTACTGCGGCCCAGTGCTTCCAGCACGTAGCGCCGCACGGCGCGGTCGGGCTCCGTGGCTATCCGCGCTGACAGAGCCGCGGCACCGGCAGTGGTATCGGCGGTTTGCCCCAGGGCAAAGGCGGCCATGCGCCGCACCGAGGCATCGGGGTCAGTAGCCAGCAGCCGGGCTAAAGCCGGCACGGCCGCTTTATCCTGCACTGAGGCGAAAGCCAGCGCCGCTTCGCGGCGATACGTCGCTTCCGGGTTACTGAGGAAAGGCAGCAGAGCGCTAGTACTGCGTTCATCCTGGGCGGTGGCTATCTGCCGCAGGGTAGCATCGGCATACTTGTTGGGCGGGCCGACTGGTGCGGCTACGGTGGGGCCGGAAGCCGGAACACGGGGGGCGCAGGCCGCCATACTCAGGAGAAGCGCAGCGGAGAAAGCAGCCCGGGGAGAGAAAGGGAGAAGTGGCATAGGCAGCCAAAGTAGCCAAATTCCAGGGAGCCTGCCAGCCCCGCTATGGCTTCGGCGTGGTTTTCGCTGCGCAGCAACAAATCCGGTTCGCTGCTTACCTTCGCCCTCTATGAACTCTCCCCTACTCCATCGTTGTGTGCTGCCGGCCCTGGGCCTGCTGCTGGCTGCTGCCTCCTGTACCGCTCCCCGCTCCGTTATCCACTCGGGCAAGGTTACGCCCAAGGGCCAGTTTAAAGTGGGAGGTGATGTTGTTTTTAACGTGGGCACCCGCACCCTGAACGAGCTGGGCAATGCGGTGAAGGACGAAGCCAAAGCGGCCGCCAGCAAAGACACTGTTAACTATAATAAGCGGATAGAGCGGGTACAAACGGCGGCGCTGGCTTACGTGCTGGACCCCATTCAGCCCAACTCTGACCTGTACCTGCGCTACGGCCTGGTGGACCGCGTGGATGTAGGCTATAAATATGCCTTCGGCACGCACGTGTTCGATGCCATGTATCAGTTTCTGGGACCCACGGGCACCCCGGAAAGCCCCGGCGGCGCTGCTGGCGCTACCTATGGCAGCATTGGCCTGCAATACGCCACGCAACGGGCTAAGCTCCCTAACGTGCCCTTTCTGGATGATGTCACTTCGTTTCTGAATTTCCGGGCTACCCGCCACGACCTGATGATACCGCTGGTGTTCAGCCGCTCTCTGGGTCCGGAAGAGGAAATAGGCGCGCTATCCTATGGGGTGGTGTATAACCACACGTTCCTGCGCTATGGGTTTGAGCCTCAAAAGCTTTTCCTGCCGGGCAGCAACAACCGGATTCCCGGCCTAACGCGGCGCAACAACTTTGCCTCCTTCGGCATGTTCGTGAACGGTAAATTTGGCTTCCGCTATGCCTACATTCTGCCCGCGCTGGCCGTTTACTACCAGAACTACGGCACCTACGAGCTGCTGAACGGCGCCTCTACCAAGATGAAAGGCGTAACGTTTATTCCTTCGCTGGGCCTGCAGTTCCGGGTTCCGACGGCGCGCCGCTAGAGCCGCTGGGTTTTATTTTTTACTGTTGATGTAGCCCTGGGAAAATACCCGGTACTCATCAAAAATGGAGCGCACTGAGCGGCGCAGCACGGTTACGCCCTGGGTGCCCGCCGGCACCGTTACGCCGCCGGCATAGCCATTCCAGATGGCCCGGTCCGTTCGGTTGTCAATCAGGGTGATGAGGAGCGTACCTTCCCGCAGCAGCAAACGCAGGGGCTGGTAAGTGGCCCGCTGCTCCTTGGGCGTGGTTTCCGTCTCTACCTGCCCCGATGATATCCAGGAAGTAAGGGTGGGCTGCGCGAAGCCCCGGAACCGCAGGTCGCCCTCATACACGTGGAAGTTCACGAGTAAATCGGGGCGGTGGTCCGTAAGCTGGTAGCCCTGCTGGCGCAGGCGGGTCCGGATGGCGTCGCGCAGAATTTGCCCCAGCTTGCTGGTGTCGGCCGCCAGTCCGTCGCCGGAAACAAAGGAGAACGTGCGGTAGCGGCGGAAGTCGGCCTTGTAACTATAATCCGATTCAATCTGGGCCTCATAGGCGGTGAAGCAGCCCGTGAGGGAAAGCCCCAGGGCAACCAGTAGCGTGGCTGATGGTTTCATAGGCTTATAGTAAAATATGATCTATCAAGATACATATCTTACCGCAGCTTAGCTACTGATTACCAGAGCAAAAACTACCCGCCTGGGCCGGAATATTTTGGCCTTTCCGGCCGGCTGTATTTCTTACCGGTAACCGGCTGCCTGCAGCTGAAACAGCTCAGCGTAGCGCCCGCCTTTCGCCAGCAGCTCGGCGTGCGAGCCGATTTCCACAAACTGCCCGTGCTCAATCACCAGAATGCGGTTGGCCATACGCACGGTGCTGAAGCGGTGACTGATGAGGATGGCGGTTTTGCCTTTGGTAAGGTCGGCGAAGCGCTGGAATACCTCGTGCTCGGCGCGGGCATCCAGGGCGGCGGTGGGCTCGTCCAGAATCAATAGCTGGGCATCGCGCATGTAGGCGCGGCCCAGGGCTATTTTCTGCCACTCGCCCCCGCTCAGGTCTACTCCTTTAGAGAAGCGGCGGCCAATTATCTGGTTGTAGCCATCCGGCAGCTTGCGTACTACGGAGTCGGCGAGGCTTTGAGCGGCAGCCTGCTCAATGCGGGGCTGGTTGTCTTTTTCGTCGATGCGCCCCACGGCCAGGTTCTGGCCTGCGGAAAGCTGAAACCGGACGAAGTCCTGAAAGATGACGCCAATTTCCTGGCGCAGCTCGGCGGGGTCATACTCGCGCAGGTCGTGGCCATCCAGCAGAATGCGGCCTTCGGTGGGGTCGTATAGCCGGGCCAGCAGCTTCACCAGGGTGGTTTTGCCGGCGCCGTTCTCCCCTACCAGCGCCAGCTTTTCGCCGGCCTGCAGGGTAAAGTTGAGGTTACGCAGGGCCCAGCCGCTGGCGTTGCGGTACTTGAACCCCACGTTTTCAAACGTGAAGCCCTGCTGAATGGGCTGCGGAAAAGGCCGCACGGGGCGGGCTTCATCGCGCACAATGCGGGGCTGCAGGTGGAAGAAGTCGAAAAAGTCCTGCAGGTACAGCGCGCCTTCGGCTACTGAGCTGAAGCGGCTGAGGATGCCTTCCAGCAAGCCCCGCATCCGCCCAAAAGAACCCGCCAGAAACGTAAGCTGCCCAATGCTGATAGCGCCCTTCACGGCCTGGCTGATGATGTACACGTAGGCCGCATAGTAGCCCGCCGCCCCCACGGCCGCAAAGAATGCCCCCCACCCCGCCCGGCGCAAAGCCAGCACTTTGTTTTTCTGATAAAACTCATCAGAAAGCAGCCGAAACCGGTTGATGAGAAAGCCCGACAGGCCAAAAATCTTGACTTCCTTGGCGGTTTCATCGGAAGCGCCGGTCTGGCGCAGGTAGTCCAGCTCGCGCCGCTCGGGTGTCCAGGAATGCACCAGGGAGTAACTGCGCTCATTAAAGTGCGACTCGCCCAGAAATGCCGGAATAACGGCTATTAATAAGAGCAGCAGCAGCCAGGGGTTGAAGGCAGCCAGTCCCACGGCCAGAAACAGCATGGTAATGGTATCCTGAGCCTGAGCCAGCACCTGCGACATAAGCACGGTGCGGGACAGGGTCTGGCGGCGGGCGCGCTCCAACTTATCGTAGAACGTGCTGTCTTCAAACTGGTCCAGATCCAGCTCGGCGGCGTGCTCCATCAGCCGCACCGAGGAGCGGTTGGCAAACAGGTCGCCTAACAGAGAATCCAGCAGCGCCACGGCCCGACCCAGGGCATCAGACAGCACGGCCAGCCCAAACTCCAGGGCCAGCAGGCTTAGCACGGGAGTAAGCGTACGCTCAGCAGCGGGCAGGCGGTTGAGGCTGATGACCTCATCCAGAATCAGCTGGCCCACATACAGCATGGCCAGCGGCAGGGCCGCGCGCACCAGGCGCAAGGCCATATTGCCTAATGTGAGGGCCGGGCTGGTCTCCCAGATGAGACGCAGAAAAGCCGGCAGGTGCCGCAGGGCCGACACCCGCTCCCGCACGGTGAGCGTGGGCTTGCCATCCGGCCGGGGTCTTTTGGCCGATATCGAATTTAAAAAGGAGGAGTACCAGGACATAGGCGGCAGCTATGGCACACTTCGCGCCGAAGTGTAGCGCCGGCCGTTTTGGCAGAACGCACTACCGCCCGGCAGGAGCTACAACCAACAGAACACCGCATGGTTCCTGCTGCTTGCGTAGCCCCTGCCGGGCGGTACACCCTATCGAAGCGTGAGTTAGTACGGTTTGGCTTCGTGGGCGGTAGCTTCGGCCTGCTTTACGGCCTGCGCGTTTTTGCTTTCATTGGCCTGGGTAGCCCCGGCCATACTGCTATGGGCTTTGCGGATGCCCTCGGCCACGCGGCGGCCCCAGTCCGGGTCGCAGCTGGTGCACAGTTCAATCATCTTGTCCTGCACCTTCTTATTAGCATAGGCCAGAGCACCCACCATGTTACTGATGAGGTCGTCCCGCTCCCAGTCCTCGTGCAGGCGGTACCGCTCGCCGGCCTGCTTGAAGTTGTTCTGCCGGTCAATGGTTTCCCGTATCAGGCGGCCTTTGTACTCGGGCATGTGGTCCGGGGCGCTGCGGGGGGCTTCCTGCAGGCCGTTCAGGCTGCTGGGCTCGTAGTTGATGTGCAGGTTCTGGCCGGGCGCGGAATCTACGTGGTAAGCCATCTGGCCGTCGCGCTGGTTGGTGGCCACGTGCTTTTTGGGCGCGTTGATGGGCAGCTGCAGATAGTTGGTGCCCACGCGGTAGCGCTGGGTATCGGAGTAGGAGAATGTGCGTCCCTGCAGCATTTTGTCGTCGGAGAAATCAAGGCCATCCACCAAAACGCCGGTACCGAAGGCGGCCTGCTCCACCTCAGCAAAGTAGTTTTCGGGGTTGCGGTTGAGCGTCATCTTGCCCACGGGCAGGAAGGGAAACTGCTCCTGGGGCCAGATTTTGGTGTCATCCAGCGGGTCGAAGTCCAGCTCCGGGTGCTCATCATCACTCATTATCTGCACGCACAGCTCCCATTCCGGGAATTTGCCGTCATGGATGTGGTCGAACAGGTCCTGGGTGGCGTGGTTGAAGTTCTTGGCCTGAATGGCTTCGGCTTCGGGCTGCGTCAGGTTTTTGATGCCCTGCAGCGGCTCCCAGTGGTATTTTACCAGCACGGCCTCGCCCTGGGCATTCACCCACTTGTAGGTGTTCACGCCCGAGCCCTGCATTTGGCGGTAGTTGGCCGGAATACCCCAGGGCGAGAACAGGAACGACACCATGTGCATGGCCTCCGGCGTGTTGCAGATGAAGTCGAAGATTCGCTCTCCGCTCTGGCGGTTGGTTACCGGGTCGGGCTTCTGGGAGTGAATCAGGTCCGGGAACTTCATGGCATCCCGGATAAAAAACACCTTCAGGTTATTGCCTACCAGGTCCCAGTTGCCGTCTTCGGTGTAAAACTTCACGGCAAAGCCGCGGGGGTCGCGCAGGGTTTCCGGGGAGTGGCCACCGTGGCCTACCGTGCTGAACCGCACGAACACCGGCGTCTGCTTGCCTTTGGTATTGAAGAGCTTGGCGCGGGTATACTTCGCAATGGGCTCGTTGCCTACTTTGCCATAAGCTTCGAATACGCCGTGGGCCCCGGCACCGCGGGCGTGCACCACGCGCTCCGGCACCCGCTCCCGGTCGAAATGACTGATTTTTTCCAGGAACTGGTAGTTCTCCAGGGTGGCCGGGCCGCGGTTGCCCACGGTGCGCAGGTTCTGATTATTGGTGAGCGGGTGGCCCTGGCGGGTGGTCAGGGTCCGGCCAGTTTCGCCGGCGGCCGTGCGCCGGTCCTGCGAGGAGCCCGCGCCCGTTACGCCGGTACCAGTACCATCGGCGGGCGTGTGGCCGTTTCCACCAGCGGTATTTTTCTGCTCGTTATCCATAACTCCTATCGTAAAAAGTTGATTTCCAATCTAAAATACCACTCCTAAGGGTAGCCTGTTTATAATAGCACCTATAAAATTTTGGTCTTTATTAAGACAACCTGTTTTGGTATGGCCTGGGTGGTGCCGGGGTACTGGCTGCGGTGCCTACCTTTATGGCAATGCCCCTTCCTGCCAGCTCCTCCCGCGTCTATACCATTGGCTTCTGGCTGATGGCCCTGTCGTCGTTCCTGTTTTTCCTGAGCTTTAACATGCTCATACCCGAGCTCCCCGACCACCTGACGCGGATGGGTGGAGCCGACTACAAGGGCTTTATTATTGCGCTTTTTACCCTAACAGCGGGCCTCTCCCGCCCCTTTAGCGGCAAGCTGGCCGATACCGTGGGGCGCATTCCGGTGATGGTATTCGGCTCGCTGGTGTGCTTTGTGTGCGGCTTTTTTTACCCCTGGGCTACCACGGTGGCGGGCTTCCTGTTCCTGCGACTCGTCCACGGTTTCAGCACCGGCTTTAAACCCACGGGCACGGCCGCTTTCGTTGCAGATATTGTGCCGCTGAACCGGCGCGGCGAGGCCATGGGCCTGCTGGGTGTGGCCGGCTCCCTGGGCATGGCTGCCGGCCCGGCGCTGGGTAGTTTGCTTACGCAGTGGTTTTCGCTGAACACCATGTTTTACTGCTCCTCGGGGGCGGCACTGCTGTCTTTGCTGGTGCAGGGCACCCTAACGGAAACGCTGCCGCAAGAGCAGCGGGAACGGTTTAGCTGGCGCCTGCTCAAGCTTAACTGGCGCGAAATTCTGGAGCCCCGCGTGCTGGCCCCTTCCCTGGTTACGATGCTCTGCCTTTTTCCCTTCGGCGTAATTCTCACGGTGGTGCCTGACCAGAGCCAGCTCATGGGCACCACCAACAAAGGCCTGTTTTTCACCTGCTACACGCTGGCCTCGCTGGTGGTGCGGCTGGTGGCCGGCCGCGCCTCCGACCGCTACGGCCGGGTGCCGGTGCTACGGGCTTCCACGGCCCTGATGTTTGGGTCGCTGCTGGTGCTGGCCGGGGCACATTCCCTGGGCACCTTTCTGGCCGCGGCAGTGCTCTTCGGATTGGCCGCCGGCATAAACTCCCCTACTCTATACGCCTGGACCATTGACCTGAGCCACCCCGAGCGGCGCGGCCGGGCCGTGGCTACTATGTACATTGCCCTAGAAGCCGGCATTGGCCTAGGTGCTTTGCTGGCGGGCTGGCTTTACGGCAACGTAGCGGCCCATTTGCCCTACGTACACGGAGTAAGCGCCGCCCTCACGCTGGTAGCACTGCTTTATCTTTTTATTGGAGTAAGAGCGCGCTCTACGGCATAACGTGGGTTTTGTTCGGGTTTTGGAAGAATATTTTTGATGAACAGTCTCTCGGGGTATAGTACAACTCTCTGAATTCTGTACATTTGATCAGGCTTATTCTTAGCGCGCCGGCACCTCACCTAGTCGGCGCACAACAGCCTGTAAAGGCTGCTATTACTTTCTCTTAATCAGGATTACTTGTGTTGAATACTTTACGAATCAGGCAGCGCCTGCTGTTACTGGCGGTGGTTTGCGGCGGCTTTACCACTCAGGCGCAAGCCCAGGCCGAGCCTATTAAGTTTGGCAAAGTCAGCGTAGCGGATTTCACGCCCCAGGCGGCCGACTCTGCCGCTCCGGCGGTGGTGCTTTGTGATTTTGGCGTGTCAAAAGTAGTGGGCGGCGACGATGGGTTTCGCCTGAACTTTGAGCGTACTACCCGCATCCTGATTCGGCGCAAAGCCGGCTATGACTGGGCCACGGTGGAGGTGCCCCTGTATCATCGTGATGAGGATACAGAGCGTGTGAAAGCCTTAAAGGGCACCACCTATAATCTGGAAGGCGGCAAACTGGTGGCCACCAAAATGGGCTCCGAGAGCATCTTTCGGGATAAAGTAGATGAGCAGCATAATACCTGCCGTTTCACGCTGCCCAATGTGAAGGAGGGCTCCATTATTGAGTTTACCTATACAGTAGACTCTGATTTTATCTTCAACCTCCAGAACTGGCAGTTTCAGCATACCATACCCGTGCGCTGGAGCGAATACCGCACCTTGATTCCATCCTACTATAAATACAAACAGATTACGCGCAGCTATTTGCCTTTCACGGTTCAGGAAGAAAAATCAGTGCCGTATTCTACCGTCATAAGAGAAAGTATTGATGGCCGGCTGGACAACAGGGATATTCCTATTTCAACCAATGCCTTAAGCAGCCGCTGGGTGATGCAGAATGTACCCGCGCTGCAGGAAGAGCCTTTTATGACCTCGGCCCGGGACTATTTTTCTTCCATTGAGTTCGAGCTGGCTATTATTCAAAGCTTCAATCAGCCCCCTAAGGACGTAGCCAATACCTGGGAAAAGATTGCAGAAGAGCTATTGAAAGACGAGCAATTTGGCCGTGACCTGAATCGCCCCTCCCCTTTAGCGGCCGCAATGGCCGAGTTGCCGGCGCGCTATCCGGAAGCTCAGGCCCGCGCTACCGCCGTATTGGCACAGGTACAGCAAGCCATAAAATACAATAGCGAAGAGCGGCTATACATCAAGACTTCCCTGAAACAGGCCATACAGCGTGGGCAGGGCAACGCCGCCGAAGTAAACCTGCTACTGGTGCAGGCGTTACGGGAAGCTGGACTCCAGGCCAATGCTTTAATTTTAAGTACCCGCTCACACGGCCACATCCTATTGGACATGCCGGTGCTGGCCCATTTCAACTACGTGGTAGCGCACGTGCGCCTGCCCGATGGACGGGACTTTCTGCTGGATGCCACCGAGCCGCTGGTTCCGGCTGGTATGCTGCCGGAGCGCTGCCTGAATGGGCAGGGCCGCCTGATAACGGATACCCCGGCCCAAAACCGCTGGGTATCGCTGGCGCCCGCGCAGAGGCATACTGTATATACCAAGGCCGACCTTACCCTGGCCCCCAATGGTGCGCTGCAGGGCAAAGGCCACTGGGAGTGGGCTGGCTATGCGGGCCTGGAAGCCCGCGGCACGGGCACTACCGACCTGGTGCGCGCTATCCGCCAGCAGCTAGGCGACGAAACCACAATTCCTGCCCCGGCGCAGCCGTCCGGCACCGATGTCAGCAAGCCCCTGGCGCTGGATTTGCCCATTCAGGTATCCGGGAGCGAAGACGGGGCCGTTGGCACTATCTACCTCTCGCCTATGAAGCAGTTTGGCCTGACGAGCAACCCGCTCCGGGCGGAAAGCCGCTATTTCCCGGTGGATTTCGGCATGGGCCGCGACGGAACACACATTATTACCATTACGCTGCCTAAAGGCTATACCGCAACCGAGCTACCCAAGGCCCAGGTGCTTACCCTGCCCAACGGCGGGGGTCAGTTCCAGTACGGGTGTGTGCAGCAGGGCAATACCATCAGCATTACCAGCCGGCTAAGCTTGCCCAAAGCCCAGTACCCTGCCGCTGAATACAGCGCGCTACGGGAGCTTTACGACCGGGTAGCCGCTAAGCACGCCGAGCCTCTGGTGCTCAGCAAAGCCCCCGGCACGCAGCCCTAACCGCTGTTTTACCCGGCTTCCTTTGCTTTATCCTTCCTTTATTTTCTTTTTATGACAACACGCTTACTCCTATCCTGTGGCCTGGCAGCCGGCCTTATCCTGACAAACTTTACCCAGGCCCATGCGCAGGCTGATCCTATTAAGTTCGGGAAGCTGGACCCCAAGGATTTCGACGCCAAAAACTTTGTGGCTGACAGTGGCGCCGAGGCCGTTATTCTATGTGATTTTGGCCGCTCCCGGATTGACCACCAGCCCGAAGGCTTCCTGGTAGTTTTTGACCGGGTTACCCGCATCAAGATCCTGAAAAAATCAGGCTACGACTGGGCTACCGTCCGCATTCCGCTTTACAAAAAGAATTCGGATGAGGAGCAAGTGAAGGGATTGAAGGGCTTCACCTATAACATGGTGAACGGCGAGCTGGTGAAGGAAAAACTCGAATCATCGGGCATCTTCTCCGAGCAGGTAGATGCCAACCATTCCGTACGCAAGTTCACGCTGCCCAACGTGAAGGAGGGTTCCGTAATTGAGTTTACCTACTCGGTTACCTCTGATTTCGTCTACAACTTCCAGGACTGGCAGTTTCAGCAAAGTATTCCGGTGCGCTGGAGCGAATACCGGGCGAACATTCCGGAATACTTCAACTACAAGATGCTGATGCAGGGCTATGAGCCCCTGGCCCTGAATGAGCACCCCATTTCCACGGGCCAGATGACCATCCGCTGGTCGGGCCAGGGGGTAAACGCCCTGAACGGTGAGCGGCAGTCGGCGGGCTCCGAAACCCTGACGCCGCAGGTAACCAACCACCGCTGGGCCATGAAAGATGTGCCCGCCTTCCGCGACGAGCCTTTCATGACCACTCGGCAGGATTATATAGCCCGCATCAACTTTGAGCTGGCCGGGGTCAGAATGCCGGAGCAGCCTTATCAGAACACGATGGGCACCTGGGCCAAGATCAACGATGAGCTGATGGGCAGTGAAAGCTTCGGTATGCAACTCAACCGGGCTGGCTTTCTGAAGGCCGAAGTAGCGGCCATTGTAGCAAAATACCCCAACCCGGAGGAGCGGGCCTTTGCCCTGGTAGAGCTGGCCAAGCGCAGCATTGCCCACAACGGCGACGATGAGCTCAGCTCCGACAATGGCATCCGGAAAGCCTTTGAACAGCACCGGGGCAGCACCGCCGATGTAAACCTGCTCTTAATTGCTTTGCTGCGCGATGCTGATCTGGTGGCCAGCCCCCTTATTCTCAGCACCCGCAACCACGGCCGCATTGATGAGAGTGTGCCGCTGATTAGCCGCTTTAACTATGTAATGGCGCACGTGGCGCTACCCGAAGGCAAAGAACTGCTGCTGGACGCTACCGATGCCCTGGCCATGCCGGGCCTGCTGCCCGAGCGCTGCCTCAATACCCAGGGCCGCCTGATTACCAAAAAGGCCGCTGATGGCCGCTGGCTGCCGATTGCCTCTGCCCAGCGCTACGTGCATTTCCAGATGGCCCAGCTGGTACTGGATGAACGCGGCGGCCTGAGCGGGAAAGTGCATGATGAGCATGGCGGCTACCAGGGCCTGCATGCCCGCACCAAGCTGCACGCCGATGGCGAGAAGAAGTACGTGGAGAACAACTACCTGAAGCCCCATGACGGCTGGGAGATATCGAAATATACTTTCCAGCAGAAAGACATGCTCAGCAAGCCCCTGGCCCTGGATCTGGAAGTGAAAGTGCCCGGCGGCGAGGCCGCAGCTTCTACCATTTACCTGAGCCCCATGCGGTATTTCGGGGAAAGCCGGAACCCCTTCCTGCTGGAAAACCGCCTCTTCCCCGTAGACTTTGGCGCCGCCCACGATGAAACGCTTATGCTCACGTACACGCTGCCCGCCGGCTACGAAGTAGAGGAGCTCCCTAAAAGTTTGCTGGTAAGTCTGCCTGATAATGGTGGTCGGTTTCAGTACAGCGTTACGCCCGGCCCACGGGCCTGCAGGTAGTTAGCCGCATTAGCTTCAGCAAGCCCTCTTACTCCGCCGAGGAGTACGCCCACCTGCGGGAGTTCTACAATCATATTGTGGCCAAGCACGCCGAGCAAATCGTGCTTAAAAAGAAATCCTGATATGCGGCACTTTCTTCTTTTGATTGGCCTACTGGCAGTTTCCGGGGTTGCTGAGGCCGGGCCCAACCTGCGTTATCCGGTGGCCGCTATGCCGGCTGCCCTGCGCGAAAATGCCCACGCCGTGATACGTATGTACGAGCATACCTTCACGGTAAAATCGGCGAAACAAGCGGTGAATACGCTGCGGTTTGCTATTACCGTGCTGGATGAGCAGGGGGATGACTACGCTACGGATGTCGTAAACTACGACCGGTTCACGACCGTGAACTACCTGCGCGGTACGGCTTACGATGCCAATGGCAAGGTATTGCGCACGTTGCGCTCAGCCGATATTCAGGATGTAAGTCTTTCCTCCGGCGTTAACCTTTCTGATGATAGCCGGGCCCGGGTAGCGCGCCTGCAGCAAGGCAGCTACCCCTACACGGTAGAGTTTGAGGAAGAATTTATTACTTCTAATACCCTATTCTACCCGGTGTGGCGGCCGCTGCTGAACACGCACTTAGGGGTGGAGCAGTCCCGCTTTCAGGTGTTGATGCCTGCTACGTTGCCGGCCCTGCGCTACCGGGAGCTTAACCTTCCGGCCGGGGTGCAAACCAGGCATCAGACGATGGGGGACCAAACGGTTCATGAGTGGAGCGTGGCCAACCTGCCCGCGCTGGAGCTGGAAGCCTATAGCCTGCCTGCGCGGGAGCTGTTGCCCGCTGTATACACGGCCCCTTCCCAGTTTGAAGTGCAGGGCCACGCCGGCGACTTATCTACCTGGGCAGGCCTGGGCAAATGGGAATATCAGCTAAATGATGGTCGCAACGTACTGCCCGAAGCCGTTACCGCCCGCATGAAAGAACTGGCCCAGCGCGTGCCGGACGTGCGGGAGCGTACCCGGCAGGTATACGAATTCCTGCAGGGCAGCACCCGGTATATTTCCGTGCAGCTGGGTATTGGCGGCTGGCAGTCGGCGCCGGCTACGGAGGTAGCCACCCGGGGCTATGGCGACTGCAAAGGCCTTTCTAACTACGGCATGGCGCTGCTGCAGGCGGCCGGCGTGCCCTCCTACTGCGCCCTGGCCGGCGCGGACCAGCCTGATATTCAGACGGACTTCCCCAGCAACCAGTTCAACCACATGATTCTGTGTGTGCCCCTGGCCCAGGCCGGCCGCCGCGACACAGTGTGGCTGGAATGCACCAGCCAGACGGCCCCGTTTAACTATCTGGGCGACTTCACGGCGGGCCGCCATGTGCTGCTGCTCACGCCGGAGGGCGGCCGCCTGGTGCGCACCCCCGTGTACCAGGCCACCGACAACACCCAGTTCCGTCGCGCTAATGTGCAGCTGGATGAGCAAGGCAACGCCAAAGCCACCGTACGCACCCGCAGCGCGGCGCTGCAGCAGGATGATCTGGCTGCCTACATGCATAACCTGACGCCCGAAGACCAGAAGAAACGGGCCTACGGCCGCATTGGCATTCCCAGCTTTACCATCAGCCGCTATAACCTGGCGGCCGCCCCGGCGGCCCCGCTGCCGGCCATGGTGGAAACCCTGGAGCTGACGCTGCCCCGCTATGCCACCATCACCGGCAAACGGGTATTTGTGGTCCCTAACCTGCTCAATCAGTCGGCCCCGCCGGAGCCTTTGCTGGGTGAGCGGCAAACGGATATGTGGCAAAGCTTTGCGTTTGTGGATGCTGATACGGTGCACCTGCGCATGCCCAAAGGCCTGCAGCCCGAAACCATGCCCGCTCCCGTGCAGCTCACCTCCCGCTACGGCTCCTATTCGGCCCAAACGCAGGCTCTGCCCGATGGCACGGTGCAGTACATTCGGCGACTGCAGCTTAACCGCGGCCGTTTCCCCAAAGCCGAGTACCCAGCTTATCTGGAGTTCCGGCGTAAAATCAGCAAAGCCGACCGATCAGCCCTGGTTTTATTGAAAACCGACGTCTGATTTCCGGCTTTTACTCTGGCTTGAAGGCGGCCCGTTTCCTGCACAGGAAGCGGGCCGCTTAACGTATGGCCAGGGGTTGCGGCTGATTACGTACTTTGAAGCTCTTTTTGCCTGATGGTGCTCTGTTTATGACGTTTTCTGTAGCCTGCTCCGCTCCGCACCAAGTTGCGCGGGTGTTTCTTGCTGCGCTCCTGCTGGTGCTGGGCTGGCTAGTGCCGCCTCTGGCCCTGGCTCAACGGGTGCTGTGGGCCGATGCCCCCCTGCGTGCAGCCGCCAGGCACCCCGTGGCTAAAGGCCTAGGGCGCTACCGGGTGGTAGAATTTCAGCTTGCTACCCTGCAGCAGGCCTTGCAGCCGGCCCTGGCAGCGGGCCAGGCCCAGGCGCGCGGCGCGGCCGAGGTGGTTATTTCCCTGCCGCTGCCGGATGGCACTTCGGGCCGTTTTCGCCTGGCGGCCGTTCCGGTGCTGCCGGCAGCGCTGGCCGCCCACTACCCGCAAATTGCTACCTATATGGGTCAGGGACTGGATGATGTAACCGCTACTGCCCGCCTGGACCTGACGCCGGCGGGGTTTCACGCCCAGATTCTATCCACCACCGGCACTACGTATATCGATCCGGCGGCGCCCGGCTCCGCTACGCATCTGGTGTTCGACCGCACAGCTATTGTGGCGTTGCCGGCACCCTGCTACACGGCGGCCCCGGCCCGTCTGGCAGCAGGGAAGCGCGGCCAAACCAAACGGCTTACCTCCGGCGAGCAGCTCCGCACCTACCAGATTGCGGTGGCCTGCACCGGAGAATATACTCAGGCAAAAGGCGGCACCCGGGCCGGGGCGCTGGCAGCCATTGTTACCTCCATTAACCGGGTTTCGGGTATTTATGAGCGGGAGCTGGCCATCCGGCTCACGCTGGTGCCCAAGGAAGACTCTATCATCTACCTCAACCCCGCTACCGACCCCTACACCAACCAAACCGACGACAACTCGCTCAACACCAACCAGCGCACCATTGATAAGCGCATCGGCGAAGCCAACTATGATGTGGGCCACCTTTTTACTACTGATGGCGGCGGGCTGGCTCTGCTGGGTGTGGTGTGCCTGAACGGCGAAAAGGCCAAGGGCATCACCGGCCTCTCCAACCCCACCGGCGACGCCTTCGACGTGGATTTTGTGGCCCATGAAATCGGGCATCAGTTTGGGGCCAACCATACCTTCAATGGGAATACCGGCAACTGCAGCGGTGCCAACCGGGAGGCGCAAACGGCCTACGAGCCCGGCAGCGGCAGCACCATTATGGCCTATGCCGGTATTTGCGCGCCCCAGAACCTGCAGCCCAACAGCGACCCTTACTTTCATACCATCAGCCTGGAGGAAATTATTGCCTACACCACGCAGGGCACCGGCAATTCCTGCGCAGCGGTAACCAGCACCGGCAACCACGCGCCCACGGCTAATGCCGGTGCCCGCTACCTGATTCCGGTGAATACCCCTTTCACGCTCACCGGCGCCGGCACTGATGCTGATGGAGATGCCCTGACTTACAGCTGGGAGCAATTTAACCTGGGGCCCGATGGTTTCCCGGACCTGCCCAGCGACGACGCGCCTATTTTCCGGTCGTTTCTGCCTGCCAGCAGCCCAACACGCACGTTTCCCCGGCTGCCTGACATTCTCGCTAATCAGCATACCATCGGGGAGCTGCTTCCCTCCTACGAGCGGCAGCTGCTATTCCGGCTCACGGTGCGCGACAACCGCGCCGGCGGGGGCGGCATTGCTACCGATACGGTGAGCATTCCGGTGATAGGTACGGCCGGTCCGTTCAAGATAACCGAGCCCTCCGGCGCGCAGACGTGGCTGGCGGGCTCGCCGCAGCTCATCCGCTGGGATGTAGCCAACACTGACCAGACCCCCATCAATACGGCGGCCGTTTCTATCCGGCTTTCTACGGATGGCGGGCTTACTTTTCCGGTGACACTAGCTGCCAACACGCCTAATGATGGCCACGAAACCATTATCCTGCCCGCCGCCACCAAAGCCACTACTAATGCCCGCATCAAAGTAGAGGCCGTAGGCAATGTGTATTTCGATATATCCGATGAAAGCCTGAGCATTCAGGTGCCCAGCGGGCCTGCGTTTTCCCTCAGTCAAACCGAAAACGCCCCCACCGAGCTAAATCTATGCCCCGGCACTACCGGGCAGGCCAGCCTGACGGTGAGTCCGCTCAATGGCTTCAGCGGGACGGTTAACCTGGCCGCTACGCAGCTGCCGGCTGGCGTTACAGTGTCCTTTTCTCCTGCTCAGCTCACCGCTACCGGCACAACTGTTGTCACGCTGAACATACCCCTAACCTTGGCGTTGGGCAACTATTCGGTTACCATTGAAGGTACCAGCGGCTCGCAAAAGCGGGGATATGTGCTACGCTTTTCTGTGCGGCGGGCGGTAACGGCGGTGCCCACTTTGCGCACCCCGCGCACCAGCCCGCAGGGCACGCTGCCCCTGTTTGCCTGGTCACAAGTAGCCCTCGCCCAAAGCTATGAGCTGCAGGTGGCCAATAACCCGGAGTTCACTAACCCCGAGCTCAGCACTAGCTTATCTGATACGGCCTACGTTCCTCAAAATCCGCTATCGGAGCAAACCACCTATTACTGGCGCGTGCGCGGGGTAGGTTCGGAGTGCGGCCCCGGACCTTATTCTGCAGTGGCTTCGTTCAAAACCGGTGCTATGGCCTGTGCCCGTTATGCCAGCCTGGATGTTCCGAAGCCTATGCCAGCGGCCGGGACCGTCAGCATTACCTCTGTTATCCGGGTTTCTACTGATGAGCTGATTGCCGATGTGAACGTGCGCGACCTGCGGATTTCGTATCCGAACCTAGGCGACCTGACCGTGGAGCTAACCGCGCCTTCGGGCCGCAAAGTGCTGCTCACGGAAGCCCCCTGCCCCGGCAGTGCCAACCTGCACGCCAGCTTCGATGACCAAGCCACCAGTGCCATCAACTGCCCGCTGAATACCGGCCAGACGGCCCTGCCCCAAACTCTGCTCGCGCGCCTGCAGGGCCAGCCCGCCAACGGCAACTGGACCCTAACCATCCAGGCGCCCCAGGCCCAGGAAGGCAACGCCCTCCTGGGCTGGACGCTGGAGCTATGCACCGTGCAGGGCTCGGGTACCATTTCGCTTTCTACTACTGATCCGCTGGCCGGGGCCTCAATTTTCCCCAACCCGGCACCAGGAAATATCTATCTACAACTGGAAAATGCCAGGGCGGGTACGCTACAGGTAAGAGTGCTGGATGCGCTGGGACGGCAAGTGCATGATACCAGCTTCAACAAAGCTGCCAACCCCTCGATATTTCCGCTTCACCTCTCACGGCTTGCAGCCGGCCTGTATTTCGTGCAGGTACAAGCACCGGATGGAAAAATAATTACGCTTCGCCTGCTAAAGCTTTAGCGCAATGAAACTATGCCTGTCCGTCCTGACAGTTTGATGAATCCTTCTTCAGAGTGGAATTGGTCAATCATATTTTAAAGGATTAACTCGACCAGCAAAAAGAGGAAATCAATTTCCTAGTTAACTGAGGTGGGCACGTAATCCAAGGGCAGGGCTTCACCAACTTTTTCAAAGGCCCAGTAGCCATCCACCATTAGGCTCAGCGGATTGCTTAAATAACCGTTCGACAGAATAACAGCTTCAGGGCCCAGCAGCCACAGCTGCGATACTTCTTGTACCTCCTGATAGGGCAAGCTGCCAACGGCCGTGCCAGACTTTGCGGTGCTCCATTGTTTGCTGGAGGCCTCCTGCACGGCGTTGCGGCGGGCATTGGCCATGCGCATTACATATACATTATCGGGCTTTTCTCCTTGGTAGGTCACCCGCAAAGAGGCGGGGAACTGCAACTTCACCCGCCCCGATGCGGCATCCTCCGAGCGCAGCTGCGAGGCCATTAGGGGCTGCTTATACACCCGGACGAGTATGCTTGGCTCAGGTGAGAATACCTGCGCTAAGGAGTCACCGGCGAGGGCGGCCCGCTGCTTTGCGGCATCCGAGCTCGGCTCGCTCACCAGGGTCTGCACCACGTAGCCTTCTTCCGGCAGGCGGTTTTCGCGCACACTGCGCAGAAAGTGGGGCAAGGAGCCGAGGTAGGCCCGGCGGCGGTTTTCCTGCCAGCGCTGCTGCTGCTGAACATCGGCACTTTGGAGTTCCTCAAATACGGGCGCCCCTACGAACGCGAGGCGGTTGAAATGGTAGTTTACCTTGAAATTGAACTGGTGATAGGTAATGCGGTACCCCAGGGCCTGGTTTACTATCCGTAGGTTGCGGGGCGCCACGGCCACCAGCTCGCCGCTGCCAGGGTCGTTGATGACTACCACATCCTCCGGGTTTTCAATGCGGCACTGCTTCGAAAAAGTAGTAGTCCCGATAAACTGAGCGATGAATTTCTGATAGTCGGCGCGGCGGTTTTTGCCCGGTCGTACCACCACTTCGCTTAGTTGCGCGGCCGGTTTCAGGCTTACCCGAGGGAGTACAGTGGGACCTTGTAAGTCTAAGGTCCTCTTGTACAGCTCGTAGCCCACGAAGGACACCACTACCTCATATTGCCCGCCCGGAAACCCGGTCAGGGTAAAATGGCCAGTAGAATCGGTGGCGGTACCGTGCGTGGTGTTGGCCAGAAACACGGTGGCAAAGGCGAGCGGCTGCCGGGTGCTGGCATCGAGCACCTGTCCGGTCAGGTTCACTTGGGCCCTGGCCGGCAGATATCCGAACACCGCTGCCAGAAGCAACAACAACACAGCAGAGAACCGGAGCATATGGTTAGTGGGAAGAAGTAAATTCAAACCGTATAGTACAATAATTCTGCGTTATTTGTATAGTCCTTTAAGAGGCTGCTCGACTTGTTTTTATGAAACGCCCGGGCCTAGTCCCACTGGGTATAACCCTTTCTACTTGCTCCTTTGGCCCATCTATACCGCCGGCTCAGCCTGGCTTTCGCTATTCTTCTCTTAGTGGTCATTTCTGCTTTTCAGCTGCCTGCGGAAGACGGTATTTTACAGCGCATCGCCAAAAGCCTGGTTACGTTTTACGGCACTTCCCTGCCTGAAAAAGCCTATCTGCACCTCGACCGGCCTTTCTATGCCAGCGGCGAAACCGTTTGGTTTAAAGCCTACTTAGTGGAGGCCGATTCCCACCGCCCCGACACGCTCAGCAAAGTATTATATGTCGACCTGCTTTCGCCTCAGCAACGTGTAGTGGCACAGCGCATCCTGCGGCTGAGCGGCGGCTTGGCCCACGGCGACATTGCCCTGCCCGACACGCTGGCTACCGGCACCTACCAGCTGCGCGCCTACACCAGCTGGATGCGCAACGCGGGCCCGGCCTTTTTCTTCTCCCTGGCCTTACCCATTGCCCGAACGGCGGCCCAACCCGCCAGCCCACCGGCGGCCAGCGCCCCCGTCGACCTGCAGTTTTTTCCTGAAGGCGGCACCCTCGTGGATGAGCTGGAAAGCGAAGTGGCCTTTAAGGCTGTGGACGGACAAGGCCACGGCGTAGCCCTGCAGGGCACCGTGCTCGATGAGCAGGGCCAGCCCGTGGCCAGCGTAAACTCCCGCCATGCCGGTATGGGCTCCTTCCGCCTCACCCCGGCGCCCGGGCAACGGTACCGGGCTGTGGTGGTGTTGCCGGGTGGCGCCAAAGCAGAGTACACTTTGCCCACGAGCCAGCCCACCGGCTATACCCTGCACGTGAGCGAAACGGCTGATGATTTTGTCGTGGTTCTTCGCCGCCGCATAGCCGCCGGCGCCGCTCCTGCCGGCCCCGCCCTACTACTGGCCCAGGTGCGGGGCACGGTAGTCTTTGTGGCCCAGGCACCTCTGCCTGGGACGGCGGCCATCACGGCCAAGCTGCCGAAGGCCAAATTTGTGCCCGGCCTCGCGCACATTACCTTGTTCGACGAGCAGGGCACGGCCCAGTGCGAGCGGCTGGTGTTTATACCCAACCCGCCGGGCATCCGCCTCACCCTGACACCTGATAAACCGTCTTACGCGGCGCGTGAAGCGGTGCGCCTGAAACTAACTGCCACCGATGCCGCGGGCCAGCCGGTAGCCGGGGCGTTTTCTGTGGCCGTCACGGCGCCATCTCCCGCCTTTGCCGATGGCCCCACCATCGTATCACACCTTTTGCTTAGCTCCGACCTCGCCGGGCCAGTCGAAGACCCGGGTTACTATTCTAAGGAGCCCCAAACTCCGGAAATCCGGCGCGCCCTCAACGACCTGCTGCTAACCCAGGGCTGGCGGCGCTTTGTCTGGAAAGAGCTGCTGGCCGGGCAAATGCCGAGCCGGGAGTTTGCCCTCGAACAGGGCCTGAGCGTGAGCGGCCAGTTGCTGGCAGCCGCCGGCCAGCCCGCCGGGGGCCGCCAGGTAGCGTACCTGCAAACCAACCCGTCGCGCGAAGCGCAGATGCAAACCGATGCCAGCGGGCGGTTCCTGTTTCGCGGCCTTGATGGCCTGGATACTACGCACGTCATGCTGCGGGCCCCATCCAGGAAAGGCGAAGAAGCGCTGCGCATTCGGCTGGTGGCCTCACCTCCGGCCCAACCCTTGCCTAACGCCCTGCTCCCGGCTATGGGCATTTCCACGGCCCTAGACGAGTACGCCCGGCGCAGTACTCAACAGCAAGCCTTGGTGCGAAGTGCTAATATGGCACAGGGCAAGAGCATTATGCTCCAGGAAGTAAGCGTGCGCGGGACACGGCCCCGGGTGGTTCCGGATGGAGTAACGCGGCCCTACTCTAATGCCAATGCGGTGGTGCTGCAAGTGAAAGACGATGTAATAAACGAGAGCAAGACGCTGGCGCAATACCTGGCGGGGCGCGTGGCGGGCGTTGCCGTTACGGGGAACAAGGTCAACATCCGCCAGGCATCTACCCTGCAAAAACAAGGTGGCGGCGACAATTTGATTGAACCGCTGTTCCTGATTGACGGCGCCATCGTTTCGGGTGAAGCCTTTGCGTCGTACCCGCTCCGGGAGATTCAAACTATTGACGTAATGAACCAAAGCGCGGCCGGCCTCTTCGGCTCGCAGGCGTACGGCGGGGTTATTGCCGCGTACTCCCGCCAAGGCAAGTCCGAGCCCGCCAAGGACCCCAAAGCGGCCTTCAAGGCGTCCCGTGGGGGCTTTATCTCCTTTCAAATGCCGGGCTACTACCGGGCCCGCGAGTTCTATGCCCCGCGCTACGAAGCGGCGGCTCCGGCTCAGGGCCCCGACCCGCGCTTTTCTACGCTCTACTGGGCCCCGGAGGTGCGCACCGACGTCCGTGGCCTGGCGCAGCTCTCCTTCTTCGCGGCCGATGCCGGGGGCACCTTCTCAGCTGTTGTAGAGGGCATAACATCCCAAGGCACCCCTATGCGCGGAACTACGACGATTATCGTACGAAGTCCTGCTAAGTAATTTACCGGGTGGTGGAGCGTAGTTTTGGCGGAGCCGCTTGGCCCGCGACCAAAAGCACTTGGCTCTAACCATGCAGCAATTTCATTTTCTTGCCTTCATCGGCCTAGTGTCAGCAAAAGGTGTTTTGCAACCCATCAACTCGTAACAGGCTCCAGTAAAATAAAGTACAGCATCCTGCCTTACCGCAAAAAGCCCTTCCTCAGGTGTGAGGAAGGGCTTTTTGCGGTAAGGCTCACGAGCTACTATTGCGGCCTAAAGTCGATACCGGAGCTGGGCTTTTACCTCAGAGCGCTCTGCTCCCTGGATTTCCTCCAGGCCGGAACCTACGGTTTCCACGTCGCGGTAGCGGGTGGTGGCGTAGCGCATCCAGAGGGTGAGGTGGCGGTTCATACGCACTTCGGCCAGCAGATACATGCGGGTGCCACGGCCACTCAGGCCTGGCACGGAAAACGCGTAGAGCACGTCCTGCTCAAAGGCATACTGGCGCGTATCAAAGTTATCGGTATCGAAGAGGGCGTAGCGGGCACTCAGGCGGAGCGGGCGGCCAATGGCCACGGAGGCATCCTGGGCCAGCAAAAAGCCGGTGCTGGTGGGGCCAGTGCCTTCGCGGTAGCGGGTGCCTTGCACGCGGGTGCGCAGACTGAAGGCCGGCGTAACTTCGGTATTGAAGTAGGCCAGCAGGCTATGGCGCACGGTCGGCTCCGGGTCGGGCGTGAGGCGGTTGGCGTCGGTATCGGAGTCGTAGGGCTTGGTGCGGGCGCGAAACTGGGCGTAGAGCGTGCTGGTTTTGGTGGGCTGAAAGGTGAGGCGCAGTAGCCAGTCGTTGCCGTGTGAGGGGGCACCCACCCGGTATTTCAGCCAGGGAAAGCTGAACTGGTCGTAGTACGCCGATACTTCCCAGCGGGCAACAGGCCTTACTTTCAGGCCCAGATACAGGCCGCTTTCGTTGATGTTGCGGGTATTCTCGCTTAGCGCCAGCCCGTAGAAGGTGTGGAAGTCGCGGGCGTAGTAGCGGTACAAAATGGAAGCATCTACGTTGGAAGCCAGGCTGGCCAGCAATCCGTTTACGGTACCAATGCCGCCCCCTGATGAGCGGGCCGTTTCGCCAAACACGTTCCAGTTGCCGCGGGAGTAGCCGTAGTGCGCCCCTACTATCAGGTTGTCCTTCCCCTGAAACTCATAGGCGTTATAAGGCTCATCGCGCTTCTGAATGGCTTTATCGTAGTGCGTATTCACGGCCGTCAGGCCCACGGTCAGGCTACCATCGGTGCTCTGAAAGCCGATGTTGCCGCCCCCAATGGTTTCCTGCAGCGCCTTACGGTTAGCCAGCTCGGAAGCCGTGCGGTGAAAGCCCGTGAGTACAATGCCCGACGAAAACTCATCGAAATCAGCCAGAGAATCCTGGGCCTGCTGCACGTTGGCATCTACCCGCTTGCGGGACAGAAAGCCGGTGGCCTGAATTTGTTTGGTGAGCGAAGCCGTAGCGGCGGCCCCGCGGTAAAAAGTACTTTCCAGCACGGAGGAATAGGCGCGCACGCCTAAGCTGCTGCGCCGGATGGTGGTAATGGTTTCGGCACCCTTGCCCACCTGCAGGCCTGAGGAAAGCACCAGCCCCTGCCCAAACTGCAGCTGATAGTCGCCCAGGGCCAGGGTTTTCAGGCGGCCGCGCTCCTGCAGCAGCATGTGCGCCGACAGGAAATCGGGCCCGTAGCGACGCTGGCCGGGATTCCAGGCCAACTGCTCGCCGGCATCTTTTTCGGCTGTGAAGCCAAAGCTAAAGTCGCGGGTGTGGCTGACGCGGTAGCGCATCATGAGCTTATCCGGGGAGCCCGCGTAGCGCGAGGAGGTAGTGCCGGTGCTGCTGGTTGTAGGTTCAGAATAGCCTTTGCGGTCCTGCAGCACCCGCTCGTAGCGGAGAAACAGGGCGTTATTATCTTCCTTATACACCCGCTGCCACAAGGGGCCCCGCGCCGCGTTGGGGTTGGCATTTACTACCGTGACAAAAGGGGCTACCCGGTAGATGGTGCGCAAGTCAAACGCCGGAATACTTTGCAGCTCATAAATGCTGAGCAGGGAGCCATACTGCTTGCGGTGCTCCAGCAGGGAGGCTATCTGCTGCTCCCGCAGCAACAGCAAGGAGCGGAGCTCCTCGGCGCTGGCCGTATTCAGGTTCAGCGGCGTTTGGTAGTACTGCAGCAGGGTTTCATACAGGTCCTCGTAGGGCACATCGTCGCTCTGAGGCTCGGCAAAAAGCTCCTGCACCAGTCGGTCCAGGTCGGCGGGCGGGCGCACGTATTCCTGGGCCTGCGCCCGAGTGCTCATCAGCAGCAGCAGAGCGGCCACGCCGGCCAGGCCGTGTAAGGGTCGAAACAGTTTCATGGCTCGGCGCGCTTATTTAGCCTCCAGCCGGAAACCGGCCGAAATATGCTGGCTCAACCCCAGCGACGAATGCCACGCGCCGGCGTAATCAATACGGAACCGACCGGCATGGAAGCCCGCCCCGCCCGTTACCTGCTCCGATACGCCCAGCACGCCCACGCGCAGCGCCAGCGCTTCCAGAGCCTGGTATTCTATACCCGCGCGGAAGTCGGCGGCGTGGTCTACGTCTTTTTCCACTTCGGCATTCAGCATTACCTTTTCGGTGGGGCGGTACGAGAGGCCGGCTTTCAACACGGTAGGCACCCGCTCGTCTTCGTACTCGGCCAGCTTGGCCTGGTTGAGGTTATAGAGGGAAGCGCCAAACACCAGCTTCCGGGGAATCAGCTCGGCCTGCGCGCCCACTGAAGCCGCTACGGCCCGACGGCTGCCCAGCCCTTCTATGGCCACCTGCAATACATCGGCGCGTACGCCCACACTCATCACGCCGGTGCGGTAGGCATAGCCCAGGCCCACGCGCTGCTCATTGTAGAGCTTGTCGCCGAAGCGCTGAAGCTCCAGACCCGCTACGCCGTAACGCGGCTCCTCGCCGGTGAGGCGGCCCAGGGGAGAGGCTACTGCCAGCCCCACGGTATTGAGGGAGCTGATCAGAAACCGGTTTTCGGCATACACGCCCACCTCGGGGCGGGTAAGCTGGGAAAGGCCGGCCACGTTGTTGCCCAAAGCCCAAACATCAGAAAGCGTAACGGCGGCATTGCCCATGCCGGCGGCCCGCGCGCCGTGCAGCCCCGGACCATTTCCCTGCGCTAAACAACACTGTGATATCAAAAAAAGCCAACTTACTAGTAGGTAGAGTTTTCCCATACTGGAAAGGTACAGGGCTATTTAAGCTTGTACAAGCGGGCAATTAGATATTTTCGACGAGCCCTTATGCCAATAGATTTTCTGCTAGCATCCGGCCTATGGCCTGGGGTTAAGCAAGGGGTCCAGTTTCTATATTATCAGGGTTGTGAAAAGAGAAAAACAGGCAGTTTATAGCCTTTATAATAGAAAAAACTGTACATTATATTTCTCTCCGGATTATGGGTGCTGCACCTGAACCCGCACCCTGAATCAGCCGGGAGCTTACGGTATGTTTGTTCGTCTGACCAGCATGAGTTTTACCCCCGACCAGATTGAGGGAGCCAAGAAAGTTTATGCCGAGGAGATTGTGCCCATTGTGCGGGGGCAGAAGGGCTGCCTTGATATTATGCTACTGGAACCCCTTGTGGAAACCGATGCCCATATTTCCTGTACCATGTGGAACAGCAAAATAGAAGCCGATGCGTACGAGACCAGCGGCGTTTATCAGCAGATGGTAAATAAGCTGACCAATAGTCTGACGGGACAGCCTAAACTAAGATCGTACTACGTTCAGCATGCCCGGTATCCGGAAGTGCCCAAAGCCTAGCTGTTTAGTTGCGCCTTTAATTTTAAGAAGCCCATTTTGATGTGAGAACGGGCTTTGCCTTTGGTAGGCAAGCCGGGCAGGGCGGCCGCTTCCGGGAACCCAAACTTCCATAAAAGGCTTTCTTTTGCGTAGTTGAGCCGTTCCATCCATCGGCTGCCGGAGTAGTTGCCTACCATGAATTCTCTCTTCCGATTTCTTTTTCTGGGGCTGGTCTGGGTGTATCGCCATCTGATTTCGCCCCTCACGCCCGCCAGCTGCCGCTACACGCCCACATGCTCGGCCTACGCTACCCATGCCCTGCAGAAGCACGGGCCCTGGCGGGGCGGCTGGCTGGCCCTGCGCCGCATTGGCCGCTGCCACCCCTGGGGCGGCCACGGCTACGACCCGGTACCCTAAAGGCGCCGTTTTGCGTATAGCTGCTTATGCCTCTACCCAATGGTAGGGGCTTTTTTCACGCTGATACTTTGCCTGATGCGCGTTCTGTTTAGTTATTCACTGGCTGCCCTGCTGCTTTTTGGCAGCTGCTCGCAAGCCCAGAGTGAGAAGTCGCCCCACGAGCCCAAGGGCTCTTCCGGCAAGAAACACAAGAAAGAATCCCTGGAAAACCGCTTTACCGAAGCCGCCGTGCCGGGTCTGAAACGTCTGGGCCAGTTGGAAGGCGTGCAGGAAAGCTCCGGCCTGGCCCTGGGCCAGCCGGGTACCTACTATACCATGGGCGACCAGGGCAACCCGCCTATACTCTATCAGGTTGATGGGGATGGAAAGCTGCTGAAGGAAGTACGCCTGAGCGCCACCAATGAGGACTGGGAAAGTATTACGCACAGCCCCGATGGTACCCTGTTTGTGGCGGATGCCGGCAACAATAATAACTCCCGCCGCGACCTGACCATTTACCGGGTAAACCCGGCTCAGCCCGATGCGGTAGGGCAAATCCACTTCACCTACCCCGATCAGCAGGAATTCCCGCCCAAAAAGAAACAGCGCAATTTCGATTGCGAAGCCTCCGTATGGCACGATGGGCAGATTTACCTGTTCACCCGCGACCGGGGCAGCAAGGCCATCAGCAAAGTATATACTGTGCCCGATAAGTCCGGCACCTATACCGCCCGCCGCGTGGCCAGCCTTAGCATTCCCGACGAAGTAACCGATGCCAGCATCAGCCCCAATGGCCGCCAACTGGTGCTGATGGGCAGTGAGCAAATGTTTGTGTTGAAAGGTGCCTCCCTGAGCAGCCTGCTGAAGGCCAAGCCCCGCCGCATAGCGCTACCCGGCGCCGGCCAGACAGAAGGTGTTTTGTTTACCGATGATCAAACGCTGCTGATCAGCTCTGAGCAGGGCAGCCTCTATCAGTATAAAATGCCCTAAGCGCTGCCAACCTGCCTGCAGGGCTCATTTGAACTACTTACTGCCCGGAACTCATAGAGTCCTGCAGATGGTTAGGTTCGGATGGGCCCTGTTTCTTTGCTACCTTCACCGGCTCAAACCCTCACCCGTGCGGCCCGGTAAGTGACCGGCTGCGCAACCAATGCCCTTCTATGGCTGACCAAACCACTCTTACCGGCCTGCGCGCCGGCGTGCTGCACGGCGACGAAGTGCAGCAGCTCTTCGACCACGCCAAGGCGAATGGCTATGCTCTGCCCGCCGTGAACGTAACCGGCACCGATACGGTAAATGCCGTGCTGGAAGCGGCCCGCGACCTGAACTCGCCGGTTATCATTCAGTTTTCCAACGGTGGTGCCCAGTTCTTTGCCGGCAAAGGCCTCGCTAATGATAAGCAGCAGGCCAGCATTGCCGGCGGCATTTCGGGGGCCCAGCACGTACACCTGCTGGCGGAAGCCTACGGCGTACCCGTGATTCTGCACACCGACCACGCCGCCAAGAAGCTCCTGCCCTGGATTGATGGCTTGCTGGAAGCCGGCGAGAAGCACTTCGCCCAGTACGGCCAGCCGCTGTACTCCTCGCACATGCTGGACCTCTCGGAGGAGCCTATTGAGGAGAACATCGAAATCTGCAAAGAGTACCTGGAGCGCATGGCCAAAATTGGCATGACGCTGGAAATTGAACTGGGCGTAACCGGCGGCGAGGAAGACGGCGTAGACAACTCTGACGTGGATTCCAGCAAGCTCTACACCCAGCCTTCGGAAGTGGCTTATGCCTACGAAGAACTGAGCAAGGTGAGCCCCCGCTTCACTATTGCCGCTGCTTTCGGCAACGTGCACGGCGTGTACAAGCCCGGCAACGTGAAGCTGCAGCCCGTTATCCTGAAAAACTCGCAGGATTTCGTGAAGGAGAAATATAGCCTGACCGATGAGCGCCCCATCAACTTCGTGTTCCACGGCGGCTCAGGCTCGTCGCAGGAGGAAATCCGTGAGGCTATCGGCTACGGCGCTATTAAGATGAACATTGACACGGACCTGCAGTGGGCGTTCTGGGACGGTATCCGCGGGTACTATCAGAAAAACGAAGGCTTCCTGCAGAGCCAGATTGGCAACCCCAACGGCGAGGACTCGCCTAACAAGAAATACTACGACCCCCGCGTGTGGCTGCGCAAGGGCGAAGAAAGCTTCATTGCCCGTCTGAAATCGGCGTTTGAAGACCTCAACGCCGTGAACCGCCGCTACTAGTTTTCAGCGTTGGTTTCAAAACAAGAAGGCCCGCTCTCAGCTGAGAGCGGGCCTTCTTGTTTTATGCTCTATCAGAAATCGTTACCGGGTTTTTACGGCGGCCTTATTGGCTTCTTCCTCGCTTAAATCCCGCACGGCATAGCCGTAGGGGTTGTTGGGCCACTTACCGGCGCGCAGCAGCACATACACGCCCAGCAGAATCAGCGGAATGCTCAGCAGCTGGCCCATATTGAACTGCAGGTTGTTTTCGAAATCCACCTGATTTTCCTTTAGGAACTCTACCAGGAAGCGGAAGGTGAAGAGCAGCACCACGAACAAGCCGAAGAGCAGTCCACGAGGGGTGCGCTCCTTGTATTTGTTCCAGAGCCAGTACAGCAGCACCAGCAGGAATACACAGAACAGGGATTCGTAAATTTGGGTGGGGTGGCGCGGCACGGTGGTATGCTCAGCATCGCGCGGGAAAATGAAGGCCCACGGCACATTGGTAGCGCGGCCCACAATCTCAGAGTTCATCAGGTTGCCCAGGCGGATGCAGGCGCCACCCACGGCCACTACAATTACAATGCGGTCCAGCACCCACAGGTAATCGAACTTATGCCGGCGGCTGAAAAGCCACAAAGCCAGCAGAATGCCGATAGTGGCGCCATGGCTGGCCAGGCCGCCGTGCCATATCTTCAGAATCTCCCAGGGATGCTGCTTATACGCGGCCCAATCGTAGAAAAACACGTGGCCCAGGCGCGCACCCACCACCGTACCGATAATCATGTACAGCGTAATAATATCCACCCACTGCGCCGAAACCCGCTCGGTGCGGTAGATGTGCGTGAGGATGAAAGAGCCCAGCACGAAGCCCAATGCAAACAGCACGCCGTACCAGCGCAGGGTAAGCGGCCCTAGTTGGGCAATGATGGGCGAAACATCCCAGGTGATGTAAGCAAGCATAGGTAGTATGGTTACGGGAAGATGAGAATAATTCAAAGGTACTCAGACAATCGGCTTACAGCTTTACAAACTACTTTCCTTCGCCGGTAGCTTGCCGGTAATGAGGTGTTATTTACCGATAAGGTGGGCCTCATACCGGTTGGCACTGTCTGCTGCATGCAGGGTAATATCGTCTCCGCTAAGCATCAGCACTATGCCCAGCATAGCAGCATAGGCGGGCCAGCGAAACCAGGCCCGTACCGCTGGGCGCACCCCATCTGCCTCGCTGACAAGCCGCGCACATACCCGACTGTAAAAGTAGGGTCGGGGCTGGGGAGCTGGCTGGGTACGCCATTGGCGCAGCAGATTTTCCCATTCATCATCGGCATTTGGGCGAGCGGCTGAATCAGACATGGCGGAGGGAAGGTTGAAGATGGTTGCGAAGCGTTTTTCGGGCACGGAACAACAAAGATTCTACGGCAGGCACGGTGGTATTGAGAACGGCAGCTATTTCCTCGTAGCTCAATTCCTGCTCATGGCGCAACGTAAAAGCCACCTGTTGCTGGTCGGGTAATCGGGCAATATGTGCAAGCAAAAGCTCTACCTGCTGCCGGCCTTCCAGTTGCGCCTGCGGGTGTTCATTGTCAGGCGGCTCGTACAGTACATGATTGTCAAACCCTAGCAAGCTGGTGAAATACGCAAAGCGCTTCTGCGCCTTGGCCCGCTGCCGGTTTTTCAGGGCCCGCGAGGTTGCCAAGCGGTAGAGCCAAGTGCTTAGCGCTGCCTCACCCCGAAACCGGCCAATGGTTTGGTGAACTTCCACAAAGACTTCCTGCGCCACATCTTCCGCCTCTTCCGGTGACCGTAGCAGGGCCAGTGCCGTGCGGTAAATACGGTTTTGGTACCGTTCCACCAAGGTGCGAAACGCCGCCTCACTGCCCCGCTGCAGTTGTGCTACCAGCTCGGCATCGGCGGAAGCCTGGGTGGGCTGCGCAAGAGGCAGGGATGGTGGAACAGCAGGCAGTAGAAGGGTATACACCGGTAAGGCGAGAACTGAAGAATAGATACGGCACCTGGTCAGTCTCCGGTCATGGCCGCCAGTACTGGGGTACACAAGCTTAGGCCCAGTCAGAGTAAAAAACTTGCGCTAATTCTTTTAACTATTCCACAATATACTGACAGCCATATCAATGGATTCAGAATGACTGGCTATACCTTGCGTATTGAGGCCAACTAATACCTACCCTGTAGCTACAAGGCGTTCAGCTCCTCCGTGTAGCCGCCGCTCAGAATGGGGAAGCGCAGCCAGGAGCGTGGGTCCACGTTATAGTCATCGAGGTGGAAGGATGGGGCGTACCGCTCCCGCTTCCACTGGTTGCGGCTCCAGAGCGAGTAGAAGCGCTTAACGTATGTTTTGAGCTGTTCCGCATCAGCCGCGGGGTCTTCCTGCACCAAAGTGGACAGCACTTGTTTGGGGCTGAGCCGGTCGTAGAAGGCCAGGCGCTCAATGCGGTTGAGCAGGATATAGGGCATCAGGTCCCGCTCGTCGGTCTGCTTGTCTTCCAGGGGGCGCAGCTCGGCGGTGGGCTGCAGGTTATTCACGCGGTGCAGGGCGGTGTAGCCCAGCTCGGCCTCGGCCCAGCGCAGCCATTTCTTCACAAAATCTTTGTCTACGCCGGCAATGGGCGAGATGGAGCCGGCCGTGTCACCGTCCATGGTGCAGTATCCTACGGAGGCCTCCGAGCGGTTGGAGGTGGTCAGGAGCAGGCAATTCTGCACGTTGGCCAACAGCCAGATGGCCGGGGCCCGCACCCGCGCCTGGATGTTCTGCAGCGCCAGGTCGTCGGTTTGCCAGGTCAGGTCGCGGCCCAGGGCGTGCTCAATTTTGCCCACGTAGCCAGTTACTTCCTCATCAATGTCCCAGTTATAAAATACCGCACCCAGCGCCTCGGCCAGTTCCCGGGCGGAGTTAAATGTATCGTCGGAGGAATTAACGGTCCCCTGATAGGCGGTTATCAGCAGGCGTTTGGTGAGCTGCTGATTGATGGTAGCCTGTTGATTGTCGGGCGTGGAATGGGAGGCGTCTTTGGGGCCTGAGGCATTTTTTTCCGGCACCGGAGCCACTGGTCCGGCCAGCTGCTGGATTTCCGCCTCCGTGAAACAGCCCGAGCGACGCATAAACTGGGCAGTGCCCAGCTCGGCGGTACCCAGGCGCACCATCTCGGCCACGGCCACGGCGCACATGCAGGAATCGGCGCCGCCACTCAGGCTCAGCACAAAACCGCGGCTACGGGCTTTGCGCAGGTAGTCAAACAAGGCCAGACTCAGGGCCTGGTTCAATTCCCGGTATTCATCGGGTGTGGGCAAGGGCTCAATGGCTTCAGCGCGGGCCAGCTCGGAGGCAAAATCAACATCCACGCACTCCATATCCACCTCCTTGAAGCTCATAAGCTGGTTGCGCAGCAGCAGATGGCCGTTGCGGGCCACCAGAATTTCGCCGTCGTAGGTGATGCGGCCGGCCTCGTTGCCCAGCAGGTTGGCGTAGAGATACGTGCAGCGGAAGTTGCGCGAGGCGTTCAGCACCAGATTATAGCGCACATCCGTCTTGCTCATGGCAAAGTGGCTGGCCGAGGGATTTACAATCAGATCCACGCGGCCTACCAGGCGGCAGGCGGGGCGCACGTCGTCGGGCCGCCAGGCATCCTCACAAATTTCAAAGCCAAACTTTACGCCTTGGTGCTCAAAAATAAGGTCGCCCAAAGGCCACTCCTCCCTTGCCAGCTGCACGGTGGTGGTTTCGCCGGCCATCCAGGGGAAGAAGAAGCGCGGCTCGTAGTGCACGCCATCATTGGCCAGGAACTGCTTGGCGGCAAAGCCCAGAATCTGCCCATCGCGCAGCACGGCCGCCGTGTTGTAGGTGCGGTGGTTGAGGCGCACCGGCAGGCCCACTACCACGCAAATACCTTCCGTCCACGGCCGGATCAGCTGCAAATGCTCCAGGGCTGATTGAGGCAGCCAGTCGCTCAAAAACAAATCTTCGCAGCCATAGCCCGTCAGGCACAATTCCGGCAAACAGAGTAGCTGCACCCCGGCGGCTTTGGCCTGCTCAATGGCCTCGCGGATGGTGCACAGGTTGTGTTGCCAATCGAAAGGAATCTGGTTGAGGGCGGCGCCGGCTATTCGCATGGGAGAAGTGGGTAAGGTTGCTTCTGCAAAACAACTCCAATTCCGCGGATTGGGTTACGGAAGTCCGTGTCATGGCGAGCAGAGCGAAGCCATCCGTCCGCTGAAAGGCAGAAAGCTCTAAAATGTAAAAAGCCCGTTTCCGTTGCTGACGGAAAGGGCTTTCTGGTAAAAGGGAGTGTCTGGTACTTAGATGACGGATGGCTTCGCTCTGCTCGCCATGACACAAAAAGCTACACGCCCAGCGTGGTCAACGCCCGCTCGGCGGCCAGTTGTTCCGCCTGCTTTTTCGAGAGGCCCATACCGGTAGCAACTTCCTCATCATCCAGCATCACCGTGGCCGAAAACTCCATCACGCCGCCCGGGCGGGCTTCGCTTTGCATATCGTAGCGCAGGTTTTTGCCGTGTCGCTGCGCCCACTCAATCAGCTTGCTCTTGAAGTTGGTGGTGGTTTCCGTGAGGGATTTTACGTCCACGAAGGGCTTCACTAACCGACTGAGCACGAATTTACGGGCGGCTTTATAGCCTTGATCAAGGTAAACGGCCCCTACCAAAGCTTCCAGTGCGTTGCCGTTTACGGAGCGCGAGCGGGCCGAGCGGCCCTGCGTCACGTCCAGCTGCACCAGCTTATCCAGCCCGATTTTCAGGGCCAGTGCGTTCAGGCTTTCGCGGTTTACAATGCGGCTGCGCATCTCCGTGAGGAAGCCTTCCTGCTCGTAGGGAAACTTGCGGAACAGGTATTCGGCTACCACGGCGCCCAGTACGGCGTCGCCGAGGAATTCCAGCCGCTCGTTGCTTTGGTGCCGGGCAGTATCGCCCTGCTGCCGCACTACGGAAGCATGCGTGAAGGCCAGCTGGTACAGGCGGATATTATCGGGCGTGCGGCCCGTGAGTGTGGCAATGGCTTGCCGGAAGGCCCGGTCCTGCCCTACCAGTCGGCGGAAAAAGCCGAATAGCGGAAGTGGCTGGCCGGGCCTTGGCATTAGTCGCGGAATTTGCTGAATACCACCGACGTATTGTGACCACCAAACCCGAAGGTGTTGCTGACCGCAATGTTGATTTCCCGCTCCTGGGCCTTGTTGAAGGTGAAGTTCAGCTTGGAGTCCAGCTCGGGGTCGTCGGTAACGTGGTTAATGGTAGGCGGAACAATGCCGTGCTGCATGGCCATAATACAGGCCACGGCCTCAATACCGCCAGCTCCACCCAGCAGGTGGCCGGTCATGCTCTTGGTAGAGCTGATGTTCAGATTATAAGCGGCCTCGCCGAATACTTTCTGAATGGCCGTCACCTCGGCACCGTCGCCCAGCGGGGTACTGGTGCCGTGGGTGTTGATGTAATCCACATCCTCGGGCTTGATGCCGGCATCGCGCAGGGCGTTTTGCATCACGATTACCACGCCTTCGCCGGTGGGGTCGGGAGCAGTAATGTGATAGGCATCCGACGACAGACCACCCCCGATAACTTCGGCGTAGATCTTGGCGCCGCGGGCTTTGGCGTGTTCGTAATCCTCCAGAATCAGCGCGCCGGCACCTTCGCCCAGCACAAATCCGTCCCGGTCCTTATCGTAAGGACGGGAACCGGTTTGCGGGTCGTCGTTCCGCTCGCTCATGGCTTTGAGGGCATTGAAGCCCCCTACACCCGCTTCGGTAATGGCGGCTTCCGAACCACCGGTCACCACCACATCAGCCATACCCAAACGGATGTAGTTGTAGGCGGCCACAATGGCATCGGAAGAGGAAGCGCAGGCGGAGGTGGTCACGAAGTTCGGCCCCCGGAAACCATTCTTAATGGAGATGTTGCCCGACGAAGAGTCGGCAATCATCTTCGGAATGAAGAACGGGTTGTAGCGCGGCGTACCGTCGCCCTTGGCGAAGTTGAAGCACTCATCCTGGAAGGTTTTCAACCCCCCAATACCAGA